>CAVSKV010000003.1:0-184546 GCA_963728785.1 uncultured Gemmatimonadaceae bacterium
TCGGCTCCTCTGATCGTGGGTCCCTGGGCGGCGAGATGCGCGATCAGGGCGCTGTCCACGGGTGTGAGTTCCAGGGAGAGCGTATCCGCGGGATCGGCCGTGACCAGGTAGGGCGTGGCGACCAGTTGGGTGAGCGCGGCCGAGGCCACCTGGAAGTTGTTCTGCGCCTGGAGGAGCGCGAGGCGGGCGTTCCCGACCTGGATGCCCGACTGCAGCGAATCGGACTTGGTGGACGCGCCGGCCAGGACTTTGGCGACGGACACCTTCATCTGCTCGACGGCCTGCTGGAGCTGGGCGCGCGCGGCGCCCTCCGACTCGAGGGCGGCGAGCACGTTGTAGTATTGCGTCTTGACGTTCAGGGCGATGGTGAATTTTTGCGCCACCTCGTTGGCTTCGGCGCTCCGGACCGCCGCCTTGGCCGTACGGACGCCGGCGAACCGCTGGCCGCCGTCGAACACGGTGAGGCCGAAGCGGAGGCCGTCGCTGTACGACCAGGGTTGTGCGGAATAGGGCACGATGGTGCCCGACGACCCGAACCGGGATCCGCTCTGCTGGGTCTGGCCCATGGACCAGGAAAGACTCGGGATGAACTGCGCATAGGCCGAGGTCACGCCGGCGTGGGCCGTCGAGATCTGCCCCTGGGCGGCCACGGCTGCCGGCGCGTACTGGGTGGCGCGGGCGATGGCTTCCTTGAGCGATATGGGGCGCAGCGAATCCGCGGCCGGCTGCTGTGCCGCGAGCGCGGCGGGCAGCGCCACCAGAATCAGAAACTTCTTCATTTTTTGCAGGCGTCCTGTCTGGAATTGGGTTGTCTGCCGCGATGGGTGGTGTCCCCGCGCGCGCGGCGCGCGGAGTCGGCCCGGATGCGGGCGTCCAGCGAGGAGAGCTGGCTGGGTGTGAGCAGGGCGCGGAACTTGCGCCTGCCGTCGAGGCGAATGGAGTCCATCACCGGGCGCAACGGGCTGACCACGGCCACCACCGCGCAATTCGTGGCGTCGAACAGCGAATCGGCGGACGCGCGCTGCGTGGGTGTGAGCTCGATGTCGTCGTACATCGTGGTGCGCTCGGCCCAGCTATTGGGACGCCGCTGCATCACGCGGTCGGCGGAAAACCCCAGCACTCCGCCTACCAGCACGGCACCGAGCAGGAAGAGCAGAGCCTGTTGCTTTGGCCGGTCCATGATCGCTTCTCCTCAGTCCCGCGTCAGGACGTAGCGCGCCGTTCCGTCGCGCGTGTCCTGCAGCATGGGGCGCACAGCCGTCTCGAGGGGGCCCGGGATGGGCGCCAACAGTGCTTCGTACGCGGTGGTCTGCTCGGCCTGATGGGCGCGGAAGAGCGCCGCCGAGCAGGCGAGGATGAGGGCCGCCGCCGCGAGCAGCGCCGGGCGGGTCCAATGATCGAGTTCGGTCCACCACCCCAGCTCCACACCTGAGATGCGGTGCATGATGCGCGCTTCGAGCTCGCCCCAGTACGCCTCACTGCTCGGGGCGGCGTACATCTCGCGCAATCCGCGCGTGATCTCGTCGTCCTCGTGCCCGTGTACCAGTCGCAGATCGCTCATAGGTCACTCCATACGTCTTTCAAGAGCCCGCGCAACGTCGTGCGGGCGTGGTGCAGGTCGGACCGGGCCGTTCCCTCTGGAATACCGAGCATGCCGCCGATCTCGCCGTGCGTGAACCCTTCTACATCATGCATTACAATGACCGACCGCTGCCGGTCTGTAAGGTGCGTTACCGCTTCGTTCAACCGCCCCCGCAACTCATCCGCCTCACCCGGATCATGGAATGGCAGCGCCACCATTTCTGTCAACTCATCCGCATCGCGAACCTTCCGGCGCCGGACCAGGTCGAGCGCCGAATTGGCCATGATACGGTACAACCATGCGCCGAAGGGCTGGTCGGGCAGGAACCGGTCGAGCGCGCGATAAGCGTGCAAGAACCCTTCCTGGACCGCGTCTTCCGCGTCCTCATGCGTCGAAACGATCGCCCGCGTGACCGCATAGGCCCGGCGCTGGTGCAGATGCACGAGTGCCGCGAACGCCTCCTGGTCGCCGCGTTGCGCCGCAAGAACGTGCTCCCGCTCCGGCCTGCCCGCGTCAGCCACGGGCGCCCTTAGCTGGGGGTGCCTGAGAGCGGTCGCTACGGTCATTGGCGTCTCGACGTTGTTCAACTGGATGTACGCGAGGGGCCAAGAAGGCGTTGAACATTGGTCAGGGGACCCCTGGCGTGCCGGCCAACCCCAGTTGGGGAGCCACCCCGCGCATGGCCTCGATCACAAACTGAACGTGCTCATCGAGTTCCACGCCCAGTTCCTGTGCGCCGAGCAGCACGTCCTCCCGGCTCACCCCCCGGGCGAATGCCTTGTCCTTCATCTTCTTCCGCACCGATCGTGCGTCCACGTCATAAATGCTCCGGGTCGGCTTGACGAGGGCCGTGGCCGTGATGAGTCCCGTGAGTTCATCCACCGCGAACAGCGCCTTGGCCATCCGGGTCTCCCTTGGCACGTTGCAATAGGTGGCGTGCCCAAGGATGGCCTGCAGGATGTCCTCGGGCCAGCCCATGCTGCGAAGCACACCCACACCGTGCGCCGGATGTTCGTCGGTGGCTGAGTGTTGGGCGTTGGGATACCGCTCGTAGTCGAAGTCATGAATCAGCCCGGCAAGCCCCCACCGCTCGGGGTCCTCGCCGAACTTGAGAGCGTAGGCCCGCATTGCGGCCTCGACTGCAAGCATGTGTTTACGAAGTGATTCGCTGGCCGTGTACTCCTGCATCAGGGCGAGCGCGGATTCACGGGATGGCAGATCGGGCATGGCGGCTGTTCGCTCCTCGTTCGGCAAGGCTTCCGAATATTGTCTCTTAGGGTCCCGGACCGATAGGCGCAGCGTCGGCATCAATCGCGAGACGGCAGACACGTCGCCAGTGTCCGGAACGGAGAGTGCGAACAGCTTGTCCCAGGCTTCGTTCCCGGGGCTCGCCGGCCGAGCGTGAGCGGAACGGTGGTGGACTCACGCTGCTGTGCTCACCTACTTCGTGGCTTCGGCGGCCGGCTTCTCGGAATTGAAATGATGGTTGGTGAGCCGGACGATTCCATACAGAATCGCGAAGAGGCAGATCACACCGAAGATGAGGCCCATGAAGCCGGCCTTCATGTCGCTGGTGCGTGTCTGGTGTGCGTCGTGCGAGTCGGTCATGAGAGCTCCTGAGCGGCGGGGCGGCTATGCGACCCGCACCGTGTTCATCACGTCGTTCGGTCGAATGGACTTCATGGCGTCGAGGCCCTGCGTGATCTGGCCGAAGACGGTGTGGACTCCGTTGAGATGGCGGGTGTTGGCCTCGCTCAGCACCATGAAGAACTGGCTGCCGCCGGTGTCCTTCCCGGCGTGCGCCATGGAGAGCGCGCCCACCTGGTGGCGGCGGGGATTCCCGGCGGTCTCGCACTTGATCTTGTAGCCCGGGCCTCCGGTACCGATGCGCCGGTCGCCTTCCGGCAGATCGCGGGAGAGCGGGTCGCCCCCCTGGACGACGAAGTCGGGAATCACGCGGTGAAACTTCACGCCGTCGTAGAAGCCTGCGTTGGCCAGTTTCTCGAAGTTGGCGACGGTATTCGGCGCCTCGACCTCGTAGAGCTCGGCGACGATGGTGCCGCGGTTGGTTTCGAAGGTGGCGGTCTTGCTCACGGATTGGCGGGCAAAAGGGAAGATGGAGGATTGGCGAGTCGTAAACTAGGCAATTCCCAAGCCGTGCGGGAGTTGGAGTTCAGACGTCCGCGCTGGGGCAGATGTTGGCGAGCACGCACTCGCCGCACTTGGGTTTTCGGGCCAGGCAGACCCGCCGCCCATGCTCGATGAGGAGATGCGAAAGGATGGTCCAGCGCTCACGTGGAAAGAGCGGGGTGAGGCTGGCCTCGATCTTCTCCGCGGTGTTCGCCCGGGTGAGGCCAAGTCGTTCGCTGAGCCGCGTCACATGGGTGTCGACGACGATTCCTTCGTTCTTGCCGAAGGCGTTCCCGAGGATGACGTTGGCCGTCTTGCGTCCTACGCCCGGAAGGCTCGTGAGCGCTTCCATGGTGTCGGGCACCATGCCTCCGTGCGCTTCGGTGATCGCGATGGCCATGCCGATGAGGCTCTTGGCCTTGTTGCGAAAAAAGCCCGTGCTCTTGATGAGTTGCTCCAGGTCTTCCCGGCGCGCCCGGGCCATCGCTTGTGGCGTGGGATATTTCTTGAAAAGTGCCGGCGTGACCAAATTCACCCGCTTGTCGGTGCACTGCGCGCTGAGAATGGTCGCCACGAGCAGCTGAAACGGATTGCGAAAATCGAGGGCGCAATGAGCGCCGGGATACTCTGCGAGGAGCCGGCCGAGGACCTCGGTTGCCTGCCGTTTGAGCGCCGCGCCGCGCAGCGCTCCACGTCGGCCCCGGGGTCTAGCCCTGGATGCCGACATGCCGCTTCAGTCGGTCCACGCACTCATGAAGCTGTTTTTCAGTGAGCTCGATTTCCTGCGCCGCGCCCTCTGTGTCGAGCAGGCCGGCCCGCATTGCGATGGCGACCTGGTTCAGGTAGCGGATCTTGGTGAGGATCTCTTCGGTGGCCTTGCGTAGATGCATGAAGCGGCGCTTCTCGGCAAGGGCACGGCGGTAGCGCAGTGTGAGCTCGGCCGCGTCGAGCCGCTTGGCGAGCGCGATGACCTCGTCGTGCGATCGGCCCGGAAGCGCACCGCGATCGGGAATACCCGAATCCTCCCAATCGTCGTCGGCGAACCAGAGACGGCCAACGTACTCGATCCCGTCGAACGCCACGCGGCAGGACACCTGCAGCTTGTGCCCGTCAGGCTCGATCGTGGCGATGTATGGCTGGATGATGTTGTCGGTCAGAGACATCCGGTTGGCTCGAAAGGGCTGTGCGGGCGAACCGCGATCATGCGAGAAACGCTCGCAGCGCCCGGAAGAGCGCCACGGGTTGTTCAACGTACGGCACGTGGCCGCACGCTTCCAACGTCACCAACTCCGCGCCTGTTGCGCGGGCGCAGGCCTCCGACGACGCCAGCGGGATCGGATCCTGCCTACCGTGCACGATCAAGGTCGGACAGCGCACTGTTGCCAACCGCCCATCGCGCACGAGGTCGTAATCCCCCAGGCTCTCCCACACCGTTCGTTGCACACGTTCCACCACCCGAAACGGCGTCAGGTTGCGCGCCGTTCGCGGATCCGCAAAGTACCCCGCCACGCTCAGCTCGAATGCCCGCTGACGGTACTCCTGCGGATTCCGCTCCTGCAGACCCGAAGCGGCCAACTCGTCGCGCAGCGCCTGTACCGCCGGAGCCGCTTGGCGCCGAGCGAATTCCACTTCGAACGCATCCCGAAATTGCCGTGACATCGGGGCCGGGTCAATGAGTGCGAGTCGAGCTGGTGCGGGCAGCGAGGTGTCGGACGCGGCGGCCGCCGCGTAGAGCACGGCCAGGAGCCCGCCCCAGGAGTAGCCGATAACGACGGGTGGGAGCAGCGCGAACTCCCGAACGACCGCCCCGAGGTCAGAGACGTGAGTTTGCCAGGTAATGGGCTCGCGGCCGTCAGTGCGCGAACGGCCGCCGCCGCGCTGATCGTAGAACAGGAGTTCCCGATCGTCGGCCAGCTCGAGCATCTGGGGTAAGAGATACCCGTGGTCCGCTCCCGGGCCGCCGTGGAGTACCAGCACCCGCGGCCCGCCGCCCGGACCGTACGCCGCCCAGTATAGCGGAACCGGCGTCGTCGTGGTGAATCCTGATGCGCGGGGCGATGGGGGGCTGGGTGGCATGCCGGTGGTGGGGGAGAGCGGGTCGTCGCGCGTCGTGACTCGAGTATAGCAAAGGGGCCGGACGCGTGAGCGTCCGGCCCCCGATGCTGCGAACAGCGCCTGCCTTAGTTACAGACTGGCGCGCCTTCGCCCGCCGCCGTGTTGATCGGGTTCGAGGTGTTGATCGCGATGCCGCAGGTATGCCCGGCCAGCATCGTGTGCGTGACCGTCGCCGACCAGAAGCCCGCGCCCGTCGCGATCACCGGCGTGCCCACGCCCGTCGACTGCTTGAAGTTCACATGGAGCGAGTCCAGGGTCGCCGAATACGCCGAGGAATCGGAGAAGAAGGCCTCTTCAGCCGTCACCAGGTTACGCAGGTCCGACTTCATGGCGGTGATGTACGCCTTGTCCTTGGTGTTCGCGAACTTCGGAATCGCGATCGCGGCCAGAATGCCGATGATCACGACGACGATCAGAAGTTCGATCAGGGTAAAGCCCTTGCGATTCTGAGGCATGGTGGGTGGTTCTCCGATATTGGGGAATGGGGGGATGACTGGTCGTTGCCCGGCCGCTATGGTGGTTGCGTCTTCGCTACGGCGTCCCAGGAGGGCAAGAGGGGTGCCGCTCTCCAGACGCTTAGAAAGCTTTGTTGGTAAACAACTTACAAGGATGTGATTTAGATCACAACGAGCCCAACCCATGCATTCCGCGACCTTGGGCGGCAGAATGCCCGCTGCACGTCACGTGAACTCGGCCGCGATACGAGCGGTCTGCACGTGGAGGGCGACTGTGGTGGAAAGATCGCGGCCGTAGCCACCTGCGATCACAATGGCCACTGGGATGCCCACCTCGCGACAGTGCTCGAGCACCAACACGTCGCGGCGAGCCAGCCCCTGTTGCGTAAGCGACAGCCGGCCGAGCGCGTCGTGCTCGTGCGCATCGCCGCCGGCGAGGTACATCACGAGGTCCGGGTGAGCGCGAGCGATGACTCCGGGCAGGGCCGTGGCCAGCCGTCCCAGGTATTCGACGTCGCCGGCGCCGTCCCCCAGTTCCACGTCGAGGTCGCCGGCCACCTTGCGGAGGGGGTAGTTCCGGCCGCCGTGCATGCTGAACGTGAAGGCCGATGCGTCGCCGGCGAAGATGGCGTTGGTGCCGTTGCCCTGGTGCACGTCGAGATCGACGACCGCAGCCCGCTCGATTCGCCCGCGGTGCTGCAGGGCACGAATGGCCACGGCGACGTCGTTGAACACACAGAACCCCTCGCCGTGGTCGGGGAACGCGTGATGCGTGCCGCCCGCCAAGTTCATCCCGATTCCGAAGTCGAGCGCATGCCCGGCCGCCTCGCAGGTACCGCCCGTGGCCCGATAGGACCGCTCGACGAGTGCCAGCGACCACGGGAACCCCAACCGCCGCACCTCAGGTGCGGTGAGTCCTCCACCGGTGAATCGCTCGACGTACTCGGGCGTATGCACGCGCAGAAGATCGTCAGCGCTGACGCACTCCGGTTCGTGCAGACAGTCCATCGGCACGATGCCCAGGTCGACCACCTGCCGCCGGATCCGTTCGTACTTGTCGATCGGAAACCGGTGTCCGTCGGGGAGCGGAAAGGTGAACCGCGCGCTCGACCAGGCGTGCAGCGTCACGCGGGGGCAGCCGGCGGCGGGCCGGCTATTCTCCCCGCTTGCCGAGCGTGACGCGCAACGCGATGCGCTTTCCGTCGCGCACCACGACGACCTGCACCACATCGCCTGGCTTGTGGGCGTACAGCGCGGCCGAATAGCTCTCGAGGTCGGTGACTTCCAGGCCGCCGAATTCCACCACGATGTCACCTGCCTTGATGCCGCCGGCGTCGGCAGGCCCGCCGGCCGTGACGCCGGTGAGCCGCTCGCCCTTGACGTCGCCAGCTGCCATGTCGGGGATGGACCCGAAGTACACGTCACTGCCAGAACTTGACGCGGCCACGGTGGGCTTCGCCGGCACGCGGAAGAACGTGACGCGGGCCGGCCGGTCCGCGATGTCGCGAATCACGCGCTCGGCGATGTCCACGACAGTGGCTTCGCCTCCGGCGTTGATCTTGCTCACGACATCGGTGGCGCGGTGGTAGTCGGCGTGGAGATCGGTGAAGAAGTGGAGCACCGGAATGTTCTTGGCGTAGAACGACGATTGGTCCGACGGGCCGAAGCCATCGCCCTGGCCAAAGATCGTGAGGCGCTCGCGGTTCGCCGTGTCGAGCAGGGCGGAGAACTCCGTGCCGGTAGCCACGCCGTAGACGATCAGCCGCCGGTTCTTGAGCCGGCCCACCATGTCGAAGTTCACCATGGCGTCCACGCTGTCGAGCGCCACTGGGCTGTGCTCCACGAAGTACGCAGAGCCGAGCAGCCCTTCCTCCTCGGCGCTGAAGTTGATGAACATGAGCGACCGGCGGGTTGGCGAGGCGCGGAAGATACGGGCCAGCTCGAGAACGGCCGCGGTGCCCGAGGCGTTGTCATCGGCGCCGTTACGGATGGCGTCCTTGGCCTCGGGGTCGAGCGCGCCCTCGGTGGAGCGCCCGAGGTGGTCAAAGTGCGCACCGACGACGACGTATTCCTGACGCAGCGCCGGGTCCGTACCGGGAAGCATGGCGATGACGTTCTGCGTGGGAAGCAGTTCGGGCGATCCGGCGTGCGCCGAAGCGGCGGGTCGGGCGACGAAGGGCTGGAGGTACGACGTCGGCGTCATCGCGGCGAGCCCGAGGGCTTGATAGCGGCGCGCGATGTAGGCGGCCGCGCTGTCATTGCCCGGCGTGCCGGCCCTCCGGCCCTCAAGCCGGTTGCTGGCGAGATAGGCGATGTCGGCGAGGATGCGCGCCGAGTCTGGCACGACCACGGGCGCCTGGGCGCTGGATCGTCCGGGGAGGGCGGGTTGGCAGGCGCCGGCAACCGCGACGGCGAATAACAGCGAGGAAAGCGAAAGAGTCTTCATGGTGAACTGATTGGAGGGGATAGGGCGAAGTCTAGTCCAGCCTTCGAGGTCCAACCAGTCGGGCTACGGGCCGAATGCTGGCGGCTGCGCACGGAAAGGGCCTAGTTTTCGTGAATCTCGCCATCTCAACGGGGACCGAAACACCACGTCATGGATCACTCGCCCACCTTCGCGCGCCTGTTCGCCCGACTCGTCTCGCTGCTGATCCACGACGCAACCAACGTCGACGACCAGAAGATGGCGTTGCGGGCGGCCGTCGCGGTCGGCAAGCAGGGACCCGTGCGGCTGACCGCGCGCGACGGGGAATTGCTGGCCGACGACGAGCCGATGCCCATGGTGCTCCCGGGCGTGTCCGACGTCGTAGCGCGAATGGCAGCGGCCGGCCTGAGCGAGATCGTCTTCGAGCCCCGTTCACGCGCGGCGGTGGTTCTCGATCGTGCTCGCGAGTTGGCCGAGGGTCGGACCAGTGGGCTGGTCGCCGCCGAACCCATGGCGGGGAGCGGACCGCAGGCCAAGCCCGCGCTTCCCCAGGCCGCACGACCGGATCGGGAAGGGGCCTCGGGATTCGAGCCACGGGTGCCGGGGTTGGTGTCGGACGCGAGCGATGCGATGTTCTTCCAGTTCTCGGCCATGGGAGCGGTCAAGGATTCTCCGGAGACGTTACTTGCGCGGCTCGAGACGGTGGCAAATCCGGCTGAAGCCATCCGCTTGCTCGACGATGCTGTCACGCTGGCCGAGACGGTCGCGCGCGAAGGGAATCCGGCGGCGGCGGCCGACCTCATGTATGGGGTCGTGCAGTGCGAGCGATCGGCGTCCGATCCGGATGTGAAGCGCGCTTGCGTCGTGGCAGTGCGCCGCATGTCCAGGCAAACCATGTTGCGTGGGGTTGCGTCGCTGCTGTCGCGGGATCCCGGCCGCCGTGACCACGTGGCGGAAGTGCTGGGGCGAACCGGCCAGGACGGCGCCGAAGCGCTGATCGACCAGATGACGCAGGCGCGGACGACGGAGGACCGGCGGGCCATGTTCGAGGTGCTGCTGCAGCTCGATGCCGCCGTCCCCGCGGTGATCCACATGCTCGGCGACGCACGCTGGTTTGTGGCGCGGAACGCCGCCGACCTGGCGGCGGAGATGAAGGCAGTGGCTGCGGAGAATTCGCTGGTGGGGTTGCTGCACCACCCCGAAGCCCGGGTACGCCGGTCGGCGACGAACGCGCTCATGCAACTCAGCACGGAGAGCGCACGACATGCGGTGCGTGCGGCGGTGCGCGATCCGACACCTGAGGTGCGAATGCAGGCCGCGTTCGCGATTGCGGCTCACCGCGATCAGAAGACGGCGATCACGCTGATCACGGCGATCGATGAGGAGACCGACAGCGACGTGCAACTGGCGATCCTGCTGGCACTCGGCCGGGTGGGCACGCTCGAGGCGGTGCAGCGGCTGATTCGCGCAGCCGAGCCTGAACACGGGCCATTCAAGAAGAAGACGACGGCGTTTCGAGTGGCGGCGGTACAGGCACTGGCCGAGGTGAACTCGGCGGCCGCCCGGGATGCGCTCAATGCGCTGGCGTCGGACAAGGACGCTGATGTTCGCGAAGCCGTGGCGCGCGTACGGCCGAAGGACAGACGTGCCTGACCGCCCGCGCTCAGCGCGCGGTGAAGTCCGTCCGATCGTCCACGCCGCGGCATGCCTCGGCGACGAGAGCTGCGGTGTGGTCTACGTCGGCGAGGCTCACCATCTCGTTGGGGGAATGCATGTAGCGGTTGGGGATCGAGACCAATCCTGTGGCTACTCCCTCGCGCGCGAGGTGTATGGCGTCGGCGTTGGTGTGGGTGGCGCGCCCCTCGGCGTGCACGGTATACGGAATGCCGGCCGCCTTCGCCGTCTCGCGGAGCAACTCGAACACGACGGGCGAGACGAGCGCGCCGCGGACGAGCACCGGCCCGCTCCCGAGCTTGTGATCTCCAATCTCCTTCTTCTCGAGCCCCGGGTGATCGGTGGCGAAGGTGACGTCCACGGCGATGGCCATGTTCGGCCGGATGGCGTTGGCGGACACCAGCGCGCCGCCGCCGTTCCCGGAAATCTCCTCCTGCGTCGTCGCGGCGGCGACCACGCGCGCCTTTCCCGGCCGTTCCTTGTAGCGGCGCAACGCTTCGAGCACCGTGAACGCCCCGATGCGGTCGTCGATCGACCGCGAAACGATCCGATCGTTGGGGAAGTCCACTGAATGCGAATCGATCACGGCTGCGTCCCCTACGGCGACGCGGGCTTCGGCCTGAGCGCGGTCCCTGGCCCCGATGTCCACCCAGAAGTCCGTGATCTTGGATGCCTTTTCGCGGTCGGCGGACTTCATGAGATGGATGGGCTTCTTACCCACCACGCCCACCACCTCGCCGTCGCTGGAGAGGAACCGGAGCCGCTGGCCGGCGAGTACTTCGGGGTCCCAGCCGCCGATCGGTGAGATATAGAGATAGCCGTCGTCGTCGATGTATTGCACGATGAGGCCGATCTCGTCGATGTGGCCGTCGAGCATGATCGTCGGTGATCCTTGGGGATTCACTTCGGCGATGCTATTGCCCGCCACGTCGCTGCGCACGACGTCGGCGAAGGTCTGGGCCTCAGCGCGCCAGACACGGGCGGCGGCGGTCTCGTAGCCCGACGGGCCGGGCGTGTCGAGCAGCCGCTTGAGAAATGCGATGGAAGACGAGGCAAGCATGGGACGAGGTAGCGAGGGGAACCTTACGACTTCGCGTAACCCAGAATATGGTAGCCAGGAGGGGTGCCGGGCGGAAGCAGCCGGATCCGACGATCAAGACGGCCCCGGCGCGTTCAGTGGCTGCGACGGATTGGGAAGGCGGCAAAGCTCACGATGAGAATGGCCAGGCCGGCCCAGTACCAGCGCGCGTCGGCGGTAAGCGTGTAGTACACGATACCGAACCAGGAGAGCATCTGGCCGAGGAGCCACCCGAACAGACTCTCGGGAATGCCCAGCGAAGCCCGCCGCCGCCGCGCGAATCGGCTGTTCCAGAAGCGGTGATCCAACATCTGCACGAGGGCGTAGATCCAGGTCATCGCGCCGACCGCGCGGAGTTTGCCGGCCACTTGCGGCGCCCGCGGTTCGAATCCGATGCTGTAGAGCACCCACACAGCGAGCGCGAAGAACAACGTCAGCCCGAGCAGGATGGCGCGTATCTGCACCAGCCGGTCAGCCGTGAGCCAGTTATACGCGCCGGCCGGCCCCCGTGCTTCCTGCGCTTGTGTTGCGTGCGCCGGCTCCATGTGCGAGCCGGATGCGGGTGAACCCATCAATGCTCCCGTTGCGGCGAACCCCGCGGCCTACGGCTTCCGTTGGTAGACCGCCCTGCCACCAATATACGTCGCCAGGACATTGGTTCCGACGATGTCCTCGTCGGCCACCGCCATGATGTCGCGGTCCAGGACGACGAAGTCGGCGTACTTGCCGGCGGTAATGGACCCCATCACGTGGTCCTGGAATCCGGCGTAGGCCGCCCAGAGCGTCATCGACTCGAGCGCTTCGGTGCGGGTCATCTTCTCCTGCGGCATCCAGCCCCCCGGGGGCCAGTTGTTGGCGTCCTGCCGCGTGACGGCGGAATGGAAGGTGAGCATGGGGTTCACCTGTTCCACCGGGAAGTCGGTTCCGTTTGGAATGATTACGCCGGTGTTGAGCAGCGAGCGCCAGGCGTAGGCGCCATACAATCGTGTCGCCCCGAGTCGCTTGCCTACCCAGTACATGTCACTTGTCGCGTGGGTGGCCTGCATCGAGGGAATCACGCCCAGCTGGGCGAACCGCGGGATGTCCTCGTAATTCAGGATCTGGGCGTGCTCGATGCGGAACCGGTGATCGGCGGTGGGCACCGTATCGAGCGCCGCTTCGTACGCATCGAGGGTGAGCCGGTTTCCGCGGTCGCCGATTGCATGCGTGGCCACCTGGAACCCGTGCTTCAGCGCCTCGATGGCCACCTCCCGGATATGGTTGGTGTCAGTGACGACGAGTCCTACGTTGCCGGGATCGTCACTGTACGGCTCGAGCAGCGCCGCGCCGCGGGAACCCATCGCCCCATCGGCGTACATCTTGATAGCGCGGACCCAGAGGAATCCGCCGTATAGCGCGCTGCGCGGTCCGATGTCGAAATAGTGCTGGATGGCGGATGCGTTGTCGGAGATGAGCGCGTAGACGCGGAGCGTCATCTGATGGTCGCGGCCCAGTTCCTCATAGGCATCGAGTGCGGCGCGCGATTCACCCGGGTCGTCGATCGCCGTGAGTCCCCATCGGTTGGCGTCCTGCATCGCCGCCAGCAGGGCATCCTTCATCTGGTCGTGCGTGGGTGGCGGGATCACGTGCTCGATGAGCCCCCTGGCATTGTCCACGAAGACCCCGGTCGGATTGCCGGTGGCGTCGCGTACGATGCGCCCGCCGGCGGGATCCTTGGTGGCGGAAGTGACGCCGGCAAGCTTCATCGCGGCGGCGTTGGCGAGGCCGGCGTGGCCGTCCACTCGCGTGAGGTACACCGGATGGTCGGGAATCGCCCGGTCCAGCACCTCGTGAGTCGGAAACCGCGTGTCGCCCCAGCGGTTCTGATCCCATGCACTGCCGGTCACCCATTGTCCGGCCGGTACGGTCTTTGCCCGGGCTGCCACACGGGCGATCACCTCGTCGTACGACACGGATCCGCGCAGGTCCACCTCCTGCAGCGACTCGCCAAGACCGAGCAGGTGGGCGTGGGCGTCGATCAGCCCGGGCACAACGGTGGCGCCGTGCAGGTCCAGCACCCGGGTCTCGGGGCCACGCAGGGCGAGCACCTCGCGCTCGGAGCCGGCGAATTCGAACAGGCCGCCCTCGATCGCGAACGCCTGTACCGTGGGATGATCCTGGTCCACCGTATAAATGCGGGCGTTGATGACGATGAGGTCGGCCTTCGGCAATTGTGCGCCCACCGGGCTGGAGAGTGCGAGGAGGGCGGAAACGAGAGAGCGACGGCGCATTATGTCCATATCCTGGATTATTGATGCGGATGAACGTGAGCCGGTGGCCCCGACGCGGCGGCGCCAAGCGTGATATGGGGACATGTACGCTCGCGGACACCGGCGGCCACGGGACGCCGGGAATATCCGCCCCTCCCGGGCCGGCCGCCAGTCGCGCCTATGCCTGTTGCGGCGATAGGTTGGGACATCAGGCGAGGCGCATGTCGCCCGCGCCCAGCCGGCCCGCTCACCACTTACCCTCCGCCCTTTCGTGACCATGCGTTCGAACCTCGTTGCCGCCCTGTTCGGGCTGATCGTCGTGGCGCCAGCTGCTGCGCAGAATCCGCCGCCGCCCGTTCGCAAGCCTGCCGTCGTGGACACGAGCATCGCCGCCAAGACGGCGGGCTTTGTGAAGCACGACGGGTTCATTCCGGTCTATCTGAACGCATCCACCGGCAAGATCCTGCTCGAGATTCCACGCGATTCGTTCCCTGCGCTGATGGATGTCATGCAGGCGACGGGGCTCGGGTCCAATCCCATCGGCATCGATCGGGGTGCGGGCGGTCAGAGCGAGATCGTGCAATTCGATCGGAATGCCGAGCACGTCTTCGTGGTGTTCCAGAACACGCGCTTCCGGGGGGCTGCGAACGATCCGGACCACGAGCGCACGGTGGCCGAAGCTTTCCCGGTGAGCACTGTGGCGGCGTTGCCGCTGCTGGCCGTGGAAGACGGGCGTCTGCTGGCGGACGCGACCGACTTCTTCCTCCATGACTGGACCAACGTGGCGGCCGCGCTGCAGCGCAGCCGGCAGGGCGCGTACACCGTGGCCAAGGACCGGTCGTCGATCTACGCGCCGTACACCAACGCGTTTCCGAAGAACACTGAAGTGGACGTATCGCTCACGTTCGCGGCCAGCGGCGCGCCGGGTGGCATTGTGAGCAGGATGGCGCCGGACGGCCACGCCTTTACTCTGCGCGACCACATCTCGCTGGTCGAGTTGCCCGATGACAGCTACCAGCCGCGGGCCTGGGATCCGCGCGTTGGCTACTTTGGCATCACCTTCAACGACTACGCGCAGCCCGTCGATCAGCCGCTGCAGCAGCGATGGATCGAACGACACCGGCTGGAGCGGGTCAATCCCGACGATCCGAACTCGCCGATCAAGAATCCGATCGTATACTGCGTGGACCGGGGCATCCCGGAGCCGATCCGGACGGCCACGCTGCAGGGGGTGAAGTGGTGGGAGCAGGCGTTCGACGCGGCGGGGCTGAAGGGAGGGTTCAAGGTGGACCTCTGCCCCGAAGGCATCGACCCGATGGACATCCGGTACAACGTGCTCGTGTGGGAGAATCGCAACGAGCGGGGGTGGTCGGTGAGCGGTTCGGTGGACGACCCGCGGACCGGCGAAGTCCTGAAGGGGATCTCGCGGCTCGACTCGCACCGTGCGCGCACCGACTACAACCTGTACGCGGCGCTGATGGGAGCCGCGCAGACGCCGGCCGACACGCACTTCGTACTCGCCCGCGTACGACAGGTGAGTGCGCACGAAATCGGACACACGCTCGGGCTCTCGCACAACTACATCGCATCCACGTATGGCCGCGCCTCGGTGATGGACTACCCGGCGCCGCGCATCACGCTGGACAAGAATGGCAACATCGACCTCTCCCAAGCTTACGGCGTCGGGCCCGGCGATTACGACGTGTGGGCCATTCACTGGGGCTACGGCGTCTTTCCGCGGGGCCAGGAGCAGGATTCGCTCAGGGCGATCGTGGCGGACGGGTTGAAGAAGGGGTACCTCTTTCTTTCGGATGCCGACGCCCGGCCGGACAACGCCGCCGATCCGCGCGTGAATCTGTGGGACGACCAGTCTACTGCGGCGCAGTTCTTCAGGAACCAGATGGACGTGCGCCGAGTGGCGATGGCGCGGTTCGGGTTGCGGAACCTGCGACCCGGCGAGCCGCTGACGATGCTGCAGGAACGGCTCGCGCCTTTGTATTTCTTCCACCGGTTCGCGCTCAACTCGGTGTCCAAGACGATCGGCGGCATGGAGTACGCCGAGACGGTGGTGGGCGACGGACAGCAGGCCACGCGGCCGATTCCAGGCCCCGAGCAACGCGCGGCGTTGGGCCTGATGCTGTCGGCGCTGCAGCCGTCGTCGCTCGCCATTCCGGACACCGTGCTCACGCTGCTCACCCCGAACGCCACCGAGGTGTCTCCGCGTGTGGAACTGTTCGGTACGCGCACCGAGCCGGCGTTCGACGAGCTGGGAGCCGCCCGGACCCTCGCCCAGATGATCGTGGACATGGTGCTGCAACCGGAGCGCGCTGGGCGGTTGGTGGCGTTCGCCACACGCGGCCCCAACATGCTCACGCTCGGCGAAACGATCGATTCGCTCGTCGCACGAACGTGGAACGCCTCGATCCCGTCCAGCGGAAAGCTCGCGGCGCTGCAGCGGGTGACCCAGCGCGCCGTCGCCGACCGACTGCTCCTGCTGGCGGCGGATACCACGGCTGCGGCGGAGGTCCGGGGCATCGCGGAGTTGAAGATCAAGGATCTCCAGCCGCAGGCGATGCGGCGTGCTGCGTCGGGAAGCTTCGAGGCGCGGGCGCACTGGTACGCAATTGCCGGTGATTTCCAGCGGTGGATCGACCGGCGCGAGCTACCCGAACCGACGCGGGCGCTCGAGGCGCCGCCCGGAGATCCGTTCGGCATGGGGGATTGGGACCCGTGGAACTGAAACGGCGGCGACTGAGAACTGCGCGCTGAGAGCCGTTGGCTTACGGCTCTCAGCGTGCCGTCAGCAGTTTCCGCTGTTTCACGTCGTCGATTCTCCCCTCCCGTTCCGTATCGCGACCGTCTATCTCTCAATTCCGGCGCGGGCCGGGCCGGATTCCAGGAACCACTCCGGAGGGGCAGGATGCGGATTCGAAGACTTGGCGTGATCGGCGCCGGGACGATGGGGCACAGCATTGCCGCCTTGGCGGCATCGGCGGGCATCGCCGTGGATCTTCTGGATATCGCGGGACCTGCGGCCGATCCGGATGCGCCTGCGCGCCAGGGTCTTGAGCGCGCGAAGAAAGCCAGGCCGGCCGCGTTCATGGATCCGGATCGGGCGGCACTCATCCAGACCGGCAACACGACCGACGACCTCGGCGTGCTCGCCGGGTGCGACCTGGTGATCGAAGCGATCATCGAACAACTCGAGCCCAAGCGCGCGCTCTACGAGAGGCTGGAGTCGCTGCTGCCCGCGCATGCGATCATCGCGTCGAATACGTCCGGCATCCCGATGGCGCTGCTCACCGAGGGACGGAGCGACGGATTCAAGCGCCGCTTCCTGGGCATGCACTTCTTCAATCCGCCACGGTATCTCCACCTGTTGGAGGTCATCCCCACGGCGCACACCGCGCCCGAGACCATCGCCGACGCCCGCCGGTTCAGCGAGCGCGTGCTGGGCAAGGGGATCGTGACGGCTCGCGATGTGCCCGGGTTCGTGGCCAACCGGCTTGGCGTGTTCGGCATGGTGCTTGCCCTGCGGATGATGGAGGAGTTCGACCTCACGATCGACGAGGTGGACGTGCTTACGGGGCCACTCCTCGGCCGCGCCAAGTCGGCGACCTTCCGCACGGCGGACCTGACCGGACTCGACGTCCTGTCGCACGTGGCTGCGGGACTGGCCAAAGCGACGGGTGAGGACTTCGCGCTGCCGGAGTGGGTGGCCGCGATGGTGAAGAATGGCCAGCTCGGCGAGAAGAGCGGGGCCGGGTTCTACAAGCGGGTGGGCAAGGAGATCCACACGCTTAGCTGGAAGACGATGGCGTATGCGCCGTCGAGCAAGCCGGAGACGCCGGCGATCGGGAAGGCGATGCGCCTGCCGCTAGGCGAGCGACTCAAGGCAGCGGTGGCGCTCGACGGCCCGTACGGGACGTTCGCGCGCGAGTACCTCACGAGGCTGTCGCGCTATGTGATCGCGACGGCGCCCAAGATCGCGTACCACTTGCCCGATGTGGACCACGCCATGGAATGGGGATTCGCCTGGGAGGCGGGACCGTTCGCGCAGCTCGACCTGCTTGGCGGCGCGCTTCCCGACGCGGCCAAGCTGCGTCCGATGGCGGTGACCGAAGGGTACTATGCCGCCGCCGGCGCGCGCGTCATGTCGCTCGACTGGAAGGGCTACGAGCCGGTTCAGGAGCCTGAGGGGCTGGTGCACACGGCCTCGTTGCGGCGCGTGGGGCATGTCCTGGCCAAGTCGGCCGATGCTACGCTGTGGGACGCCGGTGACGGGGTGGCGCTACTCGAATTTCACAGCAAGATGAACTCGCTGGGCGAAGGCGTGCTGTCGATGGTCATGAAGTCGCTGGACGTGGTGGCGAGCGGCGACCTGGCCGGTCTGGTGATCGGCAATGACGATCCGCGCACGTTCACGGCCGGCGCGGACCTGGGGATGGTGGCGGCCATGGCGCAGGCCGGCAACTGGAAGGGCCTCGAGGAAGCCGTGCAGCTGTTCCAGGGGTGTTCGATGTCCATCCGCTCGGCGCCGTTTCCGGTGGTCGTGGCGCCGTTCGGGCTCACGCTGGGCGGCGGGTGCGAATGGTCGCTCCACGCTGATGCGCTGCAGACGCATGCCGAGTTGTACATGGGTCTCGTGGAGGTGGGGGTGGGCCTGCTGCCGGGCGGAGGCGGCACCAAGGAGTTGTTGTTCCGGTTCTCGCAGGAACTGGCAGCGTACGACGATGCCGACCCGTTCGAAGCCGCCAAGCGGGCGTTCAAGATGATCGCCATGGCGAGCGTGAGCACGAGCGCACTCGAAGCGCGGCGCCTCGGGTTCCTGCGCGACGGCGACCGGATTTCGATGAATCGTGATTTCCTGCTGTCCGACGCCAAGCGGCTGGTGCTGGATCTGGCGCCGGGATACGTGGCACCGCCGGCGCGGACGATCGACGTCGTGGGGCGCGACGGGATCGGCAACCTGCACTACGCCGCGTGGGCGATGCACGAAGCCGGCCAGGCCAGCGACCATGACGTCCGGATGGCATTAGAGATTGCTACCGTCCTGTGCGGTGGCGATGGGCCGGCGCGCCGGGTGACGGAGGACGACATCCTCGATCTGGAGCGCGATGCCTTCCTGCGGCTGCTCGGGACCAAGGAAACGCAGGAGCGCATCGCGCACATGCTCAAGACCGGCAAACCGCTCCGCAACTGAGAGGAATGACTCGTGACTGATGTCGTGATTGTTTCAGCGGTGCGCAGTGCCGTGGGCCGCGGCAAGAAGGATGGCGCGCTGGCCGGCGTGCATCCCGTGGAGTTGTCGGCGCAGCTGATGCGGGCGGCGGTGAACCGCGTGGGCGTGGACCCGGCCATCGTGGACGACGTGCTATGGGGGTGCGCGATGCCCGAAGCGGGGCAGGGCCTCAACGTGGCCCGTTTGTCGCTGCTGCGCGCCGGATTTCCCGTGGACGTGCCGGGAGCCACGATCAACCGCTTCTGCTCGTCAGGATTGCAGACGATCGCGTTCGCCGCGCAGGAAATCCTGAGCGGGATGGCCGACGTCGTGCTGGCCGGAGGCATCGAGATGATGAGCCAGGTACCCATGTCGGGCTACCACACGCGGCTCGATCCGGCGGCGGTGGAGAGCTACATCGGCATGGGGTTCACCGCCGAGCGGGTGGCCGAACGGTGGAAGGTGTCGCGCGAGGAACAGGACGCGTGGGCCCTGGCGAGCCAGCAGAAGGCCGCTCAGGCGCAGGCGTCCGGCGTGTTCGACGCACAGATCCTCCCGGTGCCGGTGACGTCGGCTACCTGGCACGGAGCCCGAAAAACCGAGACGACGGCGGAGTTCGCGCGCGACGAGACGCCGCGGGCCGAAACGACCGCGGAGGGACTGGCCAAGCTGCGCCCGGTGTTCAAGGCCAAGGGCACGGTGACGGCAGGCAACGCGAGCCCGTATTCCGATGGTGCGGCTGCCGTGCTGGTGATGAGTGCCGACCGCGCCAAGGCGCTGGCGCTCACGCCCCTGGCGCGGTTCGTGAATTACGCGGTGGCCGGCGTGGATCCCGACGTGATGGGGATCGGACCGCTGAAGGCCGTGCCCAAGGTGCTCAAGCGCGCCGGTCTCGCGCTTGGCGACGTGAAGCTCATCGAGTTCAACGAAGCGTTTGCGTCGCAGGTCGTGGCCGTGGTGCGCGAACTGGGAATGGATCCAGCGCGCGTGAATGTGAACGGCGGCGCGATCGCGCTCGGCCACCCGCTGGGAGCCACGGGGGCCAAGCTCACGACGCAGCTCATCTACGAGCTGCGGTCGCGCGGCGGCGGGCTCGGCATGGTGACGATGTGTATCGGCGGCGGCATGGGCGCCGCGGGATTGATCGAAGTGGCCGGCGCCGGCTGAGCGGTGCCGGCACGCGGCGGGGCTTCCCCCTCTCCCTAACTTCCGGGGGAGGAGGAACGATGGACATGAACGATGACCGGGCCGGTCTCGCGGCCGGCGACCTGACAACCAAGACGCTGAAATCGGCACGGCAGGGATTGTTGCGTGTCCACCGCCTGTTGCTCGAAGTGGAGCGCGTGGAGCTGGAGCGGTCGCGTGGGCGGCTGACGGCGAACGAGTACTTGCATGCTGTCCTCAACGACCCCGAGTTCGCCTGGCTGCGGCCGGCATCGCAGCTCATCGTGCAGATCGACGAGGCGCTGGACGACGCGGCCCGCGACGAGGGGCCGGTGGCGGGCGACGTGACGGCATCGCTCCTGGCCCGGATGCGCGGCCTGCTTACGCCCGTTCCTCCGACGACGGCATTCGCCGCCCGGTATCTCCAGATGTTGCAGCGGCACCCGGACGTGGTGTTCGCGCACCGCGATGTGATGGCGGGGCTGCCCAAGGGATTCCTCGGACCGGCGCCGGCGGAACTACAGTGAGACGGTCGGAGAGTCTGGCAGTCGGACAGCCAACTGCGTGACGTAGTTTGCTGCCCGACTGCCCGACTGCCCGACTGCCCGACTGTCTTACTGTCCTGGCTTCTGGAGCAGTCTGTACATCATCACCGCCGCCCGTTCCGTCTGCATCGTCAGCGAATTCAGATCGACCTGCTCGCGCGGAGTGTGAGCGCCCTGGCCGAACGTGCCGAGCCCGTCGATGCCAGCGATGTAGGGAGCCACAAAGGACACGTCCCCAGCGCCGCGGGTACCGGGATCCTGGGCCTCCACGGGGCCGTAGCCCAGCGCGCGGCTGGTCGAGTCATACAGGGCGATCAGCTGCTCGCCTCCCGTCGTGAGCGGCATGGCCGGGTAAGCGTCCTCGAACGTGATCTCCGCCGACGTTCCGGGAAGGTGCGCTCCCACGATCTCGCGCATGCGCTGGCGGGTGCTGTCCTTCTGTTCCTCCGTGATGAACCGGAGGTCGCCGGGCACGACGG
Organism: uncultured Gemmatimonadaceae bacterium; assembly: GCA_963728785.1. GTDB lineage: Bacteria > Gemmatimonadota > Gemmatimonadetes > Gemmatimonadales > Gemmatimonadaceae > JAGWRI01. Next base: position 21,118 of record CAVSKV010000003.1, read on the forward strand.
CGGTGGGCGCGACGATATTGGTCTTGCCGGCCACTGTTCCCGAGAGGCTCGCCGTGTCGTATGTAACGGTGGTGCCGCCGAGGATGACAGCCGGGTTGAAGGTCAGGTCCCTGGGACCGACCAACTCGCGCCGGAAGCCGTCGAGGATGCGAGCGGCCTCGTAGATCGCGCCGTAGCCGACGCCTGGGCCGAACACGGCGCCCGAATGCGCCTGCCGGCCGGACACGGTGAGCAGCCACGAACTGCTGCCGCGGCGCGATACGGAAGCAAGGGCTTGGGCGCCGCCCTCGAACGCCAAGGCCACGTCGCTCTGCTGGGCAGCCTCGCGGAGATCGCGCCGCGACACGGCGAGCGGAAGCCCTGGGGATTCCTCGTCGCCGGTGAAGACGACGACGATGTTGGCGTCCCGCAGCGCGCCGATGTCGCGTAGCGCCTTGAGCGCGTAGACGGCGATCACATCCCCGCCTTTCATGTCGCTGGAACCCGCGCCCCGGGCAACCGTGTCCTCACGGACGAACTCCTGTCCCTCGCCCTCGAACACGGTGTCGAGGTGGCCGATGAGCAAGATGCGCTTGCCACCGGGCTGGCCCCTGTGCACGGCGATTAGATGGCCGGCCCGGTTCATCGACTCGGGCATCGCCGACCAGCGGGTCTGGAAGCCGAGTGAGTCGAGCGCAGCGGCGAATCGCGCGCCGACCTCGCGCACGCCGGCGACGTTCATGGTGCCGCTGTTGATGTTGACGGCGAGGGCGAGCATCGCGATCTGGTCTTCGTGATGGTGGCGCACGAACTCGCGGATCTTCCGCTCGTTCGGCGCCAGCTGGGCGCCCAGCGGAACGGCGCCGCGGGCGAATGTCGCGGCGACAACCAGCGCGAGGCCGGCGGCCCGGAAGCCGCCGGAAGCGCGCGCGGCGCGCGAACTCCGGAAAGCACCGTCAGGCGCAGGCGACGGCACCCTCATTCGAGCGACCGCCAGAGGAACCAGCAGGCGATGGAGCTGTAGGGACTCCACGCGGCGCCGATGCGCCGCACGTCGTCAGGCGCGGCGCGGCGCCGCAGGCCGTACGCCCGATGGACGGCGTTCTGAATGCCGAGGTCGAGTTCCGGGAGCACGTCCGCGCGCCCCAGCCGAAACATCAGGAACATCTGCGCCGTCCACCGGCCGACGCCCTTCACCTGCACGAGATGCGCGATGATTGCGTCATCGCTCATTCGCCCCACACGGTGGAGGGGCACGGCGCCTGTACTCACCTTGTGAGCGAGATCGCGCAGGTAGCTGATCTTCTGGCGCGACAGTCCGGCGCCGCGCAGCGCGTCGTCGGACAACGCCAGCAGGTGCTCGGGGTCGACGTGCCGCCGGGGGAAGAGCGCCACGATGCGCCCGTGGATGGTGCCCGCCGCCTTGCCCGACAGCTGCTGATACACGATGGATCGCACGAGATCGTGGAAGTGCGAACGCCCCAGGCGCATTTGGGGCCGGTAGGGCCCCACCCGGTGCATCACGCCGGCCATCACCGGATCGACGCGCCGCAGGTGGGCGAGCGCAGCGCGGGGCGACGGTGCGCCGGTCACGAAACGCGCCGCAACGCCTGGGCCACCGCGTCCACGATCTCATCGATCTGTTCGGTGGTCACGATGAGCGGCGGCGAGAGCGCGATGTTGTCACCAGCGACGCGCACGAGCACGCCATGCTCGAGGCAGTCGAGAAACGCATCGAACGCCCGCCCACCCGGCTGCCCGTTGCGCGGCCGGAGCTCCACGGCTCCGACGAGGCCGATATTGCGCACGTCGATCACGTGCGGTACGACGTCGAGCCGGTGGACGGCGTCGGCCCAGTAGGGAGCGAGTTCGGCCGCACGGGCGAACAACCCTTCGTGCTCGTACAGATCGAGTGTGGCGAGTCCGGCAGCGCAGGCCAGCGGGTGCCCGGAGTACGTATAGCCGTGAAAGAGCTCGACGCCCTCCGGGGCGGCGCCCACCACGGCGTCGTGGATGCGCGTGCGCACCGCCACGGCGCCCATCGGCACGGCGGCATTTGTGATGCCTTTGGCCATGGTGATCATGTCCGGCGTCACGCAGAAGTGCTGCGCGCCGAACGCGGCGCCGAGCCGGCCGAACCCCGTGATCACTTCGTCGAAAATGAGCAGGATGCCGTGCTGATCGCAGAGATCGCGGAGCCGCTCCAGGTACCCCTTGGGTGGGACCAGCACGCCGGTGGAACCGGCCATCGGCTCGACGATAACGGCGGCGATGGCGCGCGGGCCGTGCGACGCAACGAGCGTTTCGAGAGCGTCCGCCAGGTGTGCACCCCAGGCCGGCTGCCCGCGGCTGAACGCGTTGTGCGCCAGGTCGTGGGTGTCGGGAAGGTGATCGACCCGGGGCAGCAGCTGGCCTTCGAACTGACGGCGGTTGGCGGCGATGCCTCCCACTGACATGCCGCCGAACCCCACCCCGTGGTAGCCCCGCTGCCGTCCCACGAACCACACGCGTTCGGGCTCACCGCGCGCTTTCCAGTAGGCGAGCGCGATCTTGAGCGCCGTGTCGACGGCTTCAGAGCCCGAATTCGTGAAGAACACGCGGTTCAGATCGTCGGGGGTGAGGGCGGCTACGCGGCGGGCGAGTTCAAACGCCAGCGGGTGGCCCATCTGGAATCCCGGCGCGTAGTCGAGCGTGGCGGCCTGCTCGGCGATGGCGCGCACGATGGGCTCGCGGGTGTGGCCGGCGTTCACGCACCACAGGCCGGCCGTGCCGTCGAGCACTCGGTGTCCGTCGGCCGCTACGTAGTGCATGTCGCTGGCCGAGACGAGGAGGCGTGGCGATCGCTTGAAAGCGCGATTGGCGGTGAACGGCATCCACTGCTCGTCCAGCGACGGGGAAGCGCCTGTGGTGGTCGGATCGTGAGATTGCGGGCGAATCGTCATCGAGGCGATTGGGGCGATGTACGGAACCGAACCCTCTGGACGGAGCCACCGCCGGAGAGTACTACTCAACCAGGTCACTCACCAACGAATATGAGCCGCGGACCATCGAAGGGCGAGCGCGACCAGGACGAGGTCGCGCTGCGCGAGCAGCTGGAGAAGATCCAGCGCGAGAAGCGGCCCGCCGTGCGGTGGAAGCTGTCGCGCCACACCGCTGAGCGGGCGCTGATGGCGATTTCGGAGACAGCACTTCGGGCGCCGTACCGCCGCTCGGCCAAGAGCCGGCGGCGCAAGCGGACCAAGCGGCTTCTGTAGCTGCTGCGGGGCGCGCTACTGGTCGACCGTCACCGTGAGGGCGCCATTGGCGCCGGCTACGGAGGCGGAGATCTGGGCATGGCCCGCCGCCAGCCCCTCGACCAACCCGTTGACGTCCACAGTTGCGATCGACGGAGCGGCCGACGTCCACGCTACGGTCAGCCCGGCTACCGCCTGTCCGTGCGAGTCGTACGCGGTGGCAGTGAGTTGGACCGTCTGGCCCACCGCGAGCGTGGGATTAGCCGGTCCCACCGCCACCGACTTCACTTCCGGCGTCGCAGGCTGGCTGGGACTACTCCGGTAGCTGCACGCGGCCGCACCAAGTGCGAGGGCGAAGAGCAACGGACGGTTCATGCACGAAATGTTGGATATTCAGGCCGCGAGCGGAAGTGCCGGGCCTCACGCCGCCCGGGCGGTGGCCTGGACCGCCCGGTGCTCGTGCTGCCGGCGGATCCCCCAGCGGAGACGGTAGAGCGAGAGGGCGAGGACGAGCAGCGCGCAGACTTCGACCAGCACCTTCTCCCCGTCCAGGTAGTCGATCGGCAGGTCCTTGAGCGTGGGGTCGGTGAGGATTCCGTGCACGTAGAACAGCGCGGCGGTGGCGTAGGTGAGGAAGTGGAGCAGCTTCCACCGTCGCCGTCCGATCTCCACCCGGTAGTGGGAACTGACGACCACCAGGCAGAGGACGTAGAGTGATGCGGCGCCGATGCTGTTGATCCACGGCTGCTTGGGGCCGTTCACCGGATAGACCAGATCGATGAGCCGGAACGCCGGTGTCTTCACGGCCACGAGCAGCAGGGCATGGAGCACCACCAGCGCCAGAGCGACGTACGCGTTCCAGTTATGCAGCTTGAAGTAATTGAACCGCCGATGCGGCCAGTGGGTCCACGGGTTGTAGTGCATGGAGAGCAGCAACCCGAGCAGCAGGTTCGTGGTGAGCAGGCACAGCGCCACGAGGGCGACGTCGCTCGACAGATCGAGTGGTGTCACGGCAGAGAGCGGGTGACGGCAAGTGGCGGATGAGGAACGGTGGTGGGGCAGGGGACAGGGAACGGCCCCCATTGCTGAACGCGCGAGCGCCCCCGACCGCTGGCGGCCAGCTAGCCGACGAGGTCCCTGCCGGCCTTGACGGCGTAATACGCGCCCACGCCGCCCGCGATCGTGCTCACGAAGAAGGCGGTCATGAAGCCCAGTTTGACGGCGGCGTACCACCCGATCGTGCTACCGACGAGCGCACCGAGGGTTCCGAACAACTTCTTCATGCGCCTCTCGCTTGAAGTATTCCAGTTGAACGACCGTCCGAGGCCGGGCTAGGTCACGGATTCGGACAACACGCACCGTTCCAACGAGCGCGGTGGCGCGGTCGAAGGCCCGCGCCCGCGTGGTCCTTGCAGCCGTGGGCATCCCAACGAGCTTTCGGTTCCGTTCGCGGGGCAGTAAGCTCCACGAGCGCCAGACGCTCACGATGGGCTCCCGCTCTGGCGGGAGCCCATTTCGCGTTCGGGCCGGTCCTCCTTTCTCCGCGTCCTGCCATGTCACGACTCCTGAACTACTTCCTTAAGGGGCTGATCGTCACCGCCCCCGTGTTCATCACCATCTACATCTGCTACGTGATCTTCACGACGATCGACAGTTGGCTGAGGCTGCCGATTCCGGGCGCGGGATTCGTGGTCTCGATCCTGCTGATTACGTTCGTCGGATTCGCCGCGCAGACGTTTGCCAGCCGCGTGCTGCTGACGGGGCTCGATTCGCTGTTCAACCGCCTGCCGTTCGTGCGCCTCCTCTATTCGAGCACGCGCGATCTGCTCAACGCATTCGTGGGGGAGCAGCGACGCTTCGACAAGCCGGTCCTCGTCACGCTGGCTGGCGGCACGGGCGCGCACGTGTTCGGATTTCTCACGCAGGAATCGGTGGACAGCTTCGGGGTGCCCGATTCGGTGACGGTGTACGTGCCGCAGTCCTATGGCTTCGCCGGCAACCTCGTGGTATTTCCCGCGGCGCAGGTGCACCGCCTGGAGGCCGACAGCGCCCACGTGATGGCGTTCATCATCTCCGGCGGCGTGACCACCGTGCCGGAACGCTGAGCCGGCTAGCGCGACGCGCCGGACCGACCGAGCGCGTGCCGCAGGGCGCCGATCCACCGACCGAGGCGTCCGTGCGGACCGGCGGCCGCCCAGAATGCGCCCTTCACCCTCACCGCGTCGAACGCCAGCGAATCAACCGCAATCCACGAATCGCCGCCGTCGGAGGATAGGGCGGTGCCGGCCAATCCGACGGCGATCAGATCGTTCGCGGTACCGGCAAAGCTGAGGCCCGAGAGGTAGGCCGGGACGAGCGGGCCGTGGGCCGCCCGCCAGGTGAGCCCACCGTCGTCGGTGATGGCGGCATTCATCGTGTGGCCGTGGGGGGCGGTATAGTCACCGCCCACTGCGACTCCGTGCATCGCGTCGCGAAACGCCAGCGCGAAGATCCCCGATGCCGAACTGCCGGCGTGCACCGGAGTATCGCTCGCCGTCCAGGTGCGCCCCCCGTCGCCGGAGTGGAACACCCGAGCGCGCGCGCCGCCCCCCGTGCCGATCCACACATCCGCGCTGCCCCACACGACCATGCACGTGCCGCTGGCGGCGAACGCCGCTTCACCGGAGAGCGTGGGGGGCAATGCCGCCGACGGCACGCGCGTCCACGTCGCGCCGCCGTCGTCGGTGGTGAGCAAGAAGAAGGTGCCGTCCACCGGGTCGCTCTGTGCGATGCCGTGCCGTGAATCCCAGAACGCCATGGCGTCGAAGAAGACGCCCGCTTGGTTGGTCGCGAACACCACGGACCAGGTGGCGCCGCCGTCGGCGGTGCGGAAGATGCGGGCCTGGCCCTCTTCGGCGGCGCCGGCGCTCGCCGTCACCGCCACGTCGCTGCTGAGCCCGACGATCGAACGGAGGTCGAGCGAATCAGCACCCGACACCGTGTACAGCGTCCAGGTGGCGCCGCCGTCGGTCGTGCGCGCCACCGTCCCGTGCGCGCCGCTCGCCCATGCCACGGTGTTGCTCACAAGGCTCAGCCCGCGGAATTCGGCGCGTGTGGCGACCGACGCGAGTTGCCACTGCGCGACGGCCGGCGTGACGAACGACAGCATGAGAACGAGTGTCATCGCCGGCGCGCGCCGGAGAGTGGATCTCATGGGCGGGGCTCCTGCAGATCGCGTGAAGTGGCGGGTGGTTCGCCGGGGCCGGGAGTCAGTTCAGGAAGTGGCAAACTGCTATCGGGTCCGACGTCGTCCAGGCCGAGGATGTCGTAGGCTCGCCAGGCAACGTAGAAGAAACCGAGCGCCGCCGCGACGGCGCCCGCGCCCCGCATCCAGTGCTGGTGGTGAAGGACGAAGAAGAACGATACCCCCACGGGGAGAAAGACGGCGCCGAACAGCGCGCTCGTCGCACGCAGCATGCAGCCCGGATCGTTCAGGCGCGACATGAAGGGCGCTTCCGCATAGCCGAATCTCTCTGTGAGGCGCGGCACGGGGCAAGCGGGTTGCGGGCGGTACGGCGGAGCGGCTAGCGTGAGGGGTCCTCAGACCGGTCGTTCATGCTCGATTATTCCGACATCATGGCCGCCCGCGAGCGCATCGCCGGGCACGTGCACCGCACGCCCACGCTTTCCGCATCGCGTATTGGAGAGCGCGCCGCTGTGAAGGCGTGGCTAAAATGCGAGCTGCTCCAAAAGACCGGGTCGTTCAAAGTGCGCGGCGCACTCAATACAATTCGCCAACTCACCGAGGACGAGCGACGGCGGGGCGTGGTGGGCGTCTCGGCGGGCAACCACGCGCAGGCGCTGGCGTGGGCCGCCCGCACGGCCGGCACGTCGTGCACCGTCGTCATGCCGAGTGACGCCGTCCAGGGCAAGCTGGACGCGACGCGCGGATACGGCGCCACCGTAGTGCAGCACCAGTGGGGGTCGGCGATGTTCGACAAGGCGCGTGAGCTGGCCAGCGAGCACGGCTACGTATTCATCCATCCGTTCGACGATCCGCGTGTGGTCGCCGGACAGGGCACGGTGGGGATGGAAATTCTCGAGGATCTGCCCGAGGTCGATGCGATCGTCGTTCCAGTGGGTGGTGGCGGACTGCTGGCGGGCATCGCGATCGCCGCCAAGCATCTCAAGCCGTCGGTCCAGGTGTTCGGCGTTGAGCCCGTGGGGGCGCAGGCGCTCCGCCGCAGCCTCGACGCGGGGCAGGTCACGCCCATCGATCGGCCGCAGACCATTGCCGACGGGCTGGCGGCGCCGATGACCACCGAGTTGCCGCTCGCCGTGGCCCAGCGGTACGTGGACGACGTGATCCTGGTGCACGACGAGGAGATCGTCGACGCGATGCGACTAATTCTCACCTCGGCCAAGCTGCTTGCCGAGCCGGCTGGGGCCGCCGGCGTGGCGGCGCTGATCACCGGCAAGCTGCCCGTGCCGGCGGGCTCACGCGTAGTGTGTGTGGTGAGCGGCGGCAACGTGGACGCGACCCGACTCAAAGGACTGCTCTAACGTCCTCCGGAACTTTGATCGACCCGCCACTTGGTCCAGGCGACGATTATCGTGCACCCGCTCTGTCCGGGGAATTGAAATTGGGCCGGCGCTTCGACGCTGCGGTAGACCTCGAGCGCGCCTATGTTGTACCCCTCGATGAAACTGTTGATGTCGTCCGGCGATACCGATGTCCAGGGCGAGCCGTCGATGACGTACGCGATGCAGCCGCCCATTGGAGTGCGGTTGTCCGTCACGGTGGAGCTGTAGCCGGACTCCGAGACGCTGATTCCGGGCACCGACCTGAGCAGATCCGTGAATCTGGTCGCCTGCTTCCGGTCGATCGTCTTCTCGTCGAGGAAGTAGCCGATCCCCATCTTCTGGCGCTGTGTGAAGCCCACGGCTTCCAGTCCGCTCTGCCGCCGCGCCTCAGTCGTTACCGTGGGGAGCATGGCGACTTCCTTTTCCATCTGCAGCGTTACCGACACCGCCGTGTGGCTCGCCAGCTCCACCGATCGCTCTACCGGGGCGAAGCCGATGAGCATTGCACGTACGACCTGCGAGCCCGACGGTAGGCTATCCAACTGGAACGTTCCGTCAGCGCCGGAATTGACCGAGTGGATGGTTCCCTCGAGCTGCACGCGCGCGCCGGACACGGGTTGGCCGTCGGTGCCCAGTACGCGGCCGCGCAGGGTGGCCTCGGCCAGGGCGCGGCGCGGCGGCGGATTAGTGTCGCCGGCCGCGACCGAAGCCGGTGCGGCCGATGCTACGCTCAGGCTTCGTGTCTCGATCACGGACTTGTCGAACGAGACGGGCACGTCGCCGCTCTTCAGGCCAGCGTGATTCACCTGGACCTTGCCGTCGAAGGTGGTCGGGAGGCCGCAGATGCGATACGTACCGTCCTTCGCCGTCGTCGCTTCGCGAAGGCGTGGGACCTTGCTCAACTTCAGAAAGTCGATCTCGTAGTAGACCACCGAGACCCGTGCGTCGGGGACCGGCTGGCCGCTGTCGGCATTACGCACGCGTCCAAACAGCGCGGCGGGGCCGCGGGTGAGCCAGGCGGCCGGGCAAAGCATCCTGACCAGCGTCGTCGCCGCCGGCGTGGCCAGATCAAGCGTGGCCTGCTTGCCGGCGCTCAAGGTGATCGACGGCGTCAAGAGTTGAATGCCGAGCGAATCGAGAATCGGGTGCGCGACGATTATGCGGTACTGACCCGGTGGCACGCTGTCGAAGTGAAAGTGGCCGTCGTCGCCGGCAACGGTAATCTGGGGGGTGCCCTGGATGACGATCTGAGCCCGGGCCATCGGGTGCCCCCGCACGCTGTCGTACGCGATTCCGACTATCGACGCCGATGCTGCGGGCGGGGGCTGCTGGGCGGCGGCCGCCCTGGCAACAGCGGTAGCAAGCAGCGCGACTGCGGCGCCGCGGATGATCAACGCCCGGTTCATACACAATTGTACCATATGCGCCGCTCGAGGCTCCAGTCCCGGGGCACGGGGCAGGCGCGATCTTGGTGAAACGGCCCGGCAGGAGCTTTGGTGCACGCACATCGGGCAAGATGCCCGATGGTGTCGCATTTCTACCGCGGATTGAGAGGCCATCAGCGTTGCGGCTAGTCGTCAGCAATATGACACTTGGTCTCGAGGCACGACTTCTCGACCGAAAGGAGAAGAGAATGATCCCGGAGCAGAATCCACCGACGCTGGCGGATGTACCGGTTGCTGACCGTTTTCGGAGCGGGGTAGCGGTGCAGGCACTAGCGAATCGCGCGAAGCAGGCTCTTTACGATCACTTCGAGCAGGCGCTCGTCGTCGTGCTCGTTGCATCGTTGCTCCTCATCAACTTTGCCGTGGACGACAAGTTCGCGTTCTTGAGCTTCTATTACCTGCCGGTCATCGCCGCCGGATTCCTGCTCGGGCGCAATCATGCCGTGTGGGCGGCTGTGTTGACGGTGCTGCTCGTGGCGTTCTTCCAGGCGGTCACCGGACTGGGGGGCACGCCGGGCATTTCGGTGGGCGCGATCATGTACTTCGCGCCGTGGGGCGGATTCCTGATTCTGACCGGCTATACGGTGGGGACGCTGTCGGACCAGCGGAAGGAACGGGCAGACGATGTAAAGCGGACGTACTTCGCGTTGCTTGAACTGCTCACGTTCCGTCTCGACGCGGCGGAGCGGCATCGTCGCGGCCACAGCTATCGTGTGGCCGAACGCGCCACGGCCATCGGGCGCCAGCTTGGCATGCGTGACGACCAGATCGAGGATCTGCACGTTGCCGGCCTGCTGCACGAGATGGGCCCGCAGGATCCGCGCGTGGCGCGCATGTTCGCCGACTTCCCGCGCGAGATTCGCGAGGTGCCAGTGGCGGCGTCGATGCACACCGCACTGGATACGGTCACCGCATACGGCCGGTATCACGAGCTGCTCGGCGACGACTGGCCGGTGGACGCGCTACGCATCCCGATGTCGGTGAAGATCCTCGCGGTGGCCGACGCCTACGAAACGCTGCTCACGCCCACCGACACGCGTCCGGCGTTCGCGCCCTGGAACGCGCTGGAGGAGATCGATCGTAACGCGGGCCGTACGTTTGCCACCGAAGCGGTGCACGCGTTGCGGTTTACGATCGTTCCGGAGCGCGCCGAGCACACGGGCGAGAAGCTGCCGCTCAAGCTAGTCGTCACGCGAGGCGCCTGAGCCCGCGTCGTGCGCCACCTCGCGGCGCCGGCGCCATGCGCGCCGCGCCTGCTGGACTTGCCACAGCCCCCAGCCAGCCACCAGCGCGCTGGCAAGCGTCCAAGCCACCACGTACCGCTGTAGGAACACCGGTCCGCGGGCGTCCACGTGGCCGAACTTGAAAATCGCGATGGCCACGACGTCGAGGGCCACGACGGCGCCGACGAGTTTGGCAAACGCGAAGCGCATGGGTGACGATGAGCGGGGCACGTGGGGCAATTCGTGGTCCGTGGTCCGGTGATCTACCGCGGTGGTGGTGTCAATTCGCCGCGGCGGCCACGGGCGGGGGCAAAGCATGCCGCCAGGGTCGCGAGATCGGCATTGGCGTCGTCGCCGGGCACGACGGGCGAACCGATAACGAGTGCGTGCTGCGACCAGTCGAACGCCACGGGCACCATCGGAACGGCGGCCCCGCGCGCGATGTAGTAGAACCCCGTGCGCCAGCGCGGCACTGCTTTGCGCGTGCCCTCGGGTGAGATGCCGAGCACCATGCGCTCCGACGCGGCGAACCGGGCCACCGACTGGGCCACGACGTCATTCGGCTTGGAGCGGTCCACGGGGATGCCGCCCAGCCAGCGCATGATCGGGCCGAATGGGCCTCGGAACAGCGTATGCTTGCCTAGCCAAGCGGCGCGCAGCCCGAGCGCGAACTTGGCGGCGATGCCGACCACGAAGTCCCAATTGGACGTATGGGGCGCCACGACCACCACCGCCTTGGCAATGTTGGGCAGGTTGCCCTCGATGCGCCAGCCGAGGAGGCCGAGCATCCAGCGACCGAACGCCCGCGAGAGGGAGCCGCCGCTGCGGGGGAGCGCGTTGCCGATGTCGGGAACGCGAGGGATGGGGGGCATGACGACGCGGAAACTATGGCGGCCGTGCGCCCGGCGCCATCCGGCATCTCGACAAATCGTCGGCCCATCGCTATCAGGTATTGGTCATTAGTGGTCAGCCGGCACTCCACCCCACGCTCATGACCCCGCAAACGATTCCCCAGGCACTCGAGCGCACGGCACGGGAGTGCGCCGACCTCCCGGCGCTCCGATGGAAGGAAGACGGTGCGTGGCAATCGCTCTCCTGGAGCGCCTACCGCCAGCAGGTGCACCTCGCCGCGCGCGGCTTCCTGTCGCTGGGCCTAGAGCCGGGCAAGGGCGTGGCCATCATTGGCTACAACTGTCCCGAATGGTTGGTCGCCGATCTGGCGGCCGTCCATGCGGGCGGACTGCCGAGCGGCATCTATGCCACATGTACGGCAGAACAATGCCAGTACGTGGCGCACCACTGCCAGGCGCAGATTGCCGTGGTCGAGAATGACGAGCAGCTAGCCAAGTTCATGAGCGTGCGACACGAGCTTCCGGACCTGCGCGCGATCGTACAGATGCACGGTATGCCGGCTGCGGAGGGGGTGCTCGCATGGCCCGACCTGCTCAAGCGGGGGGCGGCACTGCCTGAGAGCGAACTGACGGCTCGGCTCACCGCGCAATCGCCCCACGACGTTGCCGCACTCATATATACGTCGGGCACCACGGGTCTCCCGAAAGCCGTGATGCTCACGCACGACAACATTGTTTGGACGGCGAGCACGGGGATCGCCGAGCTGGGTCTGCGCGCGGGCGACAACATCCTGAGCTATCTGCCGCTCAGCCACATCGCCGAGCAGATCGTGTCGGTGTTCGGACCAGTCGCGTTTGGTGGGTGCACCTGGTTTGCCGAGAGCATGGAGAAGCTGGGGGACAACCTGCGTGAGGTACGCCCCGATTTCTTTCTCGGCGTGCCCCGCGTGTGGGAGAAGATCCAGGAGCGGATGGAAGCAGCGGGCGCGCAGAATTCTGGTCTGCGCCGGAGGCTCATCGCGTGGGCACGCGGCGTGGGCCTGCGGGGCGGGTATGCCGAGCAGGAGGGCCGGCCGAGACCGGCCCTTTACGGGCTGGCCAACGCACTGGTGTTCAGGAAGGTCCGTGCGCGGCTGGGACTCGACCGCGCCCGGATTCTGGTGACTTCGGCCGCGCCCATCTCCCGCTCGACGCTCGAGTTCTTCCTGTCGCTCGGGCTGCCGGTCTGCGAGGTGTACGGGATGAGTGAGTGCACCGGCCCCGGGACGATCAGCACCCCACGGCGCTATCGCACGGGCAAGGCGGGGTTCGTGTTCCCCGGGGCAGAGTTGAAAGTGGCCGCGGACGGCGAGATCTGCATGCGCGGGCGGCACGTATTCAGGGGATACTTCAAGGATCCGGCCGGCACCGCCGACGCGCTGGACGCCGAGGGATGGCTTCACTCGGGCGACATCGGCAACCTCGACGCCGAAGGCTTCCTGGAGATCACCGACCGGAAGAAGGACCTCATCATCACGGCCGGAGGCGAGAACATCGCGCCGCAGCTGGTGGAGGGCTACCTCAAGTCGATTCCCGTGGTGAGCCAGGCGGTGGTGATCGGCGACCGGCGCCGCTACCTGGCAGCGCTGATCACGCTGGACCCGGTGCGGCTCGTCGTGGACGCGGTGCAGGCGGGAAGCCCGGCGCGCGACCCGAAGGCCGCTGCGGGCTGCGAGCGGTTCCGGGCCTACGTGCAGGCACAGATCGACGCCGTGAACACCCGGCTGGCGCGGGTGCAGGCAGTGAAGCGGTTCGAGATCATCGCCGGGGAGTTCACCGTCGACGGGGGTGAACTGACCCCGTCCCTCAAGGTGCGGCGCCGCTTTGTAGTTGAGAAATACGCGCAGGAGATCGAGCGACTGTTCGCCTAGGGCCGCCCGGTACGCGCACGGCCTACTTCAGCATCTGCTTGGCGATCGTCTGCAGTTGCATGTTGGACGTGCCCTCGTAGATCGCGCCGATCTTGGCGTCGCGGTAGAACTTCTCGGCGGGGAAATCCTTGGTATACCCGTAGCCGCCGAACAACTCGAGCGACACCGATGTCACACGTTCGCAGACCTGCGAGCTATACAGCTTGGCCATGGCGCCTTCCATGGCGATGTCGTGGCCGGCGTCCTTGAGCCGCGCCGCGTTGTACACCATCAGCCGCGCCGCCTCGACCTCTGTGCGCGCCTGCGCGAGTTGGAACTGGATGCCCTGGAAGTCGGCCAGCGGCTTGCCGAACTGCTTGCGTTCCTTCACGTACCCGGTGGCCGCCCGGAGCGCGCCCTGCGCCACGCCGATCATCTGTGCGCCGATGCCGATGCGTCCCTCGTTGAGCGTTTCGATGGCGACCTTGTACCCCTGGCCCACCGGACCGAGCACGTTCTGCGCCGGCACTTCCACCCCGTCGAGGATCAATTCCGTGGTGCTCGACGCGCGGATGCCCATCTTGTCTTCCTTTCGGCCCACGCTGAAGCCGGGAAAGCCGCGCTCGACGACGAACGCCGTGATCCCCTTGTAGCCGGCGCCCGGGTTCGCATTGGCAAAGATGACGTAGATCTGCGCTTCAGCGCCGTTGGTGATCCATATCTTCCGGCCGTTGAGGATCCAGACGTCGCCCTTCTGCTCGGCGCGCGTGGCCATGCCGAACGCATCTGACCCGGAACCGGGTTCGGAGAGCGCGTAGGCGCCCACCGTGCCGCCGGTGAGACGGGGAAGGTAGGTGGACTTGAGGTAATCGCTGCCGTAGCTGCGGATGGGATAGTTGACCAGCGTGTTCTGCACGTCGATCTGGATGGCGGCTGAGGCGTCGATCTTGCTGACCTCCTCGACGGCCAGCGTCACCATCATAAGCGAACCGGCCGCGCCGCCGTACTCCTCGGCCACCTCGATGCCCATGAGCCCCATCTCAGCGAACGCGTTGGTGAGTTCGGGGTCGATCTTGCCGGCGCTCTCCATCTGCTTGACTCGCGGACGAACCATCTCCTCGGCCATCGCCGCGACCGCATCGCGGAACATGAGTTCGTCGTCGGAGAGGACGGTGAGCGGGCTGCGACTGGTTTCGGAATCGACGGACATGGCGCCGGCGGGGGTAAAGGTCTGACGGAATATAAGACAATCGGACAGTCACGCTGTTCCACGGCATTCAGAACATCGAACGAGCCGTGGTGCAGAGCGCCGCCAGTTGTTCGTCGGTCAGGCTCTGCCAGTTGGCCGGCGCGGGCCATATGCGCCGTCGATCGATGCGCGAGGAAAAGATCAGCCCGGGGTTCTCGGTGCTCGGCACCATGTCCCAGTCGAGCGCCATGCGGAAGTCCCACTGACTTTCGTCGTAGATCTCCCAGTCGACGTGATCGGAATCAACGAGGATCCGCGCACTGCCGGGTCGCACGTGCTCTGCATTCGTCGGCCGAGGGTCCATGGTGGCGTAGGTTCGCGCGGCGGTCGATCGACCGCCAAGCGGCCGGAGGGATTAGGCGAAGAGGGCACGCTACATCGGACGGCACTTCATGCGACGGCGCCGCCGGACGAACGCGCTCTCATCATACTGCGCGGCGAATGATGCGCCAAGAGGTTTAACCAGTTCCCGGGCAGCACTCGGTGCGTTCCCGGATCAGCGAAGCGTGGGGGCCCTAGCGGCTCAATACCTGCAGGGCGAGGTCCACCTTGCCGAATGGCGCGGACACTTGGGCGCCCTGAACCACCGGGCGGACCCGATCGAGCATCTCGCGCGCGATGGCGATGCCCTCGGCCACGGCGTGGTCGCGCGATCGTTCGTTGGCGCGGCGCATGCGGGCCACAACCGCATCGGGCACCGCGACCCCCGGGACCTCGTTGGCCAGGAACTCGGCGTTGCGCACCGAGGTGAGCGGCCAGATGCCGGCAACTACGGGGATCGGAACGTGGGCGATCCGCACCATGAAACGTTCCAGTTGCTCGACGTCGAACACCGGCTGAGTGATGGCGAATTCGGCGCCGGCGGCGACTTTCCATTCGAAACGCTTCAGTTCGTGGTCGAGATCGACGGCGGCGGGGTTCACGCCCACGCCGATCACGAAGCGCGTGGGTTCTCCGATCTGGTTACCGCCGGGGTCGAGTCCGCGGTTGAGGTTGTGCACCAGGTTGGTGAGCCCGATCGAGTCGATGTCGAACACCGCGGTCGCGTCAGGATAGGGACCCATCTTGGGCGGATCACCAGTGACGACGAGCAGGTTGTGGAGCCCGATGGCCGCGGCGCCCAGTAGATCGGAGAGCATGCCGAGCAGGTTGCGGTCGCGGCAGGCGTAGTGCGTGACCGCCTCGATACCGATCTGCTGCTGGATGAGCACGCTCGTGAGCAACGCTCCCATGCGGCTTTGGGCGCGCGGCCCGTCGGGGACGTTGACGGCATCGATGCCGGCGTCCTTGAGGCGGCGGACGTCGGCGAGCATGCGCGACGCGTCAACTCCTCGCGGCGGTACGATCTCGACCGACGTGGCCCAGTCGCGGGTTGCGATCTTTGCACCCCAGTGGGAGCGCTCGCCGAGCGGAACTGTGGCGGGGAGCGTGGGGGTGGAACCTACGGCGACCGCTTCCTTCGCTTCGGGGCGCGTGCGCGCTTCGGCGAGGCGAGGGGCCAGGGGGCGGACGCCTTCGGCAATGGCGTGGATGTGAGCGGGCGTGGTGCCGCAGCACCCGCCGACGATCTTGGCCCCTGCCTGCACGAGGTGGCGGGCGTAGGTGGCCATGTACTCGGGGCTCGCCATGTACATGCTGCGGCCGCCGACGTCGCGCGGCATGCCGGCGTTGGGCTGGGCGCTGAGCTTTCGCGTGGTGAGCGGCGCCATGCGCTCGATGGCTTCGAGGATCGTCTGTGGGCCCACCGAGCAATTGAGGCCCATGACGTCGGCCCCACAGGCGTCGAGCGATCGCGCGATGTCCTCGGGCGTGGCTCCGTAGGGCGTGAGTCCGTCCGTGCCGATGGTCATCTGGGCGATCACCGGTATCGTGGAATCCACGTCGCGGGCGGCGTGAATCGCCTGTTCGACCTCGTGCAGGTCGCCAAAAGTCTCGAGAATGAACAACTCGGCGCCGCCGTCGCGCAGTCCCTCGATCTGTTCGCGGAAGTAGCCGCGGGCCTCGTCGAGGCTGGTCGGCCCAAAGGGCTCGAGGCGCAAGCCGAGCGGCCCGACCGCGCCGGCCACGAGCACATCACGGTCGCCAGCGACCTCGCGGGCGATATGCGCCGCGGCGCGATTCAATTCATGCACCTGCGATTCCAATCCGTACTGGGCGAGTTTGATGCGGTTGGCGCCGAAGCTGTTGGTCTCCAACGCCTGGGCGCCGGCGCGCAGGTATTCCTGGTGAATGCCGCGGATGAGTTCGGGGGCGCGGACGTTGAGTTCGTCATAGCACTGGTTGATGAACACGCCGCGCGCATAGAGCATCGTGCCCATGGCACCGTCGAACACGATGATGCGTCCGGGGTCGAGGAACCGTTGCTGCGAGTAGGGGGTGCTCATGTGGCCGCCCCCGCCCCCGCCCCCGCTCCAGCCGCGGCGCGCACCGCGTAGTACTTGGCTTCCGGATGGTGCACGATGATCGCTGCCGTACTCTGCTCCGGAATCAACTGGTGCGCTGTGGTGAGGGTCATGCCGAGTTCGCGTTCCGCGGGGAGGAGTCTAAACACCACCTCGTGATCCTCGAGATCGGGACAGGCGCCGTATCCCCACGAGTACCGTTTGCCACGTCCGCCGGGGATGCCCAGCTCGTGGCGGGTTCGCCGGTGCAACCATTCGGCCACGGCCTCCGCCGTTTCCACGGCGAGTCCGTGCAGGTAGTACCCTTCGGTGTACTCGCCGGCCTGCTGGAGGCGGTCGAATTCGCGCGAGGCCGCGTCGCCGACGGTCACGATCTGCAGCGCGACGACGTCCATCTCACCCGACTCCACGGAGCGGAAGTAGTCGGCGAGACACAGGCGGTCGCGTCCGTCCTGGCGCGGGAAGGTGAAGCGGGCGATCTCGCGCGCCATGCCCTGACGGGCAAATGGGTCGGGGTCGTAAACAATCACGGCATTGCCGCGCGACTGGGCGGGAAAGTATCCGTAGACGGCCTGGGGGCGCAGCCACCGCTCGCGGCGCGCGCGTCCCTTTAGCCGCTCGAGGGTCGGACCGAACTCGTCATGCACGAGGCGATCGAACTCCGCGCCCGACCCGCGTGCCCCCCACTGCAAGCGATACAGCTCGTCGAGATCGAGCAGCTCGAACACCTCGTCGAGGGGAATGTCGCGAAGCGTGCGTGCGCCGTAGAAGGGCGCCGTCGGCACCGGATGGTCGGCGCGCACGCCGCTGCGTTCCTCGTTCTCGGTGCCAGCGCGGATATCCTTTCCGGCGTCGGAACGCAGAAACACGTCGCGGCGCGCATCGGCGATCAATTTCGCCACTGCGCCCTCGCGGCGGCGGGGATCCTGCAAGGCGTCCATCGTCTCCAACCCTTCGAAGGCGTCCTTGCAGTAGAACACCCCGGCGGCGTACGGGCGGTCGCCGTCCACGAACATGGCGCGCCGGCCGAACCGGCGGTTAATCGCCGCCCCCCCGATCAGCACCGGGATTTGCAGGCCGCGCTTGTCCAATTCCTGCACGCAGAGCGGCATCTGCCTCGAGGTCGACACGAGCAGCGCCGAGAGCCCGATCGCGTCGGCGTTCACCTCCTGCGCCTTCTCGAGGATCGTATTCACCGGCACCTGCTTGCCGAGATCGAACACGGTGTAGCCGTTGTTGGAGAGGATCGTGTTGACGAGCGACTTGCCGATGTCGTGCACGTCGCCGTACACGGTGGCGAGGACGACGCGGCCCTTCGTGTAGCCTTCCGATTTCTCCAGGAACTGCTCGAGATACTTCACCGCTTTCTTCATGACCTCGGCCGACTGGAGCACAAATGGCAGAATCAGTTCTCCGGCGCCGAACTTGTCACCCACCTCCTTCATGGCGGGGAGAAGCACTTCGTTGAGCACGCGCACCGGGTGCTCGCGCACGCCGGCGGCATCAAGCACCTGTTCGATGCCATCCTTCTTGCGGTGCACGACCATCCAGTGGGCCTTCTCGTCGGGCGTCATCGACCCCGTGGGGTCGGCTGCAGGCTGGCTTCCGCCGGCGTGGCGCTCACCGCCAACCGTGAAGCGATCGATGAACCGCTGCAGCGCGTCGGAATGCCGGTTGAACACGAGGTCGTCGGCCAGGGAGCGCTCGACTTCCGAGATCTCGGCGTACGGCACGATGTGCGCCGGATTCACGATCGCCATGTCGAGCCCGGCCTCCACGCAATGGTGCAGGAAGACCGAGTTCAGCACGCCGCGGGCCGCGGGGGCGAGACCGAAGCTCACGTTGGACACGCCGAGCGACGTGTACACCCCCGGCAGTTCGCGCTTGATGAGCCGGATGCCCTCGATCGTTTCGCGTGCCGAATCGACCCATTCCTGATCGCCGGTGGCGAGCGTGAAAGTGAGGGCGTCGTAGATCAGGTCTTCGGGCGCGAGGCCATATTCGCCGACCACAATGTTGGAGATGCTCCGTGCCACTTCGAGCTTGCGCTCGCGGGTCTTGGCCATGCCCTGCTCGTCGATCGTGAGCGCGACCAGTGCCGCACCGTGGCGGCGGGCGATTGGCACCACGTGGTCGATGCGCTCGCGCCCGTTCTCCATGTTGATTGAATTGACGATCGCGCGACCGGGCACGTGCTGGAGTGCCGCCTCGATCACCGCCGGCTCGGTGGAGTCGATCATCAGCGGCAGTTCCACGCTCATCGACAACAGCTTGACGAGGGCTGCCATCTGCTCCGCTTCGTCGGACCTTTCGGTGACGGCGACGCACACGTCGAGTATGTGGGCGCCAGCGTCCTGTTGCTGGCGGGCGACCTCGACGATGCCCTCGTAATCCTCGGCGAGGAGCAACCGCTTGACCTTGCGTGAGCCCTGCGCATTGACGCGTTCGCCGATGAGCAGCGGGGGTGGTTGCTGCTCGAGCGTCATAGCGCGCATGGCCGACGAGACGCGCGGCACGTGAGCCGCGGGCCGCGACTCCCATTCGCGGCTGGCGGCGGGCCGCGCGCGTACCGCGCTGACGATCGCTGCCAGATGCTCGGGGGTCGTGCCGCAGCACCCGCCCACCACGCGCACGCCGAGGTCCGAGACGAACTCGGCCAGCATCATCGCCATCCGGTCGGGCTCGAGCGGGTACACGGCGTCGCCGGTTCCCGTGTTGAGCGGCAAGCCAGCGTTGGGAATGCACGAGATGGGCCGTCCGGCGTTCTGGGTGAGGTAGCGCACCGGCTCGCGCATGTGTTCGGGCCCGGTGGAGCAGTTGAGGCCGATCACGTCCACGCGGAGCCCTTCGAGCGTGGTGAGGGCGCTGGCCACGTCGGTGCCGAGCAGCATGCGGCCGCTCACGTCGAGCGTGACTTGCGCTTGCACCGGGACGCGGCGGCCGAGTTCGGCGAACAACCGTTCGAATCCGATAATGGCGGCCTTGACCTCGAGAATATCCTGCGCCGTCTCCACGAGCAAGACGTCCACTCCGCCTTCGACGAGCGCGCGTGCCTGGGAGTGGTAGTTGGCCGCCAGCGCTTCGAACGTGATGTTGGACAGGAGCGGGTCGCTGCTCGAGGGCAGCATGCCGGTGGGGCCGATGGAGCCGGCCACGAAGCGCGGTTGGTCAGCCGTGGCGAAACGGTCGCAGGCAGCGCGCGCGAGACGGGCCGCCGTCACGTTCAGTTCGTGCGTCTTGGGCTCGATGCCCCACTCCCGCAAGCGATGCGGGGTGGACTGGAAGGTGCAGGTTTCAACCACGTCGCAGCCCACGGCGAGAAATGACTCGTGGATCTCGCGAATGACATCAGGGCGCGTGAGCACGAGGTGGTCGTTGCAGCCTTCGAGCGCACCCCCGCCGAAGTCTTCGGGGCGCAGATGGTATCGCTGAATATTGGTGCCCATCGCGCCATCGAAGACGAGGACGCGGCGGCAGAGTTCGGCGAGGTAACTACCTGGCGGCGGATGATTGGCCATCGACGGAGTGCCGGAAAACGACGGAGGCCCGGAGCGAGGAGCGCCGAGCCAGGCGCTTTAGCGAATGTTTAACGTGGCCGCAATTTGCCGGAAATCGCCACGAACGGTTGTACATCTCATATTAGCAGGTGCGCGACCCGGGCGGCTAGGCCTCACCGGCCGCACGGCGCACGGCGGCCGCGTCGATGCCGTCCATCTCGATGATCTTGGTGCGGGCCGCATGACCGCTCACGACGCGTACGGCACGGCGCGGCACGCCGAAGCGCTCGGCCAGGAACACCACCAACGCTTCGTTGGCCGCGCCATCCACCGGGGGCGCGTTGAGGCGCACCTTGAGCGCGTCGCCATGGACGCCGGCCAGCTCCGTCCCGGCGGCCCTCGGCTGCACGCGCACTCGCACCCGTACGCCACCCGGACGCGGCCGGATGTCGAGCGCCACTACGGGATGTGCAGCAGGCTCTGGAGCAGCCAGAGCAGGAAGTAGGCGATCACCGGCGTCACGTCGACCGCTCCGAAGAGCGGCACCACGGACCGCAGCGGGCGGAGCATCCACTCCGTGAGCCGGTAGCTCCACCGCACCCACCACGCGTACGCCGAGGCGGGGAACCACGACACCAACACCCGTACGATCAGCGCCAGCCGCAGGAACATGAACACCCACGACAGCACGAGCACCGGCGCCTGCGACGGGTGGCCCGTGACCCACATCACCTGCAGCACGACACCGGCCAGCGCCTCCACCGCGCTGAGCAACAGGGTGCCGGCAACGAGCAGGATCACAAGCCCCCACCACGGGGCGGTGGTCGGGTGCCCGCCGGTGCGGAGCAAGAGCCGCTCCACGGGAGCGAGCAAGGGGTCCACCCACCGCCGCGAGAAGCGTCCCGCCCAGGTAAAGGGCCCAAGGCGGCGCGTGCGCACGCCCCACGCGATGCCGGCCGCAATAGCGGCGAGTACGCCGACCGCGAACAGCACGCTGCGCAGCACGGTCATGATCCCCGCCATGGCTCCGATGGTTTGCGTCATGCCGGTAAGCTCGACCGCGGGGTGCGGCGATTCAAGGGCGCGGGCGGCGGAGCAAGGCGCGCGCGCGCCAGAGGCCCGCGAGGCGCGCCAGCAACCCCGGGCCGTGGAGGGCCGTCAGGGCGCCATCGAAGGCGTCCCGCAGCGTAGGCCCGTATGGGAACCACCAAACCTGCCGCAATCCCGGAGCCCGCTCCACCACCACGGTCTTGCTGCGCACGCATTCTCGGAGGCCGGCGATTCCGTGCGCGCGGCCCGACCCGCTCGCCTTCACCCCGCCGTGTGGCACGTCGCTCATGCCGGCCACCACCACCGAGTCGTTGAGCACCACGCTTCCCACGTCCAGCCGCGCTGCCACGGCGAGCGAGCGCCGGCGGTTCCGGCTCCACACGCTGGCGCTCAGGCCGTACGGCGAATCGTTGGCGCGCGCCACCGCGTCGTCCTCGTCGCGCACGCGCACCATGGGCAGCAGCGGGCCGAAGGTCTCCTCGCGCAGCACGCGCATGTCGGGCGTGACGTCCGTGAGCAGCACTGGCGCGAACACGCCGGCGTCGGCGCGCCGGGCGGAGGCGGCGACCTTTGCACCGCGCGCCAGCGCGTCGTCGAACTGCGCCTGGAGGCGCGCCGTCTGTTCGGGACGAATGAGAGGGCCCATTTCGGCCGACACGCGGTCGTTGCTCGCGTTGATCTGCCGCACGCGGGCGGCGAGCACTGCGGCGAAGCGGTCGTAAACGGCGTCCTGTACGAACAGCCGCTTGGGGGCCACGCAGGTCTGGCCGCTGTTGGAGAACCGTCCCCAGGCGATTCCCTCGGCGGCGTGCTCGAGGTCGGCATCGTCGAGCACGATTGCGGCGTCGCTGCCACCCAGTTCGAGCACGCAGGGAATGAGCCGGGCGCCGCATTCGGCCGCCACCTTGCGTCCCGTGGCTTCGCTGCCGGTGAAGAAGATCTTGTCGCACCCCTGCTCGATGAGCGTGGCTCCCGTGATGCGCTCACCGGGCAACACGCGAAAGACGTCGCGCGGCAACCCTGCTTCGTCGAACAGGCTGGAGATGAGCAACCCGCTCTCCGTGGTGAATTCCGACGGCTTGAGCAGCACGGCGTTGCCGGTCACGAGCGCCGGCAGGATGATGGCCGCGGGGAGCATGAACGGGTAGTTCCAGGGCGAGATGACGCCGATCACCCCGAATGGCTCCTCCGAAATCAGCACGCGCTTGCGCCATGTGGCAGGGCTGGCGCCCATTCGCGCTGAGGGTCGAATTTCGCGGAGCACGCTCCGGCGGCTGTAATACCGCGCGAAGTCGAGGGTCACGAGCACCTCACTCAGCGCTTCGACCGGAGGTTTCCCGTTCTCGCGGCTGACGGTAGCCGCGACCTCGTTCCGGCGCGCGAACAGCGCGTCGTGAAACCGCTCGAGCGTGCGCGCCCGCTCGCGCAGGGGAGTGGCACGCCAGGCACGCTGGGAGTGGCGCGCAGCGGCGAGGGCCGCGCCGACCTCGGCCGAGACCGCGCTCTCGTGCCGGCTCCAGACCTCGCCGGTGGCGGGGTCGCGAGACTCGACGGTGCGCGGTGCGGTCGCTGGGGAGACTGGTGCTGAGGACGCCATGCGTTAAACGTGCTCGCATCGGAAGAAAGGGGAAGTGGGTGTTCCCCCGAAGCCGCACCGGCAACTCCTGGGCGGCCGGGTGCCCATGGCGGAGGCCGTACCGCACCGTTTGGGGTTAGATTCGGCGAATGAGCGAACGGCATTTCTGGCTGGTGAAGAGCGAGCCCGGCTCGTTCTCGTTCGAGGACCTCATGGCGCGCCCGGGCAAGACCACCCCGTGGGACGGGGTGCGAAACTACCAGGCGCGCAACTTCATGCGCGACGGGATGAAGAAGGGCGACCTGGTGCTGTTCTACCACAGCAACGCCGAGCGGACGGCCGTGATGGGTGTGGCCAAAGTGGTGCGCGAGGCGTACCCCGATTCCACCGCCTTCGACCGGAAGGACACCCACTACGATTCCAGATCGAAACCCGAGGCGCCAACATGGCTCGTGGTTGACGTCCAAGCGGTGGAGCGATTCACGCATCCGGTGTCGCTGGCCGAATTGCGCCAGGTGAAAGGGCTTCAGGCGATGGCCCTGCTGCAGAAGGGGAGCCGTCTATCCGTGCAGCCGGTGACGCCCGGGGAATTCGAGATCGTGCGGAAGCTCGGGGCGCCGCGGGCGGTCTGATCAGAGCAGGCCCTGGTGTTGGGCGATGAACAGCCATACGCCGCTCGACAGGCCCACGACTACCACCGACCAGCGCACCCACGCCTGCGGCACGCGTTGCGCAACGCGCGCGGCGACATAACCGCCGGTGATCGAGCCCGCGGCCATCGCGAGCGCGATGTGCCAACTCACCAATCCGCCGAAGATGAAGATGCCGGCCGCCATGGCGTTGATGCACAGACCGCCCCACGCTTTGAGCCCGTTCATGCGGTGGATGTTCGCCAACCCCATGAAGCCGAGGGCGGCGAGCATGAGGATTCCGATGCCGGCGCCGAAGTATCCGCCGTACGCGGCAATGGCGAGTTGCGCGAGCAGCACGCCAACTGCGGGGCGGCTGGCGGTGATCGCGACGTCGCCGGCGGGGGCGGCCCCGGTCGCGCCGCGGGTGCGGAGCGCCCGCAGCAGGGGCCCCTGGACAACGAAGATTGCGGTGGCGGCCAGCACGAGCCATGGCACAAGGGCAGCGAATCGTGCCGGGGGGGTATGCAGGAGCAGTGTGGCCCCCACCGCGCCACCGGCCAGACTGGGCAGCGCGAACCAGAGCGCCCATCGCCGCGCGCCGGCGACTTCGCCGCGGTATCCCCAGATGCTGCCCGCTGAGCCAGGCCAGAGGGCCACGGTGCTGGTGGCGTTGGCGATGATGGGCGGCACACCGAGCCCGATGAGTGCGGGGAACGTAAGCAGCGTACCGCCGCCGGCAATCGAATTCACACCGCCGGCCAGGGCCGAGACCAGGACGACGGCTGTGAGCCGCGCTGCGGTGGGGAGGGCAAGGGTGACCAGGAGCACGCTCGGGGCTGACGGGAACTGTGTCGGAGTTACTACCGAAGAGATGTCAGGGTTCGTATCGATGCGGAAACAACACTTCCCCGACAGCCGTGGCAATGCCGTTCGGGAGCGCACTCCAATAGATTGAAAGAACGCGGCCGGAGGAATCGGCCAGCCTGAGTACACCCACGGAGAACGTAGCATGGCCAAGACACTTACTGAGCCTGGCGCCGCAGGGGCAGCTGCCGCGACGCTCGAGATCAAGGACACGCGCAAGAACGCCGCCGGAGCAGCTGCCGCGGCGCTCGAGATCAAGGACACGCGCACCGGCACCGGCTACTCGGTTCCGATCCTCACGGAAGGGGTCGAAGGCGACACGACCATCCGCGCCATGGACCTGCGCAAGATCAAGACCAAGCCCGACGAGTTCGGGCTGATGACCTATGATCCGGCGTTCATGAACACAGCCTCGTGCAAGAGCGCCATCACGTTCATCGACGGCGACAAGGGGATTCTGCGGTACCGCGGCTACCCCATCGAGCAGCTCGCCGAGAACGCCACGTTCCTCGAGGTGGCCTGGCTGCTGCGGCATGGGGAACTGCCGAACAAGGACGAATACAAGAAATGGGTGCACGACATCACGTTCCATACGTACGTGCATGAGA
Source organism: uncultured Gemmatimonadaceae bacterium (assembly GCA_963728785.1). Classification (GTDB taxonomy): domain Bacteria; phylum Gemmatimonadota; class Gemmatimonadetes; order Gemmatimonadales; family Gemmatimonadaceae; genus JAGWRI01. The sequence continues at coordinate 46,179 of CAVSKV010000003.1, forward strand.
ACATCAAGGGGTTCCTGCAGGGATTCCGATACGACGCGCACCCCATGTCGATGCTCTGCAGCACGGTGGCGGCGCTGTCGTCGTTCTATCCCGAGGCCAAGAACATCGCCGACCCCGAGGAGCGGAACATCTCGATCATCCGCCTTCTGGCCAAGGTACCGACGCTGGCGGCGTTCGCTTACCGGCACGTGAAGGGGCTGCCCTTCATCTATCCCGATAACAACCTCACCTACGTCGAGAACTTCCTGTCGATGGTGGCGCGGATGTCGGAGTCGAAGTACGAGGGGAATCCGGTGTTTGTGAAGGCGCTGGAGATCCTGTTCATCCTGCACGCCGACCACGAGCAGAACTGCTCGACCAATGCCGTACGGGCGGTGGGTTCGTCGCACGTCGATCCATTCTCGGCAGTGGCGGCGGGTATTGCGGCGCTGTTTGGCCCGCTGCACGGCGGCGCCAACGAGCAGGTGCTGCTCATGATCAAGGAGATCGGCCACAAGAAGAACGTGCCGGCCTTCATCGAATCGGTGAAGGGCGGCAGTGGGCGGCTCATGGGCTTCGGACACCGCGTGTACAAGAGCTACGATCCGCGGGCCAAGATCGTGAAGAAGCTGGCGTACGAGATCTTCGAACAAGTGGGCATGGACAAGGATCTCGAGATCGCGCTGGAATTGGAGCGCATCGCACTATCCGACGAGTACTTCCTGTCGCGCAAGCTCTACCCGAACGTCGATTTCTACACGGGGCTTATCTACCGGTCGATGGCCTTCCCGACGGATTTCTTCACCGTGCTGTTCGCGGTTGCGCGTACGGCCGGCTGGCTGTCGCAGTGGGAGGAGATGCTCAACGACAAGGAGCAGAAGATCGCGCGGCCGCGGCAGATTTACGTCGGGCCGGGGGAACGGCCGTACAAGAGCAACCTGCGGTAACTGATAACTGCAGGCCCTAAGCTGTGAGCTGACAGCACCACACCGGGACGCATCGCTGAGCAGCGAAGCGTCCCGGTGTCGTTGGAAACGGCTGATAGCCAACCGCATGCAGCATTGGGCCTGTTGTCGGCGTGGCGCGGCGGGGTGGTTACTCCCGTTGCGCCGCGATCGCCTGCACCTCGATCATGCACCCCGGCTTCAACTCGCCAATGGGGACGATGGCGCGGGCAGGCCGGTGGTCGCCGAGCATACGTGCATAGGCCGCATCCACCGGGCGCCAAAGGCCGCGGCCGGTGACGAACACGGTGACCGAAAGCAGCCGGTCGAGTCCGCTGTTCGCGGCGTGCAGCACGGCCTCGACGTTGTGCAGCACCTGTTCGGTCTGCGCTTCGATGTCGTCTTCGCCCACGACCGTGCCGGTCACGGGATCGAGCGGAAGTTGTCCGGCCACGTACACGAGCCCGTCGTGGACGATTCCCTGCGAGTAGTGGCCGGCAGGGGTGGGGGCGGCAGGCGTGGAGATGGGGTTCATAGAATCGGGCAGTGAGACAGTCGGGCAGTGAGACAGTCGGACACAAGAAAGGACGCCAACGGTATGACGCGCAAGTGTCGTCGCGCCGTCCGACTGCCCGACTGTCAGACTGTGAGGCTCTCCGAACGCTCGATGTCGAAGACCAACGAGCAACACGTCACCCCGCCCTCCGCCTTGGCGAGTTCCACGGCCGGAACGGTGTGGGCGAGCAGGCCGCGACGCTCGATACTCTCCAGCGTCCGCGGAAACTCGGCGGGGTAGATGAGCGCGTCGCCGATGCGCAGTACGTTGGCGCCGAACGGCTCGAGCGGATGCACGTCGAGCAGGTCGAACCCGCGGAACGAGTCGGCTCGCGTCCAGGCGCGATTGATGAGCAGGGCGGCATCGGTCAACACCGTCACGGCGGACTTGAGGTGGAGACAGCCGTACACGGGGACCGGCTCCACGATGTACCCGAACGGGCTGAGGGCGGCGCGGAGTTGCCCCAGGCCGGCCTCGTTCGTACGCGACGACCTGCCGACGAATACACGGCGCCCCACGGCGAGCACGTCGCCTCCGTCGAGCGTGCCCGGGGCGATGATCCAGGTCAGTTTGCGGTACGGCTTGAGAGCACGCTCCACCGCGGGCAACTCCGCGCGCCGCGACTCGGCCCCCGGACGGGTCATCACCGCGATCTCGTCGAACACGATTGCGGTGTCCTCAATGAATACCGCATCGGGCAGGTCTGGTGCCGCGTCCACGCGCTGCACGACGCAGCTGGCTGTGCGAAGCGCATGCTCGTACACGGCGTGCTGGGCGCGCGCGGCCCCGACGTCGATCGGCACGCGCTCGCGATGGGTGAGCTCACAATGCACGATGGCGTCACTCACCGCGCGCGTGAGGGCGAGGCGAGTGGGGCCGGGGTCGACGGGAAGAGAGGCGGCCATCCGAGCGGTCGCGGTCAAGGCTGATCGGTGCCGGTGCGTGTCGACCGCGACGACACGAGCAGCATGTCGGCGATCCGCCACGCACCATCGGGGTCGGCGCGGAGCGCAATGGCCACGGTATGGCCGCATAAGGGACCGCACCGCCAGTCCACGAAGACCACGGCCGACCGGCGCTGCGCGTCGAAGCCGACCGGGGAGAACCAGAGAAACCCGGCGGCGCCGCCGTGATGATCCTTGAAAGCCGTCCAGTGTGCGGTATCGGATTGCGCCACGACTATCGCCGCCGAGTCGGGGTCCACGGATTCCAGCAAACGCTGGCCGTCGGGCACCGCGGCCAGCGTCAGCGGCTGCGCCGCGCGCGCCAGCAGATCGACGCGCTCGGCCAGGGCTGATGCGCTGTCGCCATCGGCCCACCACAAGGGGTCGAGCCCCCAGCGGCTGGCGAGCGCCGGGCACGCGTTGGCGGCGCACGCCGTGTCGATCGGGGTAGCGACGATCCCGACGGAGTGCGACGTCGTGCGCACGTAGACCGATTCAGCCACAAGACGGTAGATGGCCGTTTCGGCGGCCGTGGGAGCGCTCAATGGCGTGGGTGCAGTTGACGCGTGACGCACGCAGGCGGTGGCCGTAACGGCAACAGTGGCCATGACAGCGCGCCGGCACAGGCGACCGGCCCGGCGTGGAGTGCGCGACGGCGGGGAGGGCATGGCCCCTACGCTACGCCGATTCGCCGCCGGCGAAAGCACCGGCGGATTAATAGAACATGACGATTCGCTTACTTCTTGATTCGCGCGCCGATCTGTTCGCTGATGCCTAGGGCGGCCACGCCGACCAGCAGGTGGACGACGCGGACGAGCCAATGCATGTCGCCCGTCATGACGGCGCTCTGCGTCATGCCGAGCCCGAGGACGATGAACCCGCCTACCGCGGCGTTGGCCACGAGCCCCATCCCTGCTTTGGCCCTGGCGCCGAGCGCGGCCAGCAGCCAGAGGCCGAGTACGAAGATGCTCCCGATCGCCATGTGCAGGTGGACGAGATTCTTTGCGTGCCCGGTCCAGAAGAAGATGCCGAGGACGAGGAGGACGAGGAAGCAGAGGCGGAGGAGCATCTGCGTGACGATCGTGACGGTGCGCATGCGGGAATCTCCGGAGAGCTATTGGCGGGGGCCAGCCGGGTGGCGAGTGGTGCCGGCGCCCCGCGGCGATCGTGCAAGGTTGTTCAGGGAGCGCCTGGTCGAGCCTGGTTGGCGAACGTGCGGATGGTACTGCGGTGCGCGGTGGGTGTCGAGACGGTTCGAAGAATCCTGGCCAGCCGTCTTTGCGGAAACCCCATCGCCCGAGCCGCCGCGACTCACGCCCCCGGCTTGGGCCCGAACATCTGGCGCAGGGCCTTCCAGATGAGCGCGTAGGTGGTGTATGCCACGAACGCCGAGCAGAGCACGACCAGCGCCGCGACCTCGAGCGCTACGCGCGGGTTGAGCATCTGCGCCCAGTTGCCGGCGAGATAGCCGCGAACGCCGAGTATCACGATGCTGAGCGTGAGCAGCCAGCGGGCCATGCGCACCGCTCCACGCACGGCATACCGCTTGCGGCCCATGGCCACCGACAGCTCGTACTCCTCTTGCGTGAGCCGTGGATTGGGAGACAGAAGGTCGCGCAGGGTCATCGAGCTATCAACATGGTAGTATACATCCCGGCGGGCTCACGGAACCCGGGGAATGCGTAGTGTCTCGATCTCCCACGGGCCCATCGGCACCGAGAGCATCCGGTCCTTGGACGCAAAGGTCTTGCCTGTGGGCCGCTCGATGAGATCGGTCTCCTGGGCGGTCACGGCTCCGGGAAGACGGAGCACGGCGGTGGTGGGGTGACCACTCGTCTCGACGAGCCGCACGATCCACGCGTCGCCGTCCTCGGCCCGCTTGAGCGCACCGAGCGCAACCGTGCCGCCGGTGACGGTGAGGGCACTCTCCGTGCCGCGACCGCGACCAGAATGGACATCTACCGCCACGGCCCGAAGCGGCTGGTTGAGCGATCGTGCCGCAGCCAGTACGGCGGGAGACCGCCAGTCGCCGGCGTGGGGCACGATGCTGTACATGAAGGTCTGCATGCCCATGTCGGCATGCGCGTCGGGCGACTTGGCCGAGCGCAGCAGCGTAATGAAGATCGTGTCGCCGAACGCGCTGTAGCCGTACTTGCCCGCGTTCACGATGGCCACGCCATAGTCGCCGGCCGGTGTCGAGCCGTCGACGAAACGCAGCATCGGCGTCTCGAACCGGGCGCTGTCCTGGCGCGTGCGCGGCCGCGTAGTGCGGCCGATCACCGCGTAGGGAATCTCGGCATGCGTGCTATCCACGTGGAAAGCGAGGGGAAACACGGCTTTCAGGAGTTGATGCGATTGATGCCAGTTCACCGTGGTTTGGACGTCGAGCCGATCCGCGTCGGCGGGCAGTTCATAGCGCTGGGTGACGAGCGAACTGTCCTTACCGCGATAGACGGTGATGGAGGTGCCGAACTCGTTGCGGGTGACCGCGGGTGCCGTACCGCCGGTGCGTTCCACGAGCCAGGTACGCGCGCCGTTCAGGTCGTCGATGTTCCAGGCATCGTAGTCCTTGGGCCGGTCCACCATCAGCAGGAGGCCGTTGGTGGTGGGGCCGCTGGCCAGTACGTCGCGGCGACGCACCTTGTCGTACATCCGGGCGATGCCGCCAGTGACGGAATCGATGGTCACGCGGAGGTACCGGTTCTCCATTGTCCAGCCCGGTAGCATGGCGGCGGAACCGGGCTTCGAGGGCCGGAGGAAGAACACCGCGCTGCCGACCGCCGGCACCGGTCCGACGCGCACCTTGATGCGCCCCGAATCACCCGGCTCGGTCGGCAAGCCTCGTCCACCAGCGTCATAGGCGGTCCATGCGGCGGCCGCGCCGGCGCCGTCCCCTCCGGCGGGCGGCGCGCACTGTACCACGTCGGTGCGCGCCACCCCGCTGGGATTGAAGGCGATCATCGGCACGTCGCCCTTGCGCAGCGGCCGCGTGTCGAGTGGCGCTGCGATGGCGCGGAGGGAGACTGCAAGCGCTCCCTGCGCGAGTGCGTTCGCCTCGCGATAGTCGGCCGTCGCATCCACGTAGATGGAATCGATGCCGGATCCGGCCATCAAGTCGTGGAACTGATTGAACAGCGTGGTGTGCCAGGCATCCGTGAGTGCCCGGCGCGGGTACGGCGCCGGTGACACGGTGGCTGCCGCCTCAGCCGCGTCCAGCAGACCCTCCATGTGCCGGTTCCACCATTTCATCTCGGTCTGCGTGGTGAACACGCCCCGATGGTACTCCAGGTACAACTCGTCGCGCACCACCGGGCCGTCTGGCGGAAAATCCGTGCGCATGTGGGTGAGCGCATCGGTGGGACTGTCGTCGCGAATCACCGGGAAGGCCGGAATGCGTTCGAGGTCGTGGGATCGTTCGAGCATTTCCATGGTCGGCCCGCCGCCGTGGTCGCCCACGCCGTATAGCGTGAGCATGCGCGGCACAGCGCTAGAATCGATCGTGGTTCGCTCCTGCGTGGCGAGCGTCTGCGGATCGAGATCGCTGTCGTAGCCATAGGGGATGTACGAGAAGATCTTCGAGCCGTCGGGGCCCTCCCAGTAGAACTGGTTGAGCCGGGCCGGCCACTTGTCGGTGTCGTTCCAGCGTAGTTTTTGAGTTACGAAGAAGTCGAGCCCGCTCTTGAGGAAGATCTGTGGCAGCGACCATGGATAGCCGAACGTGTCGGGAATCCAGGCCACGCGCGCCGGATGACCGAACATCTCAATGAATGTGCGCTGACCGTACAACCCCTGTCGCACGAGCGACTCGCCCGACGGCATGTTGACGTCCGGCTCGAGCCACCAGCCTCCGACCACGTTCCAGCGGCCCTGCTTGTCCAGTTGCTTGATCCGCGCCAGAACGTCGGGCGCCTGCTTGGCGAGCGACTCGTAGTACACGGCGGCCGATGCGGCGAAATGCATGTCGGGATACTTCGCGATCAGCTTGGTGGCGGTGGCCCAGGTGGCATCGATCACGCCTTGCGTCTCGCGCCAGCGCCAGAGCCAGGCGGCGTCGATGTGCGAGTTACCCACGAGATCGATGGTGTCGCGCCGCACCTGGGCCACGGCCGGCGCGAGCCGGTCGATCCAATCCGCGACGATCCGAGAGTAGAACGTGCGGTCGGGCGAGAGCATCGCCCGGGCCAGCTGCTCGGCCACCGGGTCGCCGGGCACGCCAATGGTGCTGTCGTGCGTGAAGAACCGCGCCCACTCGGCCCCGTCGTGAATCTCGTGCCAGCCGAGGTCAGCGACGCGGACCACCGGCGGGTCCCACCAGCCGGATCCATTCGGGTGCACGACCACGGTGAGCGGCGCACCTCCCCGGCAGGGGGCGCAAAGCACAACACGGGCCATCGAGTCGGGGGCGACGGCTGTGTCGTTCACCGAGAATGTCCCCCGTGGCAGGAATTCGCCCGCGTGCAACTGAAGGGTCAATCCGCCCAGCTCCTGCGGTACCCGGATAGAGAATCCGATCGCCGCCTGGGTGCGGCGCGCCGCGGAATCGGCGCGCGCCGTATCGAGCGGGGCCCACTGGTCCAGCGGCCTGGCCGTCTCGGCGTTCTTGGCGGCCTCGCGCCAGACGTCCATCGCGATGGGACGGGAGAGCAGGTCGAGCAGCGCCGCTGGCGTGACCGGGATCTCGGCGGTGCCGACGCCTTCTACCGCCGAGCTGTCGGCCGCATTGGCGACGTCACTCGAGACGAGAACGCCACGCAGCTGCGAGTCCACCGTGTTCCGCCCATGCCGCGGCGCCAGTGCGGCTCCGATCAGGTCCGTCCAGCGTGCCGGGAAGTCCACCGCGGGGTGCGACGCGCCGGCGGCGACGGTCGTCGCCACCCGGGTGCCACGAAATTCGAACACCGCAGCCGACGCCGAAGCGACCTTTCGTTCAGCGCACACGAGCAACGGTACGGTGAGCGCGCCGCCGTTCCCGTCGTCCACCAGGTGCGCGTTTTCAGCCACGGCGATCGGACCGACGCGAAGGTCGGACCAAGCCACGGGGCTCGGCGCGCCCCCGTCCGGGGAATCGGACACGACGATGGCGCCCACGGGATCGGGACTGTCGGAGAGGAACCGGGCGCCCATGCCCATTCCGCCCCCGCGATTCACCACTTTGTACACCAACCGGTTCACGCCCTTGTGCAGGTGGAGCGTGAGGCTGTCGGTGCCAGTGCCGACGCCGCGGGCGATGTCGTGGTGCTCGAGCAGTTGGCCGTTGAGCCAGACGATTACGTCATCATCGCTCTCGACGCCGAGCCGGACCGTGCGGTCGTCAGCACTGCTGAGATAGGTCTCGGCGTACGCCGCCATGTTGTCGAGCGACGTGGTGGCAAAGTTCTTGAAGAAGTCCAGCTGTCCGAGTTGGTCCAGCGAGACGCGCTGCCAGACGTGACCTGCTATGCGGTCGCCGGCGCGGGCCTGGAGTTGCGCAGGGTCCCCGACGTCCGGCTTGTCGAGACGCAACCGGCCCGTATCGACGGGGAAGGGTCCGATGAGGATCCACGGAATGAGGGGCCGGTCGCAGATGCGCGAGGCAAGGTCATCCTGCTGTGCAAAGGCGCTCGGGGCGGCGGCGAACGCACCCAGAGCCAGGCAGGCCGCAGCGCGGCAAATGGTACGGTAGGGCATGCGCGGAAGATGACGCCTGCGCAGCTCCGTCACCAGCGGGCGCCGGTCGCCTTCAGGGCCCGCCCCCGCTGCCGGCCATCGGCCATCGGCCGATCACGACTTCCCGGCTTTCAAGGACGCCTTCCGCAGCGACGACGCACCGATCAGGAACACGGCGGACACCGCGGTGATGGTCGCCAATTCGTACGGCCAGAGGTGCCCGCCCGGATCGACAAGGTTGCTGGCGTACGAGAAGATCAGATCACCGACGATGGCGATGATCGGAAGCCGGGCCGCCATGCGCCAACCGCCCTCCCACCGGCGCATGGCACGAAACGCTGCGATGAGCACGGCGAGCGGAAACGCCAGCAGGATGACGAGGCCGAGCGTGTTCGCCATGACCGGTCAGTGCAGTTCGCGAATCCGGATGTTGCGCAGTGTCACCGCGCCTTCCTCGTCGCCCTGGATGCCGATGTAGCCGATGGTGGCCGTTCCGTAGTCGGGCCAGGCGTGGAACTTGCTCTTCGCCACGCGCATCGCCCAGTCGGGGCCGCCCAACTCGTACTCGAGGAGTTTCTTCCCGTTCATCCAGTGCTCCACGTAATTCCCGTGGACGATGATGCGTGTCGTGTTCCACTCGCCGGCTGGCTTCTCGATGCCTGCCGGCGACGGATACACGGCGTAGGCGGCGCCGGCCGCTGTGAGGCGGTTGCGGCCGTCGGGCGCGTTGGCGTCGTCGAGCAACTGGTACTCCGGCGCGCTCCAGTAGATGTGGTCGTACTCTTCGGTGGCGCGGTAGAAGATCCCCGAGTTGCCGCCCTTGCTGATCTTCCACTCCAACTCGAGTTCGAAGTTCGCGTATCGTTCGCGGGTGATGATGTCTCCCGTGATCGTGGCCTTGCTGATCGTGCCGTCGGCCACGCGCCACCCCGAGATGTCCCCGTTGCGGTAGGCGCCCCACTGGTCCATGGTCTTGCCATCGAACAGAGAGTGCCAGGGTCCGGCGTGTACGGTCGCCCGCTGGGCGCCAGCCGATGGGGCGGCGAACACGGCAGCCGCTGATGCGATCGCGGCGATGACAGCCGCCCGAACGGAATGCTTCATGAACTCCTCGAATGAGTCGTGCGTCAGATCGCCCACCCGGCGCGGAAATCGCGCGACAGGTAATGGTCGATCTCCGGCATGTTGGTGACCTTCATGTTCTCGGCGTCGTAATAAATCTTCTTGCCCTGTCCGGCCCGCACCGCCACCACGCCGAGCAGCATGGTCTCGGTGAGTTGCGAGGCGTACGCGATCGGCGAACTCTCCGCCGCTAGCCCCTTTGCCGCCAGCGCCCAGTTGCGCTCGTGGCTCACCAGAATGCGCGGCATCGTCTTCGGCACCGCGAGCGCCACGGGCATGAGTTCCTTGGGATAGCAATGCGGATTCTCGCCGTAGGTGTCGTAGTGGAGGACACCCTTCTCACCGATGAACAGCCCCCCACCGTCGCTGTTCAACGTTACGGTGTCGGGGAGCACGTCGGGACGCGGGGGGAAGAGTCCGCCGTCGTACCAGAACAGCTTCACGGGGGGTCGGCCACGGACCGCCGGGAACTGGTAGTGCACCGTCGTCGACAGCGGGTAGGTGACCGCCACGCGGTGGGAGCGCGCCGGTTTGCCGTCGGCGCCCAACTCACCCGGCGCGGCAGGCACGACGCTCGTGCCCCACGGCGTGGAGCTCGCCTCGATGGTCGTGGGTTGCGTGAGCCCCAGCGCCCAATACGGATGGTCGATCAAATGCGCCCCCATGTCGCCCAGGGCGCCCACGCCGAAGTCGGTCCACCCGCGCCAGTTGAACGGATGATAGATGGGGTGGTACGCGATGTCGCCGGCCACCGGGCCCAGGTACATCGGCCAGTTGAGGCCGTCGGGCATCGGGTAGTCGCCGGCCATCGCGTTGGCCAGCAGGTTGTCCACGGCGCCCTGGCTCCAACTCGTGCCGAACCGCGCCGCCTGCTCGGCGGTCGCTTTGGCCGGACGTGGAATGCCCTGCGGCCAGTAGCCCCACGGACGGTTGGTCCACACATGGACCTCGTGCACCGTCCCGATCACGCCGGCCTGGATCCACTCGTTGATCAACCGCGCACCCTCACCCGAATGCCCCTGGTTACCCATCTGCGTTTTGACGCCGGTCTTGGCCGCCGTGGCGCGCAGTGCGCGGGCTTCGTACACCGAATAGGTGAGCGGCTTCTGCACGTAAACGTGCTTGCCGGCGAGCATCGCTGCGTTGGCAACGACGGCGTGATTGTGGTCGGGCGTGGCGACCACCACGCCCTCGATGTCCTTCTGCTTGTCGAGCATCTCCCGCCAGTCGGTGTACTTGGCGGCAGCGTCGAACTGCTTCTGGAGCTCCAGACCTTCCGGACGGGGAACGCCTTCATCGGTCTTGAGCTTGGACGCGACGTTCCTTGCGGAGAACCCCAGGTCCACGTCGCACACAGCCACGATGTGCTCGGTCCTGGAGAGTTCGAGTGCGTTCTCGGAGCCCATGCCACCGAAGCCAACGATGGCTACCTGGAGTTGATCGCTGGGGGCGACGTAGCCCGGACCTCCGAGGACGTGACGCGGCACGATGGTCGGAAACCCATTTGGCATCACCATGGCACCAAGGGCCAGCTTCCCGGCGTCGGACACGAATTCTCGACGAGTAAACTTCTTGCGTGACATTGGAGCGGGCCTCCGGTTCGAATTTCGGAGACAAGAGTGCACCCTCCGGAGTAGCCAGGTCAATTGCAACATGGAAAGCCCGTTAGGCGCTCCGATCGTGTTACCGGGGGCCGTGCGGAAGAACCGGTACCACCAGATCCTTCCGCCCCAAGCCGTCGGCACGGGCCCGGGCCTCACCTCGGGCGAGGCTCCCTGGGTCGGCTCGCGATCCCAAAGTCGAAGTGGCCGCGGCGGCGCGTAGAGGGCGGTAAGCGCTTGTCCCACAGTCCATTTGGAGGCTCGAAGGGCCGCAACGCGGCCCCCGTGACCAGCCTCACCAAATTGACTAGATTCAGAAATAGCCAAAAAGGACCTTGATGTGATCGAAGGATTTGAATTCATGGACGGAGATCGCACGTTCACCTGCTCCGTGGAGAAGGCGGCTGCGGTGGGCAACGAGGCATGGTGGTGGTTCACGGTTTCCACCGATGATCGCCAGCGGTATGCGCCATTCCGCGCCACGGCGCGTGACACGCAGAAGGCAATCCGAGCCCGGATCGTCGCGTACTATGATGAACTGCTCGTCCGCCGCGCGGCTCCGGCCACGCCCTACTGGCGTCGCGGCCCGCAGCAGAACGACACGGCCAAGGCCGCGCCGGTAGTTCCAGTGGCCGCTCCCGCCAAGCCGGCGAGGCCGGTGAAGGCTGCGAAGGCGAAGCCGGACAAGCCCAAACCCAAGCCCGCGAAAGCCCGACGCAGCTAAACCCGGCGCGGGTCGGCCCCGGGGCCCCCCCGCCGGCCACGTGCTGGTGGCAGCCGAGGCAGGGTGGCATCTTTGGCGGCATGCGCCGCTCTGCTCTCGCCGTTTTGCTCGTCTTCGCAGCTGCCTGCCACGGCGGCACGAGCCCGGTCGCTCCGCCGGCCCCGAGTGGCCCGGCGTACCTGAACCCGGATCTTCCCGCGGCGATACGCGCCGCCGATCTCGTCCGTCGGATGACGCTCGAAGAGAAAGTCAGCCAGATGGAGAATGGAGCGGCGGCCATTCCACGGCTGGGGGTGCTGTCGTACAACTGGTGGAGCGAGGCGCTGCACGGGGTGGCCCGTGCCGGAACCGCGACGGTGTTTCCACAGGCCATCGGGCTCGCGGCCACCTGGGACACGACGCTGATGCACGGAGTGTCCACGGTGATCGGCGTGGAGGCCCGCGCCAAGTACGCCCAGGCCCAGGCCGCCGGAAACCACGGCACCTATCATGGGCTCACCTTCTGGTCGCCGAACATCAACATTTTCCGCGATCCCCGATGGGGGCGCGGCCAGGAAACATACGGCGAGGATCCCTGGCTCACGGGGCGCCTGGCCGTGGCCTTCGTCCGGGGCCTGCAGGGTGACGATCCGCAGTACGTGCGAGCGCTCGCTACCCCCAAACACTTCGCCGTGCACAGTGGCCCGGAGCCGGCCCGCCATGCATTCGACGCGGTGATCAGCGACCGCGACCTGCGCGAGACCTTTCTGCCGGCGTTCGAGGCGGCAGTGCGCGAAGGGGGCGCCGGTTCCGTGATGTGCGCCTACAGCGGCCTGGACGGCGCCCCAGACTGCGCCAACCGGCGGCTACTCGGCGACATCCTGCGGGGCGAATGGGGATTCCAGGGGTACGTGGTGAGCGACTGCGACGCCGTGGAGGACATTCTGAGCGGGCATCACGCGGCGGCCACCCTGCCCGAAGCCGATGCGAAGGCTTTACGCGCCGGCACGGATCTCGATTGCGGGGGGTCCTACCGTAAACTCGACAGTGCGACGGTCGAGGGCCTGGTGAGCGAGTCGGACGTGGATACCGCGGTGACGCGGCTGTTCGTGGCCCGCATGCGGCTCGGCATGTTCGATCCGCCCGCTCGGGTTCCCTACGCGCAGATTCCGCCCGACTCCAACGACACGCCAGGGCACGCCGCGCTGGCGCTCGAAGCGGCGGAGAAGTCCATCGTGCTGCTGAAGAACGACGGCACGCTTCCGCTGCGTCGGGGACTGGGCACGATCGCCGTGATCGGGCCCAACGCTGACGATCTGGACGTTCTCCTCGGCAACTACAACGGCACGCCGTCGGCACCGGTGACGCCGCTCGAAGGCATCCGGCGTGCGGCGGGCCCGAACACCCGCGTGGTGTACGCCCGGGGGAGCGTGATCGCGACCGGCATCGCGGACAGCGTGGCCGATTCGACGCTCATCGCCGAGGCCGTGGACGCGGCCCGGGGGTCGGACGTTGCGATCCTCGTGCTCGGGCTCTCGCCGCGGCTCGAAGGCGAGGAGATGGGCGTGCACATTCCGGGCTTCGAGGGCGGTGACCGCACGTCGCTCGACCTGCCGGCGCCGCAAGAGCGGCTGCTCCAAGCGGTGAGCGCCACGGGCAAGCCGGTGGTGGTCGTGCTGCTGTCGGGGAGCGCGGTGGCGGTCACGTGGGCCGCCGACCACGTGCCGGCGATGCTCGAAGCATGGTATCCCGGGCAGGCAGCCGGCACGGCAATCGCCGCCGTGCTGTTCGGCGATGCGAACCCCGGGGGACGGCTTCCCATCACGTTCTACCGCTCGGTCAACGATTTGCCGGCGTTCGACAACTATGCGATGGCCGGGCATACCTATCGCTACTTTGCCGGTCAGCCGCTCTATCCCTTCGGATATGGATTATCATATAGCCGGTTCACATACGCCAACCTGCAGGTGCCCGATAGTGTTCGGGCGGGAGACACGCTGCACGTGTCGGTGGACGTGCGGAACGCCAGCGATCGCGCGGGGGACGAGGTGGTTCAGCTTTACGTGGCTGACCGGACCGCCCCGGTGCCGGTTCCGATACGCACGCTGGCCGGGTTCGCGCGGGTGACTCTGCAGCCGGGCGAGCAGCGCCGCGTGAGCTTCTCGGTGCGCCCGCGGCAGCTGTCGGTGGTGGACGACTCCGGCCAGTGGGTGGAGCCGCCGGCGACGTTCGAGATCTCCGTGGGCGGAGAGCAACCGGGCCAGCAGGGGGCGGCACACGCCGCGTCGACCAGCGCCGTGGCGGCACGCGTCACCGTCGTGCGTTAGGCGCCTGCGTATAGGCGCACGACCACGGGTTCGGGCGGCGCGGTCGCGCCCTCGATCACCAGGCGAATATTCCGCACGAGAGTTGACGGAAAGCGATCGAGCTTTGCGTAGCCGATCGTTGTGCCGCGTGCGAGCGTCGACCAGCCGCCGGCCCCGGCACCGTAAAGGGCGTAACGGCCCACTGCCTGTCCATGGGCCAACGGCTCTTCTAGGCGGGCCAGCATGACCGCCGCGGGCGCGGCCAGCTCCAGTGACAACTCGGCAACGCGCGGTGACGTCCGCTTCCACACCGCGTGGGCGCCAGCCGCGAGATCCTGCGCGAACAGCGCGTCGCGCCGCACGCGAAAGGCGGCCAGGCGCTGCACGTCGGTGTCGTGCAGCAGTCCATCGCGCGTGGGCGGTACGTTGAGCAGCAGCTTGGAGTTTCGCCCCACCGACGAGAAATACAGGTCGATGAGGGACTCCAGCGATCGCACGCGGTCGTTCTCGGCCGGGTGGTAGAACCAGCCGGGACGGATGGATACATCGGCTTCGGCCGGCCGCCATACCGATCCGGCGGGATCACCGTGCTGGAGCGAGGGGATCACCCGCGGACCGCTTTCTCCGGGATACGTAACGATGGTTGGATCGACGGTGGACCAGTTGGGATCGCCCGCCTCGCCGCGCTCGTTCCCGCACCAGCGCACGTCGGGTCCCGCATCGGAGAACATCACGGCGCCGGGCTGCAACCGTCGCACCGTGCCCCAGAAGCGGGGCCAGTCGTACACCTGCTTCCGTCCGTTGGGCCCTTCGCCGTTGGCGCCGTCGAACCAGACTTCGGTGATCGTCCCGTAGCGCGTGAGCAGCTCGGTGAGCTGATCGCAGTAGAGATCGTTGTAACGGGCCGAGTCGCCGTACGCCGGACTGTTCCGGTCCCACGGTGAGAGGTATAGGCCGGGGCGGAGCCCTTCGGCGCGGCAGGCGTCCACGAACCCGCGCACCACGTCTCCGTGGCCGCCGCGCCATGGGCTGGAGGCCACCGAGTGCGTGGTCGTCGCCGTCGGCCAGAGGCAGAAGCCGTCGTGGTGCTTGGCGGTGAGAATCATGGCGCGGAAGCCGGCCGCGCGTGCGGCGCGTGCCCACTGCCGTGCGTCGAGCGCAGCGGGATTGAAGATCGCCGGATCCTCGGTGCCATCACCCCACTCACGGTCGGTGAACGTGTTCACCCCGAAGTGGCAGAACATGGCCAACTCGTCCTGTTGCCATTCGAGCTGGGCAGGCGAAGGGACGGGCCGCAGGGGGGCGGTGGCGGCGGACGCGCCGTGGCGCGTCGGGAACCAGCAGCCGGCCAGCGCCGCCGCCCCGGTGAAAACGAACGATCGCCGGTCCATCCTAGCCGGATGCCGCGACCAGGGCGCGGACGTCCCTGGCGATGTTGGCCGGGGTGTCAGCGGACGCGTAGCGCCTGAGCACCGTCCCGTCCCTGCCCACGAGGAACTTGGTGAAGTTCCACTTGATGGCTTCGGTGCCGAGCACGCCCGTCTGCGCCGACTTCAGGAGCTGGTAGAGCGGGTGGGCGTCCGGACCGTTGACGTTGATCTTGGCGAACATGGGAAAGCTCACGCCATAGGCTTCCAGGCAGAACGTCGCGATCTCCTCCGCGCTGCCCGGCTCCTGATGTCCGAACTGGTCGCACGGGAATCCCAGCACCGAGAATCCGCGCGAGCGATACCGGCGATACAGGGTCTCGAGCCCCTCGTACTGCGGTGTGAAACCGCACTTGCTGGCCACGTTCACGATCAACAGCACTTGACCGCGATACGGCGCGAGCGTGCCCGCGCTGCCGTCGATGCTGGTGACGGGGATGTCATAGATGTTGATGCCGCTCTGGTTCCCCATCAGATCATCCGCCTGGTTTGCGGGCCAATATCTGAACGACCGCCGCCATTCCGTTGTGGTATTTGCCTTCGAACACTTCATGCTCCGCTTCCTGTGCGAGCAGGAAGTCGAGGCCCTCCAGTTCCTCCATGAGCGCCGCCCGCGGCACCAGCCGCTCGACCGTCCGCGGGCCGCCCGTGTTGAAAGTCAATTGGCGCGGGGCGTATGCCTCGACCACGATCACGCCGCCGGGCCGGAGCCCGGCGGCCGCGCCGCGGTAGACGTGGGCGCGAAGGGTCGCCGGCAGGTGCACGAAGATGGAGACGATGCCCGACCACGCGCCGGGTTCCACGTGATACTCGGCGAGATCGGCCTGGATACACTCGATCTGGACCCCGTGGCGTGCGGCGAGCTCATGAGCCCGTGCCAGCCCTACCGACGATTGGTCGACCGCGGTCACCCGATAGCCCTGGCGCGCCAGGAACGTCGCATTGCGCCCCTGGCCTTCGGCCAGGCAGAGTACCGGCCCCCCGCGCGGAATGTTGCAGGCGACGGCGGCCAGGAACGCGTTCGGTTCGGTGCCGTACGCATAGTCGGGCTCCGCAAAGCGCGCGTCCCATTCGGTCACGGGGCGAATCCGCTCGTCCTGCATGCCGGTGGCACTGCCCTCAGGAGGCGGCGCGCTCTTCCAGTTGCGCAACGATGACGTAACGCGCGGTCCGCCGTGCCGCGCCGCTCGTCACGGAGGTCGGCCTGTCGTCGTTCACGCGGTGGATGCTGATGAACTGGGTGGGCACCTCGCGGTCCTGCTCGTCGCGCAGATGGAGAGCGAATGCATCGACGGCCCGTTGCGATTCGACCACGCGGCGCACGGATGATCCCGCGCCGAGCGATGCCCGGATCAACCTGACCTGCTCTTCGCGTGACAACGCGGCGAGCAGTTCGGGGGCAGGCAGCGGGGCGTCGGCCTCGAACTCGTTCATCGCGTGCTGCAACGCCGTGAGGATCGGCTCGATCCGCTCGAAGGGTGGTTCCGGCTCGAAGATGCCGCTCTGTTCGCCCGGGTCGTCGCTCGGCATTCCCAGATTCGTATAACCGAGCAGTTCGTCGTGGCTCCAAAGGGAATATTGCAGAGAGGGGTCCGGTGCAGGGTGATGGAGGGGCGGTCACCGCTGCACCATGATGGAGCGATGTCAGGCATCGCGCCAGGGATCGGTGACAAATCACCGACCGGCCAGCGGCTCCCCATCAGTCGCTGTATGGATAGTCGGGATCGGCCAGGCGCTCGGCGCGCGCCGTCGCTTCAGGGCCGGCGATCTCCTTGGCCATGTGCAGCAGCATCGGACTGAGGTGCTGTCCGTACCGGACCACGCTGGCAGCGCGGGCGCGCCGGGCGAGAAGGAAGGCGAGGAACGACTGATCCTTCTTCTTCGCGTTGCACTCGGGGCAGGACAGCACGAGGTTGTCGCGCCGGTCGTACGCCGTCTTGCCGCGCCGCGGCGTCACGTGATCGAGTGTGATCTGGTCGGGGTCGATGCGGCGCTCGCAGTACGCGCATACTGGTCCGTGCTGTGCGAGCAGCCAGCGGCGCGTTTCGAGATACGCGGCGCGCGTGGTGGGGAGCGACGTTTCCTGCGATGCACGGCCGGGGCCGTGTCCGCCGCGCCGGCCCGAGCCGCCGCGCCGCCGCGAGCGTCCCGCAGAGCCCGCCTTGGCGGGCGGTTTCGCGTGGGTGGCGGCTTGGCCGGCCGGTTTGGAACGCCCCGACGACGGCGAATGGGTGCCGCGCTTGGTGGGCTTGTGTGTCACCGCCGGACGGCGTTCGAAGGTAGGTGGCCGGTCATAGCTCCGCGAAAGATAGCGTCTCCCCGCCGGGCGCCTATCCCCGGCATTCGGCGAGGCCTATGTTCCGGGCGAATCACCGGCCCACACGCCCCCGTCATGACCCGTTGCCAGTTCCGAACATTCGCCGCGGCGCTCGCCGTCATAGCCGCGGCCCTGCCGGCGGCCGCTCAGCAAGCCACCCCGCCCCTCTATCGCGATGTCGCCGCGCCGGTCGACGCTCGGGTCCGCGATCTGATGGAACGCATGACGCTCCAGGACAAGTTCTGGCAGCTGTTCATGATTCCGGGTGACCGCGACCATCCGGCCGATGACTATTCCCACGGCACGTTCGGCCTTCAGATTTCCGAAGCGCCGGCCGGCGACACCGTGCCAGTGGCCGAAGCGGCGCGCCGCCAGGCCGAGCGGATCAACGCCATCCAACGGTACTTCACCGACAGTACTGTACTCGGGATCCCGATCATTCCGTTCGACGAGGCCGTGCACGGGTTGGTGCGCGAAGGCGCCACGGTGTTTCCGCAGGCGATCGCCCTGGCGGCGACTTGGGACACGACCCTCATGGCGCACGTGGCCGGCGCGATCGCCGAGGAGACGCGGAGCCGCGGCGTGCGCATGGTGCTCTCGCCGGTGATCAACCTGGCGAGCGACGTGCGCTGGGGCCGGGTGGAGGAGTCGTACGGCGAGGATCCGTACCTCACGTCGGTCATGGCGCGCAACTTCATCGAGCCGATCCAGCGGGCCGGCATCATCGCCACGCCCAAACACTTCGTGGCCAACGTGGGCGAGGGGGGACGGGACAGCTACCCCATCGACTGGGATGCCCGGGTGCTGGGGGAGTACTTCCTGGCGCCGTTCAAGGCCGCGGTTACCGAGGCCCATGCCGGCGCCGTGATGGCCGCCTACAACTCGGTGAACGGCATTCCCGTCACGCAGAACCGATCGCTGCTCACCGGCGTGCTCAAGCGGGATTGGGGGTTTACCGGGTTCGTCATTTCCGACGCCGCGGCCACCGGCGGACCGACGGTGCTTCAGCACACCGAAGCGAACACGGCCACGGCCACCAGTGATGCGTTCGCTGCCGGACTCGACGTGGTATTCCAGTCCTCGTATCCGCAGTACCGGCCGTACCTGGATGCGTTCGAGCGCGGACTCGTGCCGGACGCCGTGATCGATTCGTCGGTGGCGCGGGTGCTGCGCGCCAAGTTCCAGCTCGGCCTGTTCGACCATCCATTCGTGGACCCGGACAGCGCCGCGGCGGAGAACAGCAGCGCCGCGCACCTCGCACTGGCCCGCCAGGCGGCGCGCGAAGCGATCGTGTTGCTCAAGAACGACGGTGGACTGCTTCCACTGCCAACAGGCGTGGGCACGGTGGCCGTAATCGGCACCGACGCGGCCGAGGCGCGGTTGGGCGGGTACAGCGGCCCCGGTCTGCGGCGCGTATCCGTGCTCGACGCGCTCCGCGACAGGCTGGGCGCGGCGCGCGTGCGCTATGTCCCGGGCCCCGGGCGGTCGGCCGTCGACCACGTGGTCGTGCCGGCCGAGCAACTGTCGAGCATCGAGAACGGACGCGCAGTGCCCGGGCTCCACGGAGAATACTGGGAGAACAACCGGCTCGATGGATCTCCTGTGTTGGTGCGGACCGACCCCGATGTCGATTTCGGATGGACGCTCAACTCGCCCGGACGTGGGATTCCGTTCGACTGGTATTCCGTGCGGTGGACGGGCACGATCACCGTGCCCGCCGGGGGCGCTCGGCGCCTCGGCGTGGAAGGAAACGACGGCTACCGGCTGTACCTCGACGGCAAGCTGCTGATCGACGATTGGGCCAAGCGGTCGTACGGAACGCGGCTGGCCGACGTCGTGCTGACCCCCGGGAGTAGGCATGCCATCCGGCTCGAGTACTTCGAGAGCACCGGCGGCGCGCGCGTGAAGCTGGTGTGGGACGCGGGCGTGCCCAGCAACTGGCAGACGATGATCGACAGCGCGGTGGCGGCAGCGCGCGGCACCGACGTGGCCGTGGTCGTGGCCGGCATCGAGGAGGGCGAGTTTCGCGACCGGGCGCTGTTGGGACTGCCAGGCCATCAGGAGGAACTCATAAACGCCGTGGCGGCAACCGGGACGCCGACGGTAGTGGTGCTCGTCGGGGGGAGCGCGATCACGATGTCCCGCTGGCTCGACCACGTCGGCGCCGTGCTCGATGCTTGGTATCCTGGGGAACAGGGTGGCCCCGCAGTGGCCGAGGTGCTGTTCGGGGACACCGACCCGGCCGGCCGCCTTCCGATCACCTTTCCGATGGCCGAAGGGCAACTTCCGCTGGTCTACGATCACCAGCCAACGGGACGCGGCGACGACTACGCGGATCTGACCGGGCAGCCGCTCTTCCCGTTCGGCTTCGGATTGAGCTATACGGCCTTCCAGTATTCCGAACTCGCCATCTCCCCAGACACCATCGGTACCGAAGGTACCAGCCAGGTGCGTTGCACCGTGACGAATACGGGCGTTCGAGCGGGTGACGAAGTGGTGCAACTCTACATCCACGACGTGCTGGCTTCGGTGGGACGGCCGGTGATGCAACTCGCCGGGTTCCGGCGCGTCCATCTCGAACCGGGCGACTCGAAGGTCGTGACATTCCGCCTCGGTCCCGACAAGCTCCACCTGTTGAACGCCGGTCTGCAGTGGGTAGTGGAGCCCGGTGCCTTCCGCGTGATGGTCGGGGCGAGTTCCCGGGACATCCGGCTCCGTGGCGCGCTCGTCGTGCGCTGAGCGGCCGGGTGGAGCGGGCGCTAGCCGTCGCGCGCCGAAGCCGCCGACAGAGTCTCGACGTTTTCGCTAGCCGCTGTCCACCGCGCGAGGGCAGCGTCCAGCGCCCCCTTTCGCGCCTCCAATTCGATGCCCAACCGCCTGGCCTCCGTTGCGCCGTGCGACCGGGCGTAGAGTTCGGGATCCTCGAGCGCGGCCGTGAGCGCCTGAACGGCGGATTCGTTCTGCTCCACGTCTGCCTCGGCCTCGGCGAGCTCGCGCTCGGCCGCCCGTAGCATCCGGCGGGGATCAGGCCGCCCGGATCCGCTCGCCGGCTCCCCCCGCCGGCCGGCCGCCACGCGCTTGCGCTCATGCACCCGGTGCAGCGCTTGTTCTTCTGCTGAGCGCACCGATGCGGCGTGCGCGCGCTCGGCGCTCACGGTCTCCCACTCCGAGAACCCATCGTTGAATTCGGTGATGTGCCGTTCGTGCAACACCCACACCTTCGTCGTGAGCGTGCGCAGCAGCTCGCGGTCATGGCTCACCAGGATCACCGTGCCGTCGTACGCGTCCACGGCGTCTTCGAGGGCCTCGATCGATTCGACGTCGAGATGGTTGGTGGGCTCGTCGAGCACGAGCAGGTTGGTGCGGGAGAGCATGAGCATGGCGAGCGCCACACGGGCACGTTCGCCGCCAGACAGCGTGTCGACGCGACGCTGGACTTCGTCCCCTGAAAAGCCGAACCGACCCAGATGCCCCTGCACGAAGCGGCGTTCCCAGGTGGGACGCAGATCCTCGATCGCGCCATAGATGGTCTTGTCGAGCGGCACTTGCGACAGGTCCTGGCGGTACCAGCCGGCGTCGATCGAATTGCCGATGCGCAACTCGCCGCTGGCCACGGGATGCTCCCCGAACAGAGCGCGAATGAGGGTCGTCTTGCCGGCGCCGTTGGGGCCGACGAGTCCGAGGACGTCGCCGCGCATGAGCGTGCCGTTGAAGTGTTCCACGAGCACGCGCTCCCCGACCTTGACCGTGACGTCGGCGGCCTGCACCACGCGATCTCCGCCACGCTGGTGCACGTCGAACCGCAGCGCCATCGCGTCCTCGCCCTCTACCGGGGCGCTCAGGCGCGGCAACCGCGCGAGCCGCTTGCGGCGGCCCTTGGCCTGGCGGGTGTTCTGGCCGGCGATGTTGCGCGCGATGTAGTCGCTCTCCTGGGCAATCACGCGCTGCTGCTGCTCGAAGGCGCGCTGTTGCGTGAGCCGTCGTT
Source organism: uncultured Gemmatimonadaceae bacterium (assembly GCA_963728785.1). Lineage (GTDB taxonomy): Bacteria > Gemmatimonadota > Gemmatimonadetes > Gemmatimonadales > Gemmatimonadaceae > JAGWRI01. The sequence continues at coordinate 67,709 of CAVSKV010000003.1, forward strand.
CGGCGCGCTGCTGCACGAAGGCGTTGTATCCGGCGGCGTACGCGGCTGCCGACCCGCCTTCGAAGTGCAGGACATGGTCCACCGTACCGGCCAGGAAGGCGCGGTCGTGGCTAACCAGCAGCACGGTCCTGTCGATGTCCTTGATGTACTGCTCGAGCCATTGCGTGGTCTCGAGGTCCAGGTGGTTGGTGGGTTCGTCGAGCAGCAGGATCTGAGCATTGCTCATCAACTGGCGGGCCAAGCCGAGGCGGCCGCGTTCGCCGCCGCTCAACACGCCGACGGGGGTCGTGCGCGCGGCCGCGGGGTCGAAGCCGAGACCGTGGAGTACGGCGTCAATGCGCGAGGTGACCGCGTAGCCCCCTTCGTGCTCGAACCGTTCGAGGTCGCGGCCGTAGCGATCCATGGCAGCCGTCGAGGAATCGTGAGCGAGCGCTGCGGCCTGGTCCACCAGGGACCGTTCGAGGGTGAGCAGGTCGTGCAGTTCGCCCGCCGCGGCCTCCCACACCGTGATCGCTTCGCCGAAATCGCGGTGTTGCTCGAGCAGCGAGACGCGCATGCCGGGTTGCCGCGCGATCGCGCCACGGGTGGGTTCCATCTCGCCGGTAAGCAGGCGGAAGAGCGTCGTCTTGCCGGTGCCGTTGCGGCCGATCACCCCCCAGCGGTCACCGGCCCCCACCGTGAACGTGACGTCGGAGAACAGCATGGTGGCGCCGAAGTCGACGCCGACGCCGGAGAAGGAGATGAGGGTCATGTCAACCGGTCGCGGTCGGCCGGGTACGGCCCGTCTTGCAGGCGCGGCGCGCGGGACAGAGGTCGCATCGTGCCACCCGCGCCGTGCACACCAATGCGCCCAGTTCCATGAGCGCCTGGTTGTGCACCCAGGTTGCCTTGCCCGTCCGGGGCAACATTCGCTCGGCAATCAACCAGAGCTTGGTGAGATCCCGCGGGCGCTTGGGATCCAGCTTGGGCGCGAAGGCGCGGGTCAACACCCGCGCCACGTTGGTGTCCACTGCGGCTGCACGCTTCTCGTACGCGAAGCTCGCCACCGCGCCGGCTGTGTAGGCGCCAACGCCGGGCAGGGCGCGGAGGTCGTCGGGGTGCGCAGGAAGCGTGCCGTTCCCCGTCTTGATGACGTGCTTGGCCAACGTGTGCAGGTTGCGCGCGCGCGCGTAGTAGCCGAGTCCCTCCCATGCTTCCCGGACTCGCTTGGGCGTGGCGCCGGCCAATGCGTGCACGGTTGGGAACGACGAGAGGAATCGCGGATAGAACTCGAGCACACGCGACACCTGCGTCTGCTGGAGCATTAGTTCGGACACGAGCACCTGGTATGGGTCGCGCGTGCGGCGCCACGGGAGATCGCGATGGCTTCGGCGGTACCAGGCACGTAGCCGTCGCGAAAAGTCGCGCGCGGCAGCGGCGTCGACACGCGGCGCGCGGCCACCTGCGGCTGAAACGGACTTCGACTTCGCGGCGGTGGATGGAGACCGTGGCATCAGGAAGAGGGGCGTCGGGAGTGCGGGGCCCCGAAAGCTAATGCCGCAGGGTATCGGCGGTCGCTACGAAACCTTGCGTGTCTTCCGCTTGAGGAAGTCCATCAGAATGAACTGCCCCAGTGTCATCGTGGTGGTGAAGTAGGCCTTGCCGCGGCTGATCTCCGACACGCGCTTGACGAACTCCACCAGCGCGCGGTCGCGGGCCAGCATGAAGGTGTTGATCATGATGCCGCTCTGCCGGCAGCGCCCCACTTCCTTGAGCGTCTCGGTGATGACCGTGAGGTCGAGGCCGAATGCGTTCTTGTAGATCTGTCCGTTGGGCATCGTGAGCGCGCTCGGCTTGCCGTCGGTGATCATGATGATCTGCCGCATGTCCTTCTTCTGCGCCAACAGCAAGCGCCGCGCCAGCTTGAGGCCCTCGGCGGTGTTGGTGTGGTACGGCCCGACCTGCGCTGAAGCCAGTGTGGCGATTGGGATCTCTTCGGCGGAATCGTGGAACAGGACGACCTTGAGCGTATCGCCCGGGAACTGCGTCCGAATGAGGTGGGTGAGCGCCAGCGCGACCTTCTTGGCCGGTGTGAACCGGTCCTCACCGTAGAGGATCATCGAGTGCGAGCAATCGAGCATGAGCACCGTTGCGCACGATGACCGGTACTCGGCCTGGTGTACCATCAGGTCGCCGTAGTCGAGGTCGATCGGGACTTCGATCTTGCCCGTACGGGCGAGGGCGTTCTTGAGCGTTTCAATGACGTCCACGTTGAGCACGTCGCCGAACTCGTACTGCTTGCTCCAACCGTCTGACTCGATGCCCGTGGCGAGGTGGGGCGTCTCGTGGCTGCCGGCGCTCGACTTGCCCAGCGAGCCGAGCAGACTGCGCAGCGTCTTGTAGCCGAGGAAATCGATGCCCTTCTCGGTCAAGTTGAACTGCACGTCGCGGGCCGCCGCCTGTGCCAGACTGCCGGGGCCCTCAACGGGCTGGTGGCCGCCCGGCATCTGGGGCGGGGCCTCGAGGTTCAGGAACCCTTCGTCGATCAGGCGCTGAACGAGATCGTCGAGCAGCTTGGCGAGCTTGGCCTGGGCTTGCTCGTCGCCCTCGCCGCGGAGCGCCTCGAGCATCTCCGGGGTGAACTGTCCGCTCTCGATGAGCGCGTCGAGGATCGCCTGGCGGAGGGCGTCGAGGGAGCGATCGTGCTCCTCATTGAACTCGAAGTTGCCCTGGAACGGGAGGTTGCCCCCGGCGAATCCCGACTGCAGCAGGAAGTCGGCGAGTTTGTCGAGCAACGCCTGGAGGTCCACTTGGTCGGCGGCTTCGGGACTGAACTTGGTGTAGGTGTGGAATCGCATCGGCGGGCTCCTCTGCTCAACAATACCCGCGGCCGGGGAGGAGTGCCAAGACGGGGGGAATTTGAGCCTCTGGGGGAGGATTCGGCGGCACGATCGCCATTCCGATCGTTATCCCGAGATACGCCTGCGGCGCCGTTCTACCCATGCCGAGCCCGCGTATATTGGTCGGATGGCGACGGCGAATCCGTTTCGGGCGCTGGTCAAGCACCGGAACTTCCGACTGTTCTGGTTTGGCCAGACGCTGTCGCTCGTCGGCACGTGGATGCAGACCATGGCGTTGGGCTGGCTGGCCCTCCAGCTCACGAACAGCCCGTTCCTGGTGGGGCTCGTCGCCTCGGCCTCGTCGTGGCCCATCGTCGGGTTCTCGCTGTTCACCGGCGTGCTCGTGGACCGCAGCGACCGACTCAAGTTGGTGCGGATTGGGCAGATTCTGTTCCTTGTACAAGCGGCTGTCCTGTGGTGGATTTCCTGGTCGGGCGCGGCCACGATCTGGTGGCTGGTCGGCCTGGCGTTCGCCAATGGCCTCATCAACGCCGTGGAGATCCCGGCGCGCCAGTCGTTGATGGTGGAGCTGGTGGGCCGCGAGGACGTGCGCGATGCGATCGCCCTCAATTCGAGCGGTTTCAACCTCGCCCGCATCATCGGACCAGCGCTCGGCGCCGCCGCGATCGCTCAACTCGGGATCTCGTGGTGTTTCGGCCTCAACGCGTTGAGCTACGTGGCCGTGCTGGTTGCCCTGTATATGATACGACTTCCGGAATGGCGGCCGATGGCGCTCGTCGCTTCGCCGCTGGCCGGCGCCGTGGAAGGCGTACGCTACCTGCGGGACACGAAGGCCGTGGCGGCAATGCTGAAGGTGGTGGCCGTGTACTCCGTGCTCGGCGTGCCGTACCTAACGCTCATGCCGGTGGTGGCGCGCGACCGGCTCCATATGGGCGCCGGCGGCTACGGTCTGCTGCTGGCCTGCGTCGGGGTGGGCGGCCTGGGTGGCGCGCTGTGGCTGGCCGCGGTCGGCGGCAACTACGCGCGGGGGCGGCTCTGGGAGCACGGCACGCGCGCGTATGCCCTGCTCCTCGTGCTGTTCGGGCTCGTGTATACGCCGGCCATGGCGTACCCGGTACTGCTCGTGGTCGGCTTCGCCATGATCGTGAGTGGCGCGCTGGCCAACGCGATCCTGCAGTCGATCGTCCCCGATCATCTGCGCGGCCGCCTCATGGCTGCCTACGCGTTCGTCGTCGTCGGGCTGTCACAGGCCGTGGGCTCGCTGATCGCCGGTACGATCGCCGAGCACCTCGGTGACCAGTGGGCCATCTCTGGCACCGCGGCGATCATTCTCGCGTATTGTATGTGGGCGTTCCGGAAGAGTCCGGAAATGAGAACGTTGTAGGATCCCCCTCCCGGCCAGCCACGGGCCGTGAGTCGCGAGTTGTGAGCCGTCAGCCCAGAGCCGTGTCCCTTGTACTCCACCTGCCTGTTCTGCAATTCCAGCCTCGGCGCGAACGAGGTGATCGAGCATTTTCCCATCGGCCGCCGGCTGGCGTTCGATGGCGCTGCCGGTCGTCTGTGGGTGGTATGCCGCAAGTGTGAACGGTGGAACCTGAGCCCCATCGAGGAACGGTGGGAGGCGATCGAGGAGTGCGAACGCGCCTTCGGCGACACGAAGCTGCGTGCGTCCACCGACAACATCGGGCTGGCCAAGGTGAGCGAGGGGCTGGAGCTGGTGCGCATCGGGCGCCCTCAACGGCCCGAGATGGCAGCGTGGCGCTACGGCGATCAGTTCGGCCGCCGGCAACGCCGCTACTACACGTACGCGGGCGTGGGCGTCGCCGCAGTGGCCGGCATCTGGGTGGTGGGGCCCGCGCTCGGCCTCTACGCCATTGGCGGCGCCGGGTTCCTTGGCCAGGCGCCACAGCTGTTCACGCAGGTGTACCGGCGCGCCTTCGGCCGCGTGAAGGTGCCTATGCCGTGGATGGAGAAGCCGCTCGTGCTCGAGGCGGAGCAGGTGGCAAAGGTCAATCTGGTGCCCGACGACAATCCGCTGGGGTGGGCACTGCGCGTGCCGGTGTCGCGCAACAAGTTCGTGTTGCCCGACGCGCCGCGCCGGCTGGGCGACCCGCCGCCACCGCGCATCGAATACACGGAGCCGATGCCGCACTCGATGTTCCTCAAAGGCAAGGGGAATGCCGTGTTCGTGGGGGACGAAGCGATTCGCGTGGCCGGGAAGATCCTGCCCAAGATCAACATGAGTGGCGCCGGCAAGGACGACGTTCAGCGGGCCGTGAAGCTGATCGAGAACGACGCCAACCCGCACCGGCTGTTCGGCGCTCAAGCGCCGCGTACGATCGCCGGCTCAGGGGTGCTGGCCGCCAAGGGACGGCGCATCAAGGATATTCCCAAGCCCATGCGGCTCGCGCTGGAGATGACGCTGCACGAGGAGACCGAGCGTCGCGCCCTCGACGGGGAGCTGGCGATGCTCGAAGCAGCGTGGAAGGAGGCCGAGGAAATCGCCCACATTTCCGACAATCTGTTGCTGCCCGACGAAGTGGAGGGCTGGCTCGCTCGCCTGAAACGACGCCGGTAATGCGCCGTGGGCTATGCGAACCGGTCGCGCGTCAACTCGATCAGCAGCCGGGCCGCCCCTTCGATGCCCAGCGTACCGGTGTTGACGCACAGGTCGTAGTTCTCCTCTGCCCGCCACTCGCGATGCCAGTGGTGCCACACGTACTGCTCGCGTTGGCGGTTGGTGGCGTCCACGAGGCGCAGGGCTTCGTCGTACGACACGCCCCGGTCGGTCATCACGAACGCCGCGAGAGCCGAGCGCGGCGCGTAGCAGAACACGTGCAGGGCGTCGGGGCGGTTGGCCAGCACGCACTGGGCCCCGCGCCCCACGAGCACGGTGTGCCCCGTCTGCACCGCCTCCTCGATCACGGCCCTGGTCACCGCCACGATCCGCTCTTCGGTGAGTGGAAGCGTGGTGTCGACCACGGGAAGCATTTCGGGCACGCTGAGCGTGAGCGCGGCGGCCACGCGCTCGACGAGCGACGGCACCCGTTCCTCGTGGGCCGAGACCTCGGCCGGCGTGATCCCGAGCCGCTCCGCGATCGCATCCACGACGGCGTTGTCGAGCAGGTCCCAGCCGAGTGCGTCGGCTACGCGCCTGGCCACCTGGGAGCCTCCCGAGCCATACATGCGCGACACGGTGACGATGGCCATGGAGTCAGCCCCGATTGAGTGGACGTGTCCGCACTTCTTCCACGACTTCGAAGCCGAGTGCAGACCACACCGCGGCGGCGGTGTTGCCAGGCACGTTGTGCAGCCGCATCTGCGTGAGTCCATGCGCGGCGCACCACGCGTCGGCCCGGGTGAGCAGGGCCCTCAGCACGCCGCTCCGCCGGAACGCGGGCTTCACGTACACCGACGACACGTAGGCGAAGCGCTCGATCTCCAGCAGGGGCGACGCCAGCGATTCGGAGCACCGGAGGAGCCCCACCGGAACGCCCCCGATCTCGGCGATGAAGAACGCGTCGCGCTCCGAGGCGAGCTGGCGGGCGCACAGTTCGGGGGCGCGCGCCTCGGCTTCGGCGTGGAGCCGGCCGTACACCGGGTGGGTTTCGTACTCCCGCAGCAGGGCCAGCCGGAGGGCAGCGACCGTATCCGCGTCATCGGGCACGGCGTCGCGCACGGCGGCCGGGGCACCGACGGGCGGTGCGACGGCGTGCGAGGCGCGGGACGTGGTCATCGGGCCGGCCTAGCCGAGTCCGCCGCCGAAGAAGTCCTGATTGGGCCGGCGGCGCTGCTCCGGAACGGCGCGCGTGTACCGGCCGCCGTCACTGCGCGAGATGCGTCTCCGGGCGACGAGCGCCTCGAGCACCAGCTCGCACGCCGCCACCGATTGCGCAGCGTCGTCGTCGGGCGCCAGGCCGGTGTGGTGCACGACGCGGACGAGGTCGGGAACGACGTCGAATCCTTGGAGCACGATGTCGGGCTTGGCGTCATCCGTCACCTGCAGCGCGGCGCCCTCGTCGAACCACATGACGATTTCATCCACGTTCACGCCGCCAGCCCGCTGCTCGAACGTCTCGTCAGCGGCCTCACGGATCAGCTCGCGCGCAATCGTCGCACCGCCCACCAGCTCCCCTTCGTATTCCAGCTCGAGCTTGCCGGTGATCGCGGGAAGCGCCGCATACACGTCCGAGACGCGCGGCACGATCTCCTCCTCTCCAGTGGTCACGGCGCGCCGTTCGGCGTTGGAGATGACGTTCTCGAGCAGCGAGATCGGCATGCGTTGGGAGACGCCCGACCGCTTGTCCACACGGCGGTCGGCGCGCGCCGCGAATGCCACGCGCTCCACCAGCTCCGCGACGAAGTCGGGAATGCGCACCGGCCGGTGGCCGCGCGCGATCCAGGCCTCCTGTTCGGTGATCGCCATGCCGAGATCCACGGTCTCCGGGTAATGAGTGAGGATTTCGCTGCCGATGCGGTCCTTGAGCGGCGTGATGATCTTGCCGCGCGCCGTGTAGTCCTCGGGGTTGGCCGTGAAGCAGAGTTGCACGTCGAGGGCGAGCCGCACCGGGTAGCCCTTGATCTGCACGTCGCCTTCCTGCATCACGTTGAACAGGCCGACCTGCACCTTGCCGGCCAGGTCGGGCAGTTCGTTGAGGGCGAAGATGCCTCGATTGGCGCGCGGGAGCATGCCGTAGTGAATGGTGAGTTCGTCGGACAGCAGATGCCCGCCGCGCGCGGCCTTGATCGGATCGAGGTCGCCGATCAGGTCGGCAATCGTGACATCGGGAGTGGCCAGCTTCTCGACATAACGATTGTCGCGGCCCACCCAGGCGATGGGTGTGTCGTCGCCCGCTTCGGTGATCACCGTGCGGGCGTACTTCGAGATCGGCGCGAACGGATTGTCGTTCACCTCGCTTCCTGCGACGATCGGCATGGCATCGTCGAGCAGCGTAGTGAGCGCGCGAAGAATGCGTGACTTGGCCTGCCCGCGCAGTCCGAGGAGAATGAAATTGTGGCGGGAGAGGATCGCGTTCACGATCTGCGGCATGACCGTGTCTTCGTAGCCGACCACGCCTTCGAAGAGCGGGACGTCGGTGCAGAGCCGCGCCAGAAGGTTCTGACGCATCTCATCCTTGACGGAGCGCAGGGCGCGTTCCGGAACGCCGAACGGGGAACGCTTGAGGGCGCCGAGGGTGTCAGGAAGCTTCGTCACGGGCAACTCCGGTGCATGAATCGGAATCAGTCACGCCGGTCAAACCGGCGCAAGGGGCGGTCAGTGGGCCAACGCGACGTCCACGAGGTTGTCGTAGAACACCGGCCCGTGCCCCATGTCGGTCTCGCGCTGCGACGTGGTCTGATTGGCGTTGGCGCCGTCGGCCGTCAGCTTGCCCCACCAAATGGAGGGCGCCCACACGACGCCCTGGCGGATGGCGTCCTCGACGCGAGCCACTGCGGTGAATGCGCCCCGGTCGTTGTGCACGGCTACGCGCATGCCGGACGTGATGCCGCGGCGTTCGGCGTCGGTCGGGTGCAGCACGCACTCGGGTTCACCCGCGGCGCGGCGCAGGGTGTCCACGTTGACGAACGTCGAATTGAGAAACTGGTGGGCGGGCGACGAGATGAGGACCAGCGGATAGCGCTCGGCCAGCGCCGGGTCGCGTTCGGGGCCCTCGTACGGCGGCGTGTACGCGGGGAGGGGATCGAGCCCCATCTCCTTCATGCGGGCCGAATAGAACTCGCACTTGCCGCTCGGGGTGCGGAACGCGCCGTCAGCGAACGGCAGATACGGCCGCGGCACGTTGAGGCGCATCCATCCCCGGTCGAGCAACGCCTCGAACGTCACGCCGCGCAGCTTGTCGCTCTGCGTGTCCAGCGCCTGGCGAATGAGCGCGGGGTCGTCGTCTCGGAACACGGCGTGGTCGAGCCCCGTGTGGCGGGCCAGCAGCCGGAAGATCTCGGTGTTCGGCTTGCTGTCACCGAGTGGCGCGATGCTTGGTCGATTGAGCGTTATGTAATGATGCCCGTATGCCAGGTGCACGTCCCAGTGTTCGAGCTGCGTGGTGGCGGGCAGCACGTAGTCGGCCCAGTCAGCGGTGTCGGTCTGGAAATGTTCGAGCACCACGGTGAACAGATCGTCGCGGGCCAGCCCGCGCAGCACTGCGTTGCGATCGGGAGCCACGGCGGCCGGATTGGAGTTGTACACGACGAGCGCGCGCACCGGCGGACCGCCCACGCCGGCATCGGGCCGCGTGAGGGCGTCCCCCAGCCGGATCATGTTGATGGTGCGCACTGGCGGCGACAGATCCGGGCGCTCGAGCGCCTGCTTGTTGAATTCGAAGTTGGCGCTCGTTGACAACTGCACGCCGCCACCGGCCCGCCGCCAGTGACCGGTGACGGCGGGCAGGCAGGCGATCGTGCGCACGGCCATCCCACCGCCGGCATGCCGTTGCAGCCCGTAGTTCACGCGAATGAATGCCGCGCGCGCTTGCCCGTACGCCTCACCCAGACGTTCGATCACCGATTCGTCCACACCGGTGATCGATGCAACGCGGGCCGGTGGGTACTCCGTTACGCGCGCGCGCAACTCGCTCTCGCCGAGCGTGTGGCGGGCGAGATAGTCGGCGTCGTCGAGTCCGCGGGCGAACAGCACGTGCATCATGCCCAGGGCCAGCGCGGCGTCGGTCCCGGGCCGGATCGCGATCCATTGATCGCATTGCGCTGCAGTGCGCGTGCGGATGGGGTCGATCGCGACCACACGGGCCCCCTGTTCACGCGCCCTGAGAATGAACGGCCAGAGGTGAGGATTCGACGTGAGTGTGTTGGTGCCCCACAGCAGCACAAAGTCGCTCTCCGGTATCCCCTCGGCGTCGGCCCCCACATTGGCGCCGACGGTCATCTGCATTCCCATCGTGCCGGCCACGGAGCAGATCGTGCGGTCGAGCTTGGACGCACCGAGCAGATGGAAGAAGCGGCGGTCCATCGACGACCCCTGCAGCAAGCCCATCGTACCGGCGTAGGAATAGGGCAGGATCGCCTGCGGGCCGTCGCTCGAGCGGCCGATCGCGGTGAGCTGCGCCGCGATGTCGCCGAGCGCGTCGTCCCACGAAACCGGTTGGAAACGGCCGGCGCCCTTGGGTCCCACGCGGCGCAGCGGTTGCGTGAGGCGGTCGCGATGGTACGTTCGCTCGATGTAGCGGTTCACCTTGGCGCAGAGAAACCCACCGGTGAACGGATGTTGGGGGTCGCCGGCGACTCGCACGGCGCGTCCCTTGTCGACCGTGACGAGCATGGCGCACGTGTCGGGGCAGTCGTGCGGGCAGGCGGCCCGCACGACACCATCCTGGAGGAGCGGGGGAACGGCGAACGGCAGCGCGGGTCCGGGCATCAGGCGTTGGGGATGGCGGGTCGAACGGAACCTAGGCCGGGCCGAGGGCCGCGCAATACCCGCGGGGCGCGCGGGCGGCACCACGCAAAGCTTTCCTTGTTCCGCCAACTATTTGTCGGCCAGTAGGTTACGGCTACGCGAGAATATTGCATGGGCGGTCATGCAGTCGTTCCTGGGGGCATCGCCGATGCGTTGCCGGGACAGACGCACGAACCCATTGCAGCGCCGTCACTTGGGAACGGGGCAATGGGCTTGACACCTATGCCAGCTTCCGTAAGTTAAAGGCCGCAGAAGCACGAGCACCTTTCCTCGCGTGCAGCGGTGCTACGCGCCTGTCGTTCACCCCCGATCCTCTCAGGAGATTTTCAATGAAGCGCTTGGCCCTTGTTGCCGCGGTGTTCGCGGTCGCTGCCTGTTCGTCACAATCGAAGCCCGCCGCCGATACCAGTGCCGCGATGGCCCCCGCCCCCGCGATGGCTCCCGCCACCGATACGGGCGCGATGAAGATGGACACGACGAAGAAGGACACCTCGGCGAAGAAGATGGACACCACGAAGAAGGGCTAATCGGCTTTCATTCGTGATATCGTATATGGGCGCGGCCGTGAGGCCGCGCCCGTTTGCGTTCAGGCGCCCGTCGCGTGCGCCTTCCACCACGCGAAGGCGTCCGCCACGCCGTCTTCGGGACGCATGGTAGGGGCCCACCCCAGTTCGCGCCGCGCCCGTTCCGACGTGAACGGGTTGTCATGGGTCAGGAATTCCACTGCCGAGCCGCCGCCGAGCCGCACCCGGCCCGACGTCATCAGGCGAGCCGTTCGCTTGGCTGCCCGCAAGCCGCCGCGCGCCAGCCAGAGCGGCACCGGCACGAAATGCGGCGTGACCCCGAGGCCGCGCGCGGCGAACGCGGAGAATTCGCGAACGGTCACGTCGAAGTCGTTGGCGAGATTGTACGCCCGCCCACCCGCCGCGTCGCTCGTCGCCGCACGCACGGCGCCATCGGCTACCGCCGTGGCGTGCACGACAGCCAGGGTCGATCGGCCCCCTGCGAGCAGTGGCACGACTCTGAACCGCAGCAGTGGCGCCAGCCGCGGCACGAACTGGCGGTCGTACCGGCCATAGATCACGTCCGGGCGCACCGCAGTGGCCCAGATCCGGCCGGCGCGATGCGCCGCCATCACCAGCTCCTCCGACTCTCGCTTGGTGCGGGCGTAATGGTTACGCTCGTGCAACGGCATGAACGGCGTCTCCTCGCTCGTCTGGCGGCTCGGGTGCTCCCCGAGGTAGCGCGTCTCCGATCCATACACGGCCACGCTGCTCACGTGCATGAGACGCGCCCCGGTGCAGGCGGCCGCCGAGACCGCGTTGCGCGTACCATCCACGTTCACCCGGCGATATGACTCAAATCCGCGGGTCATGATCTCCGCGGCGGCGTGGAACAGCACGTCACACCGCGACGCAGCGGATACGAATACCGGCTCATCGAGCACGTCGCCACGGGCGAGTTCAATCCCCGCTTCGGCCAGCGGCCGCGCCCGTTCCGCATCGCGCACCAGGGCGCGCACGGACCATCCATCGGCGAGCAGGCGCTCGGCGATGTGGCGGCCCACCATTCCCGTAGCGCCGGTCACCAGTGCGCGCACTACGGCGGCGGGAACGGAAGCGCGCACACTTCCACGCGCCCCTCCCCACCCTCCCAACGCACCGTAAGCGTGGTGCCCAACTCCACTTCGCGCCGCACCATTCCCAGGGCAATGGAGCCCAGCCGCGGCGACTGCACGGATGTGCGCACGTCCCCCACGTCGATTCCCGCTGCGTCGGTGAGTGCGGCGGCCGGCGGCAGGGCCGTGGTTTCCCGCGCCCGCAGGCCGCGGAGATGGCGATTCACGTGGCCCTTGAAGTGGACGCGCGCCACGACCTCCTGCCCCACGTAACAGCCTTTGGTGTAGCTGATGGCCTGCAACTCGTCGAGGTTCGCTTCCTGCACCAGCGTGCTATCGTCCATGTCGAGGCCCCATTCGGGGCGCCCGGCCTCGACGCGGGCGACCTCCCATGCCGAGAGCCCGCAGGGCGCCGCGCCACCACGAGTCGCACGTCCCCACAGGGTATCGAACGCGTCGGCCGGTGCGAACAGTTCGAATCCGTCCACCAGCAGTTCCGGCGTTCGGGCGATCATCGTCACAGCCCCGTCCACCTGCACCCGGAGGTGGAAATACGGGGGGAGCAGGGTGAGCGCGCTGCTGTTCACCCCCGTCATCGCCTCGATCACGTGGCGCGCCGTAGGACCGAACACGCCGAGGCAGCGTGTGGTGGCCGACTCGTCGGTGTGAGGCGCGACCCGCGGATTCACGTACTTCTTGAGCATGCCGCGCCAGCCCTCGGCCGCCCGCGGGCCCGTGTCGGTGAGCACGCTCGTGTCACCGATGAAGATCCGCACGTCGGCAACGATCTTGCCCTTGGGTGATAGTGCGGCGGCATACTGTCCCTGGCCCGGCTGCAGGGCAAGGGTGTCGTTGGTGACCAGGCCGGCGACCATCTCGGCTGCCTTGTGGCCGTTCACACGTACGCGCGATCGATGACTCCGGTCCACCACGGCGGCATGGTCCATGAGGGCGGCGTATTCGGCGGCCACGTTGGCATAGGTGAGCACCACCGGCTGGCCGACGATGGTCTGCAACGCCGGCTGGGCCGGCGTGATCTTGCCAGCGATCGTCTCCCGGATCATGCGGCCTCGTGCGCCCAGCGTTCGAGTTCCGACAGGACGTCGTGGCCGGCATCGGCCAGCGAGGGGACGAGCCCGTCCGCTTCCACCGCCTGATGGGCCGGCAGGTCGCCAACCACCAGGCACCGTATGCCGGCGGTGCGCGCCGCCACGATACCCGGCCTCGCGTCCTCCAAGGCCAGCACCCGCTCGCGCGACAGCGGGCGGCGGTTCTGCAGGCGCGACAGCGCCCGCACATAACTCTCGGGGGCCGGCTTGTTGTCGACTACGTCGTCGGCGCAGACGATCACCTCGAAGGCGTCGTGCATGCCCGAGAGACCCAGGGCGAGATCCACCACGGCGCGGCCGGCCCGTGTCACGAGCGCCAGGCGCGAGCGCGCATGGGCAATCGTGACCAGCACACGAACGCCCTCACGCAGCGTGACTCCGCGGCTCATGCGTTCGGTGAAGTAGCGGTCGGCGCGCAGCCCGATGAGATCGATCGCCGTAGCGTCGCGCGCCAGCCCGAACAGCGAGATCGCCCGTGCGGCGGCGTCGCGCGGCGGGAGCCCGAGCAGCGCGTCGGAGGCGCTGGACGGGAGCGTGACCACGCCTTCGTCCGCCAACGCCCGAGCCATCGCTTCGAACCGCGCGGCGCGCGTTTCGACCACGACGCCTTCCAGTTCCACGATCAGTGCATCGAGCATGCAAATATGTAATATGGAAGGCGGGCTTGTCGCCACCGACCAGTTGGCGCGCCGGGCCGCCTATCCACTTGGCGGCGGCGCGCTGCCCGCGGCGTAGGCCGCGTCGAGCAGATCCACCGGATGGACGGCCCGGCAGGGCACCCCAGCGCGCAGCAGGCCGGCGCCGATCTGCATCAGGCAGCCCGGATTGCCGGTGGCGACCCAGTGAGCGCCGGACGCGCGGATGTTGGCGATCTTCGGCGCCAGCACGGCGCTCGATACTGCCGGCTGGGTCAGGCCGTAGATGCCGGCGCTGCCACAGCACTGATCGGCGTCGGCCAACGGCACGAATTCGAGTCCACCGATCGCGGCGAGCACGCGCAGCGGCGGGGCTGCCACGCGCTGTGCGTGAAGCAGGTGGCAAGGGGCGTCGTATGCCACCCGCATCGTCGTCGCGCCCTGCGCCACCGCCGGCCCAGCGTCGGCCAGCAGTTCGCTCACATCGCGCACTCGCGCCGCCACGGCGACGGCGCGCTCCGCCCAGACCGGATCACTGGCCAGCAGATGACCGTACTCCTTGCACATGGCGCCGCACCCGGCGGAGTTCACCGCAACGAATTCCGCGCTCGACCCCTCGAACGCCGCCACATTGACGCGCGCCAGGGCCCGCGCGCCTTCGAGATCGCCGGCGTGCGCGTGGAGGGCGCCGCAGCAGCCCTGGCCCGGAGCCGGCGCCAAGGCGTATCCGTTCACAGCGAGCACGCGCGCCGTGGCGCGGTTCGTTTCGCCGTACAGCCCCTCCATCACGCATCCGGCGAGCAATGCCACCCTGCCGCGCTTGCCCGCACCCGATGCATCGTACGGACGGCGGGCCAGCGGCACGCGAGTGGCGTCGAGCATGGCAAAGGCGAACCCCACGCGGCCAGGGAGGTGCGCGAGCAGCGCGGCCAAGCGGCTGGCGCGCAGCAGCCGCCCCAACGCCATCGCAGGTCGCATCAGTACCGGCTGCGAGAACAGGCCCAGAAGCGCCCGCACCACTGGCGGCAGTGATTGCCGCGCCGCCATCGTGGCCCGCGTCGCCTCGAGCAGCTGGCCATATGGGACCCCGGACGGGCATGCGGTTTCACAGGCCCGGCACCCCAGGCAGCGAGCGATGTGCGTACGCACGGAATCATCGTCGGGCGACAGCGTGCCGTCGAACAACGACCGCATGAGCACCACGCGGCCGCGTGGGCTGTCGTTCTCATCCTCCAGCGCCAGATACGTGGGGCAACTCTGCAGGCAGAAGCCGCAATGCACGCAAGCGTCGAGCCCGGCGCGCGCCTCCGCGAGCGGCGTGCCGGGCAGTGCGCAGGGCATGGCGGCGGTGCCGGTCATTCGGTGGCTCCCAGGATCCCGCGATTCAGGATGTGCTTTGGATCGAACGCCGCGCGCATCCCGCGCGACAGGCGGTCCGTGGCTGCCGCGGGCAGCACCGGCCAGGCGTAGTCGGGCAGCGTCTCGCCGATGCGTGCCCCCACGAACGGCCTGGTGAGCGCGCCCAAGAACCGTTCCGGTGAGGCGGCCCAGGATGCGTCTCTCGGCACAGCGCAGCGGACCACGCCCCGCAGCGGACTGCCGTGCATTCGCGCGCCGGCGAAGGGCGCGATGGCTTTGCGGCCTTCGATCCAAGTGTTCGCGAACTGCGACGCGCGCTGCGACAGCCGCCAGCTCGGATCGTCTCGGCCGCCGGCGGCCCGCAGCCGGGTCCACAGCGCATCGTCGGCCGGAGCGAACGCGCCAGCTTCGAGGGCCGCCAATGCGTCCCGTTGTGCGCGCATGGACTCCGCGTTGCCGCCAATGCGCACGGCGAGCGTCGGCCGCGCCGGCAAGCCGATCCACTCCGCCAGCGCGGCGCCAACCAGTTCACAGGCGAGCGGCCCGGTGGCCAGCCCGCGCAAGCCTGCGGCCAGCCGACTGAGGGTGAGCGCGTCATCTTCGACCGCCAGCACCAGTGACTGCTGCTCGGGCGGAAGGGCGCGCAGCCGTACCGTCACCTCGGTGATCACGCCGAGTGTGCCCCACGCGCCGGTCGCCATCCGCACGAGATCGAATCCCGCGACGTTCTTCACCACACGACCGCCGCCGCGCACCACGCCTCCGGCGCCGGTCACGAATTCGAGGCCGAGCAGTTGGTCGCGGGGCGTGCCGAAGCCGGTGGCGTGCGGGCCAGAGGACGCCGTAGCGACGGTGGCTCCGATGCTTCCCTCATCGTCGCCCAACGGGTCGATCGCCAGCCACTGGCCCTGCTCGCGGGCCAGGCGCGCGATTTCGGCCAGCGGCGTGCCGGAGCGCGCGGTAAGCGTGAAGTCGCCTGGCACGTAGTCGACGACGCCCGAACAGCCGTCGAGCGGCAGCATGGTGTCGGCCTGTACCGGCCGGTTGGCGGCGAGCCAGTGTCCGCGGCCGATGATGCGAAGGCGTGTGCCGTGCGCGGCGGCCTCCCGCACCCGCTCGGCGATCTCGGCGGCCGTCGTCGTCACGGGGGCCGCCGGGCCGAGGCCGCCATGTGCCATTCGCGGCAGCTGTGCACGGGCACGACCTTGCCCGGGTTGCTGCGCCGCTCGGGATCGAACACGTCGCGCAAGTCGCACATGGCGCGCAGCGATTGGGGCGAGAAGATCCGGTCCATGTACGGCAGCTTGTCCACGCCCACGCCATGCTCGCCGGTGATGGTGCCGCCGGCGGCGATGCAAGCTTCCATGATCTGGCGCATGGCCGCGTGCACGCGTGCCGTCTCGTCGGGGTCGTTGGCGTCGTACGCGACGTTCGGGTGCACGTTGCCGTCGCCGGCGTGGAACACGTTGCACACCGTCACGCGCTGTTGCGCAGCAATCTCCTGAATGCGCGCCAGCACTTGGGGGAGCTTGGTGCGCGGCACCACTGCATCCTGCACGACGAGGTGCGGCGAGAGCCGGCCCATGGCGCCGAACGCCTTCTTGCGTCCCTGCCAGAGGCGCGCGCGCTCGGCCTCGTCGCGCGCCACTCGGACGGCGCGTGCGCCCTCGCCGCGGCACATTGCGTCCACGGCCACCACGTCCTGTTCGAGCCCAGCCAGGGCGCCATCGAGCTCGATGAGCAGCACCGCAGCGGCATCCACAGGGTAGCCGGCGGCATAGATGGATGCCTCGACCATGCGGATGGTGGGTGCGTCGAGCATCTCGAGCGCTGCGGGTACGATGCCGCTGGCGACGATGGCTGTGACCGCCCGCGCCGCCGCATCGAGCGTCGTGAAGTCCGCGAGCAGGGTCCGGATGGCCTGCGGATCGGGGGTGAGCCGCACCGCGATGTCGAGGGCGATGCCGAAGCAACCTTCGGATCCGACGAACGCACCCACCAGGTCGTAGCCCTCGGCCTCGCCGTCGGCGCGGCCCAGCGACACGATCTCGCCGTCGGGGAGCAGCACCGTAAGCGCCACGACGTGGTTGGTGGTGACGCCGTATTTCAGACAGTGCGGGCCTCCGGCGTTCTCGGCCACGTTGCCGCCGATGGTGCACGCGGCTTGGCTGGACGGGTCAGGGGCATAGTGTAATCCATATGGATGCACGGCGCGCGACAGGGCGACGTTGACCACGCCCGGCTCCACCACGGCCAATCGGTTCTCGGGATCCACCGACAGGATGCGCGTGAGCCGGTTGAGGCCGAGCAACACCAGGCCGTCGGCGAGTGCGCCGCCGGAGAGTCCGGTGCCAGCGCCGCGCGGCACGAACGCCACCCGCGCAGCGGCCAGCGCCCGTATCACCGCCACGGCCTCGTCGCGCGTGCCGGGAAAGACGGCGCATGACGGTCGCGCATGATAGGACGGCAGCCCGTCCGACCCGTACGCCACGAGTTCGCTGTCGCGGAACAGCACCCGGCGGTGGCCGACGATGCCGCGCAGCCGCGCGGCAAGCGCGGCGTCCACGACGCCGTGGCTGGTGTTAGCGGCTGGCATCGGGGCCGGCCTGAAAAAGCCCCCGGCGTGTGGTCGCCGGGGGCCGATTCTCGTTGATCACGCCCGACCGACTACGCGGCCCAGAAGCCACACAGCGCGCGCCCGTCGGGACTCTCGCGCAGCTTCTCGAACGCCCGCTCGCGAATCTGGCGGATGCGCTCCCGGGTCACGCCCATGAGAGCGCCGATCCTCTCGAGCGTCATGGCTTCGCTCCCCTCCTCCAGGCCGTAATAGAGGTAGAGGATCTTGCGCTCGCGCGGCGTGAGGTACTTGCGGAACACGCGGTCGATGAACTCGCGCATCAACTTGTAGTCGGTGACCTCTTCGATCTCGCTGCCGTCGACGCCGGCAAAGCGTTCGCCGAGCGTGGACGCTTCGCGGTCAGAGCGATCGATCGGCGCGTCGAGGGAGACCTCGGTGGCCGACATCTGCTTGGCGGAGCGTATCGCTTCGGGTGTCTCCTCGAGCAAGCGGCCGATCTCGTTCTCGGTCGGGTCGCGCTTGAGCACCTGGGCGAGTACGGTCTCGGCCCGCGCGAGACGGATGAGCTGCGAATTCTGATTGAGCGGGATGCGCACGGAGCGCGTCTGCTCGGCCAGGGCCTTGAGGACCGCCTGGCGCACCCACCACACGGCGTACGAAATGAACTTGACGCCCTGATCGGGATCGAATTTGCGGACGGCCTTGAGCAGTCCTTCGTTGCCGATCGCCACGAGTTCGCTGAGATCGAGGCCGTGGCCCTGGTACTTCTTCACGTACGAAATAACGAAGCGGAGGTTCGCCGTGACGAGCCGCTCGGCCGCCTTCTCGTCACCTTTCTGCGCGCGGCGGGCGAGTCGTCGCTCTTCCTGCGGGTCATCGATGAGGGGGAGCTTCTGGATGTCCTGCAGATACTGGTCGAAAGCCGAGGAGGGAGACGAGCGGAAATACCCCTTGGACCTGGTCTCGGTCACTTGCTCCATACACTCCCCTATCACGAAATCGAAAGGTGGGAACGAACACGAGAGGCTCGCATCGCGCCGGCGACTAGCAGGGACGCCACGATAACGTCACCATCGGAAAGCGTCAACAGCGGCGTCGCCAGACACCGATGAATAAACATTTGTATGGAAGCTAACCCACTGTGTGGCAAAATCTTGCATCTCGAATAATCGGCAGCGGCAGAAAGCAGTTAGTTTCGGTCAGTCTTTCCGAAAATCGCCCGAACACAAGTCTGAGTCAACGTCGCTGGAACGCGTCTGGCGATTTCTGCGACACTATGGCGATCGAGGTGCGGAATCGTTTGACGCACTATCACTCTTGCGACGAGCACGCGACGCGTAGGCCATGAGGCCGCCGCCGAGGGCACCCACGCCGACCGCAATCATGAGCAGGGGCACG
Source organism: uncultured Gemmatimonadaceae bacterium (assembly GCA_963728785.1). Taxonomy (GTDB): domain Bacteria; phylum Gemmatimonadota; class Gemmatimonadetes; order Gemmatimonadales; family Gemmatimonadaceae; genus JAGWRI01. The sequence goes on from CAVSKV010000003.1 coordinate 86,672, forward strand.
CGGAGCAGGAATGCTGCCACGGCAACCGCGATGATGATCGCGGCGAGCAGGAGGAGGGTTACGGCTGGGCGGGACATGCGCGCGATCCGGGGTCGAAGGTTTGTCCGCCGCGCGGTCAGGCGAGCGCCGCGTGCACGAGCCGGTCGTCCACCGGCGAGGTCCATCCTTGATCGCCGAACGCCATGGCACCGATACGTGTGGGAAGAGCGTACTGGACGCGGCCGGCGCGGCCCTTCTTGTCGCCATGGGTGGCGCGCACGATTGCCTCCGGCGCCATCTCCGTGGGTCGATTGACAGGCAGTCCGGCCGCCTTGCACGCGCTGCGAATCTGGTCGGCGGTGCCCGGCACGGCGATCTCCATCCGTTCGGCGATGACCGCTTCCGCGCACATGCCGATGGCCACGGCTTCGCCGTGTAACAAGGCATAGCCACTCAGGTGTTCGATGGCATGGCCGACGGTGTGCCCGAAGTTGAGGGTCATGCGGCGCCCCGACTCGCGGAAGTCGGCTGAGACGATGGTCGCCTTGATCTCGATGCTCCGGGCGATGAGCGCACTCACGGAGCGGTCGTGGGGACGGTGGGCACGCAGTTCAGCGCCCGTATGGGCCGCAGCCGAGAAGTGAGCGGCATCGGCGATCACGCCATGCTTGAGCGCTTCGGCGAGGCCGGCTCGATATTGCTCCACGGGGAGCGTGGCGAGTAACGAGGGGTCGGTGACGACTGCGGCGGGCTCGTGGAATGCACCCACCAAATTCTTGCCGGCCGGCGTATCAACGCCGGTCTTGCCACCGATGGAGGCATCAAGCATGGCGAGCAGGCTCGTGGGCGCGTGTACGAGCGGAACACCGCGCATGAAGGTGGCGGCCACAAAGCCTGCAAGATCACCCACCACGCCGCCGCCGAGCGCAATGACCGCCGAGTCGCGGCCGAACCCGGCGGCGAGCATCTGGTCCGTGACGTGAGCCCAGGTCTCCCGGGTCTTGTGCAGTTCGCCGGCCGGGATGGCGAACAGTTGCCACGGCGCTCCGGCCATCGCCGCGCCGGCACGCTCGCCGTACAGCGGGCCGACGTTGCTGTCGGTGATGATCGCGTATCGGTGTGCCCGCGCCGCCACACGTGCCACGCCGCCGATGGTGTCCAGCGCGCCGGGCAGGACATGCACGCGGTATGCGATGTCGATCATGGACGGGCCGCCGGCCGGCGTGCGCGGGCTACCAGGTGACCTCGCCGGTGCCGGTGCGGCGGTTGGCGACCCTAGCGAGGGTGAACAGGAGATCTGACAGGCGGTTCAGGTAGATGACCACGACATCGGGCACTTCGACGGTGGTGCGGAGCGCGACCACTCGCCGCTCGGCGCGGCGGCATACGGTTCGTGCGAGGTGGAGCGCCGCCGCCTTGGGCGTACCGCCGGGAACGATGAAAGCCCTGAGCGGTTCGAGCTCGCGATCGCCCTCGTCGATGGCGCGCTCGAGTTCCGCGATGCGGCCCTCGTCGATACGCGCCTTGTTGAGATAGGACTTCATCTTCTCGCGATCCGGAGTGGCGAGCAGAGCGCCGATGGCGAACAGGTCGCGCTGAATCGGGACGAGCACTTCGTCGATGCGCGGCATGAGTTCGCCGGCGCGAGCGAGCCCGAGCGCGGCGTTCAGTTCGTCCACGTCGCCATAAGCTTCCACGCGGGGGTCACTCTTGGGCACGCGTTCCCCGCCGAACAGGCCGGTGTCGCCGGAGTCGCCGGTTTTCGTATAGATCTTCATGCTGAGGAATGTACGCAGACAAAGTCAGCGCCGGCAAAGGAGCGCTGGCAAAGGCAGCGGCAGCAAGTACGGTGAAGGCGGACGAGGAACTGCGTGGCGGAACGAGCGTCCTACCGTCTACCCGAACAGTCTGGCAATAATCGACCCGCGTTTCTTCTTGAAGGCGTCCGACGCGGCCTGCACTGCTGCGGGGTCGGCGTGGAAGCGCGCTTGGAACGTGGTGGGGAACATCTCCGCGAGATGGGTTTGCAGGCGATCGGGGGAGGCACCGGTGCGGTCGCTCTGACTGCCGATCCACTGGTCGAGCAGGTTGCCGAGTTGGGCCGCGGTGGCGCGCTCGGCCGGGTTACGCTGCAGCGCGAGCTGGAGGATGTCCGCAAACTCGGGGTCGAGATCGGTGACCCGCGAGCGCAGGTCGGGGAGAGGTCGCAACACGACTTCCTCGACCGAGAGGGCGGTGTCGTCCTCGTGGAACAGCGGGCTCAGCGCGAGCAACTCATACAGCACGACGCCGAGGGAGAACACGTCGCTGCGAGCATCGACCAGCGTCCCCAGCACCTGTTCGGGACTCATGTACCGCTTCTTGCCCATGCGAACGTGCGGCTCGCTGGCCGGGTCGATCGAGGTGCGTGCCTTGGCAATGCCGAAGTCGCCGAGTTTGATGTGGCCGTCCCAAGTGATCATGACGTTGCCGGGCGAAACGTCGCGGTGCACGACGTCGAGGCGGCGACCGTCGGGGCCCATGGCGTTGTGGGCGAAGTCGAGCGCTCGGCACAGACGGCTGCCAATGTAGGCGACCATCGTGGCCTGAATGGGTCGGCCGAGTTCGTTGTGACGGTCGATTACGCTGCGCAGCGTCGGGCCCTGGATGTATTCCATGGCGATGAAGTACTGCCCCCGCACTTCGCCGAGCTGGTAGATCTGCACGATGTTGCCGTGCATCAGATTGGCCGAGAGTTTGGCTTCGTCGATGAACAGCTGCAGGAACTGGCGCCGTTGAGCTAGGTGGGGATGGATGACCTTGAGCGCGATGCGCTTGGCGAAGCCCGAGGGTCCGGTCTGTTCGGCCTCGTACACGGTGGCCATCCCGCCCTCGGCCACCTTCCGCACGAGGTTAAATGCGCCGTGGTATTCGAGACTCTCGTTCATGCGGGGGTGGCGTGGAGGACGGTTGTGGGAATGGCGCCGGCACGACGCGGCGGATCGGGCCACAGCGCCCGCCGGCACCCTACTGCGTGCTTGTCTAATAGTTGAGCTGTGGCGAACGTTAAGCCATGAATCACGAAATCCGCGACCTGACGATCATCGGCGGAGGACCGACGGGCCTCTTCGCGTTGTTCTATGCTGGCATGCGGGGGGCGACGGCGCAAATCGTCGACGCGCTGGTCGAGCCGGGGGGGCAGTTGACGGCGCTGTACCCCGAAAAGGACATCTTCGACGTGGCGGGGTTTCCCCGTGTGCCGGCCAAGCAACTGGTCCGGTCGCTTTGCGAACAGGCCGCGCAATTCGGCCAGCCGATGCACTTCTCGCAACGGGTGGTCGGGCTGGAGGAGACCCGCGGGAACTTCGTCCTGCTGACTGAAACGGACCGCTTTCCCACTCGATCGATCCTCATTGCGGCCGGAATCGGGGCGTTCAGCCCGCGGCGGCTGCCACAATCTTGGGCCGAGCCGTGGTACGGGCGGGGCATTCACGACGTGATCACCGACCCCGAGCAATTCCGCGGCCGGAAGGTGGTGATCATCGGCGGTGGTGATTCGGCGTTCGACTGGGGGACACAGCTGCTGGGGCGCGCAGCGTCGGTGACGATCGTGCACCGGAGCGACCGCTTCCGTGCTCACAGCGCGACCGTCTCGCAGTTCCGTGCCGCCGTGGACGCTGGAAAGGCGCGATTGTTCACCTTCCACGAACTTGAGGACCTCACGGTCCCCGCGGGGAGCGAAGTGTTCACCCATCTCGTGCTCAAGGACCTCAAGGCCAAGGCGACGTGTGAAGTCGAAGCCGACGTGGTGCTTCCGATGCTCGGGTTCGTGAGCGACATGGGCGCATTGAAGGATTGGGGTCTGCACGTCGAGAAGGACGAGATCCTGGTGAACAGTCAAATGGAGACCGGGCGGGCGGGGATCTATGCCGCGGGTGACGTGGTGACGTACCCGGGGAAGCTGAAATTGATCGCCACTGGATTCGGCGATGCAGCCACGGCCGTCAATCAGGCCGTGCACTGGGTATACCCCGAGAAGAAGGTGAACCCGGGGCACAGCTCGAACATGGCGATCTTTGGGCAAAAGGACGACTGAGGAGTCGGGCAGTCAGGGAGTCGGACAGTCGGGCAGTCAGGCAGTCGGGCAGTCGGATGCCGAAACGGCGGGCGGGCGGTTAGGGGCGGAACCCGTCGGGGTAGCGGGCACGCAGCTTCTGCACGTTCGCCGACGCGACCTCGTCCAACGACAATCCGGCGCTCGTCGCCGCGATCGTCAGGCACCAGAGGGCGTCGCCGAGTTCTTCGCGCAGCCGGTCGGAATCGAGCGGCCGGCTCTGCATGCGATGTTTCCGCACCAGGCCGAGCACCTCTCCGGCCTCCTCGGCCAGTCCGGCCGCCGCGTCGAGTAATCGGTCCGGCTCCGAGAGCGATCGGTTGATCGTTCGCGCGGCGGCGGTGGAGTAGTGATCGAAATCCACGGGTCCATCTCCTGGGGGAGTGTACGACAGTCGGAGGGTCCGATAGCACGGGCTCGACCGCTCGTAGTTTGCTGTCAGACTGCCCGACTGTCGAACTGCCTGACCGGTGTTCAGTACGCGACTCTGGGGTCCGCCTTGGCGTACGCCAGATCGGCGACCAAGTTCACGATCACGAAGACGACGCTCAGAAAGAGCACTGAGCCCTGGATGGCGGGGAGGTCCCGGCGGGCGATGGCGTTCACGACGTAGCGGCCGAGCCCCGGCCAAGAGAAGACGGTTTCGGTGAGAATGCTGCCCGTGAGGTACGAGCCGAAGTCGAGGCCGACCACGGTGATGACGGGCATCAGGGCGTTGCGCAGCGCGTGGCGGCCCAGCACGGCCCACTCGCTGGCGCCCTTGGCGCGCGCGGTCCGCGTGAAGTCGGCTCCCAGGGCATCGAGCATCGCCGACCGGGTGACGCGGGCCTGGAACGCGATGGAGCGCATGCCGAGCGCGAACGCGGGCAGGATCAGGTACGATAGCCCGCCCGATCCGGATGGCGGCAGCCAGCGCAGCCAGACGGCGAACACCAGGATGAGCAGGAGTCCCACCCAATATACCGGAAATGATATACCCAAATAGGCCACCCCCAGTGCCAGGCGGTCTACCCACCCGCCCGGGCGGCGTGCGCTCAACACGCCCAGGGTGATCCCGCACGTGGTGGCGAGCAGCATCGCCGCCAGGGCGAGTTGGAGGGTCTTGGGGAAGCGCTCGGCGATGTCGCGGCTGATCGGCCGGTCGGTGATGTACGAGCGGCCGAGCCGGCCCCGGGCGACTTGGCCGACGTAGTGGGCGAATTGCACCGGCAGCGGGTCGTCGAGGTGGAGTTCGGCGCGGAGCCGGGCGATCGTGGCGGAGTCGGCGCGCTCGCCGATCATCGCCGTCACCGGATCACCCGGCGCCACGTACAGGAGCAGGAACGCCACGACCAACACGCCGAACAACGTCGGGACGGCGAGCGTGAGGCGGCGGGCGACGAAACGGAGCATTGCGCGCCTAAGGCGATGGGCGACGGAAGGACACGTCCGTCCACCGCTGGCCGTTGAAGATCACGGGAAGCGTGAACCCTTGAATCCAGGGCTGTACGGCGAACAGCTTGTCGTAGAAATAGAGATACAGCATCGGAGCGTCGCCAAAGGCGAGCGAATCGGCCTGACGGTACAGCGCGTCGCGGCGGGCCTCGCTGGGCTCGCGCCGCGCCTCCAGCATCAGCGCGTCGAACGCCGGATTGCGGTAGAACGAGACGTTGCCGCCGAGGCCGGCGTTGGCGCTGCCGAGCAGCGGGTCGAGGAAGTTCTCGGCGTCCGGATAGTCGGCGTACCAGTCCTTGAGGAACAGATCGGTTTCGCCCTTGCGCGCCGCTTCACGGGCCGAGGCCGCGTCGCGCTGGACGATCGTGGTGTGGATGCCCGCTCCGTTGAGGTACGCCTGGATGGCTTCGGCCACGCGCATCATGATGGGGGTGGCGCCGGTCCACAACTCGACGTCGATGCCGTTGGGATAGCCGGCTGCGGTGAGCAATTGGCGGGCCCGCGCCACGTCGTAGAGATACGGGGCGCGTGAGGAATCGGCGCCGCCGAGCGAGTGGGGGATCACGCCGGCCGCGATCCGGCCGCGGCCGTGGACGAGCTGGGCGAGGATCGTCTTCGTGTCCACGGCGAGGTTGATAGCCCGACGCACCCGGGCGTCACGCAGCGGGCCGCGCGTGGTGTTGATGGCCACGTACACCAAGTCGAGAGAGGGCGCTTCGACCAGCAGACGGCGGCGGGCCGAATCCGCCTGCCAGCCAGAAATCTCGTCGGGGGGGATCTCGACGACGTCCACATTGCCCGCTTCAAATTCAGCGACGGCCGTGCTGGGCTCGGCGATGATGCGCGCTTCGAGCGAGTCGGCCCTGGGCGCGCCGCCCCAGTACGACGCATTTCTGGCGAATAGCAGGAAGTCGTCGTGCTTCCAGGTCACGAGCTTCCACGGGCCCGTGCCAACGGGGTGTTCGCTCATGTTCGCGGGGGCGTCAGCGGCGAGCACGGACGCCACCGGCATGGCGAGCAGTTTGGGGAAGATGGCCAGCGGCTGATCGAGCGTGATCGCGACCGTGCTGTCGTCGGGCGCAGTGAGGCCCGCGATCGCCGCCGCCTTGCCGTCGGCGAAGGCGGCGGCACCGCGAATCGGGAGCAGCGGTTCGGCGCGTCCACCATGGGTAGCGGGGTCGAGGGCCCGGGTGAAGGAGTGGACGACGTCCGCCGCGGTGAAGGGCCGTCCGTCCTGGAAGCTGACACCGGGCCGCAGGTGGAAGGTGTAGGTGAGACCGTCCGGGGAGACGTCCCAGCGCGCGGCAAGGGCGGGCTCGAGCCGGGCATCGGCAGTGAACCGGGTGAGGCCTTCGAACACGTAGCTGGCCGCGCGGCCGGTGGGTACATCGGTGGAGAGCGCCGGGTCGAGGGAGCGCGGGTCGTAGGTGTCGCGTGCGTCGATGAGGGTGCGGCGCGAGGTGGCCGACGGCTGCCCCCCGCGGCAGGCGAAAGCGACGCAGGGGAGGACGAGGAGGAGCGGCGACCTCAGCAAACGGCTGAAGAAACGAGTCACGACGGTTGACACCTAGGAAAGCGGGCGAGAACTTACGACACCCGCACCGACGCGTCAATCATATGCGCCCGCCGGATTTACGCGCCGCGCGGGCGCGTCGTGTATCGACCGTCTGTTCACATGACTCAGTAGACCCGGGAATCGCGCGGGGGGCGACGCCTGGGGGTTCCGCTCCGAGGTTCGCATGTTCCATCAGCGACGTCCCTTGCGCTCCGGCGGTTGATGCATCGCATTTCGCAACTCACGCTCGGGGTGCTCTGCCTCGTGTTCGCGGTCGCGGCCGTGCCGGGCCGGGCACGCGCGCAGGACATCACGTGTGATCCCGGCGACCAGGAGGTCCGGTCGCTCGAGTTCCGTGGGAACCGCGCATTCAGTTCGTCGGATCTCGAAGTGCGGATCGTGACCACCGAATCGGGCTGGCTGCGGCGGCATTTCGGATTCATCGGAGCGCGCCACTGTCTCGACCGCACCGAGTTACCGCTCGACGTCCTGCGGCTCCGGAAGTTCTACCACGACCAGGGCTATTACAACACGCAGGTGGACACGCTGGTCGAGCGGCTGGACGCCAGCGCGGTGCGCGTGACGTTCACGATTGCCGAAGGTCAGCCGATCGTGATCGACTCGCTGTCGATTGCGGGGCTCGACGGGGTGGCCAACCGCCGCGACGTCATGGCGGGTCTGCGGCTGCACGTGGGGATGCCGTTTGATGTGAACGCGTTGGCCGTGGAGCTGGATACGATCACGGCTCGGTTGCGGAATTCGGGCTACCCCAACGTCGAGCTGCTCCGCAACTACACCGTACGGACCGACTCGCTCAAGGCGTCCATCGCGATCACGGCGCTGCCGGGCCCGCTGGCGCATATCGGCCAGATTCGGGTGCACGTGGTGCCGGTGGACAGCGCGCATTCACAACAAATCGGCGACGACGTGGTGCGGGAGTTGCTGGGAATCCACTCGGGGGATCTGTACAGCGATGAGCAGCTGGTGGCCGCCCAGCGGAAGCTGTACCAACTGGGGGCGTACCGCCATGTGGACGTGTCCCCCGATTCTGTGCAGGCGCAGGGCGACTCGATCGTGGCGTTGAACGTCGATCTGCGCGAAGATTACATGCAGCAGCTCGACACCAAGTATGGCTGGGGGACGCTGGACTGCTTCCGCACCGGGGCGCAGTACACGAACAAGAATTTTCTGCACCAGGCGCGCCACTTCGAGTTGGCGGCGCAACTGTCGAAGCTGGGCTATGGCTATCCGCTGGCGTCGTCGGCCACGCGCGGGCTGTGCTACCAGGACGTGTTGCGGAAGGACCCGTTCAGCGACACGACGAACTACAGCATCTCGGCCACGCTGTTGCAGCCAGGGCTGCTCGGAACGGGGTGGACGCCTTCGTACTCGCTCTACAGCGAGCGGCGCAGTGAGTATCTGGCTTATCTGCGGACGACCCTGATCGGTGGCGAGGCCGCGGTGAGCCGAGACGTAGGGGGCGGCGGATCGCTGAGGCTGTCCTACAGCCTGGAGTACGGGCGCACGCAGGCCCAGCCGGCCCTGCTGTGCGCCGTGTTCGACCGGTGCGACGCGCAGTCGCAGGACCAGATCTCGCTGGTCGCGCAGCCACTCGCCGTGACCGGCGGGCAGTACACGCTGGTCCGCACCGACGATCCATTCAACCCGAGTGAAGGGTTCGTGCTGCGCACCGAGTTGCGCAGCTCGGCGCGATTCATGGGGTCGGCGTCCGATCTGACGTTCAACAAGGGCACCGCCGACCTGTCGTGGTTTCACCCGGTTGGGCACACCGGCATCTTCGCGGTTCGTCTACGCGGCGGCCTGGTGGTCGGTCCAAGTCTGTCGCTGTCCGATCCGACGCAGTACATCCCGCCTGAGGAGCGGCTCTACGCGGGAGGGGCGAACAGCGTGCGCGGGTTCTACCAGAACGAGATGGGGTCGCTGCTGTACATCGCCCAGGGCTACGACTCGGTGACCGTCAACGACAGCACGCGCTATTTCCGCTCGCCCAATGGGGTGGCGCCGTTCCGGGTAGTGCCGGTTGGCGGCAACGCGTTGGTCGTCGTGAACTTCGAATACCGGGTGCCCGACGTGTTCTTCCCGCGGCTCCTTCAGTGGACCTTCTTCACTGATGGGGGGGACGTGTGGACGCGGGGCACGCCGGGGACGGGGCTGGCCCTGTCGCAGATCAAGTGGACGCCGGGCATCGGGATCCGCGTGTTCACGCCCGTGGGACCGCTGCAGGTGAACGTGGGGTACAACCCCTATCGGCAGCCCAGCGGGCCTATCTATTACGACGCGACCGTGAACGGAGAGACCGGCATCGCGCCGCTCTACTGCGTAAGCCCGGGCAACACGATTCCCGTGCGCGTCACGTCCAGCGGCGGCACCAGCACTTACGTGCAGGACAGCCAGGCCTGCCCGGCGACCTTCGCGCCGGCGCAATCGGGCGCGTTCTTCCGCCGGTTGACGCTGACCTTCTCGATCGGGCCGGAGTTCTAGTGCTCTCCCGCCGTCGGATTGTGCTGTGGGTGAGTCTCGGGCTCGTGGTGACGCTCGCCGCAGTGGCCGCGGTCGCGGTGTTCGTGTTCACGCAGAGCGGCTGGGGCCAGGACAAGGTGCGCCAGCTGATTCAGGAACAATTTGCGGCGGCCGTCCACGGTCGCGTATACGTGGGCCGCGTGACCGGCAGCTTTCTCACGACCGTCACGCTCGACTCGCTCGAGATTCGTGACGCCGAGGACTCGCTGTTCGTGGCCAGCGGTCCGGTGACCGTGCAGTACGATCCTCGCGACATCCTCGACAAACGGTTGCTCTTCAACCACGTGGACGTGCGGCGTCCCACGGTCTACCTGCGGCAGCATGAGAACTGGGACTGGAACTTCCAACGTATCTTCCGCAGCGGGCGAACGGCTCGGCCGGCCACGGGGCCCCAGTACGGTGATTACGTCGTGATGGACTCCGTGCGCCTGCACGATGCGACGTTCATGCTCACGCAGCCGTGGCACCCGGACGATTCACTGCACGGGGCGAAGCGGGACAGCGCTGTTTCGGCGGCTCTGGCCAGGAAGGACGTGGAGATCCGGCGGCGGCGCGAAGGGTTTGCGATCACGCGGCGCTGGACCCAAATCCAGGCCGTCGTGTCCCACGCGCGCGTGGCCGACCCCGACAGCGTCAGCCGGGTGTTCCAGATCTCCGCCGTGAACGCGGAGGAGAGCGATCCGCCCTTTTCGTTCCGCAACGTGCGCGGCACGGTGCGCAATCTCGGCGACTCGGTCTGGGCCGACTTGGCACATTTCGACCTGCCCGGCTCCACCGGATCGGCGACGGGCAAGGTGGTGTGGGGGAGCGACCTCCCGGTGCGCTACAACCTCCACGTCATCGCCGACTCGGTGTCGCTGGCCGATGTGGCCTGGGTGTATCCGACGCTGCCGCGCACCGGCGGTGGCTCGATGGTGCTCGACATCGTCAACGAGCGCGACTTGCACGTGATGGACTACCGGCTTACGAAGCTGGACGTGCGGAGTACGAAGTCGCGCCTTCGTGGGGCGATGACGTTCGCCGTGGGCGGGCCGGTGCTCCAGGTGAAGGACGTCAATCTGCTCGCCGACCCGGTGGATTTCGATCTGATACGCACGCTGAACGGCAAGGCGTTCCCGGTGGACTGGCAGGGGCAGTTGCGGGGCACGGTGGTGGCGCGCGGGGGGCCGGTCACGCACTTCGTGGTGGACACATCGCACCTCGTGTTCGAGGACGCGCACGTGCCGGGTGCGTCGTCGGAGGTGACCGGCAGCGGCGAACTGGACATCCTCCAGCCTGCGTTCACCGTCTTCCACGATTTTCGGGTGGCCGCCTCGAGCATCGACCTCCGCACGATCGAGTATCTCTACCCCAGCTTCCCGGCGCTGACCGGGACGGTGTCGGGCGTGGCGACACTCGACTCGTCGTGGATGGACGTCCGGTTTTCCGACGCCGACCTGACGCAGCACACGCCCTTGGCGCCGCCGTCGCGGGTGCTGGGGAGCGGACGCATTACGTACGGCGAACCCTTCATGACGTATGACGCGTCGCTGTTTGCCGATTCGCTGTCGTTCAGCGGCATACGACAATCGTATCCCAAGTTGGCGCTCAAGGGCATGTTCAGCGGAACCATTCACGCGCAGGGCACGGCAGCCGACTTGCTGCTCACCGTGTCGCTGCGCGGCCCGGCCGGCAGCATTGCGTTCGACGGCCGCGTGGACGCCGATCCGCCGGAGTTGGGCGCGCGGGGAAGCGGGCGGGTGGCCGGCGTCGACCCGGCGCAGTTGATCGACCACGACAGAGTTCCGTCGGGCTCGCTGACCGCGAACTACACCGTCGATGTGCGCGGCGACTCGCTGGCCCATCTCGTTGGCTCGGCCAGCGTGGCGACGGAGCGCTCGGAGTTCGATCGGGTGCACGTGTTCGCCTCTCGGGCGCTGGTGCGGTTCGACAACGGCCGGTTGCGAGTGGACTCGATGCGCCTCGAAACCTCGGCGGCGACGGTGACGGCCGACGGATCGCTCGGCCTCCATGCCGGAATCACGGATTCGCTGCACTTCGAGGCGACAGTGGATTCGCTGGGCGGGCTGCGGCCATTTCTCGAGACGGCGACCGCGCGCAAGACGGGCACACCCGACTCACTGGCCGGCGCTCTGTCGATGACGGGTATGCTGACCGGAAACATCGACTCGCTCAACGTGCGCGGCCAGCTCTTCGGCACCTCCCTTTACCGGAACAAGGATCGGGGCGCTTCGGCGCGCGGCACCGTCGCGCTGGACGACGTGCTCGGGATCCCCCGCGGTACGGTGGGGTTCGAGCTCGACACGCTGGTGCTGGGGGGCATTCGCGTGGACACGATCGGTGCCGAACTGCAACTCGCCACGCGCACCCGCGGCACGTTCCAGTTGGGAGCGTTGAGCGACAACGGCCCCACGTTCGCTGCGGGCGGGCTCGTGGTGCGCGACAGCAGCCGGTGGATGGTGACGGTGCAGACAGTGGGGCTCAATCTGGGCGATGATGCGTGGACGCTGGCAGCGCCGGCGGGAATCCGCGTCGACCCGGCGCTCACCGAGATCGACACCCTGCGCCTGAGCAACGGCCGCGGGGGCGTGCTCACGGTGGCCGGGTTCGTGCCCGAGCATGATGCCGTCTCGGTCCGATTGCGGGCCGACAGCATCCCGGTGCGCGATGCCGCGACGCTGCTCCAGATTGCGGACACGATGTCGGGCTGGGGTTCACTGCACGTCGACGTGACGGGCACGCGTGATCAACCGCGTGCAACCGCCGATGGCGAACTCAGCGACCTGCGCTACGGCGAGATGCGGCTCGAGCGCGTCGCCGCGCACGCGTCGTACCTCGACAGGCGCACCGGCGCGGCCGTCACCGTGTTCCAGGGGTCGGCGGCGACGCTCCAGGCCACGGCTTCCCTGCCCATGGAGCTGACGCTCTCCGGAGGCTCCCGCCTGCTGCCCGACTCACTGTTCGGTACGATTCGCGCCGACAGCGCGGACTTCGCGATCATCGAAGCGTTCGTGCCCCCGGTGAGCCACGCCAAGGGGCGCGTGTTCGTGGCGCTCGACGTGGGCGGCACGTGGAAGCACCCGACGATCGGGGGCCGGGTGCTGATGACCGGCGGCGAGTTGACGATGGGCGACCTGGGCATCACGCTGCACGGTCTCACCGCCGATCTTGCCGTGTTTCAGGACCGCGACAGCCTCGCCATTCGCCAGCTGCGGGCGTGGAGTCCGTCGTCGCCGGCCGATAGCGTGGTCGTACGCGGGTTCGTGGACTTTGCAGACCGAGGCAATCCGCTGTTCAACCTTCGGCTGTCGGCCCACGAATTCCGGGCCGTGGACAAGCGCTCGCTCGCCCGCCTCGATCTCTCGACGGTAGGCGACGGCATCAAGCTTAGCGGGCGCAAGACGGGGTCGACGCTCACCGGGTCGGTGAACATCGTGCGGGGCACGATCTACATTCCCGAACACGACGTGGCCAACAAGCAATTGGTGGTGCTCAGCTACGCCGATCTGGCCGGCATCATCGACACGTCGGAGTTGAATACGCACATCAAAATACCGAGCCCGCCGTCCGCCCTGTTGCAGGACATGAAGATCACGGACGTGCGGGTGACGCTCGGCGACGAAGTCTGGCTGCGGTCGCAGGAAGCGAACATCAAGCTCGGCGGGTCGTTGAACGTGACACGGGTGCCGGTGCGAGCCACGGACGGCGGGTCGCCGTTCTCCAGGGGCAATCCGGGCGACAGCATGACCTACCGGCTGGCGCTGGACGGGACCCTCACGGCCGAACGGGGCACGTACACGCTTTCATTCGGTCCGCTGCAACGCGAGTTCCAGGTGGAAACGGGCACGATCAGGTTCTACGGGACGCCCGACCTGAACCCGCGCATCGAGGTCAGCGCGCTCTACAAGGTGCGACAGTACGACCGGCCCGACATCACCGTGCGCGCCAAGCTCAGCGGATTCCTGTATCCGGGACCGTCGCTCGACCTGGAGAGCGGCGAGAGTTACACGATTCCGCAGTCCGACCTCGTGAGCTACCTGTGCTGCGGCGTGCCGAGTTACGAACTGGGGGCCAATCAGAGCTACCTGCGCACGGCGGCGCAGGTGCTCCTGCCCACGGCGAGCAGCGTACTGGCCCACACGCTGCGCGGCCAGCTCGGGTCCACGTTCGACATCCTGCAGTTCCAGCCAGGGGCAACGGATGCGACGGATACGAAGGGCCAGGCGACGAGCAATACGTATCGCGACTTCTTCGCCGGTGCGCGGCTGGGCGGGGACAAACAGATTACCAACAACGTGTTCTTCAGTATCAGCACGGGACTCTGCCAGCTGAATGCGAACCAGCCCGCAGGGGGAAGCTCGGGGGTGAACTCGTTCGTCGAGCAACTGGAGAGCAAGCTCGAATATCGATTCTCGGGCACGCTGTCGGTGGAGGCCGGGCTCGAGCCGCCGTCCAGCGCTCTGATATGCGGGCGGACCCAGCGCGGGCTCGTTCCCACGCCGCAGCAATGGGGATTCTCCCTGCTGAAAACCTGGCGCTGGTGATTCGTCGCGTCCTCCTGATCGTGAACCCTGCTTCACGCCGGGGGGTGCGCGACCTGCTTCGCGTGCAGCGGGCGTTCGCAGCCTGCGGCGTGGGATGCGAGACGCGGTTCACCGAGGGCCGGGGCGATGCTGGTACGCTGGCCCGCGACATCGGGTCGCAATACGACGCCCTGTTTACGCTGGGGGGCGACGGGACGATCATGGAGGCGATGGGCGGACTGGTGGGCGGCGACACCCCGCTCGGGGCGCTCGCTGCCGGCACGGGCAACCTCTTCGTGCGCGCGTTCGGCATCCCCCTCAATCCGGTCCGGGCCGTGCACACGCTCTGCGCGGGCACGGTCCGCACTGTGGACCTCGCCGAACTCGGACTGGGAGGGCATTTCGCGGTGGCAGCCGGTATCGGCATCGACGTGGCGATGATCGAAACCGCGTCCACGGCGCTCAAACGCCGCTTCGGCGTGGCCGCCTACGTCCTGGCCGGCGCACGGTCGGCGATCGGCGCCGCGGTGCGCCGCGACACGTTCCGGGCCCGCATCACCGTGGACGGTGCGGTCCACGAAGTCGAGGCGCTGTCGGTGCTGGTGGCCAACGTCGGGTCGGTGTTGAGCGGGCTCATCACCCTCGCCCCCGGCGCGTCGCCCGATGACGGCGCGGTCGACGTGGCGGTGTACGCGGCGCACACTCTGCCGCAGGCCCTGCGCGTGGCGTGGCGCATGCTGCGCGGGCGCTTCCCCGATGACGGCCTCACCCGGTTCTACCGTGGTCGGCACGTACGGGTCTCCGCGACGCCGGCGCGCCGGGCCGAAGCGGACGGCGAGCTCCTGCCACCGGGAGAGTTGGACATTCACGTACTGCCTCGGGCGGGACGCGTGCTGGTGCCGGGACCGGGACGGTAGAGGGTTGCTCCGGGGGCCGCGCGTGTCCATTCTCCGTACGCCCCCGTCTGCGTCGGGACGGGGCCGATCGCTCACACTACTCCGAATTTTGCATGCCTTCAGTCCTCATCGTTGACGACGAACGCGACATCACTGCATTCCTCGGGGCGTTCTTCGAACGCAGCGGGCACCAGGTGTTGATGGCGCATACGGGAGAGGAGGCCGTCGCGCTTGTTCGGCAGCGGCGCCCGGATCTCGTGTTGCTGGACCTGCAACTGCCCGACCTTTCAGGGTTCGAGGTGCTTGAGCGTGTCAAGCAGGAACGCCCGGTGGTAATCATGATCACCGGCCACGGCGATGTCGCGCTGGCTGTGCAGGCGATGCAGGCGGGCGCCGAGAGTTTCCTCACCAAGCCGATCGAGTTGGCGCATCTGGGCGCGGTGGCCGAGCGTGCGTTCGAAAAGGCGCACCTGCGGCAGATGAATCTGTATCTCGGCGAGCGGAGGGGCACTCTGTCGGCCAGCGCCCTGCTCGGGTCGTCGCCGCCGATGCGCGAACTTGCGGGACAGATCGACTTGCTGGCGCGCAGCGACCACACGACGGTGCTGCTGGCGGGCGAAGTGGGCACGGGCAAAGGACGGGTCGCGGACGCAATGCACCGGCAGAGCCCGCGCGCCGCGCAGCGGTTCGTCGAGGTGAACTGTGCCGCGCTCGCCGCGGCGTCGCTCGATTCCGAACTGTTCGGTGTGGAGCAGGGGACGTCGCCGGATGGCGAATTGTACCGACCCGGCCTGCTCGAGGCGGCGACCGGCGGCACGCTGTTCCTCGACGAGATCGGTGATCTCGACGCACATCTCCAGCCAAAGCTGCTGCGCGTGCTCGAAGGCAAGAGCTTCCGCCGCCAGGGCGGCACCCGAGAGGTTCAAGTGGACGTGCGTCTGATCGCGGCCACGAGCCGCGATCTGGTGGCCGAGGTCACGGCGGGCCGGTTCCGCGAGGACCTCTATTACCGGCTGAGCGTGATGCCGATCAACCTGCCGCCGCTGCGCGCCCGGGCCCGTGAGGATCTCGTGGAGCTGATCGCCCATCTGCTGGATGAACTGCGGGTGAACCTGCCCGAGGGCCCCCCGGAGCTGGACGACGACGCCCTGGAGCGTTTGCTAAAATACTCATGGCCGGGGAACATCCGGGAGTTGCGAAACGCGCTCGAACGGGCATTGATCATCGGCCGCGGCGCGCCGGCCATCGCCCCGGCGCACCTCGCTGCCGAAGTGCGCGACGCGTCCGGGGCCGGCGTGGAACACCATATTCCACGTACGTTGGCCGAGGTGGAGCGGCAGCACATCGACCGCACGCTTCGCGCGCACGACGGCAACCGCACGCGCGCCGCCAAGGAATTGGGAATCTCGCGTGCCACGCTCATCAAGAAGATCAAGGAGTACGGGAGCGAAACGCGGCAGCCGGTACGTTCCGGAGGAATCCGATGACCCAGGAAATCAAGGAAACCGAAGCAATGATGTGCCGGTCGTGCGGAAACGAAGAGCGGGCGTCTGAAGGGTACCCGTGCATCGACTGCGGCACGTTCATCTGCGTGGTCTGCAACCTGCGCGGCATCGTACGGTGCCGCGAGTGCGAAGCCAAACACGTGGCGGCGTCTTCTCCCCCGAACGCTGCCGGCTGAATGTCCGTGGACTTCTCACGCGTTGGCCTCGCGGTGGGACATGCCAGTGCTCCCGCCGCCGCCACCGGCTGCACCGTGGTGCGTGGCGTCGATGCTCCCCTCCGTGGGGGCGTTGCGATCTTCGGTCGCGCCACGGGATCGCGCGAACTGCCCGCATTGGGGCCCGACGCGCTCGCCGATCGCGTGGATGCCATCCTGCTCACCGGTGGCTCGGCGTACGGGCTCGACGCCGCCGCTGGCGTGATGCGGTGGATGGAGGAACGCGGCCGCGGCTTTTCGATCGGCGGCGGCGTGGTTCCCATCGTACCGGCCGCCGTGATCTTCGATTGGCACCCCCTCGGGCGATTCGACCACCGTCCCACGCCCGACATGGCGTACCATGCCGCCGACACTGCGACGCAGACCGGCGTTGCCGAGGGGAGCGTGGGCGCCGGCACCGGGGCCACCGTTGGCAAGGCGGCCGGAATCGGCCGGGCCATGAAGGGAGGCGTCGGATGCGCCCTGCGCGAGTCGGCCGGCGTCGCCGTAGGCGCGGTGGCCGTGGTCAACGCGTTCGGCGACGTGTACGACGGCGACGGACTCGTGCTGGCCGGCGCGCGCGACGACGCGGGCGGATTCCTCTACGCCACGCGCCTGCTGGTCGAGAATCCGCATCGCATCGCGGCGCTGGCTGCCGAGCAGCGCGGCCGCAACACGACCCTGGCCGTGGTGGCCACCAACGCAGCGCTCGACCGGGTGCAACTCAATCAACTGGCCCGTGCCGCAGGCGCCGCCCTGTTCCACCGCATCTCACCGGCTGGCTCGTCGTTCGACGGCGACATCGTGTTCGCGCTGGGCGCGCGCGAGGGCACGCCAGCCGACGCGCTGCACGTGGAGGCGCTCGCCGTCGCGGCGCTGGAAGAGGCGATCGAGCGCGGCGTACGGCTGGCGACGGGATGGCCAGGCGTTCCCGGCCTGGCGGACGCGTCGTGAACGCCGTCGGGCGTGCCGTGGTCCGATCGGCGGTTGCACCGCTGCTCGCCGAACCCCGGGTGTCGAGCCCCCAGGTTTCGCAGCGGCTGGCTGGCCACCCGCTGGAGATACTCGAAGCGCAAGGCGACTGGATGCGCGTGCGGGGCGGCGACGGATACGAAGGATGGGTGCATACGGGCTACATCGCACGCGCGCCGGAGAGCACCGCGCGCCAGAGTCGTGGGGTGCGGCGCGTGTCGCTGGGGTGCGTTACGGGCATGGTCGGGGGCGGACGACGGTCGCTGCCGCTGGGCGCATACCTCGGCCCCGAGGAGAGCGTGGAGTCGGGCGAGGTCGTGGAAGAGTCCGCGCTCGCGACCCATTTTCCCGGCACGGCCGCGGCCGTCGCACGCTCGGCCACCGAATTCTTCGAGGGCACGAGCTATCAGTGGGGCGGCATCACGCCCTGGGGCGCCGACTGCTCCGGATTCGTCCAGTCGATCTTCGCGTTGCACGGCGTCGCGTTGCCGCGCGATGCCTGGCAGCAGGCCGAACTGGGGGAGGCCGTGGAGCGCACGCCGGCTGTGCTCCGGGCCGGCGAACTGGCATTCTTCGCCGACGGCGACGACGGGCGCATCACCCACGTGGGGATTGGCGCGGGGGGCGGCCGCATGGCGCATGTAGCGGTGGGGCGGGGCGGCTTCGCGATCGAGCGGTTGGCGGACCCCCGCGACGGCTACCTGAAGGCGCTGCAGGGCCGGTTTCGTTTGGTGCGGAGGATCGTGTAGCCGGGTTCAGCTCACGAGGCCCGAGGGTGCGGCAATCGGCGCGCCGACGCGCACCTGTACCGCCACCTCGGTGGTCGGCTCGTTGTCGAGCGCAATGGCCATTGCGTAGGAGCCCGCGCCGTCGATCGGCAGGTCGATCTGCGCGATGAGCGGCACGTCCATCTCGGCCACGCCTGAGGGAAGCGGGCCCACATTCAGGTCGCCGGCGCTGCTCCAGAGTTCGGCCCGCTTCGGACTGAGCCAGCGGAGGCTCACGGTGTGACTGCCCGTGTCGAGCGAACTCCCCTTGATGTGCACCACGAGATGCGCGCGCGGGTGGACGGCGGGCGACGACCCCACGTGGAGGGCGTCGAACACCCCGAGGATGTTCAGCTTTCCTTCCTGCGACACATTGGCCGCGTCGGCGAACAACGCAAAGGCTACATGCATGGGGAAAACATAGACTGTCGGGCAGGGTGCGTCTACGTTTCGTGGATGCCTTTCCCTGACGCGCAGCCCGCGCCCCGGGCCGAACACGCGCCCGACCGGGCGACGGTCTGGATCACCGACGTCTCGCTGGTCCTGATGGCGCTCATCTGGGGCGTCAACTTCAGCGTCGTCAAGTACGGGACGACGCAACTCTCGCCGCTGGCTTTCAACGCGTCGCGGGTAGTGCTGGCGGCAGTGGCCCTGTCCCTGCTGGCCTTCGTGCCGCGGCCGGCGCCGATCACGCGCCGCGACATCGGCGCGCTGCTGCTGCTCGGCGTGCTGGGCAACGGCGTGTACCAGTGGCTGTTCATCGACGGCGTGGCGCTGACGCGCGCTGGCGACGCGGCCCTGGTCGTGGCCGCCTCCCCCGCGCTCATCGCGCTCATCAGCCGGCTCCGCGGCGTGGAGCGCGTGACCCCGCGCGCCGTGGTGGGCATCGCGCTCTCGGTGCTGGGCATCGCGTTCGTGGTGTACAGCGGCACGCGCGTCGTGGTGCAAGGGGCGTCGGTGAAGGGCGACCTGCTGGTGCTGGCCGGATCGGTGAGTTGGGCGGTGTACACCGTGTGGCTCGCGCCGTACACGCGGCGGGTAGATGGGGTCACGCTCTCCACGTACACGATGATCGGCGGGGCGATCATGCTCGGACTCGGCGCGGCGCCGGAACTCGCCGGCGTGACGTGGAGTACAGTATCCACTGGAGCCTGGGTGGCCATCCTGTATAGTGGGCTCGGCTCGCTCGTCGTGGCATATCTGTTCTGGTATCGCGGCGTGCGGGTGATTGGCCCCACGAAGACCGCAATGTACTCCAATCTGCAACCGCTGGTCGCGCTGATCGTGGCTGCCATCATGCTGGGCGAATCGCCCACGCCGTGGCAGCTCGTGGGCGCTGTCTGCATCATGGCCGGCCTGCTCCTGACCCGCGCGTGAAACTCGTTCTCTTCGACATCGACGGCACGCTGCTGAACAGCGACGGCGCGGGGCGCCGCGCCATCAAGCGCGCGCTTGTCGAATCGTTCGGCACCGCCGGCCCGGCGCAGCACTGGTTCGACGGCAAGACTGACCCGCAGATCGTGCATGAACTGATGGCGCTGGCCGGCCTCGACCGTGAGACGGTCGAGGCCGGGCTGGCCCATGTGTTCGCGCGCTACGTGGAGCTGCTGCGCGACGAGATCGCGCGCCCCGACCACGCCGCGGCGGTATACCCCGGTGTTCCTGAACTGCTCGACGCCCTCGAGGCCACGGACGGCGTGACCCTTGGCCTGCTCACCGGAAACGTCGAGTCGGGCGCCCACGTGAAGCTCAGCGCCGTGGGCATAGCGCCGGAGCGATTCCGCGTAGGTGCCTTCGGCTCGGACCACGCCGTGCGCGCCGAGCTCCCGGCCATTGCCCGCGCGCGCGCCGGCGCGCTGCTCGGGCGGGAACTGCCGGGCCAGGCGATGGTTGTGATCGGTGATACGCCGGCGGACCTCACCTGTGGGCTGGCCGTGGGGGCGCGCGCCATGGGCGTGGCCACCGGGCGCTATTCCGTGGCCGAGTTGAGCGCGTACCAGCCGGCAGCGGTCGTGGCGGATTTCCGCGACACAGCCGCCGTGGTCGATGCCATTCTCTCCGCATGATCGCCGGCGCACCGCGGTCGAGACGTTCGGATGATTGAGCGCGACGCGGCGTTCGAAGCGCGGGTCGCCGGGGCACCGGACGCCACCGTATTCGCGCGCGCGAACGGCGGCCTCATCGTGCTCACCCGCGCTGACGGGCGCGAGGCGCGTAGCATTCACGTGGACGACGTACGCGAAGTGGCCCGCGACGGCGACTGGGTGACGATCACGCCGGAACGCGGCGATGCGATCGCCCTGGTCTCTGATCGCGCCGCCGACCTCGACGCGGCGCTCGTGTCCGCGTGCTGTGTACTCCCCGAGTTGACCCGGGCCCTTCACTCGCTTGGCTCCTCGCGCGCCGGGTCGGACGCCGCGGCGCAGCGTGAGTTCTTCGCGCCCCTGCTCGACGCGCGACGTCGCGCCGAGGAATCGGTGGCGCGGGCCGATGTCGTCGCGGCGTTCGACGCCGACCGGCTGACGCGGGCGCTCGATGGCTATCTGGCGGCGTTGATCGAGCACAGCGCCGACACCCGCCCGGCGGCGCGCCGCGCCCTGACGGCCCGCGCCGAAGACGCGACCGAGCCCCTGCGCCGGGCCATCGCCCGGTTACGCCGCGCCAGCGCGGACGCTGCGAATCCCGCAGTCGACGCGCGCGTGGCGAGCTGGCGTCGCTGGAAATTCACGTTGCAGGAGTTGTTCGCTGCTGCCGATCGGTGTTGGGGCCTGCTGCATGAGCGAGGGGCGGTAGACGCGCACCCGCATGGTGCGTGACGTGGGGCCAGCGCCGTTCACCCACCCTGGGCAGCATAGATCCCGGGCTTGCCTGGTTCCACACGCCGCCGCAGGTACATCCACGCGAACCCCATGGCCACGAACGCCAATGCGATGCCCTGCGCGTAGGTGAGCGAGCCGAGAAACCGGTCGTCCTTGGCGCGGAAGAACTCGATGATGAAGCGTTCCAAGCCGGCCAATACGCAATAGACGCCGAACAGCCAGCCCTCGGCATGCTTGTGGTCGCGCAGGCGCCAGAGGATCAGGAACATGATCGTGGCCAGCGTCACCTCGTAGAGTTCCGTGGGATACACCGACACGACCGTGGACGGGTCGAGACCGGCCGGAAATTTCGTGTGGAACTCGGCTGCCATCGCAGCCACCGTCGTGGGCGGCTGACCATTGGGGAACATGACGGCCCCGAATCCGCTGAACGGCCGGCCGTAATCATCGCCGACGGCCCAGCACCCCGTGCGCCCCACGGCATACGCCGCCGCCACCGCGGGCCCGCCGACGTCGAAGATCCGCATCATCGGGATCTTCTTCCACCGGATTACGGCCATCACGGCCAGCATGCCGCCAACCAATCCGCCCCAGAACACGAACCCGCCCCGCGTGAACAGCGCGTCGTAGTGCTCGAGAATGACAACATAGTAGAGCTTGGCGCCGAGCAGGCCGCCGATCACGGCAGCGAGAATCATGTCGGCGATGGGGCGCATGTCGTGTCCACGGCGCTCCAACTCCTGCTCCGAGACGTGCTGGGCGACGGCGAACGCCGCCACCACGGCGATGCCGAACCCGGTGAGCGACAGGGGGCCGAGCTGGATGACGAGGGGATGATGAACGATTGGTGTGGTCATGCGGCGACGAGGCCCGGAAGAGAGAGAGAGGCGAACGCGTTGAGGTCGAGGCCGGCGCGCTCCCCGCGCTCGAAGTGGAAGAGTCCGGCACGGGCAATCATGGCAGCGTTGTCGGTAGCCAGCCGCGCCCCGGGAGCATACACCGATACCCGCTGAGGCGCGAGGCGCTCCTGCATCGCCGCCACCAGGGTACGGTTGCCTGCCACGCCACCGCCCAGGACAACCCGCTCGCGGCCAAATGCGTTCACCGCTCGCGCCGTCTTCTCCACCAGCGTGTCGACGAGCGCGTCCTGGAAGGCCCGCGCGATCGGCCCCCGGTCGGCGTCGCCCGGCGACGCGTGGACGGCGTTCAGCACGGCCGTCTTCAAGCCGCTGAACGAGAAATCGTAATAATCGGGATCGCCGGGTCGCTGGTTACGGCGCAGCATGGGGCGAGAAAATCGCAGCGTCCCGGCGTCGGCGCCGTTGGCCAGGCGCTCCACGTGCGGGCCGCCGGGATAGGGCAGCCCGAGCAGCTTGGCGACCTTGTCAAACGCCTCCCCCGCCGCGTCGTCGCGTGTGCGCCCGAGCAGCCGGTAGCGCCCCCAGGACTCGACGTCGAGCAGCAGCGTGTGCCCGCCGGACACGAGCAGCGCCGTGAACGGAGGTACGGCTCCTGGGTCCTCCAGCGAGGTGGCAAACAGGTGCCCCTCCATGTGATGCACGCCGAGCAGCGGCACGCCCAGCGCATACGCCAAGGCCTTGCCGAAGCTCACGCCCACGAGCAGCGCGCCCACGAGCCCCGGTCCGTGCGTCACCGCCACCGCGTCGAGCGCGCCGGCTCGCATGCCGGCGTCGGCCAGCGCGCGCTCCACCACCGGTTGGATACTCGTCAGGTGAGCGCGCGACGCGATCTCGGGCACCACGCCGCCGAACACCCGGTGCACATCCTGCGAGAGGATGACGAGGGAGCGGAGCGTCACCTCGTCGTCGGCGCCGATGATCACGGCGGCCGATGTTTCATCGCACGAGGTCTCGATGCCCAGCACGGACGTCATGGGTGTTTCGGGCTGCGGGCCGTACGTCCCGCCGAGTCGCCCGGAACGGCGGGGGCCACGGCTCGCGGCACGACGTGCACAACCACCGCCCGCGGCTGGACGTCGCGCACCAGCACGTCCGCTCCGGGCGGCAGTTGCACGTCGTCGGGGCTGAGCACCAGAGTGGCCGAGTCAACACCGCGGGGCATCGTGCGGCGAATCACCGGGGGATTGGAGAACAGCGCGAAGATCTCCTTGCCCTCACCGGCGACCAGCGCGCGCACGTCGGGAGCTGGATCGCGCAGCACCATCGCGCTATCGACCGTCACGGCCAGGCGGACGGTAACGATTTCTTCGGTGGGCTCCTTGGATGTGGCGATGAACCAGAGCACGAGCGCAAACACGAGGGCCACGGCCTTGAGGCCGAGTCGCTCGGTGAATGCGCCGAGCAAATAACGGCGCCAGCGGGCCCGCGCGGCGTTCATGCCCGCATCAAGGCGTCGCCACGGCCCCGGGAGCGTCGATCGCCCCGGTGCCGGCCACGGTGCCCGAGAGACCCAACAGGTGGCGCACCAGCGCGATATTTCCCTCCGACGACCAGTCGTCGGCGCCGAGCCATACCTTGCGAATCACTCCGTCGCGATCGATGACGTACGATTCCGGATACCCGACCACCTGGTAGCTCTGCTCGATGCGGTACTGGGGGTCGTGGAGGATCTCGAACGTGAGTCCCATGTTGCGGGCGTACGTACGGATGGAGTCGTCGGAGGCGGTCTCGTCGATACTCACGGCCACGATCCTGAGCCCGCGGGGGCCGTACGACCGGTAGAGCTGCTCGAGGGTAGGCATCTCCGCCTTGCACGGTCCGCACCAGGTGGCCCAGACGTTGAGGATGACGACGTCCCCCGCATAGTCGGCCAGCCCCTTCGTCTGATGGGTGCCGTCAATGGTCTGGGCGCTGAATGCCGGCGCCTTGGCGCCGACGACCACCTGCTCCACGCCGCCGCCGAACGCGCGTTGAAACGCATACGACCCGATCCCCAGCGCCACGATCACAACGAGGATCACCCCCCACTGCTGCCGTACGGTCATACTGCAACCGCGCAGGCGCGCCGCAGTGCGCCGATCTCGGCGACGGGGTCAGTGGCGGAAAAGATCGCATGGCCGGCCACGAACGTGTCCGCGCCCGCCCTCCACAGATCGCCGATCGTGTCGCGCGCGACGCCCCCGTCTACCTCGAGCAGCGCCGGGCACCGCGCTTCGTCGAGCATCCGCCGGGCGCGCCGCACCTTGTCCAGCGAATGCGGAATGAACGTCTGACCGCCGAACCCCGGGTTCACCGTCATGATGAGCAGGAGGTCGAGGTCGTCGAGCACTTCCTCCACCGCCGACAACGGCGTGGACGGGTTGACAGCGACGCCGACCGTGCAACCAAGTTCTCTAATATGCGCCAGCTGGCGCTGAAGGTGCGGGGCGACCTCGGCGTGCAGGGTCAGTCCACTCGCGCCGGCGGCGGCGAGCTCCGCAAAGTGCCGCTCCGGCTCGACCACCATGAGATGCACGTCGAGCGGCAGCGTCGTGAGGCGGCGCACCGTCTCCACGATCTTCACGCCGAAGGTAATGTTCGGTACGAACCGCCCGTCCATCACGTCAACGTGGAGCCAGTCGGCGCCACCGTCCACGCACCGGGCCACTTCGTCGGCCAGGCGCGCGAAGTCGGCGGCGAGCAAGGATGGGACTATGCGGACGATCATGGCGTACTGCCTCCGGACACGCTCACGGTGACGCGGGCGCCCGCCGGCACGGGGGTCCCCGCCGCGGGGTTCTGTTGCACCACGGCCGCCTGAGCGCCCGCTCCCCCGCTGTTGAGAATCGTAACGTCGCCGAGCGCCAGCCCCAACTGTTCCAGCAGCACTCGGGCCTCGATGATCGTATGGCCGGTGAGGTCGGGCACGGGGATCGTAGCCGGCCCGGCGCTCAGGATCAGGGTCACCGCCGACGGGATCGCGGCGCGCGCGCCCCCCCCGGGGCGCGTGTCGACGACCGTTCCCAGCGGTTGATCGCCGGCCCGTGTCACGGTGTCGGGCGCGGTGGTGAACCCGGCCGCGGCGAGCGTCGAGTCAGCCTGCGGCGGCAACAGTCCGACGACGTTCGGCACCACGCCCATGCGCGGCCCGTTGCTCAGATCGAGCACGACCGCAGTGCCCAGCGGCTCGCGGCTGCCCTGGTCGGGCGTCATGTCGATAACACTGAGCCGGGGCGTTGCGTCCTGGAACCGCATCTCGCCGCGTTGGGCCTTGAAACCGGCCTGCTGCAGGCGGTCGCTCGCCACGTCGAAGCTGAGCCCGATCACGTTGGGCACGGTTGCCTCGGCGGGCGGTGCGCCCGGCGGGAAGACGAACGCCGCCACCAGCGCCCATGCCAGGGCGAACCCGCCGGCCGCGGCGGCCAGGTACGGCCACGCCCGCTGCCATCGCGTGCGCTTCTTCATGCCGGCCGCCGCAGCCGCACCGCGAACGCCCCGTCGGCGCCATGGTGTTGTGGGAGTACGCGCAGCCGGCCGGCGTCGAGCACATCGGCCCGCACCGTGCCGGCGGGCGGCGGCTCCACGCTCCAATCGGCGCGCGCGGCGAGGAAGCGATCCACCTGGTCGTCGTTCTCCTCCGGCTCGAGCGAGCAGGTGCTGTAGATGAGCAGACCGCCCGGCTTCACGATCGTGGCGGCAGAGGCGAGGAGCATTTCCTGCAGTGCCGCCATCACGGAGAGATCCGAGGGCTTGAGCCGCCAGCGCGCGTCGGGGTGGCGGCGCATCGTGCCGGTGCCAGTACAGGGCGCGTCGAGAAGCACGGCATCCACCATGCCCACCGCGGGCATTCGGGCGTCGGCCGCGTAGACGTACACGTTGGACAGGCCGAGGCGCGCTAGGTTCTCGCGCAGTCGTTTGAGCCGGTGCAGCGAGACGTCGCTGGCGCACACGGCGCCGGCCGTGCGCGCCAGCTCCACGGACTTGCCCCCTGGCGCGGCGCAGAGGTCGGCCACCGTGGCCCCCTCGGGTACCGCCGCGTAGCGCGTGACGAGCGTGGATGCCGGATCCTGCACATGAAACAGTCCGCGTTTGAACGCACCGATTTCGGTAAGTCCCGAGACCGGGCCGGCGAGCACGAGGCTGTCGTCCACCAGCGGAACCGGTTCCACGCGAACGCCGGCCCCTTCGAGCGACGCGGCGAGTTCGTCGCGCGTCGCGTGGACTGGCCGGACGACGATCGGCGGCTCGGCATTGTTGGCCGCCAGCAGCCGGCGCGTATCGGGTTCACCCCACCGGTCCACCCACCGCGCGACGAGCCAGCGTGGATGCGAGAACTCGGTGGCCAGGGCATCGATCCGGTCGACGGGTACGGGCAGAGTGAGGGCGTCGCGCTCACGGTCGAGCCGGCGCAGCACGGCGTTGGCGAGCTTGCCGGCACCCTCGCCGGCGCGCGACTTGGCGAGTTCCACCGTCTGGGCAATGGCGGCGTAGGCGGGGACGCTCCCCATTTCGAGCAACTGGTAGGCGCCGAGCCGCAGCAGGTCGAGCAGCTCGGGGTCGATGCGGCCGAGTCCGCCCCGCACGCGCTCGCCGAGCAGGGCGTCGAGGCGGCCCCGCATGCGAAGCATGCCGTACACCAGTTCGCGCGTCCATCGGCGGTCGCGAGCGTCGAGCGGTGCCGAGCGGCGGTCGAAGGTGGCGTCGAGCAACTCGCCGCGGCGGAGATCAGCGCATACGCCAGCGGCGACGAGTCGCGCGTCGGTCACCGCCATCGGGCGGGCGAGCGTGGCGCTGCCGTGTGCGTGGATGTCCTGACCTGCCATAAGGTGCGTCGCGAGAGAGAACGGGCGCGCGCCGGACGAAGCCGCGTCTCTGGAAAGATAGCCCGCCGGGGCGCGTTCGGAATCTCGGTGGGTCGTCACTCGGCGGGCACGGAGTCGAACCGCTGGCCGACGGCAATGCCGCGCCCGCGCTGCCATTCGGCAGGCGCCATGCGCCGCTTGCCGGCCGGCTGGACGGTGGTGAGGCGGGTGCCACTGTCGCCGCACGCTACCACCAGGCCGTCGTCGGTCACGGCCACGACATCACCCGGCGCGCCATGCGCTTCAGGGGCGGACCGGGCGCCGAACAGCTTGACCTCAGCCCCGTCGAGCGTAGTGAAGGCACCGGGCCGCGGGTCGTAGGCGCGAATCACGCGCGATACGGTACTCGCCGGCGCCCGCCAGTCCACCCGCGTCATCTCGCGCACGATCTTGGGCGCGTACGTGGCGGCAGCGTCGCGTTGCGCGTCCTCGCTCGCCGCGCCCAGTTCGATGAGCGCCAACGCTTCGATGAGCGCGGCGGCACCCATTTCGGACAGGCGCAGGGCAAGTTCGCCGGCCGTTTCGTCGTCGTAGATCGGCGTGTCGGCGCGGAGCAACACGGGTCCGGCGTCGAGTGCCGGCACCATCCGCATGATCGACACGCCGGTCTCGGTGAGTCCATCGCGGATCGCGGCCTGGATGGGCGCCGCGCCGCGCAGCGCCGGGAGGAGCGAGGCGTGGATGTTGAGCGTGCCGTGCGGCGGCAGATCGATGATCTCGTCCGGAAGGATGTGTCCATAGGCCACGACCACCGAGATATCGGGCGATAGCGCGGCGATCTGCGCGCGGAAGGCGTCACCGCGCGGACGGTCGGGCTGGAGCACTGGGATGTTCTCGCGCTCCGCGATCTGCTTTATGGGCGGCGCTTCGAGCCGGGAACGCGAGCGCCCCACCGGACGGTCGGGCTGCGTCACGACGCCGACCACGTCGAAGCCCTCGCCGATCAGCGCGCGGAGCGGCGGCGCGGAAAATTCCGGTGTGCCCCAGAAGAGCACCCGCACTCAGAGCTCCTCGTCGCGGTGGTGGTGCGCGGCGACGTCGGCCGGCGTGATCCGGCGGATCAGCCCGGGATACTTCTCCTTCTCCTTCGTCCACTTGGCCAGGGCACTGCGGCGCTTGAGCACGCTCAAGTAGTCGATGAACAGGCGTCCGTGCAGGTGATCGATCTCGTGCAGCATGCAGCGGGCGAGCAGATCGGTCGCCTCGACCTCGAACGGCTTGCCGTCGCGGCCCGTCGCCCGAACCACGACGCGGGCCGCGCGCTCCACGTCGCCATAGATGTCGGGAATGGACAGGCAGCCTTCCTCGGCCTTGGAGGTGCCGGTGCGCTCGACGACCTCGGGGTTGATGAGCACGTAGGCCGCGTCTTCGACGTCGATCACGGTGAGCCGCTCGGTGCGCCCCACCTGCGGCGCGGCCAGTCCGATCCCCTTGGCGGCGTACATCGTCTCGTACATGTCGTCGACCAGGCCGCGCAGCTCGTCCGTCACCTCCGACACGGGAAGTGTCTCCTGGCGCAGGATCGGGTCGCCAAAGACCCGGATGTCGAGCAGGCCCATCAGCCCGTGGTGCCGGCCTGTCCGGCGATGATCCGGGCAATACGCCCGCGCTCGACGATGAGGCGCGTTTCGCCCGACTTGATCGTGATGCGGTCGTCGGCCGACGAGGCATTCGTGCCGTCGGGCTTGAGCGACTCCTTGATGTGGACCACCTCGCCCACCACGCCGCCCGAGGTCACCACCTCGTCTCCCTTCTTGAGGCCGGCCAGCGCCTGCTCGTGCTGACGGCGCTGCTTCTGTTGTGGCCGGATGAGCAGGAAATAGAAAATGGCGACGATGAGCGCCAGTTGGGCCATGAACGGTATCAAGGAACTCTGGCCGCCCTGGGCGGGGGCCATCGCCAGCAATGCCGCGAAAGGACGTGTCATGCCGAGGTGCTCGTGCGTGAGTGATAGCGGTCCAGCCAGTGCTGGCTCCAGCCGTCGAAGGTGCCGTCGCGGATGGCATCGCGCGCCTGCCGCATCAGCGAGACGAGGAAATGTACATTATGCAGGGACAGGAGGCGCAAGCCGAGCATTTCGTCGGCCAGGAACAGATGCCGCAGGTAGGCGCGAGTGAACCGGCGGCACGCCGCGCAGTCGCATGCGTCGTCGAGCGGCCGTTCGTCGGCCCGGTACTCGGCGCGCTTGATGTTGAGGCGGCCATCGCGAGTGAATACGGCCCCGTTGCGCCCCATCCGCGTCGGGGCGACGCAGTCGAACAGGTCGACGCCGCGGCGCACGCCCTCCACGAGGTCTTCGGGAAATCCCACGCCCATGAGGTAACGTGGGCGGTCGGCCGGCAGTTCCTCGTTGACCACGTCGAGCATGGCGTACATGTCGGGCTTGTCCTCGCCCACCGACAGGCCGCCGACGCCGTATCCCTTCCAGTCGTCGATCGCCTGGATGGCGCGCGCCGCTTCGCGGCGAAGCCCCGGGTGGATGCCTCCCTGCACGATGGGAAAGAGGGCCTGCGGCCGCTCCCGATCGAGCGCGTTGAACGTGGCGCGGCAGCGGGCCAGCCAGCGAACGCTACGCTCGCTCGCATCGCGCGCCGCGGCGGCGTCGCTCTGCCCCGGGATCACGTGATCGAACTGCATCACGACGTCGGCTCCCAGGTTGCGCTCGATCTCCATCACCGATTCGGGCGTGAAGCGCCGCCGCGAGCCGTCGAGATGGCTCTGGAAGTCCACTCCGTCCTCGTCCACCGTGCGCAGCGCGGCGAGAGAGAAGACCTGGAATCCGCCGGAGTCGGTGAGGATAGGGCCGTCCCACTGCATGAAGCGGTGAAGACCTCCCAGCTGGCGTACCAACTCATCGCCCGGCCGGAGGTGCAGGTGGTAGGCGTTGGCGAGGATCATCTGCGCGCCCAGGGCCCGGAGGTCGTCGGGGTCGAGTGCCTTGACGGTGGCCAGGGTGCCCACGGCCATGAAGGCAGGCGTCTCCACCACTCCGTGGGGCGTGGTGAACGCGGCGGCGCGGGCGGCGCCGAACCGGTCGGCGATCGTGAACGCGAACGAATCGACCATTATTAAATAATTACCATGGCGTCGCCGTAGGAATAGAAGCGGTACTCCCGGCTCACTGCGTTTTCGTACGCGCGCATCGTGAGGTCGTAGCCGGCGAACGCCGCGACGAGCATGATCAGGGTGGAGCGGGGCAGGTGGAAGTTCGTGATCAGGCGGTCCACGACGCGGAAGGTATACGGAGGCCGGATGAAGATGCGCGTTTCGTCGCTGCCGGGCACGAGGGTGCCGTCGGCGTGCACCGCGCTCTCGAGCGTTCGCACGGAAGTCGTACCCACCGCCCACACCTTGCCTCCCGCGGCGCGCGTGGCGGCCACGGCTCCGGCGGTCTCGACGGGCACCGAATACCACTCCTCGTGCATCGTGTGCCGGGCGGGATCTTCCGCTTCCACCGGCTTGAAGGTGCCGGCCCCCACGTGCAGCACCACGTCGGCCCGCCGGACCCCGTTGGCAGCGAGCGCCTCGAGCAGCGCCGGCGTGAAGTGCAGACCGGCCGTGGGCGCGGCCACCGAGCCGCCCTCACGGGCGTAGACCGTCTGGTAACGCTCGGCATCGGCCGGCACGTCGGGGCGGTCGATGTACGGAGGGAGCGGCACGTGGCCGTACCGTTCGATCGCCTCGTCGGCCCGCCCGTCTACGATCAGCCGCACGATGCGAGTGCGGCGGTCGGTGACGGATACGATCTCGACGTCGAATCCGGGCGCTACGTGGACCGTCCGACCGGGCTTGAGCTTGCCGCCGGGCGACACCATCGCCTCCCACATTCCATCCCCAACCGGTTTGAGCAACAGCACCTCGGCGGGTGCGCCGGAGTCGCGGGTGCCGAGCAGTCGGGCCCGCAGCACGCGCGTCGTGTTGAGCACCAGCAGGTCTCCGGGCGGGATGAGGGAGACCAGATCGGAGAACCGCCCGTGGGCAATCGTGCCGGCCGCGCGGTGGATGATCATCAGCCGCGACGAATCGCGCGGCTCCACCGCCGATTGGGCGATGAGTTCCTGGGGGAGGGAGAAGTCGTAGTCCGAGGTTCGGTCACCGGGGGGCATGGAGGAGAAGCTAAACGGCGCAGGGTCGGTGGGGCGCCGACCGGAACGGCACCTGCGGCGTTCCCGTCAGGCCTCTTCTCGCCGGCGCCGTCTTGCCATCAGATCAATTCCCTCTGCTCCCCGCCCGGCCTCGCATACCCGAAATGCGCATACGCCTTGGGCGTCGCGACGCGGCCGCGGGGGGTAAGTTGCAGGAATCCGTTCTGCACCAGGAACGGTTCGTACACTTCCTCGATCGTGTTCTCGTCCTCACCCACCGCCGTCCCGACGCTGGACAGTCCCACCGGCCCACCGTCGAACTTCTCGATGATCGTCTTCATGATGCGGGCGTCCATGTCGTCGAGGCCGAACTCGTCGACGTCGATCATGCGCAGCAGCTCGTTGGCCACGTCGCGGGTGATCACCCCGTCGGCTCTCACCTGGGCGTAGTCGCGCACCCGGCGCAGAAGGCGGTTGGCCACGCGCGGGGTGCCGCGTGCGCGCCGGGCGATCTCCCGCGCGCCCTCGGCGTCTATCTCCACGTGCAGCACGTCGGCCGATCGGAACACGATCTGGACGAGGTCCTCGGGCGGGTAGTAGTTCAGCCGCTCGATGATGCCGAACCGGGCCCGCATCGGCGGCGTGAGCATGCCGAACCGCGTGGTGGCGCCGACCAGCGTGAACCGCTCGATCGGCATCGTGATCGTCTGCGCCTTGGGGCCCTCGGAGAGCCGGATCTCGATCTTGAAGTCCTCCATGGCGGGATAGAGGAATTCCTCGATGATCGGGCGCAGCCGGTGGATCTCGTCGATGAACAGGATGTCGCCGGCGCGCAGGTTGGTGAGCGTGCCCACGAGGTCGCCAGGCTTCTCGAGCGCCGGGCCGGAGGTCGTGCGCACGTTCACTCCCAATTCGCGCGCGATCAACTCGGCGAGGGTCGTCTTGCCCAGTCCGGGCGGGCCGAAGAACAGCGCGTGGTCGAGTGGCTCGCGTCGGGCGAGCGCGGCATCGATCCAGATGCGCAGGCTCTCCTTGACCTTCGTCTGACCGATGAACTCGGCGAGCCGCTGCGGGCGCAGCGACAGTTCGACGACGGATTCCTCGGGGAGAGCGTCGGGCGTGGTGATTTCGGCGCGTGACATTCGGTAGGGAAGGGTAGTTCTGCCCGGGTCCGTCGACGCCGGGGCTTGCTACACGACAATATGCCGACTGGAGGCGTAATTCGTGAGGGCTCCTCCGGGAGGTGCGCCGGAACAACGCACCTGGGGTGCCCCGTCGGGGGCGGCTGTGCGGGCGGTGCGCCGTCACGGACTGGCGTGACTTGCGTCGGAGCCTGTCGCCGCGCGTGCATTGCCAACATAATTAGTGGTGGCGCGGCTGGTTTCCGTGTGCATCACCAGGGGTAACGCCGTGGCGCCTTGCCGCCGTCATCGCGATCGCAGGTCTCGATTCTCGAGAGGAGGCTGGCGTATGGCATGGGATCGTCTGCTCCGCATCGGCGCGATCTGCGCGGGCGCATTCCTGGTGGCGGCGACGGTGCGCCCCGCGCGAGCCCAGAGCCTGGACAGTCTGCGACGGCGGTACGCCCTGCCGGGCATGGGACCGAGTGTGATGGGAACCGCGGCGAACGTGTCGCGCTCCGCTCCCGGCAATACCTCCGGCTCGCCAACGGCGTTCGGCGCCAACATGGGCGACGTGTTCGTTGGCGCGAGCTACCAGAACAAGGTGCGCGGCGCCGACGTCGAGGACGGCGCGGTGGTCGCCGGGTTCGGGCTCGGCAATGCGCGTGATGCCGTCGGCCTCGAAGTGGCGTTTACGTCGTTCTCCACGGTTCGCTCGGGCTTTGGCAAGACCGGCGGGGTGAGTGTCAAGTTGCACCGGACCCTGCCGTCTGATTTCGCGATCGCGGCCGGCTTTGAAAACGCGACCGACTGGGGCCCGCAGGACGGCGGCCAGTCGTGGTACGGTGTCATATCGAAGGTGCAGACCCTGACCAGCGACCCGACCGGTTTCTTCGGCAGCTTCGTGTTGAACGCCGGCGTCGGCGACGGCCGGTTCCGCGACTTCCACCTCATGACGCTGAGCACCGGAGCCATCGTCATGAGCATGCCGCAGAGTGACATCGGCTACTTCGGGAGCGTGGGTCTGCGGCTGCACCAGACAACGTCGATCATCGCCGACTGGGGCGGTCAGGACCTGAGCGTCGGCCTGTCCATCGCGCCATTCTCGCAATTTCCGCTCGTGTTCACGCCGGCGATGGCCGACGTGACCGAGCGGGCCAACGCCACCGCCCGCTTCGTCCTCGGCGTCGGCCTGGCCTATCACCTCCCCTAGTGCGGGCAACGAACAGCACGCGGAGACCCTCTCATGAATTCCAGAGCTCTGATGTTCTCGGGCGTCGCGCTCGCGCTGTGGTCGGCCGCAGCCCCGGCCCTCGCACAGCAGGGTAACGCCTCAGACATCACCGGCGCGAACGTGACGAGTTCCGCCATCGCCAGCGGGTTCTTCTCCTCGCCTGGCGGTTTCACCCTGACCCACGGTTCCGCCTCCGCACTCAGCAGGGCGGCGGCCGACCTCTCCTCAACCCTCAGTTCCGGCGCCGTGAGCGGGGGTGGGGTGGCCGTCTCCGGCTCCGGCGTGGCGGCCGTCGCCAGCCTCATGGGGGGCCCCAGCACGCCGTCGCCGGCCATCCGGGCCCAGATCTTCGCCGCGCTCAGCGCCAGCGGCGCCTCCTCGGGCACGATCAACGGGTTGATCGATCCGCTCGCCGGACTGCTCGTCAGTCCCACGATCGGAAGCCTGAACGCCGCGGCCAACGCCTTCACCGCGTTCGTGAACGATGCCGACGCGTCGTTCCTCGCCCACCCACCGGCGGAATTCCAGGCTATTTACGCGACTCTGTTCGACCTGCTCAGCGCAGCGTACTCGCGTTAGCGGGCGGGCCCGCAGATCCATCGAATAGAACGGCGCCGCGTCGGAATCCCCCCGCGGCGCCGTTCTTCCGCTCGTTATCCGTTCATTCTGCCCAGCCGTTCCACCGCCCGCTCGAGCGTTTCCAGCTTCTTGCAGAAGGCGAATCGCACGAGGTTGCGACCCGCGGCCGGGTCGTGATAGAAGCTCGATCCAGGCACGGTCGCCACGCCGATCTCCCTGGCCATCCACTTGGCGAACGTCACGTCGTCATCGGCGCTGATATCTGAGAAGTCGGCCAGAATATAGTACGCCCCCTCCGGCACGCTGAACGTGAACCGGGCCTCGCGCAGCGCCGGTACGATCAGGTCCCGCCGCTCGCGGTACTCCTGCGCCATGTGGTTGAAGTACCGGGCGTCGAACCGCATCCCCACCGCGCCTGCCGCCTGGAGCGGCGCGGGCGCTCCCACGGTGAGAAAGTCGTGCACCTTGCGAATGGCGCCGGTCTGTTCGGGCGGCGCGATGGCATAACCCAGACGCCAGCCGGTGCAGCTGAACGTCTTGGAGAGGCCGGAGATGGTGATCGTGCGCTCCCGCATGCCGGGCCACGTTGCCAGCACGTGGTGATCACCGGCGTAACGGATGTGCTCGTAGATCTCATCGGTAATCGCCCAGACGTCGTGTTCGATGCACAGTTCAGCGATCAGGTCCATCTCGGCGCGCGTGAAGACACGCCCCGTCGGGTTGTGCGGCGTATTGACGATGATTGCCTTGGTGCGCTCGCTGAAGGCGGCGCGCAGGCGGTCAGCGTCGAGCGTCCAGTCGGGGCGCTCGAGAGGGACGAACACCGGTTTGGCGCCAGCCAGGATCGCGTCGGGACCGTAGTTCTCATAGTACGGCTCAATGACGATCACTTCGTCGCCCGGGTCGACGAGCGCCATGAACACGCTGGCCATCGCCTCGGTGGCGCCGCACGTCACCGTGATCTCGCGCTCCGTGTCAACGTCCATGCCGTACCAACGACGGTACTTCTCCGCGATCGCCAGCCGCAGCAACGGGCTGCCCCAGGTGATGGCGTACTGGTTGATGTCCCCGTGGATCGCGACGCACGCGGCGTCCTTCATCGACGCCGGCATCGGGAAGTCGGGGAAGCCCTGGGAGAGGTTTACCGCTTCGTACAGGTTGGCGACGCGCGTCATCTCGCGGATGACCGACTCCGTGAACGTCGCCGTGCGCTGGGCTGCTCGCACTGGGGCTCCGGGGGGAAGTGTTTGGGCTAGCGCTTGACCACGGAAGCCAGGGCGCGGCGGATCAGATCGTGGGCCGGCATCCCGCGGCCGCCATCGTCGAGCGCGGCGCGCACTGCCTTCTCTGCATCGCCCGAGGCGTACCCGAGCGAGACCAGCGCGCGGATGGCGTCCTCGGACGCGGCACCTGCGGGGCGGGGCGCCGTAGCGTCTACGTCTAGACCGTCCAGCTTGTCCGCCAGATCGAGCACCATGCGCTCGGCCTTCTTGCGCCCGACACGCGGCACGCCCTGGAGCGTCAGCAGGTCCTTGGCCCGCAGCGCGACCACCAGACGCTCGGCCGTCAGGTGCGACACAAGCGCGAGGGCGAGGGCCGGCCCCACTCCGTTGGCGCT
The DNA here is from genome assembly GCA_963728785.1 of uncultured Gemmatimonadaceae bacterium. GTDB lineage: Bacteria > Gemmatimonadota > Gemmatimonadetes > Gemmatimonadales > Gemmatimonadaceae > JAGWRI01. Next base: position 122,348 of record CAVSKV010000003.1, read on the forward strand.
GAGCAGCAACTGGAACACCCGCCGCTCGAACGGCGACGCGAATCCGAACAACAGCCAGCCATCGTCCCGCACCACGAGCTGCGTGTGCAGTTGTACGGGGTCGCCGAGCTTCGGCAGGGTTTCGAACACGCCCAACGGGATGAGCAACTCGTAGCCCACTCCGCCGGGCGTCATCACGGTGATTCGGTCGAGCGCTTTGGCGGCCAGCGTGCCGGCGAGCTGGGCGATCACGGCCGGGCCTCAGGTACGGCGGTGAGCCTGGCCACGCGGGCGCCCATGATGCACGCCAGGGCCGCCGCCACGCCATCGGCGGCGTCGTTCGGCTGAGGCGGTGCCGTAAGCCGCAACAGCCGGGTCACCATGAATTGCACCTGCTCCTTGGTGGCGCCGCCCCGCCCCACGACGGCCTTCTTGATCTCGGCGGGGGGGAATTCGTGAATTGCCACGGCGCGCTGCTCACCGGCCAGGAGCACGACCCCCCGCGCGTGGCCGAGCACGATCGTCGTGCGCACGTTCCGGGCGTAAAACACGTCCTCCACCGCCATCGCGTCGGGGCGGTGCCGGTCCAGCAACTCGATGATTCCTTCATAGATCTCACGCAACCGCGCCGGCAGGGGATCCCTGGCCTTCGCGCGCAGCACGCCGCACTCGACGAGCGTCGGGGGACGGGTGCCGTCTCTGCGCACGACCCCGTAGCCGGTCTGCGCCGTGCCGGGGTCGATGCCGAGGACCACCACTATCCGGCGTTCGCCAGATCGGCGACGTCCATGTCGAAGTTGGCCCAGACCTTCTGCACGTCGTCCATCGCTTCCAGATCCTCGAGAAGCTTGAGCAGCTGTTCGGCGGTCTTGCCCTCGACCTTTACCGTGTTCTGGGGCACCATCACCACGGGCTCCGACTCGGCGATCTCGATGCCTTTGGCTTCGATGGCCTCCTTCACCCCGTGGAACGCGGCCGGTTCGGTGGTCACGACGTACACGTCACCATCGCGTGCGAAGTCCTCGGCGCCCCCCTCGAGGGCCGCCTCCAATGCCTTGTCCTCACTGTACCTCGCCGCGTCGATGGTCAGCTGTCCCTTCTTGTCGAACATCCAGGCCACCGAGTTCTGAGCGCCGACGTTCCCGCCGCCCCGCGACATCGTATGCCGCACGTCGGCCACCGTACGCGTGGGGTTGTCGGTGAGGGCGGCAATCATGATCGCCACGCCGCCTGGCCCATAGCCCTCATACATCAGTTCCTGGTAGTCCACGCCCTCGAGCTCGCCCGTTCCCTTCTTCACAGCCCGCTCGATGTTCTCCTTAGGCATGGAGTTCTGACGTGCCGTCTCGATCGCGGTGCGCAGTCGCGCGTTGCCACCCGGATCGCCGCCGCCCTGCTTGGCGGCGATGGTGATTTCACGAATGAGCTTCGTGAACAGCGCTCCGCGCTTGGCGTCGGTAGCCGCCTTGTAATGCTTGATCTGCTTCCATTTACTGTGGCCAGCCATCGGCAACTCGCGGGCGGAAGAACGACGAGAGGGGACAGGTTGCCAATATAGCCCGCGCCGGCGGGGCGGCCAACGCCGCGCCCAAGCCTGGCTTCGATCGCCGCAAATGCCTCCTACCGATCGGGATCCATCATGTCTTCGAACCGCATCCATTGCGCGTAGAAGTACAGATCGATGTATCCGGTGCCGCCGTTCCGATTCTTGCGAACCAGGAGCTCGGTGGCGCCTTCGATCTCGCGCCGCGGGTCGTACATGCCTTCGCGGAAGAGCGCCAGGATCACATCAGCGTGGTGCGCGACCGCGCCCAGCGCGCCGAAGTCGGCGAGTTGGGGGCGCCGGTCTTCTCGAGGAACGAGCCCCGGGAGCTGGGCGGTCGTGAGCAGGGCGACATTCAGGCGGAGCGCCAGCGTCTTGAGCTCGAGCACTGCCTGAGCCACCTCCTCGTCGCGGCCGCGGGCGCCCGTGACGAGTGACTCGACGGGGTCCACAACCACGAACTCGGTTGCGGGTCGGGTGTCGAGGGCGGCGGTGAAGGCGGCGATACCACCTGCGGGAAGCCGATCGAGCGCCGGCAACGCATCGCGGAGCCGCACGGCGGCGGCCCCAACGGAGGCGCGGCTGCGCTCGTCAAGAGTACCCTGGCGCAGATCGTCGATTCGCACACGTCCCTCGATGGCCAGTGCGCGTTCCATGACGCGCTGCGAAGTCATCTCGCCGGTGTAAAAGGCGGTGCTCGCGCCACCCTGTGCTGCCCGCAGCGCGATCGCGAGCGCGAGCGCCGACTTGCCGCTCGCGACGTCGCCCCCGAGCACCAGCAGATCTCCGCGGCGGAGTCCCCCGCCGAGCATATGATCGATGCTCGGGAAACCGCTCGGCACCGTGTTCACTGCCGGACCGCCGTCGGCGATCGCGTCGACGCGCGACAGCAATTGCGAGATGGGTGAGATGTCCGTGATCCTAGCCATGCGAGATCATAAGTGTGCACCCGGCGCCGTGACCAAACAGCATAGTGTTATCCCGCAAGAACTTGCATCAGTCGATCCAGTTCTGAACGTGAGGCCGAATCGAGGTAACTCGCGGTGACAGCGATCACCGAAGCAAGCGGCGCCCGCATTGTGGCTGGGTCGTCGCTGGTGGTTGCGTCAATGAGTTTGGCCACCGGAGCCCTGACACCGGCGGGCACCGCGAGGGCCGCGAGCCAGGCCCGCGCTCCCCGGGCGCGGGCCTGACGCAACGAGGGCGGAACGGCGCTGCCGGTCGTGTCCATGGCGTCGCGGGCCAGACGGGCCCCCATGAAGCAGGCCAGGATCGCTTCGCGCGCCCCGCCGAGTGGGGCGCGCCCCGCCAGGGCGGCGAGGGCCGGACAGGGAAAGGCCGCGGGGATGACGGCGTAGGGTGGAAGCGCAGCGAGCACAGGGTGAATCTGCGGCGTGATCGCCGGCATCGCCAGCGACATGCCGCAGTCCGTTGCTCGCCCATTTTAGGACGGCTACATTCCGCAGACATGGCGCACCAGGCGAAATCCGTCCTCTGGGTGGACGACGAGGCGGAGTTGCTGGAACCACACCGCATGTTCTTGCGGGACAAAGGTTTCCACGTTGAGACGGCGAGCAATGCAGACGACGCCGCGGAGATGGTGCGGCGGCGGACGTTCGACCTCGTCCTGCTGGACGAGCAGATGCCGGGTAAGCGCGGCATCGAGGCCTACCGCGAACTCCGCGAAATCGATCCCAACGTGGCCATCGTCATGGTCACCAAGAGCGAAGAGGACGAGACGCTCAACGAAGCGCTGGGCGCCGACATGACCGAGTACCTTGTCAAGCCGGTCACGCCGCGGCAGGTGTACGCTCTGGTCACGCGGCTCGTCGAAGGTCCGCGCATCAGGCATCAGGCCCTGGCCCGCCGGTTCGTGGAGCGCTTTCGCGACCTCCAGTTGGAGTCGCTGCGCGTGCTCGACTGGCGGGGGTGGATCGACCGATACCAGGAACTCACGCAGTGGGATCTCGACCTCGCGGCGGCCGGGGAGGTCGGGCTTTACGAGTCGTTGCGGGGGCTGTACCCAGAGTTCAGGCGCGAGTTCGCGCACTACATGCAGCGCGCCTATCCCGACTGGCTCGCCCAGCTCGACGGCGACCGCCCGCCGCTGAGCATCGACATCGTTTCCGAGTTCGTCCTGCCGGTACTGGAGCACGACCGCGGCGTGCTATACGTGGTCGTGGATTGCCTGCGACTGGACCAATGGAAGGTGATCGAGCCGATCATCGCCCAGTCGTTCGAGGTGGAGACGACGCACTACTTCTCCGTGCTGCCGACGGCCACGCCGTTCGCGCGGAACGCGCTGTTCAGCGGGCTCTTTCCTGCCGAGATCGAGGCCCGGTTCCCGCAGTGGTGGGGCGAGCGCGACGACGAGTCGCTCAACGCGCACGAGCGCGAGTTGCTCGAAGCGCAGCTGGACGACCTGCACAAGCGCGTTCCGGTGCGCTATGAGAAGATCAACACCACGCTCGACGCCAACGACCTGGAACGCCGACTGTCCAACGCCATCGCGCCGGAAGGGATCAGCGCCTTCGTGTTCAATTTCATCGACCTGCTCACCCACGGCCGATCGGAGTCGGCGATTCTCTACGAGGTGGCGCGCGATGAGATCGCCCTGCGCCAGCTCACGCACCAGTGGTTTCTGCGGTCGCCGCTCCTCGCCGTGCTCAAGGAGGCGGCGCGGCGGGGGCTCAAGGTGCTGCTGACGAGCGATCACGGCTCCATCCACTGCAACTCGCCGGCCACGGTGTTCGCCAAGCGGGACGCCACGCCGCACTTGCGTTACAAGTTCGGTGAGGATCTGCGCGCCGAGCACCCGGAACAGGCGTTGCTCTTCCGGCGCGAGGACGCCCTCAAGTTGCCGCGCCGTGGGCTCGGCGCGAACACGTTGCTCGCCACCGGCGACTGCTTCTTCGTGTATCCCACCAAGCTCCGCGAATATCAGAGCCGCTACCGCGGCTCGTTCCTGCACGGCGGGGTGACGCCCGAGGAGTGCATCCTGCCGGTGTCCCTGCTCACGCCGCGCCGCTGATGCGCCTGTATCGGCGGCTCCTTGGCTTCCTGCGCCCGCACTGGTGGCGCATGGCGGGAACGATCGGCAGCAGCATCGTGGCGGCCGGGCTCGACGCGTTCTCGTTCACGCTGCTCATCCCGTTCCTGAATTCGCTGTTCCATCAGTCCACGCTCAGCCCGCCGTCGGGCCTCATCCGGTCGCTGCAGGACCGAATGGTGGGCACGTTCCTCGACCCGGCCAAACCGCTGCCGTCGCTCGAAGCGATGATCGTCGCCATCGTGATCATCGTGGCGGTGAAAAACGTGTTCGTCTGGATCGGGGGGCAGCTCGGCGCGGCGCTGCAGGAGCTGGTCACCCGCGACCTGCGCGATCGCGTGTTCACGCACCTGCAGCGCCTCCCACTTGGCTATTTCCAGCGCACCAAGACTGGCCAGGTCATTTCCAAAGTCCTCTCCGACACGGAACAGACCAAGGCGCTGATAACCGAGGTGGTCACCAAGAGCATCCAGAATGCCGCGCAAATCGTGGCCACGGTGCTCGTGCTCCTCTACATTTCGCCCTGGCTCACGCTGCTGTCGCTGGTCGTCGCCCCGCTGCTCACTCTGGCGCTGCAACCCATTCTCCACCGGCTGCGCCGGGCCTACCGGCAGCTGCGCAACGACTACGGCGAGATCACGAGCGTGCTGCAGGAAGTGGTGAGCGGCATCCGGCTGGTCAAGTCGTTCGGCGCCGAGCCGTACGAGGACGGCCGGTTCACCGACGCCAACCACCGTTATTCCGGCGGCATGGTTCGCGTGGCCCGCATGGCGGTGCTGTCGCAGCCGCTCACCGAGGTGATCGGCACCAGCGTGGCCGTGGTCATCCTGTGGATCGGCGCCAGAGAGGTGCTGGCCCCCACGCCGGCGCTCGACGGCGCCACGCTCATCACGTTCATGATCCTGGTGATGCGGCTGCTGCCGCCGCTCAAGCAGCTGTCCCAAATGCCGACCACGGCGCAGCAGTCGATGGCCGCCGCCGAGCGGCTGTTTGGCGTGCTCGACCAGCCCACCGAAGCGGCCACCGACCAGGGCACCGTGCAGGCGCTGGAGTTCCGCGACCGCATCACGTTCGAGCGCGTCGCGTTCGCTTACGACCACGAGCCGGTGCTCACAGACATCAGCTTCTCGGCCCGCAAGGGCGCGATCGTCGCGCTCGTGGGGCCGAGCGGGGCGGGCAAGAGCACCCTCGTGGACCTCATCCCGCGCTTCTACGAGCCGACCGCGGGGCGCATCCTGCTGGACGGTGTCGACACACGCGAGATCACGCTCGAGTCCCTCCGCGCGCTCACCGGTATCGTGAGCCAGGACACCGTGCTGTTCAACGACACGGTGCGCCGGAACATTGCCTATGGCGCCGGTGACCGGTACACGGACGCCGAGGTCGAAGCCGCGGCCCGCGCCGCCAACGCCCACCGCTTCATCGCCGAATTGCCGCAGGGGTACGACACGGTGCTGGGCGAACGCGGAACACGGCTCTCCGGCGGGCAACGCCAGCGCATCGCGATCGCCCGCGCGCTGCTCACCGACCCCCCGGTCCTGATTCTCGACGAAGCGACATCGGCGCTCGACACCGAGTCCGAGCGCCTCGTCCAGGAAGCAATCGACCGCCTGCTCGCCGGCCGTACGGTGTTCGTCATCGCGCACCGCCTGTCGACGATCACCCACGCCAGCCAGATCCTGGTGCTCGACCGCGGGCGCATTGTGGAGCGCGGCACGCACGATGAGTTGCTCGCCCTGCGGGGCGCGTACCACCGCCTGCACGCCCTGCAATTCCGCGACGACCGCGCGCCGGCGCCGGTGACGGGCATCCAGATCGCTGCCGCCGACGCATGATCGACGTGGTGATCCGGCGGCCCACCCTGTCTCACCGCGCCCAGTATGCGGCGCTGCGCGGCGCCGTGGGCACGCTCGATCTGCTCGGGTTCCGCCGCGCCAGCGCTGTGGGCGCGTGGCTGGGCGCGCTCGGGTACCGGCCGCTCGGCATTCGCCGCGCCGTAGTGGAACGGCAACTTCGCGCCGCATTTCCCGATTGGACGGCGGATCGGGTAACCGACGTGGCACGGGGTGCGTACGAGAGCCTCGGGCGCACGTTCATCGAAACAGCCGTGCTGCCGTCGTATTCCCGCGAGCAGGTGCTCGACATGTTCGAGCGCATCGACAACTGGGCGGCAGTCGAAGCGGCCCGCGCCCTCGGTCGCGGGGTCATCTTGCTCACCGGCCATATCGGTAACTGGGAGTTGGGCGGAGCCTATATTGCCGCGCGCGGTGTGCCGCTCGATGCCGTGACCCGCGGCATGCAGAATCCTCTGTTCGACGGCTACATCACGCGCACACGCGAGCGCATAGGCATGCAGGTGGTGCACGACGCCGACGCCGTGCGGCAGGTGCCGCGTGCCCTGCGGGCCGGGCGGGCCGTGGCGTTCGTGTTCGACCAGGGTGCCGTGGGCCTTGCCTCCACCTGGGTGCCCTTCTTCGGACGCATGGCCAAGACGCCCCGCGGTCCGGCGGTGTTCGCCCTGCGTCTGGACGCGCCCATGGTGTTCGGCGCGGCCATCCGCCAGCCGAGCGGGCGTTTCGTGTTGAGCTTCGAGCCGGTGGATACCGTACGCACGGGAGACCGGGACGCGGATGTCGACACCATGGTGGTCGCCTACACGGCGGTGCTCGAGCGATGGGTGCGCCGGGTTCCGGAGCAATATTTCTGGCATCACCGCCGGTGGAAGCACCAGCGGCCCGGAACGCCGAGCGAACTGGGCGACCCGTCGTGAGCCTGCGTACGCACGAAGTCCTCTGGCGCGATCCGCGCGCCTGGTTCTCCATCGGCGTCATTGGCCTGCTCGCGTTCGCCGCCGCCGCGGCGCCGCTGGTGGCGCGACACGACCCGTTGGCGATCAATCTGCAAGCCCAACTGCTGCCGCCGAGCGGCTCGCACTGGTTGGGCACCGACGTGCAGGGGCGCGACGTCTGGGCCCGGCTCGTATACGGAGCGCGCATCTCGCTTTCCGTGGGCGTGGGGTCGCAGGCCATCGCGCTGTCGTTGGGACTCGCGCTGGGACTCACCGCTGGCTACTACGGCCGGTGGGTGGACGAACTGGTCATGCGGCTGGCCGATGTGACGCTGGCCTTTCCGACGCTGCTCCTGTTGATCGCGCTGGTGGCGGCGCTGAAGCCGTCGCTGGCGATCGTGTTTCTCACCATCGGGTTCGTGGGCTGGGCGGCGATGGCGCGGCTGGTGCGCGGCCAGGTCCTCGTGGTGCGCGAACTGGAGTTCGTGCACGCATCGCGGGCTCTGGGCGCGCGCGACGGCCGGGTGATCGTGCGCCATGTGCTGCCGAGCGTGATCGCCCCGGTGGTGATCGCGGCCACGCTGGGTATCGCGGCGGCGATCATGGCCGAGTCCTCGCTGTCGTTTCTGGGGCTGGGCGTGCAGCCGCCGACGCCGAGTTGGGGCGCGATGATCGCCGACGCGCGCGACCTGGCACAACTGAGCCACGCACCCTGGACCTCGGTCGCGCCGGGCGCGGCGATCGCCGTCACCGTGCTGGCGTTCAACCTGTTGGGCGACGCCCTGCGCGACGCTCTCGACCCGCGGGGCCTCGCCAAGGCGGGGCGCTCGATGGAGGTTCCCCCGACATGAGCTACGACGTCGACGCGCTGCGAGCGCGCGAATATCCGTGGATGGACGCGGCGCGCGCCGTGTTCCTGAACAGCGCTTCCACGGGGCCATTGCCGCTGCGCACCGTGCGGGCCGTCGGGGCGTTCACCGATCTGCGCCATGAGCCGCACCGGATGCCGGACGCTCTGCTGTTCGACACGCTGGCCCGCTCGCGGGCGCTGGTCGCGCGCTTGCTCCACGCTGCTCCGGAAGAGATCGCGCTCGCCGTGAACACGAGCTATGGCATCAACGTGGCCGCCGCCGGGTTGCCGCTCGGGCCCGGCGACGTGGTCGTCGTGCCCGACGGCGAATTTCCGGCCAACATGTATCCGTGGCTGGAACTGGTGCCGAAGCGCGGGGCCGTCGTGCGCGTGATCCCGCTGCGCGACGGGGTGTGTGACGAGCGAAGTCTGATGGCTGCCGTCGACGATCCGGCAGTCAAGGTAGTGGCCGTGTCGTGGGTGGGATTCGCCACGGGGTACCGTGTGGACCTGCCGGCGCTGGGTCGGCGCTGTCGTGATCGCGGCGTGCACCTGGTGGTGGACGCCATCCAGGGCCTTGGCGTGCTTCCGCTGGACGTGCGCGAGGTGCAGCCGGCGATCCTTGCCTGCGGCGCCCAGAAGTGGTTGCTCTCGCCCTGGGGGGCCGGATTCACCTACGTGCGGCAGGACCTCGTGCGGCAACTCGATCCCCCGTTCGTGAGCTGGATGGCGGTGAAGGGTTCCGACGACTTCCGCAAGTTGCTCGACTACGACATGACCTGGCGCGACGACGCGCGCCGGTTCGAGTTCATCACGGTGCCCTTCCAGGATTTCGCGGGAATGAATGCGAGCCTCGAATTGCTGTTCGAGTTGGGCCCGGAAGCGGTCGCCGCCCACGTGCGGCGGCTTGCCGATCGCGTCGTGGAGTGGGCCGGAAGCCGCCGCGACATGCGGCTCGTGACGCCCGCCGATCCGGCTCGGCGCGCCGGCATCGTGTGCGTCGCGCCGCCCGATCCGGAGGCCACGAGCCAGCGGCTGCGCGAGGCCGGCGTCACGCACTCCCAGCGTGAGGGCGCCATGCGCCTTTCCATCCACGCTTTCAACACGGACGACGACGTCGCGCGCGCGCTCGACGTGATCGGCGCCCGCTGAGTACGGCTCAGCCCAGAATGCGCACCAGCGCGTAGTCGCGCTTGCCCTTGCCCAGGATAACGTGCCGTCCGGCCAGTAGTACGCCGGCGGTGTCGACGTAACGCTCCGCCGCGGCCAGCTTGCGCTTGTTCACCGACACGCCGCCCTGCTCGAGCAGCCGCCGTGCGGCCCCGTTCGAGTTGGCGATGCCCACTGCGGTGAGCAACTTGAACACATCGAGCCGGCCCGGCGTTTCGCCGGCGACGTCGGCTTCCCGGACCTCCGTGAACGGCGCGTCGTTGCTCAACTGCGCCAACGCATCTGCCGAGAGCGAGGCCGGATCCAGACCGCCGAAATAGAAACCGGACACCTCTTCGGCGGCGCCTAGCGCGGCCCCGCCGTGCAGGCGGCGCGTCATTTCGCGGGCCAGCGCCCGTTGTGCCTCCCGCTGTTCCGGGTGCTCCTCAACGGCCCGGCCCAGTACCTCGATCTCACCGCGCGCCAGGAGGGTGAAATAGCGCAGGTACTTCTCCACGTCGCGGTCATCGGTGTTGATCCAGTACTGGTAGAACCGGTATGGCGACGTGAGCTTTGCATCGAGCCACACGGCGCCTGCCTCGCTCTTGCCGAACTTGGCGCCGCCGGCCGTGGTCACGAGCGGCAGGGTGAGGCCATGCCCCTGCGCGCCGGTGCCCTCGGCGCGATGGATGAGTTCGATACCGGCGGTGATGTTCCCCCACTGGTCGCTTCCACCGAGCTGCAGCGTGACGCCGTCGCGGCGCCACAGCTCCAGGAAGTCATACGCCTGGAGCAGCATGTACGAGAACTCGGTGTACGAGATGCCCCCCTCGAGCCGCGTCTTCACCGACTCCTTCTGGAGCATGTAGTTCACGGTGAAATGCTTGCCCACGTCGCGCATGAACTCGATGGCGCCGAGTGCGGCGAGCCAGTCCGCATTGTTGCGCATGACGGCGGCGTGCTGTCCATCGAAGTCCATGAACCGCGCCAGTTGGTCGCGGATGGCCCGGGCATTGGCCTCCACTTCCTCCGCGGACGCGAGCTGGCGTTCGGTCGATCGACCGCTGGGGTCGCCGATGAGGCCAGTGCCTCCGCCCACGAGCACCACCGGCCGGTGGCCGGCCCGCTGCAAGTGCATGAGCCCCATCACGGGAATCAGGTTGCCCACGTGGAGGCTGGCGGCGGTGGGGTCAAACCCCGCGTAGCCCGAGACAACGCCCGCGTGCAGCGCGTCGGCCAGGCCGTCGGTGTGCTGGTAGAGGAGCCCGCGCCACTGGAGCTCGTCCAGGAGGAGGTGCCGAGGCATCCCCAAGTATAGAGACGCGCCGGGGCAAAGTCACACGCCCCGCGTTGGTGCACGGCTCGCCCAACCGTTAGCTTCCTGCCCATCGTGCACCTGCCATTCCAGCGCTTCCGCAAGCGGCACCCGGTGCTGACGCGCCGCGCCTTGATCGCGGGCGTGTTCGCGGCCTGCTTCACGGCCGGAGTCGCGGTGGCCAGTTGGACGCTGGTGTGCGACGCCGGCCGCTGCCCGTCGGTGGACGTGCTCGACGCGTACACCCCTCGCCAGACGTCCAAGGTGTACGCCGCCGACGGCCAGTTCATCACCGAACTGGGATTGGAGCGCCGGACTCTCGTCAAGTTGGCCGACATCCCGATGGTCGTACGCGACGCCTTCGTAGCCACTGAGGACAAGCGCTTCTACTCGCACCACGGTATCGATTTCATCCGCGTACTGGGGGCAGGGCTGCGCAACCTGCGCAGCGGCGGCTACGCGCAGGGCTTCTCCACGATCACGATGCAGCTGGCGCGCAACGTGTTTCCCGAACGCATCTCGCGCGAGAAGTCACTCGTCCGAAAACTCAAGGAAGCCAAGGTCTCGCTGGCCATCGAACGGCACTACTCCAAGGACAGGATCCTGGAGTTGTACCTGAACCAGATATACCTGGGCAACGGCGCGCACGGCGTGGAGACCGCCGCGCAGCGGTACTTCGGCAAGTCGGTGCGCGACCTGAACCTTGCGGAGGCGGCGATGCTCGCTGCGCTACCCAAGGCCCCGAGTCGGTACGACCCTCGGCGTTTCCCCGATCGGGCGGTGCAAAGGCGCAACACGATCATCGAGTTGATGCGGCAGGATGGGCTGGTGGACGCCGCCGATGCCACCATGGCCCGGGCTTACCCGCTCGATCTCGCCGGACGCGCCGAATCAGGGGACATCGCTCCCTACTTCATCGAGTGGGTGCGGCAGCAGCTCGACGCCCGGTTCGGCCAGCGGCTGTACGAGCAGGGACTCAAGGTCTACACCACGCTGGACCTGGATCTCCAGTCGGCCGCCGAGCGCGCGCTGGAGACGCAACTGCGAGCAATCGAGGCGGGCCGTTACGGAGCGTACCGGCATCCCACGTTCGAGCAGTATCTGGCGCGGGCGGGCGAAGGGGACGCGAGGACTGACGCGAACTCTCCCTATCTCCAGGGGGCGTTCGTGGCTATGGACCCCCGCACCGGCGCGGTGCTCGCGATGGTCGGCGGGCGCGACTTCGACGATTCCAAGTTCAACCGTGCGACCCAGGCCCTGCGCCAGCCGGGCTCGACGTTCAAGCCGATCGTGTATTCCACGGCGGTGCAAGCCGGGCTGCCGCCGTCGTATCTCGTGGACGACGAGCCGCTCGCCGTGCCGCAGATCGACGGGACCGACTGGACCCCGCAGAACTTCGACCTCAAATTCGAGGGGCGCATGACCATGCGGCGGGCGTTCTACGAGTCGCGAAACGTGCCGGCCATCCGCATCGGCATGCAGCTCGGCGAGCAGAACGTGATCGACGAAGCGCGAAAATTCGGCATCACGACGCCGATCCCGCCGTACCCCTCCATCCACATCGGCGCCGCCGACGTCTACCCCATCGAGCTGATCGCGGCCTACAGCACCTTTGCCACGCTGGGGACACGTGCCGCGCCCATCGGCATCACGCGCGTGGAGAGCGCCGACGGCAAAGTGCTCTGGGAGCAGGCGCCGCAGCTCACGGCAATCCTCACGCCCCAACAGTCGTGGATCATGGTGGACATGATGAAGGACGTCGTCACCAAGGGATCGGCCGCGGGCTCGGTGGGGCAGTACTTCACGCTGCCGGCAGGCGGCAAGACGGGGACGACCAACGACGGCGCGGACGTCTGGTTCATCGGCTACACGTCGGATCTGGTGGCGGGGCTCTGGATCGGGCTCGACAAGCCGACCAAGATCAAGGCGAATGCCCAGGGTGGGCTGCTGGCTGCCCCGGCGTGGACCGCATTCATGAATGAGGTGTATCGGCGCAAGCCGGCCCCGCCCGATTGGCCGCGGCCCGAGGGAATCGTGTCGCGGGATATCGACTTCACCACCAACATGCTGCGCACCCAGTACTGCCCTTCGGTCGACGTCATGTCGGAAGTCTATATCGCCGGGACGGAACCTACGCGGCCGTGCGACGTGCATACCGCGCACGGCATCGTCCTCAAGCCCGATACCACCCCGGCGGTGCTGGTGCCCCGGAAGCCGATGCTTCCCGACACCACCAACCCGTTCTACATCCCGCCCCGAAAGAAGCCGGGCGGTGGCGGTGGCGGGGGCCGGGGCGGGGGCGGGACGCGGTGAGGCGGTACCACGCGGCGTGGGTGCTCCCCGTCACCACGCCTCCCGTGCGTGACGGGACGGTAGCTGTGGCCGACGGTCGCATTGTGTATGTCGGCCGCCGCGTCGGCGCACCGGCGGGCGACGACGTGGAGTTGGGAGACGCCGTGTTGCTGCCGGGGCTGGTAAACGCTCATTGCCACCTCGAGCTGACGTCGATGCGCGGGTTCCTAGAGGATCTCGACTTTCGATCGTGGATTCTCCGCCTCATGATGGCCCGGCGCGAGGTCCTGACTCGCGACATGCTGGTGGACGGGGCGCGATTGGGGATCGACGAAGGACTTGCCGCGGGGATCACCACGTACGCCGACACGTGCGAGTCCGGGGCGGCGTTCGACGCGATGCTCGAACGCGGCGTGCGCGGCATCGTGTACCAGGAGGTTTTCGGGCCGGCGCCGGTGGCGTGCGACGAGACCGTGGCCGAACTCAGGACAAGGGTTACCGCCATGCAGGCCCGGCAAACGCCACTCGTGCGCGTCGGGGTGTCGCCGCACGCACCATACACGGTCAGCGACCGGCTGTTCGCCGCCGTGGCCCGTTATGCGATTCAGGCCCGGTTGCCGATCGCCATCCATATTGCCGAAAGCGATGCCGAGCAGCGGCTGGTGGTCGAAGGCCGGGGGGAGTTTGCCGACGCGCTCATCAAGCGCGGCATCCGCGTCGAGGCGCGGGCGCCCAGTCCCATCCAATTGCTGCGCGGCCTTCGCGTGCTCGACGCCCAGCCGCTGCTCATCCACTGCGTGCACGCCGACGCCGTGGACGTGCGCGCCATTGCCGCTTCGGGCTGCGCGGTGGCCCACTGTCCGACGTCCAACGCAAAGCTGGGCCACGGCGTGGCCCCGCTGTCCGAATTCCTCAGTGCAGGGATCGCCGTGGGACTGGGGTCCGATTCAGTGGCGGCCAACAATCGCATGGACATCCTCGGCGAGGCCCGGCTGGCCGCGCTGCAGCAACGTGCGCGTGTGCGCCGCCCCGACGTGATGCCGGCGGCACGAGCGCTGCGGCTGGCCACGATAGACGGTGCGCGCGCACTCGGCCTCGACGCCGAGGTGGGGTCGCTGGAGCCGGGCAAGGCGGCGGATCTGGCGGCCTTTCCGCTCGCCACGCGGTTCGGTCCGACGCACGACGTCGAGAGCGCGATCGTATTCGCGTTGAATGGGGTGCCGGCGTCGCTCGTGGCCGTGGCTGGCAAGGTGCTCGTGCGTGAAGGCGCGGTCGTACACGGCGACCCCGCGCTGGCCGGGCGTGTCCAGCACGCCGCCGACCTGCTGCAGCAGTGGCTGGCGGGGCACGAATGAGGGGGAACGTCCGCTGGCGGGGGGCGCGGTTCCCCGCTTAAGATTGGGAGTACCCCGTTTTCCAGGAGCATGACCATGGTGCCGCCGAAGGCCGGCCGCACGGCGAAGATCTGGCGCGACGGTCAACTCGTGAACTGGGAGGACGCGACGATCCACGTGATCAGCCACGTCGTCCAGTACGGGTCGAGCGTCTTCGAGGGAATGCGCGCCTACGAGACACCGAGCGGCGGGGCCCTGTTCCGTGCTAGGGAGCACATGCGGCGGCTCGTCGACTCGTGCAAGATCTATCGGATCCCGATCAAGTATTCGGTGGACGAACTGGTGCAGGCGAGCCTCGACACGGTGGCGGCCAACGACCTCAAGGAATGCTACATCCGCCCTGTGGTCATCCGTACGGGCGAGCAGATGGGCGTGCATTCCCAATCGGCGCCCACCGAAGTGTTCATCATCGCGTGGCACTGGGGGCCCTACCTCGGGCATGACGGGCTCGAGACCGGCGTGGACACCCGGGTGTCGAGCTGGCGCCGGGCGGCGCCCGATACCTTCCCTACGATGGCCAAGGCCGGCGGGAACTATCTGAATTCCCAGCTGTCCAAGATGGAAGCCAAGGCCGACGACTACGCCGAAGGCATCATGCTCGACTCCTTCGGGTTCGTGTCGGAGGGGAGCGGCGAAAACCTGTTTGCTGTGCGCGACGGCGTGCTGTACACGGCGCCACTGGGCGCCGCCATCCTGCCCGGGATCACCCGCGATGCGCTGATCCAGTTCGCGCACGATCGCGGCATCGAGGTCCGCGAGCAGTTGCTGCCTCGCGAGTTCCTGTACGTGGCCGACGAGTTGTTCTTCTGCGGGACGGCGGTGGAGGTGACTCCCATCCGCAGCGTCGACCGGGTGCCGGTGGGCGATGGCAAGCGGGGGCCGGTCACGGCAATGCTGCAGCACGACTATCTCGAGACCGTCCACGGGCGGATTCCCGACCGGCATGGCTGGCTGACCATGGTGCCCGAGCCAGCCGTTGCGGGGGCCGGGCGATGAGTAGTCGGCGGTGCCCGGCAACGAGCCGAGCCCGTTCCGGGAGGCACGGGTGATCGTCGGCTGCCTGGCGCTCAACGCTTCGTTCGAACCGCTCACCATGGTGCCGCTCAAGCGCGCGCTCCGTTTGGTGATCGACGGCAAGGCCGAGATCGTCGAGGCGGAGCAGGATCGCGTCGTGCGCTCGGAGCGGCTCACGATGCCGCGCCCGGTCGTCATCCGGCTCACCAAGTTCATCCACGTGCCCCGGCGCTTCCGCCGGCAGGTGACGAATACGTTCCTGTTCGCGCGCGACCACTACCGTTGCCAGTACTGCAGCCGGCACGTGACGGAACTCAAGCCGCGTGAATCACTCACCCGCGACCACCTCATTCCGCTGTCGCGCGGCGGAACGAACGAGTGGACCAACGTGGTGGCTGCCTGCAGCCCGTGCAACACGCGCAAGGGAAATCGCATGCCCGAGGAGATCGGCATGCATCCGCACACGCGCCCCGTGGAACCTCACTTCGTGCACTTGAGCTGGGCGGTGCGGCGGCTCACGCCGATCCAGACGCACTATATCCGTACGTTTTACGGCGATGCGGTGCTTCACCAGCTCGAACGGCTCGAGCACCGCGGAACGAGCCTGCCGGCGTAACCCGCGCCGGGCTACCGGCCCGGCGCGACGAACGTTGGGGATGTGGCCTCGTAGTTCCGCTTGGCGCCGCCAAGGACGCGCGACAGCAGACGACCCACACCGTTCTTGAGGGCCGACAGCGGATTGGCCCGTCCCTGCACAGCAGGCTGCAGGTCTCCGTGCAGCCAGCGCTGGAGTTCGCTCAGATCGCTGGCGCTCAGCGATTCGACGTCGAGCACGACATTGTAGTAGTACCTGGCCCCGGCCCGCGCCGGAGCCAGCGACACGCGGTATGGACGCGCCAGAATGGCCTGCGCCGAGTCGAGCGACGGGCGCGCCCCGAAGTCTTCGCGCAGCTTGCCATTGCGACGAAGGACACGGTACGCCGCGCGATATGGTTCGGGGTCGTACTGCACGAGCATGTCCCAGGACGTGGACCGCTCGAGGTCGTTGAACAGCCCGCCGGTGCGCCACAGTTCCAGCCGAAAGTGCAGCGCGACTGCAAACCCATTCTTCATCAACTCCTGGAACTGCGGGTCGTCGAGCACGTGCGACACCGAGACCACCGGGCCCACGCCGCCGCTGTCCGATTGGAGGGACACGTGCACTCCGGCATCGCGCTGTGCGAGGGCCGGCGCGGCGAACGCTAGCAGGAACGCGAGGAGGAGCCGCACGGGTGCGCGCACGCGCTAGAAGCGATGCTGGAAGCGAACGAACACGCGCGCCGGCAGCCCCGGCGTCGAGAGCGCCTTGGCCACATACAGGCCGAATACGTCGAAGTCGAGCCCGGCGCCGAGATCGCTCCGGAACGTCGACAGCGCCGGCAGCTCCCCCGACCGATATGTCATTGGGCCCCCGCCATCTCCCACCAGCCATCCGCGCCCGGTGTCGAGGAACACAACCCAGGCGCCGTCGGCACGGAAATGCGGACGCAGCCAACTGTCCTTGTCCCAGTCGAACAACCCCACGTGGAGGTCGCTCCGGTATTCGGCCTGGGCCAGCACGATGCGATCGCACTGCGCGGGGTAGCCCCAGGGACTCGCACCGGACGTGCACGTGGATACATCTTCGCCGGCCTGCGCGCTTCGAAACCCGAATCCCGGGAGCGACGCGTAACCATCCACCGAGAGGCGCCGCTCGAGCGGCAGCGGGTCGCCGCTCAGCCAGCCGCCGGCGACAACGCGAAGATTGAGATGGGCGCCGCGCGAAATGCGGTTGTAACGCCGCACGTCCACGAACGCGCGGTCGTACCTCGCGCGGTCGTTGCGGTAGGAGCGCGCCACGTCCGATGCGCCGAGCGAATCGATGTGCCCGATCCCGTGCTCGAACTGCGCCATCAAGTACCAGCCCGCCCACGGGTTCGCGGCGTCGGTGCGCGTATCCACGTTGAGCGTCGCGTCGAACACATGCAGGTGGGTGGCATCCTCCACCGGATTGGGGCGCCAGGCGACGTTCGAGTTGAACAGCGTCCACGCGTTGTTGTCGGCGCGCGGCGTCCAGTGTTCGTCGCCGTACGACAGCGTGAATGTGTTGTGGGGGCCCTGGAACAGCCCGGCGGTGAGGCCGCCCCCGTGCTGTTGGTAATAGTCGCGGTAGTCGCGCCGGAAGAGGGCCGCGGCCAGCCCGGTCTCGAGGCTCGACAGCCCCCACGCTTCCACCGGCGTCACCAGGTTGTAGGCGCCCGCGCCGATCAGCACGCCGCGGGCCGATCCGAACCGCAGCTCGCCGTGCAGGTTGTGCCCGACGTCGTTGTTATGCGACCGGAAGCTGCTCGCCGTGCGAAGCACCGCGTACGCATCGAGTCGTGCGCTGCCGGTCCCGAAGTCGTAGTACGCCTGCGGTCCGAGATTCACCGCCAGCCCTTCCACCCGATTGTATACGCCGGCGCTCGCCACCTGGAAGTCGCGACCGCTCTCGTCGCGATGGGGTTCGAACCGCCGCCACCACGCTTCGCCCTCGCTGCCCGAATCGGCGACGGCGATGTGGTCGTCCTGGAGTACGTAGCGCAACGAGTCGCGGTAGATGCGGATTTCACCGCCTACGTACCCGCGATTGCGGCCCGCCACCCGGCCACCCACGACCAGCAGGTCGCCGTCGATCCGGCCCGCCACGGCCATGGTCACGTCTCCGTCGATGACCACGACATCGCCGGTCACGTGGCCGGCAACCGTCAACGGTCCGGCGAGTACGGCCAGGGTGCCGTCGATTTGCCGGCCCGGCTCGACGTCGAACGGGCCCTGGGCGCGCAGCGTAGCAGCCGCGTTGTATAGGCCCACGACTTCGCGCGCGACGTCGCGCGGGAGCGCCCGCCGGGCGAGCGTGCTATCGCCTCCCTGCGCCTCAAGCACGAGCGGAGCGACGACGAGGGCCAGCAGGACCGTGAACGTGGTGCGTCGCATGAGCATGCTCCTAATGTCGTGGGTCGGGCCCGCGAAACGCACCCCGCACCTATTCCCCGTCATGCCCGATGCCCAACCGCCGCATCCGGCGGTACAGATTCGGGCGGTCGGTTTGTAACCGGCGCGCTGCTTCGGCCACGTTTCCACCGGCCATCGACAGAGCGCGTGAAATCAACGTCCGCTCGTATTCGTCGAGCGTGTCACTCAACGGCTGGGTGAGCCGCGCCGGGTCGGGAAGGGGCGGCGCTTCGGCCGCGCCGTCGGGGCGGCCGACGGCCACCACGCGCTGCACGTCGGCCGCGGTCACCTCGCGCTCGGCGTGCAGAATGGCCAGCCGCTCCACCACGTTTGCCAACTCGCGCACGTTGCCGGGCCACCGGTACCGCGTGAGTAGCGCGAGGGCGTCGTCAGTCCATAGCGGCGCCGGATGACCGGTGCGGGCGCGGTGGAGGAGCGAGAAGTGCGCCACCAGCAATGGGATGTCGTCGGGGCGTTCGCGCAGCGGCGGTACGGGCAGGGGGATCACGTTCAGGCGAAACAACAGGTCCTCTCGAAATGCGCCCTCCGCCACGGCGCGCGTGAGATCCTTGTTGGTCGCGGCGAGGATGCGCACGTCGATGCGGATAGGAGCGCCGCCGCCCACCCGCTCGATTTCCTTGGCTTCGATGGCTCGGAGGAGCTTGGCCTGCGCTTCCTGCCCCAGGTCGCCCACCTCGTCGAGCAGCAACGTGCCACCGTGGGCCAACTCGAAGCGTCCGATGCGGCGCTCCGACGCGCCGGTGAATGCTCCCTTCTCGTGGCCGAACATTTCGCTCTCGAGGAGGTCGCGGGGAATGGCGGCGCAATTCACGCGCACGAACGCCCGGTCGCGGCGCGGGCTGGCCTCGTGGATGGCCGCGGCCACCAGTTCCTTGCCGGTGCCCGATTCGCCGCTGATCAGCACGCGTGCGTCGCTAGCAGCCACGCGCGCGATCATCTCACGCACGCGCTGGATGCCCTGGCTTTCGCCCACCATCTCGCCACCCAGTCCCACCTCGGCGCGCAGCGCCCTGGCCTCGCGCCGCGCGCGCCGCAGTTCGATGGCCGACGAGAGCGCGAGCAGCACGCCCTCGGGGCTCAGGGGCTTTTCCAGAAAGTTGAATGCACCGAGCTTCGTGGCTTTCACCGCGTCGGCGAGCCCGGCCTTGCCGCTCATCATCACGACGGGCGTGTCGGGGGCGGTTTCGCGCAGCTTGCGGAGCACCGCCATCCCGTCCAACTCGCCGGGGATCATGAGGTCGAGCAGCACTGCGTCGGGCTCACTCTCCGCGGCGCGCAGTACACCGGTGGCGCCGTCCGCGGCCTCGCGCACCTCAAAGCCCTCGGCGGCGAGCAGCGCCCCCACCATCCGCCGGATGTTCGGCTCGTCGTCGATGATCAGAACGCTGGGCATGAGATGGACGCGCTCCTCAGCGGGGTGGCTGCTGGGGCGCGCCGAGCGATCGCGGCTCTGTCTGGATCTTGGTGAGGAACCGCTGGCCTTCCGCCACCCGCTCGATTTCCACGGCGATCGAATCCACCGTCTGTTCAATGCGATCGAGCCGCGCGCTCAGGTCCGGCGGCAGCGAGGGAGTGCTCGGCGGCGCGGCGCGTCGTTCCACGGCCCGGACGATCGCGCGGATGATCGGGAGGCCGAGCACCATGATCATGACCGTGCCGAAGATGATGCCGAGGACCGGAATCAGGTTGTCGGGAATGTCGTTCGGGCCTGGGCCTTGCAGCAGGTTGAGCATCGTCATGACTGCACCGGAGGTTTGGACGAAGGAAGCACGGCCGCCGGCGCCCGTTCGGCCAGCAGGCGTGTGGTGAACCGCTGCCCCTCGGAAATGCGTTCGACCTCGACCGCGATGGAGTCCACGGCCTGCTCGATCCGCGCCAGGCGCTGCTCTGTATCGGAACTCAATCCCGGGCGCGCCCTGGCGTCAATGTGGCGCGCGATCAGGCTAAAGATGCCGCGAAAAATGTAGGCTGTGAGAGCCAGGCCCCCGATGGCGACAATCAGGTCTTCCAGTCTCATGCTCGTTCCCTCGTGAAGTTGGCGGGGGCCGGCGCGCGTACCCCCGGTTCCTCCGCACCCACGGGAACAACGAACCGAATGGTCGTTCCCACCCCGGGCGCGCTCTCGGCAAACACTTCCCCATCGTGGGCCAGCACCGTCTGGCGCGCAATCGCCATGCCGAGGCCCGTCCCGCCCGCCTTGTACGTCACGTACGGCTCCCATATGCGCGCCAGCCGATCCGGCGCAATGCCCGGGCCCGTATCACTGACCGCCAGCGACACCGCCTCCCGCCCGCCCAGCTCGGCACGACCCACCCGCACCGCGATCGCGCCGCGGCCCGCCTCGCGGCACGCCTCCACGGCATTCAACACTACGTTGCTCACCGCCCGCTGCAACGCGTCGTGGTAGCCCCACACCATCGGGATGTCCTCGTCCACGTGTACTGCGAGCGGCATGGAGTCGGGCACCGATGCGCGCGCCGTGTACCGCACCAGTTCCCCGACGTCTACCTGCGACCGCGGTCCTTCGGGCAGCTTGCCGAACTGCGAGAAATTCCTCGCCAGCGCCTCCAGGCGCGCGGTCTCCGTGGCCAATACCTCCACTGTCTCCGCGAGCGCCGGCGGCGCATCACGCTGCAGTCGCGCGACAGCGAACCGGATCGGGGTCAACGGGTTCTTCAGTTCGTGCGCCGCCTGGCGGGCCGCGTCGCGCAGCGCCGCCGCGCGCTCGGCTTCCAGCGCCCGCGTCCGGCCGAGCGCCAACTCGTCGGCCATCGTCCGCATTCGCGAACGCAACGTCTCGAACTCCGGCGCCCCGCGAGTGGACGAAGCCTGGGGCAGGGGCTCCCCCCGTCCGAGGCGCTCGGTCCACCCTACCAGTTCCAGCAGGGGGCGGCTGAGCTGTCGGCTCAGGTGACCCGCCACCCGCGAGGCCCCAAGCCCGACCACGCCCAGCGCCAAAATGAGTACGCCGGCGGCTACGTACACCGCACGCTGGTACACGAATGCGGCCCGCTTGGATTGCACCAGATTGTCGTGCAGCCGCATTTCGTGAGCGTCGATGGCTCGCTCCTGGGCGCCGGTGAGGGGTGTCTTTCGCATGGCCTGGATGGCCCGGGCACCGGTGGCGGCCGTGCTGTCCCAGGCAGTGCTGGCCCCGACCAGCGAGAACACGTATTGGCTCGTCGCAAACCAGCCGGCCGCCAGAACCGCCGATGGCACGAGGGCGAACGACAGGAGGATGACAAACAGCCGGTTGCGAAACCCGAATCGCTTCACGAATCCTCCCTCCCTACGCGCGTCATGCGCGGCGGTTTCGAACCAAACATACAGGTGGGCGGACCCCCCAACCACCCAAGCTCACTTTCCTCCCAACCAGTACCGCGATACATTTGAAGCTTGGCGCTCGGTCCTCCGTGCGCGTCGCGATCGATGCGACGGCGCGGTTTGCGGACCGGGCGGCACGACGGCAGTCGTACGCCTGCCGGGAGAGCGCTGCCTTCGGGCGCGCCCTCCGAACCGAGACCATCCGCAGCGCCGCTCCGAAGGTGGGCGCCCGGCGGGTCGCGTGCCGATCGACGGGCGCTGCCCGGTGACGACCGTCTGCGCTCCAACTTCGCAGACGATCTGCCCCGCGCGCTTGGCGGTCGAACCGACCACCGCTACGAGTCCCTGGGACTCGACTTAGGAAAGGGCATGAACCCTCGTAATCAGCGCCGTGAGCCGACACGCTCGCACGGCGCCCTCATTCACCGCGGCCCGCAGGCTACGGTCGCCTCGACACACCCGATTTCCGCCGTGCCGATGCACGCGCCAAATGCGGCCCTCCTCATCGACTTCGACAACGTCACGATGGGGATTCGCTCGGACCTCGGCAACGAACTCCGCAACCTGCTGGGCTCCGACATCATCAAGGGCAAGGTGGCCGTTCAGCGCGCCTACGCCGATTGGCGCCGCTATCCGCAGTACATCGTTCCGCTCACCGAAGCGTCCATCGATCTCATTTTCGCGCCGGCCTACGGCTCGGCCAAGAAGAACGCCACGGACATCCGGCTGGCGATCGATGCCCTCGAACTCGTGTTCACACGGCCCGAGATCGGCACGTTCATTCTCCTCTCCGGCGATTCCGACTTCTCGAGCCTCGTCATCAAGCTCAAGGAGTACGGCAAGTACGTGATCGGCGTCGGCATCCGCGAATCGTCCAGCGATCTGCTCGTGATGAACTGCGACGAGTACTACAGCTACAACGCGCTGGCCGGCCTGGTGAAGGCCAACGAAGAAGAGACGTCCCGGAAGTTCGATCCGTGGGAGTTGGTCACCGAGGCCATCGGCCGGATGAAGCGCAACGGCGACGTCATGCGGT
Organism: uncultured Gemmatimonadaceae bacterium; assembly: GCA_963728785.1. GTDB lineage: Bacteria > Gemmatimonadota > Gemmatimonadetes > Gemmatimonadales > Gemmatimonadaceae > JAGWRI01. The sequence goes on from CAVSKV010000003.1 coordinate 145,114, forward strand.
CCGACCGCCTCAAGCAGGTGATGCAGGACATCGATAGCACGTTCGACGAGAAGAACACCGGCCACTCCAAGTTCTCCAAGTTCGTGCAGGACGCTGCCGCCCGCGGGCTGCTCAGTCTCACGAAGCTCGAGAACGGTCAGCTCGAAGTAGGCACGCCGTCGGGTGACGGGACGCATGCAGCCGCGCCGGCCGCCGAGCGTGGCGAGGCATCGGCCGAGGAGCGGGGCGGACGCCGCGGACGCCGCGGTGGACGCGGGCGCGGTCGAGGTGGGCGTGGCGCCGAGGCGCCGCAATTGGAGCTCAGCACGGGCGGCGAGAAAGCGGCGGAGGGGCCGGCCCCTACGGCCGCGCCCGCCGTGTCCAAGAGCGACCAGGGCGCAGGCACCGGTGGAGAACGGCTTACGCGCAACGAAGCGTTCGACCTCGTGCGGCGTGCCGTAGAGACGCTCACTACGGGTGCGGAGACGGTGCGTGCCAGCGCGGTGCGCCAGCGTGCACACGAACTGCTCGGCCGGGACAGCGAGAGTCTGAGCGAGCGCAACTTCGCGCGCATCCTCCAGGACGCGCACGACGCCGACATGATCGATCTGCGCCGCCACGGCAACGACTACGACGTGTCGCGCGCCGTCTCGGCAGTCCCCGTGGCCGAACAACTGGCGGCCGCCGAAGTCACTGCCACGCCGGCCAAGGTACCGGCGGCACCCGGCCTCCGCCTGGGCCTCGGACCGCGCGGCGGCGGCGCTCGTGGTCGCGGCGCCAAGACCGGTGAATTCCCCGCCAATCTGCTCAGCTTCGGGGTCGTGGAAACGACCCCTCCGGCCGCTGACGCGGCGGCGGCAAGCCCCGCCACGGTGGAGTCGAAGCCGTCGGCCCCCAGGAAGACGCGCGGCCGAGCGAAAAGCGCCAAGGCTGAGAGCGGTGCGTCAGAAGCAGCGTCCGGATCGCCCGCCAAGAAGCCAAGGGCACCGCGGGCGCGGAAGACCGCAAAGACGGCCAGCTCGGAACCCACCGGGGCATGACGACGGGCGCCGCGCTTCCCGCGCGGCGCTCGCGCCGTGGGGCCGTGCTCCCGGCCCGGTTCTTCGCGCGCGACACGGAAAGGGTCGCGCGCGATCTGCTTGGCGCCGTGCTGGAGTGCCGTACCGCCGCCGGCGTCGCGAGCGGACGCATCGTGGAGACCGAGGCCTATCTTGGCGAGCACGACGCCGCGTGCCATGCGGCCGCCGGACTCACGCCGCGCACCGCGCCGCTGTACGGTCCGCCCGGTACGTCATACGTGTACTTCATCTACGGTATGCACTGGTGCGTCAACGCGGTCACGCGCCCGCGGGGATTGCCCAGTGCCGTCCTCATTCGCGCCGTGTCACCGGTGACGGGGTCAGCGCTGATGCAGGCCCGACGCGGCTATCCTCGGCGCGACGTGGATCTCACCAACGGGCCCGCCAAACTCTGCGAGGCTCTGGGCATCGACGGGCAGCACAACGGCCTATGGTTGCAGCGTCCGCCCCTCGTCATTCGGGCCGGCGAGCCGGTGGCCGACCGCGACGTAGTGGTAACCCCCCGCATCGGGATTCGCCGTGCTGCCGATTGGCCGCTGCGGTTCGCCGTCGCCGGCGACCCGTTCGTGTCGCGGATGCCGCTCCACACCCCGCGGCGAGCCTGCCCGCCGTGAGCCCTCTTCCCCCCGACCGACGGTACATCCCGGCGGTCAACCTCGCCCTCGTCTTCGCCAGCGCGAGCTGAGGGCGTCAGGAGCCCTCCAACATGCCACCGTCCGCCACGCCCTCGCTCTCCGCCCACGCCGCCAAGGTCTATCGCGAGGCGGTCGTGATCGACATGCACAACGACCTCCCCAGCCGCATGCTGGATGACGGATACGATCCCGATGTCCGGCACCAACCCGGGTACGGCATGACGCTGGGCGATACCGATCTCCCGCGGTTGGTCCAATCGGGCATCACCGCGCTGTTCCTGGTGGCGTTCGTCGACGCGAAGTACACGCTTGCCAAGCCCGATCACTCATGGGTTCGGGTGGAAGCGTGCATGGACACCATCCATGCGTTCGTGAACCGCCATCCGGATTCTCTGATCTTCGCCACCAACTCCGACGACGTTCTCCGGGCGAAGAAGCAGGGGAGGATTGCCGTGTTCATCGGCATCGAAGGGGGCCACGCCATCGAGAATTCGCTGGACAAGCTGCGCCATCTCCATGTCCAGGGCGCGTGCTATATGACCCTCACGTGGAACAACGGCAACGACTGGGCCGGCTCGTCCGTCGGGATCAACGGTACCAGCACCGGCGGGCTGACGGACTTCGGGCGGGACGTGGTCCGCGAGATGAACCGGCTGGGCATGCTCGTCGATGTCTCACACGTCTCGGACTCCACGTTCTACGACGTGATCGCCACCTCCCGAGCTCCGGTGATCGCGTCGCACTCCAGCTCTCGCGCCATTGGCAGGCACCCCCGCGACATGACCGACGACATGCTTCGCGCGGTGGCGCGCAGTGGCGGCGTCGTGAACGTGAACTTCTTCGCGCTTTTCATCGACCCGAAATTCGCCGCGGCCGCGGCAAGCCTCGGAACGGCCGCGTCAGTCGGAACCGAAGGAGCGGCTCGCGGCCTGGAGGCCGATCGCGACAAGGTGCGCGCCCAATATGACAGCATCGTCGACGAACGAATCTACGCCTTGCCGCGACCGCCGCTGTCGGTGCTCCTCGACCACTTCGATCACATTGCCCAGGTGGCCGGCGTAGACCACGTGGGGATCGGCAGCGACTTCGACGGTGTGCATGGTCTTCTGCCCGACGACATGCGCGACGTGACCTATCTGCCGAACATCGCGCAGGGGCTCGTCGACCGCGGGTACGCCGATGCCGACATCAAGAAGATCCTGGGCGACAACATGCTGCGCGTGTTTGAGACCGTGCTCGACCGCGCCCCGTCTGCCACCCCCTGACCCCGGATCGACGCAATGAGAGCGGGCGCGGAGCGTATTGCTCCCCGCGCCCGCTCTGATGTCATGCAATGGGATCAGCGGTCGTCTGCGATCGAACTCCCGAAGTTGTAGCGAAGGCCGACTTCGATCGACGCGTTGAACGCTTGAGAGTTATACAGGAAGAAGTTCTGGTTGGACGGCCACCCCATGGCCTGCGCGAAGAGGCCGGAGTTGCCGAACTGCATCTGGATGCCGAGCATCACGGCAGGCGCGAACACCGATTTGTACTGCTGGATGATGCTCTGGGCCGCCGAGGCCTGGTCCGCCGAGGTATAGGGGGTGACGGGCGTCACGGAGCCCACCTGATTGTACGTCATCCCCAATCCGGCGTACGGGTGGAAGCGCTGACTCGATCCGGGGTACCCCATGAGCAGGACCGTGACCCGTCGCATGTCCTTCAGGCTTACCTGGCTCGGCGTGTCGGTGGGGTCCACCGAGTCGGCGAGCACGGCGCGCTGCGACAGAAACGACTGGTCGAACGACACGTATAGACCGCCGTGATCACGTGTGATCAGCCAGTCGATGCCGGCCATGGCCGAAGTGACATTGGCCTGGCTGGGCGCGGACATGAACGTGCCGCCCGTCTTCAACCCCCAGAACCAGGAGTTCTGAAACGGTCGAACGGCCTGGGCCCTGGCCCCTGCGGGCACCAGCGCCAGGACCGTGACGGCTGCCGCCAGTGAACGGATCGCTTTCATACGATTCCTCGAGATGAAGTGCAAGTTCCGCCCTTGGCGGTCCCCCGTCACACGGACGAGGGCAGGGGGGGCGGGGTCACAGACAGCCCCCGCTCCCCGGCCTCGTAGGATGGCAAAACGATAGGTATGGTAGGACAGTAGGACGGATTACTGCGAACGCAGCCTCCCGTCCTCCTGCGTAGTTCAGACCAGCTTCAACTTCCGTCCCACACGCTTGAACGCGTCGATTGCCGCGTCCAGATCGGCTTTCGTATGGGCCGCCGAGATTTGGCACCGCACCCGGGCCTGCCCCTGAGGCACAACGGGGAACCCGAATCCGGTGACGAACACCCCCTCGTTGAGGAGCATGTCGGACATCTGGATGGCGGCCGCAGTCTCGCCCACGATGATCGGCACGATCGGGGTTTCCCCGGCCAGCGGCTTGAAGCCAGCGGCGATGATCTGCTCGCGAAAGTAGCGCGCGTTGTCGCGCAGTGTCTGCACACGGTCGGGGTGCTGCTCGATGAACCGCACCGCGGCGAGGGCGCTGGACGCCACGGTGGGAGGCAGGGCGTTCGAGAAGAGCTGCGGCCGCGACCGTTGGATCAGATAGTCGGTGAGGGCAGCCGGGCCGGCCGTGAAGCCTCCTGCCGCCCCGCCAAGTGCCTTGCCCAGTGTGGACGTGATGATGTCGACCTCGCCGAGCAGCCCGAAATGCTCGGCCGTGCCGCGTCCGGTCTGGCCCAGCACCCCGGTGGCGTGCGAGTCGTCGACGATGAGCACGGCGTCGTGGTCGCGCGCCATCTGCACCAACTCGGGGAGCTTGGCGATGGATCCTTCCATGGAAAAGACGCCGTCCGTCCAGATCAGGCGCCGCCGGGCCGACCGTGCGCCTTCGAGCTTGGCGCGGAGGTCGTCCAGATCGCCGTGTTTGTAGACGCCCGTCGTGCACTTGGTGATGGTCTTGGCGAGGCGGATGGAGTCGATGATCGACGCGTGGTTGAGCGCGTCGCTCACCACGAAGTCACCCTCCTCGACGACCGTCGCGGTGAGCCCCTCGTTGGCGTTCCAGGCGCTCACGTACGACATCGACGCTTCGCACCCCACGAACCGCGCCAGCGCTGCTTCGAGGTCGCGGTGCACCGTGAACGTGCCGCAAATGAACCGCACGCTGCCGGTGCCGGCGCCAAACGTCTTGAGCCCCTCGATGCCGGCCTGCACGACGGCCGGCTCGTTGCACAAGCCCAGGTAGTTGTTCGACGAGAGAATGATCACCTCGCCGCGGCCTTCCATGTGCACGCGGGCTGCCTGCGGCGACTCCAGATGATTGAGCTTCTTGTAGACGCCGTCCGCCTTGAATTGATCGATCGCGGCGTCGAGTTCCTTCACGAATCGCTGGTTCACGGACATGGTCCCGTCACCCCTCTTGCCCGGCTGGCCCTGCGCCGTTTGCCGTTGGTTGGTTGCAGTGTCTGTGCAGTCTGTGTGCGTTGTGATCGGCGGTCGTCCGGTCACGCGATCTCGAAGATCACCTTGCCGGCCGCTCCGGTCTTGATGGCATGGATCGCCTCGTCGAACTGCTCGAGCGGGAAGCGGTGCGTGATCACCGGTGTCGGATCGAACATGCCGGAGCGCAGAAACCGCGTCACCTGGTGCCAGGTGTCGTACATGCGTCGGCCTACGACGCCGTAGATCGTGATGCCCTTGAAGATCACTTCGGTGGCCAGGTTGATCTCGATCGGTTTGGACGGAATGCCGAGCATCTGCACGCGCCCGCCCACGCGTACCAGCTCGAACGCCTGGTGAATGGCGGACGGCACCCCCGACATCTCGAGCACGACGTCCACGCCCAATCCGTCGGTGGCGGCGCGCACGGCCGCCGCCGCTTCGTTCGGGTGGACGACGTCGTGCGCTCCCATGCGGCGGGCCAGTGCGAGCCGCGTCTCGTTGACGTCGGAGGCGATGATGCGCGACGAGCCGGCGGCCTTGCAGATACCCACCGCGAACAGGCCGATCGGGCCGCACCCGGTGATCAGCACGGTGGCTCCCGGAATGTCGGCGGTGAGGGCCGTATGGAACGCGTTGCCCATCGGGTCGTGAATGCCGCCCACGTCGAACGACACGTTGTCGTCCAGGTGCCAGACGTTGGTGGCGGGCATCGCGATGTAGTCGGCAAAGCACCCGTCGCGGTCGACGCCGATGATCTTGGTGTACGGGCAGACATGGGAATTCCCTGTGCGGCAGAGCAGGCACCGACCGTCCACGATGTGGCCCTCGGCCGTCACCCGATCACCCGCGTGCACGTCGGTCACCAGCTTCCCCACCCGCACCACTTCGCCGGCGAACTCGTGCCCCACCGTGAACGGCGGTTTGCAGCGGCCCTGCGCCCACGCATCCCAATCGTAGATGTGCACGTCGGTGCCGCACACGCCCGCGGCCCGCACGCGGATGAGCACCTCGTCGTCCCTGATCGTCGGTTCGGGAACGCTCTTCATCGTGAATCCGGGAGCCGCAGTTTCCTTGACCAGCGCTCTCACGCGTGCCTCGCTTCTGAATTTCGTGTTGGTGGTCCGCGCCACGTTGCGTGGCGCGAATGGAAACTCGCTTCATGCATTCGATGATGGAAGTCCGCGCGCGATGGGCGGTATGATCCGTAAACTCGCTATTGCGCGCAATTTGGACCGTTCCTATATTCGCGCTGAGTAGATATTGACGCGCACTCGAGGGTACTCGGTGGATTCATCGCAACGAGCGTTCCTCCAACTGCAGCAACCGCAGGCCGCGACCAGCAGTGTCGCCGGGGCGCTCGCCGTCCCCCACGTCGCTCAGCAAACGTCATCAGACGATCGATCGTCACCGCCGCGCGCCCATCAGCGCGTGGCGTTTTTGTATTCCAGTCGTCGTTCGAATCAAACAGCGCATTCACGAGCACGACGTCACCAGAAATCCGCCGCGCCGCACCGTGCGGCGGACTCGAGCTTCATTCATCTCCGCGGAGATGAATGCGGCGGCGGCCGGAAGCTTCGGTTCCCGGTCGCTGACTCGCCGATCCACCGGGGGATCGGTCGAGTAGTTCAACCTCCAATATTGGAGATCTGACCATGGCAGCTGCAAAGAAGGCCCGTAAGGGCGCCAAGAAAGGCCGCAAGGCCGCCAAGCGCCGTCCGGCGAAAAAGGCGACCAAGAAGGCGACCCGTAAGAAGAGAAAGTAGTTCGCCCTCTTCGCAAGAAGTGCTAAGAAAGCCGGCGCATATGCGCCGGCTTTCTTGTTTCCTGATTGTTCGAACGCTAGGGTCCGGAGGCCCTGGTCCTCCCGACCGTAGTGCGCCGAAACGTCGGACGCCGGACTCACAGTTGGCGGGCGGCAAAGCAAAGCGCCGGTGATCGCATGCGATCGCCGGCGCTGGCTTCTGGATTCCGTATGGCGCTTATGCCGCCACGGGCTTGCCCTTGCCTGCGCCATTCTCCGGCGCCGGCCCCCACACGTATGCGCTGAACACCGGCGGCTTTTCTTCCTCCCATCCCTGCGAGATCACTATGCCCACCGGCTCCAACTCTCTGGTCGTCTTGCGGTCCGCTTTCATTATAGAATCACCACTGCCGCTCACTCAGATGACACGGGACGTGACTGTGAGAACGGGTCGCCGCCTGCCCCGGTTGCGCGACATTTGTCGTCGCACGGACGGTGTGTTCCATCGCACATCCGATGCCAACCCAAGTCATTAGCCAAGTCGTTGCCATGAAACGAGAAACGAGCGACCGGCTGGCGCACGTTGCGCCTCGCTGTCGCCCGATGACACGCAGCGAACCCGACATGCCGTGTCAATTGGATACGCTTATGCGATCTCCTTGCGAGCCATGAACGTATTCACGCTTCCATTTATCCCCGCCTCCTCCACCGTCACCGACCAACCGCGATAGCGCCTCCGCAGCTCCTCGAGCGACGGCATCTTGCGACGCTTGCCGATGCCCACGGTCTGCACCAGGTGCACCCCGCCCTCTGCCGTGGCCGATTGCAGAACTTCGATGACCCGCCGCCGGTCCTTCATGTTGAGTCCGGCCAGCGCCGCCGGCGCGCAGATGACCGCGGTGAGCGGGGCGTCGGGCTCCCACGTCGTAAGGTCGGCGGTCACGGCGTGCACGCGCTCGGCGAGCCCCGCCTCGTTCGCGGCGACGAGCACACGCTCGAGCGCCTGCGTCTCCCGATGGACGGCCGTGACCTGGCAGCCGTTGGCGGCCAGATAGAGAGCCGATCCCTCTTCGGCTTCGCCGGCCACGAGTACACGCCCTTCGGACGTCTGCGCCATGGCGCGCACCGCCGCGTGATCAGCCGTCAGCCCCCAGTGTTCCGGACGTCGCAACTCCTTGGCCAGCTTGAGTCGCTTGCGGCGCCACGTGTCGTAGCCCAGCAGGCGTAGCCGCTTGAAGATGATCCGATTCACTTCCTCGCAGAGCAACAGCTCGGTGAGGAGGATCTGGTCCCCCGACCCGAGCCGTGACACGGCTTCGTCCCCGATACTCAGCAGGGCCGAGCGCTGTATCGATTCCTTGTAATTCTCGATTTCCTCTTCGACGTACAGGTCGTACTCGTGCCGAAGGGACCGCTGCGGTCGCGAAGCCATGCGCACCCGGGTGTGGACTCACAAATGTTGTGTAGCCCCTGCCGCCGCGCAAGCGTTTCTTTTGCTAGTCCGGTTCGACGTGCACCACCACTTCGGCGCTACCCGCCACGCGGGCCACCGCCAATTCCACCGCGTCGGCGAGCGCGTGCGCGTGTTCCACGGTCGATGCACCGTCCACCACGATCGTCATCTCCACGAACAGCTGCCCTGAAGGCGTGGCACGCGAACGCACGGTACGAACGTCGCAAATCCCGGAAATGGAGGTAGCGATGCGACGCAGTTCGGCGGCGTCCATGCCACGGGCGTCCACCAGGATCGGCACCGACCGCCGCAGGATCCGCCAGCCCGTCCAGGCGATGAGCAAGGCGACGGCGATGCCCAGGAATGCGTCGGCGCGCGGGGCTCCGGCCCGCGTCAACAGGAGCGAGGCGAGGGCGAGCAGGGTCACATAGATGTCGCTCGACGTGTGCGCCGCATCGGCCGTGAGGAAGGCGCTCTCCAGCGCGCGGCCGCGCCCACGCTCGTACCACACGATGCCCGCGTTCACGACGAGGGTGACGGCCAGCACGCCGACCTCGGTCATCGACGCGGTATGCGGGTTCCTGGCGTGCACCAGCGACTGCACCGCCCCGCGCAGCAGTTCGAAGCAGGAAATGGAGAGAAACCCGACGATGCCGATCGTCCCGATCGTCTCGAACTTCGAATGGCCGTACGGATGGTCCTCATCGGGCGCGCGGGCCGCGATCGCCACCAGCGTCATGCCGATCACGTTGTTGAGGAGGTCGAGCCCCGACTCCAGTGCCGCGCCCAGTACGGCCAGCGCGTGGGTGCGCACCCCGACCGCCAGCTTCACGGCTACTACCAGCGCGTTGAGCACCAGGACCGCGCGCAGCACGCGCCGCACGGCGGCGCTCCGCGCGTTGCTGTTCGGCGGGGCGCCGTCCGCTGATTGAGTTCCATTGGCCACGCGCGCATCTTGCCGGGTCACCAGCCTCCCGTCAACCGCCGCCGCACCCGATGCCCGAGCTTCCCGAAGTCGAACACGCCGTTCGCCTCCTGCGCCGTGCCGTCCGCGGGCGCACGATCGCGCGCGCCGACCTGCTGCACCCAAGTCTGCGGCGGCGGCTTGGCTCGGCCGCGTTGCGGGGCCTGGCCGGCGCCCGCATCGCCGAAGTGGAGCGCCGCGGCAAGCATCAACTGATCCGGCTGGCCGATGGGCGGGTGCTCCACGCGCACTTTCGCATGACCGGCGACTGGCTGGTGGAACCTCCCGGGGCCTCGCTCCCGCGGTTCGCCCGCGCCGTGTTCACGCTCGACGACGGGCGGCGGCTCGTGCTCCAAGACTCCCGCGCGCTGGCCACGCTCGACGTGCACGCGGCCGGGTCGCCGCCCGTGCTGGATCTTGGTGTCGAGCCGGCGGACGCCACGCTCACTCCCCAATATCTGCGGCCGCGGCTGGCCGCGCGGCACGGCCCGATCAAGCCGGTACTGCTCGACCAGCGCGTCATCGCGGGCCTCGGCAACATCTACGCGGCCGAAGCGCTGTGGCGCGCCCGGATCAGCCCCCGGGCCCGCGCGTCGTCCCTGTCGCGGCCGCGCCTGGCGGTGCTCATCGCGGCCATCCGTGCCGTGATCACGCGCGCGACCGGCGCCCGGTACACCGAGGTCGGCGCGGCCCGGCTCAACGTGTACGACCGCGAAGGACGTGCCTGCCGCCGCTGCGGCACACCGATCACCCGCATCGTGCAGGCCGGGCGGTCGACGTACTTCTGCCGTGCATGCCAGCGGCGCTGAGTCGATTCAGTCCACCGCTTCGAGGATTGCACCTTTGATGTAACCGGTTTCCGGGATGGTGAGGATCTCGGGATGATCGACCGGCTGGCCGACGAACTCGCGCAACGCGAGGCGCCGTCCCGAGTCGGCGGCCGCGGCTTCGAGCATTTCCAGAAAGCGCGGCTTGGAAAGGTGAAAGCTGCAACTGGCGGTGAACAGGACGCCGCCCGGTGCCAGCAGGCGCATGGCGCGCAGGTTCACCTCCTTGTATCCGCGGATGCCGGCGCCGAGGGCAGCCTTGGTCTTGGCAAACGCCGGCGGGTCGAGCACGATCGTATCGAATCGCTGGCGCTCGCGTTCGGCCGCCTTCAGGTAGTCGAACGCGTTGGCTTCGAGAAATTCGACGTTCGCAAACCCGTTCAGCGCGGCGTTCTCGCGCGCCCGCGCGAGCGCAGCAGCCGAGCTGTCCAGGGCGAGCACGGTATCGGCTCGCCCGGCAAGATGGAGCGCGAACGAGCCGTGGTAGCTGAAGCAGTCCAGGGCACGGCCGCGCGCCAGTGCGCCAATGCGCGCGCGGTTCTCGCGCTGGTCAAGAAACGCCCCGGTCTTCTGACCGTCCCAGGGCGCGGCCAGGTAGCGAACGCCGTGCTCGATCACCTCGATCCGGCGCGGCACGTCGCCGTACAACAACTCCACGCTGCGCGGCAGCCCCTCCTTGTCACGCAGCGAAACGTCGTTGCGCGCCAGAATGCCATCGGGGGCGACCAGGGAGCGGAGTGCCTCGACCACTTCCGCGCGGACCGATTCGAGGCCGGCGCTCATGAACTGCACCACGAGCCACCGGTCGTACCGGTCGCAGACGAGAGAGGGCAGGCCGTCTCCCTCGCCGTGAATCAAGCGATAGGCACTTGCCGAGTTGCGCAGCGACGCGCGCCGCTCGAGGGCGGCACCGATGCGCTCGCGCCACCAACGGGCGTCGATGGGCGACTCGGCGCGACGCGACAGCAACCGCAACGAGATCTCGGATTTTGGGCTCCAGAGCGCCCAACCGATCGGTTTGCCACGCTGGTCCCGGACGGCCACCACGCCGGCCGGCGCGCCGGGGCGGGAGTCGACGTCACTGCGATAGATCCAGGGATGGCCGTGGTCCCACCGCCGGACGCCCTTTGCGGATACGACGGCGAACTCGGCGGGCATGGCGGTCAACCCGACGTCCTGACCGGCGCGCGCGCGGCGCTCGTGTCGCGTCCTGCCTTGGGCTTCTTGCCCAGCGCGTCGCGTTCACGGCGCACGTCGACCACGGCGGCTTCGTGCCCCCGGTAATCCACGCGGAATTCGTGGTGGCCGTCCCGCGCCGCGACGAAGTACTTGTACGGGACATTGGCTGGGTAGAGCGCTGCCAGGATGCTCGCCCGGCCGGGGGACGCGATTGGTCCCGGCGGCAGGCCGGGATGACGGTACGTGTTGTACGGCGACTTCACCTTGAGGTCCTTGAAGAGAAGCCGGTTCTCGTGCGCGGACAGGGCGTACTGCACGGTGGGATCGGCCTGCAGCAGCATGCCGGCACGCAGCCGGTTCATGTACACGGCGGCAATCACCGGGCGTTCCTCGGGAAGCTTGGCTTCCTTCTCCACGATCGACGCCAACGTCATCACGTCGTTGCGTGACATGCCGATGGTATCAAGGCGCGCCGTCCATTGTGGCTTCCATTCGTGCTCGAAACGGCGCTCCATGGCGGCCACGGCCTGGCGTGCGGTGGTGCCTTCGGAAAAGGTGTACGTATCGGGAAAGAGGTATCCCTCGAGGGTCGGCGTGGGCAGGTCGAGCCGATCGAGCAGCGCGGAATCCCGCACGGCGGCGAGCACGGAGTCTTCGGGCATGCCGAGCTTCTGGGCGAGCAGCGGTCCGATCTGGCTGAGCGAGAATCCTTCGGGGATTATCACGGTGGCCACGAGGCCGCGTCCGGCACGCAGCATGTCGAGCACCGTGCCCCACCTGTCGCCGCGGCGCAGCTCGTAGGTGCCGGCCTTGATGCGGCGGTCGCCGCCGCGCAACCAGGCGTAGGCGCGGAACCAGCGCGCCCACCGGATCACGCCGGCGCTGGCCAGCGAGTCGGCGGCCACGCGTACCGAAGCACCGGTCGGCACGATCACACGCGCCGTCGACGCGTCGTTGGTGGCGCAGGCGGAAAGCGCGAGACCGACGGCCAGGCCGACCGCGGCGCGGGCGATGCGATTACGCGTCATGGCGCAGAGCATGCTGCAGCAGCACGGTGGCGGCCAGGGCATCCACGTCCCCTTTGCGGCCGCGCGTGGAGCCGCCCATCTCGTGCACCGCGCGGAGCGCCGCGGCCGTGGTGAACCGCTCGTCGAGCAGGCGCACGGGCATGCCGGTGCGTTTGGCCAGCTCGTCGGCCACACGCCGGACTTCGGTGGCGCGGGGCGTCTCGTTGCCGGCGCCGTCGAGGGGCAGCCCGACCACGAAGGCGCGGGCTTCCAACGCCTGGCCGCGGCGGATGAGTTCAGCAATCGGCGGGCGCTTGCCCGCGCGCCGCACGATGAATCCGGCGGGCGACGCAATCGTACCCGTAGGATCGCTGATCGCGAGCCCGATACGCCGCTCGCCCCAGTCCACGGCCAGCCACCGGCCCCGGTCCGCGGCGGCCACGATCAGCCGCCCTGCGCCATCTGCATGAAGAATTCCTTGTTGTTCTTGGACCGCGACATCTGCTTGAGCAGGAATTCGATCGCTTCGGTTTCGGGCATGTCGCCGAGGAACGTGCGGAGCAGCGTCACGCGGTTGAGCTCTTCCTTGGTGAACAGCAGTTCTTCCTTGCGCGTGCCAGAGCGGTTGATGTCGATGGCGGGGTAGATGCGGCGCTCGGCGATCTTGCGGTCGAGGATGAGTTCCATGTTGCCGGTGCCCTTGAATTCCTCGAAGATCACCTCGTCCATCCGCGAGCCGGTTTCGACCAGGGCGGTGCCGATGATGGTCAGTGAGCCGCCGTTCTCGATGTTACGGGCCGCGCCGAAGAACTTCTTTGGTTTTTCGAGCGCGTTCACGTCCACGCCGCCCGACATGATCTTGCCCGAGTGCGGCATGACGGCGTTGTGGGCCCGGCCGAGGCGGGTGATCGAGTCGAGCAGGATGACCACGTCCTTCTTGCTTTCCACGAGACGCCGGGCCTTCTCGATCACCATGTCCGCCACCTGCACGTGGCGCTGCGGCGGCTCGTCGAACGTGGAGCTGATCACCTCACCGCGCACCGTGAACCTCATGTCGGTGACCTCTTCGGGGCGCTCGTCGATGAGCAGCACGATGAGGACGACTTCGGGGTAATTCTCGGCGATCGCATTGGCGATCTTCTGGAGCAGAATCGTCTTGCCGGCGCGCGGCGGTGACACGATCAGGCCGCGCTGGCCCTTGCCGATGGGCGCGATCAGATCCATCACGCGCATGCTGAGGTCACCGCTCTTGAGCTCGAGGCGCAGCCGTCCGTCGGGGTAGCGCGGCCGCAGGCTGTCGAACGGCACGCGCTCCTTGGCCAGGTCGGGGTCGTCGCCGTTGACCGATTCGACCTTGAGCAGGGCCAGATAGCGCTCCCATTCCTTGGGCGGGCGCACCTGCCCCTGGACCGTGTCTCCCGTCTGGAGGCCGAACCGCTTGACCTGCGACGGTGACACGTAGATGTCGTCGGGGCCGGCCAGGTAGTTGTAGTCCTGGCTGCGCAAGAAACCGTATCCCTCGGGCAGCACTTCGAGCACGCCCGACCCGGTGAGCAGCGCCCCGCCGGCCAGCAGCGCCTGCTCGATCCGGAACGTGAGATCGTGGCGCTCCAGACTCTCCACATCGGCGAGCTCCAGCTCCTCCGCCATCTCCAGGAGGGCGGGGAGCGTCTTGCGCTTGAGCTCGGCGATGCTGACGAGCGCCTGGGAGGAAATCGGCAATGACATGACGGCGGCTAACGGCTGACGGCGAACGACTGACCGCAGAAGGGGGTGGGTGGGTCGGCGTCGATGCGGAATCGACGGTGCGGTCCGCCGGGAAGCGCCTCGGACCGGATGCGCCCGGGACCCGCCGGGCGCGGAACGGCATGGGAGGTGGGGTATGATGCGCGCGACAGGATTCGAACCTGCGACCTTCGGCTCCGGAGGCCGACGCTCTATCCAGCTGAGCTACGCGCGCAGATAGAACCGTAACCTAGCCGGGCTGCAGAGAGGGTTCAAGCGAGCCGATTCGCGGTTGCTCATCCTCACTCGTGCGGCCTATCGAGGCAGCGGGGGCGGGCCTATTATGCGTGACGGTCCACCGCGCGCCCGGGGTCCGTGCGTCGGGCGTCCCACCGCCGGTGGTCCTCCCCCGCCACCTGCTCCCTCCCAACCACGGTCCGTGCCGCGTTTCGTCCTGAGCATCTCCGCGTTCTACCACGACAGCGCCGCGTGCATCCTGCGCGACGGGGAGATCGTCGCCGCGGCCCAGGAGGAGCGCTTCTCCCGCCTCAAGGGAGACGAAGCGTTTCCGGCCCGGGCGATCGCCTATTGCCTGAGCGCCGCCGGCATTGACGCCGGCGTCCTCGAGGCCGTCGCGTTCTACGACAAGCCGCTGCTCAAGCTCGACCGCGTGTTCGAGACCTTTCTCTGGACTGCCCCTTCCGGGTTCGCCTCATTCCGCCACGGCGCCCCGCTCTGGGCACGCGACCGGCTCGACATCGAACGCACCATCCGCCACGGCCTTGACCGCTACGAGGGGCGCGTGTTGTTCACCGAGCACCACGAGTCGCACGCCGCCAGCGCGTTCTATCCGTCGCCGTTCCACCGCGCCGCCATTCTCACCGTCGACGGCGTGGGTGAATGGGCCACGGCGTCCATTGGCGTGGGCCACGAGGGCGGCATCGAGCTGCGCCGGGAACTCCATTGGCCCGATTCCCTGGGGCTGCTCTATTCAGCGTTCACATATCACGCCGGCTTCAAGGTCAACTCCGGCGAATACAAACTGATGGGACTCGCGCCCTACGGCGAGCCCCGGTACGTGGACGCGATCTACCGGGAACTGGTGGACCTGCGCGACGACGGATCGTTCACGCTCAATCAGCAGTACTTCAACTACCTGGGCGGGCTCACGATGACGAACGACGCCTTCTCGGCGCTGTTCGACGGACCAACGCGAAAGCCGGAGTCCGCCCTCACCCAGCGCGAGATGGATCTGGCCCGGTCGGTGCAGGACGTGTGCGAGGAGATCGTCTTGCGCATGGCCCGCGCGGCGCGGCACGAAACCGGCGAGGTGAATCTCTGCCTCGCGGGCGGGGTCGCCCTCAATGCGGTGGCCAACGGCAAGCTTCGGCGCGCCAGGATCTTCGATCGTGTGTGGGTGCAGCCCGCGGCGGGCGACGCCGGCGGCGCGCTGGGCGCCGCGTTCATGGCCTGGCACCAGTATCTGGACGCGCCGCGGACGGCCGACGGGATACACGACGGCATGCACGGCGCGCTGCTCGGGCCTTCGTTCAGCAGCGACGAGACCGAGTTCGACCTGCTGAAGCTGGGCGCCAGGTGGCAGCGCTTCGATCGGCAAGGCGCCGTGGACCGGGCGGCCGAGTTGCTGGCCGCGGGGCAGGTGATCGGCTGGTTCGACGGCGCCATGGAGTTCGGCCCGCGCGCGCTGGGCGCCCGGAGCATCCTGGCCGACGCGCGTGATCCCGGCATGCAGGCCCGCATCAACCTCAAGGTGAAGTTCCGGGAGGGATTCCGCCCGTTCGCACCGAGCGTGCTCGTCGAGAACGCCAGGGAGTACTTCGACATGGAGGGTGAATCGCCCTACATGCTGTTCGTCGAACCCGTCCGCGAGGAGCGGCGGATTCCGATCACGGCGGACGACGCCAGTTGGGGCATCGAGCGGCTCAACGAACCACGCTCCGATATCCCGGCGGTCACCCATCTCGACTACTCGGCGCGCCTCCAGACCGTGACTGCCGAGCGCAGCCCAGGCCTCCACGCCGTGCTGCATGCGTTCGCTGGCCGCACCGGTTGTCCTCTGCTGGTCAATACATCCTTCAACGTGCGGGGGGAACCCATCGTCTGTACGCCCGCCGATGCGTACGACTGCTTCATGCGCACCAACCTCGACGCGCTCGTCATGCCCCCATTCGTGCTGCTCAAACGCGATCAACCCGTTCAGGATCTCGCGCAATGGCATCGTCCGCTCCAACTCGATTGACCCGCGAGCAGGGAATGAAGTTCGCGTTCACGCTCGCCGCGGCGTTTTCCGTGCTGTCGGCGCTCCTCGCCTGGCGCCGGCGCGTGATCGGCGCCGAGGTGGCGTTCGCGCTGGGGTTCCTGCTGCTGGTGGTGGGGATCACCGTGCCGACTCACCTCGGCCCGCTGGAACGCGCGTGGATGGAATTCGGCCGCCTTCTCTCGCGGGTAACGGCGCCGATCGCGCTCGGAACCATCTATCTTGTAACGTTGACGCCGGTCGGGTATCTGCGCCGAACGTTCGGCCGCAGCCCCCTGGCTCGGGATCCGGCGGCGTCGAGCTACTGGATTCCGTGCGCGCCGCGCGATGCCGAAGAACGGCACCGTGCGCTCGAGCGCCAGTTCTGATCCGGAGACCCCCGATGGCGTCACTGAACATCCTGCGGCAGCTCTGGGCTTTCATGAAGCAGCGCAAGAAACTCTGGCTGTTGCCGATCATCCTGATCCTCATTCTGGCGAGCGCGCTGCTGGTGCTCGTGCAGGGGTCGGCGCTGGCCCCCTTCATCTACTCCATCTTCTGATGACCCGCGCGCGCTACTGGATCTTCCTGGCGATCACCGTGCTATCGCCGTTCCTGTTCCTCGGCGCGGCGGAACTGGTGTTGCGCGTCGTGTGGCCGGGTGGGTCGATTCCGGTGTTCGTCCATGCGCCGAGCCAATTGGGTGACTATCTGCTTCCCAATCCCGCGCTCGGTGGCCGGTATTTCACGCGCCAACAGCATCCGCCGTCGCCGCTCGTCGAACCGTTCGCCGCGCACAAGCCCAACCATGCGTTCCGTGTGTTCGTGCTCGGCGCATCGGCCGCGGCGGGATTCCCGTGGCCGCCCAACGGGACGTTCTCGCACCTCATTCAGGACGTGCTGCGCGACGTCATCCCCGGTGACTCGGTGGAGGTCATCAACCTCGCGATCCCCGCCACCAACACGTACGCCATTCTCGACCAAACGGATGCCGTGATCGCCGAGCATCCCGATGCGATTCTCATCTACTCCGGCCATAACGAGTACTATGGGGCGCTGGGCGTGGGGTCCACGGAGAGCGTCGGTTCGTCGCCCGGACTCGTGCGCGCGTATTTGTGGATGGAGCGGTTCCGCACCTTCATGGCCCTCCGCGACGGCATCGCCAAGCTGCGGCGCGTCTTCTCCAAGCCGGCCCCGGGCGCGGACCAGGCGGCCAGCTTCATGGAGGTGGTGGCGCGCGACCAGGAGATCCGGCTCGGCGGCCCCGCATACGAGGCCGGCGTGCGCCAGTTCAGAGGCAACCTCGAGCGCATCCTTGGCAAATTCCGCGCGGCGCACGTGCCGGTGTTCATCGGGAGTCTGGCGAGCAACGCACGCGACATGCACCCGTTCGCGTCCGACGCCAACGCGGCGCCCGGCGGTGCCGATGCGGTGTACGACTCGGCGCGCGCGGCCGACATGCGGCACGACACGGTCGATGCGCGGACCTTGTACCGGCGGGCACGGGATCTGGACGTCGTCCGGTTCCGGGCGCCCAGCGAGTTCAATCAGGTCATCCGGGACGTGGCGCGGGAGCAGGGAGCGACGTACGTACCGATCAACGAAGCATTCCGCGCCGAGTCTCCCGACAGCGTGGTCGGCAGCAACCTGATCCTGGAACACGTGCACCCGAACCTCGCCGGTGTGGCGCTGATCGCGCACGAGTTCCTGCAATCGTTGGACGGCGCGCAGTTCGCGGGACAGATAGCGCAGCTCGATCGCATGAAGCCGTGGGCCGACTAGTTGGCGGGTATGGACATCACGCGGCTCGACGAGCTGATGGTGATGCACACCGTGCGAACGCTCACCATGCGGTGGCCATTCGTGCCGGAGGCGCTCGAACAGAACTATCGCGACATGTACCGCCCCAGGGGGGTGGTGGACAGTCTGGCGTTCCTCGCCTCGGCGGGACTTCCCTGGCGGCAGGCCAAGGTGGAGGTGGGGCAGTACTATGAGAAGGCGGGGTTTCCCGATTCGGCGCTGGCCGAATATCGAGGGCTCATCCGCGACCTGCCCACGCAGGCGCCGCCCTACGAGTTGGCCGGGCGTGCGTTGATGGAGATGAAGCAGCCGGCTGAAGCGATCGCGTTGCTCAAGCGGGCGTATTCCATCCGCCCGTCCGCGTACACGGCGTTTGCGCTGGGTACCGATGCGGCACAGCGCCAGGACTTGCAGGGTGCGGCGATGTACCTGCGCCAGGCGGGGGCGCTCGATCCGACCAATCCACAGCCGGTCTATCAACTGTCGCTGGCACTGGCGTTGATGCGCGATCTCCAGGGAGCGCAGGCGGCGGCGATGCGCGTATACCAGCTCGATCCCAACTTCCCCGGGATTCAGACTTGGATGAAGACACTGGGCATGGTCCGCTGAAGGACGGCGAGAACAGCTGGCTGCAGGCTCGGAGCTGAGAGCTGACAGCCATGAGCTGACGGGCCGGGCCGGGCCACGCCGGTTGGTGATGGAAGTCCGGGGTCGGGCGTCTGACAGACGGGTGATGGCGGACACTCTTATTTGACCCAGGCACGCCGGACCCACGGGGGACGCGATGTCGTTGTTGCCGGACCGTGCGACGTACCGCGCGCTGCTCAAGAGTCCCGGATTCACGGCGGTGGCCGTGTTGTCGCTGGCGCTCGCCATCGGACTCACTACCACGACGTACGGGATCGTGGATGCGGTGCGGCATCCGGTGATGGCTGTGGTCGAGCCGGATCGGGTGTACGGGCTGCTCCCGACGGGCACCGGGATCAACAAGGACTACCATTTTCAGGAGATGTACCTGGCCCTTCGCAATGAGGGCCACTTCTACCAATCCATCGCGGCGAGCACGTACCGGTACGCGTCGATCGTGGTCGGCAATTCGGTGGGCGAGGGCGGCGTCGGCATCGTGAGCACGAATTACTTCGACGTGCTCGGCGTGAAGCCGTATCTCGGGCGGTTCTTTCGGCGGGATGCTCGAGACCATCCGAGCGACGAAGGGGCGGTCGTCGACTACGCCGTGTGGAAGAATCAGATGGGCGGCGTGCGGCCGCTCACGCGGCTCCACGCGACCGTGGATGGCCAGTCGTATCCCGTGATCGGCGTGCTTCCGCCCACGATGCAAGGCGAGGGACTCTGGCTGCCCATGTCCCGCAAGATGGAGGAGACGCCCGATCCAAAGCAGCGCATATGGGCGGAGGTGCGGTTGAAGCCGGGGGTCACCGACGAGGAGCTGAAGCGGGACCTCCACACGTTGGAGGCGTCCTTCGTCGCCCGGTACGGCTTGAGCGACAACCCGTTTCTCTATTACGGCAGGTCATTCGCGCCGCGGCCTGGCCAGCTCACCGAGATTCACAAGGCCCTCGGGGCCGCAGCGCTCGTCGTGCTCCTCATCGCCTGCGCCAACGTTGCGAATCTGCTGGTGGCCCGAGTGGTGACACGCCGGCGTGACATTGCCGTGCGCATGGCGCTTGGTGCCTCGCGCCAGGACATCGGGCGGTTCGTGGTCGGTGAAGCCATGGTGCTGGCCGTCGCAGGCGGGGCCGGCGGTGTGCTGCTCGCGCTCTGGGGCATGCACCTGGCCGAATATCAACTGGGTGGCGGCGCGGTGCAGGGGCTTGGCGGCCTGGCGCCTCACCTCGATTGGCGGGTCCTGACGTTTGCGTTCGGCGCCACGGCGGCGACCGTGTTGCTCATCGCGTGGGGCGCAGTTGTCAGGGCGCGAAATACCAACGTCAACGACGCCATGAAGGAGGGGGCGGGCACCACGACGCATCGGAGCGGTGGGGTGTATCGTTGGCTCGTGGTGGCGGAACTGGCCATGTCGCTGATCGTGCTGATGGGAGCCGCCCTGCTCGTGCGCGCCACGCAGGCCGTGCGTGACTTCAACTTCGGGTATGACCCGAAGCACGTACAGGTAGCCAACCTGTATACGTCGTTCCGCAATCCTCCAAAGCCCGACAGCATCGACAAGCTGTTCGCGGCCGTGACCGTAGGGGCGCGCTCCATGGCCGGCGTGCGCGGGGCCGAATGGATGGCGGGGGCCGGGCCGGCTGGTGAGATGGTCATGTCGGACGTCGGCGGAAGCTCACCGCGGCAGCTCTTCATGCGCAGCTACGTCACGGCCTCGCCCGGGTTGCTCGACCTGCTCGGAATCCGCGTCGTGCAGGGGCGCGGCTTCGAAGCGGGGGACGCGCTGTCCAAGGGCGTCGTGATCGTGGACGACAGCGCGGCTGCGGCGCTGTGGCCGCACGGGTCGCCGGTCGGCCACCTGGTGAAGCTGGGCGATTATATGTCGCAAGCGCCCTGGGTGCGTGTCATCGGGGTCGTCCACCAGGTGCAATTTCAGTTCGAGACCGATCCTGATCTGGTCCCGCTGCCGACCATCTACGTTGTGGGTGCCGGGATAGGCGGTGCGTACCGGGGCCTCGTCGTGCGCACCACGAGCGACGAAGCGCCGACCGTGCTGGCGCTCCAGCGTTACGTGGGTACGATGCTGGGCCGGTCGGGGCAGGTGGAGTTCCAGTCGTGGATATCGCAGTTCAGGAACGAGATCCAGCAGCGGCAGTCCACGGCGTACATTTTCGAGGTCGTCGGGGTGTTCGCGCTCGTGCTCTCCACGGTCGGCCTGTACGCCGTGCTCGCGTATGCGGGGGCGCAGCGCACCCGGGAGTTCGCCATGCGCATCGCGCTCGGCGCACAGTCGGCGGACGTGGTTCGACTGGTACTTCGCGATGCACTGGTGCTGGTACTTGGCGGGACCGCGGTCGGCGGGTTCGTGGCCATGTGGAGCGCCGAGATCATCAAGCGGCTGTTGTATAGCGTGGGTCCGATGGACGCCGTGGCGCTGGTGACGGCGGAAGGGATTCTCGTCTTGGTGTCGCTGGCTGCCGCGATGGGGCCGGCGATCCGGGCCACGCGGGCGGATCCGGTCGATCTGTTGAGGGCGACGTGAGCATTCTGGATCGTCGTGCCCCGTTTCTCGAACGCCTGTTCGCCGGCCACCACGACATCCTTTCGGCGCTCCGCTCCCTTCGCCGGAGTCCGGCCTTCGTCGCCATCGCCGTGCTCTCGCTCGGGCTCGCCATCGGGCTCAACACGACGATGCTGGCGATGCTGGACGCCATTCTCGATCCGTACGTGCCTTATGCGCATCCCGAGACGCTGTTCGAGATCGATCCGTACGGCATGACCCGCACGCATCAGTGGATCTGGCGGCCAATGTACCTCGCGTTGCGCGCCCGCCCCGACCTCTACGCGACCATCGTCCCCGTCAGCGGGGGCGGGGGTGTCGCCGAGGCGAACGGGCACATTGTGCAGGTCGGCGCCACCGTCACCGGCACGCGCCTGTTCCACGTCTTCGGCGTCGAGCCGATAGTCGGCCGGACGTTCAATACGACACGCGACGACCCGGCGGACGCGGACGCCATCGTCATCGGGTACCAGTTCTGGCAGGAAGACCTGGGCGGGAACCGGAACCTCAAGGCATTGCATGTCACCTACAACGGTCACATCTACTCCGTCATCGGCGTCATGCCGCCGGCGATGCAGGGGCCCGACCTCTGGCTCCCGATGCCCAGGGCCCAGGAGTCGTCCACCGACGGTCCGGAGCACGTGGCGGCGTACATTCGCCTCAAGCCCGGCGACACGAAGGAACGGGTGAAGACGGAACTCGACTCCCTGGCCGGGCAAATCGCGGCGGAGTATCAGAGCAAGCGCCTCGACTTCGACTTCCGCATGGAGTCGATGCTGCCGGGCAAGGGACGGCCGGCTGACGGAGCGGTACTGGCGGCGATCGTCACGGCGCTGGTGCTGTTCGTGGCCTGCCTCAACCTTGCCAACCTGATGCTCGCCCGCGGGCTCGCCCGGCGACGGGAGCTGGCGCTGCGCATGGCGTTGGGGGCCAGCCGCGGGGCCATCGTGCGGCATGTGCTCGTCGAGTGTGCGCTGCTCGCCGGCGTCGGTGGTGCATGGGGCGTGCTGCTTTCCGTCTGGGGTGTGAAGCTCGCCGAGTCTCACGTGCCCACGATGATCCAGCAATTGGGATTCACCACGCCGCACCTGAGTTGGCACGTCGTCGCATTTGGCCTGGCCGTGACCGCGGCGACGATCGCTGTGGCTGGCCTCGCCCCGGCCCTCCACGCCGCGCGGGCCAACGTCAATGACGCCATGAAGGACGGCGGTTCGTCCAGCACCGGCCGCCGGAGCCGGCTCTACCGGCTCGTCGTGGTGGGCGAGGTCGCGGCGGCGCTGATGGTGATGATCGTGGCCATGTTCTGGCTCGCCATCCTGCATAAGGAGACGAGTTTTGGCTTCTCATATGATGCGGACCACATGCTGGGAGCGTTCGTGGCGCCCCGGACGTCGTGTGACTCGCTGGCCGCGCACCAGCAGTTCTGGGAGGACATGACCACCCGTGTCGCAGCGATAGCCGGCGTCCGCTACGCCGTGGCCTCGAACACGGCCTACCCGAAACGAAACCGGGTGACCTCCGACCAGCCCGGCATTCCGATCGAACGACCGCTGGGGCGGGGTACGTCCCTGGGCTACACCGTGACCACGTCGCAGTATTTCCGCGTCTACGGCTTTCCGATCGTCGCCGGACGGGACTTCGCTCCCGGAGACGTCACGGGGTTGGGTGCGGCGATGGTGAACCGGCAGCTGGCGGCGGAGCTGTGGCCCTTCGAGTCGCCCGTCGGACGGCTGATCAAACTCGGGCCTGCCGCATCGGACGCGCCCTGGATTCGAGTGATCGGAGTCGTGGGGCCTCGGTCGACGAACGCCGACTCAACACGGGATGACACGCCGTTGCTCACGATCGCACGACCCTTGAACTGCAGGGCGGCGGGAGTGGACGTGCGGACTTCCGGTCCGCCGACGCAAATGGCCGCCGCCATCTATCATGTGGTCCGCGCCGCAGTGCCGGCTGGCGGTATCGTGACCGAGTTTCGTTCTCCGAAAGCCGAGTACGACGAGCAGCTGCGCGTCGCCCGGCTAACCACGCTCCTCTTCGTCGCGCTCGGCGCGTTCGCGCTCCTCCTTTCGGCGGTCGGCATCTACGGCGTCTTGAACTACGCCGTCGGGCTCCGTACGCGTGAGTTCGCCATGCGCACCGCCCTCGGGGCACAGACCTCCGACCTCCTGCGCATCATCGTCCGCGACGCCATGGAAATGGTTCTGGGTGGCACCGCCGTCGGCGCGACCGCGTCGCTGGTCATCGGGTTCGACGCCTTTCAAGGCCCGGGTGGCATTGGCGCCATCGCCCTGGTCGCGGCCGAAGCGGTGGTCATTGCGGCCTCCCTCGCCGCCTGCATCGCGCCAACCCGCCGCGCCACGCGCGCCGACCCGGTCGATCTCCTGCGCTCGACCTGACGAATCCTGAATCTCCGACCGCTTGCGGCCGGCCGGTGTCCTATGGAAGCTTCTTCTTCCACCGGTAACCCGCTCGCCGTGCCCCTTCACCGTATTCTCCACTGCGCCGCCGCGTCCGCTCTCCTCGCGCTGTGCGCAACGGAGAGTGTCGCGCAGACGGGCGCCCCCGGCTCAACGCCGCTGGCCGACATTCCGCATCCCCGTGTCGGCCTCGTGCTGAGCGGTGGCAGCGCCAAGGGGTTCGCGCACATCGGCGTGCTCGAGGTGCTCCAGCAACTCGGGGTCCACGTGGACATCGTCACCGGCACGAGCATGGGCGCGATCATGGGCGGGCTCTACGCCGCCGGCTACACCCCGGCGCAACTCGACAGCATGGTCACCGGCGAGGACTGGGGCGATCTGTTCCGACGCCCCACCGACCGCCGCCAGCAAAGCCCGGCCCAGAAGGAGGCGAACGAGCGGTACATGATCACCTTCCCGCTCGAGCATGCCAGGATCGTGCTTCCGCAATCCGTGGTCCCGCGGCAGGCGATCGCCGAGCGTCTGGAGCGTTACACGTGGCCCGTCCACGGCATCACGGATTTCGATAGTCTGCCTACCGCATTCGGGGCGCTGGTGACGAACCTCAACACGGGGCAGGCGATCCTGCTGCGCCACGGGTCGCTGGCGCAGGCCATTGAAGCGAGCGCCGCGGTGCCTGGGGCTTTCGCGCCCCTGCGGCTTGCTGATGGTAACCTCGTCGTAGACGGCGCCGTGGTGCGCAACCTGCCCGCCCAGGACGCGCGGGCCATGGGAGCCGACCTCCTGATCTGCGTTGACGTGTCCGAACGCCCGTCGCCGGCCGACAGCCTGCATTCGCTCATCGACGTGATGGACCAGACCGTGTCGTTCCGGGTCCAGGCGGTCAATCTCATCGAGCGTCCGCTCTGCAACGTGGTGATCGATCCCGACGTGAACGGGATTCCGTCGCTTGACTTCAGCCAGGCACCGGCGTGGATCGAGCGCGGCCGCGACGCCGCGCTGGCCAAACGGGCGGCCCTCGTCGCCATTGCCGATTCGGAGCACGCGATTCGCGGGGTTATCCCGCCCCGCCCGCCGCTGCCGCGCAGCGACTCGATCTTCATGCTGCAGGTGAGTTGGACGCAGGTCAGCGAGGGCGCCGACGCGCTGGTCCGCGGCGCGATAGGCCTTGCCGACAGCACCTGGGCGACGGAAGCGGATGTCGCAGCGGCGGCGAAGCGCGTGTACTCCACGGGCCGGTTCGACCAGGTGAGCTACCGCGTCGTCCACCGCATGGGTGGCGACGACCTCCTGCTCGATCTCACGGAAGGCGACCGCGACTTGGTGGGCGTCGGCGTGCGCTACGACACGCCGCGGGGCGCAGCGCTTCTCGTGGGCGCGACGGTCAACGACTGGCTCACCCCAGGCTCCAAGGCCACGCTGGAGGCCAGGTTGGGCGACGAGCTGCAGTACGACGGCCGCTTCCTGCTCGGCTTGGGGCCCGAGGCCACGTTTCTGCAAACCTACCGGGCGACCTTCACGCGCACGGCACTGCCGCGCGTGCGGCCTGCCGGCGCCCCGGGAGCGCCGATGCTCGACGTCACGGAAATTTCGGCGCAGATTGCGCGCGTGCTCGGACACGCCGGGTACATCGGCGCGGAGCTGACGCACGGACAATCCGATGACGGCGTGCAGGGCGCCGACAGCCTGTTCGCGCTCCGCTCCGAATCGTACACCACGATCGGCGGCGTGCTCGCCCTGGATACGTACGACCGGCTGTTCGCCCCCACCAATGGGGGGACGGTGCTGCTCCAGGCCGAACGTGCGCTCGATGCCCACGAGTTCGTGCGCCAGTACCTCGGCATGCAAGGGGCGCTCCCCGCGGGCCCCCGCCTGGCACTGCTCGGCCGGCTCGACGTCGGCTATGCTTCGGGCGCGGATCTCCCGCTGCACGACCGCTTCTTTCTGGGAGGCAGCGTGCCCTCGGCGGTGTGGCCGTCGCAGTTCATCCCCTTTCTCGGGCTCGGCCCGCAGTCGGCGCAGGGCACGGTCGTGGCCGCACTCCAGGGCGGAATGCGCGCCGAGGTCCGCGACAATCTGTTCGTCACGTTGCAGGGAAACGCCGGCAACGTCTTCGACCGCTGGCCGGCGTCGCCAGGCCACAGCGGGTACATCACCGGGGGCGGACTGACCATCGGCGGCATGCTGGCGCCGGGCCCCGTGACGGTTACCTTCGGCACGCGATCCCTGCACCAGACCCCCGTCATAGAGATCGCGTTCGGCGCCATCTTCTAACTCCGGTTCCGCATGAGAAAGCTGTCCGTCCAGATGGTGATCGCCGTGGGACTCGGCACGATCGCCGGGTTGTTCGTGGCGGCTCTCCCGGCTGCTACCGCGGACCGCGTGATCGCCGTTGCCGCGCCGATCGGCGCGATCTGGGTGAACGCAATCCTCATGACGGTGGTGCCTCTGGTCGTCGCCAACGTCATCATCGCCGCGGCGTCGTCGGCCGAGCGCAGGAATGCCGTGCGCGGGGCGACGGCGACGTTCGCCATGTTCGTCGCGGTGGTCGCGGCCAGCGCCGTCCTCTGCGCGCTGCTCGCTCCGGTGCTGCTCTCGATGCTCGTGCCGGCCGGGGCGCTCCCGGCTCCGCCGGCAGCGATGGGCGGGGCCGCCGCACAGCCGTCGATCGCGTCGCTGATGGTGAGCGTCGTCCCGCAGAATCCGGTGAAGGCTGCCGCCGACGGCGCGATGCTCGGCCTGATCGTGTTCTCGCTGCTGTTCGGCTTCGCGACCACTCGCATCGACGCCGAACACCGCGGCGCGATCGTCCGGCTCTGCCGCGCCGTGTCCGACGCCCTCCTCGTGATCGTCCAGTGGGTGCTCCGCGTCGGTCCGATCGGAGTGTTCGCGCTCGTGCTTCCCGTGGCCGCGCACATCGGGCTCGACGTCCTGCGGTCGCTGGGCGGCTACATGCTGGTAGTCGCGCTGCTCTGCCTCGTGGTGACGGCCGGCGCGTACGTCCTGGCGGCGACGCTGGGCGGCACGTCGCCGGGCCGGTTCGCGCGCGCACTGGCGGCGCCGCAGGCCATCGCGTTCGGGTCTCGCTCTTCGCTGGCCACCCTGCCGTCGCTCCTGCACGCCGCAGAGGACGACCTCGCGCTTCCGCCGGAAGCGAGCGGCCTCGTGCTCCCGCTGGCGACGGCAATGCTGAAGGTGGCGGCTCCGATCGCCTCAGTGGCGGGCGCGATCTTCATCGCTCGCGTGTATGGCATCCACCTCAGCGCCACGCGGATGATTCCGGTCATCGCCATCTCGGTTTTCACCAGCTTCGGCGTGCCCGGCGTACCCAACGGTGCCTGGACCCAGTTGCCGGTGTTTCTCGCCGCCGGCGTCCCCGCCGAAGGGATCGGCATTCTGCTCGCCGTGGACGCCATCCCAGACGCGCTCCGCACGGTGACGAACGTGTCGGTTGACCTGGCGGTGGCCACGGTGATCGCGCGCTGGATGCGACAGGAACAGCCGGACGCCTAGCGGCTCCTTGCGTCATCCGGTGGCAGCGCCAACTTCCAACCTGATCCCGTCTCCGGTTCCACCGTCACCACCTGCCATGCTCCCATTCCTCCGCCACGCCGTACTCGACGCGAATCGTGCCATCGGTGCGGCCGGCCTCGCGCCGTTCACCTTCGGCAACGCCAGCGCCATCGACCGCGGCCGCGGGCTCGTGGTCATCAAGCCCAGCGGAGTGGCGTACGACGCCATGACCGCGGATGACCTCGTGATCACCGATCTCGACGGAAACGTTGTGGACGGCAAGCTGCGACCCTCGTCCGACCTCGCCACGCACCTCGTGCTGTACCGTGCTTTCGACACGATCGGGGGCGTGGTGCATACGCATTCACATTTCGCGACGGTGTGGGCCCAGGCGCGCCGCGAAATCCCCTGCTTCGGCACCACGCACGCCGACTACTTTCGCGGGCCGGTGCCGCTCACCCAGGATCTGAGCGGCGACGAGATCGTCTCGGAGTACGAGACGAACACGGGGCAGGCCATCGTCCGGCGGTTCGTGGGCGTCGATCCGCTGGAGATGCCCGCGGTGCTCGTCGCCAGCCACGCGAGCTTCTGCTGGGGGCAAACGGTGCAGGACGCGGTGCACACGGCGGCCGTGCTCGAAGAGGTGGCGCGCATGGCGTATCACACCATCGCCCTGGCCGCCGACGCCGAGGCCATCGACGCTTCGCTGCACGACAAGCACTTTCTGCGCAAGCACGGGCCCGACGCGTACTACGGCCAGAAGATCTAGGTCGCCGCTGCCGCGATCTCCCGGAGCACCGGCAGCACGTCGCCCACGGCAATCGGAGCCGAGCCCGGAGTGCCCATCGCGAAATAGAGGTTGCGCCACATCGCATATAGCCGGTCGTAGGTGACTCTGGCGGCCGGATCCGGCTTCACCTCGCGGTACGGCGGGCAGAGCGCGCGCTGCGCCGCTTCGAGGTTCGGGAACGCGCCAGCCGCGGTGAACGCGAACAGCGCCGAGCCCAGGCTTGTGATCGAACGTTCGGGTACCAGCATCGGCTTGTTCATGACGTTCGCGTATACCTGATTCAGCGCTGCGTTCTTCTGCGGAATGCCGCCTCCCTGAATCACCCGCCCGATCGGCACGCCGTACTCGGCCATGCGTTCGAGAATCACCCGCGTGTGGAACGCCGTGCCCTCGATGGCCGCGAACAGTTCGTCTGCAGCGGTATGGTTGAGGTTCCACCCCAGCGTCACTCCGCCTAGGCGTGGATTCACGAGCACGGTGCGGTCCCCGTTGTCCCACGTGAGGCGCAGCAGTCCGGTCTGGCCTGCCCGGTACTCGTCGAGGCCGGCGGAGAGTTCTCGCACCGTTTGGCCCGAGCGTTTGGCGATGGACTCGAACAGATAGCCGCACGCCGACAGCCCGGCCTCGATCCCCATGTACGCGGGGTGGATGGAGCCGCGCACCACGCCGCACAGCCCGGGGATGCACGCCGTCTCGCGAGCGATCGCCATCACGCAAGTGGCGGTGCCCACCACGTTCACCACATCGCCCTCGGCGATGCCGGCGCCCATCGCGTCCCAGTGCGCGTCGAACGCGCCCACCGGAATCGGAATTCCGGCGCGAAGGCCGAGCTTGCCGGCCCACTCCGCGCTCAGCTGGCCGGCGATCTTGTCCGACGTCAGGTAGCGCCCGCCGAGCTTGCCGCGCATGCCGGCGAGCAGCGGATCGACTTTCGCCAGAAACTCCTCGGACGGCAGACCTCCGAGCTCGGCGTTCCAGAGCCACTTGTGGCCCATGGCGCACACGCTGCGTGCCACGTGCGCCGGGTCGGTCTCGCCGCAGAGCACGGCGGCCACCATGTCGCAGTGTTCGAGCGCCGTGAGGAACCGGTTCCGCTTGTCGGGGTTGTGGCGCAACCAGTGGAGCAGCTTGGCGAACCCCCACTCGGACGAATACACTCCTCCGCAGTAGTCGATGGCCGGCAGATGCTCGCGGTGCGCGACTTCGGTGATCAGTGCCGCTTCGTCCTTGGCGCGGTGGTCGCACCACAGATAGTAGTCGTCGAGCGGCTCCAGCCCCGGGCCCACGGGAATCACCGTGGAGCCCGTGGTGTCGAGCGCAATCGACAGCACGTCGTGGCCCGGCACGCCGCACTCGGCGAGCGCGAGCCGCATCGCACCGACGAGTGCGTCCATGTGGGCGGCGTGGGATTGCGCGGCGAAATCCGGATCGGCCCGGTTGCGGATCACCGGATAGTCCACGACGCCCGTACCCACGGGGCCCGCGACGCTGTCCACGATGGATACGCGCACGCTCTGCGTGCCGAAGTCCACCCCGGCGACGACGGCCATGCGCGCTACTCGTGGCGCAGCGTGTCCCACCCGAGGTACCGGGTGGCGGCCTCGTGCAGCACGTCGGCAACCACAGAGAGATTGGCCGCTACGTGATGCTCGAAACCGTTCTCGCAGATGTAGCGCAACAGGTGCTGGAGATTGCCGATCTCCACCACGCCCGCGCCGCCGAAGGTGTTGAGCGGGTCTTTGGTGAACCGTCCCTCGCCCACGTAACCGCGCATGCGTCCCGTGCGGTCGTCGGTGGAAAAGCGGGCGAACGTCATCGGCCCTGCCTTCACGCGCCCGACGATCGTGCCGTAGGTGTTCTCGCGCCCCACGGTGCCGGCGATGATCTCCTGGTAGTCCATTCGCTGGTCGTCGAAGAACGCCTTGGGCAGGTTGCTGCAGTGGAAGCACACCGCCTTGTCGGGATCGTCGCCGTAGTTGTTGTTCCAGTCGAGCAGCGCGCTCGGCGTGCCCGAGGCCAGCGTGAGGGCGTACATGCTCACCGTGCCGCATACGTCAACCTCGCACGCGCTGGGCATGAGGTCGTTGCTCATCATGCTCATTAGTGTGCAGGGCACGACGCCGAAGAACTCTTCCAGCGACGTCCAGCACTGCACCGCGCTTACCGTCACGTCGGCTTCCTTCATCCAGCCGTCCACCACGGCGCCGAGCTTGGCCATCTTGAGCAGCGCTGCGTCGGGCACGCCCTCGGTGGACACGTAGGCGTGCATCTGCTCGAGCTTGCGCTTCACCGCGCGGTCGCCGTCCTTCATCCGCTCCACGCGGCCCAGGATCTCCGAGAGGTCGATGGGCTCCACGGCGATCCCCTGCGCTTCCAGGATCTTTTCGCTGTAGCGCACGGTCTTGAACGCCGCGGGCCGCGCACCGATGGCCCCGATGCGCGCCGTGCGAAGGCCGGTCACTACGCGGCATATGCCCGCGAACTTGCGGAGATCCTTGCGAAAGCTTTCCGCCGTTGGCGCCACGGTATGCATGGTGGTGAGCGAATAGGGGATGCCGTACTGCGTCAGCACGTTGCACACGGACATCTTGCCGCAGAACGCGTCACGCCGGTTGGCGATCAGCATGCGCTTGGGGTCGTCGGCCGCGGCGTGCACCAGCACGGGCACGTTCAATCCCGCCAGCCGCAGCGTTTCGGCCACGCCGCGTTCGTCGCCGAAGTTGGGCAGCGTGACGATCACGCCGGCCATGCGGTCGCGGTGCTTCCGGAACAGCGTCGCGCAGGCCTTGGCTTCGTCTCGACTCTCCACCGCGCCGTACCGCGTGTCGTCGGCGCCGAGGGCCACCACGTCGAACCCCTCCTCCTTGAGCACGGCGAGCATCTGGTCGCGTCCCTCGCGCGCCAGATGGCCCGGAAAGAAGCCGCGGTTGCCCACCAGCAACCCGACGGTGAGGCGTTTGGCCGGAGCGTGCCGGTTGGCGGCGGGGCGCGGCGCGGAGGCCGGTGCACGCCCCGCCTTGGCGGCGCGCTTCCCGGACTGAATTTGGTGGAGAGGCATCGTTATCTCGGGCAGTGAAAACGTGTAGAGATTACCGGCTGCGCCCGGATGCGGGAAGAGCGGTGCTGCATCGCGTTGACACTGTTCTGACCGGCCCGTAACGTTGCAGACGTTTACGCCCACGGGCTCTCACCGAACCGGAAGTGCCGTCCGACCACCCAGCCACCCAGGCCGAGCCGCCAGCGCCCTCCGACCCGTCCGCCGCTTCGGGCGCGGCGGCCCGTGGCGCCGCCGCCGGGCCGTCGGGGCGCCGCTCGTGGATCGGTGCCGTGCTCCACTCGCCCCAGCTCGGGCTCGTCGGCGTGCTCGTGGTGCTCAGCGCCGTCCTCACCCTCACCGCCGGGTCGCACGTCGACGCGCTCTCGGGCAAGACGATCAACAACTTTCTGAACCAGTACACGTTCCTGCAGATGGCCACCGACGCCAGCGGGTTCGCGATCATGGGCGTCGGCGCCACGATCGTCATCATCGCCGGCGGCATCGATCTGTCGGTGGGCGCGGTGTACGCGCTCTCGGGCGTCACGATGGCCATGGTCCTGCGCGCCGCCGGTCCCATGGGGCCCGTGGCCACGGTGGCGCTCGGCCTCGGCACCTGCCTCACCGTGAGCCTCATCTGCGGCCTCGCCAACGGCATCATGGTGATCGGCCTCGGCGTGCATTCCTTCATCATCACGCTGGGCACCATGTGGATTCTGCGCGGTCTTGCCTTCGTGGCCAGCCAGGCGGAGAGCATCCTCGTGCCCTCGGCGCTCACCCACGTGGCCAAGGCGCAGCTCGGCCTGGCCGAAGGGCTATACCCCGTACCGATGCTCGCCATGCTCGTGGTTACAGCGATCGGCGCCGTCTACCTGTCGCGCACCGTGATGGGGCGCCACATCTTCGCCGTGGGCGGCAACCCCGAAGCCGCCCGCTACGCCGGGCTCAACGTCAAGCGCGTCACCCTC
Organism: uncultured Gemmatimonadaceae bacterium; assembly: GCA_963728785.1. Lineage (GTDB taxonomy): Bacteria > Gemmatimonadota > Gemmatimonadetes > Gemmatimonadales > Gemmatimonadaceae > JAGWRI01. Next base: position 177,102 of record CAVSKV010000003.1, read on the forward strand.
GGCGTGTTCGTCCTGTCCGGCCTGACGGCCGGCATCGCCGCCTTCCTCAGCGCCAGCTTCTACGGATCAGCAACCTCGTCCGACGGCACCGGGTATGAACTGTACGTGATCGCGTCCGCGGTCGTAGGCGGCGCGAGCCTGATCGGCGGTAAGGGCAGCGCGGTGAGCGCCATGCTCGGGGCCATGCTCATCGTGCTCATCCGCCAGGCCATCCGCACCTTGCATCTCGATCAGAACTACGAGTGGATCATTATCGGCGTGGCGATGATTCTCGCCGTCGTCGTCGATCAGAGCGGCTCGCGACTGCTAGCCCGGCGCCTCGCCGCCGGCCGCGAGCGTTCGACCCGCGTCTAACCGCATAACTTCCGGAGTCCCAATGTCGCGCTCCTCGCAATTCGTTCGCCTCGCTTCCGTCGGGCTGATCACGCTGGCAGCAGCCTGCGGGGGCGGGGCCAAGAACGGCGCAGCCGCCGCCGGCAGCGCGGCCGCCACCGGGGCCGCTGCCAGCGCCGGGCTTCCCAAGACGTTCAAGATCGCGATGATCGCCAAGAGTTCCACCAACCCGGTGTTCCTCTCGGGGCGCATCGGCGCCGACGCGGCGGCGGCCGAGCAGAGCAAGAAACTCGGCGTCGACATCACCATCGACTGGCTCACCCCGCCGCAGGAAGACGCCCAGGTGCAGGCGCAACGCGTGGCCCAGGCCGTGGACGCCGGCGACAATGCAATCCTGATGTCCACGAGCGACGCAAACAAGGTCACCGGCGCCATCAACGCCGCCGTCGATCGCGGCGTGCCGGTGATGATGTTCGACAGCGACGCCCCGAACTCCAAGCGCTTCTCGTTCTACGGCGGTGACGACGAAGCCATCGGCCGCCAGGTGATGGACGAACTCGCCAAGCAGATGGGCGGCAAGGGCAACGTGGCCATCCTGGCCGGCAACCAGAACGCGCCCAACCTGCAGAAGCGCGTGCAGGGCGTGAAGGACGCTGCGAAGAACTATCCAGGCATCAAGATCCTCGCCACCTTTTATCACGCCGAGACCCCGCAGGACGCCGCCGCCGAAGTCATGCGGGCCACCACTGCCTATCCCAACATCCAGGGATGGGCCATGATCGGGGGGTGGGCGCTGTTCACCAAGGCTCTGCTCACCACGCTCGACCCGGCCAAGGTGAAGCTCGTTTCGGTGGACGCGCTCCCCCCGGAACTGGCGTACGTCGCCAAGGGCATCGCGCCGGTGCTGCTCGCCCAGCCCACCTACGATTGGGGGTACGTGTCGGTCAACACCATCGTCGACCACGTGCTGCTGCACAAGGACGTGCCCGCGCATGTGCAGATGGACCTCATTCGCGTCAGCAAGGACAACCTCGGTACCTGGGCCCGCCAGTTGAAGACTTGGGGTTTCACGGACGTCGATTCCACGTATCTGGCGCTGCCCCACTAGCTCACGATGGCCAGCCCCGCAGTCCGCTTTTCCGGAATCACCAAGCGCTTTCCCGGCGTCACGGCGCTCGACGACGTGTCGTTCGACGTCGCGCCGGGCTCGTGCCACGCGGTGTGCGGAGAGAACGGCGCGGGCAAGAGCACGCTCGGCAAGATCCTGTCCGGGCTCATCCACCCGGACGCTGGTTCGATGTCCCTCGACGGCAACGCGGTGCACTTCAACAGCCCGCGGGACGCGCTCCGCGCGGGCGTCGCCATGGTGCACCAGGAGCTGGCGCTCTGCGAGAACATGTCGGTGGCTGAGAATCTCTGCCTGGGCAGCCTTCCGGCGCGGCTGACCTTCGTGGCGCGCGACCGGATGGACGCGCGGGCGCGGGACCTGCTCGCCACGGTCGGTGCCCAAACCGACGTGTCGCGTCCCATGGGCAGTCTCACGGTGGCCGAACAACAGAGGGTCCAGATCGCCGCCGCCGTGGGCAGCGGCGCCCGCGTGATCGTGTTCGACGAACCAACGAGCAGCCTGGCCGAAGGTGAGGCCGTGGCACTGTACGAACTGATCGGGCGCCTCACGGCGAGCGGCGTCACCGTGCTCTACGTGTCGCACCGCATGCACGAAATCTTCCGCCTCTGCGACACCGTCACCGTGTTGCGCGACGGGCGGCACGTCGCCACGCGGTCCGTCGCGTCGCTCGACGAGGGATCCATCGTCCAGCTGATGATCGGACGCAAGCTCGACCAGTACTTCCCCGCGCACGTGGGCGGTCAGCGCGCCGAAGAGTTGCTCCGCGTCGAAGGACTGACGCATCCCGGCCGGTTCGAGAACGTCTCGTTTGCCGTGCACGCCGGCGAGGTCGTGGGGCTGGCCGGGCTCGTGGGTGCGGGCCGCTCCGAGGTCGCGCAGGCGATCTTCGGGCTCGACCCACGTGCCGACGGAACGGTGTACCTGGCAGGCCGCCGCGTTCACATCCGCTCGCCGCGCCACGCCATGGCACTCGGCGTCGGTTTCGTACCCGAAGACCGCAAGCGGCAGGGACTCGTCCTCTCGATGGCCGCCCGCGAGAACACCACGCTCCCCACGCTCAGCCGTCTGGCGCGCCATACCTGGATCCAGCGCCGCCGCGAACGCGAGGTCACGCTCGAGTTCTTTCAGCGGCTGGGCATCCGCGCCAACCTCATCGACGCCGGCACATCGTCGCTTTCCGGCGGCAACCAGCAGAAGCTCGTGCTCGCCAAGTGGCTGGCCGCCGATAGCCGGGTGCTCATTCTCGACGAGCCGACGCGCGGGGTGGACGTCGGGGCCAAGGCGGAACTGCACGCCTGGATCGACCGGCTGGCGTCCAATGGCGTCGGGATCCTGCTCATCTCGAGCGAACTGCCCGAACTCCTCAACCTCTCCACTCGAATCCTCGTGCTGCGTGCCGGCCGCATCACCGGCGAGGTGCCGCGCGACCGGGCCGACCAGGACTTGCTGCTGCGCATGATGACCGGGCTCGGTGGCGCCGAGGCCGTGGCATGAGCGATTCCATATCGCGGCGCGACGTGATCAAGCTGCTCGGTGCGGCGGGGCTTGGCACCGTCCTGCCGGCCGGCGGAGCATCCACGGCGAGCCGATCCGCGGGCAGCACTCTTCCGCCGGTCGCGGCCGGCGCGCCGGTGGAGATCCTGCCGCTCGTTTCCACCAGCGACGTGTTCATCCCGCCCCGCGGCCGCGGCTTCGACAAGTTCAGCTTCGACTTTCCTGAGCCGTCGGTGCCGTTTGCGGGCTTGCAGTTCGGGTTTCTGATCTTCACGCGCGAGAACGTCTACGGCCTCGACGCCGGCGCGCTGACGGCGAGCCTCGACGGTGACGTCCTGACGGTCACCTGCCACGGGTTGGTCTGGGCGGGCGGACAGGAGCGGATGCACGGCAGCCTCGTGGCCCACCTGAAGCGCGACGGCGACGCCGTCACGGTGGACGTCGCTGCCGAGATCGAACAACCGATCAAGAGTGTGACTACCATCGTGCGCGGCGTGCCGCGCGGGCAGATCTCCACCGGCTACGACTTCTTCGATCCGGGCGACGATGAACTGCTGTTCGGCTATCCGTTCAGCGGCGGCGACCTTTTCGGGCCCGGCGGCGCCGGTGGGCTCAACACGCCGCTGGCCTTCGTGAAGAAGAGCGACACGGAGTACTTCTATCTCGAGTCGCTCGACGACCAGGTGCGCACCAAGCGGTTCTACTTCCAGCCCGGCGAGTCGGGCTACCGCGTGGAGGCCGTGTTTGAGGAGGACGGCTGGCGCAACGACACCAGGGTCGTCGTGCCCACCTGGCGATTCGGGCGGGCCGCGAGCCCGGACGCGGTGATCCGCCAGCACTACGAGCACCTGGCCCGCGTGTACCGCCTGCAGCCGTTCGACACGCGTCCCGACGTGCCGGCCTGGCTGCGCGACACGGCGCTGGTACTCACGCTCAACGGGCAGCACTACACCGGCTACGTGTTCAACGACTACGCCCGGATGCTGGAGATCCTGCGCTGGACGGCCACGCAGATTCCCGCTGGTCGCGTGCTCGTGTTCATCTCGGCGTGGGACGGCCGCTACTACTGGGACTATCCGGTGTACCGTGCCTCGGAAAGGATGGGGGGCGAAACCGGATTCCGGCGCCTCGTGCAGGACGCGCAGCAGATGGGATTTCACCTGATGCCCATGTTCGGCGCCAACGCGGCCAACAAGAAGCTTCCGATGTACGGCCAGATCGCCGACGGCCTCACAGCCAAGATCGACGGCGACGAACTCGACCTCAACTGGGTGGACTGGGACAACGACCGCCACCAGGAAGGGTGGCTCGGCTACATGAACCTCGGCGTGGATTCATGGCGCGAATGGCTCACCGGCCGGATCGCGGACTGCGTCGATCGTTTCGGCGTGGATGCCTACTTCCTCGACATTGCGGGCGGCTGGGTCAACAACCCGCGGGCCGACATGCACGCCGGCATACGGCGCATGGTGGCCGATCTCCGGCACCGGTATCCGGGCGTGCTGGCCTGTGGCGAGATGCACTACGACGGCCTGCTGGAGTTCATCCCCCTGTATCAGTCGGGAGGCGGGGGGCTGTTCAAGCCCGAGGTCCAGCGCTACGCGCGTTTCTTCCAGCACCTGAGCCATCCCGCGCCGGGCCGCGGGTCGAGCGGCGTGCACGAGTCGGGGTTCGGCCGGTTCAACGCCAAGACCCTCGCGCTCTCTCCCGACGCCATCCCCACGGTCAACATCGTGGATGACACCTTCTCAACGCACCGTGACGTCATGGCCGCCGTGATCGCGGCGGCCATGACGCGTGCGGGCATTCCATAGGAGTTCGCACATGTCATCGCGTTGCATTGCCGGCGTGCGCCCAACCCGCTCCGGGGCCGGAGCGGTGGCCGCCCTCCTCCTTCTCCTTCAGGCAGGCTGCATGTCCGAGACCCCAGCGGCGACCGCCACCGCGGCGAGCGTCACCCGAGCGCCTTTCGGCATGCTCGCCGACGGCGATTCGGTCCACGTGTTCACGCTCACCAACGCGCACGGCGTGCAACTCCGCGCGCTCGACTACGGCGGCATCATCCAGTCGCTGCGCACGCCGGGCCGGACCGGCAGGTTCGCCGACATCGTGCTCGGCTTCGACTCGCTGGATCAGTACGTGAAGCTCTCCCCCTACTTCGGGGCCATCGTGGGCCGCTACGCAAATCGCATCGCCAAGGGGCGGTTCAGCATCGACGGCAAGACGTACATGCTGGCCACCAACAACGGCCCTAACGCGCTGCATGGCGGGCTCGTCGGCTTTGACAAAGTGGTATGGAACGCCGAGCCGTTCACCACCGACAGCAGTGTCGGCGTCGTGTGGACCCATGTCAGCCCCGCCGGTGACCAGGGTTATCCCGGCACGCTCTCGGCGCGCGTCGTCTACACCCTGACCAACGACGATCGCCTGATCATCGACTACCAGGCCACCAGCGACAAGGCGACCATCCTGAACCTCACCAACCACAGCTACTTCAACCTGGCCGGCGCTGGATCCGGCGACGTCCTGAACCAAGTGGTGATGATCAACGCCGACTCGATCACGCCGGTGGATTCGACGCTCATTCCCACCGGAAAGCTCCAAGCCGTGTCCGGAACGCCGTTCGACTTCCGCACGCCCACCGCTATCGGCGCGCGCATCACCGCCGCCGACCAGCAACTCAAGTTCGGCGGCGGATACGACCACAACTTCGTCCTGGATCGGTCGGACTCCACCAGCCTGGTGCGCGCGGCGCGGGTCGAGGATCCGGCCACCGGGCGCACCGTGGCCATCAGCACCACCCAACCCGGCATGCAGTTCTACACGGGCAACTTTCTGGATGGGTCGTTCTCGGGCATCGGGGGCGTGTACGTACACCGCGGGGCGTTCGCCCTGGAAACGCAGCATTTTCCCGATTCGCCCAACCACGCGAATTTCCCCAGCGTGATTCTCCGGCCGGGGCAGACCTTCCATTCGCAGACGGTGTACGCGTTCGGCGTGGCCAAATAGACGGGACCGACCAGCCCCGGCGCGCTCATCGCGTCGCGCCGGGCCGATCGTCGAACCGCGGCGGGTCGGGCCTACGATCCGGCCGGGGTCACCTTCAGCATCACAACCCCGTGCGACGGCACGGTGGCCGTGTACCGGTTCTCGACCACGCCCAGATCCTTGTGCGCCCACAGGTCGCGCACCTGGGCGCCCTTGGTCTTGATGCCTACCCGGTCCCAATCGGCCGTGATCGGGCTGGGCACCGACGCGCGGTTGAACAGCACCACCGCCTTCGATCCATCCTTGAGCGGCTTCGACCACACCTGCAACTCCGGCGGGTAGTCCTCCACGATCATTCCCTGCGCACCCAGCGAATCCTGGTCTACCGCGATCACTTCCGTGTTGAGCAGGATGCTTCGCGCGGACCGGGCCTCGCGCGACGTCGTATCCACCAATGCGCGGACGTCGTTTCCGGCGATCAGTGGGGCGGCCATCTCCGCCCACAGGCTGAAGTGGGCCCGGTATTCCGTGGGCGTCATGCCGCCGTTGCCGATCTCGAGCATGTCGGGGTCGTTCCAGTGGCCGGGGCCCGCCGAGCGCCAGTACTGCACGTTGAGGTCGGCATTCGCCACCATGCTCCCGAAGCTGTCCCAGATGTCGTCCGTCGTCCGCCAGAGGTTGCCGGTGGTGTCCGCCCAGTTCCAGGGCTGGTTGCTGCCCCATTCGCAAATACTAAAGACGATGGGGCGGCCCGAGTGGGCCAGGGCGTCGCGGATCTTGGCGTACTGCGCCGGCGCGTCAATCCCTTCGGCGTTGCACCAGTCCACCTTCACGTAGTCCACGCCCCACGCGGCGTACGTCCTGGCGTCCTGGTCTTCGTGGCCGTACGACCCGGGCCGGCCCTGGCAGGTGCGTCGCCCGGCGTCGGTGTAGATGCCGAACTTGAGCCCCTTGCTGTGGATGTAGTCGGCCAGCGCCTTGATGCCGTGCGGGAAGCGCGCCGAGTCGGCCACGATCGTGCCGTTCGCATCGCGCGCCACCTGCCAGCAATCGTCGATCGTCACGTACTGGTAGCCGGCGTCGCGCATCCCCGTGGCCACGATCGCGTCGGCCATGCCGCGGATCAGCTGGTCGCTCACATTGCAGCCGAACTTGTTCCAGCTGTTCCACCCCATGGGCGGCGTCAGCGCCAGCCCGTTCGGCACCGGGCGCACCGGCGTCGGCGGCGTGGGCATGACGTAGCTCGCGGCCGACCCGGCCAGCAGGGCTCCCGACAGCAGTGCAGCGATGGCGTTCATGGCGTCTTCCTCTCTACAGTGAGCCGACAATGGCGTCCGCATGTGCCGACCAGTAGAAGGTGGCTCATTTGAGCGGGCCTGGCCAGCGTCACGCGCACACCTGTCCGCGTGGGTGCCCCTACGCAACAAAGCCCTTGCATCGCAAGGGCCTTGGTCAGTCGGGGCGACTGGATTCGAACCAGCGACCTCCTGCTCCCGAAGCA
>CAVSKV010000004.1:0-1783675 GCA_963728785.1 uncultured Gemmatimonadaceae bacterium
AATGAAACGAGAACGAGCGCTCGGGCCGGAGTTCTTGGCCGACCTGAAGGACGGGATGCTCTCGCCGCTCCTTGGTCGCGTCAAGCGAGATCGCAGCGTCTGTCTTGAGCTGCGGGGAGACCGAATCAATCTCTATTACAGAGGAGGGAGCCTCCTTCAGGTCGCGCGAGGTCGGCAGAGCGCCTACGTCGCGACATTTGATCGCAACTACTTCAGCAGCGCAGTGCGGACTGCCACGCTCCCAGCCCGCGATCTGCGCGCTCAGGTTGATGTCGACGCATGGGTCGCGGCGTTTCCGCGCCTGAAAGAGGCGATGGATCTAACCCGCCGGCGGAGGAGCGCGAGATTCAGCAGCTCATTCTTCGCGACAACAACTTCTCCAGCGTTGCCAACGACACCGACTACTACATTTGCGACATCGAGTACGCGAGTCGCGGGCTGCGCTTCGACCTCGTGGCGGTCGTCTGGCCCTCGACGGCAAAAGCGCGGCGGCAGCATCGGCAGCCATGGCGACTCGTCCTCATCGAAGTCAAGCATGGCGACGGTGCCCTGACGGGCAAAGCCGGTCTCCATAAACACATCAAGGATGTTGACAATTTCTTTCTGATCAGACCGCGCCGCCAGTTTCAAGGCCGACATGGCCAACGTGTTCAACCAGAAGCGGCAGCTCGGGCTCATAAAGTGCAAGAATCCGTTGGCGGGTTTCAGTGATGAGAAGCCGATCCTGCTGCTGATGATGGTGAATCATGATCCCAGCAAGACGCGGTTACGCCAACTGGTCCGGGATCTTCCGGAGAGCCGGTATGCAGATGTTCGCGTTGGCACTTCGAGTCTGATGGGATACGGTCTCTACGAACCAACGATCCTGGCCCCGGACGACGCCGTCGCGCGGCTAGGTTGACGCCTGGATGTCCGGTTCCGCACCTGTCCTGACGATTCATCGGTCCACCTCGGAGATTGGCGGGAACTGCATCGAAATCGCGTGCGACGGACAGCGCATCCTCCTGGACGCCGGCAGTCCTCTCTGGGCCGATGCGTCTTCCGCCGCCGCGGACCTGCTCCCCAAGACGCTGAACACGTCGCAGCCGATGGATGCGTTGGTGATCTCGCATCCACATCAGGACCACTTCGGCCTGCTTCGGCTGCTTCCTCACGACTGGCCGGTCTGGAGCGGCGCTCCGACCGAAGTCTTGATCCGAATGACCGCGTCGCTGGCCGGACACTCGATACGGCAGACGTTTCAGAATTTCATGTCGCGTTCCGTGTTCAAGGTTGGCCCGTTCTCGATCACCCCCTACTTGACGGACCACTCCGCGTTCGACGCCCATATGCTTCTCGTGGAGTGCGCGAACCGCCGCATTCTCTATTCAGGCGATTTCCGACGGACTGGACGGAAGGCCGCACTCGTCGATCAGGTTCTTAGGTCGCCGCCCAAGGACATCGACGTCCTCCTGCTCGAAGGGACGACACTCGGCAGAACCGAGTCGTTCCCTACTGAGGCGGACCTTGAGGAGCAATTCGTGGCGCTCTTTCGCGACACGCCTGGTCGCGTCTACGTGACATGGTCGGCCCAAAACATCGATCGCACGGTCACCATTTATCGCGCATGCAAGCGCGCCGGTCGAACCCTGATTCTCGACCTCTACACCGTCGACGTCCTCGGAAGGCTTTCGGCTCTCCATCGGTCGTTACCGGGTCTTGGCTGGCCAAACATCTCGGCTGTGGTGACATCGAGCATGAAGCGCCTTTACGAGAACCCAAAACGCCTCAACGATCCAGCCTTCGTCTCACGGACTGCCACGTCTGGCCATGCAACGAGCGCGGCAAAGCTGTCGTCCATTCCGAACAGCGTGACGATGCTCGGCCGTCCCTGCTCCGCGATTTCCTGCAGAAGGGCCTATCGCTCGAACCGCGCGACGCATGGGTGTTTTCCATGTGGTCCGGATACCTCCAGACCGCCGAGTACCAAGAGACCCGGCGCCTGTTCGACGCCGCGGGGGCGACCTTTTCCGAGATCCACACCAGCGGGCACGCGTCCACTGGTGATCTGGAGAAGTTTGCGCACCGAATCGCGCCTCGTCACCTCGTGCCGATCCACAGCTTCGATTGGGACGCGCACCTCAGCAGATTCCCGAATGGACAGCGGCTGCGCGACGGTGAGGCTTTTCCGATCCCATAGATGGCGCGGCGCTACGGGTAATGGGCGAAGCGTCGATCCTCTTCCGAGGACGTCGACTTCGGACGTTGGATCTGCCGGACGTGGCTGAAGCGGATGGCTTCGCGAGTTTGCCGCGCCAGCGACGGTTCGACGTACACCTGCAGAGAAGTTCGCGCTAGCGTTGTTTCTCCGGATTCGACGCCAAAGGGCTTGGCGCCGTCCACAGACTGTCCTTCTCGAGGCGCTTCTCGATCACTTGGTCAGATACCTCGAACTGCCCTGCGAGCCAGTTCGACACGTAGGATTTCCCGGCCTCGTTTGACAAGATCGCCTCGGACAACCCGGCATCACGCGCCGCGCGCATCGCGGACTCGAACTGCTTACGAAGCTCCACCGCAGGCACAAGCACCAGACCCGCGAAACTGTTCGCTTGAAACTCGAACCACGCATAGTCCTCGCTGCTGATCGACGCTTGAACTCTTTCCCAATCCCGCACTGACGCGATCCGTGCGCTGTCATAGAGCGGCCGATGAAGCTCGTGATGGGCAAGTTCATGGGCTAAGCTGAACCGCAGCCGGCGATGCCGGTGCTCCATGACGAACGCATCGACGTAGATGCTGGAGAGATCACTCGACAGAAATGCGTCGACCTCAAGGTCGTCGAGAATCCCATCGATCGGTACAAGTTCGATCTCGAAGTCGAATTCGACAATCTCTTCGATTGGAACGGGGAGTGTTCGCTCCTCGTGGAATTCATCCAGGAACGCTTCCGCGCGGATTCTCAAGTCGTCGTATGAAAGAACCTCGGGCCGGAATGCCACTGCTTACGCTCTTCGGATCGAGTCGATCAGCTTCTCAAGCTGCTCTCCACTCAGCGGCTTGCTCCGAAGCGTTCGGAAGAGGATCGGCAGTCTTGTCGCGACCTCCTCGTCGGTCAACAGATCCGCCGGAATCCGTCCCTTTGCTGCGGCAGCCAAGTCGTTCAGTCGCTGGTAATCCGGCGTGCCTGGCTGGAGAGCCAACGCCTCCGCGATCCGATCGAGAACGACTTGGCTTTCGGGAGGTTCTGCCCGCCCTCTTTCCAGTCGACTCAGGTTTCCCGCATCTAGGCCGGCATTCTGAGCGAAAGTCCGCAAAGTCAAGCGCAAGGCCGCGCGCCTTTCTCGCACGTAGTCACCGAACTCATTATTTGGCATGGTGTTATGGCATCCTCCTAGGGTGGGCTTGACAGTGTTGTATTGCCGATACAACATTATGTTGTAATAACAATACAACACTTCTTGCGTTCCGCAACCCTCCAACAGAGTGAAAGTCATGCCGGAAGCCCATCCACATCAGTTCAAGCTCATCGTGAACAAGATCCCGAAGGAGTGGCCTGAGCAGTTGATCTCCGGAAGCCAGATCAAGTCACTGGCCGCAAGTCCCGCCGACTGGGTCGTGAATCAGATCGTTCCTGGGCCCGGTGAAGATCCCCAAATCGGGAACGATCAGAAGGTCGATCTCGATGAAAAGGCGCCGCCTCCTGGAGAGAAGAGGTTCACCACGCGCAAACCCACAACCACTCCCGGCCGGTGAACTTCCTACCCGAGGACGATCAGCAGTTCCTGAAAGCCAAGGAGCTCGCGCACGAGCTCAAGACGGAGCGTCTTCCCGACGGTAACGAACGCCGGGGAGTGCTTTTTCCGGGCTTTCGCTTCGAAAGCAATCTCGCCGCGATCATCGATGAAGGACTCGCGGCGTGCTCAAGTTGCGACATGATCGTGTTGATTCCCAGCGGATACTCGACTACGCGACTCGATAGCTTCTACACCAGCCCGAGACTAAAGCGACTGGACGGTGGTGACCCGCACCAAGCGGCTGGCGAGCAGGAGCTGTTCGGGAGTAAGTGGCAGTTCTGGTCTCGCCACTTGGACGATAGTGATTGGCGTGATGGACAGGACGGACTCGAGACGTTTCTTCAATACGTCCGAGACGAACTGCGGAAAGCATGACACGATACACGCTGTCAATTCTCGACGAACATCGCGCCGCACTGCAGAGGAGCGTCCTTCGGGATGGTAGCGAGTACGGCGCGCTGCTAATCTGTGGCCGGTCGCGCCAGGTCGATCCCTGGACGGGCGAACTCGAAGAGCGGCTGTTAACCCGGGAGCTTATCGAGGTCGACGAGAGTGCGTTTCTGGAACGTACCCCGTTCAAGATGACTTGGTCAACGACGCCGTTCTACAACGCGCTGAAACGTGTGGAGACCGAAGGGTTCGGCGTGGCGGTTGTACATTCGCACCCCGAAGGGCCACTCGCCTTTTCACCGGCGGATGACACGGCCGAGCGAGAGCTGTTCCAGATTGCCGCGGATCGACTTGAGAACGAACGCCCTCATCTGTCCGTAGTGATGGATGGTCACGGGCACCTCGTTGCGAGGGCGTATGAGACCGATCTCAAGCCGAAGGAAGTTGATCTAATCCGAATCTTCGGTCAACAATGGCGCTTCAGTTACAGGCAGCATGGCGTTGCTCGCCATGACGAAGCGCTTGACCGACAAGTTCGTGCTTTCGGCGCCCAGTCGACGGAGGACCTTGGATTCCTCCGAATCGGCATCGTCGGGTGTGGCGGTACGGGATCCGCGGTCGCCAGCCTTCTTGCGCGCATAGGAGTGCGTCGCCTCGCACTCTTCGATCCCGACGTCGTTGACGAAACCAGCCTGAATCGACTCCACTTCGCGACGCGCTTCGATGCGAATCTGCAGCGAGCCAAGGTAGACGTTGTCGGCGAAGGTATCGCGAGGCTCGGGCTTCAATCTTCGGTGCGCCGATATCCGTATCATGTCGACGACGAGCGGTGTCGAGATGCACTTCGGTCATGTGACGTGCTGTTCGGATGCACGGATGATCACCTCGGCCGCAACTTCCTGAATCGACTTGCACATTTCTACCTGATCCCGGTCGTGGATCTCGGGCTCTCGATAGAACCTCGGGCGGATGTTGGATACGACGCGTTCGATGGCCGCGTCACTGTTGTTCAACCCGGCTATCCGTGTCAGCACTGCCGCTCGACGATCAACTCTGGAACAATGCTGGCCGAGGACTTGAGGCGACACGATCCGATCCTGTACCAGCAACGACGGCGGGCCGGGTACGTGCAGGATGCGCCCGACCCGAGTCCGGTCGTGGTGACGTTCACCACTGAGCTCGCCTCGATGGCCGTGAACGAGCTGTTTCAGCGGTTGACCGCCTTTCGCGGCAACGAGGGATCGTGCGCCGAGAGAGTTCGTCGCTTCGACCAAGTGAAAGACTCGGACTGCATTCCGGGCGGCATCCGGAGACCGGGGTGCAAGCTGTGCGGCACTCGCAAGTACGACGGCCGTGGCGACATGCCTCTGTTCTTGGATCAGGCATAATGCCGCAGGTACCGCTCTCGTTGCTCGAATGGCTGTGCCGACGACGCCTTTGGACGAGGCCCGACCTTCTCGCTGCCGAAGTCGCAGATTCGCCTGAAGACGAGGAACTCGCGCCGGGTGTCTTATTCCTTGAACGGCGCGACGGGCATCCAAAGTGGGTTCACTTTCGCTGCCCCGCGTGTCCCGAGCGAATCCAAGTGCCTGTTGCCGGACCGAAAGGGTGGAAGGTGTCAGTTGACTGGCTACGCCGACCGAGCCTCGTGCCTTCGGTGTGGCAGACTGGTGGTTGCGGTGCCCATTTCTTCGTGCAACGGGGCAGGGTCGTTTGGGCACAGTCATACATCGGCCACCAGACGCGCGTCGCGAATCGTTGATCAAAGGCTTCCTATGTGCTTCCTACAAACACGAAGCCCAGCGAATCAACCGCTGGGCTTCTTGTTCCAATATCATGCAAATCAATAACTTACATCAGTCGGGGCGACTGGATTCGAACCAGCGACCTCCTGCTCCCGAAGCAGGCGCTCTACCGGGCTAAGCTACGCCCCGATTTGTGGCTAGAGACTTCAATAGCGTTCACGGCAATAGCCGTCCGTTCCTGCCGCCCAACTCAAATTCGTTGTTCATGCGCCCAGAGGGACTCGAACCCCCAACCTTCTGATCCGTAGTCAGATGCTCTATCCAATTGAGCTATGGGCGCAACGTCGCCAATAAAAGCCCACCCCGAAAAGGCCTAGTCGTCAAAATTACCCGCCGCGGCGAGGGTAATCAACCGTTCGCTGTTTGCTCCCTTCCGCTTCCCCGCCGTTTCGGCCGTGCGCTGTTTCGGCGGTGCGCCGTCTCGGCATGGCGGGGTATCGGCCGTGCGTCGCTCTGGCCCTGCGCTGTTCTCACCGCGCGCCTCGTCGGAGGTACAAAAAACCCCATGCTCCACTCGGAAGCACGGGGGTATGGGCGGTACAAGACTCGAACTTGTGACCTCCACGATGTCAACGTGGCGCTCTAACCAACTGAGCTAACCGCCCGTGCCGCCCCGGGAACTCCCCGCCCCGTTCAGCGGTTCATCATATGTGTTGATGTCAGCAAGCGGGAAACGGGACTCGAACCCGCGACCCCAACCTTGGCAAGGTTGTGCTCTACCAACTGAGCTATTCCCGCGATCTCCGGGCTGTCCGGTCCCACGTCTTCTTCGGCCCGGCCGTCAACACCGACCGGATCGTCGGCGCCGATGGAGGCGAGGGGAATCGAACCCCTGACCTCTTGAATGCCATTCAAGCGCTCTCCCAACTGAGCTACGCCCCCGGGGACAACTCGCTAAGACCGCGAGTTATCAGGAACCGCGAAGTATATCCAGGCGTATAAGGAGTGTCAACGAAAGGGACTGGCGGTTCTCCGCCAATACGGTATTTTTTGTCGCCTCCCATTGTCTCAAGAGATGGGAACCGTGCGCTCGACCCTGCGCACACTGTTGTATTCCAGCTCCGCGACGCCTGGCGTCGCAGCTCATAGATCATTCAACACGCAGTCCGCTTGAGGCAATACATGACCGAAGTCAAACGCCGCCGTCGCCGTGCCGCGCCGGTGGGCATCGCGCCGAGCGAACCCGAGCGCGACATCCTCGACCAGTACCTCTACGAGGTCAGCACGTACCCCCTGCTCAAGGGCATGGAGGAGATCGAGCTCGCCCGGAAGATCCGTGCTGGCGACCAGGATGCGCTCCAGGAGCTCGTCAAGCGCAACCTGCGCTTCGTCATCTCCGTGGCCAAGAAGTACCAGAACCGCGGCCTCCCGCTCATCGATCTCATCGGCGAAGGGAACGTCGGCCTGCTCACCGCTGCCAGGAAATTTGACCCCGATCAGGGCGTCAAGTTCATCTCGTACGCCGTCTGGTGGATCCGCCAGGCCATCCTCTCAGCTCTCGCCCGCCAGGGGCGCACGGTACGCGTGCCGCTCAACCGCACGGCCGACCTCTCGAGAATCATCAAGGCCTCGGAGATCCTCCGGCAGAAGCTCAACCGCGAGCCCAACCCCGAGGAGTTGTCGCACCTCACCGGCCTCTCGGTGGACGTCGTCCAGTCGCTCGCCGCGCTCAACACCAGCGACGTGCGCCTCGACGCCCCCATGGATCCCGAGGGCGACCGCTCGCTCATCGAGCGTTTCGTGGCCGACGAGATGCCCGACACCGAAGAGGAAGCCATGAACCGCTTCCTCACCGACGAAATCGAACAGGCCCTGAGCACGCTTCCCCCGCGCGATGCCAAGGTCCTGCGTCTCTACTTCGGCCTCGAAGGCGGACGCGAGCACACGCTCGAGGAAATCGGTTCGATGCTCGGCGTCACCCGCGAGCGCGTCCGCCAGCTGCGCGACCGCGCCCTCAAGCGCCTCCGTGAAGGCGACGTGGGCCGGGCATTGGGCAGCTTCGCTGCGTAGGACAGTCTGACAGTCGGACAGTCTGAGAGTCTGAGAGTCTGACAGTCGGGCAGTCTGACAGTCGGGCAGCGGACCGGCGAACCGTCGCCCGCTCGCCGTGACAATCCAATTCGCAGTTTCCGGAAGGGCCGGCGCAAGCCGGCCCTTTCCGTATTCCCCGCCTTTTCGGCCCTGCGTGGTTTCGGCCCGCGTAGCTTCGGCTCTGCGCGGTTTCGGCCCTGCGCTCCTTCTGGTTTGCGGTTCTCCCCTCTTTACATCACATTTCTTTCCCTCCTCTCCCTTCCGCATGATCCGCCTCATCGACGTCCACAAGTCCTTCGGCACCAAGATGGTCCTCGATGGCTTCACCCTCGATGTCGCGGAAGGCGAGACGGTCGTCATCATCGGCTATTCCGGCAGCGGAAAATCCGTCGCGATCAAGCATATCGTAGGGCTGCTGGAGCCGGACTCGGGCCAGGTCTGGGTCGACGGCCTCGAAGTCCAGAAGCTCTCGCGCAAGGAGCTCTACAAACTCCGCGCTCGAGTCGGCTATGTCTTCCAGTTTGCCGCGCTCTTCGACTCGTTCAACGTCGGCGACAACGTCGCCATGGGCCTGCGCAAGCAGGGCGAACTCACCGACAAGGAGATCGCCGAACGCGTCCATGAAGCCCTCGACCTCGTGGACCTCGCCGACGTCCCCGACAAGTTCCCGGCCGAACTCTCCGGCGGCATGCGCAAGCGTGTTGGCATCGCCCGCGCCATCGCCACCCGGCCCAAGTACATCCTCTACGACGAGCCCACCACCGGCCTCGATCCCGTCACCAGCGCCGTCATCGATCAGCTCATGATCCGTCTGCGCGAGCGGCTGGGCGTCACCGGTGTCGTCATCACGCACGACATGCGCAGCGCGTATACGGTGGGCACCCGAATCGCCATGCTCTACGAGGGCAAGGTGCGCCAGTGCGGCACCGTGGATGAGATCCGGCATACCGAGGATCCCATCGTCCGCCAGTTCATCGAGGGCCGGCCGTCGTTGGAAGCCGACGCCCACATGATGGCCGAGGCCGCCCGGTGACCCGTCAACACGCGAAACTCGAGACCTCCGCCGGCGGCGTCGTCTACCGCATGCAGGACGGCCTGCCCGTGTACCTGTTGATTTGCGACAGCTACAAGAACTGGGGCTTTCCCAAGGGGCACATCGAGAAGGGCGAACAGCCCGCGGCGGCCGCTGTCCGCGAGGTCGCCGAGGAAACCGGGCTCCGTGAGCTCGACGTGCGCGGCGACATCGACGTCATCGATTGGTACTTCCGGTTCCGTGGCCGGCTCATCCACAAGGTCTGCCACTTCTTCCTCATGGAGACCACCGCGAGCACCACCTGCCCGCAACGCGCCGAAGGGATCAGCGCCTGCAAGTGGCTGCCGTTCGACGACGCCGAGGCCAGGATCTCATATGGGAACGCCCGTGAGGTGCTGAGGCGCGCCAACGGTCAGGTAGCCGCGCGCCTTGCCGGCGTCTGACCCATGCCCGATCTCGCCGCCGCGGCTCCCCCGCCCACGGTCCTCGTATTCGCGCCCCGCGAACGAACGCGCACCATGGCGCGCGAGACCTTTCCACGGCGTCGCTGGCGGCTGATCGTGCGCCGCGGCGTGGACGAGTTCGCCAACGCCTTCCGCGACGAACTCATTGACGCCACGATCGTCGACCTGGGGTCGGCGCAGGAAGACAACTGGCGCGCGGCCGCCCTGGCCCGCGAGTACCCGAGCGTCCCGTTCTTCGCGCTCACCACGCTTCGCGCCGCCGACGGCCCCATTCTCGCCCAGTGCGCGGCTCTGGAGTTCGCCGACGTCCTCGTCGAGGACGTGGACGAGGACGCGATGCGCGAACTCGTGCTGCGTCAGTCGTATTCCGCGCGCTTCACGGCGGCCCTCGGCCTGCCCCCCGCACCGTTGAGACTCACCAATCCTCTCCAGCTCGACGCGTGGCGCTACGTAGCCCAGCACGCCGGCCGCCCGGTGCGCACGGCAGCGCTCGCCAAGGCTCTGGGCGTGACGCGCGAGCACCTGAGCCGCACCTTCTCCGCCGACGGCGCCCCCAACCTCAAGCGCGTCATCGACCTCATTCGGCTGATCGGAGCAGCGGAACTGGCCAAGAATCCCGGCTACGACGTCCGCGACGTAGCCCGCGTGCTCGGCTTCGCCTCGTCGTCGCACCTCTCGAGCACCGCGCAACGGATCGCCGGCACGCGGCCCACGTCGCTGGCCCGACTCCGCGCCGTGGACCTCATCGACCGCTTCAATCGGGGTCACGCGCGGAGTCGGGGATAGAGCGATCCGGCTGCGCGAGCTGCCGGTCGAGGTAGACGAGGTAGCCGCCGAGCAGCCGGCCCACCAACTGCGCGCGATGCGAGAGCTGCGGTAGGTGGCCTGCCGAGAGCACATCGGCCTGCCGGGCCACGGCCAACTGGGTTTCCAGGCGGAGGAGGTCGCGCCGGGCGGCGCGGTAGGTCTGCCGTTGCTCGGACGCGGTATACCGGCCGTAGCCTTCGGCGATATGCTCGGCCAAGGCGATGGCCGTGAGCATCGTGGTCTCGGCCACCACTTTCACCTCCCGGCGGTTGCCGTGGCGCGTGGCCCGGATCACGTCGGCGGCCAGCCCCACCGCTTCCTGCCAGACCTTGAGGTCCTTGAGACTCCCTGCCATGTGGAGTAAAGTCGAGTGGATCACGCCGCTCATCGGCATCCAATCTTCGCCGGGTGAACCGAACTCGGGCCATGGTGCGGACCGCCTGGAACACGGGTCCCGGCTGCTTGCACGCTCTCGGGCCTTGTGATAATTTTCACAAGCTCAGCCCGCTCTTTTTTGTCGCACCCCTTTCGACCATTCCGTATGGCTACCGAGACGACGCTTCGCCCCGGCGAGATCAAGGACATCCTGCTCCGCGAGATCGACGCTGCTGATCTCCATTCGCTCGATGTCGAAGAGGTCGGTTCCGTCCTCGAAGTGAAGGACGGCATCGCCCGTATCTACGGCCTCATGAAGGCCATGGCCGGCGAGATGCTCGAGATCACCTCGTCCGAGACCGGCAACAAGATCACCGCGCTCGCGTTGAACCTCGAAGAGGACAACATCGGCGCCGTCATCCTCGGCGATTATCTCCAACTGCGCGAAGGCGACGACGTCCGCCGCACCGCCCGCGTGCTCCAAGTGCCTGTCGGCCCGGAGCTGATCGGCCGCGTCGTCGACGCCCTGGGCCGCCCGATCGACGGCCGCGGTGAGATTGTCGCCGCCACGCAGCGCAAGGTCGAATCGCAGGCGCCCGGCATCATCGTCCGCCAACCGGTGAAGGAGCCGCTCCAGACCGGACTCAAGGCCATCGACTCGATGATCCCCATCGGCCGCGGACAACGCGAACTGATCATCGGCGACCGGGGCACAGGCAAGACTGCCATCGCTGTCGACACGATCATCAATCAGAAGGGCACCGGCGTCATCTGCGTGTACGTGGCCATCGGACAGAAGGCGTCCACGGTTGCCTCGGTGCTCGAGCGCCTCAAGGAAGCGGGCGCCATGGAGTACACGATCATCGTTGCCGCCACGGCCTCCGACCCGGCGCCCATGCAGTACATCGCGCCCTACACCGGCTGCGCCATGGCCGAGTACTTCATGTACAACGAGGGGAAGCCCACGCTGTGCGTGTACGATGACCTGTCCAAGCAGGCCGCGGCCTACCGCCAGCTGTCGCTCGTGCTGCGTCGCCCGCCGGGCCGCGAGGCGTACCCCGGCGACGTGTTCTATCTGCACTCGCGTCTGCTCGAGCGCGCCGCCAAACTGCGCGAAGATGAAGGCGTGGTGGACGGCAAGAACATCCTCAAGCCCGGTGGCTCGCTCACTGCGCTGCCGATCATCGAGACGCAGGCCGGCGACGTGTCGGCCTACATTCCCACCAACGTCATTTCGATCACCGACGGCCAGATCTTCCTCGAGGCCGATCTGTTCTTCGCTGGCGTACGCCCCGCCATCAACGTCGGGATTTCGGTATCGCGCGTCGGCGGCTCGGCGCAGATCAAGGCCATGAAGTCCGTGGCTGGCCGGTTGCGCCTCGACCTGGCCCAGTACCGCGAACTCGAGGCGTTCGCCTCCTTCGCCTCCGACCTCGACGCCGCCACCAAACGCCAGCTCGATCGCGGCGCTCGCACCGTTGAAGTGCTCAAGCAGGGCCAGTTCCAGCCCATGCCCGTCGAGCAGCAGGTGATGATCATCTACGCGGTCACCAACGGCTTCCTCGACGACGTCGAGACCACGCACATCCGTGAGTGGGAGATCGGCTTCCACCAGTACATATCGGCCAGCCACCCGCAGATCGGCGAGAAGCTCCGCATGCAGAAGGTCCTGACCAAGGAGCTCGAAGCCGAGCTCAAGGGGGCCATCGACGCCTACAAGCAGACCGCCGGTACGGGGAAAGCCAAGTTCACCGCGGCGAGTCTGTAATCCATGGCCAAGGGTCGCGAGCTCAAGGGCCGAATCAAATCGGTCGAGAACACCCGCAAGATCACGCGCACGCTGGAGATGGTCGCAACCTCCAAGATGAAGCGGGCGCAGGATCGCGTGCGCGCGGCGCGTCCATATGCCACCGCGCTCGCCGAGGTGCTGGCCGATCTGTACTCGCCCGACCTCGCCGGCCGCTTCGCCCTGCTGCGCCAGCCGGCGCACGTGAGGCGCGCGGCCGTGCTGCTCATCACGTCCAACCGCGGGCTGGCCGGCGCGTTCAACTCCAACCTCATCAAGGAAGCCCGCGGGCTCGTCGCCCGGCTCGAAGCTGAGGGCGTCGCCATCGACCTCCACGTGGTGGGCCGCAAGGGCGTGGGCTACTTCAAGTACGTGGGCCGCACGCTCGCGTCGAGTCGCACCGACATCGGCGACAAACCCACCACGCAGAATGCCGCCGAGCTGGTGGACGGACTGCGCGCCGACTTCGGCGGCGGCAAGCTCGACGCGGTCTACGTGGTGTACACGAAGTTCAATTCGGTGCTCTCCACGCCGGCCGTCAGCGAGCGGATGCTGCCGGTCGCACCGCCGGAGCGCGGCACGGCCCAGCTCGACTACCTGCTGTTCCCGTCGGCCGACGAGATTCTCGACCAGCTCCTGCCGGCGTACGTGCGCAACGTCGTCTATCGCGCGCTGGTGGAAAGTGAAGCGGCGTTCCAGAGCGCGCAGCGCACGGCCATGAAGAACGCCACGGACAACGCGTCCGATATGATCAACATCCTCCGCCGTACTTACAACCGCGCCCGCCAGGCGCAGATCACGCAGGAGATCGCCGAGATCGTCGGCGGCGCTGCGGCTCTCCAGGGCTAGCCATGTCTGCCACTACTGCTGCTCCCGCCAACATCGGAAAGGTCGTCCAGGTCATCGGACCGGTGCTCGACGTCGAGTTCGATCCCGGCCAGCTTCCCGAACTCTACAATGCCCTCCGTGTGCACACCACGTCGGACGGCATCGAAATCAACGTCGTCGTCGAGGTCCAACAGCACATCGGCCGCAACCAGGTGCGCGCCGTCGCCATGTCGTCCACCGACGGCGTGGTGCGCGGCATGGACGTGATCGACACCGGCGGCCCGATCACGGTGCCGGTCGGCGACGCGGCGCTGGGCCGCATCCTCAACGTGCTTGGCGAGCCCGTGGACAACGGCGAACCGATCTCGCCCGACGTCGAGCGGTGGCCCATCCACCGCAAGCGTCCCGAATTCGTGAATCTCGAGCCCAAGACGGAAGTCTTCGAGACGGGCATCAAAGTCGTCGACCTCATCGCCCCGTTCGTGAAGGGCGGCAAGATCGGCCTCTTCGGCGGCGCCGGCGTCGGCAAGACCGTCGTCATCATGGAGCTCATCAACAACGTGCAGAAGGGCCACGGCGGCCGCTCGGTGTTCTGCGGCGTGGGCGAGCGCACGCGCGAAGGCAACGACCTCTATCTCGAGATGAAGGAATCGGGCGTGCTCGGCTCCACGGCGCTGATCTACGGCCAGATGAACGAGCCCCCGGGCGCGCGCCTCCGCGTCGGCCTGTCGGGCCTCACTGTGGCCGAGTACTTCCGCGACCGCGAACACGCCGACGTGCTCGTGTTCATCGACAACATCTTCCGGTTCACGCAGGCCGGCTCCGAAGTGTCGGCCCTCCTCGGCCGCATGCCGAGCGCCGTGGGTTATCAGCCGACGCTGGCCACCGAGATGGGCGACCTGCAGGAACGCATCACATCGACGCGCGACGGCTCGATCACCTCGGTGCAGGCCATCTACGTGCCCGCCGACGACATCACCGATCCGGCGCCGGCCACCGCGTTCGCCCACCTCGACGCCACGGTCGTGCTCTCGCGCGCCATCACCGAGCTGGGCATCTATCCGGCCGTCGATCCGCTCGCCTCGGGCTCGCGCATCCTCGATCCGCAGTACATCGGCGATCGCCACTACAAGGTGGCCACCGACGTCCAGAAGATCCTCCAGCGGTACAAGGAGCTGCAGGACATCATCGCCATCCTCGGCATGGACGAGCTCTCGGAAGACGACAAGAAGATCGTCGGCCGCGCACGCCGCATTCAGCGGTTCATGTCGCAGCCGTTCGCCGTCGCCGAGCAGTTCACCGGCATTCCCGGCAAGTACGTCAAGCTCGAGGAGACGATCAGCTCGTTCGAACGGCTCGTGGCCGGTGAGTTCGACCAGTATCCGGAACAGGCGTTCTTCATGGCCGGCGGCGCCGACGACCTGATCGCCAACGCCAAGAAGCTCGCCCAGAGCTGAGGATCATCGCGTGCTCAACGTCTCCGTCATCTCGCCCGAAGCGGTGCTGTTCGAAGGCGCTACGGACTCCGTGGTTGCCCCCGCGTTCGACGGCCAGGTGGGCATTCTCACCGGCCACGCGCCGATGATGACCCTGCTCGGCAAGGGCGAACTCCGGGTGGGCGCCGGCGCCGACGCCAAGCGGTTCGTGGTCGAAGGCGGGTTCCTCCAGGTCGTGGAGAACCGCGTCCGCGTGGTCACCGAGCGCGCGCACTCGGCCTGACCACTGGCGAGCGTCGATGCACCAACGGCGGGGCAGTCGCCCCGCCGTTTCGCGTCCTGGCTGCCGCCCGTCAACTCCGCAAATTGGAGCAGGCGACCACGTCGGACTGATCGGTGCCTTCGTTCGCGTACAGATTCACGTGATAGTCGTGGTCGCTTGTCATCATGGCCCGGAATTCGGCGGTCACCCGGGCAAGCCCGGAGTCCTGGACACCGATCGGCGCGTTCTGCCGCGGTGGCACGAGGGGAAGGTCGGCACTCCCGCACGGGCCAGGTGCGATGCTCCAGAGCAGTTCCTCCGCGCCGCGCTGCGAATTGAGTTCGATCACGACCGTGAACTGATCATCGGTGCCCGCTTCGGGAGTTACGGTCACGGTACCGTCCACCCGCGCCGCCCGGTTCGCCGTCAAGATTCCCGCACTTGAGGCGCTCGTAGCGGTGAAGGTGCCCTTGCGCGTGATCCCCCCGCCGGCCCCGCCCCCGCCTCTCAGCGAAACGATTGGAGTGAGCCCGGTGTCTCCGCCGGTCGTCGAACCTCCGGACGCGCAGGCGCCGACAACGCCGGCCGTGGCGAGGGCTGCGAAAAGACGCAAAGTGTTCATGTGGGCCTCCATCAAAGCCCGCGAGAATCCGGGTTCCTGCACCGCACGGAACCCAGATGACAAGATGATACCCGGCCTTTACCGATGGAAGGTGGAATTTCACCCTCCGAGCAGCCCCTCCACCAACCGCACCGACCGCCCGGCGGCTCCCAGCCCACGTTCCACCG
The DNA here is from genome assembly GCA_963728785.1 of uncultured Gemmatimonadaceae bacterium. Taxonomy (GTDB): domain Bacteria; phylum Gemmatimonadota; class Gemmatimonadetes; order Gemmatimonadales; family Gemmatimonadaceae; genus JAGWRI01. The sequence goes on from CAVSKV010000004.1 coordinate 15,780, forward strand.
CGGTGCGCGCCGCCTGACCGGCCTCGGAACGCCCGGCCGCGGACTCCAGCCACTCCGACAGCATGGCCGTCAACTCGTCGCGGCCGGTGGCGGTTCGCGCACCACCGGCGGTCATCAGCGCCTGCGCGTCGCGGCTGCCCTCGTATCGCGGTCCGAATGCCACGGGCACGCCGAATGCCGCCGGCTCCAGCACGGAGTGCAGTCCCGCCCCGTGGAACGCGCCCCCGACGTAGGCGACGTCGGCCAGCGCATACAGATCGCCGAGGACGCCCACCCGGTCCACGAGCACGACGTCGGCCGACCCCGCCTCTGGCGTGCCGAGCCGCGCCAGCGCGATCCGCAAACGTTGCGCCGACTGTTCGAGCGGGTGCAGATGCTGAGGCGTCGGTTCGTGCGGCGCGAGGATGAGGCGGATGCCCGGCTGCCGCACGCGGCACGCCTCGAACGCGGCCAGCAACGGCGCCTCGTCGGTCGGCCAGGTGGACCCGGCTACGATGGTAGGCCGCTCCGATGCCAGCGGCGCCAGCAGGGGACCATTCCGGTCCACGCGGGCCGCCCGCGCCCACACCTGGTCGTAGCGCGTGTCGCCGGTGATCGTGATGACGGACCGCGGCACGCCCAGCGCCACCAGCCGTTCTGCGTCGTCGGCGTCGATGGCTCCCACGGCATCGAGGGCCCGGTATGCGTCGCGCAGCCATACGGCCGCCCACGCGCGGCGCCGCGACGAATTTGCGGCGAGCGTTGCGCTCACCAGTCCCAGCCGCACTCCCCGCCGCGCCGCCTCGCGTGTGAGCGTGGGCCATACGTCGAGTTTGCTGAACACCAGCGCCCGGGGGGCCAGCGCGTCCAGCGCAGCGCGCGCGTCGCCGCCGGTATCGAACGGCAGGTAGTCGCGAAAATCCACGTCCAGTCCCGCCGCGAACCGTTCGGCGCTCGGCGAATAGTATGTATAAGCTAATAAAAGCGACGGATGGGAATTGCGCAGTTGCTCCAGCACCGGCCGCGCCATCAGGCCCTCGCCCACCGACGGCGCGTGCATCCAGAGCAGGGCACGGGCCGGATCGCGGTGCTCCCCCCACCGTGCGTAGCGGCGGCGGATACCGCGCCGTGCCGCGAACGTGCGCGCGAGCTTCGATGCCTCGCCCGCTGACCCTGCCGGGGTCGCGGCTGCGGCGAGCCGGGCCAACTGCGCCGCGGCGGCGTAAATCGGCCGGAGCGCGGCGCGCACGGGTCAGGGCTTGCCGTTCTTGGCCAGCGCGGAGTCCAGCGCGGCGACGAAGGCCGCCGTCGGCGCTGCGCCCACGAGCTTCTTGCCGTTCACGAAAAAGGTCGGCGTGGACTGCACGCCGCTAGCCCGCAGCCGGGCCTGGTCGGCCTCGATCATCGGACGCGTGGCGTGAGTGGCCACGCAGCCGCGCCAGTCCTTGAGGCTCACTCCCGCCTTCGCCGCCAGCGAATCGAAGAGCGGCGCCGGATCGGCCTGTTCCGCCCACGTGTCTTGCGTCGCGAACAACGACTGGTGCATGGGCCAGAACTTGCTCTGCGCCGAAGCGCACATTGCAGCTTCCGCGGCCTGCTCGGAGTGCGGGTGCAGCGGATCGTTGAGGAATGCGAACCGCACCTTGCCCGTGTTCACGTAGTCCTTCAGGATCGTCGCGTAGCTCGCGTCGTGCCAGTCCTTGCAATACGGGCACTGGAAGTCGCTCGCCTCGATCAGCCATACGGTCGCCGACGCCGACCCCTGGATCCGGCCGGCGTCGGCCAGCTTGAGGATCGAATCGGGACCGGCCGCGCCCGCCGGATCGCGGCGTAGCGGCCGCGGTCCCGCGGCGGCTGCGGTCAGGGCGGCGAGCAGCAGCACGCCGAGTGGGACGACGAACCGTGTACGGAGCATGGCTACTGGGCTGAGGTAGGCGCCGGGCGAAACACCCGCGACTCGAATTCCGTACCAACTTAACGCGGGCCATCGGCCTGCGGAGGATGCGGGCTCGCCTGGTCCCGGCGCCCGCGCTCCGCTAAACTCGAATCGGGCCCCACGCCCATTTCCCGAGACGTCGAGCTTCCGTGTTCCTTTTCTCGTTCATCGCCGGTCTGGCCACGCTCTGGCAGGCCGGCGGGTTGCAGATCCCGGACCCGGTCGGGCTCGTCAACGACTTCGCGCATGTGCTCCCTGCGCAGACGGTTGACGCCCTGACGGCGCTTGCCCAGGCGGTGCGCACGCACTCGCCGGGCGAGATGGCCATCGTCACGCTCCCCGACCTGCATGGCCAGGACGTGAGCGAAGTGGCTCTGCAGATCGGCCGCCAGTGGAAGGTGGGCAACGTGGGCCAGCCCGGCGATCCCAACCGGAACGCCGGTGTGGTCATTCTCATCGTCCCCAAGGAGACCAATTCCGGAGGGAGCGGGCAATGCCGCGTCGAAGTGGGACGGGGCGCCGAAGGCTACCTCACCGATGCCGACGCCGGCGACATCTGCCGCGAAGCCGCTTCACGGTTCTTCCGCAACCGCGACTACGGCGACGGCACGGCGTTGATCGCCATGCGCGTCGCCCAGGCCATGGCGCAGGAATACCATTTCTCCGTTGATTCCGCGCTCGTCGCGTCCGCACCGTCGCCCGACGAGTCCACGGGGCCGGCCGGGGGAATTCCCCCGATCGTATTCTTCATCATACTGATCGTGGTGCTGAGCCTGCTCGGCGGGCGGCGCAGCGGTTGCCTGCCGCTGCTCTTTCTCTCGGGCATGGGCGGCGGGCGGCGCGGCGGATGGGGCGGGGGTGGGTTCGGCGGCGGGGGCTTCGGGGGCGGCGGCGGGGGTGGATTCGGCGGGTTCGGTGGCGGCGGTGGATTCAGCGGTGGTGGCGGAGGTTCTTCCTGGTGATGCTATGGCAAAATTGACCCTTGATGACTTGGTCGCTCAGCTGCGGGGCGTGTTCGGCGCCGAATTACACGCGGTCGTGCTCTACGGCTCGGCCGCCGCTGGCGAGCACATTCCCAACCGATCCGATCACAACGTGCTCGTAATCGTCGAGCGCCTGGACGTGGCGCGCCTGCGTGCCCTCTCGGCCACTGTGCGGGCCTGGCGCGAGGCCGGGAATCCGCCGCCGCTCATCTTCACGCTCGAGGAATGGCGCGATTCGAGCGACGTGTTCCCCATGGAGTACGCCGACATTCTCGAACGGCACCGCGTGCTCCACGGCACGGCGCCGTTCGACGGCATCCGGGTGAGTCGCGCCGATCTGCGGCTGCAGGTCGAACGCGAAGCGCTCGGCAAGCTGCTCGCCCTGCGCCAGGGCACACTCGCTTCGGGCAACGACAACAAGGCGGAGCTGCGACTGCTGGCCGGGAGCGTGAGCGCCGTGATGGTGGTGTTCCGCGCCGTGGAGCGGTTGCGCGGGCAGACGCCGTCGCGCGACAACGTTGAGTTGAGCCGATCGGTAGCCTCGGCGGCCGGCACGAACCCCGAAGCGTTCGTGCGCGTGGTGCGGCACGTGCGCGGCGAACAGAAGCTCGCGGCCGCCGATGCACCCGGCGTCTTGGATGGGTACCTGCTTGGCGTTGAAGCCGTGGTTCGCTATCTGGACGCCTTCACTGCCGAGGGGTAGCGGCCGGAACCTGGGCCGGGCAGTCTTCGTACGGATGTGGGCAGGGAGAGCCGGACGGGTCGTCCGGTCGGCCTATCCCGTGCAGGCGCGGCGTCATTGGCCGCGCGTCAGTTCACCAGTGGGAACGAGGAATTCTTCCATGAAACGTCGCTGGCTCGCAGGTGCGCTCATCGTCCTCACCACCGGCTGCGGATACAACACCATCCAGAAGCTGGATGAGCAGGCGTCTTCGGCGCAGGGTCAGATCGAGGTGCAGCTGCAGCGGCGCGCCGATCTGATCCCCAACCTCGTGAGCACCGTAAAGGGCTACGCGCAGCACGAAGAGGCGATCTTCGATACGGTAGCCGCCGCTCGGTCGCGGTTGCTCGGTGCGGTGCAGAGCAAGGATCCTGAGCAGATGGCCAATGCCGACCAGAACATGACCGGCGCGCTCGGCCGGCTGCTCGCGATTTCGGAGAACTACCCCAACCTCAAGGCCGACGAGAGCTTCCTGCGCTTGCAGGACGAACTCACCGGTACGGAAAATCGGGTGGCCGTGGCGCGGACCGACTACAACGACGCGGTCCAGGCCTACAACGCGTACATCCGCCAGTTCCCGGCCGTGTTGACCGCCAAGGTGACCGGCGCCAAGGAGCGGAAGTACTTCAAGGCCACCGACCAGGCAGCCACCGCGGTGCCCAAGGTGGACTTCTCCAAGCCGTGAGCAAGCTGGACTCCCGTTTTCCCCTGCCGTGCGCGCCGTTAGTTTCCAGCGGCGTTGCCGCCGCCCATCCGCGGCGCGATCGACCCTCAGCCCAGGAGCCCACATGAAGGCATCACGCCTCGTGATTTTCGCCGCCGTCGCCACCACGCTCACCATCGCCGGCCAGACGGCCGACGCCCAGCAGCCCGTTGCCGACGCCGTGCACTTCGGCGCCTCCGCCGGCCTCAACATTCCGCTCAGCGATCTCAGCCGCGCCGTGCAGACCGGTTACATCCTCAACGGCTTCGTGCAGGGCACGCCTCAGGGGTCGCCGGTGGCGCTGCGCGGCGAGATCGGCTACAGCGGATTCAGCGGCAAGAATAGCCTCGTCAACCAGAGCGTCACCATGCTCGTGGTGAATGCCCTGCTTCCGTTGGCGCCGGGCGATGCCCCGTACGTCATCGGAGGAGTGGGGCTCAACCACGTGAGCAGCTACTTCGGCTACAACAGCGAGAACGATCTGGGGCTGAACTTCGGGGGTGGCTACCAGTGGCAGCTCGGCGACATGCATTACTTCGTGGAGTTGCGCTACTACGTGATCGCCCATAGCGGCGCATCGCGCCAGATGCTCCCGCTCACGTTCGGCGTGACGTTCTGAGTCGGCCGCGGGACGGAATGCATGACGGGGAACTCCAGCGGAGTTCCCCGTCGTGCATCACCGGTAGGCCACGGATCAGCCGGCGCGTTCGGGCTTCGGAAACAGCGGATCGTCCTTCGTCACCCGCCACCCCGCGGGGTCGAGCGCGTCGAACGCCGCAAAGCGCTGGTCCGCCACCGCGCCGGGGCCGCCCAACTGTTCCCACAGCGTCTGCGCCTTGCCCGGCATGAACGGCTGCAGCGCCACGCACTGTCGCGCCAGTTGCCGGATGAGCGTGCCCAGCGTGGCGTCGAGCGCGTCGGCGAGCGCCGGATCCTTGGCCAATTTCCACGGCGCCTGACGGTCCACGTATTCGTTGCCGCGGGCCACGGTGAGCCACACCGCGCGGAGCGCCTCGTGCAGCGGATAGCCCCGCGAGCCGTCCATGGCGGCATGATAGGCCCCGTAGTCGGCGGCGTCCGCTTCGTCCACGGGGCCTCGGGGCGCCGACGGAACCACGCCTCCGCGGTAGCGCTCCACCATCGCGATCGTCCGGCTGGCCAGATTGCCCCACGCGTTGGCCAGGTCGGCGTTGTACCGGTCCTCGAACCGCTCCCACGAGAAGCTGCCGTCGCCGTCGAACGGCACTTCGCGGGTGAGGAAGTACCGGAACGCATCGGGCCCGAACCGGTCGATCGCGTCCGCCAGCTCGAGCTTCACGCCGGCCGACTTGCTGAACCGTTCCCCGCCCAGCGACACGAACCCGTGCGCCCACACCGCCTCGGGAAGCGCCAGTTCCGCGGCCTTGAGCATGGCCGGCCAGATCACGCAATGCAGCCGCGTGATGTCCTTGCCGATCACGTGCAGCTGCGCCGGCCACCGCCGCGCGTAGGACGGATCGGGATACCCGGTGGCGGTGAGGTAGTTGGGCAGGGCGTCGAACCAGACCCACGTGCCCTGCTGCTCGCCGTCGCTGGTCGGGATCGGGAAGGGAATGGCCCAGGCCAGCCGCGACCGCGTGATCGAGATGTCCTCCAGCCCCTGCTCGAGCAGCGAGAGAATCTCGTTGCGCCGCGTCTCGGGCCGCAGGAATCCAGGATGGTCGGCGAACCAGGTCTTTAAGAATACCTCATAACGCGTGAGGCGAAAGAACCAGTTGCGCTCTTCCGTCCACTGGAGGTCACGCGTCGGGTGGATGACGCACTTGCCGTCCACGACCTCGTCGTCGCGTTTGAACAGCTCGCACCCGACGCAGTACCAGCCCTCATATGCCTTCTCGTAAAAATCGTCCGGGTTCAGCTCGTGGATGCGCAGGATCAGCGCCCGCACGCCGGCCTTGTGGGCGGGCTCGGTGGTGCGGATGAACTGGTCGTGGGAGATGCCGAGCCGGGCCCACATCGCTTCGAACGACGCCGCGATCCGGTCCACCAGTTCCTGCGGCTGCACCCCCCGCGCCGCGGCGGCCTGCGCCACCTTCTGCCCGTGCTCGTCCATCCCCATCAGGAAATGCACGTCATCGCCGCGCAGCCTCCTGTACCGCGCGATAGCGTCGGCGCCGATCTTCTCCAGCGCGTGTCCCAGATGCGGCTCGCCGTTGGCGTAGTCGATGGCCGTGGTGAGGTAGAATTGGGGCACCTACGCTCCGGATGAAGACGGGCCGGCGCCGGGCGAACCGGGGTTCCCGCGGCTCCTCCGGCCGCCACGGCGGCCACGGCGGCGATGCGGACGGCGTTCCCCGTTCGGTGGCACGCCGGCGTCGGCGCCCGGCGCCGCATCGGACGACGTCGGCTCCGATTCCGCCGGCCCGTCGGCCACCTCGGACTGCCGCTCCGGCTCCGCCGGGTCGCCCGCCAGTTCGAATTCTGGTGACGCGTCCTCGTCGCCATCGCTGCTCGCCGCTTCCGGCGCCTGGCCGTCCGCCGGCCGGGCACGCAGCCACGCCGCGCTGGGATCGGAATGCGCCACTTCTTCGCGCAACTCGGCCAGCGGCACGATGCGCGGTTCGCCGTCCGCGCCGCGCAGCGTCACGCGCTCCCGGAAGATGTCCACCGCCAGCACCTTCTCCTCGCCCCGCGGCGTCACGAGCAGCCGGCCTTCCTTGGGGAATCGCTTGCGGCTCTTCACGTAGAACTCGTGCTCGTAGCGCAGGCAGCACATCAACCGCCCGCAGGCGCCGGAGATCTGCGTCGGATTGAGCGATAACCGCTGATCCTTGGCCACCCCCAGGTTCACGGGCAGCAGCTCGGGGAGCCATGCCGCCGAGCAGTACTGCCGCCCGCAGCGTCCCACGCCGTCCAGGCGCTTGGCCTCGTCGCGCACCCCGATCTGCTTGAGCTCGATGCGCGTGCGGAACGTTGAGGCCAACTCGCGCACCAGCGTGCGGAAGTCCACGCGCTTCTCGGCGGTGAAGTAGAACGTCAGCCGTTTGCGGTCCCACTGCCACTCGGCATCCGACACCTTCATCGCCAGGCCATTGGCCCTTACGCGCTCCTGCGCACGGCGGCGCGCCTCCTCGTCCTGCACGCGCAACTCGGCAAGTCGCCGCACGTCCTCTGCGCCGGCCAGGCGGCGGGCGCGGCGGGCCGGGAGCGCCGTTCCGTACCCGTGCGTCGTGCCGGCGTTGCGTTTGGCCGCCAGTTCGCCCACGGCATGCACGCGCCCCACGTCTTCACCCCGGTCGGCCTCGACGACCACCGGCGCCTCGAGCGGCGGGATCTCGTCCTGCTCCCAGATGAAGAAGTCCTTTCGGTTGCCCTTGAACGCCACTTCGATGAGATGCGCCACGCCTACTCCAGAAACTGACCCATCCGCAGGAATTTCTCGCGTCGGCGGCGCACCAGCTTGTCCGGCTTGAGACGGCGCAGGTCATCGAGGTTGCGGATGAGCGCTTCCTTGACCGACGCGGCTGTGGTCTCGTAGTCGGCGTGGGCCCCGCCGGGCGGTTCGGGGATGATCTCGTCGATGATGCGCAGCTCGTACAGATCGGCCGCCGTGATCTTGAGCGCCGACGCGGCCTTCTCCCGCATTTCCGGGCTCTTGCCGTCCTTCCACAGGATGGCCGCGCATCCTTCCACGGAGATCACGGAATATACCGAGTTCTCCAGCATCATCACCCGGTCGGCCACACCCAGGCCCAGCGCGCCGCCCGATCCGCCCTCGCCGATCACCGTGGCCACGATCGGCACCTCGAGCCGGCTCATCTCGAACAGGTTGTGCGCGATCGCCTCGGACTGTCCGCGCTCCTCGGCCCCCAACCCGGCCCAAGCCCCCATCGTGTCGATGAAGTTGATCACCGGCACGTGGAACTTCTCGGCCAGCTTCATCAGGCGCAGCGCTTTGCGGTAGCCCTCGGGGTGCGGCATTCCGAAGTTGCGCCGCACGATCTCCTTGGTGTCGCGCCCTCGCTGATGGCCGATCACCATCACCGATTCGCCGTCCAACCGCGCCCAGCCCCCCACGATCGCCGGATCCTCGCGGAACAGCCGGTCGCCGTGCAGCTCCACGAAGTCGGTGAACGCCAGCCGCAGGTAGTCCAGCGTGAACGGACGCTTGTTGCTCCGCGCCACCAGCACCCGCTGCCACGGCGTGAGGTTCTTGTAGATCGCGTCTCGCAGCTCCGCAAGCTTCTTCTCCAGCGGTGCCAGCTCGGCCGCCACGTCCATCTCTCGATCACCGGCCAGCCGCTTCAGTTCCTCGATCTGCTTTTCCAGTTCGACGAGCGGCTTCTCGAATTCCAGCGAGGCAGTGGCCACGGTCAGCCTCCGCGAACCAGGCGGACCCGTTCCGGTCCGAGCACGGCCCGCAATTCGGTGAGCGCCGCCTGCGTCACCGGCAGCCGCAGCGTCCGCGAGCGGAACCGCTCCAGGCCGGCGCCGTCGCGCCACTGGACTTCCAGCGGCGGGTTGGCGGCGTGCGACGTCGAATGCGCCTCCACGATCGAACGCACGTCTCGCATGATGTCGGCGCTCACGATTTCGTCCGGCGTCAATTCGATGGCCACCGCGACCTGCCCGCTCACGCGGACCTCGGCCAGTGGCTTCACCGACGCGACGATGAAGGTTGGATGCTCCGTTTCCTGGTCCCGCCGCGAGTACCCGCCCTCGACGAGAACCGGGACGTCGGTCCGCACCCGGTCGCCGATGGCCTGCCACGCTTCGGGGAACACCAGCACCTCCGAAGATCCCGAAAAATCCTCCACTGTCAACCTTGCGAACTCGGCGCCGCTCTTCTTGCTGATCTGCCGCCGCACCGACGTCACCACGCAGCCGATCGTGATCTGGTCTTGCGTCCAGTGGCCCAACTCGGCCACGGTCCGCGTGGCGAACAGCTCGCATTCCACGCGGTACGGCTCCAGCGGATGCCCGGAGATGTAGAACCCGAGGATCTCCTTCTCCCTGGCCAGCCGATCGGACTCGCTCTGCGGGGCGACGTTCGGCAGGACGTGCGTGCGCTCCATTGTCGTCCCCGTCGGCCTTGCGCCCAGATCGCCGAATAGCGACCCCTGTCCCGAGGTGCGCTCCTGTTGCGCCAGCGACGCCTCGTGCAGCGCCGTGTCGAGCGCTGCCAGGTACTGCTGCCGGTGGCCGCCCAGCGCGTCCAGCGCGCCCGAGCCGATCAGCGCCTCGAACACCCGCCGGTTGCAGAGGCGCAGGTCCACCCGCTCGCACAGGTCGTACAGATTGACGAACGGCTTCTCGTTCCGCGCCGCCAGAATCGAATCGATCGCGCCGCGCCCCACGTTGCGGATGGCGCCCAGGCCGAACCGCAGCCGCTTGTCTCCCACCACCGTGAACTTGTAGCCCGACTCGTTCACGCTGGGCGGCAGCACCTCGATGCCCAGCTCGCGCGCTTCGTTGATGAACTTCACCACGTTGTCCGTGTCGCCGATGGACGAACTGAGCAGCGCCCCCATGAACTCGGCCGGATGGTGCGCCTTGAGCCACGCCGTCTGGAACGAGATCACCGAGTAGGCCACGGCGTGTGACTTGTTGAATCCGTAACGGCCGAACGTCTCGAGCTGGCCGGCCAACTCCTCGATGACCTTGCGATCGTACCCGCGGGCCACCGACTTCTCCACGAACTTGCCCAGTTCCTTCTTGATCAGGTCGGCGTCCTTCTTGCCTACCGCCTTGCGCAGCACGTCGGCTTCGGACAGCGAGAGGCCGGCCAGCAGCTGCGCGATGCGCATCACCTGCTCCTGATACGTGATCACGCCGTACGTCGACTCCAGCACCGCCTGCAGTTCGGGCAGCGCGTAGGTCACCGCTTCCTCGCCGCGCTTGCGCCGCTGGTATACCCGGTGCATCCCCGCGTCGAGCGGGCCGGGCCGCATCAGCGCGTTCGATGCCACCAGATCGTCGAACCGGTCGCAACGCATGCCGCGCAACATCTCCGTGGCCAACGGCGACTCGAACTGGAACACGCCCACCGTCCGCCCGCTGCGCAGCATCTGGTACACCCGCGGATCGGTGTCGTCGATCGCCCCGAGGTCGGGGCGCGTGCCCGTCGTCCCCTCGATCGCGTCGAGCGCGTCCTTGATCACGGTCAACGTGGTCAGCCCGAGAAAGTCCATCTTGAGCATGCCCGCCTTCTCGAGCGCGCCCATGTCGTACTGTGTGACCACCACTGCGTCGTCGCTTCCCGCGCTCGCCCCCGCGCCCTTCGAGGCCTGCGTGCACACGGGCACGTAGTCGTCCAGCGGGCCCGGCGCGATCACCACGCCAGCGGCGTGCACTCCCGTGTGGCGGGACAGCCCTTCCAACGCCATCGCGTAGTCGAGCAACTGCCGGTATCGCTGGTCGTTGCGGTACAGCTTCTTCACGTCCGGCACCTGCTCCACGGCTTCCTTCACGGTGAGCGAGTAGTTCGGCTGGTTGGGCACCAGCTTGGCCAGCGCGTCGGTCTCGGCCGGCGTGAACCCGAGCACCCGGCCCACGTCCTTGATCGCCGCCCGCGACTTCAACGTCCCGAACGTGACGATCTGCCCCACCGACTCGCGGCCGTACTTCTGCCGCACGTACTCGATCACCTCGCCGCGCCGCTCGAAGCAGAAGTCCACGTCGATGTCGGGCATCGACACGCGCTCCGGATTCAGGAAGCGCTCGAACAGCAGATCGTACTTGAGCGGGCACACGTCGGTGATGCGCAGCGCATACGCGACGAGCGAGCCCGCCGCCGAGCCGCGCCCGGGACCCACCGGAATGCCCCGGTCGCGCGCGGCCTTGATGAAGTCGTACACGATCAGGAAGTAACCGGCGTAGCCGGTCTTCGTGACCACGCCCAGCTCGTAGTCCAGGCGCTGTTGCACCGCCTCCGGCAGCGGGTCGCCGTACCGCTCCCGGGCCCCCGCCTCGGCCAGCCGCACGAGCAGCTCGTTCTCCGACTTCACCCCCGCCGGCAGCGGGAACGACGGCACGTGGTACTTCCTCGTGAACGCCACGTCCACCTGGTCGGCGATCGCGAGCGTGTTGGCCAGCACGTCGGCGCGACCCGGAAAGCGCTCCGCGATCTCCGGCGCGCTCTTGAAGTACAGCCCCTGGTCGTAGTGCATGCGGTCGCGCGCATCGCGGTCCTTGCCCAGCCCGATGCACAGCAGCACGTCGTGCGCGTCGTGGTCGGCCTGCGTGAGGAAGTGCGCATCGTTGGTGGCAATCACCGGCAGGCCGACCTCGCGGGCCAGCGCGAAGACGCGCTCGTTCAGTTGCGCCTGCCCCTCGGAGTCATGCGCCTGCACCTCGAGGTAGTAACGGCCCTTGAACAGATTCGCGTACCAGGCCGCCGTCTCCCGAGCCGCGTCGAGATCGTTCGCCTGCAAGTGAGTCGCGATCTCCCCTGCCAGACACGCCGACGACACGATGATCCCTTCGTGGTGCTTGGCCAGCAGCTCGCGGTCCACTCGCGGCCGCGAGTAGAAGCCCTCGGTGTAGGCGAGCGACGACAGCTTGCAGAGATTCTTGTAACCGACGAGATCGCGGGCCAGCAGCACCAGATGGTAGTAGGCCTTGCCGTTCGGCCCCCGCGACCGCTCCCGGCGGTCCCCCGGCGCCACGTAGGCCTCCATCCCGATGATCGGCTTCACCCCCGCCTTCCGGGCCTTCTCCTGGAAATCCCACGCCGCATGCAGATTCCCATGGTCGGTGACCGCCAGCGCCGGCTGTTCGAATTCCTGCGCCCGCCGGATCAGGTCATCGATCCGGTTGGCACCGTCGAGCAGCGAGTATTCGGAATGGCAGTGGAGGTGGACGAAGGACATTGGTCGCAAGATAGCGCCCTGCGGAAAGGGCGTCCAGCGGACCGAGGCAGGCTGTAAACTATTGAACGATAATTGCTTATACGCCCGGAGAGCAGAAGGCTGTGAGCCGGCGGCCGACGGCCGACCGTTATCGGTTCGAACGGCCCACCGGGACCGATCCCGACGTAAGAGAGTCCGTAGGCAACTACCAACCAAAGTGGTCGACGCCGCCCGGATGCGTCCTGGCAACTCCGGTCAGCTCACAGCTGTCAGCGCATAGCTTTCAGCCTGCTGTTCTCAGTTCCCGTCGTCTTCCGTCATTTCCCTCCCCGTGCGCCTCCGCTCCATCGCCCTCCGCCTCCTCGCCGCTCTCGCCGTCATCGTCGTCGGGTTCTTCGCGCTCTTTCCAACCGGTCGCTACCTCGTCCGCGCCGCGTGGGAAGAAGGCCGCATCCTAGCCCACCGCCGCCCCATCGTCGCTCTCGTCGCCGACTCCACCACCCCGCCGGCCGTCCGCGCCAAGCTCCGCGTCGTCCTCGCAGCGCGCGCCTTTGCCGCCGACTCGCTCGGCCTCGCCGCCAAACGGAGCTTCACCACCTACTCCCGCCTCCGGCACGACACTCTCGTCCTCGTGCTCTCCGGCGCCTACCGCGACCGCCTCGAACCCGTCACTTGGTGGTTCCCAATCGTCGGCCGGGTACCGTACAAGGGGTTCTTTGACTTCGCTGCCGCCCGTGCCGCGGCGCGGCGCCTGGACGGCGACGGCTTCGACGCCTATCTGCGGCCGTCGCCGGCCTTCAGCACCCTCGGCTTCTTCAACGACCCGCTCCTCTCCACGTCGCTCGAGGACGACTCCATCGGCCTCGCCAATACGGTCATCCACGAACTCACCCACAACACCTTCTACGCTGCCAACCAGGCGGTCTTCAACGAATCATTCGCCAACTTCGCCGGCGCGCGCGGCTCGGAGCGGTTCTTCCGCTCGCGCGGCGACACGGCTGCGGCTCGTCTCGCCGCCCAGCGATGGGACGACGAGAAGGTGCTTGCGCGGTTCTGGGACCAGGTTTATCACGCGGTGGATTCCGTCTACCGCGCGCACCCAGAGAGCGCGGCGGCGCGTATCGCTGCCCACGACACGGTCTATGCGCGGGCCCGCCAGGAGTTGGTTGCCGACGTAGGGCCGCAACTCCGCACCATCGACACGCGCGGCCTCGACCGCGCCCGGCTCGACAACGCCACCCTGCTCGCGCAGCGCATCTACCTCACCGACGTCGATTTCTTCGACGATGTCTACCGGTACGAGGACGCGGATCCTCGCCGGGCCATCGCGCAGGTAATCGCGATCGCGAAGTCGCGCCCCGACGATCCCTTCGGCGCGCTCCGGGATTGGGCCTCAGCCCACTCCGCTCCCACCGCCGGCGTCAGTGCCGCTCCCGCCGGCGGTTCCCCCGCCTCCCGCCCCCGCAGCCCCGCCAAACCGCCCGCGCAGTAGCGCTCGCAGGTCGATCGGCGAGTCCGGCGTGGGCGGGGCCGCCGTGGAATCGGGGTTCGCGTCGTCGCCCAACACCACGCGCTCCATCTGATCCCGCACGCCGCGGTCGATGAACCGCGATAGCTGGTCTATCGAATAGTCCATGCTCCGCCGCGACGAATACACGTTGAGCGGGTAGCTCACCGCTAGGTGATTGCGCGCGCGCGTCATCGCCACGTACAACAGCCGCCGTTCCTCTTCCAGTTCGTCCTCGCTCTCGGCGGCACGGGCCAGCGGAATCCACCCATCCACCGCCCAGATCACGAACACCGCATCCCACTCCTTGCCCTTGGCCGAGTGGGCCGTGCTGAGCACCAGGGCATCGTCCTCCGCCTCGCTCGATCCGGTGGCCAGGTCCTGCGTGTTCGAGGGCGGATCAAGCGCCAGTGCGGCCAGGAACGCCGAGCGGCTGGGGTAGCCGGCGGCGATCGTCCGCAGCTGGTCCAGGTCGGCCAGCCGCGGGTCGGGGCGGTCGTACCGCTCGCGCAGGATGTCGTCGTACATGTGGCGAATGGCGTCGATCTGCGCACCCAACTCGCCGGCGTCGTCGCTCGATCGGCGCAGCAGCCTCAGCAGGGTGGACAGCGACTGGTGCGCGTCGCGCGCCCGGGGTGGGGGCACGAAGTGGGTGAACGCGTCGGGACCCCACGCCCGTTCGACCATCGAGGCGATGATCGCCCGCGCCGTGACGTCGCCTATGCCCGGCATGAGCATGAAAATGCGGTACCAACTCACCTCGTCCCGCGGGTTGTCCAGCACGCGCAGGAACGCCAGCACGTCCTTGATGTGCGCCGCTTCGAGGAACTTGAGCCCGCCCCACTTCTCGAACGGGATCTTGCGGTTGGTGAGTTCGATTTCCAGATCGGCGCTCATGTAGCCGGCGCGGAACAGCACCGCGATCTCGCGCAGGGGCGTGCCCATCTCGTGCAGTTCGAGCACCCGGTCCACTACGAACCGCGTCTGCTGCTGTTCGTCCCGCGCCGTTACCAGCCAGGGCTTCTCCCCACCCGTGCGCGACGTCCACAGGTTCTTGGTGAACCGCTCCTCCGCCCGCGAGATCAGCGTGTTGGTGGCGTCGAGTATGGGCTGCGTGGACCGGTAGTTCTGCTCCAGCGTCACCAGCCGCGTGCCCGGATATTGCTGTGGAAATTCCAGGATGTTGCGGAAGTTCGCGCCGCGAAACGAGTAGATGCTCTGCGCGTCGTCGCCAACCACGCTCAGGTTCTGGTGGCCGCGGCACATGCCGCGCAGGATGCGCGCCTGGAGCAGGTTCGTGTCCTGATATTCGTCCACCAGAATGTGGTCGTACAGCCCAGCGATGCGGGCCGCCAGCGCCTCCGACTGCTCGAGTAGCAGCGCCCAGAACAGCAGGAGGTCGTCGTAGTCCACCAGGTTCCGGTCGCTCTTGCGCGCCGTGTAATCGCCGAAGATCCGCGTGATATCGCCGGTGTAGTCCACGAACCGCGGGAAGTCCTGATAGAGGATCTCCTCGATCGCCTGCTCCGTGTTGATGTGGCGGGAGTAGACGTAGTGCAACGTTTCCTTCTTGGGAAAGCGCTTGTTCTTCTGCGCGTAGCCCAGGTGGGCGCGGGAGAGCTGCATCAGGTCCTCGGCGTCCCCCTGGTCCATGATCGTGAAGTCCGACGGCAGGCCGCCCACCGCGCCGAACTGGCGCAGCAGCCGGTGCCCTGTGCTGTGGAACGTGCCTCCCTGCACGCGGGCCGTGGCAGAACCCACCAGCCGCTCCGCTCGGGAGAGCATCTCGTGGGCCGCGCGGCGGGTGAAGGTGAGCAGCAGGATCCGTTCGGCGCTCACGCCGCTGTCTACGAGGTGTGCCACCCGGTAGATCAGGGTTCGCGTCTTGCCCGTGCCGGCGCCGGCGATGATGAGCAGCGGGCCGCTGCCGTGGGAAGCGCCTGCCCACTGCTCGGCGTTCAGTTCGGCGCGCAGGTCGCGTGTGGAGGGGGCGACTTCTCGCGGGCGGGGCGGGTAGATGCGCGTCACGACGCCGACGCTACTTGGAGGCGTTGCGGAATTTGTTGATCATCCATTGCTGGACGTCGAAACCGCTGTACCGCTCTTCGTGCCAGGGGTCGCCGCGCATGTGATAGCCGTTTCGCTCCCAGAACCCGGGTTCGTCTTCGGCCAGGAACTCGAACCCCCGCAACCACTTGGCGCTCTTCCAGAAGTAGAGGTGCGGCACCACCAGGCGCAGGGGCCAGCCGTGGTCGGGGGAGAGAGGGCGGCCGTCGTGGTAGGCGGCCAGCAGGTTGCCCGGCCGGTCCAGGTCGCTCAGGGGAAGATTCGTCGCGAATCCCTGCTCGGCGTGGATCAGGACGTGAGAGGCCGAGGCCTTCGGCTTCACCAGTTGGAGCAATGCCTGGACGGGGACGCCGGTGAACCGGTTGTCGAGGCGGCTCCAGCGGGTCACGCAGTGGATGTCGCAGACCGTGTCTTCTTGCGGTATGGCCATGAGTTCTTCGAATGTCCACGAGCGGGGCTCGTCGACCAGGCCGGAGACGTCGAAGCGCCAGGTGGCGAGGTCCACGTGGGGGACGTTGCCGTAGTGGAGCACCGGCCATTTCTCGGTGCGGGTCTGGCCCGGGGGTATGCGGGCCTTGTCGCGGGTTCGGACGTCGTGCGACGGGAGTGGCATGTGGCGATTGGCCGGAGCGGGAACGCGCGCGTGGGGCGTGGGGCGCGGCGGGGGTCTGGGTCTGAACCTCGTCAAGTCAATCTAAAGGTCAGTGCAATCGGGCTATAAACTTATGTTTCGACGGCTCGGATGTGGTGGCCCTTGGCCGCCGTCGGCAGATCAGGACCGGATCGTGACGGAACGGGTTGGCAGGGACGGTGGCCAGGGGCGTATTTTACCCTCCGGGCGGATGGTCGTCGTTAGGCGTGAGTTCCCCGTTCGGCTCGGGGTAATTGGGGGTGAGGTGGGGACGGGGTTCGGCGTCGGTTCCGGTCGCGGATGAGAGTAGCGAAAATTGCGGTTTTTCGTCTTGACCGCGCCTCGTTCGGGGCCTATCTTCAGCCGTTCCCTTCTAATTAGGGAAAGGTGTGCCTCGTTACTTCGGAGACCCTGCCACAGTCTCCAGGTCGTCTCAATTGCGGGACGGCCGTGTGCTGGGAAGTGGCACATGGTGTCTGAAGCGACGCCGCGAATTGCAGGTCCAATATCACAGCATCACTTCTTTGGGAGGTAAGATGCAAAAGGTATCTCGTTCGATTTTCGCCGGACTCCTGGTGATCGCCGGCCTCACGGCCTGCGGTGACAAGGTAACGGTGCCCAACCAGACGCAGAGTTCGACCTCGGCGCCGCAGGTGCACAGTGTGACGGTCACGCCGGCGAGCGTTTCGCTGAGCGTTGGCCAGACCGTACAGTTGGTCGCGAGCGTCGACGCCGATGCCACGTTGGCGCGGACGGTCACGTGGGCCACGACGGCCGCATCCCTCGCAACCGTGAGCAGCGGCGGTCTCGTGACGGCCGTGGCCTCCGGCACCGTGGCGATCACGGCGACCTCCACAGCTGATCCGACAGTAGTTGGCGCGGCGACCATCATCATCGCCCCGATCCAGCTGGCGACGATTTCGATCGCGACAATCAACAACGCCGCCAACCTTCCGGCCAACCTGAACGCCGTCGTCGGTCAGCTCAACGTGACCCTGAACGTTGACCAGGGCACGCAGACGGTCACAGCGCTCAACCTGATCGTGCACAACAACACGAGCAACACCGACACGACGGTCGCGACGTACAACTTCACGTCGCCGCAGAAGGTGCCGGCTGGTGCGGGCGCCAACGCGTCGTCCGCCCCGATCACGATGAGCTTCAACACCGCGCAGTTCAACGCGACGTCTGGTGTGGTTGCTTTCCTGAACGGTTCGTACAACATCCGTGCACAGGCGGTAGTGTCGGGTTCCAGCCAGACCCCGGTCACGAGCACGATCAACTACACGCTGACCAACGCGGATTTCATGAACGTGTCGGTCAAGGGTGACACGACCACGTCGGGCCCGAACCTGGGTCCTCCGACCGGGACCCTGTGGCAGGCTGGCAAAGTGAACGTAACGGTGGTGCCGGTTCTGTACTCCGGCGTTACGCTGTCGTCCCTGACAGTGGGCGCCGATCCGGCCTTCACCCACACCGCCGCTCAGACGGTCACTACGTATCCCACCACGGTGAGCTTCGCCGTCGGCAAGGACACGCTCACCAAGTGGTTCTATCTGGCCTCCGTCGGCGCCATCTACACCGGCGGCACGCCGTTCACCGGTGTCGCGACGGTTCCGGCGATCACCGTGGACAATGAGGCTCCGGCCCTTCCGACAACCAACGTCGTAAAGGGCGGTACCTCGCAGTGGCTGCCGGCGAGCTATGCGTTCGGCAACAGCACGGACTACGTGACACCAGCCGGAGCGCTCGCAGATCCGGGTAATCCGAGCACCCCGGGCGTCGGTCTCGGCGCGGCCCAGTTCTGGGTCTGGCCGAAGGCGTCGTTCACGGCGCTTGCTGGCGGCGTTGGTGAAGTTGCTGCGTGCAAGACCACGGGTGGCACGATGGTGACCACGGCGTCGGCTTTGGCGCAGTCCGCGCCAAACGACTCCACCACGTACAGAATGCGCGCTCTGCAGTTCGACAAGCTGGGCAACGTCGTCTGTATGGATCTGGTCAAGAACTTTGGCGTGGACAACACGCCGCCGGTGAACGTGGCGTATCTCGCAGCCACCAACGGCACGAACCAAGGCGCTTTGCCGGCTGCAAACTTCATGCTCCACGGCACGAACAAGGCGTATGCCTCGGCTGCGTTCCAGGCCTTCACGCCGACCGGTACGGATTCCATCTCCGGCTTCGATATCACGATCCCGTCGTCCGTTGTTCAGACGATCACGGTCAACGATGTGACAGTTCCGGCCACGGTGTGCGCGGTCGGCAACCCGGGCAACGGTTGCACACTGAAGTCCGCCATCAACGCGGCCTTCCCGGCAACCGGCGGTCTTGCGGACCTGGGTTACTACACGGTCAATGCGGTCGTGGCCGATCGGGCAGGCAACTCGGTGGCGCTCCCGACCACGATTCTGGCGGTGGACAACGTACCGCCTGCACCGTCCGGTGGTGTGGCCATTCCGGCCGCTCTGGTCGGCGGCACGCCGGTCAGCCTGAGCGGCACGCTCACTGACAACATGACGCTGATGAATGGTGGCGGTTCGGTGGCGTACAATGCCCCGAACGGTGGCGGTGCCATCACGCTGAACTACGATGCGAATGCGACGATCGCTTCGGCAGGAACGTTCGGCACGCTGAACAAGTCGGCCACGGTCACGATGAATGTGCCCTGGCTGATCAGCGATCTTCAGTACGTGAACAACGCCAACGCCGGCGTGCAGGGTACACCTCTGACGTTCAACATCCGGGGCGTGGACGAAGTTGGTCTGTCCGGTGTGAACGCGGTGACGATCCCGAGCACGAACATCACCACGGGTGCTGGCACAGGTGCCGGCGCGAACGGTGAGTGGACGGCTGCGGCGTATACCGCATGGGCCGCCACGGCTTCAGCCGTCGTGGTGAACCTGTCCGGTACGCCCACGTCAACGAACCTGAGTGCCACGGTCACGATGCCTGCCAGCGTGCCCCTGCCGTTCAGCCAGGTGTGCTTCTTCTATGGAGACTTGGCGGCGGCCACCACGGCGCCTGCACCGACGTTCGTTACGGAGTACAAGTTGATCGGCTGCGTTTCGGCCGCCGCAACGTCGGACAACACGAACTGGGTATACAGCTACGGTGCGTGGACTCCGCCGGCGGCGATTTCCACCTACGCCGCTCCGATCACCAACACCACGAACGTTGTAGCCATCGGCTACGGCGTGAATGGCCACGCGGCGATCGCAGTACCCACGGCGGTGATCACGGTCAACCCGTAATCGCAACGTAGCTCCACGAGCTTCAACGAACTGGGCCCAGTCGAAAGACTGGGCCCTTTTCGTTGCCGGCGGGGTACATCCCATCGCAGCGCTACCCCGCGCCGTTATCTTTGGAGTCGGGGCCGGCTGTGCCCCAGTCGTCAACCAATTATCGCTTCCGCGAGGCCTCCATGACATCCTGTATCGTTCGCCGCTCCACCATCGCCCTTGGGGTTTTCACCGTTCTCGCGCTCGCTGTGGGCTGCCAGGACACACGGGTGAAGGAACTCCAGGGCGGCATCACCCGCGATTCCGTCATGTCCGTCACCGCCAAGGGCACGCAGGGCGCCGACTCCATGCCGAGCATCTATACGAGCTCCCGCTTCCTCATCAACGGGAAGACGCTCGAGGTGCTTTACTTCGATTCCAAGAATCGAAAGGCGGGACGGGACACGGTGCCCTACAGCGAGCTCACGCCGCTCGTGATGTACGATGGGAGCCTTGTGGGAAAAGGCTGGGCCGCGTGGGACAGCGTGGCCAAGGCCAACAAGCTCACCGTGCCCAAGCACTGACAGTCAGACAGTCAGACAGTCGGGCAGTCGAAAGGCCGAGAGTTAATCGCTCTCGGCCTTTTGGTTGACATGCGGTACCCCGGTGGCCTGGCAGGGTCACACCGGATTTGACTGCGGATAGCCATCCGCCGATCCGTTCACCAGACCGCCCTGATCCCGAACGCCTCGAATGCGGGATCGTTCGTGATGAGCGGCACGTGTTCGATCAGCGCCTGTGCGGCCAGCATCCGGTCGAATGGGTCCCGGTGGTGCACGGTGAATCCACCTGCGACCTGCGCCGCGTGCCCCGTAATGGGCAACTCGTCGAATCCGAGCCCACCGATGGCATCGGTGAAGTTCTCGGCGAGCAGCCGGGCGCCCGGTAGCTTTCCCAGCCGGAACTTGGTGGAGATTTCCCACGCCGAGGCAGCGCTCACCAGGATCTCATGCCCCGCGTCCTCTATCAGCACGCGCGCCCGAGTCGGGATGGCGTCGTCGCCCGCTACGAACCAGAGCAGCACGTGCGTGTCGAGCAGATAGCGCACCTATCGGCCCCACGCTTCGATCTCGCGCTCGGGGAGTGGCTCGAAGAACGCCGGAGAGATTGCAACGACGCCCCGCAGCGCGCCAAAGCGGCGGACATGGCCGGCGCGCGCCCGGAAGGCCACGAGCTCGGCAACTGGTTCCTCGTTCCGAGCGATCACGATGCGCTCGCCGTGGAGCACGCGCACGATGAGTTGCGACAGCGTGGTCTTGGCTGAATGGATCTTCACAATCGTTGGGTTCTGCGGCGGTGTGCCGCGCGGCTTGCCGGGCTTCGTTGGCTTCATGCTGGACCGGAGCGTTCTGATGTTAGCTAATTTCTAGCTAATATTTCGCTCCGCGGCAAGCCCTTATGATACGCGTGGGGCGTTGAGCACCCCAATCGAATCATGGCGGGACGAATCGATTTTCAGGTCGAACACCCCTGCGAACCCGGCGGCCACCGCGGCGCGAACGCCGTCCATTGCCACCTGACGGCCCGTCTCACGCTCGACGGACGTAATGGTAACCCCAGCTATGCCGCAGGGCACGATCAGGTCGAAGAAGGCCAGATCGGTGGAGACGTTGAGCGCGAACCCATGCCATGTGACCCAGTCGCGGGCGTGGACCCCGATCGAGGCGATCTTGCGGGTATGGACGCCGTCGGGTTCGCGCCGCCCAACCCACACCCCGGTCTGGCCCGGGCTCCGGCCGCCCGCTACGCCGTACTCCGCGAGGGCTACGATCAGCGCCTCCTCCACCTGCCGCAGATACCAGTGCAGGTCGCGTTTGTGGCGCTTGAGGTCGATGATCGGGTAGCCCACCAACTGCCCGGGGCCATGGAACGTGACGTCGCCGCCGCGCTCCACCTCGAACAACTCGACCCCGCGCGCCGCCAGCAGTTCGGGCGACGCCAGCAGGTGGCCGTCCTTGGACGACCGGCCCAGGGTGACCACCGGCGGGTGCTCCACGAGCAGCAGCAGGTCCTCGGGAATCTCACCGGCTATGCGGGCCCGGGCAGCGGCGCGCTGGACCTCCAGCGCCTCTCCGTACGCCATGGTGCCGAGGTGGACGACCCAGAGTTCGCGACCGGCCGTCATGGGGAATCCACGCGCAGCGGCACGGCGCTCAGATGTGCATGGCGCGGCCCATCGAATCCAGCGCGGCCTCGGCGATCGCCTCGGCCAGGGTGGGATGGGCGTGGATGGCCAGGTCGACCTCTTCCACGGTGAACTCGTTCTCGCGCGCCACGGCCAACTCGTGAATGAGTTCGGTGGCGTGCGCGCCCACGATGTGGGCGCCAAGGATCTCGCCGTACTTGGCGTCGCGAATGATCTTCACGAAGCCGTCGGTCTGGCCCGACGTGCGCGCGCGGGCGTTGGCCGAGAAGGGGAACCGGCCCACCTTGTAATCGAGCTTCTGCTCCTTGCACTGCTCCTCGGTGAGCCCGATGGACGCCACCTCGGGGTGACAATAGGTGGCGTTGGGAATGTTCTTGTAGTTCATCCCCTGCGTGTAGTGGCCGGCGATGATCTCGGCGAACACCACACCCTCTCGCGAGCCCTTGTGGGCCAGCATCGGTGGGCCGGCCACGTCGCCGATGGCAAAGATGCCCTTGGCGGTGGTCTCCATGCGCTCGTTGATCTTGACGAAGCCGCGCTCGGTGAGCTGCACGCCGGCTTCCTTGAGCCCGATGTCCTCCACGTTGGGCGCACGGCCGGCGGCCACGAGCACCTCGTCGGCTTCGAGTTGGGTCTTGCTGCCAGCCACGTCCACCGTCATCGAGACGGAGGTCTTGCCCACGTTCACGTTGGAAATCTTGGCGCCGGTGAGAACATCGATACCGCGCTTCTTGAACGCCCTGGTCACGGCGGTACTGGCTTCGGCGTCCTCCACGGGCAGAATGCGGGGCAGCACTTCGACCAGCGTGACCTTGGTGCCGAAGGCGTTGAACACGTCGGCGAACTCGCAGCCCACTGCGCCCGCGCCCACGACGATCATGGACTTTGGGGCCTTGTCGAGCACGAGCACCTCGTCCGACGAGAGCACCGTGGTCTTGTTGAGCTCAAGACCGATCTGGGGCAGGCCGCGTACGCGCGACCCGGTGGAGATCACGACGGCCTTGGTGGCCGTGTGCTGGGTTTCCTTGCCGTCGGCGGTCTTGACCGTCAGTGCGTTCTTGCCGGCCAGCCGGCCGGTGCCCTTGATGTACGTGATCTTGTGCTTCTTGAACAGGAACTCGACACCCTTGGAGTTCTGGTTGCTCACTCCGCGCGACCGCTTCATGGCCACGCCATAGTCGAGCTTCACGTCGCCCACGGCGACGCCGAAGTCGGCCGCGTCGTGCCGCACGCGGTTGGAGATGGCGGCCGCTTCGAGCAGCGCCTTGGCGGGAATGCAGCCCCAGAGGACGCAGGTGCCGCCCAGACCCTCGCGCTCCACCACGGCGGTGTTGAGTCCCAATTGGGCGCAGCGGATGGCGCCCACGTAGCCGGCGGGCCCGCCGCCGAGGAAGATGACGTCAAAGGAAGCCATGGTCTTGGTCGGGGAATTGGGTTCCAGGTATGGAGGCTCGCGCCTTCCGCCCGAAACATATCCCCTCGGGGCCGGGGCGGGCTACCGGACCGGGCACAGTGGACCGTCTCGCTTGCCGTGCCGCTCCCTCGTGCGTAGGGTAAGATCAAGGAGGCGCGGAATGGGCCCCGCAATGACGGGTCGGCGCGGCGTGATGCGGACCGCCGCGGCCACGATGGCGCAGCTGGCGTTCGCCGCAGGCCTGTGCGCGGCACAGCGCGGCGTGCCCGTGGCGCGGCTCATCGGCACCGTGGTGGATTCATCCGGGGCGCCCCTGTCCGGAGCCGCGGTGACCGTCCTGCCGGCGCGCGTGCTGCGAGCCATTACCGACGACTCGGGGCGCTTCGCGATCGAAGGCGTGCCCGTGGGGCGGGTGGCGCTGGCAGTGCGGCGCCTTGGCTACGCGCCGGGGACGTTCACGGTCGAACTGCGCCCGGGGGCGCCGCAACCGGTGCAGCTCTCGCTGGGGGCGGCCGCGTTCGAACTGGAAGCCGTCACGGTCACCGACTCGGCACCCGACGCGTGGATGCGAACCTTCGAGCGGCGGCGGCGCTCGGAGCGCGGATACTTCCTGACGCGAGCGGACATCGAACGGTCGCAGGCGCAGACCACGATCGACCTGCTCCGGCGGATTCCCGGAGTGCGCATCGCCCCCGGGCGCTGGGGCCCGGTGGTGCTGTTCCAGCGCGGCGGCGTGGGCGGCGTGGCCTGCACCCCGCAGGTGTTCGTCCACCTGATAGCGCACGAGGGCCCGGTGGACGACTTCAACCCCGACGACATCGAGGCGATGGAGGTCTACACGGGGATTTCGACGGTGCCTACGGAGCTGCAGTCGGCGCGCGCTCATAGCTGCGGCGCGATCGTCATCTGGACCCGGGATCCGAATCAGTGAGGCAGTCGGGCAGTCAGGCAGTCGGGCAGCAAACTGCGAACGCTGTGCTCTCCGACTCTCCGACTCTCAAAACACCAGCATCAAAGGATTCTCGAGCATCCCTTTGAGCGTCTGTAGGAACTTCGCTCCCGTAGCGCCGTCGATCACCCGGTGATCGCAACTCATGGTGACGCGCAGACGCTTGCGCACCGCGACCTGGCCGCCGGCCACGACCGGCTTCTCCTCGATAACGCCCACGGCGAGTATGCCTGCCTCCGGCGGATTGATGATGGCCGTGAACTGGTCGATGCCGAACATGCCGAGGTTCGACACGGAGAACGTGGACCCCGTGTATTCCTGCGGTCCGAGCTTGCGGTCGCGTGCGCGCCTGGCCAGGTCGCGCGACTCGGCGGCGAGCTGCCGCAGCGACTTCCGGTCGGCGTCGAAGATGACGGGCGTGATCAATCCGTCTTCGACGGCCACGGCCATGCCCAGGTGGACGCGGTTGAAGTAGCGAATCCTGTCGCCCATCCAGTGCGCGTTGCACTCCGGGTGCTGAGCGAGCGCGGTGGCCACGGCTTTCAGGATGACGTCGTTGAACGACACCTTGAACTCGTCCCCCGCCTGCGCCATGGCGGCCCGCATCTCGGCTACGCGCTCGAGGTCGAACTCCGCGGTGAGGTAGAAGGTCGGCACGGGGCCGATGGACTCGGCCAGCCGGCGGGCGATGGTCTTGCGGAGCTGCGTGAGCGGCACGTCGCGGAAGTCGCCCTCTCGTAACTCGGCGGCCGCGGCCACGGGGGCCGCCGCGCTGGCGCCTGGCCCGCCGGAGGCGATCGCAGCGTCGACGTCGCGCTTGATGATGCGGCCGGCCGGACCCGAGCCGCGGATGCCACCGAGGTCGAGCCCGCTTTCGCGGGCGAGGCGCCTCGCGAGCGGCGATGAGCGCAGCGGTTCGCCGTCGCCGGTGGAGGGCGCGGGAACTGGCGCCAGCGCGGCGGTTGGGGGCGCTGGTACGGTGGGGCGGGCGGGCGCAGCATTGGCGGGCGCTGCCGCCGCGGTGGAGGCGGCAGCAGCGGCAGCGGCAGCGGCCGGCTGGGGGGGCGTCGAAGCGCCAGCAACGAGCGCGTCGACGTTCTCGTCGGGGGCGGCGATGACGCCCACGAGGGCGCCGACCGGCCGGGCGTCGCCCTCGCTGACGAGGCGCTTGCGGAGGACACCGTCGCCGCGGGCGACGAGTTCCATGATCGCCTTGTCGGTCTCAACCTCGGCCAGCGGATCGCCGCTCTTTACGGCGTCGCCCTCGCTCTTCAGCCATTTGACGAGGCGTCCTTCCTCCATTGTGGGAGAAAGCGCCTCCATGAACACTTTCGTTGCCATGACTGTACCTGGTGGCGGGCCCGCGGCCCTCAGTCGAGATACATGACCTTGCGAACGGCGGCGATGGTCTTGGCCGCGTCCGGCTTGGCTGCCTTTTCGAGGTTCTTGGCGTACGGCATGGGAACGTCGGCCTGGTGGACGCGGACGACCGGCGCGTCGAGGAAGTCGAAGCAGTCGCGCTGGATGTAGTCCACGACCTGGGCGCCGATGCCGGCGATCTCCCAGCCTTCTTCGAGCACCACGGCGCGATTGGTCTTCTTCACCGATTCGCAAATCGCCTGGACATCCATGGGGCGCACGGTGCGCAGATCCACCACATCCACCTCGATGCCGTCCTTGGCGAGCCGGTCGGCCGCCTGCATGGCCACGAGCACCATCTTGCCGTTGGTGATGATCGAGCAGTGCCCGCCTTCGTGCTTGAGGTCGGCCTTGCCGATCGGCACGAGATATTCACCCTCGGGCACCTCGCCCTTGGTGTTGTAGAGCATCTCGCCCTCGAGGAAACACACCGGATTGTCGTCGCGGATGGCGCTCTTGAGAAGGCCCTTGGCGTCGTACGGCGTGCCCGGGGTGACGACCTTGAGGCCGGGGATGTGGGCGAGCCACGCCTCCCAGGACTGCGAATGCTGGGCGCCCAGCTGAAGGGCCGCGCCGTTGGGGCCGCGGAAGACGATCGGGATGTTGAACTGGCCACCCGACATGTACAGGAGCTTGGCCGCGGTGTTGACCACCTGATCGAGCGCGAGCAGGGCGAAGTTCCAGGTCATGAATTCCACGATCGGACGGAGCCCCACCATGGCCGAGCCCACGCCGAGGCCGGTGAAGCCGAGTTCGGTGATCGGCGTGTCGACCACGCGCATCTCGCCGAATTCTTCGAGCAGGCCCTTGGAGACCTTGTAGGCGCCGTTGTACACGCCCACTTCCTCGCCGATCAGGAAGACGCGGTCGTCGCGCTCCATTTCTTCGCGAAGGGCGTCGTGGAGGGCGTCGCGGTACGTGATCACCGGCATCGGATCAGGCCTCCCCCATGGCGTCGGAGGTGGTCTCCACGAGCACGTCCTCGTACAGTGCTTCGAGGGGCGGCTCGGGGCTGGCGTCGGCGAAGTCCCAAGCGTCCTGGACCAGGGCCTTGAGCTCGGAGTCCAGCGCGTCGTAGGCGGCATCGGTGAGTTCACCGGCCTCCTGCATGCGCTTGCGGAAGAGCACGATGGGATCGCGCTTCTCGTATTCCTCGAGCTCGGCCTTGGTGCGGTAGGTGCCGCTGGCGGCGTCGGACATGGAGTGGCCCACGTAGCGGTACGTGTGCACTTCGACGAGAGACGCCGTCTGCTCGCTGCGGGCGCGTTCGACGGCCTCGGCCATCGTCGTGCGCACGGCGAGCACGTCCTGACCGTCCACGTGCACGTCGGCGATGTTGTACGACTCGCCGCGTTTGTACAGATCCTTGATCGACGACGCGCGCTCGATGGCGGTGCCCATGCCGTACTTGTTGTTCTCGATCACGTAGACCACGGGCAGCTTCCAGAGGCCGGCCATGTTGAGCGACTCGTGGAACGCGCCGCCGTTCACGGCGGCCTCGCCCATGAAACAGACACAGACCTGGTCGCCGCCGCGGTACTTGATGGCGAAGCCGACGCCGGTGGCAATGGGGATCTGGCCGCCCACGATGCCGTGGCCGCCCAGGAAGTTCACGCCGCGGTCGAACATGTGCATCGAACCGCCCTTCCCGTGCTCGCAGCCGTCCACGCGGCCGAACAACTCGGCCATCACGGCGCGCGGGGTGATGCCGCGCACGAGCGCCTGGCCGTGGTCGCGGTAGGTGGTGATGACGTAGTCGTCGGGGCGGAGGGCGGACTGCGTGCCCGCACTCACGGCTTCCTGGCCGATGTACAGGTGGCAGAAGCCGCCGATCTTGCCGAGCGCGTACGCCTCGGCGGCGCGCTCTTCGAAGCGGCGCTGGAGGAGCATGTCGTGGAGCAGCTTCTCGTGAAGTGCGGTGTCGGATTTCAAGTCGGACTTCTTCTTCGTGGCCATATCAGTTAGGCGGCGAGATCAATGGAGCAGAGGTTTACCGCAGAGCACGCAGAGCACACAGAGACTGCAACGGCAACACCAACCGCTTTGGACTCGGGTTCAGCGGATACCGCGGATCGTGCGAATTGAAACGGTGCTAAGACCGCGAATGAATCGGGGGAAACTGCTCCGCCATTGGCGGTCGCGACCGGGTGGTCAGACGCCGGCGGCCTGGACCTGCTCCCAGGCGTGGTAGCTCGAGCGCACGAGGGGTCCGGCCTCGACGTGCCGGAATCCCATCGCCATACCGACGTCGCGGAGCTGTTGGAACTCGGCGGGCGTCACGTAGCGGTCGAGTGCGATGTGTGCGTCGGAAGGACGGAGGTACTGGCCGAGCGTGAGGATGTCGACGTCGACCGCGCGCAGGTCCTGCATCACGGCCACGACCTCCTCGTTCGTCTCGCCCATGCCCAGGATGATCCCGGTCTTGGTCGGGATGTGGGGGGCGAGCCGCTTGCTGGTGCGGAAGATCTTCATCACGCGCTCATAGCGGCCGCCGGGGCGGCAGCGCTTGTAGAGGCGTGGCACCGTTTCGGTGTTGTGGTTGTAGATGTCCGGCTCCGCCTCGAGCACGGTGCGGATGGACGCCTCGCGGCCCTGGAAGTCGGGCACGAGCACCTCGACAGACGTACCGGGGGAGGCGGTCTTGATCTGACGGATGGTCTCGGCGAACACCCAAGCCCCGAAATCTGGCAGGTCGTCGCGGTCCACCGAGGTAAGCACGACGTGCTGCAGACGCATGTGACTGGCGGCTTCGCCCACGCGTGCGGGCTCGGAGGGGTCGTACTTGGGCGGGCGGCCGTGCGCGACGGCGCAATAGGCGCAGTTCCGGGTGCAGACGTCGCCCAGGATCATGAAGGTCGCGGTGCCGTGATCCCAGCACTCGCCGACGTTGGGGCAGTGGGCCTCCTCGCAGACGGTGTGGAGGTCCAGGTCGCGCATCAGGTGCTTCAGATGCACGTAGCTCTTGCCCCCCGGGGCTCGCACCTTGAGCCAGGACGGCTTGCGGTCTGGGAGGGGATCGGCGCGGTGCCGCCCCATGATCTGATAAAGGGCTTCGCCCATTGGCTCTGTACGGTTGAGTGCCGGGCTGAATTTAGGCAGTGGGGTGGCTCACCGGTAGCAACCACTAACCTCTGGCTAGCACTTTAGAGGGTTATTGTGGCCTTTCTGGGCTCCCGAAACTCGGCTCCGACGGTTGCGTAGGGGCAGACAGGGGAACGGAGGTGGCAGGGGGTGCCTTCGAGGTGTTATGGTTTACCGGTACCTGCGGGTGCCGAGCCAATGGGGGAGGGTCCATGTTGCGCACCATCTTCATGATCGGGTTGTTCGCGCTGGCCGGGCTGTTCGTGCTCAAGCTGGCGTTCGGGCTGTTCGGCACGCTGTTTGCGATGTTGCTGATGCTGTTGGGGCTGGCGGTCAAGATCGCGATCGCGGGTTTGGTGATCTACGTGCTCATTCGGATCTTCAGCCCTTCCACCGCGCGCAGAATGCGCGAGCGCTGGTCGGGGACTTCAGCGAGCTAGACGACACGCGCGGCGCGCCCGGAAATCGCGCAGCGTGTGGGGGCGGCGGATGTGGCGAAAGCCATGTCCGCCGTTCCGTTGTTTCAGGGGAATGCCGCTGGGCAGTCGGACAGTCGGACAGTCGGGCAGTCAGGCAGTCACTGATGGACGGTCGAGTGCTTCGACGACGGACCAAACCAGAAGGGGGACCATGATCTCGTGGTGCCCCGTGATCTCGAAGCCTGCGCCGCTCTGGAGCGTCGGCCGCTGGACGACATTGACGCGCGGACGGTAGTGGCGCTGCATGTCGAGATCGCAGCTCACGAATCCCTGCGGCCTGCCAGCGTGCAGGTTGCGGGCGATCGTGAGCGCCTTGAGGAACACCTCGGGCATGATCACAGCGCTGCCCAGGTTGAGCACCACGCCGCCGTCGTCGAGGCGGAGCACCGAGGCGGCCAGGCGTCGGAAGTCGCGGTGGCTGGTGTCGCCGATCGCGGCGCCGCTGGCCGCCGGGTGCTGATGGATAATCTCGGCGCCGATCGCAGCGTGCACGCTGGCCGGCACGCCGAGCCGGTGGGCGCCGAGCAGCACGGAGAGTTCGGGGTGGGCGAGTTCGTGCTCTCGCTCGAGCGCCACGGCGAGGGCTTCGCCCATGCCCATGCCCGCCTCCGCGCCGGCCACGAATGCATCGTTCATGCCGCGTCCGGTTTCCTCGGCCATGCCGAACGTGCCGTCCTTGAGCCCGGCGGCAACGTCTTCGGAGGTGGCGCCGAACCGCGCGATCTCGTAGTCGTGGATGGCCGCCGAGCCGTTCATCGCGATGTGCGTGACGACGCCGCGGCGCATGAGTTCGATGAGCAAGGGCGCCAGTCCGGTCTTCACCACGTGGCCGCCGAGCATGACCATCACGCCCCGGTCTCGACGTTTGGCGTCGGCAATGGCCTGCACGACGCGCTTGAAGTCGCGCGCCACGAGCACGTCGGGAAGGGCGTTCAGGAACGCGCGGAACGACCGGTCGTCGCCGGGCGGTTGCGCGAACTCCGAGGCGTTCACCTTGTTGGGGCGACGGGCCACTGGCACGGTGCGCACGGCGCGCAGATCGGCTTCGTCGTATTTCACGACGTGGCCGGACCGCGCGCGCGCAGGGTGCGCGCCATGCGGAACAGATTCAGCGCGTCATTCCATGGGCGGACGCGGCTCTCACGTGGCCGCAGATCGTAACGCGCGTCGAGCGACACGGTCTCGATGCGTCGGGCGAACGCCGCGGCGCGCACGAGCAGCTGAACGTTGGCCGCCCAGCCGTCGGCTTCGACGATCGGACGGTCGCCGGACGCCTTGATCAGATCGCGGATGACCGCGATGCGGTACAGGCGGAGCGAGCCGAAGGGGTCCTGCACTCCGGGCACGCCCGAGAAGGGACGCAGGACCCACGGCGCGACGCGGCGCAGGCGGCGGGCGGGCGCGGGCAATGCGGCCGGCGACCGCTCGGCAACGACCAGGTCGGCGCCCCCCTCGAAGCGCTTGATGAGTTCTGGCAGGTGTTCCGGCACGTCGGTAAAATCGGCCTGCATGGTGATCATGGCGTCGCGGCGCGGGTACCGTGTGCGCTGCGACACCGTGCGGGCCAGCGCGTCCAAGGCCGATGCATAGCCCACGTGCGCCTTTCCGCCGAGTACGGTGAGCGGGAGCACGTTATGGTAGGGCTTCAGCAACTCCGCCGTGTCGTCGGTGCTGCCGTCGTCGTAGACCACGATCTCGTACTCGCGCGAATACTCCTGGAACACGTTGCGGATGCGCCAGAGCAGGAGTCCAATGGTCGGGGCTTCGTTGTACGACGGAATGCAGACGTAGAGCACGGTTTGGAGACCGGTTGGGGAAGGCCAGAGGAAAGCTAGGCATCCAGCGGTGGGCGGGAAGGGGGCGAGGAATCCGTGCGCAGGACAGGGACCGGTATCCGGGTCAACGAATGCGTGGTCGAATGGAGGCGGCATGATTCAGCCCGACACTCGGCAGGGGATGACGCGCGGCGACGCGCAGCTGGCCATCCGGCTCATGGCTGGCGAGGCGGGGGGCGAGGAGGAACGCCTCCTGCAGGAGCGGCTCGCCAACGAAGGGCTCGACGCGGTGCTGGACGATCCGCGGCTGCCGGCGGCGTTGCTGAAGCAGCCGCTGGGAGCAATCGCGTCGCTGCGCCTGCTCACGTATGTGCTGGTGCGGGCCGCCCTGCTGCGCATGGGAGAGCCCGATCACGTGATCAGCGACTACGTGGCGGCGCTCGTCCTGGCGTTCGGTGCGCGGAGGCGCGCCGAACGGTGCAGCGAGGACGACGACGAGGTGTACGACACGCTGGCCGCATTGCTGCGCGATGCGGAGGGGCGCGACCCACGCCGCAGCTACCACGTGCGCGCGCATCTCGGAAATTATGCGCTCTGGCTGAGCGGGTTGTTTCCCGACCACATCGAGCACCGGCGTTGGCGTCGCGGCGGCCCCCACCTGGCTTACTACGAGGAACTCGGGCGCCGCGGGTTCGCGATGGCCGCCGAGCACCCCACGGCGCGCGAGCAGGGGATGGCCGAACTCTTCACCACGGTGGCCGAGCGCTTCGTGACGCTGCGCGTGGCGCTCACCGGGTTCAGCGACACGCTTCTATTTCCCAACGTGCACACGCCCGAGCGGCTCATGCGCCAGGTGCGCGACGAAGCGCGGTGGCGGTGGACGCATTGATGGCGGCCGCGAAGCCACCGAACAGGGCGCGGTCCCAGGCTTCGGGCGTCTGATCCAACTCCTCGGGATGCCATTGCACGCCGAGCATCCACCAACTGTCGTCGTTCCACTCCAATGCTTCGACGAGGCCGTCGTCGGACCGCGCGCAGACTCGCAGGCCCTCGCCCGGGCGGTCCACGGCCTGGTGGTGCAGGGAGTTCACCGTGATGCGTTCGGTGTCGAGGATGCGCTGAAGCGCAGTTCCGGGTTCCAGCGCTACGGCATGGACCCGTGCCGTGCGTTCGGATTCGTGGGCGTGCGACAGGGCACCGGCCATCTGAGACGGAATGTCCTGGATGAGCGTGCCGCCGAATGCGATGTTGAGAATCTGCATGCCGCGGCAGATGGCCAGCGTGGGAAGGCGGCGAGCGCCGGCGGCGCGGATCAAAGCCAGTTCCGAGCGGTCGCGGGCGGGATTGGGCGGTTCCGCGCGTGGGTGGGGTGCCTGTCCGTAGAGCCCGGGGTCCACGTCCTCTCCGCCGGAGAGCATGAGTCCGTCAACCCGCTCGATGAGCGCTTCAGCGGCGTCGGGATCGAGCGGGGGAACGACGAGAGGGACCATGCCCGCGCGATGCAGTGCGTCTACGTAGCGCTGGTTGAGCCGGACCTGCCGGCGGTCGCGTACGGCCTCGCTCGTAGCGGAGACGGCGATGACGGGGAGCAGCAGGGACATGGCGTCAGTTGAGAGCGGTGGCAGAGTTGCGACGGCGCTGCAGAACACGGTATCGTACCGGGTCGGCCAGCGGTCGCGCCAGCGGCTCCCTTCCTGCGGCTACCGCCGAAACGCCTCCGCCGCCCACTTCGTAGGTAAATGGTGTTCGAAAATCTCCGTCAGTCGTTGAACGATCTCATGGCGCGCGCCACGAAGCCCGAAGAACGGCGCGACGTACTGGCGCGCATGAAGGACTCCCTGGTCCATGCGAAGTTGGGGGTCGAGGATCTTCGGAGCGGCGTGTCCAAGACCCGGGAGCGCCTCGATCAGGACCGTCGCGAACTGGAAACGGTTCGCCGGCGCAAGACGCTGGCCGAGGGCATTCACGACGAGGAGACGACGGCGCTCGCCGCGAAGTACGAAGGCCACTACGCGGAGCGCGTGGACGTGCTCCAGCGCAAGCTCGACGCGGAGCAGACGGAGTTGGAACTGGCCGAGCGCGAGCTCCAGGAGATGAACGTTGAGTTCCGGCGCCACGCGATCGGCGCCGTGCCGCCCGCGTCGACGGTTGGCGCGGCGCCCGATCCGCTGGCTGCCGAGACGGGCGAATCGGCGCGGGATGATTTGGACGCACTGGCGCGGGCCCACGACCGCGCGGCACGCGACGAGGATGCCGCGCGCCGGCTCGAGGAGTTGAAGCGCCGGATGGGGAAGTCGCCCTAGCATGCGAGGGTCTCCGTGGTTCGCGGCTGGCGCGCTGTGCGTTGCATGGGTGGGGGCCGCGAACGCGCAGGCCGCGCAGCCGAGCGTGCCGTGCCGGGGCCAGCGGATAATTGCCATCCGGATTGTTTCGCAGGCTCCGTCGGTGGCCGGCGTGCGCAATGTGCCGGTGGTTTCGGACGTCGCGCGGGCGGCCCACATGACCACCGAGCCCGACGTGATCGATCGCTTCATGCTGCTTCACGTCGGTGACGTCTGCTCGGAGCGCCGGCGGGCGGAATCGGAACGCGTGCTGCGCGCCCAGCCGTTTTTGGCCGACGCCACAATCGTGGTGGTGCCGAGCGGCGCCGGCGGCGTCGAACTCGACGTGTCGACAATCGACGAAGTCGCGCTGTTGTTCAGCGCGACGGTGAACTCCACCGGCCAGCTGCTCACCGGAACACGGCTCGGCGATGGAAACCTGGGTGGGGAGGGCGTGTACGCGGAGGGCGACTGGTGGCGGGAGGCCGGCCTTCGCGACGGGTTCGCGTTGCACGCCACAGACTACCAGTTTCTCGGTCGCCCATACCAGGCAATGGCGGTCGCGGCGCGCGATCCGCTGGGCGGCGAGTATCACCTGGGTGTTCAGCGACCGTTCTTCACCGACGTGCAGCGCGTCGCGTGGCGCGTGCAGCAGGGCGAAGCGGACGACTACGTGCGGTTCGTGGACGGCGCCGGCGCGGTCCACGCGGACCATTTGGGGCGTACGTATGCCGATCTCGGGGGGCTGGCGCGGATCGGCCCGCCCGGGCGGCTGGCGCTGCTGGGCCTGTCGGTATCACACGAAGCGGAGCGGCTCGGTACGGCGCCCCTACTCATCACGGCCTCCGGCGCCGCACCGGATCCCACCACTGTGTTCGACGGGCACTACGTGGCGCACTCGGCGTCGCGGCTCAACGCACTCATCGGATATCGTAATCTCCGGTTCGTGCGCGATACAGGGTTCGACGCGCTACGCAACACGCAGGACATCCCGGTGGGGCTCCAGGTGGGCACGCTCCTAGGGAGGAGCGCACCGTTTCTGGGATCGCGCGCACACGACATGCTCATCGGCGGCGACGTCTACGCGGGCGCCGCCTCGAACCGCGCTGCGTTGCGGTTTCAGACCACCGCCGAGGTCCATCGAGAGTTGGACAGCGCCACGTGGGACGGCCTGCTGGGGAGCGGTCGGTTGGCCGAGTATCAGAAGATCGGCACCACGCAGACGTTCATCACGTCGCTCGAATGGGCCGGTGGGTGGCACGTTCGCGTGCCATTCCGTGTGACCCTGGCGGGCACCGACGGCGGGGTGCGCGGGATGGCCCAGGGGACGGAGCAGGGGGGGCGGCGCGCGATCGCACGCCTGGAGGACCGCATCGATTTGGGCTCGCCGTTCGGGGGCACGGCCGACTTCGGGCTGGCGGCCTTCGCCGACGCCGGGCGGCTGTGGGCGGGCGACGTGCCGTACGGTGTCACGACGCCGGTGCGGACGTCTGAAGGGCTGAGCCTGCTGGCGGCGATCCCGGCACGATCGGCGCGCCTGTTGCGGTTGGACCTCGCGTTTCCGAACGTACCGGGCCAGGGGGTACGGCTGGCACTCCGGCTATCGTACGAGGACCGGACGATCGTGTTCTGGCAGGAGCCGCGGGATGTAGCGATGGCCAGGGAGCGGAGCGTGCCGACCAGCTTGTTCAGCTGGCCGTAACGGCCAACCGGCCTAGTGCACCCCGCCCATCAAGCCCTTCACCGGCTTGAT
The DNA here is from genome assembly GCA_963728785.1 of uncultured Gemmatimonadaceae bacterium. Lineage (GTDB taxonomy): Bacteria > Gemmatimonadota > Gemmatimonadetes > Gemmatimonadales > Gemmatimonadaceae > JAGWRI01. Next base: position 50,748 of record CAVSKV010000004.1, read on the forward strand.
CATCAGTGCTGCGATCACCGACGAACCGAGACAGACGGCGGCAACGGCACCGAACAGCTGTGGGAGTGGCGCCGACGAGATGAACCCCGCGGCGTATCCCGCGACCTTGTTGCCCACCGCGTCGGCCAGGAACCAGACGCCGAGCATCATGCCCACGATCTTCACTGGGGCGAGCTTGGTGAACACGGAGAGCCCCACGGGCGACAGCGACATCTCGCCCAGTTCCTGAATGAAGTAGCACCCGATGAGCCAGAACGGCGCCACGCGGACCGCCGGCGAAGCCTGCAGCTTGTACGCCGGGATGAGCAGCAGCAGGAACGAGATGCCGATGAAGAACAGCCCGGCGGCGAACTTGGCGGGTGTCGACGGCTCCCGCTTCCCAAGCCACATCCACAGCCACGCGAATGCGGGCGCGAGGAGAATCACGAAGATCGCCTGCACCGAAACGAACCAGCTCGACGGGAAGGCATACCCCAGAATCACGTTGTGGCTGTAGCGGTCGGCGAACAGGTTGAGCGTGGACCCGGCCTGCTCGTACGCACCCCAGAACACCGCGGCGAACGCAAAGAACACGGCCATCGCGGCGAGTCGCTTCCATTCGACGGTCGTGAATCCCCAGAACATCGCTTCGCCCGACTCGTTCGTGGCTGCCCGTCCGGGGTCGGCCGCCTGGCGTCGCCTGGACGCCGCGTGCGCGGCCGCCGAGGCGCGCCGCTGCCGCTCGAGCCGCTCGATCGCCGGCAGCAGGTGCCGGCGACCGTACACGTACTGAATCAGTCCGAGCGTCATGCCCACGCCGGCGCAGGCGAAGCCGAGATGCCAATCGACGTCCTGCGCCAGGTACCCGGCAATGAACGGACCGATCGCCGCACCGAGATTGATGCCCATGTAGAAGATCGAGAATCCGGCGTCGCGCCGCGCGTCGTTGGTGTCGTACAGCGACCCGACGATCCCGCTGACGTTCGGCTTGAGGAGCCCCGTACCGATCACGATCAGGGCGAGGCCCGAATAGAAGAAGGGCAGTGGATGGAACGCCAGCGTGAAGTGCCCCAGCGCGATGATGATGCCACCGATGAGCACGCTCTTGTACTGCCCCAGCCACCGATCGGCGATGATGCCGCCGAAGATCGTCGCCGCCCACACGCTTCCCGTGTACGTGCCGTAGATCGAGCCGGCATGGCGGTCGTCGAACCCGAGCACGTGCACCATGTAGAGAATCAGGAATGCGCGCATGCCGTAGTAGCTGAAGCGCTCCCACATTTCCGTGAAGAACAGGGTCGACAGCCCACGTGGGTGGCCGAAGAACCCGTGATCTTCCGGGCTGGACGAATGGGCGGTGGCGATGGCGGATTCGGACACGAGTCTCGGGGCGGAGGGGAAGACAGTCAGACAGTCGGACAGTCGGACAGTCGGACACTCAGACAGTCGGGCAGCGAAACTACGGAGCGGCGGGAGGAGGAGGGGTGGAGTGCAGCGCTGCGAGGGGAAGATACCGATCGGGGGGGCGCGTGCCACCCGCCTCCTGTTGCTGCTCCCACGACACGGCCGTGGGGGTCTGCTTGATGCACGCCACGAAGTGCCCGGGTGCTTTCTCTTCGAGGGGCGGCACCAGACGGGCGCAGGCGGCGTCCTTGGCCGGGTGCTGGCAGCGCGGGTGAAACACGCAGCCGTGCGGTGGGTGAGCCGGCGACGGGACGTCGCCCAGGAGAATAATCCGCTCCCTCGCCGCCGAGGGGTCGGGTACGGGCACTGCCGACAGGAGCGCCTGGGTGTACGGCATCAGCGGCTCCCGGTACAACTCCGGGGCGCTCGCCGACTCCACGATGTGCCCCAGATACATGACGGCCACGCGGTCGGCGATGTTTTCGACCACCGCCAGATCGTGGGCGATGAACAGATAGGCCAACCCCCGGTCGCGCTGCAGATCGCGGAGCAGGTTGATGACCTGCGCCTGCACCGATACATCGAGCGCCGATACGGGTTCATCGCACACGATGAACGACGGCTCCACGGAAAGCGCGCGGGCAATGCCGATGCGCTGCCGCTGGCCTCCGGAAAATTCGTGCGGATAGCGGTTCGCGTACTCGGCGTGGAGCCCCACTTCCTCGAGCAGTTGGCGCACCCGACGGTCGGCGTCGGAGCCCGCGGCCAGCCGGTGGATCGTCAGCCCCTCGCGTACGATGGCGCCCACGGTCATGCGCGGATTGAGCGACGAGAACGGATCCTGAAATACGATCTGCATGTGCCGGCGCAGTCGCCGCAAATCGGCACCGCCCAGGGCGAGTACGTCCTGGCCATCGAAGCGCACGCCGCCGCTGGTGGGCTCGATGAGGCGAAGAATGGTGCGGCCCGTGGTAGTCTTGCCGCATCCCGACTCGCCCACCAGGCCGAGGGTCTCGCCGGGCATGATGTGGAACGAGACACCGTCCACGGCGCGCACCGGATCGGGAGCCCGGCTGAACGTGCCGCCGCGGCGCGAGAAGTGCTTGGTGAGGTCGCGGACCTCGAGCAGCGGCGCGCCGCCCGACTTCGCCGGCGCCGTCATGCCGGCACCTCGTGCGCCGCGGGTCCTTCGCTGGCCGCCCGGCGCGCCGGCTCGGCAGCGAGGTGGCAGCGCGAAACCTGCCGATCGGCTACCGGATAAAGTTCGGGATGCTCACGCTCGCACCGCTCCCACGCAGAGGCGCAGCGGTCGCGGAAGCGGCAGCCGGCGGGCCAGTCGGTGGGGGCTGGTACGGTGCCGGGAATGGTACGCAGGCGATCGCGCGACGCACCAAGGCGCGGCATGGCAGCGAGCAGCCCGCGCGTGTACGGGTGGTGCGGGTGCGCGAACAGGTCGCGTACGGGGGCCTGTTCCACCGCTTCTCCGCCGTACATCACGACCACGCGCGAGGTGGTCTCGGCCACCACCCCGAGGTCGTGCGTGATGAGCAGCACCGACATGCCGAACTGGCCCTGCAACTCGGTGAGCAACTCGAGAATCTGGGCCTGGATGGTGACGTCGAGCGCAGTCGTGGGCTCGTCGGCAATGAGCAGCGCGGGCTGCATGACGAGCGCCATGGCGATCATCACCCGCTGCCGCATGCCCCCCGAGAGTTGGTGCGGATACTCGCGCGCCCGCTCGTCGGGGGCCGGAATGCCCACGCGGTCGAGCATCGCGACGGCGCGCTTCCGGGCGTCGGCTCGCGAGGCGCCGGCGTGGATGCGCGCCACCTCGGCCACCTGGTCGCCCACCGTGAACACCGGATTGAGCGCCGTCATCGGCTCCTGGAACACCATGGCGATGCGGTTGCCGCGAATGGCCCGCATGCCGCGCTCGTCGAGCGCCAGCAGGTCGCGGCCTTCGAACGCGATGCGGCTGCCCGACTCGATGCGCCCGGGTGGCGCGACGAGGCGGAGGATGGAGAGAGCGGTGACCGACTTGCCGCAGCCCGACTCGCCCACGACGCCCACGGTCTCGCCCGGCTCGACGGTGAGCGATAGGCCGTCGACGGCGCGCGCCACGCCGGCCGTGGTGTAGAAGTAGGTGCGAAGATTTTCGATGGCGAGCAGCGGCTCAGCCATGAGCGGGCTCCTGCGGGTCGAGGGCGGGACGTCCGTGAAGCTGACGCGGATCGAGCACGTCTCGCAAGGCGTCGCCCAGGGTGTTGAACGCCAGCACCGTGGCCACGATGGCCACGCCGGGAAAGATCACCGCCCACCATGTGGATATGAACTGCTCGGCGGCGTCCTGGAACATCGTACCCCAACTGGCCATGGGCTCGTGCACACCGATGCCGAGAAACGAGAGGCCCGCCTCGAGGATGATCACGTTGCCCACGGCGAGCGCGCCGGCGACGACCACGGGGGAGAGCACGTTGGGAATGATGTGGCGCCAGACGATTGCCGCCGGACGGGCGCCGAGCGAACGCGCGGCGACCACGAACTCCCGCTGGCGGAGCGCCATCGCCTGGCCACGCACCAGGCGCGCGACGTCGAACCATCCGGTGAGGCCGATGAGCAGCACGAGCGCCGCGAGCGGCACCGGCGACCACAGGGCGAGCACGGCGATGAGCAGCAGCACGCGCGGGATGGAGAGGAGGGCGTCGATGATCCGCATCATCACCGCGTCCACCGCGCCGCCGGCGTATCCGGCCACCGCGCCGTAGAGCGTGCCGACGGTTGACGAGACGAGCACGGCGAGCGAGGCAATGGCCAGCGACACGCGGGCGCCGTAAAGGATCCGGGTGAGCACGTCGCGGCTGTAGCGGTCGGTGCCGAACGGATGCGCCCACGACGGCGGCAGGCTCCGGAGGGTCACGATGCCGAGCTGCTGCCAGGGTCGGTACCCGGTGAGCCAGGGGGCGAGCAGGGCTCCGACCACGAACACCGCGATGACGCCGACGGCGACGCGCGCGCCCCGCGGCAGGCGCCGCCACCACCGGGCGATGCCGGAAGCCCGTTCAGCCGACACGGAGCCTCGGATCGGCGGCGAGATACGCCAGATCGGCGACCAGGCTGCCGGCGACGACCATCACCGTGCCCACCATCACGCCGGCGAGCACGAGCGGGTAGTCGCGCAGGCCGATGGCGTTGACGGTGAGCCATCCCATGCCCTGCCAGGAGAACACCTTCTCCACGAACACCGAGCCGCTCAACAGTGCCGGGAGGGCGAGCCCGGCGAGCGTGATCGTGGGAATGAGGGCGTTGCGAAGCACGTGGCGGCGCAACACGGTGCGCTCGTCGAGTCCCTTGGCCCGGGCCGTGCGCACGAAGTCCAACGGGAGCACGTCGAGCAACTCATTCCGCTGGAACCGCGCCACGCCGGCCGTGGTGAGCAGGGTGAGGGTGGCGGCGGGGAGCACGAGGTGGCGCAGCCGGTCGATCAGCGCCGGGAGCGGCGCCATGTAATCGTGCATCACCATGTCCACGGGATGGCCCGGGGGCAGGACGGGCCACCAGTATGCAAACGCTAATAAGAGGACGAGGGCGAGCCAGAAATCCGGGAGCGAGTAGAAGAACAGCGCCACGTGGCCGGCCCAGCGGCCACGGCGCCTGCCGCGGTGGCGGACCTGGAACAGCGCAAGGCCGATGCCGAACGCGAACGACGCGATCACGGCCGCGCCCATCAGGAGCAGAGTGCGGGGCAGTGCGTCGGCGATCGCATCCCGCACCGGCTCGTGGAGCGAGGTCGAATACCCGAAGTCGCCGCGCGCCAAGTTGCCCAGCCAGAGCCCGTACTGGGCCGGCAGCGAGCGGTCGTAACCGAACTGGGCGCGCCATTGGGCACGAACGGCCGGCGTGACGTTGGGCGCGTCGAATCCGAACGGGTCGCCGGGCGCGGCGTGGATCAGCACGAAGGCCAGCGTGGTCACGATCCACAGGACGACGATGGCCTGCCCGAACCGGGCCGCGACGCGACGCCCCACGCGCTAGGGCTTGGCCGCGCCGAGCCCGATCCGGTCGCGATCTACGCGCTCGGCCGTCGGGATCGTCCAGTCGGCGAGATGCGCCCACCACCCGTCGCTGCGGAGGGTGGTCACATGGACCCGCGCGTTCAGAATGCCGAGCGCGACGACATCGTACAGCCAGACCGCCGGCACATCGGCGGCGATCGCCTGGTAGGCGCGTACGGCATACCGCTTGGCGACGGCGGGGTCCGGCGACGCGGTGGCACTGTCGAGGAGAGCGTCGAACCTGGGATCGGAATACGACAGATAATTGCCGCCCGCCGGAATCATCGAGGCCGAAGCCCAGCTCTGCGCGGCGCCGCCCGCGTTGGGGTCGGTACTGTACGTCATCAGCGCGGCGTCGAAATCTCCGGTGGTCTGCTTGGCGAAGAACGCCGGGAACGGGGCCGCGTCGAGGTCCACCTTCACGCCCACGCCGCGCAGCGCCTCCTGGATCAGCACGGCGTACTGCATCCGGATCTCGCTCGACGTGGGCACGATGAGCCTGACGGCCAGCGGCACGCCATTGCGCCGACGCATGCCGTCGGGACCGGCCGTCCACCCCGCTGAATCGAGCAGCGCCGCCGCGTGGCCCGGATCGTGATGCGGAATGCGAAGTGTGGTGTCGGCCGTGGCCAGGCCGCCCGGGAAGGGTCCGTAGCCGATCGTGCCAAGCGTGTCGAACACGTTCCGCAGCATCGCATGCCGGTCGAGCGCCATGGACACCGCCTGGCGCACGCGGAGGTCCCGGAACACCGGGTTGGGCTGGGTGTGGTGCCGGGGGTCGCGGAAGTTCAGCCCCAGGAAGCCGTACTGCAACGTGGGCCACGGGAAGGCCCGCACGTTGGCGTGGCCGCTGATGGCCTTGAGCTGGTCGGGCGTGGCGCTCTCGAACAGGTCGGCCTGACCGCCGATGACCTGTGCGAAGGCGGCGTCGTTGTCCGGCGAGATCGTCCAGATGACACGATCGAGCCTCGCGCGGCCACGGTAGTTGGCCGTGTCGGCTTCGATCTCGAGCCGCGAGCCGGGCTGCCAGCTCACAAATCGAAACCGTCCCGAACCCACGGGATTCCGGGCCAGTTCCGACGTGGCCAGCTGCTCGGGCGGTAGCGCGCCGTATACATGTTCGGGCATGACCCAGAGTTGATACGCGATGTCGAAGAACGATTCCGGCTCGTGGCCGTGGAACCATACGACGGCATCGAGCGAGTCGCGAACCGTGGCCGAATCCACGTTGGCCAGGGCCGCCGCGAGGGGCGATGCGAGTTTGGGGTTCTTGTAGAGCGCCACCGAGAAACGGACGTCCTGGGCCCGCACCGGCTGGCCGTCGTGCCAGCGGGCGCGTGGGTCGAGATGGAAGACGAGGGACAGCGAATCGGGCGCCCACGTCCAGCTGCGGGCCAGGCGCGGCGTGAATCCCGCGTCGCCAAACGTGTTCATGTCGTCGCCGATCTCGGCCAGGTGGTCGAACACGAGGTCAGTGAGTGCGCGGCTCACGATGGTGACGGCGAGCGGCGGCAGCAGATCGTCGGCGTCGCCGGGCGACGCGATCACGAGCGTTCCACCGTCCGGGCCGGCGGCGGGCGACGCCGCCGGCTCCCCTCGGCTGCAAGCAGCGACGAGCAGGACGGCAGCGGTGCAGGCAAGTAGACGCGAGGATTTCATGGGCAAACGGGGAGGTGGGCAGTGCGTGGAACGATTGCGCGGGGCCGAGGGCAGGTCAAGCGAATCTACCTTCTCCACGTCCATTCCTCACTGCTGAATTCGGCGGTCAGCACTTCGACGTCGCGACGGAGATCCGGGTCGTCGGCCAGGGCGCCGGCGCCGGGTTCCATGGTGCGCAATGCATTCACGAGGGCATCGGCGACGGCGGCGAAGTCGGGCGCCTGGCCCAGCGCCGTGGCGAGTGTGGCCGCGGCAGGCGTGGGCTTGTCCCGGCGCGCGCGAAGCAGGCGGCCGATGAGCGTCTGGTCGTCGTGCAACAGGATCGATCCATGCTGCAGCAGCGCGCCATCGCACCGCCACTGTGCGCTGCCCACCAGCTTGCGTCCGTTCACCACGATCTCTCCTGCGGCTGGCTCGTCGAAGCAGGGGGCGAGCCCAGGGCTGGGCGTTCGCGAGCGCACCGCTGCCAGCCGGGCGTTCACCCCGAGCGCGGCGAGCGCGCGCAGGAGCAGGGCGTTGATCCGTGCGTAGGCGCCGCGCAGCGACGTGTCGAACGCATCAGGCGCGGTGACGCTGTAGGTGACCTCGCGGTGGTGCAGCAGGGCCCGCCCGCCCGTGGGGCGTCGCACGAACCGCACGCCCAGTTCACCGGCTCGGTCGAGGTCGTACGCGCCGCGGGCCGTTTGGTTGCGGCCCAGCGACAGCGTGGGGGTATTCCACGCGTACACGCGGAGCACCGCCTCACCCGTGCGGCGGGCCCGGGCCATCAGGGCCTGGTCCCACGCCATGTTGGTGGGGCCCGGGAGCGCCGGGGAGACGAGGTAGCGCCATGGGACGGGGCGGGGGTCGGTCGTGGTGGCCACGGTCCGTAACTTCGCCCGGCGGGGCCGCCGGGGGGAGGGGCGCCGAGCCGCCCCCCCGCATAGCTTTCTCCTTGAACTTTCACCACCAGGACCATGACTCCGACTACCAAATTGGCGCCGCCCGCGGCCGCCGACAGCTTCATACCGCGACACATTGGGCCGAACGCCACTGCCATCGCCGAGATGCTCGCCGTGGTTGGGTACGATTCACTCGACGCGTTCATCGACGCGGTGATCCCGCAGAACATCCGGCTGCACAAGCCGCTGGCCATCCACGGCGAATGGAGCGAGCACGAAGCGCTGGCTTCGATGCGCCGCATGGCGGACCGGAACCGGATCTTCCGCTCGTATATCGGCATGGGCTACGCCGACACTTTCACCCCACCGGTGATTCAGCGGAACATCCTGGAAAATCCGGGTTGGTACACGGCGTACACGCCCTACCAGGCCGAGGTGGCCCAGGGCCGGCTGGAGGCGCTGCTCAACTTCCAGACGATGGTGATGGACCTGACGGGGATGGACATCGCCAACGCGTCGCTGCTCGATGAGGGCACGGCGGCGGCCGAGGCGATGACGATGTCGAACGGAATCCGGGGCGCCGACGGCAAGCACCGGTTCTTCGTGTCGCACGAGTGCCATCCCCAGACGATCGATGTGGTGAAGACGCGGGCGGCGGCCCGCGGCATCGAGGTCGTGACCGGGGACTTCCGCACGTTCGTGTTCGACGGCGCCGTGTTCGGCGCGCTCATCCAGTATCCGGCCACCGACGGGGCGGTGTACGACTACCGCGAGTTCTGCGACCGCGCGCACGCGGCGCAGGCGATGGTGACGGTGGCCGCCGACCTGCTGAGCCTGGTGCTGCTAGCGCCTCCCGGGGAATGGGGCGCAGACGTCGTGGTCGGGAATTCGCAGCGGTTCGGCGTGCCGATGGGGTACGGCGGACCGCACGCGGCGTTCTTTGCTACGCGGGACGAATACAAGCGCCAGATCCCGGGCCGCATCATCGGCGTCTCGCGCGACGCCGACGGCAAACCGGCGCTGCGCATGGCACTGCAGACGCGCGAACAGCACATCCGCCGCGAGAAGGCGACGAGCAACGTGTGCACGGCGCAGGTGCTTCTGGCGGTGATCGCCGGCATGTACGCCGTGTGGCACGGGCCCGCCGGACTCACCACCATTGCGCGACGCGTCCACCGTTACGCGGCGATACTGACCGCGGGGTTGGAGCAGCTCGGCTACCGCATCGGACACGCCGAGTTCTTCGACACGATCCGCGTCGAGACTGGACCACAGAGCACGCAGAGGCTGCTCGAGGCGGCGGTTGCGAAGGGGATCAACCTGCGGAACCTCGGCGGCGGCGCGATTGGCATCTCGCTCGACGAGACGACGACGGAGACGGATCTCACCGACGTGCTCGCGGTTTTTGCCATCGGCAAGGCGGCGCCGGACGTGGTGAAGCTCGGGCCGGCAGTGGACGAGCGGTACGACGAGCGGTTCGCGCGTACGAGCGCGTTCCTCACGCACCCGGTGTTCAACTCGCACCACAGCGAGACGGAGATGTTACGGTACATGCGGAAGCTCGAGTCGCGCGATCTGTCGCTCACGCACTCGATGATCCCGCTCGGCTCATGCACGATGAAGCTCAATGCCACGGCCGAGATGATCCCTATCACGTGGCCGGAATTCGGCAAGCTGCATCCGTTCGTGCCGCGCGATCAGGCGGCGGGGTACGGCGAACTCTTCAGCCGGCTCGAGGCCGCGCTGTGCGAGATCACCGGCTTTGCCGGGATGTCGCTGCAGCCCAACGCCGGCTCGCAGGGCGAGTACACGGGGCTGCTGGTGATCCGCAACTACCACCACGCGCGTGGCGAGGGGCACCGGAACGTGTGCCTCATCCCGCAATCGGCGCACGGCACCAACCCGGCGAGCGCGGTGATGGCGGGCATGCAGGTGGTGGTCGTGAAGACCGACGTCAACGGCAACATCGATATGGCCGATCTCGACGCCAAGGCAAAGGAGCATGCCGCCGAACTGGCCGCGCTGATGGTGACGTATCCGTCCACGCACGGCGTGTTCGAGACGGCGATCACGGACGTCTGCCGCATCGTGCACGCGGCCGGCGGGCAGGTGTATCTCGACGGCGCGAACATGAACGCCATGGTGGGGCTGGCTCGTCCCGGTGATATCGGGGCCGACGTCTGCCACCTGAATCTCCACAAGACCTTCTGCATCCCGCACGGCGGCGGCGGACCGGGCATGGGACCGATCGGCGTGGCCAAGCATCTCGTGGCGCATCTGCCGGGCAGCGTGGTCGTGGACACCGGCAACGACGCGGGCGCCGTGTCGTCGGCCCCATGGGGGAGCGCCAGTATCCTCCCCATCTCCATGATGTACATCGACATGATGGGCGGTGAGGGGCTGACCCTCGCCAGCAAGATGGCGATCCTGAACGCGAACTACGTGGCCAAACGCCTCGATCCGCACTACCCGGTGCTGTACAAGGGCGCCAGCGGCTGCGTGGCCCACGAGTGCATCATCGACCCACGGGCCCTGAAGGCTTCGAGCGGGGTCGAGGTGGAGGACATCGCCAAGCGGCTCATGGACTACGGCTTCCACGCGCCCACGGTCTCCTTCCCGGTGGCCGGCACGCTGATGATCGAGCCCACGGAGAGTGAGCCGAAGGGCGAACTCGACCGGTTCTGCGATGCGTTGATCGCGATCCGCGGCGAGATCCGCGAGATCGAGTCCGGGGTGGCCGACCGGGTCGACAACGTGCTCAAGCACGCGCCCCACCCGGCCCACCGCGTGGTGGCCGACGCCTGGCCGCACACCTATTCGCGCGAGCAGGCGGCGTATCCGGCGCCGTGGGTGCGGGAGCACAAGTTCTGGCCGGCAGTGGCGCGGGTAGAGAGCGCCTATGGCGACCGGAACCTGGTGTGCGCGTGTCCGCCTATGGAAGAGTACGAACTCGAGGAGACGGCGAAGGGGTAACGGCGGCACCGCCCACCGCGCCTACAGCAAGCCGGGAGCAATCAGTAGTCAGTTCTCAGTTTCCAGAAAAAACACCGGGACGCATCTCGGCATGGACAGAGACGCGTCCCGGTGCTGTTTCCGGCAACTGATAGCTGAGGGCTGACAACGCCCAGCCTGCTGTAATCAGTTCCCGCCGTTTATTCGCCCAACTGCGCCGTGTACGCCGCCGCGTCGAGCAGCCCGCTGGTTTCCGCGGGACCGGTGATCTTGAGCTTGACCATCCAGCCGTCCGTGTACGGCGCCGTATTGACCAACGCCGGCTCGCCGTCCAGGCGGCCATTGACCTCGAGCACCTCGCCCGCCACCGGGCTGAACAACTCGGAGACCGCCTTCACCGCCTCGATCGTTCCGAACACGTCGTGCTTACCGAACTTGGCGCCCACTTTGGGCAGCTCCACGTACACGACGTCGCCCAATTCACCCTGGGCGTAATCCGTGATTCCGACCACGACCACCGTAGGGTCGTTGCCGGGCTTCACGTATTCATGATCTTCTGTATAGAGCAGATCCTGCGGAATCTCGGACACGGGAACTCCCGGAACGGGGACACTGGTGCGCGCAGTCTACCCGCCGGCGCGCGGCGTTGTCAAGGAACGCCGGCGGCCTCGCGCGCGTCTGCCGCGGTCTGCAACGACGTCCATACCGCATTCACTTGTTGCAACAGCTGTTCGCGGCTGCCGGCGTTGTGGATCACGAGGTCGGCACGGGCCCGCTTGAGTTCCGACGGCATCTGCGCGGCGATCATTGCCATGGCCTCGGTGGCGCTCAGCCCCCGCGCGGTCACCACGCGCTCCAACCTGAGAGAGCGGGGGGCGTCGACCAGCAACACCGTGTCGAAGTCGTCGACCATCTTCTTCTCGAACAGCAGCGGAATGTCGCACACGACGATCCGGTCGCCCCGCTCGCGTGCCTCGGCAACCGCGGCCGTGCGCAGGCGCTCCACTTCGGGGTGCACGATCCGGTTGAGCGCGTCGAGTGCCTCGGGGTCGTTGAAGACGATCTGGCGCAGCGCGGCTCGATCGAGCGTTCCGTTCGGGAGCAGCATCCGTGGACCCCAGCGCGCGACGATTGCCTCCAGCGCTCCGCTGCCGGGCTCCACCGCGCGCCGGGCCAGGTCGTCGGCATCGATGATCGTGGCCCCGCGTTCGGCCAGCAGCTCGGCGATGGTGGACTTGCCGCTGGCAATGTTGCCCGTGAGTCCAACGAGTAGCATTAGACGGTGACTTTTGGGTTGCGGAAATTTGCTTGGGCTAAGGTAGGGAGGCAGCTGCGGAGCGTCAACGAAATGCTGAGCCCGGTTTGTCCGGAAACGCCGGATGGCACCCTGTCCGAATGGCGTATTAGCATGGCGCACAACGGCTTCCACCAGTCTCTATAGCAGGGTCGCCTGGTCTTCGTCGGGGCGCGGCACCTTGTGGCAGGAGCGGCAACGGGCTTCGTACGTGTCCTCGCCTCCCACCATGATCGTCGGTGACGAATAGAGGGCCGGCTTTCCGTCGATCAATCGCTGGTTGCGGCTGGCGGGGTTGCCGCAGCGCACGCAGATGGCGTGCAGTTTGTCCACGATCTCGGCGATCGCCATGAGTTCCGGCATGGACCCGAAGGGCTCGCCCCGAAAGTCAGTATCGGTGCCGGCGAGGATGACACGCATGCCGCGCCCGGCGAGATCGGTAGCCAGTGGCACGATGCGCTCATCGAGGAACTGCGCTTCGTCTATCGCCACGACTTGCGTGTCGGCCCGTACACGCTCGGCGATCTGGGCGGCGGTGTCCACCGGAACGGCTTCGGTGGTGCGGCCGTCGTGGCTCGACACCTTGAACACGCCGGCGTACCGCTCGTCCAGATGCGACTTGAACACCTGGACGCGCCGTTTGGCGATCATCGCGCGACGGACGCGGCGAAGCAGTTCCTCGCTCTTGCCACTGAACATCACGCCGGCGATGACCTCGATCCACCCACCGCGAGCCGTGAAGTACGTGTCGGACGTCACCGCTCACCGCCCTCCGGCCGTCGAGGTCTGCGCGGCGGACCGCCGCGATCGTCCCGGCGCCCTCCGGACCGTCCGCCAGGGCCGGACCGGGCGTCGCGGTCGCCCGGCGGACGGCGCGGGCCGCGCGGCCCGCCTTCGGGGCGCTCCTGGTCGAGTCTCGCCACGATCTGCCTCCCCTTGATCGTGACGCCAGTGATCCGCGCCGCCACGGCTTCGGCGGCGGCCTCGGGAACCTCCACCAGCGAATGACGGTCGCGGATCTCGACACGGCCCACATCGCGCCCGGTGAGTCCGGCATGGCCAGTGATAGCGCCCACTAGGTCGCCGGCGCGGAAGCCGTCGCTCTCGCCGACGTTTACGAACAGCCGCGCCATCCGTGGCACGTGGACGGGCGCCGCCGTGGCGGCGCGCAGTCGTTCGATCTCGATCAGCCGCAGCGCCGCGGCAGCGATCTCGACACCGTCGTACTCCGCGAGCAGCGGTTCGAGCGCCAGCAGGTCGCGAGCGTACGCGCCCGACGCCAGCACCTCGCGCAATGAGTCGCGCATCTGCTCCTCGGCCGTCCGGGCCCGCTGCAACGCTTCGGGAAGCACGAATGGATTCACGATGCCGCCGGCAATCTCGCGAAGGGCGGACACTTGGCGCCGCGCGATGAGGGCGATGACTTGGCGGGCCGTGTGGCCGCCGAGCAATGTGTGGAATTGGGCCAGCGTGGCCGGCAGCTCGTACAGCACGAGGGCGTCCGTGTCGGCCTCCAGCACGTCGCCCAGCCGAATCGGGCCGTCGGGGGCATAGCCCATGGTCGCCAGTGTGGTCCGGACCTCGGAGCCCCCGTCCGAATCGTGCACGAACACGAATGCGGTGGCAGGATCCAACTCGTCGAGCAGCCGGCGCAGGGCGACAGGGCGTACGGCGTCGTGTACGGCCACGTATTGCACGGGAATCGCAGGCATGTCTGCGGCCGCCGGCGGCAGTTCGCGCCGTGCGCGCCGGGCGTAGCGCTCGACGAGGGCCTCCACGGCGGGGGTGATCTCCCGGGTGACGATCGTGCGGGCGGCTTCCTTGGGGACCTCGGCCAGGAGCACCTCGAGCGCGCCTGCGGACGACTCGATCGTGTCGTCCAACCAGGCCATCACCACGTGCCGTACGCCGGCCAGCTTGAGGGCGGAACTCTGGAGCAGGCCCAGCAGCGTCCGCGGGTCGCCCGTCACCACGGCTGCTCTCCTGGCGCAGAGGGCACGGGACGCACGACGGGCCGAGGTCGCGGCCAGCGCCGTGACCCCACGCGCCGCGCCAAGTGTGTTGGCGGCGCCGGCGAGTGCCATGGCCGCGTCCGCGTCGGCGGCAATCACCAGTAGCTGCGGTTCCACCGGGTCGGCGGGGTCCATCCGCTCCAGGGCAGGCGCGAGGAAGGTCGCCGCGCGCGTCCAATCCGGGGGGAGCACGAACACCACATTCTGGCTGCGGGCAATCCCCGCGGCCTGTACGCCGTCCTGTTCCACTCGACCTCACCCGTGATGAAGCGGCTTCGTGCCGCGTTGTCAAAATTCCGTTGCCGAAAATTACCACGAAGCAGGGTCTGGCGTCGGGCGAACCGGCTTCCCCCAAGCCGGTCGCGCGGTATGTTTGCCCCACGATAGCGGGTAGGCCGATCGCGGAACGCGGCACGCCAGTGCCGGATCGTGGCCCGCGCGAGTTCAAACCCAGTCGAGGATCGGTGGACATCGTCGTGCAGATAGGGCCCCGACACGGGGCCGCACCGAAGGTCGCGTACCGCTGGGATGCCGACACGGACATCCTGTCGGTGCAGCTGCGCCCCCCGCACGCCCAGGGCGGCGCCTCGGGTTCCATCGAAGTCGAAGGGGCCGACGGGTCGTGGATCATCTTCGACGTGGCCGACGGCCAGATCAACGGGATGGAGATCGTAGTGTGGCCGGAGGTCCACAAGCGGTCCATGCTGGTCCCGCCGGCCAAAGTGGCCGAGGGGTCGGTGCGGTTTCCCTCGCGGGGTTCGGTGCCGGAAGTGACCGCGGTTGAGGTTGAGACTTCGATGGCGGCCGAATCGGACGCGGAGCAGCGTATCTTACATTTTCGGCTGGGGTCGCTACGCGAATCCACGGCGGTGCGCCTGGCGCACGACCTTTTGCTGGAAGTCGATGCCACGAATCACGTTGCCGGGTTGTGGCTGCTCAATGTTCCACCCTTTCCCAGAGAGCCGTGATCACCACCATCGTACTCATTCGCGTGGAGCCCGCCCAGATCCCCAATGCGGCCAAAATGCTGGCCGGCGTGGCCGGCGTGGCAGAGGTTTACTCGGTCTCGGGCGATTGGGACCTGGTGGCAATCGTTCGCGTACCCGAATACGACCAGATCGCCCGCGTGGTGACCGAAGTGTTCCCCACGGTGCCGGGTATCCAACGCACGCAGACACTGACCGCATTCCGGGCCTATTCCAAGGGCGACCTGCAGCAAGCTTGGGACATCGGCGTCGAGTGACGCCCGGCCAGTCTGCCGGATAGCTTTTGGCATGATCGTAGTGGCGGCTGACACCGCAAACCTCCGGGTCGACGAATTGCAGCGGGCGCTGGCGCGGGTCCTCCCCTCGGCGTCGCTCAGCACCGAAGGGGGACCGCCGCTCGAACGGGCCGTGGCCGCCGACCCGCCCGTGCTCGCGCCGGCGGACGTGATCGAGGACGATGCGCTCCGCATGCACCGCGTCGCCGGCGCGTCCGAGCCGCCTTTCTCCGCCTTTCTCGACGGTACGCAGCGCAGCGACCTGGTGGCTCACACCGCTGATGGCGCGCCGATCGTGCGAGGGGCAGTGGGGGCCGTGATCCGCGAGTGGACCGACCGGCGCGCTGCCACCTGGTCGCACGTCAGGCAGCAGCGTTTGTACGCGCCGCGGGCCGCGATGCTCCCCGCCGAGTGGGACGCTGTGGCGTCGCTCGGCCTCACGGCCATCGACACGTCGGCCAGCGATGCGGCGCTGGCCGACGCTCACCCCGCGGCGCACCGCGACGCGGCCATCCAGCAGATTCAGAGCGACCGCGGCCAACTCGAGCAGCGGCTGGCCCAGCGGTGGTGCGCCGAGCGCGCCGAGGCGCTGTACGTGGACGGCGGACTCCGTGGCTCCGTGGTGCTCGCGCGGGCCCCGCAGACGGTGGGGGTGATCAAGAGCCACCACACGCTGTTCGGCGACCGGGAGGCGCGGCGCGTCATCTTCGAGCTCGCCGCGGGAGAACGCACCAGCGTGTTCGCCGTGGCCTCGCCCAGCATGGTGCCCGTGGCCAGTTGGTACCTCAGGCTACGCGAGCCGACCGGCCGCGACCCCCTATGGGGGCTGGTCCGGGTCGAGGTGCGCCACGACCCCGACGCCGCGCGCACCCAACTCGGCGCGAGGGCCGATCGACTCTCGCGGCGCATCCTCCACGAGCGGACGCCCACGGCGCATCCCGACCCGCGGTGGGACACGATGGTGTATGGCATTCGCGATTGCGAAGTCTTTCTCAAGGCCACTCAATGACTGCACCAACGGTGCTCGGGCGCGTCGTCGCCACTGAGCGCAAGCCCAATACGCCGCACGAGTTCTCGTTCTGGACGGCGCTCGACTCCCCGGTAGGGATCGGGACGATCGTGCGCGTCGACGGCCCCGACCCGGTGAACGGAGTGATTCCGCGTATCTACGGCGTGGTGACCGAAGGGTTCAGTTACACTGACTTGCAGACGCCGTTGCACGATGTGCTGGGCCACGACGGCACGCCGTCCGCCGAGTCGCTGTCGGCCACGCGGCGCACGGAGATCCGGCTCTACACCGCGGCCGTCCTGCGTCATCTGCCGGAAGAGCCGCTGCAGCCGGTTCCGATGGGCGAGGTGCACCTGGCGAACGTGGACGACGTGGCCGTGGCGCTGCGCATGGACAGCTATCTCGAGGCGGGTGCGAACACGAGCATACCGGTAGGCATCTACCGTGCGGGCGGCATCGAGGCGCCGATCTACCTCGACGCCGATTTCCTCGTGGGTCCCGAAGCTGCGCACCTCAACATCACGGGCGTTTCCGGGCTCGCCACCAAGACCAGCGCCATCGAGTGGCTGCTGGCGTCGGCGTTCGCCCACTTCCCGGCACAGAAGGGGTCAGTGGCCGCCGTGTGCTTCAACGTGAAGGGCCCGGACCTCTGCTTCCTGGACCAGCCGGGCGAACTGGACGATGCCGACCGCGCCCTGTACCAGGCGCTCGGCGTGCCGGCGGAGCCGTTTCCCAACGTAAACTACTTCGCGCCGTACACGGCCAAGGGGTTCGCGCTCAACACGCTGCGTTCCAACGAGGCGTTGTCGCACAACGTGTGGCCCCTCACGTGGGGGCTGCGCGAGGTGATGCAGTACGCGGAGGTGCTGCTCAACAAGGACGACGTGGATGCCAAGGCCGACGCGTTCATAGACTTCATCGCGGAGCGTGTCATCGGCCAGAAGTTCACCGATGATGGCTTTGCGCAGACGCACGAAGTGCAGTCGTTCGCGGATCTCGCCGCCTGGTTTCGCGATCTGCTTCGCGCCGTGGAAGCGCAGAACCGGGAGCACTGGCGCACGCACCACGTGGCCACCATCCGCAAGGTGCGGAACCGGCTTTCCAACATCTCAACCCGTTGCGCGGGTCTGGTCACCGACGACGGCGTGCTGAGTGACCTCCCGTTCGGTGAATTCGCGGACCGCGGGGTGTATGTGATCGACGTGGCCGGTCTGGAGGAGGACGCGCAGGATCTCGTCTTCGCGCGGATCGTGACCAAGCTGCGCGAGCATCTGGAGCGCCGCGACCTGGGCGTGAACCATGTGATCGTGTTCGTGGACGAGCTGAACAAGTACGCGCCGGCGGACGGCGCCGACACGTACGTGCGCAAGATGCTGCTCGACATCGCCGAGCGCGGCCGGTACCTGGGACTCGTGCTGTTCAGTGCGCAGCAGTTCCGTTCCCAGGTGCACCGCCGGGTGGTGGGCAATTCGGGTACTGCGCTGTACGGGCGCATGGACGGGGACGAACTGGCGACGCCGGGATATGCCGTGCTCAGCCCCGCTACGCGCATTAAACTGGCCACGCTCGAGAAGGGACAGCTGATGGTACGGCATCCCCACTTCACGCAGCCGATCTTCGTGCGCTTCCCGCGGCCGGCCGTGATGCGCGGGCGAGACGGTGCCGAACGGTTCCCGCAGGCTCGGGAGATGACCCTTGACGCGGCCGTGGCCCGTGCGTTGCGGAAGCTCGATCCGGCCATCACGGTAGGCTGGGTGCAGGAAATCGTGGGGCCGCATGATGACGCCGATGTGCTTCGAGCCCGTGACGTGACGCTCCAGACCAGGCCCGATGACGTGAAGGCGTTCTTCGCGGCTCAGTTCCGGCGCATCGTGCCGGCTGAGGCGCCTCGGGCCCGGCCGGTGCGCGGGCTCCGCGTGCCGCGCGGGGCGAATCCTTACGGCGACGACGAGCCCCCCGAGGAGCCGCCATTCTGAGACCCGGACGCGCGGCGCCGCCGGCCGCCGTGCTATGGACAACCAGGACAGCGGCGGTTAGCGATTAGACATTGGCGGCCTCGCCCGCGGACGTTCCCTCTCGCCCGAGACCCGTTTTGCGCGTCGTCCATCTGTCGGATCTTCACCTCGGCTACCGCCAGTATCAGCGGTTGACGCCCATTGGCGCCAACCAGCGGGAGGCCGACATCGCGCTGACCTTCCGGCGCGTGGTGGACCGCGTGATCGCGTGCCGGCCCGATTTGATCGTGGTGGCAGGAGACGTGTTCCATACTGTGCGGCCGGCGAACCCGGCCATCCTGTATGCGTTCCACCAGTTCAACCGGCTGGCAGAAGCGCTGCCCGGGGTGCCGATCGTGATCGTGGCGGGCAATCACGATCTTCCGCGAGCCAGCGAAACGGGGTGCATTCTGCGGCTGTTCGAACAGGAGCACCTCCACATCGTGGACTTCGAAGCACGGCGGCTCTCGTTCCCGGCGCTCGGGGTGTCGGTGCTCGCCGTTCCCGACGTGCCGGGCGAGCGTCCCGAGCTGACCCCCGACCCGACGGCGCGGCACAACGTGTTGCTCATCCACGGCGAGGTGGCCGGCGTGATCCCGCAGCGCGCCGCGATGACCGACCGCGCGACATACGAGATTACCGAAGAAGAACTGCAGGCGCCGCGGTGGTCGTACGTGGCGCTGGGGCACTACCACGTACACCGCCGGGTAGCGCCGAACGCGTACTACAGCGGGTCCATCGACTACACGAGCGCCAACACGTGGGGCGAGCTGGCCGAGGAGCGCGAGGCGGGGCTGCCCGGCAAGGGGTTCATCGAGTTCGAACTCGATACCGGCGTGCACACGTTCCACCCCATCCCTCTGTCGCGCGCCCTGGTGGAGCTGCCGGGCTTCAGTGGCCGCGGGATGACGGGGGCCGAACTCGACGCCGCTATCCGCGCCGCCGTGGACAGTTGCGCGGGCGGCATCGAGAACAAGATCGTGCGCCTTGTCGTGCGCGACGTTGCCCGCCACATCAACAACGACCTCGACCACCAGGCGGTGCGCGAGTACAAGCGGAGGGCGTTCCACTTCCAGCTCGAATTGCTCCGGCCTGATACGCGGCCGCTCCGCGGCGAAGCGGCGCCCGGGCATCCCCAATCGCTGGCCGAATTCGTGCGCGAGCGCCTGCGCAGCCGGCAGCTCACGCCGGGCGTGGATCGCGAGCAGCTGATCGAGCGGGTGTTCGAGTATCTGGACCAGGCGACGATGTCCGAGCTGGCCGCGGCCGGAGAGGCCGAGGGCTGATGCGCCTCAATTCGCTCCACCTCACCAATTTCCGGCAGCACGTCGACACGCACATCGAGTTCGAGTCGGGGCTCACCGGCATCATCGGGCCCAACGGCGCCGGCAAGTCCACGATCCTCGAAGCCATCAGTTGGGCATTGTACGGGTCGCTCGCGCTGCGCACCGACAAGGAGGGTGTGCGCACCATTCGCGCGACCGGCCGCGCGCCCGTGCGGGTGGCGCTCGTTTTCGACCTTGGCGGCCATCGCTACCGGGTGGAGCGCGGCCTCACCACGGCCGAACTGTTCCTCGACGGTGGCCAAGACCCCGTGGCCAATTCCGTCACCGGGGTCACCGACTTCCTGCGCCGCCGCCTGCGCATGACGCGCCAGGAATTCTTCAACACGTACTTCACGGGCCAGAAGGACCTGAGCGTGATGAACGCGATGGGGCCCACCGAGCGCAAGCACTTCCTGTCGCGCGTGCTCGGCTACGACCGGCTCCGGGCGGCGCAGGAGCTGGCGCGCGAGCGCCGGCGGCTGATCACGGCCCAATTGAACGGGTTGCGGAGCGCCATGCCCGATCCGGAGAGCGTCGAGCGGATGCTCACGCAGTCGCTCGAGCGCCTCGGCGCCGCCACCGGCCGTGCGCGCGACGCGGCCGCCCGCACCGAGGCGACGCGCCTCGTCGTTTTGGAACTCGAACCCCGCTGGACCGCCATGCATCGGGTGCGCGACTCCGTGCAGCGGGTGGCCGGCGAACTGCGAGTGCTCGAAAACGAGGCGGGCAACTTGGTGCGGGACGGGGAGCGGCTGGCGCGCGAGATCGCCGAGATCGCCGACGCGCGCGGTGAGCTGGAACGGCTCGCCGTGGAACTCGCCCCGCTCGCCGCACTCACCGACCGTCTGCAGGCCATGGAGGAGCTTTCCCGCGCCGAGGGAAGGCGCCAGACGCTGCTCGACAACGATCGGGTCCTCGCCGAAGAGCTGGGCCGGCTGCGCGACCGCCTCGAACGCGTCGATACGTCGCCCGCCCTGGAAGAGGAAGTCACCGTCGAACTCGAGCGCAAGCGCCGGGAGCTGCAGACAGTCGAGGGCACGCTCGAAGCCAAGCGGACGTCGTGGGTGCGCGACCGCCAGGAGGCCGAGACCAAGATCCAGGCGCTCCGCCAACAGTACACGGAGCTCAAGCAGCAGCGCGAAACCCTCGTCAACCTGGGCGAGGACGGTACGTGTCCCACCTGCGCGCGACCGCTGGGCGACCACTACCGGCACGTGCTCGATCTGCTCGACTCGCAGATGGAGACGGTGCAGGTGGACGGCAATTACTACCGCCAGCGCATCGAGCAGCTCGAAGAAATGCCGGACGATGTGAAGGAGTTGAACGACCAGCGCCGCCGTGCGTTTGAGGAGGTGGGCAAGCTGGAACGACGGCTGGCCAAGGTGCAGCTGGCCGTGCAGGAGCAGACGCAGCTGGAGCGCGACATCGCGGAGAAGGCGCAACGCCAGACCGCGCTGCAGCAGGACCTGGCCGAACTGCCCAGCGGCTACGACGCGTCCGCGCACCAACAGGCGCTCGCCGAGCGCGCACGACTCCGGCCGCTCGATGCACGGGCGACCAAGCTCTCGGCGTTGGTCGAGCGCGAGGCGCCGGTGCGCCGGGCGGCCTCCGAAACGGCCGCGCGGTCGGAAGGCGTGAACGCCCAGATTGCCGCGCTGACCACCGAGCGCGATGCGCTCCGGTTCTCCGAGGAGTCATTCGAGGCGCTACGCCGCCAGTACGAGGCGGCGGCCGCCGAGTTTCGCGCCGCCGAACTGGCCTCGGTGGCGGCGGCGGGCGAGGCCGCGGCGGCGATGCAGGACGACGACCGCGCACGCGCCGCGCAGCGAGAACTCGACGCGCAACGCGCCAAAGCCGACGCCCTCACTGCCGACCGCCGGCTGCACGACGAACTCGACGACGCGTTCGAGGATCTCCGCTTCCGGCTGAACGAACAGTTGCGCCCCGAGATCTCGGCGCTTGCCAGCACGCTCATCGCCGATCTCACTGACGGCCGGTACACCGAACTGGAACTGGACGAGGACTACGCGATCTGCGTGCTCGAGGACGGCCTCCGGAAACCGGCGATTTCTGGCGGCGAGGAGGACGTGGCCAACCTGGTGTTGCGCCTCGCCATCTCGCAGATGATCGCCGACCGCGCCGGCCAGCCGTTCTCGCTCCTCGTGCTCGACGAAGTCTTCGGCTCGCTCGACGAGGTCCGCCGCCAGAACGTCGTGGAACTGCTGCGGCGCCTCCACGACCGGTTCGAGCAGGTAATCGTCATCACGCACATCGAATCGGTGCGTGAGGGGCTCGATCGCGTGATCACCGTGCGCTACGACGAAGAGGCGGGCGAGTCACGCGTGCGGGTGGAGCGGCCGGGCGTCGACGCGGAGGCCGCCGCCGTCGTGGTGACCGCCGGGGTGGGGGAGTGATGGCGGTCTCCCGCTCCTGGAAACCGGCACCGGTCGTCGACGGACCGTTCCCCGTCGCGCTGGATGACATCGCAGCGTTGAACCAGGTGTTCAGCGACGCGTTCACCGAACGCTATCGGCGTGATGGCATGGTCGGCGTGCGTGTCCCCTTCCTCAATCCGGCGGTCTGGCGCTATGCCATCGAGGATGCCGCCGCCGGCGCGCTGTGCTGGCGCACCCCGCGCGGCGACGTGGTCGCGTTCAACATGGTGCACCGATCGGGCACGGAGGGGTGGATGGGTCCGCTCGCCGTCCGGCAGGACCACCAGGGAGCGGGCGTCGGCAAGGACGTCGTGCAGCGGGGCATCGACTGGCTCAGGGAATCGGGGGCGACGGTCATCGGGTTGGAAACGATGCCACGCACCCTCGACAACATTGGCTTCTACTCGTCGCAGGGGTTCGTGCCAGGGCATCTCACCCTGACCACCACTCTCGAGGCGGCGAACACGGGCTCCCCGCCCCGGCTGTTCGGCCGACTCTCGTCGCTGGATAAGGAGCACGCGCTCGCCGAGTGCCGCAGTCTGCTCGACGGCCTTCTTCCGGGATACGATCACACGCGCGAGATCGTCCTCACCGATGGGCTGTCGCTGGGCGACACCGTCCTGCTCCAGGAGGGGGACGGGCTGGTGGGCTTCGCGCTCTGCCACACCGTGCCGCTGGTGGAGGGACGTGTGCGCGAGGAGCTGCGCGTGCTCAAGCTGGTGCTGGCCGATGCGCGCCACCTCGACGGCATGGTGGCAACGCTGCGCGACTACGCGCGGCGGTGTGGCACGCGGCGCGTGGCCATCCGTGCGCAGGCGCAGTATGCGGCCGCGTACCAACGGCTGATCGCCCTGGGTGGCCGGGTGCGCTGGAGCGATCTGCGGATGTGCCTCGTCGGGTACGAAGAGCGCCCGCCCGCGCGAGGGTTGGTATTTTCCAACTGGGAAATTTGAACGGCAGCCCATGGCCAGCGGTGGGCCGCGTTGCGCCGTCTCTGGTCCGGCGTCAGCTCTTGGCGGCCAGCCGTTTCTTGCTCGCCACCCGCCAGATGAACAGCGCAACGCCGACGGTCAGCAACAGGTGGATCCACCCCGGCCCGTTGAACCCGAGTGCGACGACCGCCCAAATCGCGATGAGTACGATGGCCAGCAGGATCCCGAGATCCATGAATTGCTCCTTGCGATGCGGACGGATAGATTGTACCGCGGAAAAACCGACGGGCGAAGAGTTCCGTTTTTGAGCCAACAAGTCCACCGAGTGGGTTCGATAATCTATATCGACGTCATGCCCTCAGTGCGGGGGAAGGCGGAAGGTGTGGTGAGGACCTCAAAAATTCGACTGGGCTTCACAAAACCCTCTTCGTTCCGTTTTCTTCGAGCCCCGCGGGCAGCCGCGGGGCTCGTCGTCTATACTCCCCGGGGTGGGCGATGCCCATCGGGAACGACCCACGGGGCGGCAGTGTTGATGCACCAGGCGAGGGCCACATGCCACAGGTAACCGTTTCCCGGCGGCTGCAGTTCAACGCCGCCCACCGCGTTCACAACCCGGCGCTGTCCGAGCGGGAGAACCAGACCCTGTTCAGCAAGTGCAACAATCCCAACTGGCACGGGCACAACTACGTGCTGGACGTGTCGGTCACCGGCGAGGTGTCGGAGCGCACCGGATATGTGATGGACCTGGGGCTGCTCAAACGCATCGTCGAGGAGAACGTGATCGATCGCGTGGATCACAAGAATTTCAATCTCGACGTAGACTTCATGCAGGGTACGATTCCGACCAGCGAGAACATCGTGGTGGCGTTCTGGCGGCGCATCGCACCCCTGGTCGCGCCGGCGATCCTCACCCGGCTCGTGCTCTGGGAGACACCCAACAACTATGTCGAATATGACGGACGGTAACCGGACACCAGGGGCGACGGTGATGTCGATCCTGGAAGCGTCAGCGCGGCCGCCGCGCCAGATCTCGCCCGATACGGCGGACCCTGAATTTGCGGACCTCGTGCGCCGCCAGCTCGAACTGCTCGGGGAGGACCCCGAACGTGAGGGACTGGCGCGCACGCCGGAGCGGGTGGCCAAGGCGCTGGCCTGGCTGACGCGGGGGTACGATCAGCGGGTTGAAGACGTGGTCGGGGACGCCCTGTTTGCCGCCGAGGGCCACCGCAACATGGTGATGGTACGGGACATCGAGATGTACTCGCTGTGCGAGCACCACATGCTGCCGTTCTTCGGCAAGGCGCACATCGCGTACATCCCGAACGAGAAGATCGTCGGGTTGTCCAAGCTCCCGCGGTTGGTCGAAGTCTTCTCCCGGCGGTTGCAGGTTCAGGAGCGGCTGACGGAGGAGATTGCGCTGGCCGTCGAGCGCGTGCTGCAGCCGCTCGGCGTTGGAGTGGTGATCGAGGCATATCACCTGTGCATGATGATGCGGGGGGTGGAGAAGCAGAACTCGAAGACGATCACGAGTGCGTTGCGCGGGTCGTTCAGGAGCTCGGCGATGACCCGCGACGAGTTCCTGCGACTGGCCCACGCGCCCACCAGCTCGGCCTGAGCCGTGGCCGGCCCACTCCACGGACGCACTGCCGTCGTCACCGGAGCCTCGCGGGGCATTGGCCTGGCCTGCGCGGCGGCCCTCGCCCGGGCCGGAGCGCGCGTGGCCCTCGTGGCCCGATCCTCGGCCGATCTGGCCCGGCACGCGGCCGAGCTGGGCGCCGGCGCCGTCGCTATCACGTGTGACGTGGGAGACGCCACCGCGGTCGAGGGCGCGCTTCGGACACTACATGACCGGTTGGGCGCGGACGCCCCGGACGTCCTCGTCAACAACGCCGGGTATTTCGCCGTTGAACCGCTCGAACAGACGTCGCCGGAATCGTTCGCCCGCGCGCTGGGGGTGAATCTCGTGGGGCCCTTTCTGTTCGCGCGAGCCCTCGTACCGGGCATGACGGCGCGGCGGCGCGGCCACGTCGTGACCATCGGATCGATTGCTGATCACGTTGCGTTCGCCGGCAACAGCGCCTACTCCGCGAGCAAGTACGGCCTCCGTGGGCTGCACGAAGTGCTGCGCACCGAACTCCGGGGGACGGGTGTGCATGCCACGCTCGTCTCCCCGGGACCCGTCGACACCGAACTCTGGTCGCCGGCCAACCTGTCAGCCCGTCACGACGTCCCGTCGCGCGACCGGATGCTCGACGCGCAGGCCGTTGCGGATGCCGTGTTGTACGCAGTGTTGCAACCGCCCACGGTCAACGTGGACGAGTTGCGCTTGTCGAGGAACTGAAATGTTCATCGAACTGGTTGACGCACTGCGATGTCCCCGCACCCACGAAGAGTCGTGGCTCGTGCTCGGCACTGCCCGCATGGAGGGACGCGACGTGGTGGAGGGCGTGCTCGGCTGTCCGGTGTGCCGCGCCCGGTACACGATCGCTGGAGGCGTCGCCGATCTGAGGGCGGCATCGGGTGTCGCCTCAGCCGCCCCCGCTCACTTTCCCGTCCTCGCGCCGCCGTCCGTCAAGCCGGATCCCGAACGGGCGGTGCGGCTGACGGCTCTTCTCGGTCTCGATGATGCCCAAGGCTTCGCTGTGCTCGTGGGCCAGTGGACGGCGGAGGCCGCGGGCGTATTGGCGATCGCCGAAACGCACCTTCTACTCGTCAATCCGGTGGCAGGCGCGCCGATCGGCCGTGGCACGTCGGGCCTCATCGTAGACGACCGGTTGCCCATCGCCTCGGGGAGCGCACGCGCGCTCGCCGTCGACGACGCGACGGACGGAGCCTTCCTCGCCCGGGCCCTGGCCGCCGTGCGGGCCAAGGGGCGCGTCGTAGCGCCGGCCGGCATCCCCGTTCCCGACGGTGTCACGGAGTTGGCTCGTGACGCCGCGCTGTGGGTGGGCGAGCGCGACGCCCTGCCCGGCGGGTTCGTGCCTCTCGCTCGCGGGACGCGCTGACGCTCAGTGCTTCTCGGTCAGCGCCGGGTTTTCGCGGTACAACTCGTCGATCACCGCCTTGTACGCGCGGTCCACAACGCGCCGCTTCACCTTGAGCGTGGGCGTCAATTCGCCCCGCTCCACCGTGAACTCGTGCTCGAGGAGCCCGACCTTCTTGGGCTGTTCAAAGTGTGCGAGGTGGCTCGTCCGCGACGCGACCTCCTTTTCCATCTTCGCCTGCACCGCCGGCATGTTGAGCAGTTGGGCGCGGTCGGTCCAGATCAGGTTCTTGTACTTGGCCCACTTCTCCACCTGTTCCCAGTTGGGCACGATGAGGACGATCGGGAACTTCCGCTTGTCGCCGATCATCACGACCTGCGACACGTACTTGTCGGTCTTGATTTCGTTCTCGATGGGCTGCGGCGCGATGTTCTTGCCGCCGGCGGTGACGATGATGTCCTTCTTGCGATCGGTGATGCGCAGGTAGTCGTCCTCGAGGGTCCCGATGTCGCCGGTGAAGAACCACGCTTCCTGGTCGATCGCCTCGGCGGTGGCTTCGGGCTTGCCGTAGTAGCCCTTCATCACGTGCGGGCCCCGGGTGAGGATCTCCCCGTCCGATGCGATCCTCACCTCCACGCCGGGAACGGGCCTGCCCACCGTGCCGATGCGGAAGTGTTCCGGCGAATTCACGCAGATCACCGGCGACGTTTCGGTGAGGCCGTACCCCTCGAGGATCACGAGGCCCGCAGCGTAGAAGAACTTGTTGATCTCCGGGGCCAGCGGCGCCCCGCCCGAAACGAAGTAGCGCAGCCGGCCGCCGGTGCGGGCCTGCAACTTGGAGAACACGAGATGTTGCGCGATGGTGTACTGCAGGGCCAGGAAGCCACGAGGCTCGCGGCCGGCCAGCTTCTCGTCGGCCCAGCGATCGGCCACGCGGCGCGCCCAGAAGAAGATCTGCCGCTTGGCCCCGCCTCCAGCCAGCGCGTTCTCCAGCACCCGCGCATACATTTTTTCATATAGCCGTGGCACCGACAACACGAGCGTGGGGCGCACCTCGGTCAAATTGGTCGGCACGGTGTCGATCGACTCTGCATACGCGATCGACGTGCCCGTGGCCATCATCAGGTAGTGGCCGGCCATTCGCTCGAACACGTGCGACAAGGGCAGGAAGCTGAGGCAGGTGTCGCGGCCGGTGAACGGGATGACCTCCTTGGAGGCCATCACGTTGGAGTACAGGTTGTCGTGCGACAGCATCACGCCCTTGGGTGGACCGGTCGTGCCCGAGGTGTAGATGATCGTCGCCAGATGGTCCGGATCCACCGCCATCGCGACGCGCGCGAACGCGTCCTCGCGCTCCGGTGTCAACACCGCGGCGCCTCTGGCCTCCAGGTCGAGCAATGTGTGATCCACCCCCGCCTCGCGTACGTTGCTGAAGCCGATCACGTTCCTGAGCACCGGACATTCATGGCGAATGGCGGCGATCTTCGCCGCCTGCTCGGCCGTCGAGACGAACGCTGCGACCGCTCCAGAATCCCGAATGATGTACGAGGCCGCTTCGGGTGTCTCGTTGGGATAGATCGGCACGTCGGTGACGCCGCTGGCGAGGCAGGCGTAGTCCGCGATCGCCCACTCCGGCCGGTTCTCCGACAGCACCACCACCCGGTCGCCGTGGCGGACGCCAAGCTCGGCCAGCCCGATCGCCGCGTGGCGCACGCGGCCGAACAACGTGGTGTGCGAGATCGGCTCGTACCGGCCGTTCACCCTCACCTGGAGCGCGTCGGGCTTGTTGTACTGCTCGACGGCGTCGAAAAACAGGTGATTCAGCGTGCCCGGCTTCGAATTCCGTGGGCCTCCAGTTGCGATCATCCGATCCCCCTGGAAACGGGCTCAACGCGCGACGCGCGGCGCGTCCCTCACAAGTTACGCCCCATTTGCAGGCCGATGGAAGGGAGGATCTGTGAGGGATTCCCTCAGCGCTGACGCGATCCGGAAATCTGGGGGCCCGCGATGGGGACGACGAACCGGACCGGGCTGCCGCTGAGGGGAACCCCGCGGTATTGCGCCGTCACCCACACGACGACGCTGTCGGGAGTTGTGGGCGCCTGCGGCCGCACGCGGATGCGCCGCGTCACTTGGCCGCTCACGTCCGTCGTGTCCACGGTGCTCGGGTTTCCCGATGGATCCACAAGCACCGCGCTCGCCGCGCCGGCTACCGAAGCCGGGGGCTGGTAGATGATGGCGTAGTGCACGATCACCGACTGGACTGCGGCCGGCGGCACGCTGTCCATCGAGACGACGGTCGCCGCCAGGGCCGTCGAATAGTTCGCTGTCGCCGTCGAATCCAACGGGTTAAAGGTCACCGTAGGGATCGCGGTGGTGAGGGCGGAGCCGATGGAATCGGGATGCGGCGTGACGTTGACAGGCGCCGCCGACGTCTGGAGGCTCCCCACCGAGCCGACCACGCGCACCGCCGAGCGTACGCTGTCCCCGATCAGGTAGCCGCTGCTCGTCACGTGCGCCCCGCTGTCGAGCATCACGAACTGCACGATGGCGTCCTTGAGCGTGTCGGCCTGTCCGCCCACCCCGAACGCGTACACACGCAACGGGGCGACTTGGCCAGTGCTGTCGCGCATCGTGTCGCCCACCACCACGCCGGGCGAGGGGAGCTGGACTTCGGAGACCGACAGGACGCCGTTAGCTGGCGCCGGAATGGCCCGGCACCCCGCCGCCCCGGCCGACGCGGCCATGGCGAGTCCGACGATGCGCCGCGTCATCTCACCAACCGCGCGCGCAGCACATCGGCGAGGACGCCGTATGCCACCGACGCCGGGTCGTCCGGCGTGCGCACCACGACCGGCTGTCCTGCAGCGAACGCTTCGACCGTCGCCGGGGTGCGCGGGATCATCACGTCGAATACGAGGTCGGACGGCAACTGTCGGCGCACATACTCAGCAATACGCCGCGAGAGCGCGCTCTGTTCCTCGAACATCGTGAGCACGATGCCTTCGAGCTTGAGCTTGGGATGATCGGCGACCGCAGCGCGGATCCCCTTGAGCATCTGCGAAGTGGTTTGCAGCGCCAGCGGTTCGCACTGCAGTGGCACCAGCACCCGGTCGGCCACGCCGAGCAACCGCTGCACCACAGGGCCGAGGCCCGGCGGCGTGTCCACGACCACCAGATAGCCGCGGTCCCGCACTCGGGCCAGCAGTTCGCCCAGTCGCGCGGAACTGGCAACCAGAGTCTGATAGGCCGCGTGGTCGCCGCTGTCTGCCACCGAGCCGGCCAGCAGCACCCGCAGGAAGGGCAGGGCGGTGGCGCGCACGATATCCCGGAGTTCCGTCGTGCCGGTGAGGTAGTCGCCGATGCCTGGTCCCCCGTTAGGGCCCTGCAGCCCTACGCCGAACCGCACCGACCCCTGTGGATCCATGTCTACCAGCAGCGTCTTCACGCCGCGCCGCGCCAGCGCCGCCGCCACGTTGATGGCAGTCGTCGTCTTTCCCACTCCTCCCTTCTGACTGACCACGGCCAGGATGTGCTTCACCTAGGGCTCGCCTTCTGGCGCAGGGGGGGCGACCTGCGGCCTGGATTGCAGTTCGGCCAGGGACCGGCGGGCGTGCTCGATCCAGCGCTCGCTGTCGTGACCCGGTGGCGCCTTGGCCAGAAAGGCGTCGAGGTGCTCGATCGCACCGGCCCGGTCCTCCCGCTTGAGCAGCAGGAACGCCAATCCGTAGTGGGCTCCCGCCAGTTCGGGCGCCAGTTCCAGCGCCCGTCGATAGCAGCGAATGGCGTCGTCGAGCCGCGACGTGCGCGAGTACGCGATCGCCATGTTCTGCAGGATCTTCGGGTCGTTCGGGTGATCGCGCAGCGCGAGCCGATACGACGTCAGCGCCGCGTCGTAGTCCCCCTGACGCTCCAGCGCCAGCGCTTCTTTCAAATAATCGAGGCGCTGGGGTTTGAGGTCGGATTTCGAGTCACCGCCGAGCAGGCGGCTCCACCATGACATTCGGCGATCGGGAGGTCGATGAGGGATGTGCGGTGGACGCACGCCGGGGTGCGTCGTCTGAGGGCTAACCTACCGACTGGGGCCACCCGGAGCAACGGCGGTTTCCGCCGCCGAGCGCTTCCAGCACCACCGGTTCGCAAGTAGCTTCCGAATACGCCGCTCGCTCACCGACCAGGAGGCCCCCATGACGCCACGCCGTACGACGGTCGAGCCCACCCAGGGCGTCTTCAACGTCGAATGGCCGCTGTTCGGTGAGTTATCCCGCAGCTTGGCCCTGAAGGTCGCCCGCAGCTACAAACCGGACGTGGTCATCGGCATCGCCACGGCCGGGGTCGTGCCCGGCGCCGTGATCGCTGCCATCCTGGATGCGGAGTTCCATTCCATCCTGGTCAGCCGCCGCTACCGCGCCGAGCACGTGCGCCAGACCCCCGCCGTGTTCGGCCAGGTTCCGCACGAAGTGCGCGGCCGGCTCGTGTTGCTGGTGGATGAAACGTGCGATTCAGGGGAGACCATGCGACTGGCCATTTCGGCGATCGTGAATGCGGGGGCCGCCGAGGTCCGGACCGCCGTGGCTTTCAAGACCGGCGAGTACGCGCCTGACTATCACGCCATCGCCACTCAGAGCACGGTCATCCTGCCCTGGGACCGCGAAGTGCTGGTAAACGGAGAGTTGGTGCCGAACCCGCGCTACGCCGAGGCGCTCCAGGCGCTGCCCTAGCCGACCGAAGCGACCGCGTCATCATACGCGACGCCGCGGCTCATCTCGTCGTACACGTGGCGCAGCGCCTCGGTGCTGCCGAGCAGAAACCGGCAGCGGGGTGCTCCCATGGACCGGCACTCCACTTCCATCACTGCCATCGGCGCGCCAGCCAGTCGGCCGAAAAACTCGGCGAACATACCCGTCGAAAGGTGGCAGCCGGGAAACTCCATCGCCGAGTTCGGGTCGGCCTCGCCCCAGTCTTCGGAGTCGATCGTGGCCACGGCGCCGTGCAGCGTGCCGAGCGCGATCGAGCCCCATCCCAGGTCACCGAAGAACTCGGTCGCAAAGCGCTGGAAGTCGGCCGCCGCGATGGCGTCCGGCGCCGTATAGCCCCGCTGCTGTGCCCAGAGGCCGAACGCGGTGAACAGCGCGCTGCCCCCCGCGTAGCCTGCCTCCTGGAAGTAGCCCGTCGCATTTCCGCCCAGGTCGCGGAACAGCGCGGCGCGCAACGCGGCGAGCGTGTCGCGCGTGAGCGCGATCATGCCGCTGTCGGCCAACTGGATCGATTCGGTCATCCGTGGTCTCCCATTACGGTCCGACGCGTCGCAACAACTCCGCTTCGTCTATGATGTCCACGCCCAGGGCACGGGCCTTCTCGAGCTTGCCCCCGGCTTCCTCACCGGCCACGAGGGCCGTTGTCTTCTTCGATACGCTATCGGTCACGCGGGCTCCATTGGCTTCGATGAGCTCGGTGGCCTGGTTGCGAGAGAGCGTGGGCAGCGTACCTGTGATGACGAACGTCTGGCCCTTCAGGGCACTTCCCCTCTCCGCCGTGGGCTCGGTTTCATTTACCCCCGCCGCGCGCAGTTTGTCGAGCAGCGTCGCGGCTGCCGGATCTCTGAAATACGCCGCCACCGCGTCGGCGATCGTGCGGCCGATGCCACGCACCGCCAGGATCTCCTCTACTCCCCCGTCGCGCACGGCCGCCTTGCGCAGTGCATCGAGCGAGCCGAAGTGGCGGGCCAGCAACTCGGCCGCCCCTGCGCCCACGTGTCGGATGCCCAGCGCCAACAGCAACCGTGACAGCGGCTGCGCCCGCGATGCCGCGATGGCCGCCACCAGCCCCTCGGCGCTCTTCTCCGCAAACCGCTCCAGCGCCTTCAGCTGCCCGGCGGTAACCGCGTAGAGATCGGACGCATCGCGAATGAGGCCGACCTCAACCAGCTGCTCGAGGCGGGCGTACGACAGCCCACGAATGTCCATCGCGTTGCGCGAGGCGAAGTGCGCCAGCCCCTCGAGCCGCCGTCCCGGACACCCGACGTTGGGACAGTAGATTGCCACCTCTTCCTCGTCCCGCTCCACGGCCGTGCCGCACACCGGGCAGTGCGTAGGAGGGGCATACGGCACGGGCGGGTGCTCGGAGTCGCGCTTGTCTGGAATCGGCCCGATGACCTGTGGGATCACGTCGCCGGCCCGCTTCACCTGCACCATGTCGCCCACGCGGAGATCCTTGTCGCGGATGAGATCGAAGTTGTGAAGCGTGGCCATGCGCACCGTCGTGCCCCCGATCTCCACCGCCTCCAACTCCGCGTAGGGGTTGAGCGAACCCGTGCGTCCGACGTTCACGCCGATGCGCACGAGCCGCGTCTCCACGATGTCGGGGGCGAACTTGCGCGCGATCGCCCACCGCGGCTCGCGCCCGCCGATCACGCCGAGTTCCCGCTGGAGGGCCAATGCATCGACCTTGACCACCCCGCCGTCGATGGCGAAATCGAGCTCGGCGCGAACCTGGTGTTCCACGTGGCGGGCCCAATCATGCACGTCGACGATCGTGGCGCACCGCTGCCGCCGCGGCGCCACCGGGAACCCCCACGACTCCAGTAGGTCGAGCAGATCCCACTGCGTCGCCACCGGTGGCATGGCGTCGTCTGGTAGCGCCGCCGAATAGCCGAAGAACCGCAGCGGCCGCTGTGCCGTGACCGACGGGTCGAGCTGGCGCAGCGCACCGGCGGCCGAATTGCGCGGGTTGGCGAACACCGGTTCGCCCGTCCGCACGCGCTCCTCGTTCATGCGTTCGAAACCGCTGAACGTCATGTACACCTCGCCACGCACCTCGACCAGCGGCGGATGATCACGGCCCCGCAGGCGCAGCGGAATGTCGCGCACCGTGCGCAGATTGGCCGTCACGTCCTCGCCCACCGAGCCATTGCCCCGTGTGGCGCCGGTTGCGAGCACGCCGTTCCGGTAAGTGAGCGCCACCGCCGCGCCATCGATCTTGAGTTCGCAGGTGAAACCCCCGCGTCGGGCGTCGCCGGCCACCAGGCGCACCAGGCGCTCCTCCCACGCCGCGAGTTCGCCCTCCGTGAACGCGTTGCCCAGCGAAATCATTGGCACCAAGTGCGTATGCTTGCGGAACGCGGTCTGCGGTTCGGCGCCCACGCGTTGCGTGGGCGAGTCGGCGGCGCGCAGCTCGGGAAATTCGGTCTCGAGCGCCTGCAGCTCACGGAACAAATGGTCGTACTCACGATCGCTGATCGTGGGCCGATCCAGCACGTGGTACTCGTAGTTCGCGCGTTCGAGCTGCTCACGGAGGGCCGCAGCGCGGGCCGCGGCATCCGCCGGGTACCGACTCACCCCTTTGCTTCCTCGTCGAGCACCTGCATGGCCACCGAGACCAGGCGGTCCAGTTCCTCGTCCGTGGCCCGCGACATGCCGGCGTCGGTGAAGCTCACGGCTTCCAGCGTGGCGTGCCGGTCGAGCAGGCGTCGGACGAAGGCGAGCAGCGCCAGGCGTCGCACCTCGGCAGCCCGCTGGGTATGCGAGGTATCCTGCTGCGCGCGCAGCGCCGCCTCGAACCGGTGCGCGTTGCGCAGGGCCTTCGCGGTGAGCGAGGCCACCACTTGGCAGAAATGCACGTCGGCGTCGCTGAACGCCTGGGCGTCCCGTTCCGTGCGCAGGAAGATCGCCCCGATCACCGACCCCTGCCATTGGATCGGCACGACGATGATCGATCGCACGTTGCGCGTGTCGAGCGTCGTCTTGATCGCGCGCAGCATCGGGTCCGTCGTGGCGTCGGGAATGAACACCGTCTCCCCCGAGTCGAAAGCCCGCTGCAGCTCGGGGTACCGCTTCAGGTCCACGACCAGGTTGCGAATCGTGGGATCCTCGTAGCTCGCTACGAGGCGCACGTCGTCCTTGGCCCCCGAGAGGAAGATCGCGCAGCGGTCAAGCCCGAATGCCTCCCCCAGCTTACGCGCGATGGTGGCCAGGATGTCCACGAAATTGAGCGACGAGGAGATCTCCTGCAGGATGTCCACCACCGCCACGAGATGGTCACGCTCGCGCTGGAGATCGGTGATGCGGCTGCGGAGCCGCTCCACGCTCGGTACGGCATTCTCTACCATGTCGGTCGGCGCTACGCCGTCCGGCCCCTCGTAATTTGCATCCATTCGGTTCCGTCCTATTGCAGCTTGGGGAGCGCCTGTTCGGCCTCGTGCTTGTAGTTCTTGTCGTTGTATTCCGTGGCCGGGAGCTTGAGCACGAGTTCGTACTGCTCACGCGCCTTGGCCTTGTCGCCCACGTCGGCGTAAACTTGGGCGAGGTCGAGATGGTGCACAATGCGCGTCGGCTGCAGGGCGACGGCGTGTTCCAGATCACGTTGTGCGCTGGCCCAGTTCGCCTCGCCCAGGACCTGACCGCCCAGCAGCGTCTTGGCGAAGAAGCGCATGAAGACGTTCAACCGCATGATCTCGGCGTTCCATTCACCCATCACGTGCCAGGCGCCGTCGTCCAGCGAGTCCAGCTTGAGCGCCGCCAGGGCCTCTTCGCGCACCTGCTTCGCGTACTTCACCCGGTCACGTCCGCCCTTGGAAAGCGCCGCCCGGCCCAGCGCCTTGGCCAGCGTGAAGTGCGCGACCGCCAGATTGGGATTCGCCTGAACCGCGCGCGTTGCGTATTGTTCAGCGATCTTGTACAGACTGTCCCGCACGCCTTCTAGATTTTCGAATCCCGCGGCCTCCCCGAGGTCCACGGCTTCGCGCGCCGCCTTCCAGAGGGCTTCCGCATTCGTCGAATCGAGCTTGATCGCCGCTTCGTAATCGGAAAGCGCACTCGTGGCGTTCAACGCCGCCGTGGCGCTGTCGCCGCGTGCGACCTGTTCGGCTGCCGATTGGGCGCTCGCCACGCGTCCCAGGCAGAGCAGGGCGGCCGCAGCCGCAATATGGAGTCTCATGCCGATCACTCCTGAGGGGGGATCCGGAAATGGGGCGCCAGCGGCCATCCGCAGTGTTGGATGGCGTCCTCGCGCTACCGTCAACGTTAGGAGTACTCCGATGGCCGGTCAATGGACGCTCGCCTGACGATTCAGAAGAAGCGTGACGGCAAACGCCTGACCGCCGAGGAATGGGGCGCGTTCGTCGGCGCCTACACTGCGGGAGAGGCGACTGACTACCAGATGGCGGCGTTCCTCATGGCGTGCTTCATTCGTGGCCTCGACCGCGACGAAACGGCCGCCCTCACCCAAGCCATGCTCGACAGCGGCGGGCGCCTCGAACTGTCCCACGTCGGCAAACCGCGCGTCGACAAACACTCCACCGGGGGCGTGGGAGACAAGGTTTCGCTCATCCTCGCGCCCCTGATCTCGTGCCTTGGCGTCGCCGTCCCGATGATGTCGGGCCGCGGACTTGGGCATACCGGCGGCACTCTCGACAAGCTCGAGGCAATTCCCGGATTCCGCACCCGCCTCTCGCTCCGCGAGGCGGAGACCCAGTTGCAGGCCATCGGCTGCGCGCTCATGGGACAGACCGAGGAAATCGCTCCCGCCGACAAGAAGATGTACGCCCTCCGGGACGCCACGGCGACCGTCGAGTCCATCCCGCTCATCTCGGCCAGCATCATGAGCAAGAAGCTCGCCGAGGGGCTCACCGGGCTCGTGCTCGACGTCAAGCGCGGCTCCGGCTCTTTCATTCCTGAACTCGACGCCGAACTGGAACTCGCGCAGACCATGGTCTCTCTGGGCGCCGATCACGGCTGCCCGGTGGTGGCGCTGCTCACCGCCATGGACCGTCCCCTCGGCTGTGCTTGTGGCAACGCGCTCGAAACCGAAGAGGCGATCCACGCCCTCCAGGGCGAGGGGCCGGCGGACCTCATGGAGGTGACCTATGCGCTTGGCGCCGAGATGCTGCTGCTCGGCGGCGTCGCGGCCGACGTGCGCGAGGCGAGGCGCCGCTTGGAGTCGGCCATTGCACAGGGCGACGCCGCGCGGCAGTTCCAGCGCATCATCGAGGCGCAGGGCGGCAATCCCGCGGTGGTGGACGATCCGGCCCTCCTGCCGCAGGCCCGGGAGTGCGAACTGTTCGCCGCGCCCCGCCGCGGCTTCGTGGTGCGCGTGGAGCCGCGGATGATTGGCTACGGCATTACCGACCTCGGCGGCGGCCGTACCAAAACCACCGACAGCGTCGACCCGACGGTCGGCTTCGTGATCACCGCCAAGCCGGGCGACTGGGTTGAAGCTGGCGAGCCGCTGGCCACGGTGTTCGCGCGCGATGCGCGCGGAGTCGCCGCTGGCCGAGAGTGCCTGGGCCAGGCAATCGCGATCGGCGAAGGGGCTGAACCGCCGCTGCCGCCGGTCTCGCACCGTGTGAGCCAGGCGGGCATCGAGCGGTATCCCGCGGCATGAACGCCGCGCTCCGCCGTTGGTGGCGCGATGAGGACGACACCACGCGGTTCGGGGTGGTGGCCATCGTCGTCGCCGGGCTCGTGGCGCGCGCAGCCGCCCTTGGCCAACCCATGCGCTACGATGAATCGGTGACGTACCTGTACTTCATCGGCCGCTCGTGGTACACGGCGGTGACGTCGTATCAGTTCCAGAGTAATCATCTCCTCTACACGATCGCCGCCAAGCTCACGGCGGCGCTCGGCGGAGGAGCGCCGTGGTCGCTCCGCCTTCCGGCGTTCGCGGCGGGCGTGGCGGTGGTGCCGCTCACTTATGCCGTTGGGCGCGCGCTCTACACCCGTACCGCCGCGCTGGTCGGCGCCGCGCTGGCCGCCGCCGCCACGCCGCTCGTGCTGTTCTCGGCCAACGCCCGCGGCTACTCGATCGTGGTCGCGGCGTACCTCGTCCTCTTGCTCATCGCGGCCCGCATTCGCGCCGCCGGCGGCACGGTTCGGCGGTGGGGCGCCTTCGCGACGGTAGCCGCCGTGGGAATGGCCACGATTCCCGTGATGCTCTACCCGCTCGGCGCCGCGGCTCTCTGGCTGGCGCTCACCCTGGTCGTGGAGCGCGGCCGGCGGGCCCTGCCGGCGCTGGCGGCACTTGGCGGAGCGCTCGCCGCGGCGGCGGCGCTCGCTCTGCTCGCGTATCTGCCCATCATCCACGCCAACGGATTCGCCGTGCTCGTCGGCGACAAGTCCGTGGCGGCCTCGCCCTGGCCGGCGTTCTACCGTCAGCTTCTGCCCAGCCTGGTAGTCGCTCTGGAGAGCTGGGCGCAACCGTACCCGATACTGGTCGGGGTCCTGCTGTTCGCGGCGTTGGCCGTCGGTGCGGCGCGATCGGCGCGCCTGTCCCGCGAGGGAGTGCCGGTGCTGCTGGCGGCGGGTGTGTGGAGCGCTGCGCTGCTCGTCGCCACCCACCGCGTTCCGTTCGCGCGTACGTGGATCTGGGCCTTCCCCGTCGCCGCTCTTGCCGTTGGGGCGGCCGCCGAGCTGAAGCTGCGGTGGCCGCGGGCCGCCAAGGCCGCCCCGTTCGTCCCGTTGATCGCCGCGGTGGCCGCGGTTGCGGGCGTCGGATGGGGGTTTGCTACTGATGCGCTCGGCCAGTCTGACGACACGGGCGTCTTTACGGGTGCACAGCCGGTGGCCGAGGCGCTTGCCACTCGGGCGCAACCCGGCGACCGGGTACTCGCCTGGATCCCTGCAAGTGCGCCGCTGCAGTACTATATGTTGCGCGCCGGCGCGGACACGGCGCTCCTTTCCACTCCCGACAGCGCGACGAGGCGGCAGATCGTTGTGTTGAATGTGCGCTACGACCAGACGGTGTCCTGGGCGATCGCCGTGGGCATGGTGGACACGGCTCATTTCGGCCCGGTCGCGCCGGCCATGCACGCGCGAGACGCGGACGTCTACGTCGCGGAACGCAAAGGGAGCGAACGATGACCGGCGGCCGAGGGCCGCCGCGCCAGCAGATCCCGCCGCTGGCCGTCTGCGCCGGGCTGGTGTTGTTCCTCGTGGGAGTGTTTCCGCTTCCCAGGATCGTTCCCGACGGCGGTCTATGGGCGGAGAACCTGCGATTCTGGGGCGGCGCCACGCTGCTCACGGTCATGCCGGTGCTGGCCCTCGCCGCGCTTCCGTTGCCGTGGCTGCGCGCCCTGCCGTTCCGGCTCGCGGGGTGGCTCCGCCGGCCGCCACCGCTCGCATTTGCAGTGCTGATCGGGGCCATGTTCGCCGCGTTGAGCACCTTCCTTGCCTACTATGCCTTTCACTTTGCACCCACGACGGCCGATGAGATCGCCCAGCTCTGGCACGCCCGCATTCTGCTCCATGGCCACTTGGCACTCCCTGCGGATCCGAACGCCGAGTTCTTTGCCGTCGACAACGTCATCGACACGGGCAAGTGGTATTCGCAGTTCCCCATCGGCGGGCCTTTGGTGCTTGCCCTGGCGTACCTGATCCGCGTCCCCTGGTTGCTCGACCCGTTGCTCGGCGGCCTCACCGCCGCGCTGCTTTACCATTTCGCACGGCGCGCCTACGGCGAAACGGAGGGCCGGGCCGTCGCGGTGGTGTTTGCGCTCAGCTCCATGACACTGCTCATGTCCGCCAGTTACATGAACCACGTACCGGTGTTGCTGCTCGCCGTGGCGGTGCTGGCTGCGCTCACCGAATGGGAGCGGGCGCCGACTTCGGGACGGGGCACGGTGATCGCCGCCGGCATCGGCCTCGCACTGGGCGCCATGGCCACGATCCGGCCGCTCGACGCCGTGGTCGTGTCGGGGGCGGTCGGCGTATTCCAGCTCGCAGTGATTCGGCGATCGCCCCGCCGGTGGCGCGAGCTCGCGGTTCAGGCACTGGCCGGAACGGTCGGTGTGGCCCCGCTGCTCTACGCCAACTGGGCCACCACCGGGGGGTTATTTCACTTTGCATATGAAGTGATGTGGGGGCCGGCCGACCGCCTGGGCTTCCACGTCGATCCGCACGGGGTGGCCCACACGCCGTTGCGCGCGCTCGTTCTCGCCGCGAAGTACCTGAATGAATTGAACAGCTATGTGATGGCATGGCCGTTGCCGGCGTTGCTCGTCGCGACTGCCGGGCTTGTGTCAATGCGACGCACCTCCCGGTGGGACGCGCTGTTGTTCGGCCTGTTCGGGTCCCAGCTGGTCGCGTATGCCTTGTACTGGCACGATGGCGAGTTTCTGGGGCCGCGCTTCCTCTACACGGCCGTGCCTGTGGTGATCGTGCTCCTGGCCCGCGCCCCGTTCCTGGTGGCCGAACGCTGGGGCGGATACTGGCGCCACGCCGCTCCGCTCGCGGTGCTCACCTGTCTAGGCGTGGCATGGTTGGTGCCCATGCGGCCCTACGGCGTCGTAGGCCTCGTCGACCAAGTGCGTGACGCCCGCACCGCGTTCAAGGTGGACCTCGCCGGCGCGGCCGCCGCGGCGGGCGCGCACCGCGCCGTGGTATTCGTGCACGAACCGTTCAGCGGGCGCCTCGCGCGCCGGCTGTGGGGTGTGGGATTCACGCGCACGGCGGCCGCCGAAGCGCTGGCCCGCGGTGACGCCTGCTCGGTCCTCGAAGCCGTGCGGTTCGCCGAGGCCGACACCACGCAGCCACTCGCCGAGCGGGCCGCAGCCGCCGCCCAGCGTATCGCCACCTACGCCCCCGGCTCGGCGCCCATCCGGGCGCTCGATCCCACCATCCAAATCTCGTCGGTGCTGTCGCTTACCCCGGCGTGCAAGGACGAACTGGCCGCCGACGCGCGCTACAACGGGTTGTCGTTCGGCGCCGGGTTGCTGCTCGACTCGATCGGCCCCGACGGCCGGCTGACCGGCGCCGTGATCTACGCCGCCGACCTCGGCGACCGGAACGAAATCCTGCGCACCAGGTTCGGAGACCGCAAATGGTTCCGCGCGTATATGGCCCATGACAGCGCTGGTGTGCCGCGCGTCGTTGTAGCACCCTACTAGGGCCGGGCCCTCTCGACGACGCGCCGCCAGGGCTGCAAATTTGAACGGAGACCCTTACGCCACCAACGGAGACGCCGTAGATGCCGAAGACGATCGCCCGGCTGCTTGGGCTCGGAGCTTACGCCGTGTGCGGCGCAATCGTTGCGCTCTACATTGCGGTTGCCTACGTGAGCCGCCGCACCCCAACCGGGGGGATGGACCCCGCGCTCGAACACGTGACCTGGATTTCCCTGGGTGGTGTGACGCTCGCCGTGCTCGCCGCCCACCACGTGATCGGCAAGCAACTCCTCGAAATCGCGCGCGACGGCGACACGCCGAAAGCGCTCGGCGCGAAGTAGGCGGCGGTCGGACAGTCGGACAGCGAAACGACAGACGAAGCGACGGAGCAACCTTCAGGGCGCCTGAGGACGGACGGGGCGATGACTTGACGTATCAATTTCGATTGATATAATCAAGGCATGGCCACCGCCACCGCCACCGATCTCGATCTGGATCGCGCCGCGCAACTCTTTCACGCGCTGTCCGATCCCACGCGCCTCGCCGTCATCGAAATGCTTCGAGACGGAGAGCGATGCGTATGCGAGCTGCAGGATGAGCTCACCGCCGCACAGTCGCGGCTGTCGTTCCACCTTCGCGTGCTCAAGGACGCAGGGCTGGTGACCGATCGCAAAGAGGGCCGCTGGTCGTATTACGCCATCGCGCCGGCGACGGTGGCCGAGGTCCACGCACTGTCCGTGACGCTCGCGCCACGGCGCGGCCGGCTGCCCGTGCTGCGAGGGGGACGTTGCTGCGGCTGATCCACCGAATGCCCGCGATCTCCGTCGCCGTACTTGAGATATCAACCAATATTGATGACTGAGGAACCCATGCCCACGCTCCCGATCACCAAGAAGGCCGGTTCCGGCATCGCGTGCTGCGGCCCCGACTGTTGCGACGACGCGCCGGCCGTGACACCCAGCGCCATGACGACGGCAGACGACCTCACTGCTACGGTGCGCGAGAAGTACGGTGCCGCTGCCCAGCGGGTACTCGACAGCGCCGCTGGCGGCGGATGCTGCGGGCCCGTGAATTCGTGCTGCGGCGGCGCGGAGTTCGACGGTACCGTGGATCCGATAACGGCCGGGCTCTACGTGCTCGGCGAGACCGACGAGTTGCCCGAAGCGGCCGTGCTCGCCTCGCTCGGTTGCGGCAACCCTACGGCGCTGGCCGAACTGCGCGAGGGCGAGGTGGTGCTCGATCTCGGGTCGGGCGGCGGCATCGACGTACTGCTCTCGGCGCGGCGCGTGGGCCTCACCGGCAAGGCGTATGGCCTCGACATGACGGACGAGATGCTGGACCTGGCGCGACGCAACGCGCGCGATGCCGGGGTCACCAACGTCGAGTTCCTGCGGGGACGAATCGAAGAGATCCCGCTGCCAAGCAACTCGGTGGACGTCATCATCTCCAACTGCGTGATCAATCTCTCAGGCGACAAGGCGCGTGTGATCCGCGAGGCGTTCCGGGTGCTCAAGCCCGGTGGTCGCTTTGCCGTGTCGGACGTCGTCGTGCGCGGGGAGCTGCCGTCCGATGTGAAACGGAGCATGGAACTGTGGGTGGGCTGTGTGGCCGGCGCGCTGCAGGACCAGGAGTTCGAGACGTTGTTGCGCGATGCCGGCTTCGAATCGCCGAGCGTGGAGATGACGCGGCTGTATGAGGTGGAGGATGCACGGGCCTTCCTGGTAAACGCCGGGCTCGACGTGGACCGTGTAGCCGCCGAGGTGGCGGGCAAGGTGGGCGCCGCCTTCGTACGGGCCACCAAGCCCACTGCATGAGTCTCCGGCTTTCCGCGCTCGACCGGTTCCTCCCGGTCTGGATCTTTGCCGCCATGGGGGCGGGCGTCCTCCTCGGCCGTGTGTTCCCCGGACTCGGCGCGCTGCTCGACCGCGTGCAGGTCGCCGGCGTCTCGGTGCCCATCGGCATCGGGTTGCTCTGGATGATGTATCCGGTGCTCGCCAAAGTGCGATATGAATCGATCGGCGCGCACGTGGCAGACCGGCGGCTGCTTGGCACTTCGCTGGCGCTCAACTGGATACTTGGGCCGATCGTGATGTTCGCGCTAGCCTGGCTGCTGCTCCCTGATCTGCCGCATTACCGGAACGGCCTGATCATGATCGGGCTGGCGCGCTGCATCGCCATGGTGCTTATCTGGAACGCGCTTGCCTGCGGGTCGGGGGAGTTAGCGGCCGTGCTCGTGGCGCTCAATTCGGTGTTCCAGATTCTCACGTACTCGCTGCTCGGGTACCTGTTTCTGGCAGTGGTGCCGCGGTGGTTCGGCGCCGACACGGCGGCCCTCGACGTCTCGATGGGTGCGATTGCGAAGAGCGTGGGAATCTTCCTTGGTGTGCCGCTGCTGGGCGGGTATCTCACGCGCCGCCTGCTCGTGGCGCGGCGTGGTGCGGCATGGTACGACGGAGTATTCATCCGCCGCATCGGTCCCACGGCGCTGATCGGTCTGCTCTACACGATCGTACTCATGTTCGCGATGCAGGGTGACCGGATCGTGCGCCTGCCGTTCGACGTAGTGCGCATCGCGCTGCCGCTCGTGGCGTACTTCGCAGTGATGTTCGGGCTTGCCTTCGTCGTTTCGGTGAAGCTGGGATTCAACTATGAGGACACGGCGGCGCTGTCATTCACGGCGGCTGGCAACAATTTCGAGCTCGCCATCGCGGTGGCGGTGGCGACGTTCGGCATCGGGTCGGGTGAAGCGCTGGCGGCCGTGGTGGGCCCGCTCATCGAAGTGCCGGCGCTGGTCGGGCTCGTCTACGTATCGCTGTGGGCGCGGCGGCGGTACTTTCCGCGGGAGGCGGCGGCATGACGGCGACGAAACCCCTCGGCGTTCTCTTTCTCTGCACCGGCAACTCGGCGCGCAGCCAGATCGCCGAGGCGTTGCTGACCGCGAAGGGGCGCGGCCGGTTCCGCGTAGGGAGCGCCGGCACGAGGCCCGCCGAACGTGTGAACCCCGGTGCCATCGAGGTGCTGGGCGCGCACGGCATCGACTGGACCGCGGCCCGCCCGAAGACGATCGACGAGATTCAGGCGCAGCCGTGGGACCTGGTGATCACGGTGTGCGACAACGCCAAGGAGACTTGTCCCGTGTTTCCTGGGCACCCGGCGTTCGCGCACTGGGGCATGCCCGACCCGGCGGCCGTGGCCGACGACGAGGACCGCCGGCGGGCGTTTCGCGACACGTATCAGGTGCTGAGCCGCCGCATCGATCTGCTCGTTGCCATTCCGCTGGAGAAACTCGAGCAGCGCGCGCTGGAGGTGCGGGTGGGCGCGATCGGGGACCGCGCCGGCGAGGCCGTGAAGTCGTAGGGCGGCCCGTTGGCCTCCAACGCAAACGGGGCGCTCGAAGCGAGCGCCCCGCCGTCGTTTCCGCTGTCCGACTGTTCGACGCTCAAATATCCAGATTACTCACGAACCGCGCGTTTGCCTCGATGAACAGCCGTCGCGGCTCGACCTCGTCGCCCATCAACGTCTGGAACATGCGGTCGGCCTCCACGGCGTCATCGATGCTCACCTTGAGCAGCGTGCGCTTTTCCGGGTCCATCGTCGTGTCGAACAACTGGTCGGCGTTCATCTCGCCGAGGCCCTTGTACCGCTGGAGGTTGACCGTTCCCTTGCCCTCGCCGTTGCTGAGGCGCTTGACGAGGTCGTCGCGCTCCTTCTCGTCGAACGCGTAGTACTCTTCCTTGCCCTTGGCCACGCGGTACAGCGGCGGCTGCGCGATGTAGATGAACCCGGCTTCGATCAACTCGGGCATCTGGCGGAAGAAGAAAGTGAGCAGGAGCGTCCGGATATGGGCGCCGTCCACGTCGGCATCGGTCATGATGATGATCTTGTGGTAGCGCGCCGTTTCGAGCGTGAACTCTTCCTTGATTCCCGCGCCCACTGCGGTGATGATCGTCCGGATCTCCTCGTTGGACAGCACCTTGTCCAAGCGCGCCTTCTCCACGTTGATGATCTTGCCGCGCAGCGGCAGGATGGCCTGGAATTCCCGCTTCCGGCCCTGCTTGGCCGAACCGCCGGCCGAGTCTCCCTCGACGAGATAGAGCTCGCAGAGCGCCGGATCAGTGAGCGAGCAGTCGGCCAGCTTGCCCGGCAGGTTCCCCACGTCGAGCGCCGACTTGCGCCGCGTGAGGTCACGTGCCTTGCGCGCCGCTTCACGGGCGCGGGCTGCCGACACGGCCTTCTCGATCACGATGTTGGCCGTGCGGGGATGCTCGTCGAGGTAGCTGGCGAGCCATTCGCCCACCGCCGCCTTCACCGCGCTCTCCACCTCGGAGTTGCCGAGCTTGGTCTTGGTCTGGCCTTCAAACTGGGGTTCGCGCACCTTGACC
Organism: uncultured Gemmatimonadaceae bacterium; assembly: GCA_963728785.1. Lineage (GTDB taxonomy): Bacteria > Gemmatimonadota > Gemmatimonadetes > Gemmatimonadales > Gemmatimonadaceae > JAGWRI01. The sequence goes on from CAVSKV010000004.1 coordinate 95,179, forward strand.
GAGAGCACCGCGGTCAGGCCCTCGCGCACGTCCTCACCGGACAACGTGAAGTCCGCTTTCTTCAGGAAATTGCCCTTCTGCGCGTATGAGTTGATGACGCGCGTGAGCGCCGACTTGAACCCCGTGAGGTGCGTGCCCCCCTCGTGCGTGTTGATGTTGTTCACGAACGAGAACGTGGTGTCGTTGTAACCGTCGTTGTACTGCAGGGCCAGCTCGATCCCGATGTCGTCCCTGGTGGTCTCGAGGTACAACACTTCGGGATGCAGGTTCTTACGCGACGCATTGAGGTGCTGCACGAACTCCTTGAGCCCGCCCTTGGCGTGGAAGGTCTCGTCCCGCTCCTGTCCCGGGCGCTCGTCCTTGAGCGTGATCACCACGTCCTTGTTCAGGAACGACAGCTCGCGCAGCCGCAGCGCGAGGAGGTCGTAGCGGTAGACGAGTTCGGTGAAGATCTGGGAGTCGGGCTTGAACCACACTACCGTTCCCGTGTCCTTCTTGGGTACGTCGCGCAGCACCTTGAGCCTGGTCTGCGTGTCGCCACGGTGGAAGTCCATGTAATACTCCTTCCCGTTGCGCTTCACCCACACCTTGAGTTGCTCGCTGAGCGCGTTCACCACCGACACACCCACGCCATGCAGGCCGCCCGACACCTTGTACGAATTCTTGTCGAATTTGCCGCCGGCATGCAGCACGGTCATCGCCAGCTCGACCCCGGGAATCTTCTCGGTCGGATGGATGTCCACCGGGATGCCGCGGCCGTTGTCCACCACCGTCACCGAATTGTCCGCGTGAATCGTGACCGCGATGGCGTCGGCAAACCCCGCTAACGCTTCGTCAATCGAGTTATCGACGACCTCGTACACCAGGTGATGCAAGCCGCGCTCGGACGTCGAACCGATGTACATGCCGGGGCGCTTGCGTACCGCTTCCAGTCCCTTCAATACCTGAATCTGGCCGGCATCGTACTTCGACCCGGTTTGGTCGGCGGATGTGCTCATGAACCCTCGACATGGCGCGAAATTTCAGCCCGAATAAATCCCGAAACCATCGGCGATCAGCAACCTGGTAAAACTAATCGTTTTCGGGGGTTTTCGCAACACCGGAATCTGCTTTTAAGTCACCGCCCAGCAATTGCTTAGCGCACAAGCCGCCAACGAATGTGCTCGACCTTCTTCGCGGGGGATTTTTCATTGATCGCGCGAAGGAGTTCCGGCTCCATCATCGCCAGCTCGTTCATCCACGCATTGGTAGTCACCGCCACCAACAACACGCCCTGGCGATCCACCGAAATTGCCTGGGTGACCTTTGCGATCTCGGTGCCCACTATGCCCGCCCAGTTGAGAATCACTCCTGCCTGGTCGAGACGCGCCCTCAGCCCGGATTGCCCCATCACCCCGGGGAGCACCTCGCCAACCCGCGTCGGCTTGCCGCGCTTGCGCTCACTCATGCCGCCTGCCCCATGCGGATCCTCCCCGCCTCCACTCGCGCACGCTTGAGCCGGGTGAATTCCGGCGGAATATCGCCCTCGCGCGGTACCGCGAGCACGGTCTGCCCCACGCCGGCATCGGACAGCAACGCCAGAATCCGCGTCGCGCGCCGGGTGTCCAGCTCCGCGAACGGATCATCCAGCAGAAGGACTGGTGCCGCATGGCACGCCTCGCGCAGCGTTTCCCACTCGAGCATCCGCAGCGCGATCGCCGCCGATCGCTGCTGGCCCGCCGAGCCGAAGGTGCGCAGGTCGCGCCCGTCGAGCGTGAGGGCGAGGTCGTCACGGTGAGGGCCCGCCTGTGTCATGCCGCGCCTGAGGTCGAGTCCCAGCCTTGCTTCCAGTGCCTGGGCGATCGCCAAGGCCGGATCCGCTCCGGCGTCCAGTGCGGTCGCGTAGCGTAACGTGGAGGTGCCACACTCGCCGATCGCCGCGCACAGCGACCGGTACTGGACGGCCACTCGGTCCACCCACTCCATGCGCCGGCGCCAGAGCACTCCGCCCGCCTCGGCCAATGGGGCGTCCCACACCGTTACGCGAGCGTCGGCCCGCCCCGTGCGCGCGGCGTCGCGCAGCGCCGCGTTCCGCCGAACGAGCGCTCCCCGGTATGTCTGCAGCTCCGTGAGATACGGCCGCGAGGTGAGCGCGAGCAGGATGTCCAAATAACGGCGCCGCGCCACCGGTGCCCCGGCCACCAGCTCCACGTCGGCCGGCGAGAACATCACCGACGGCAGCGCGCCGATGGCATCGCTCAGGCGGCCGGCCGCCGCGCCGTCGATGGTCACCCGCTTGCGTCGCGACGCCCGCTCGAATCCCACGGCGATGGTCCGGCCCCCGCGCACCAGCCCCTCGACGTGGAATCCGGCGGAGCCGAAGCGCACGACGTCGACGTCGCGGGCGCCCCGCATGCTGCGCAGGAACTGCAGGTAGTAGACGGCCTCGAGCAGGTTCGTCTTGCCCTGACCGTTCTCGCCTATCACGACGAGCCCCTCGTCGGGCAGCGCGAGATCGAGGCGCTCGAAGTTGCGGAAATCGCGCAGGGCGAGCGACGTGAGGCGGACCGCGGAGGACGTCACCGCCCGGTGAAACGCGGCGGGCGCTTGTCGAGAAACGCCGCGGTGCCCTCATGCATGTCTTCGGAGGCGGCGAGCAGCCCGAACTGCTCTGACTCCAGGGCCAGCGCCTCGTCAAGCGGCATGTCGGCGCCGCGGTGCACGACGTCGATGCATCGGGCAAGCGCGAGGGGCCCGTTGGCGAGCATCTGGCCCAGCATCGCCCGCGCGGCGTCGAGCAGCTGGGCGGCGGGCACCACCGCGTTGGCCAGTCCGATGCGGAACGCTTCGGCGGCGTCGATGGTGTCGCCGGTAAGCAGCAATTGGAGCGCACGGCCAGCGCCCACGAGGCGCGGCAGCCGCTGCGTGCCGCCATAACCGGGGATGAGGCCGAGCTTGACCTCGGGCTGGCCGAACTTGGCATGCTCGGAAGCGATTCGCACGTGGCAGGCCATGGCCAACTCGCAGCCGCCACCGAGCGCAAAGCCGTTCACGGCAGCGATGACCGGCTTGCCGAGCTTCTCGATGTGGCGGAAGATCGCGCTGCCCCGCCGGGACAGTCCGTGTGCTTCGAGGGGGCTCTTCATCTTCAGTTCGGCGATGTCGGCACCGGCCACGAACGCCCGGCCCGCGCCCGTGAGGATGGCGCCGGCGATGTCATCACGCGCCCGGACCTGGTCCACGGCGCTGCCCAGGGCCGCGATGGTGGCGTCGTTGAGCGCGTTGAGCTTGTCGGGCCGGTTAACCGTGATGGTCGCGATGTGGTTGGCGACGTCGAACAGGAGCACGGAATCGGACATGGCGGGAGGGAAGAGGACGACATCGAATTTAGCACGGCCGGGCCGGCCATGCCGCGCGCTGCGGCGTGGGCGTACATTCCCCGCATGTCGACGTTGGAAGCCGTCCGGTGGGGGGCCGGCCACCGCAGCGTGTGGATTATCGATCAGCGAGCGCTTCCTGAGCGGTTCGTCGAGCGGGAGCTGCGGACGCTGGATGAGGCATGCGCCGCCATCCGCACGCTGGCCGTGCGCGGCGCGCCGGCCATCGGAATCGCGGCGGCCATGGCGTTCGCCCTGGCGATGGGCGAGGTCGCGGACGCCGACGCCGCGACCCGCGGCGAGCGGGCCGGTGCCATCGCGGCCGCCCTGCGCGCCACGCGACCGACGGCGGTGAACCTGGGGTGGGCCGTGGACCGTATGCTCGCCGCGATCTCACGCGGCGCGCCGACAGGCACGGCGCTTCACGCGGCACTGGAGCGCGAGGCGACGGCGATTCTGGAGGAAGACCGCGCGATGTGCCGCCGCATCGGTGGCTACGCCCTGTCGCTGTTTCCCGCTGACGCCCGCGTAGCCACGCACTGCAATGCCGGCGCGCTGGCGACGGGCGGCATCGGCACCGCACTGGCCGGGGTGTACCTGGCGGCAGAACGCGGCGACCGTGTGCGCGTGTTCGTGGACGAAACGCGCCCGCTGCTTCAGGGCAGCCGCCTCACCGCCTGGGAACTGCAGCGTGCAGGCATCGACGTGGTGCTGATCACGGACGGCGCGGCGGCGTCGGTGATGCGCCGCGGAGAAGTCGATCTGTGCATCGTCGGGGCTGACCGCATCGCGGCCAACGGCGACGTTGCCAACAAGATCGGCACGTACGCGCTGGCCCTGGCCGCGCGCCACCATGCCATTCCGTTCTACGTGGCGGCGCCGACGTCCACCTTCGACCCGTCCACACCCACCGGCGACGCCATCGTCATCGAGCAGCGCGATCCCGACGAGGTGCGGCGCGGGTTCGGCATGGTCACGGCCCCGCCGGCGATTCCGGTGTACAATCCGGCGTTCGACGTCACGCCCGCTGACCTGATCACAGCCATCGTCAGCGATCAGGGCGTGCACCGTCCACCCTTCGATTTCCGGACGCCATGAAGCACGTACTGGCCATCGACGAAGGCACTACCGGCGTGACCTGTCTGGTGATTGCCGCCGACGGACGAATTGCGGGTCGGGGTTACCGCGAGATCACCCAACATTTCCCGCAACCCGGATGGGTGGAGCACGACGCGCAGGAATTGCTCGATCGCACGGTCGAGGCGGGGCGTGAAGCGATCGCCCTGGCCCGCGTGACGCCGGACGCCATCGGCATCACCAATCAACGCGAAACCGTCGTCGTGTGGGAGCGCGCTACCGGCCGGCCGGTGTACCGTGCCATCGTATGGCAGGACCGCCGTACGGCGGCGCGGTGCGCGGAATTGGCACCGCGCGCGGAATGGATTCGCTCGCGCACGGGGTTGGTGGTCGATCCGTACTTCTCGGCGACCAAGCTCGAATGGTTGCTCCGCGAGCAGCGGCTGCTCGAGCGCTATCCTGTCGCCGCCCTGGCCGCCGGCACGGTGGACAGTTGGCTCATCTGGAAGCTCACCGGCGGGGCGGTGCACGCCACCGATCACACCAACGCGTCGCGCACCATGCTCTACGACATCGATGCGCGCGGCTGGAGCGACCAGCTGTGCGCGCTGTTCGGTGTGCCACGCGCGTGGCTGCCCGAGGTGCGCCGGTCGAGCGGCGCCTTCGGCGTTGCGCGCAGCGAGTTCTTCGGCGCCGAGATTCCCGTGCTGGGCGTGGCCGGCGATCAGCAGGCGGCGCTGTTCGGGCAGGGGTGCTGGACCGCGGGGCTGGGCAAGAACACATATGGCACGGGGGCCTTCCTGCTCCTGCACGCGGGCACTGTACGGCCTGCCGCGCCTGCCGGCATTCTCACGACGATCGCCTGCGACGCGGCGGGCGGGCCTGCGTACGCGCTCGAGGCCTCGATCTTCGTGGCCGGCGCGGCGGTCCAGTGGTTGCGCGACGGCCTCGGCGTGGTTTCGAACGCCGCCGATACAGCGGCCCTGGCTGCGTCGCTCGAGTCCAATGAGGGCGTGTACTTCGTGCCGGCGCTGGTGGGGTTGGGCGCGCCGGCGTGGGAACCGCATGCGCGCGGCACCGTGTTCGGCCTCACGCGAGGGACGGGCCGCGCTCACTTCGCGCGGGCCGCCCTCGAAGCGATGGCCTACAGCACGGCCGACGTTGTGGAAAGCATGGTAGAGGTGTCGGGCACGGCGTTCGACCGGCTGCGGGTGGACGGCGGGGCCACGCAGAACGACTGGCTGATGCAGTTCCAGGCCGATGTGCTGGGGGTGAACGTCGAACGCCCGAAGAACGTCGAGACGACGGCGTTCGGCGCAGCCGGCCTGGCCGGAATCGCGGCCGGTATATGGCGTGACGCCGGCGCGTTCTACGCCAGCCAGGACGTGACGGCGTTCCACCCCGTGAGGGCGGCGGGCGACGTCCAGGCGTGGCGCGCCGGGTGGGCACGCGCGATGCGAGCCGCCGTGTCGTGGGCGCGCGACACCGGCCCGACCGGGGCCGGTTGATGAGAAGCTTTCTTCTCGTGTTCACGCTCTGGGTGAGCCCGGGCGGCCACGCCTCGGGTGATCGCTGGTTCGCGCCCGACAAGGCGAAGCACTTTCTCGCGTCGGCGGCCATCGAGCTCACGGGATACGCAATGATGCGCGGCATGCGGGCCACGCGGCAGCAGAGTCTGGTGGCGGCGAGCGTGGCCACGGCCGCGGCGGGCGTCACCAAGGAGTGGATGGACCGTCACGGAGGCGGCGCGTTCTCGCTCAAGGATTTGACGTGGGACGCGATCGGCGGCACTGCCGTGGGCGTCGCTTTCCGGCACGGACCATAGGCACGTGATCCTGGTAGGCGAACTCTCGCTCTGGATCGCGCTGCTGATGGCGGCGTGGGGGGCGGTCGTCTCGTTTGCCGCCGGTGCGCTGGGTCGCGGCGACCTCGCGGCCAGCGGGCGGCGCGCAATCTACGTGTCGTTCGCCGCCCTGGCCCTCGCCACGGGGGGCGTGCTCGCCGCGCTGCTGGCCCGCGATTTCTCGTTCGCCTATGTGGCATCGCATACCAACCTCGCGCTGCCCCGGGCCTACGCCGTCTCGGCTCTCTGGAGCGGTCCCGCCGGCGCCATGCTGGTGTGGGCGTTCGTTCTGGCCGCGTGCGCGGGGTGGCTGGCGCGGACCGGCGCGACGCGGGACCGTGCGCCCAGCCCGTGGACCACCGGCGTCGCGGCGACGCTGCTGGTGTTCGTGCTGCTCGTCGTGTGTCTGCAGGCCAATCCCTATGAGCGCGCACCTTGGCTGGCGCCAGATGGCCAGGGCCTGGACCCACGGCTGCTGCAGCCGGTCATGGTCCTCCACCGGCCCCTGCTCGTCTTTGGATACGTGGCGCTGAGCGTCCCGTTCGCGCTCACCATGGGCGGGCTGCTGGCGGGCCGCCTCGACGCCACGTGGGCAGCCTCGTCCCGCCGCTGGGCGCTCACCGGCTGGACGTGCCTGGCCGCCAGCGTGCTGGTGGGTGCGCGCGGGGCGGCGGCCACGTCGCCAACTGGCGGCTGGAATTGGTCGTTGGACACGGGGGTGGCCGTGGGCGTGTGGGTCGCGGCCACGGCGCTGCTTCACACGCTCGCCGCGGCGCCGGCGCACGGACTATTGGTAAAATGGAATAGCACCCTGTCGGCGGTGGTCGCGCTGGGAACGCTGGCCGGCGCGTCTGCGATCGTGGCGGCCGGTGGCGGGGCCGCGTCCGGCGCCGCGTGGGTGGGTGGCGGTGCGGCATGCGCGGCGGCGGCACTCTGGGTAATCGCGAGCCGCGCGGCGACGGCTTCCATCGGGCTCTCAGCCGGCGGGCCGCCGCGCCGTCGCACCGGCGGGCGCCTGGCGCACGGCGCGACCGCGGTGCTCGCGGTCGCTTTCGCGGCAGGGGCCTTTCCGGCGGCGCACGACGTGACGCTCGCCGCGGGACAGGACGCGCAGATCGCCGACCCGTTTGGGCACGTGTGGCGGTTCTTGAGCCAGGGCATGTCGCGCTATGGCACGGGTGACCGCGATGTGGCGGCGGCATCGCTCGAAGCGTCGCGCGATGGGGCCGGGCGTGGGTTGCTCGTCGCCGAGCAGTGGCAGTACCGCGACGATCAGGGCGACTCGCTGTCTGCGCCGATCACGCGCGTCGCCGTGCGTACTTCGCCGATGCTCGATGTGCGGGTCGTGCTGGTCGCCGCGTCGGGTGACCAGGCCCGCGTGCGCATCACGTTTCTGCCGCTGGCCGTCTGGGTATGGATCGGTGGCGCGCTCCTCGTGCTTGGCGGGGCGCTGGCGCTCTGGCCCCAGGCTACGCCCCTGCGCGGTCAATCGGCGGGCGAGGGCGACGACGCGTGAGCATCCCGCTGCTCCTCGGCACCCTGTTCGCGGTCATCGCGTTAGGGGTCGTGCTGTACCCGCTCTTCTTCTATGAAGATGAAGCGATGGATGCGGAACAGCCGACGGCCCACAAGACCGCCGATCCGGCGTGTCCGGCCTGCGGCGCGGCGCCGCCTGCGGGCGCCCGCTTCTGCTCCAATTGCGGAGCGAAGCTCCCCGGTGGGATGGCCTGACGACGAAGCCCCGGCACGTCAGCGACGTGCCGGGGCTTCGTCAACAACAGACCGGCGGTGTTCAGCCGCCCTTCTTCGTGGAGTCGGGCTTCGGCTTCGCCGCCCGGCTCGTACGGGCCTTCTTCGTGCCCGTCTTGGTGGTGGACTCGGCCTTCGCCGTGCCCGCTGTCGCGGTCTTGGTCGCGGGCTTGATGGTCGTCGCGCTCTTAGTAGCCGTTGTGGCGCTCTTCGACGTCGTCTTGCTTACAGTCTTGTGCGTCGTCTTGTGCGTCGTGGTCGCGGCCGGCTTCGTCTTGGTGGTGTCCTGTGTGCCCTGGGCACGCACCGTCGTGGCCATGCAGGCCACGAGTGCGAGGGCGAGCCAACGCATGCGAATCATCCTCAACCTCCTCAAATGGGGAACCCCGTTCCAACGCCCGTCCCGGTCGGGCGGAGCGTCACGTTTGCCGCAGTCCTCTTCGGCGCTACGGTGTTTGGTGATCACAAAGACCCGGGCGCCCGGCCGGCCGTCACTATGCTCCAGCCGATTGTCGAGCAGCCCCGACTCGGGGCTATCGCTCGACCGCCGACAGGCGCCGCAGGGCGATCTGAATGGGCGCCAATGTGCAGGCTGAGCACAGCAGCCCCGCGCCTCCGAAGCCGAGCCAGAGGGGGAGCGGGTTCGGATCGGAGTTCGCCATGCGCGCCAGAAGGTAGAGGTATACGGGGCGCGCCTCGAGGATCACCACTGCGCCTATCATCGCCACCGACGCCATCATGAACAGCAGGCCGCCGAACGACGTGGGGATCTGCGCCGCATTCTCGGTCTCGAACTGCGGGAACAGCGTCCCGAATCCGAGGGCCAGCCCCGCCACGGCAAACGTCATCATGGCGATGGTGAGCACGGAAACGGCGAACATGAAAGGGCTTACGGCGAGCAGGTAGTCGGTCACGGCCACGATGGCGAGCGCGAGCACGAGCAGGGGAAGGGTGCCCACCCAGAACTTGGCCCATAACAGGTCGCGCACCCGCATGGGACTCGACCGGAGCAGCCACAGCGTGCGACCCTCGAGGCTCACCGCTGGAAAGATGAAACGCGCGGCGATCGAGGCGAGCACGAATCCGGCCAGCACCAGATTCAGGAACGGGACGATGTTGACGAGGAAGAACGTCATCCCGTCACCGCGGAGCGGCAGATACTTGATGTTGAACACGTACACCACGACCAGCACGGCAAGCAGGATGAGCTGCGACCACTGTGTGGTGTCGCGGAAGAAGACCCGCAGTTCCTTGAGCACCAGTTCGCGCTTGAGCACCGACAGGGGCCGGAGCAGAAACGCGCCGATGCGCCGGAGCACGGTGCCGCGCACCCAGTGGGCGCCGCTCTCCTGTGCCTTGCTGTACCCCTTGAGATACAGCGCGCGGTGCAGCATGGCGCCGACCACCACGGCAGCCGCCGCCGACGTCCACAGGAGATAGAACGGGAGGTACTCGAGGCGATATTGCAGCCAGCTCATGACGCCGCGCGCCGCCCACTCGCTCGGGAACATCGGAGACGTGGGCGCGCGCAGCAGGGTCACGAAGTCGACCAGCGAGCGGAACCCTTCGGGGCGCGCCAAGCGTTCGGGGCGCACGAGCCGGAGCAGCAGCACGATGCCGCCCGCCGCCAGCACCGCGATCACGCTCAGGATGTCACGGGTGCGCCGTGCCGGGAAGATGTTCACGAGCAGCAGCGTAACCGCCGAGCCGATCACGGCCGGAATGACCAGGAAGGGCACGAACACCGCCACGGTGACGAGCGGGAACCACCACCCGCCCTCGTACACGTGACCGTAGGCGGCGAACATCGGAACGGCGAGCAGGACGACCATCCAGCTGGAGTTCACCATCGTCTCGAGGAGCTTCGCCAGGTACAGCTTGAGCCAGTCGACGGGGCCCGACACCAGCAGGTCGAGGTCGCGCGCCAGGAAGAAACTGGACAGCGCCGTGATCACGTTGGACAGCACGAGGATCGAGAAGAACCCGATCAGGATGAGGCCGAGAAGCTTGCCGGCGAGCAGCGGCCCGATCTCCTCGACGCCACGGAAGTAGCGGAGCAGCCGGTAGAGCACGAAGTATACGAACGTCCAGAACACCGCTCCGAACACGGCGAGCACGGCGAACCGCGCGCCACGTCCGCGCTCGCCGGCGAGTAACCGCGCCCGGGCCGTGAGCCATTTTGGCGCCAGCAGGTGAACCAGCGACGGGTCGGCGACGGCGCCCGTGACGACGGCCGTGGGGCCGTCAGGCATCCAGGACCTCGACCAGCTCGCGGGCCGCATTCTCGCCGGTGAGCTTCAGGAAGATCTGCTCCAGCCCCTCCGCCCCGCCTTCGGCCGTGCGGTGCAGCTCGGCCATCGTGCCGCAGGCCCGGATGCGCCCCGCCTGGATGATCGCGATGCGGTCGCACAGCGTCTCCGCCACCTCGAGCGTGTGTGTGGACATCATGATTGTGTTGCCGCGGCGCGTGTATTCGCGAAACAGGTCCTTGAGGATGCGGGCCGCCTTGGGGTCAAGGCCCACCATCGGCTCATCCACTACGATCACCTCGGCGCGGTGCACGAACGCGCTGGAGATGATGAGCTTCTGGCGCATGCCGTGGCTGTAGCTCTCGACGAGTTCGTCTTGCCAAGCGTCGAGGTCGAACAGCGCGAGCAACTCACGCGTCCGGTGCTCCACCTCGGGGCCTTCCTGGTCATACAGCCCCGCGACGAACCGCATGAATTCGGCGCCTGTGAGCTTCTCGTAGATGAACGGCCGGTCGGGGATGAAGCCGAGCTTCATCTTGGCGGCGATCGGATCCTTGGCGATGTCCACGCCCCCGATCTGCACGGTGCCACCTGTGGGACGGAGAATGCCGGCGATCATGCGGAGCGTCGTCGTCTTGCCCGCCCCGTTGGGGCCCAGGAATCCGAACAGTTCCCCGCGCGGCACTTCCAGGTCGATCGCGTCGACCGCGGTGAAACTGCCGAAGCGCTTGGTCAGGTTGTGGAGTCGGATCATCGCGAGGGACGAAGTGGAAGGGGCGAGGGCTCGATCATGGCGCGCGGCCGGCCGGCGGAGCGAGCACGTCGATTCGCAGCACCCCGATGAGATGAATCAACTCCGCCTGGCGCGAGAGCCCGCCCACGACGAAGCGCAGATGCGCCGCGTCGGCCGGAAACTCGCCGAAGGTCGGATCGACGGCCACCCACCGACCGAGATAGACCTCCGGCCAGGCGTGGTAGTAAAACTTCCCGTTGACATAGGCCAGGCCGGCGGCGGCGCGGGCGGGAATGCCGGCCGCCCGGGCCACCGCCACGTACAGCTGCGTGTGCTCGTTGCAGTCGCCGCTCCGGGCGTGCAACACCTGCACCGCGTCCGGCACGCCAAAGGTGATGCGTTTGCGGAGCGAGTCGTATCCCCACTGGTTGATGCGGCGCGCCACCACCTGCGGATCGCGCTCCTTGCCGCGCAGCCGGTTGGCGAGGGCGCGGATCTCGGGGTCGCGCGATTCGACCAGCGGCTCGGGCTCGAGCGCGCGCGTCACGTCGGGCGGGCGTGGCACGCCCCTGAAGGAGCGGGCGGAGAGGCTGTCCGGATCCTCGCGCACGACGGTGAGCGTGTCGCCGTGCAGCGTCTGCCGGCCTCCGTCCACGTCGAACCCCGCGAGATCGGCGCCGAGGAGACGCACGCGCAGGCTTGGCAACTGCCGCGTCACCGTGAGATGAGCGGCTATGGCCGTGGTCTCGAGGATGTCGCGGTCGGCGGTGGGCGGAGCCCCGCTGTCGGCCTCGGCCAGGCGCCAGTTCTCATAGGCGACTTCATAGGGACGGCGCACGAGATGGAATCCCATCTCCGTCGTCTCCACGAGGCGCCCCTGGTCGTCCACCCACCCGGCTATGCCGCGTGCCCCCTCGGTGGCCAGGCGCCAGGCCCTGAGCGTGTCGGGCGTCACCCCGCGCCAGCGCATCGTGATCGAATCGAGCACCGAGCTGTCGTTCACCACGAACGTCGTCTCGGCCCGGATGCTCACCCGCGCATCCCGCGGCGCCATCGTGCCCGGATCGAACACCGGCAGCACGAACGACTTGCCCACCTTGGGCTCGTCGCCCAGGACGATCGCCAGCGGAACCAGCGTCGGGAGCAGAACAGGGCCCCCGATCCGGACGCGCTGCGAATCGGCCGGTGCTTCGCCGTTCGCCGATACTGCGTAGATCACCACGGAATCGCCATCCACCCGCCCGCCGGCATGGAACGGCGCCGAATCGGACTCGACGTCCACTTCGAAGCGCCGCACTCGCAGCGTGCGTGATACCTCGACCGTCGTGCGAGCCTGCACCCGGTGCACCGTGCCTCCGGCGGCAAGGTCGGCCACCAGATAGTCGGTGGACGTGATCCCGGTCGCCACGGTGTCAATGGTGGACGAGGCAAATCCCACCTGGCGGTCCCCTTGCAGCACCGCGTAGAACACTGCGCCGGGAGTCACCCGCAACGCCGCTTCGGCCAGCCGTTCGACGTTGGGTTGGAAATACTGCTGCCGAATGAGGGCCGCGAAGCCACCTCCCCAGAGCACGAGGACCACAACCGCCATCCAGGCGCGCCGGCTCATGGTGCCCCCCGGGCGATGGCGGCGCGCCACGCAGCGTCTTCCACTTGATTTTCCACGATCACGACGATGGACCGGGGGTGCGCCGCGCGCGCCAGATGCTGCCGCATCACCTCCGCCATCACCGCCGCGCTCTCCTCGACGTCCAGATTACCCGCGCCGATGCCGAACGGCACGACCGCGAGTTCGCCGATCTGAAAGTCCGCCGCGCGTTGCAACGCGCTCACCAGGGCACGCCGCACCGAGTCGCGCGACGCCCGCTCCTCAGGGCTCACGATGACGGCGTGAATCAGGAATTCGACGTGCAGGTCTCCGGCGCTCGTCACCACCGCCGCGCCCACCGGCAGCGGCTCGTGGAGGGGCGCGCGATGGCCGAGGCCGGCCCCGGCCGCTTGTTCCAGCCGCCGCAGCAAGGGCGTGGTCGCACCGAGCATGGCGTCCACCGCCCAGGCGATCGCCTCGCCGTGGTAGAACGCCGGGTCGTCGATGCGCACCGCGATCACGGCCTTCGCGTCCGTCGGGCGGCTTCCGTGGCGTCGTCACGCCCGCCGGGCCGCTCGAGGTCCAGGTTCACGAGCAACCAGACTTCCGGTTGCTCGCGCTGGTCCTCCGGGTCCCGCATCGCGTCAGGCCAGCGCCAACGTGGTCTCGCCGCTGATCCACTCCAGATACTTGGCGAGTCCCGCCGATACCGGTAGCGCGAGCAGTTCCGGCACTTTGTATGGGTGCAGTTCGCCGAACGCCGCCTGAAGGGTCTCGAGCCGGGCCGACCGGGTTTTGAGGAGAATCAGTACCTCGTGTTCGTCGGCGATCTTGCCCTGCCACCGGTACAGCGATCGGGCACCCGGCACCAGCGTGCCGCAGGCGATGAGTCGGCGCTCCAGCAGGGCGCGCACGAGGCGCACTGCTTCGTCATCCGACGCAACGGTGGTCAGAACGACAATGGCATCCGTGTGGGGCATGGCGGAGGATTCGGTGAAGTTCCCGTAACATAACGCCCCACCCCCCCGGCTTGTCTCCCCCCGCGGGATCGGCCAGCTTTCGCTGGCTATGGCTGAAGATGCGCTGGTCGTCCGCGGTGCGCGGGAACACAATCTGCAGAACGTCGACGTCGTCATTCCGCGCGATCGGCTGACGGTGATCACGGGGCTGTCCGGGTCGGGCAAGTCGTCCCTGGCCTTCGACACCATCTACGCCGAAGGACAACGGCGTTACGTGGAATCGCTGTCGGCCTACGCCCGGCAGTTCCTCGGGCTCATGGAAAAGCCGGACGTCGACTCCATCGAGGGCCTGTCCCCGGCGATCTCCATCGAACAGAAGAGCGCCGGCCACAACCCGCGGTCCACGGTCGGCACGGTCACCGAGATCTACGACTACCTGCGTTTGCTCTACGCGCGCGCCGGCACGCCGCACTGCCCGACGTGCGGACGACCGGTCCAACGGCAGAGCGCCGCGCAGATCAGCGACGTCGTGCTGGGGTGGCCCGAGGGCGCCCGCATCGAGGTCCGGGCGCCGCTGGTGCAGGGGCGGAAGGGCGAGTTCCGCGAGCTGTTCGAGGCCGTGCGCAAACAGGGCTTCATTCGTGCCCACGTCGACGGCGAACTGATCGAGGTGGCCGCGCCGCCCAAACTCAACCGCCGCCAGAACCATACGGTCTCGGTGGTTGTCGACCGCACGACGATCCGCGCCGCCGACCGCGCCCGCCTCACCGACTCGATCGAGACGGCGCTCAAGCTCGCCGACGGAACGGTCGAAGTGCACGACGTGGGGCGCAGAACCACCGAAGTGTTTTCCGAGCGCTACGGCTGCCCTACCTGCGGCATCTCGCTTCCCGATCTCGAGCCGCGCCAGTTCTCGTTCAATTCGCCCTACGGCGCCTGCCCGGCGTGCGGCGGGCTCGGCACCCGGCGGCGCGTGGCCGAAGCGCTCGTGCTCGGCGACGCCCGCATCTCGATTCTCGAGGGCGTCGTTCTGCCGTGGGGCGAGCCCACCGGGCAACTTCGGCGAGTGATTCTTCCGGCTCTGGCGCGCAAGTACAAGTTCGATCTGAACGCGCCATGGGGCGACCTCCCGGCCGACGTGCGCGAAGCCCTGCTCTACGGAGATGCAGGCAACAAGGCCGGGCGCAAGACAGAGGTGGAGTGGGAGGGCGTGATCGCGAACGTCGAGCGTCGCTACGAGGACACCGGCTCCGACGCCGTGCGGCTCGATTTGCAGGAGTACATGCTCGAAGTGCCGTGCGAGGCCTGCCATGGCTACCGCCTCAAGCCCGAGTCGCTCGCCGTGACGATCGGCGACCGCAACATCGGCGCCGTGGCGGACCTGCCGATCGCCGCGGCGCGCACGTTCATCGATGGGCTTGCCCTGCGGAGCAAGGGAGTGCCCGGCCTCGATCCGGAAATCGCCGGCCCGATCCTAAAAGAAGTAGGCGAGCGCCTGCGCTTCCTGGTTGATGTGGGGCTCGATTACCTCACGCTCAGCCGGTCGGCCGAGTCCCTGTCCGGCGGCGAGGCCCAACGCATCCGCCTCGCCACGCAGATCGGGTCGCGGCTCGTCGGCGTGCTCTACATTCTCGACGAGCCGAGCATCGGCCTGCACCAGCGCGACAACGCCCGTCTGCTCGGTACGCTGGAGCAGTTGCGCGATCTGGGCAACACGGTCATCGTCGTCGAACACGACGAGGAGACGATGCGCGCCGCCGACCACGTGATCGATCTGGGTCCGGGCGCCGGAAAGCACGGCGGGCGGCTCGTCGCTGAAGGCACGGTGGATGACATCATCCGCACCCCGGGTTCGCTCACCGGCAAGTATCTGAGCGGCGAGATGCGCATCGAGGTGCGCGCGACCCGGCGTCCGTTCGATCCTGACCGCGTGATCCGCATCGAGGACGCCGAGGAGCACAATCTGCGCCGCGTCTCGGTCGAGCTGCCGCTGGGCCTGTTCGTGGCCATCACCGGCGTATCGGGGTCGGGCAAGTCCACCCTTGTCGAGGATATTCTGCACCGCGCGCTGGCCCGGCACTTCTACCGTGCGCGCACCATCCCGGGCAAGCACGGCCGGATCACCGGCCTCGAGCACATCGACAAGGTGATCGACATCGATCAGAGTCCGATCGGACGCACGCCGCGCTCCAACCCGGCCACTTACACCGGCTTGTTCACGCCCATCCGCGAGCTGTTCGCCGAAATGCCCGAGGCGAAGATCCGCGGCTATGGCCCGGGGCGATTCTCGTTCAACGTGAAGGGCGGCCGCTGCGAAGCCTGCCAGGGCGATGGCCTGGTGAAGATCGAGATGCACTTCCTGCCCGACGTCTACGTGCCCTGCGAGGTGTGCAAAGGCAAGCGGTACAACCGCGAGACGCTCGAGGTGCGCTTCCGCGGCAAGAGCATTTCCGACGTGCTCGAGTTGACGGTAGAAGATGCGCTGGAGTTCTTCGAGAACCAGCCGCGTATCCAGCAGAAGTTGCAGACGCTCTATGACGTGGGGCTCGGCTACGTGCACCTGGGCCAGAGCGCCACGACGCTCTCGGGGGGTGAAGCGCAGCGCGTGAAGCTCGCCACCGAGCTGGCCAAGCGGGATACCGGCCGCACCCTGTACATCCTCGACGAGCCGACTACCGGTCTCCACTTCGAGGACGTGCGGCTGCTGCTCGACGTGCTCCACCGGCTGGTGGACCGCGGCAACACCGTGCTCGTCATCGAGCACAATCTCGACGTGATCAAGACCGCCGACTGGATCGTGGACCTGGGGCCCGAAGGGGGAGAGCGGGGCGGCGAGATAGTCGCTGTCGGTACCCCTGAAGAGGTGGCCGCCGTCGATGCCTCTTACACCGGCCAGTTTCTGCGGATGCTCTTTTCCCGTTCGCGGGGTACATCCAGAAAGCGGCGCGCCGGGTAGCCGGCCGCCGACCCCCTTCACCGTTCCCATCGGTATGGTCTCTCTGCTCGACATCATCGGCCCCGTCATGGTCGGACCGTCGTCTTCGCACACCGCCGGCGCCTGCAAGCTCGGGCTCATCGCGCGGTGCCTCGTAGGCGGCACTCCCGACCGGGCGTGGGTGGAACTGCACGGATCGTTCGCCCGCACCGGCGAGGGACACGGCACCGACAGGGCCATCGCCGGCGGCCTGCTCGGGTTCCATACCGACGACGAACGCCTTCGGGACGCGCTCCAGATCGCCGAACGCGACGGCGTCCACTACGGTTTCGAGAAGACCACGCTGGCCGACGACGCCCATCCGAATTCGGCCCGCATCACCGTCGAGCGCGGCGACCGCAAGCACGTGATGGTCGGCGCCTCGCTGGGCGCGGGCCGCATCCGCGTCAGCGAGATCGACGGGTATCCGGTGGAGGTACTAGGAAATAGCTATACGATCGTCCTCGTCGCCGAAGACGTCCGCGGCTCGGTGGCCCGCATCACCGCGCTGCTGGCCGACGACGGGCTCAACATCGCTACCCTGCGGTTGAGCCGGAAGCACCGCGGCGGCGACGCCCTCATGGTCATCGAAGTCGATGAGCCGCCCGACGTCGCGGTCAGCGATCATCTGCGGGCGTTTCCTTGGGTACGCTGGGCTCACCGGCTCGAGAAAGTGAGCGCCTGACGTGTACCGCTCGCTCGCCGACGCCATTCGTGACGCCCAGGCGCAACGGACGTCGCTCGCCCGGGTCGCCCTCCACGCCGAAGCGCTGGACCAGGCGCGTCCCGTGGAAGAAATCCGCGACGCGCTGCGTCGCGCGCTCGTCGTGATGCGGGCGGCCGTGGAACGCGGCATGGCTGGGGATCTCAAGTCGGCGTCCGGGCTGGTGGGTGGCGACGCCGCCAAACTGCGCACGGGTCCGGCCGGTCCGCTCGCCGGAACGCCGTTTCGCGACGTGCTCGCCCGCGCGCTCGCCGTGCAGGAGGTGAACGCGGCAATGGGCGTGATCGTCGCGGCACCCACCGCCGGCGGCGCGGGCGTGCTCCCCGCTGTGCTCACCGGGCTCGCCGCGGCGCAGCATATCCCCGACGACGCCGTGGTCGATGCGCTCGCTACCGCGGCACTGATCGGCGCGGTCGTCGCCGAGCGCGCTTCGCTTTCCGGCGCGGAAGGCGGCTGTCAAGCCGAGACGGGCGCCGCCGCCGGCATGGCGGCGGGAGCGGCCACCGAGATGCTCGGCGGCACGCCGGTGCAGGTCGGTCACGCCGTGGCCCTCGCCCAGCAGGCCACGCTCGGGCTGATCTGCGACCCCCTCGGTGGACTCGTCGAACTGCCCTGCGTGTTCCGGAATGCCACCGGCGCCGCGATCGCGCTGGCCGCCGTCGAGATGGCGCTGGCCGGCGTGGAGTTCGCGATCCCGGCTGACGAAGTCATCGATGTGATGGGCGAGATCGGCCGGGAGATGGACGTGCGCTACCGCGAGACCGCCGGCGGCGGCCTCGCCGCCACGCCCACCGGGCGGCGGCTGGCCCGCGAGCGGCTCGTCCAGATCAAGCGCTCGGGTGCCTGAAGGTGGGAGTGGACGCCGCCGTCCGCGGACTGATCAAGCCGCACTACCTGTTCCGGCCGTCACAGTTCCTGCGACGGATGCTCTCGCACCGTCGTCGCCGTGGTCGCGATCGCGTCACGGTCCGGTTGCCGTGGGACATGCCGATTCGGTGCTTCGCGCGCGACGCCATCGGACTGAGCATCCAGCAGCTCGGTGTGTTCGACCTTCCGGTGGCCGAGGTGCTGTGGCGGCTGGCCGACCCGGGTGAGTTAGCGCTCGACGTCGGGGCCAACATCGGACAGATGGCGGCGCTGCTGGCCCGGCGTGTCGGGCCGACGGGCCGGGTCATTGCGTTCGAGCCCAATGCCGACGTGCGTGCTGAACTTGCGTTCAACGTCGCCGCGTGGCGGGCCGACGCCGGGTCGGCGCCCATCGACGTCCTGGCAGCCGCGCTGTCGGATCACGACGGCGACGGTATCCTGCTCATGCCGCCATCGTTCGAATGGAATCGTGGGGTCGCGGAAGTAGTGGGTGCTGGCGATCGCCGGTCGGGCGAACGGCAGCGCATCCAACTGGCCCGGCTCGACGCGTTCGTGCTCGCGCCGGCGCAGGTGGGAGTCATGAAGCTGGACGTCGAAGGACACGAAGGTGCGGTCTTGCGCGGCGCCTCGGCGCTCCTCGCCGACCAGCGGGTGCGCGACTTGGTGTACGAGGACCACGCGCGCTACCCGAGCGCCGTGTCGAAGCTGCTCGAGGAGCTGGGCTACACCGTGCTCGCGGTCGGCGCGACGTTCTGGGGGCCGCGGGCCGGGCCGGCGGCCGACCCTTCGCACGTGCCGACGTGGGAGAGCCCCAGCTACCTCGCCACTCGAGAACCTGAGCGGGCGCAGCGCCGGCTGGCCTCCCGGGGCTGGCGCATTCTATAAGAAGGAAGGCCGCGCCAGCGCGTGGGGCGTTGCCCACCCTTCGGACTGGAGGTAGTTTGACCACGGGCGGTTGAAACGCAGCCCGGTTCCATCCGTAGGGTGGGCAAGAGCATTCACGGGATCGCACCGATGGTAACCAAGGAAGAAATCGAAGGCTATCTCGACCGGTTGGGGGTGGATGGAGCGACCCATACCGAGGTCGAGCCCGGGCTTTGGGTGGTGAAGCCGGGCGGCGCTCAGGACTTCGACGTCGTCGTCCACTACTCGCCGCCCGTGGTCCTGTTGCGGGTCAAAGTGATGAGTCTGCCCAAGCCGAAGGGGGCGGTGGCCACACTGAGCCGCCGACTGCTCGAAATGAACGCCAGCGATCTGTTGCATGGGTCATACGGCATCCAAGGCGACTCGGTCGTGCTCACCGAGGCGCTCGAGCTGGAACATCTTGACTTCGAAGAGTTCCTGGCGAGTTATGAGAGCATGACCCTGGCCCTGGCGTCGCACATGCGCGAGCTCGGCTCGTTCCGCGAGGCACACTAACCGATGGGGATTTTCGACCGACTGTCCCAGATGCTGCGTTCGAACATCAATGACCTGATTTCGAAAGCGGAAGATCCCGAGAAGATGCTCACGCAGATTCTCGCCGACATGCGCTCGCAGCTTGCCAAGGCCAAGCAACAGGTGGCCACCGCGATCGCCGACGAGAAGCGGCTGCGCGATCAGGCCGATACGGAATTCAAGCAGGCTCAGGATTGGGAGCGCCGGGCCATGCTCGCCGTGCAGGAGAACCGCGATGACCTGGCCAAGCAGGCGCTCGTGCGCCAGGCCGAGCATGCGAACAACGGTCAGCAACTCGCCCAGACCTGGGAAACCCACCGGCTGGAAACCGAGAAGCTCAAGAACTCCTTGCGGGATCTGAACGACAAGATCGAGGAAGCGAAGCGGAAGAAGAACCTGCTGATCGCCAGGCAGCGCCGGGCCCAAGCCCAGAAGCGCATCGCCGAAACGATGTCGTCGTTGTCCGAGAAGTCGGCGTTCGAGGCATTCAGCCGCATGGAAGAGCGCATCGAGAGCAGTGAGCGGCAGATCCAGGCTGCCACCGAGATCGACGAGGAGTTCTCCGGCGACACGCTGCAGCGCGAGTTCAAGCAACTCGAGCGCGGCGCCGTTTCCGGTACGGTCGACCAGCAGTTGCTCGCCCTCAAACAGAAGATGGGAATGCTCTCCGCCGGATCATCGGCCCCGGCCAAGCAGCTCGGCCGCGGGGACGACGAGACGGTCGCCGCCGACGTCGAGGAACTGCCGGAAGAGAAGAAGACGAATTGAGCGAGCACCCCGCACGGCGCTTCGGGTACGCGCCGCTGCTCACGGCGACGGTCCTGACAGTCCTGCTTCTCTGGCTGGTCAGGTCCGTCGCCGATCTGTTGATGCTCCTCTTCATCGGTATTCTGCTCGCGGTCTACCTCGACGCCCTGGCCGCCGCCCTCCGCCGCCTGCGCCTGCCCGGGCGCCTCGCTTTCCTCACCGCCCTCCTCGTGAGCCTCGGCGCCGTCGCGCTGCTGTTCACCATCGTCGTTCCGCCGGTCGTCACGCAGACCCAGCAACTGGGTAGGTTGCTGCCGCAGTACCTGGACCAATGGCAGCACAGCCTCGATGTCACGCTAGCCCGCATCCCCGCACTGGCCAGTGCCATCACGCCGGGACACCAGAGCATCGTACTCGGCGTCTACGACCAACTCGCCGGCACCATGCAGAACGTGGTGCCCAAGCTGTTCGCAGGAGCCCACGCTCTCATCAGCATCTTTTCCGTAGGCGTCATGGCGATCTACCTCGTCCTCACCCCGGACACATACACCGACATCCTGGAGTCACTCTTTCCGCCGGTCCGCCGCCCGTTCGTTCACCACATCCTGCAGGAACTCGGCACGACGCTCCGCGCCTACATCGTGGGCCAGATTTTCACGATGACCGTGCTCGGGCTGCTGACGGCGATCGGGCTGTACATCCTGGGCGTGCCGTACGCACTCACGTTCGGCGTGTTCTCCGGTCTCGCCGCGATCGTGCCTTTCTTCGGCACCCTGCTCTCGACCACGCTCCCGGCGCTGTTCGTGCTCAACGGGCCCGACGGCGGCACCCGCGCCCTGCTCGTGCTCGGGCTGGGCGTACTGATCCACCTCATCGAAGGCAACGTGGTGGCTCCGATGGTCATGTCGGAAAAGGTGAATCTGCCCCCGGTGCTGAGCATTCTCGGCGTACTGGCAATGGGCCAGATTCTCGGGCCGCTCGGCCTCCTGATTGCTGTGCCCACGCTCGCCATCGTTATGGTCCTCGTTCGCCGCATCGTCGTGCACGGGATCTACGAGGGCGGGATCGTCGTCGATCCCCTCGCCGGCCGGGCGCACGCTGCCGCCGGTCCCGGACCGCCACTACCCACTCCCTGACCCCACCGCTTTCCCGATGACTCGCGATCCCCGATTCCTCGTCCTCGCCGAGGGATCGTTCAATCCACTCCGCTCCAAGACTGCCAACGCCTGCATCCGTTACTCCCCGCAGCGCGTGGCCGCCGTGCTCGACTCCACGCAGCGTGGTAAGACTGCTCAGCAGGTGCTGGGTTTCGGGGGCTCGATTCCCGTCGTCGGATCGATCGATGAAGGGTTGGCCCGCGAGCCCAACGCGCTCCTTATCGGCATCGCGCCCCAGGGTGGGCAGTTTCCCGCCGAGTGGCGCGGCATCGTCCGGCGCGCGCTCGACGACGGCCTCGATGTGTGGAGCGGCCTCCACGTCATGCTCGGCGACGATCCGGAATTCGCCGCCCACGCCGCGCGATCGGGCGCCGCGATTCATGATCTCCGCCGTCCGCCCAGGGATCTCGACGTGGCTCGCGGCCGCGTACGCGAGGTGGCGGCCACCGTCGTGCTCACCGTCGGCACCGACTGCAACATTGGCAAGATGACGGCCGCCCTCCAACTCCTCGACGGACTTCGCGCCAACGGCCACCGGGTCGCGTTCGCCGGCACCGGACAGACTGGCATTCTCATCGACGGCAAAGGCATTTCCGTAGACGCCGTGGTCGCCGACTTCATCGCCGGTGCCGCCGAGCGATTGGTCCTCGACGCCGCGCGCGATGCCGACATCGTACTCGTCGAGGGCCAGGGGTCGATCATCCACCCCAGCTACTCTGGCGTCACCTACGGGCTCATGCACGGTTCCATGCCCCATGCCCAGGTCATGTGCGCCCAGCCCACACGCACCGCCATCCGTCACAATGAATGGCTGTCGATCCCGCCCCTCGCCGAATTCATCCGCCTCCACGAGCGGGTCGTGCTACGTCCGGCACCGGTGATCGGGGTGGCCCTCAACACGTACGATCTGGACGACGGTGCGGCCGCCACCGCCGTCGAGCGCGCGGCGCGCGACACCGGAGTGCCGGCCACCGACCCCGTCCGCTTCGACCCTGCGCCTCTCGTCGACGCGATCGACGCATTCCATCGCAGTCGTCCGCGCTGATTCGCGGGCTACGTAGCCGGACGGGCATCGGCGAGCCGCCGTACGCCCGTGCTCTTTTGCGCCCGCCGGCACGGTTCCGGTGCCGGCCGCGCTGCCGCCACGTGCCACACTGAGCACACCCGGCGCCAGCCGGCGCCCCACATGCCCCGGACCCGCTCATGCTTTTTGCCGCGCGCAACCTCAAAAAGGGATATGCAGCCGGAACGCCCGGCTGCTCGGCCACCGCCCGAGTGCTCTGCGGGGTGAACCTCGAGTTGGACGCAGCGCAGGTGGTGGGCATCGTCGGCGCCCGGGGCGTGGGCAAGACCACGCTCATGCGCTGCGCCGCCGGGCTCGCCCGGCCGGATGCCGGCGCGCTCCACTGGCACGAATCGGCGCACAAGCCGCGAATCGTGGCGCTCGCGCCGGCCGCGTATCCCTTCGAAACCGTGCGCGACGTGGTCGCCCGCGCCTCCGGCGACCGCGTCGTGGACCCGGACCGCCTCGCCGCCGTCCTCGCCGATCTGTCACTTGCCGAGCGGCTCGGCGCGGAGCAGGCGAGCCTTACCACCGACGAGCGTGCCCGCCTCGCCCTGGCCATCGGTCTCGCCACCGATCACCCGCTACTGCTGCTCGACGGCACGCCCGACGCACTCGCCGCCGCGGTGCGCCCGGCCGCACGGCGTCTGCTCGAGCGCCATGCGGCGGCCAGCGGTGCGGTCCTGCTCGCCGGCCGGGACCCGACGGCGGTGGTTGGACTCGCCAGCCGCGTGCTCGAACTGCGTGAAGGATGTCTTCGGCCATTGGGCGCCTGCGACGACCGGCAGCCCGCGGCCCGCGTCGCCGAGCGTGGTGTTGTGCCGTCGGTCCGTTGACCGTCACGCTGGAGGTTGCCTAGGTTCACGCAATGCCCCACGTGAACCTTTTCGCCCTGCAGGCCGTCACGCACCTGCCGCAAACGCTCCATGAGCTCGTGGGCGCGCTCAGGGAATTCGCTGCTACGCTGGTTGTCGGCGGCATCGCGTGGATCGCTGTCCGCGTCGTCGCCGGGCGCATCGAGCACATGGCACGCTTTGCCCGGGGCGAGGAGTGGGGACCGGCCCGCGAACAGCGCGCGCGCACATTGGCGGCGCTGCTGCGCAACTCGGGGCGGGTCGTCGTGGTTGTGGTTGTCGCCATCATGTCGATGCGCGCCTTCGGACTCGACACGAACCCATTGCTCGCCGTCTCCGGCGTGCTCGGTCTGGCCATTTCCTTCGGGTCGCAGAGCCTCGTGCGCGACTACGTCACGGGATTCTTCTTCCAGTTCGAACATCAGTTCGGACTCGGCGACGGCGTCCGTATCGGCACCGTTGAGGGCACCGTCGAGGATCTGACACTGCGACTCGTGTACGTGCGCGGAGCGAACGGTGCCCTGAACATCATCCCCAACGGGCAGATCCTGCAGGTCACCAATCTCTCGCGCTCCTGGCGCCGCGCCGCAGTGAGCATCGACGTGCCGTGGGTCGGTGCCGAGCTGGCCGCCAAGAGCCTGGCCCGCGTGGCTTCCGAACTCGGTGCCGACGCGAGTTGGAAGACCCGATTCCTCGATCCACCGGCGGTCACCGGCATCGAGAAGTTCGGCCCCGGCACGGTGACCCTCGGCATCGCCGGGCGTACCAAGCCCGCCGACCTCGATGCCGCCTCGTCGGAACTGCGCCGGCGCGTGCAGGTCGCATTCGAGCGCGATGCGGTGCCCCCCGCGCCGGTCCCCTCCGTACCTCCCGCTACATTGTGAAGACCGCCATGACCGCGCCCGAATTCCGTCTTTATAACACGCTCACCCGCCAGGTGGAGTCGTTCGCGCCCGCCGACGGCAGCACGGTCCGTTTTTACAGCTGTGGCCCGACCGTCTACAACCCGGCGCACCTCGGCAACTTCCGGACCTTCCTGTTCAATGACTTGCTTCGGCGTGCGCTGCGCCTACGGGGCTGGAAGGTGCGCCAGGTAATGAACCTGACGGACGTCGACGACAGGATCATCAAGCGGGCCAACGAGCAGGGAAAGACGATTGGCGAGATCACGGTGCCGGTTACGGAGATCTTCCAGGCCGATCGCCGCTACCTGCGCATCGAGGCAGCCGAGGCATATCCCAAGGCCACGGAATACATCCCGCAGATGATCGCGCTCGTTCAGCGCCTCGTGAAAGCCGGCGTCGCGTACCAGGCCGACGACGGCTCGGTGTATTTCGCGATCGCGCGCTTTCCGCACTACGGCCGACTGTCGCGACTCGACACCCGGGAAATCAAGTCGGGCGCGCGGGTGGCGCAGGACGACTACGCCAAGGAGAACGCCCAGGATTTCGCGGTGTGGAAGGCCGCCAAGGAGGAGGACGAGCGGGTCGGTGCCGCCTGGGACTCGCCGTGGGGTCGCGGGCGGCCCGGCTGGCACCTCGAGTGTTCGGCCATGGCCATGGATCTGCTCGGTGAGACGCTCGACATCCACACTGGCGGCGTCGACTTGATCTTTCCCCACCACGAGGACGAGATCGCACAATCCGAGGCAGCCACCGGAAAACCGTTTGCGCGGTTCTGGTGCCATGGGGCGTTTCTGCTTACCGACGGCACCAAGATGGCCAAGCGGCTGGGCAACGTGAGCACGGTTAAGGGGTTGCGTGAGGCGAACGTGTCGGCGGCCGCGATCCGGCACTTCACGTTCAGCGCGCACTATCGCAAGGAGCTGAACCTATCCGACGAGGCGCTCGACGCCAGTGTCGAAGCGGTGCGGCGGATAGGCGACTTCTCGGAACGGCTGGGCCGCGCTACCGGGGGGACGACGGCGCTGGCGACGGTGGCTCGGGAGGCAGAGACGGCGTTTACCTCGGCTGTCTGCGATGACCTGAACGCGCCGCGGGCCATGGCGGCACTGTTCACCTTCATCACGGCCGCCAACGGCGAGTTGGATCGCGGCGGGCCGGACGTTGGCGCTGTGATCGAGGCCCGGCGGGTGTTTGAGGTCATGGACGGGGTGCTGGATCTGGTACCCGACCGGACCGTGGAGGACCCGGCGTTGGCGGCATGGGTGGAGGATCGTCTGGGGGCGCGGCAGGCGGCGCGGGGCCGGCGGGACTTCGCCGAGGCGGACCGAATCAGGGGAGAGTTGACCGGCCGGGGGATTGCGATTGAGGACACGCCGGCGGGTACCAGTTGGAAGCGGGTGGGGTGAGGGCGCGATCAAGCGTTTACCGATAAGTCATCGTGGGATCGTGGCTTGACACTTGCATCGCCGTCTGGTATTCTATGATTCTCGCGCAGAACGGCTCGGTCGCTGACGTAGCTCAACTGGCAGAGCACCTGATTTGTAATCAGGCGGTTGCGAGTTCGACTCTCGCCGTCAGCTCTCGATCGAACGTGGCACGCGAGGTCTGGCGCGCGGGCGATGGTGGGCGCGTTTCGCGGTGGGGTACCCAAGCGGCCAACGGGAGCAGACTGTAAATCTGCCGGCTTATGCCTTCGAAGGTTCGAATCCTTCCCCCACCATCAGGGATGCGGAGCGGAGCCATGGTGGGGGCGCAGGGCAACGCGGGAGTAGCTCAGCTGGTAGAGCGCAAGCCTTCCAAGCTTGATGTCGCGGGTTCGAGCCCCGTCTCCCGCTCTGGGGAGTCGCTTCCGGGCGACAGACAATTGAATGGTGCGGATCAGTTCGGCGGGCCGCCGCAGCAGTCGTGGCGGCTCGTGGCTTCGGTGGGACCCGCGATGGCGGGGTGGAGAAGGGCGGCGTGGCTCGCGTAGCTCAGTTGGTAGAGCACACCCTTGGTAAGGGTGAGGTCATCGGTTCAATCCCGATCGCGAGCTCTGGCAGGTCGACTGGCAGGTGCAGCACCCGCGGGGCGACTCCCGTGGACAACTTGAGAGTTCTCAGATGCCCCGCGAAAAAATCATCCTCGCGTGCAGCGAGTGCAAGAACCGGAACTACTTCACCATGAAGAACCGCCGCGTCCATCCGGAGCGGGTCGAATGGAAGAAGTACTGTCCGCGTTGCAACAAGCACCAAGTGCACAAGGAAACGAAGTAATCATGGCAGACCTGACGCACGCCGAGGGTGAACCGAAGCTCGGGTTCATCCGCGGCAGCATCGCGTATTATCAGTCCGTTGTCGCCGAGATGCGCAAGGTCACGTGGCCCGACTTCCCGCAGGTCCGGTCGGCCACGATCTCGATCGTCATCTTCGTGCTCATCATCGGGATGGTGATCACGATCTTGGACTTCGTCCTGAACGGCCTGCTCGTGCGGCTCCTGCCGTCCCTGATCGCGGGGCATTAAGCGATGGAGCACCGCTGGTATGCCATTCAGACCACGTCCGGGCACGAGAACAAGGTGCGATCGCTGATCCAGCGCAAGATCGACCAGGATTCGCGGCCATCCACGGAGCGTCCGGTTCGCCAGGCGCTCGTGCCCACGCAGGAAGTGGTGGAGATCAAGAACGGCAAGAAGGTGAATGTGGAGCGGAAGCTGTTCCCGGGGTACGTGCTCGTGGAGATGGACATGAATCAGGAGACCCTGCATGTCCTCAACTCGATCCAGGGCGTGATCAAGTTCGTGGGGCAGGACCGTTTGCCGCAGCCGCTGCGCCCGGACGAAGTCAACCGGTTGCTCGGCATCGCGGAGGAAGTCGAAGCGAAGGAGCCGGTGGAGGAGATCCCGTTCCTCGTCGGCCAGGCGGTGGCGATCACCGAAGGGCCATTCACCGACTTCAATGGAACGGTTGAGGAAGTGATTCCCGACAAGGGGAAGGTGCGGGTCTCGGTGTCGCTGTTCGGGCGCCCGACCTCGGTGGAACTGGATTATCTGCAGTTGAAGGCATACTGACCGCAGCCTGACTGTCGGACTCCCCGACTCTCAGACGGCGGCGGTGTGGCAGGGCAGGGTCATCCGTCGGCCACCACTCCGACGTTGGAAATAACTGTGGGAGTTCGCCGCGCGCTGAGTCGCGGCCAACGCAAGAAGGAGAGCTATGGCCAAGAAAGTCATCGGGTTCGTGAAGCTGCAGATCCCGGCTGGCCGCGCCAATCCGGCGCCTCCGGTCGGAACTGCGCTTGGCCCGCAGGGCATCAACATCATGGCCTTCTGCAAGGAGTTCAACTCCCGCACGCAGAGCCAGGACGGGTTGATCCTGCCGGTCGAAGTCACGATCTTCGCCGACAAGTCGTTCACCTTCATTCTCAAGACGCCGCCGGCGGCGGTGCTCCTGAAGAAGGAGTTGGGCATCGAGAAGGGTTCCGGACAGCCGAATCGCAACAAGGTCGGCACGGTGACCCGGGCACAGCTTCGGAAGATTGCCGAGATCAAGATGCCGGACCTCAACTGTGACTCGATCGAGTCCGCGATGGCGATGGTCGCCGGTGCGGCGCGCTCGATGGGACTCGAGGTTTCCGACTGATGCAAACTCACGGCAAGCAGTACAACACCGCGGCCAAGCGCCGCGACATCAACGCGTCATACCAGGCCCGTAAGGCTCTGGAACTGGTGAAGACCGGCGCCTACGCGAAGTTCGACGAGACCGTCGAGGTCGCCGTGCGTCTGGGCGTCGATCCGCGCCACGCCGATCAGGTGGTGCGCGGCACGGTGGTGCTTCCGGCGGGCACCGGCAAGTCGGTGCGCGTGCTCGCGATCGCGGTGGGCGACAAGGCCAAGGAGGCGCAGGATGCCGGGGCGGACTACGTCGGCGTCGAGTACGTCCAGAAGATCAAGGACGGTTGGCTCGACTTCGACGTGCTGATCGCCACGCCCGATCAGATGGGCCAGCTTGGCCAGCTCGGACGCATTCTCGGTCCGCGCGGATTGATGCCGAACCCCAAGGCGGGCACGGTGACGTTCAACATCGGCGCCGCCGTCAAGGAGACGAAGGCCGGCAAGATCGAGTTCCGTGTCGACAAGGCGGGCAATGTGCACGCCGCGATCGGCAAGGTCTCGTTCGGACTCGACCAACTGGAACAGAATTTCACGGCGTTCATGGATCAGATCGTGCGCGCCAAGCCGACCGCGTCCAAGGGCGTGTACGTGCGCAACGTCGCCGTCTCGAGCACCATGGGACCAGGCGTCACCGTCGATTCCACCCCCTACCGGTAACGAGCGATGAAACGAGCCGACAAGGAACAGCTCGTCACCGAGCTGAAGGAAAGGATGGCGACGGCCACCACGTTGTACTACACGGACTTCACCGGGCTCAATGTGAAGAGCATGACGGAACTGCGGCGCCGTCTGCGCCGGGCCAAGGTGGAGTACGTCGTCATCAAGAACACGCTGGCGCTGCGCGCCGTGAATGAAGCCGGGCTCACGCCCCAGCCGCTGCGTGGCCCTACCGGCCTCGTCATGGGCCGCGATGCCCTGGCGGCAGCCAAGGTGCTGACCGATTTCGCCAAGGAGAACGACCACAAGCCGGTGGTGAAGGGCGGCCTTATGGATGGCCGTGCCATCGACGCCGATCAGGTCAAGAAGCTGGCAGCCATGCCGCCGCGCGAGCAGATGCTCGCCGAATTGGCGGCTGGACTGCAGTCGCCGCTCGCCGCCTTCGTGGGCGCGCTGAACGGCCTGTTGTACACGTTCGCGGGTGCGCTCGACGCGCTGAAGACCCAGCGCGAGGGCGCCTGAATATTCCCAGGCGTATCGCCTGACCAACGCCCCAGGGGACCCTGGGAACTACGAGGAGAGAACGACCATGGCTAATGCGACGATGGGCAAGGACGAGATTCTCGAAATGATCGGCAACATGTCGGTGTTCGAGCTGTCCGAGCTGATTGAGGCCTTCAAGGAGAAGTTCAACGTCACGATCGCCGCCGCCCCGGTGGGCGCGGCGCCTGCGGCGGGCGGCGCGGCCGCCGCGCCGGCGGCCGAAGAGCAGACGGAGTTCGACGTCGTGCTCAAGGAAGCCGGCAGCAAGAAGATCCAGGTCATCAAGGTGGTGCGCGAACTCACCGGCCTCGGCCTCAAGGAAGCCAAGGATATGGTGGACGGAGCGCCACAGGTCGTGAAGAGCGCGGTATCGAAGGACGAGGCCGCGGCCGTCAGGGCCAAGTTGGAAGAGCAGGGCGCAGTCGTCGAAGTGAAGTGAGGCGGTCGCGGCGGGTCCGCGGTCGATGCCGCGTACCCGCCCGTCCTCCCATTCCCTTCGCCGGTCTGCCATTAGTGAATTCACATCCCAGCATTACAACCGTTCGTTTCGCAGTTTCTCGGCCTGCTCCGGCCGCGCCCTTTCGCGCGCCGCGGGGTCCCGGTCGTTTTTTCGCTTGCGCGGGTGAGCCATGCCTGAATTGATCAACCAGATTTCCTTCGGAAAGCTTGAGCCGGGCATGCAAATGCCCCATCTCCTCGACATCCAGACGCGGGCGTTCGACGCCCTGCTTCAACTGGATGCCGCCTCGCACGATCGCGAGGACATCGGACTCGAACGGGTCTTCAAGGACCTATTCCCGATCTCCGACGTGCACGAGAACTTCTCCCTCGAGTTCGTGCGCTACAGCCTCGGCGAGCCCAAGTACTCGGTCGAGGAATGCATCGAACGCGACATGACGTACTCGGCGCCGCTCAAGGCGACGCTGCAGCTCGTCATCAACGAGACGCTTCCCGACAACACCAAACGGCCGCGGAACATCATCGAGAAGGAGGTCTATCTTGGTGAGCTGCCCCTGCTCACGCCGCTCGGTACGTTCGTCATCAACGGCGCCGAACGCGTGATCGTCAGCCAACTGCATCGGTCGCCTGGCGTCGTGTTCGAGGAAGCCACGCACCCCAACGGCCAGCGGCTGATCTCGGCCCGAATCATTCCGTTCCGCGGGTCCTGGGTGGAATTCACGGTCGACATCCACGACGTCATCTACGTCCACATCGACAAGAAGAAGAAATTCCCGGCGACGGCCCTGCTCCGCGCGTTCGGCTATGGCTCGAACTCGGACATCCTGCGCCTGTTCTTCGCCGTTCGGGATCTCGACCTCGCGAAGAAGCGCGAGAGCCGCACTGACGTCCGCGAAGTCATCGGCGCCATCATCGCCGAGGACATCGAGCTGCCGGGTGAGGCGACTGCCGAGGATGCGCCGAAGGCGCGTACCAAGAAGGCGCGGGCCGAACGCGAACGCGCTGAGAACGTGCTCCTCGTCAGCGAAGGCGACGAGCTCACGGAGGAGGTGTACAACCGCCTCCGCCGCCAGAACATCAAGAAGGTCAAGGTGTTCGCGTCGTACATGGCGATCGACCTGCGCGACGAGCAGGAAGCGATCGAGCGCGGCGAGCGCCCGGTGCGCCGGGTGCTCGCTGTGGACGTCGTCGATGAAGACGGCGAGGTGATCGCCGAAGCCGGGCAGACGCTGTCCGACACGCAGATCAGGAAGATCCGTCGCGCCGAGATCAACAAGGTCCAGGTGTTCGTCGTCTCCGGCCGTGCCGAGTCGACGCTTATCAAGAACACCCTGGCCAAGGATCCGACGCACGCTCAGAAAGAGGCGTTGTCGCAGATCTATTCGTTGCTCCGCCCGGGCGATGCACCCGACGAGGAGACCGCCCGGCAGGCGCTGGAGCGTTTGTTCTTCTCGCCCAAGCGCTACGATCTCGGCCGCGTGGGCCGCTACAAGATCAACCAGCGGCTCGGGCTCACGACGCCTGCCAACCACACCGTGCTCACCACCGAGGACTTCGTGGCGATCGTACGGTACCTGGTGGAGCTGCACGAAGGCCGCGGGCACGTGGACGATATCGACCATCTCGGCAACCGCCGCATCCGGTCGGTGGGCGAGCTGATCGCCAACCAGTTCTCGGTTGGTCTCTCGCGCATGGCGCGCCTGGTGAAGGAGCGCATGTCGATCAACACCGATCCCGAGAAGATCTCGCTCGACGACCTCGTCAACGCGCGCACGGTCTCGGCCGTGATCCAGGCCTTCTTCGGGTCGTCGCAGCTCTCGCAGTTCATGGACCAGACGAACCCGCTGGCCGAGTTGACGCACAAGCGCCGCCTGTCGGCGCTCGGGCCTGGCGGCCTGACCCGCGAGCGGGCCGGGTTCGAGGTCCGCGACGTGCACTACTCGCAATACGGCCGCATGTGCCCCATCGAAACGCCGGAAGGCCCGAACATCGGCCTCATCACGTCGCTCGCCTGCTACGCGCGGGTGAATGACCTGGGCTTCGTGGAGACGCCGTACATGGTGGTGAAGAACGGCCGCGTGACCGGCGACATTGCCTGGCTCGACGCCAACAAGGAAGAGGACGCGGTGATTGCGCAGGCCAACGCGCGCCTCAACCCTGATGGCACGTTCGTCGACGCCCTGGTGCTGTGCCGCATGCAGGGTGACGTGCCGCTCACGCCGCCCGATCGCATCGATTACATGGACGTGGCGCCCGAACAGCTGGTCTCCATCGCCGCCGCGCTCATCCCGTTCCTGGAGCATGACGACGCCAACCGCGCGTTGATGGGCTCCAACATGCAGCGGCAGGCCGTCCCACTCCTCAACCCCCGCACACCGCTGGTCGGCACCGGGCTCGAGGAGAAGGTGGCCATCGATTCCGGCGCTGTCGTGATCGCCAAGCGGGCTGGCCTCGTGACGCGCGTGACCGCCGACGAAGTCATCGTCGATGCGGGCTCGGGCGATCGCCGCAAGGCGGACGACGACCATCCGCTGGCCCGGCTCACGCAGCACGACCGCTACCGAATCAAGAAGTACTGGCGCACGAACCAGGACACGGCCATCAATCAGCGCCCGCTGGTCAAGCTCGGGCAGAAGGTGAAGGTGGGTGACGTCTTGGCCGACGGCGCCGGCACGGAAAGCGGCCAGCTGGCCCTAGGCGCCAACGTGACTGTGGCGTTCATGCCCTTCTATGGGCACAACTTCGAAGACGCCATCGTGCTCTCCGAGCGCGTGGTGAAGGACGACGTCTATTCGTCGGTCCACATCTCCGAACTTGAGCTGCACGTCCGCGACACCAAGCGCGGGCAGGAAGAGATTACACGGGAAATCCCCAATGTGGCCGAGGAAGCGCTCACCGACCTCGACGAGCGCGGCATCGTTCGCATCGGCGCCCACGTGAAGCCGGGCGATATCCTGGTCGGCAAGATCACGCCCAAGGGCGAGACCGAATTGAGCCCCGAAGAGAAGCTGCTCACCGCCATCTTCGGCGAGAAGGCGAAGGATGTGAAGGATTCGTCGCTCAAGGTGCCGCCGGGCATGGAAGGCGTCGTCATCGACGTCAAGATCTTCTCGCGCATCGAAGACCAAGTGGTAGAAAAGGACCGCGGCGAGCGGATCGGCGAAGTGCGCCGGCTCGAAGCCGAGGAGAAGCT
This sequence comes from uncultured Gemmatimonadaceae bacterium, assembly GCA_963728785.1. Lineage (GTDB taxonomy): Bacteria > Gemmatimonadota > Gemmatimonadetes > Gemmatimonadales > Gemmatimonadaceae > JAGWRI01. The sequence goes on from CAVSKV010000004.1 coordinate 127,965, forward strand.
GCGCGTGAACGACGTCCGTGACGCCGACCTGGCGGACCTGCTCGACGGGCAGACGGTGGCGCTGGCGCTCAGGGCGGGGACGGTCGAAGAGGCCATTCCGGCAGGCAGCAAGCTCACGGCGGCGCAGCTCCGCGAGATGAAGATCTCCTCGTTGGACCTGAAGACATTCCGCGTCGAGAACAAGAAGGTCAACGAGCGCGTCCGCGCCGTGATCGACCTCTCCACCGACGAGAAGGCCAAGATCGAGGAGAAGGCCGAGGAGCGCATCGACCGCATCCTGCAGCCGGACGAGCTGCCCCCGGGCGTCATTCAGCTGGTCAAGGTATACCTCGCCGAGAAGCGCAAGGTCTCGGTGGGCGACAAGATGGCCGGCCGCCACGGCAACAAGGGCATCGTCGCCCGCATCGTGCCCGAGGAGGACATGCCGTTCCTCCCCGACGGCCGGCCAGTGGACATCGTGCTCAACCCGCTGGGCGTGCCGAGCCGCATGAACGTGGGCCAGATCCTCGAGACGCACCTCGGTTGGGCAGCCCGCATCCTGGGTTTCTACGCCAAGACACCGGTGTTCCAGGGCGCCAATGAGCGAGAGATCGGACTGTTGCTCAAGCTGTCGGGACTCACGTGGGCGCGCGACGCGCTGTCGCTGCATGTGCCGGCGCCCGAGGTTTCGGATTTCGATGTCAAGCAGATTCTCATTGACATCAAGCCCGATCGCACTCAGGCCGAAGAGCATTTTTCGCTACTCCAGGAGGCGACGATCAACGACCTGGGCGGACGCGCGATGTCGCAGACCACGCGCGACGTGTTCCACCGGGTGCGTGACTTCCTGGCCGCTGCGGCGGCCGAACTGGCGGAACGCGACCGGGCCGAGATCGCGAACCAGGTGGCATATCACGAAGTGGAGCACGACGACCTCACAACGTACAAGAAGTCGGCGTTCAAGGCGGCGCTCAAGGAATTCGAGAGGCGTCAGGCGCTGGAGCCATCGGCGTTGCTGCAGGAAGAGGAACTGCCGGCGCTGGCCGGCATGCTCGGCAAGAAGTCCGACGCCGACATCGACGCGGCGTCGGTGGAATTGATGCGGCTGGCCGGCCTCACGCCGTTCGGCAAGGTGCGCGTGCGCGACGGCCGCAGCGGGGAGACGTTCGCGTCGCCGGTCACGGTGGGCGAGATCTACATGCTGAAACTCTCACACCTCGTGGACGACAAGATCCACGCGCGGAGCATCGGGCCGTATTCGCTGGTCACACAGCAGCCGCTGGCCGGCAAGGCACAATTCGGCGGCCAGCGGTTCGGCGAGATGGAGGTGTGGGCGCTGGAAGCGTACGGCGCGGCGCACGTGCTGCAGGAGATCCTGACGGTGAAGTCCGACGACGTGAACGGCCGGAGCCGCGTGTACGAGGCGATCGTGAAGGGGCAGAACCTACCCGAGCCCGGCACGCCCGAATCGTTCAACGTGCTGGTGAAGGAATTGCAGGCCCTCGGCATCAAGGTGACGATGGGTCAGAGTGTGGATGCCTTCGCCGGCAACGGCGGCGGGTCCAACGACGCAAGCGAGGAATAAGCGATGATTGATTTCCGGAGCGTGCGCGAGACCCGCGCATCGGCGTTCGATTTCATCCACATCCGGATTGCCTCGCCCGAGGAGATCCGCGGCCCCAAGGATCCGAAGGAGCGCGAGCGGCTCGAAATGCAGGGGCTGCGCGCGTGGTGGTCGTGGGGCGAAGTCACGAAGCCCGAGACCATCAACTACCGCTCGTTCAAGCCGGAAAAGGACGGCTTGTTCTGCGAGCGGATCTTCGGGCCCGTCAAGGACTGGGAGTGCCACTGCGGCAAGTACAAGCGGATCCGCTATCGCGGCGTGATCTGCGACCGCTGCGGCGTGGAGGTCACGCTCAGCAAGGTGCGGCGGGAGCGCATGGGGCACATCGAGTTGGCCGTGCCCGTAGCCCACATCTGGTTCTTCAAGACCCTGCCGAGTCCGATGGGCAACCTGCTCGATATCACCCTGCGTGATCTCGAGAAGGTCATCTATTACTCGAACTACGTAGTCATCGATCCGGGCGAGCAGGAAGTTCAGGTCAACCAACTGCTCGACGAAGAGGAGTACCTGACGCTTCGTCAGAAGGCCAAGGAAGAGAAGGACACGGCGTTCCTCGCCGACATCGGCGCTCCCGCGGTGCGCGAATTGCTGCGCCGCCTGGACGTGGACAAGCTGGCCGATACACTGCGCGCGCAGGTGGTGGACGAGTCGTCCCAGCACCGCAAGAAGATGCTGCTCAAGCGGCTCAAGATCGTCGACGCGTTCCGCAACTCGGGCGACGCCGGCGACGTGCGCAACAAGCCGGAATGGATGATCCTGGACGTCGTGCCGGTGATCCCGCCGGACCTGCGGCCGCTCGTGCCGCTCGACGGTGGGCGCTTCGCCACGTCGGACCTCAACGACCTCTACCGCCGCGTTATCAACCGCAACAACCGCCTCCAGAAGCTCATCCTGCATCGCGCGCCGGAAGTCATTTTGCGCAACGAGAAGCGCATGCTGCAGGAGGCGGTGGATGCGCTGTTCGACAACGGGCGCCGCTCCAAGGCCATTCGCGGCCGCGGCAAGCGTCCGCTCAAGTCGCTGTCCGATATGCTCAAGGGCAAGCAGGGCCGGTTCCGGCAGAACCTGCTCGGCAAGCGCGTGGACTACTCGGGCCGTTCGGTCATCGTCGTCGGCCCGGAGCTGAAGCTGCACCAGTGCGGGCTGCCCAAGCTCATGGCGCTCGAGCTGTTCAAGCCGTTCATCATCCACAAGCTGGTCGAGAAGGGGATCGCCGAAACGGTCAAGCGCGCCAAGAAGATCGTGGAGCGGGAGAGCCCCGAGGTGTACGAGATCCTCGAGGAGATCATTCGCGACCATCCCGTGCTCCTCAACCGCGCGCCGACGCTGCACCGTCTGGGTATCCAGGCGTTCGAGCCCGTGCTCGTCGAAGGCAAGGCCATCCGCATCCATCCGCTCGTCTGCGCGGCGTTCAACGCTGACTTCGACGGCGACCAGATGGCCGTGCACGTGCCGCTGTCGTTCGAAGCGCAGCTCGAGGCCCGGCTGCTCATGCTGTCGAGCAACAACATCCTCAAGCCGTCCGACGGCCGGCCGGTGGCCGAGCCCAGCCAGGACATCGTGCTCGGCTGCTATTTCGCCACCAAGGCGCCGGTGAACTTCGACAAGGCCGAGAACCTGCGGCACGTCACGTCGGTGGCCGAGGTCGAGACCGAGATCGCCGTACACCGCATGGATACGCACACCCCGGTGTTGTACTGGGTGTCGAATTTTGAAGGAGCGCGCTGGGAGAGGACGACCGCCGGGCGCGTGCTGTTCAACGCCATCGTGCCGCCCGAGTTGGGCTTCAAGAACCAAGATATGAAGAAGAAGGTGCTCTCCGAACTGGTGTTCCAGAGCTACCGGAAGGCGGGCCTCGCGGCCACCGTCCAGTTCCTCGACCGCCTCAAGGAGTTCGGCTTCTTCAACGCCAGCCGCGGCGGTGTCTCGATCGGCATCGAGGACCTCCAGATCCCGGCCGCCAAGAAGGAACTGCTGGCCGAGGCCGAGGAGCGCGTGGAGCGGTTCCAGCGGGCCTATCAGACCGGCAACATCACGAACGGCGAGCGCTACAACAAGGTGATCGATACCTGGACGCACGCCAATTCGGACGTGGCCGAGGCGATGGTGCGGGCCATGCGCGAGTCGAAGGATGGGTTCAACCCCGTGTTCATGATGTTCGATTCGGGCTCCCGTGGCTCGCGCGACCAGATCCGTCAGCTGGCCGGCATGCGCGGCCTGATGGCCAAGCCGCAGAAGAAGCTCACCGGCGGTATCGGCGAGATCATCGAGAGCCCGATCAAGTCCAACTTCCGGGAAGGGCTGTCGGTGCTCGAGTACTTCATCTCCACGCACGGTGCCCGCAAGGGGCTGGCTGATACGGCGCTGAAGACGGCCGACGCGGGCTACCTCACGCGTCGACTCGTGGACGTCGCCCAGGACGTGACGATCAACGAGGAGGATTGCGGCACCATCCAGGGCCTCGAGATCTCGGCGCTCAAGGAAGGCGAGGACATCATCGAGCCGCTGTCGGAGCGCATCGTGGGCAACGTGGCCGCCGACGACGTCGAGGATCCGCACGAGACGGACGAGACCGGGCGGCGTACGCTGCTCGTCGAGGCCGGCACGTTGATTGACGAAGAAACGGCGATGAGTATCGAGGAGGCGGGCATCGAGACGGTGCGCATCCGCTCGGTGCTCACCTGCGAAGCCAAGCGCGGGCTGTGCCGCATGTGCTACGGCCGCAACCTGGCCACCATGGAAATGGTGGACTTGGGCGAAGCCGTGGGCATCATTGCCGCACAGTCCATCGGTGAACCGGGCACGCAGCTCACCCTGCGTACGTTCCACATCGGCGGCGCGGCTTCACGCATCGCCGAACAAACGGCCCGCAAGTCCAAGGTGGCCGGCATCGTGGAGTACGGCGACCGCCTCAGCGCGGTGGCCAACCCCGAAGGCCAGCGCATCGTCACCTCGTACGAGGGCGAGATCATCATCCGCCCCGCCGGCGACAAGAATTCGGGCATCGGCGCGCGGCTGCAGGTGCCGCTCGGCGCCATCCTCATGGTCAACGACGGCGATGAGGTGAAACGCGACCAGGTCATCTTCAGCTGGGACCCGTACACCAACCCGATCATCGCCGACTGTGAAGGCAGCGTGAAGTTCGTCGACATCATCGAAGACGAGTCGGTGTCGGAGGAGCTCGACGAACTCACCGGCCTGCGCCAGCGCGTGATCACCGAGGATCGCGAGAAAAAGCTCCACCCGCACATCGAGATCGTGCAGGAGAAGGGAGGGAAGGAGAAACGCATCCGCGACTACGTCATTCCGGTGGGCGCCCAGCTCACGGTGGAGGACGGGCAGAAGATCTTCGGGGGCACGATCCTCGCCAAGGTCGGCCGCGAGGCCTACAAGACCCGCGACATCACCGGCGGTCTGCCGCGCGTGGCCGAGTTGTTCGAGGCGCGTCGGCCGAAGGATCCGGCTACGATCTCCGAGGTCGATGGCGTCGTGAAGTTCGGCGAGATCAAGCGGGGCAAGCGCGAGATCTTCGTGTCGCCGGTGCGGATCGACGGCGGCAACTGGGTGGTGGACGACACCCAGGAAGCGCACCTGTACGAGGTTCCCGCGGGCAAGCACCTCCGGGTGCATGAGGGCGACCGCGTGCGGGCCGGCGACCGTCTGTCCGAGGGGCCGGTGAACCCGCACGACATCCTGCGCATCAAGGGCCCGCGCGCCGTGCAGGAGTACCTGCTCAACGAGGTGCAGGAGGTGTACCGCCTGCAGGGCGTGAAGATCAACGACAAGCACATCGGCGTGATCGTGCGCCAGATGCTGCAGAAGGTCCGCATTCTCGCTCCGGGCGATACGCAGTTCCTGGAAGGCGAGCACGTGGACAAGCAGGTCTTCCGCACCGAGAACGACCGCGCCAAGAAGAAGAAGGACGAGCCGTCGGTGGCCGAGCCGCTCTTGCTCGGTATCACCAAGGCCAGCCTCACGACGCAGTCGTTCATCTCGGCGGCCAGTTTCCAGGAGACGACGCGGGTGCTCACCGACGCCGCGATCCGGGGGGCCAAGGACGACCTCCTCGGTCTCAAGGAAAACATCATCATCGGGCACCTCATCCCGGCCGGCACCGGCATGTACCGGTACCAGGCGGTCGAGATGGAGGTGGAGCAGCCGGAAGGGTTCGGTGTGCTCCCGACGATGGCCGAAACGCTGCCTGGTGTGTTCGCCGTGAGCGAGGAGGAAGAGCTTCCGTTGTCACGCCCCGGCGTGCCCGACGAACTCTAGTCAGCGCGGTCTATTGAGCGGTATTCGCGGCCCGTCCGGATTCGTCTGGACGGGCCGCGTGGCATGCCGGCCTTGACGTTGTGCGCACGCAGGCCGGATGTTGCACGCAATGTTCAACCGCTGGTTCGACCGGTTCGCTGCCCGTGCCGCGCTCCGCTTCCGCTCGCGCATCGACCGGTACAAACTGGCCCGTCGCCGGTTCGTGCGCGACGAGTTGCTGGCCCTGCCGGCCATCGCCGATGCGGTGCGGGCCCACGCCGCCCAAACGGGCATGGCCGAAGCCGCGGTTTGGAAGCGCGTCCACGGGTACGTTCGCGAGATCGTCCCGTTCTTCAACATCATCGCCTATTACCAGATCGGCTACCGGCTGGGTGATGCCATGCTGCGATTCTTCTACCGTGTGTCGGTAGCATACGAGGACCGCGCCGCGCTCGACCGGCTGCCGCGGCGGTCGGTGTTGGTGTATCTCATGAACCACCGCTCCAACGCCGATTACGTTCTCGTGAGCTACGCGCTGGCCGGCCATGTGGCGATCTCGTATGCGGTGGGAGAATGGGCGCGCGCCTTCCCATTGGAATTCATCTTCAAGTCCTTCGGCGCGTACTTCGTACGACGACGCTACCGCGAGCCGCTCTACCACGCCGTGCTCGAGAGCTATGTGCAGTTGATCACGAGGCGTGGCGTCACGCAGGGGATCTTCCTCGAGGGCGGGCTCTCCCGCGACGGCCGGCTGCGCCACCCCAAGCTCGGCCTGCTCGACTACGTGCTGGGTATCGCGCGCGAACCCGAATACCGGCCGCGTATGTTCGTAATTCCGGTAGCGGTGAACTACGACCGTGTGCTCGAGGACCGGTCACTGATCGCCGAGCTGGCCACGCAGGAAGGCGGCGTTCGCCCGTCCCGGTGGCGCCAGTTCCGCGACGTATCGCGCTACGTCACGGGCAACGTGGGGCGCATCGTCACGCGCCGGTGGCGCCGCTACGGCCGGGCCGCCGTGACGATCGGCGCTCCGGTTCCTCTTACCTCCTGGTTCGAGCGGGAGCCGGAATTGTTCGAGCTCCCCCGGGCCGAGCGCCTGGGGCGCGTCCAGTTGCTGTGCGACGAAATCATGCGTACGATTGGCGGCCTCATCCCGGTCACGCCGGTGCCGCTGGCATGCGCCGCCGTTCAGAGCTTCGACCAGGACTTCATTTCGCGCCCGGAACTGCTGGCGCGCATGGCCGAGATGCGCAACGTGCTGGTGGAGCTGAACGCGCGGGTGCTGCGCGCCGACCGCGACATCGAGGAGACGTTCGATCGGTCGTGGCGCATGCTGAGCATGCGCCGGATGCTGCACGCCGACGGCGGGGGGTTCGTGGTCTTGCCGCACGGGCGGCCGCTGGTGAGCTACTACGCCAATAGCATCGCGCACCTGCTCGGCCCGTACCGCGCGGCCGTGCGGTCGCGCGACGCACTCCCGGTGCAGCCCCTTTCGGCCACCATATGACGGAGGCTGTGGCCGCCACCTTGGCCGGGGCGGTAACGTACGCTCGGATGGGCACTTAGCAGGGTTGACCTGACTGCCGGCCCCGGCTAACTTCGAAGTTCTGTTCCGTGCCGCCCAACCCGGGCGATTCACGTAGAAGCAGATTCACGAACAGTTCCCATTCATGCCGACCATCAATCAGCTCGTCCGGCGAAGTCGCCGTGACGTCGTCAAGAAAGAGAAGTCCCCGGCGCTCAAGTCGAATCCGTTCCGGCGCGGTGTGTGCACCCGTGTCTACACGACGACGCCGAAGAAGCCGAACTCCGCGTTGCGCAAAGTCGCGAAGGTGCGCCTCACCAACGGCTTCGAAATCATCGCCTACATTCCCGGCGAAGGCCACAATCTGCAGGAGCACTCGATCGTGCTCGTGCGCGGCGGCCGCGTGAAGGACCTGCCGGGCGTTCGCTATCACATCGTGCGCGGCTCGCTCGACGCTTCGGGCGTGAACGGCCGCAACAAGAGCCGTTCCAAGTACGGCACCAAGAAGCCCAAGGCGGGGAAATAACCCATGAGCCGTCGAAAGAGTGCCGTGAAGCGCAGCGTCCTGCCGGACGCGCGCTACGACAGCCAGACCGTATCGAAGTTCATCAATGTGATGATGCTGCAGGGCAAGAAGTCGACGGCCGAGGGCATCTTCTACGGCGCGATGGACATCGTCGAAGCGAAGACCGGGCAACCGGGCGTCAACGTATTCAAGCAGGCTCTGTCGAACGTGAAGCCGGTGGTCGAGGTGAAGAGCCGGCGTGTAGGCGGCGCCACGTACCAAGTGCCAGTGGAAGTGCGCCCCGAGCGCCGCACCGCGCTGGCCATGCGCTGGGTCATTCTCTACTCGCGCGAGCGGGGCGAGAAGTCGATGGCCGAGAAGCTGGCCGCCGAGGTGATCGCCGCGTCGAAGGGCGAGGGCAACGCCGTCAAGAAGAAGGAAGACACGCACCGCATGGCCGACGCGAACAAGGCGTTCGCGCACTATCGCTGGTAGTCGGTCGCGGTCCTGGTGTAGGGACGCCCCGCCGGCCTCGCGCCGGCGGGGCGTTTGCCATGCCTGCTAGAACCCGAACCCGAAATCCAGCGTCCAGAGCCAGGGGCGGGCGTCGGTCGGCGCGCTCACGCGGCGCAGGAGTCCGACACGGGGACCGAGCGCAATGAACGGCAGATAGGCGATGTCGGCGCCCACGTAGGTCGCGTAGGGTGGCGCCTGCCATGGATTGCCCATCGTGCGCAGCACCGAGGCGCCGGCGGCGATGCCTCCGCCCATCCGGCCGGTGGAGTATACGTAGGTGAGTGAGGCCCGTTCGGCGCCCAGCCCCGGCGCGAGGGCCAGCAGCAGTTCGCTCGACGGTTGCGTGGGGTCGGTACCGGGGTCAAGGTCGACGCCGATGCCGGTGGAGACGGAGAGGCGCTGGGGTGTGCCGACGCGGGCGCCCAGGAAAGGGAATACCCTGGTGTTGGTCGACTCAACCGCTCCCGTCTGGATGGCGGTCTGAGCGGCGGCATGGCGGGGCGCTGCGGCGGCCAGCACCAGGGCGATGATGGCAAGGGTGCGCGCTGGTGGCCGCGGTGATCGGACGGGGCCGGGAGTGGGGTGGCTCGGATGACGAGGGCGTCGCATGGCGCGCGGTCTCGCGGTGAAGGGATCGGACCCAGGGAATGTACGGGTGGTTGGGGTGGAAAGATTACCTGGGTACGGGCGTTGACAACGGTCCAAATGCCAATAAATTCAAGGGGCTAGGGCAATTCTTCCGTTTGCTTGCCGTGGCGGATGGTTCGTCGGCGAACTGCGCGCCGACCCTTATGGGCTCGCCGATGGGAGCGAGGGGACTTCAGACCGGCCGACGCGCCAGTGGCGCCGAGGCTCCCGAAAAGCAACGCAGGACAATCCAACGTCGAGCGAAGTCGGCTCGGCGCGCCTTGGGTCCCGGCTCGCGCTGCAGTGGCGGGCACACCCGGCGGCAGCGGATGGATACCGGCTCCTCTGGAGCGCCCTGGTCCACCCGCGTTTTTGCTGGTTGAAGTCAGACGATCACGATTCGCAGGCATCGGACAATTTTGCAGCGCGGTTCACGGCGCTGCTGCAGGCAGAGACTTCCGAACACCATGGCACGCATCACGGCGCTCGAACACTATCGCAATATCGGCATCATGGCCCACATCGATGCCGGGAAGACGACCACGACCGAGCGCATTCTCTACTACACCGGCAAGGCGTACAAGATCGGCGAGGTGCATGAAGGCACCGCGACGATGGACTGGATGGAGCAGGAACAGGAGCGCGGCATCACGATCACGTCGGCGGCGACGACGGCGTTCTGGAGCCGCAATGACATCCTGTACCGCATCAACATCATCGATACGCCGGGCCACGTGGATTTCACCGTCGAAGTGGAGCGCTCGCTGCGCGTCCTCGACGGCGCGGTAACGCTGCTCGATTCGGTGGCGGGGGTGGAGCCGCAGACGGAAACGGTGTGGCGTCAGGCCGACCGGTACAACGTGCCGCGCATAGTATTCGCCAACAAGATGGACCGGGTGGGCGCGGACTTCGAACGCTGTTTGACAATGGTGCGTGACCGGTTGTCCCGGAATGCGCATCCGCTGCAGCTGCCGGTGGGTTCGGGGGAATTGTTCACCGGCCACATCGACGTCATCGAGCGCAAGCAGTACGTGTTCGACGATGCATCGCTGGGCAAGACGTTCAACGTCGTCGACGTGCCGCCGGAGTTCCGGGAACGCATGGAAGCGGCCCGGCACGAGTTGATCGAAGCCGCCGTGGCGCACGACGACGAGCTGCTGGAGAAGTATCTGGCGGGTGAGGAGCTGACGGTCCCGGAGATCCGGCGGGCGATCCGCAAGGCGACCTGCGCCCTGCAGTTCGTGCCGGTGCTGTGTGGAGCGTCGTTCAAGAACAAGGGGGTGCAGGCGCTGCTCGACGCGGTGATCGACTATCTGCCGTCGCCCAAGGACGTGCCGCCGATCCAGGGCCACGTGCCCCATCACGACGAGCATTTCGAGACGCGGCCCACGAACGACGAGGCGCCGTTCGCGGCGCTGGCGTTCAAGATCGCGACCGACCCGTTCGTGGGAAAGTTGACCTTCTTCCGGGTCTATTCGGGCGTGTTGCAGTCGGGGTCGTACGTCTACAACTCGACCAAGGACCGGCGCGAGCGCGTGGGCCGTTTGCTGCAGATGCACGCCAACAAACGTGAGGAGATCGAGGAAGTGCGGGCCGGCGACATCGCGGCCGCGATCGGGCTCAAAGACACGCGCACCGGCGACACGCTGTGTGACGACGACCACCCGATCATCCTCGAGGCGATGAAGTTCCCGAACCCGGTGATCGACGTCGCCATCGAGCCGAAGACGAAGGCCGACCAGGACAAGCTGGCGATCGCGCTGCAGAAGCTGGCCGAGGAGGATCCGACGTTCCGCGTGCACACCGATTCCGAGACGTCGCAGACGATCATATCGGGGATGGGCGAGCTGCACCTCGAGATCATCGTCGACCGTATGATGCGCGAGTTCAAGGTGGACGCGAACATCGGCCGGCCGCAGGTGGCCTATCGCGAGACGATTCGCCGGCGGGTGGAGAAGGTCGAGGGCAAGTTCATCCGGCAGTCGGGCGGCAAGGGCCAGTATGGCCATGTGGTGATCAACATGGAGCCGTCGGACACGGGCGCCGGATTCATCTTCGAAGACAAGATCGTGGGCGGGGTCATTCCCCGTGAGTATATCGCCCCGGTGGAACAGGGCATCAAGGAAGCGCTGGAGAACGGCGTCCTAGCCGGATATCCGATGGTCGATGTGAAGGTCGAATTGGTGTACGGCTCGTACCACGACGTCGACTCGAGCGAAATGGCGTTCAAGATCGCCGGGTCGATGGCATTCAAGGAGGCGGCGAAGCGGGCGCATCCCGTGATCCTGGAGCCGTTGATGAACGTCGAGGTGGTGAGCCCTGAGGCGTACATGGGCGACGTGCTCGGTGACTTGTCATCGCGGCGCGGCAAGATCGGAGGCATGACCCAGCGGGGCGAAGCGCAGGTGATCGCCTCGACGGTGCCGCTCTCCGAGATGTTCGGGTATTCCACGAAGCTGCGCTCGATGTCGCAGGGACGGGCGGTGTATTCGATGGAATTTGCCCACTACGAGGAAGTGCCGAAGTCGAAGGCAGAAGAGATCATCAGCAAGGTCAAGGCGTAAGTCGGGGAGCGGCAGGCGGAACCACGGTTCCGACCTTCCATTGTCAAGGACGCAGTAGATCAACTCATCGGGAACAGGACCATGGCCAAGGCAAAGTTCGAGCGTACCAAGCCGCACGTGAACGTCGGAACGATCGGCCACGTGGACCACGGCAAGACGACCCTCACGGCGGCACTCACCAAGATTTCCGCAGAAAAGGGCTACAGCACCAAGTACGTGGCGTATGACGAGGTCGCGAAGGCGTCGGAGTCGCAGGGTCGCCGCGACTCGACCAAGATTCTGACCATCGCCACGTCACACGTGGAATACGAGACCGCGAAGCGCCATTACGCGCACGTGGATTGCCCGGGACACGCCGACTACGTGAAGAACATGATCACGGGTGCGGCGCAGATGGACGGGGCGATCCTCGTCGTGAGCGCGGTGGACGGCCCCATGCCGCAGACGCGCGAGCACATCCTGCTCGCCCGCCAGGTGAACGTGCCGTCGGTGGTCGTATTCCTCAACAAATGCGACCTCGTGGACGACCCCGAACTGCTCGACCTCGTCGAGCTCGAAGTTCGCGAGTTGCTCAGCAAGTACGACTACCCGGGTGACGACACCCCGGTCATCCGCGGCTCGGCGATCAAGGCGATCGAGGGCGATAAGGCGTGGATCGAGAAGATCGAGGAGCTGTACACCGCTCTCGACACGTTCATCCCCGAGCCGGTGCGCGAAGTGGACAAGCCGTTTCTGATGCCGGTCGAGGACGTGTTCTCGATCACCGGCCGCGGCACGGTGGCCACCGGACGTATCGACCGCGGGAAGATCAAGGTCGGCGAGGAAGTCGAGATGGTCGGCTTCGGCACGGACAAGAAGAGCGTCGTGACCGGCGTCGAGATGTTCCGCAAGTTGCTCGACGACGGTCAGGCCGGCGACAACGTCGGCCTGCTGCTCCGCGGCGTCGACAAGAAGGAGGTCGAGCGCGGCATGGTGCTGGCCAAGCCCGGCTCGATCACGCCCCACACGAAGTTCGAGGCCGAGGTCTACGTCCTCACCAAGGAAGAGGGCGGCCGTCACACGCCGTTCTTCAAGGGATACCGGCCGCAGTTCTACCTTCGCACGACGGACGTGACAGGTGCGATCGAGTTGCCGGCCGGCACCGAAATGGTGATGCCGGGTGACAACATCCAGATGACGATCGAGCTGATCACACCGGTCGCCATGGAAGACCAGCTCCGGTTCGCCATCCGCGAAGGCGGGCGGACGGTCGGGGCGGGCGTGGTGACGAAGATCCTGAAGTAAGGGAGACGCTGGCCGACTGTCGGACAGTCGGACAGTCGGACTGTCTCAACGGCGGCACAGCGTTCACCGTCAATAGTTCTTTCTACGAGCAACCACCATGACAGGTCGCATTCGTATCCGTCTCAAGGCCTTCGATCACGCCGTGATCGATCAGGCAGCAGCGGACATCGTACGGACGGCGGAGAAGACTGGCGCGCAGGTGTCGGGTCCGATTCCGCTGCCCACGAAGTCGCAATTGTGGACGGTGCTGCGCTCGCCGCACGTCGACAAGAAGTCGCGGGAGCAGTTCTCACTGAAGACGCACAAGCGGGTGATCGACATTCTCGATTCCCGCGCCCAGACGGTGGACGCGCTGACCAAGCTCGATCTGCCGGCCGGTGTGGACGTGGAAATCAAGGTTCAATAACGCGCGAAGGGCCGCGGCTCGGGAACACGCCGACCGCTGCCCTTCGAGAGTCCGCCTGGCGACGAAGCCAGTGACTACGCAGAGGAATTCATGATCGGAATTATTGGGAAGAAGCTGGGGATGACCCAGATCTTCAACGACCAGGGGCAGCAGATCCCGGTGACGGTGATTGAAGCCGAGCCGAATCCCGTGATCGCCGTGACCGACACGGCGAAGAAGGGGTTCGCGGCGGTGCAGCTCGGGCTCGGCCGGCAGCGGTTGGCGCGCATCTCGGCGAAGGGCGAGCGCACGCCACGCGGGCGCCGCGCCCATGCGGCGGCGATCGGCCACGCGAAGAAGGCGGGCCTCGACACGCCGCCGGCGGTGCTGCGCAGCTTCCGGTTGGACGACGCGCGGGGCAATGATGTGCCGGTGCCCACGTACGCCGTGGGCGACGTGGTGAAGGTAGACATCTTCCAGCCCGGCGAGACAGTGAAGGTGACGGGCACGAGCAAGGGGCGGGGGTTCCAGGGCGTGGTCAAGCGCCACGGCTTCCACGGCGGACCAAACACGCACGGCAACACGAAGCACCGTCGTCCCGGCTCGATCGGGCCCGGCACCGACCCATCGCGCGTCATCAAGGGCAAGAAGATGCCCGGGCACTACGGCGCGGCCCGACACACGCAAACGCATCTCCGCGTGGAGAAGATCGACGCGGAGCGTAATCTGATCTACATCCGTGGCGCGGTAGCCGGTCCCCGGAACGGCATCGTGCTCGTGCGGAAGCAGGGGTAAGTCATGGCTGACGAGACGACGTTACAGGCGGCCGCCTACACGGCGCAGGGGACGGCCCGCGACAAGGTCGCGCTCCCCGCGGGGCTGTTCGACGGCACCGTGAACATGCCAGTGATGCACCAGGCGGTGAAGGCGTATCTCGCCAACCAGCGCCAGGGCAACGCGGCGACGAAGATCCGCAAGTACGTGATCGGTGGCAACCAGAAGCCGTGGCGGCAGAAGGGCACCGGGCGCGCGCGCCAGGGCTCGACGCGCGCGCCGCAGTGGGTGGGCGGCGGCACGGTGTTCGGCCCGATCCCGCGCAGCTACGCGCAGTACGTGCCGCGGCAGGTGCGGGCGCTGGCGCGCAAGAGCGCGTTCAACGCGCGGGCCCGTGAGGACGCGATCCTGGTGATCGACCGGTTCGACTACGACGGGCCCAAGACGAGCCGCCTCAAGGCGCTCATCGACCGGCTGGATCTGGCCGATCGCAAGGTGCTCATCCTGACCGACGGTGTGAAGCCGAACGTGTTCCTGAGTGGACGCAACCTGCCCACGGTGCACGTGCTGCCGTATGCCGACGTGTCCACCTACCATTTGCTGTGGTCGGACGTGGTGCTCGTGGAAGCGGGCGCCCTCGGTCAGATGCTGGCACCGGTGGCGGAGACCGCGGCGGAACCCAGGGTGAAGAAGTCCAAGCCGCCGAAGGACGAGGCGCTGGTCAAGGCCGAAGCCAAGCGCGCCAGAAAGCCGGCGGCCAAGAAGCCCGCGGGCAAGAAGGCTCCGACGAAGCAGGCGGCGGCCAAGACGGCGAAGAAGCCGACGGCGAAGAAGGCGGCTGCGAAGAAGCCGTCGGCCCCCAAGAAGAAGGGGAAGTAAGCGATGCCGACCACGCATCAGACCATCGTTCGCCCCGTGATCACGGAGCAGACGTCGACGGCGTTCCAGGAGCGCGGCGAGTACACCTTCGAGGTACATCCGAAGGCGAGCAAGCCGCAGATTCGAACGGCCATCGAACAGTTGTTCGGCGTGAAGGTGACCGGCGTGTGGACCTCGAACCAGCGTGGCAAGATTCGCCGCGTGGGATCGACGGCCGGCCGCCGCCCGAACTGGAAAAAGGCGATCGTGACGCTCCGCGAGGGCGATACGATCGAGATCTTCGAGGGCTGATCCGATGGGAATTCGTCAGTTCAAGCCGGTGACGAAGGGCACCCGATTCCGCTCGGTTTCCGATTTTTCGGACATCACGCGGACGACGCCCGAGAAGTCCCTGCTCGAGCCGCTCAAGAAGTCGGGAGGTCGCGACAACCACGGCCACATCTCGATGCGGCGCCGCGGCGGTGGCCATAAGCGCATGTACCGCATCATGGATTTCAAGCGCAATAAGACGGGCCAGCCCGCCACGGTGCGTGAGATCGAGTACGATCCGAACCGGTCGGCGCGGATCGCGTTGGTCGAGTACCCGGACGGCGAGAAGCGCTACGTGCTGCACGCCAAGGGGCTCGCGGTGGGCGACACGGTGGTGTCGGGCCCGGGGTCGGACATCCGGGTGGGCAATGCGATGCCACTGGGCGAGGTGCCGCTGGGCACCGCGGTGCACAACATCGAGTTGAAAATCGGGAAGGGCGGCCAGATCTGCCGGTCGGCAGGGACGTCGGCGCAGGTGCTGGCCAAGGAAGGCGAGTATGTGACGCTGCGGCTTCAGTCGAGCGAAACGCGCCTCGTGCACGCACGGTGCATGGCGACGATCGGCGAAGTGGGCAATGCCGAGCACGAGCTGGTGTCGTGGGGTAAGGCAGGCAAGACGCGCTGGAAGGGACGTCGTCCCAAGGTGCGCGGCGAAGTTATGAACCCGGTGGACCACCCGCACGGCGGCCGCACCCGCGGCGGCCGGAACGTGGTGAGTCCGTGGGGGAAGCCGGAGGGCGTGAAGACGCGCGACAAGAAGAAGGCGTCGCAGCGGTTGATCGTTCGCGGCCGGAAGCGTGGCAAGGCGACGCAGTAACCCGGGACTGAGACTATGGGACGAAGCGTAAAGAAGGGACCGTTCGTTCAGGCAGCGTTGGCCGAGAAGGTCGAGGCGCTGAACGCCAAGAGTGAGAAGCGCGTGATCAAGACCTGGTCGCGGGCGAGTACCGTGCTGCCGGAATTCGTGGGGCACACGTTCGCGGTGCACAACGGAAACAAGTTCGTTCCCGTGTACGTGACCGAGAACATGGTGGGCCACCGGTTGGGCGAGTTCTCACCCACACGGCTGTTCCGTGGCCACACGGGGGCGAAGGCGGCCGACAAGAAGGCGCCGACGGCGGCGGCGGGCGCGGCGGGCGCGGCGGCTCCGGCGGCAGTGGCTCCGGCTCCGGCGGCCAAGGGAGGCAAGTAACATGGCCACCGAGGCGCGGGCGATTCAGCGCACGGCGCGGCAGTCGCCCTACAAGATGCGGCTGGTGATCGACCAGATTCGCGGGATGAGCGTGAACGAGGCGCTGGCGCTGCTGGCGTTCTCCAAGAAGCACGCGGCGCACCAGATCCAGACGGTGGTGCGCTCGGCGGTGGCGAACGCGGAGCAGGCAGCGCGCTCGACGGGTATGTCGCTGGACGTGGATGCACTGGTGATCACGCATGCCGTGGTCAACGAGGGGCCGAAGCTCAAGCGGTTCATGCCGGCGGCGATGGGGCGGGCCACACCAATTCAGAAGCGCACCAGCCACGTGGAAATCGTGGTGGGCGAGAGGAAGGGTCGCTAATGGGACAGAAGACACATCCGATCGGCTTCCGCCTCGGGATCTCGAAGCAGTGGAGGTCGCGGTATTACGCGGGTCGTGAGCTCCCGGCGTTGCTGCGCGAGGACGAGCTGCTGCGCAAGTATCTCAAGGCGCGTCTCGGCCATGCGGCGATCGCCGACATCGTGATCGAGCGCAAGCCGGGCAAGGTCGTGGTGACTCTGCACACTGGCCGTCCGGGCGTTGTGATCGGGAAGAAGGGCGCTGAGGTCGACAAGTTGCGCGACGAGTTGGCGCACCTGACGGGCAAGGAAGTCGGGATCAACGTGGAAGAAATCAAGCGACCCGAGCTCGAGGCGCAGCTGGTGGCGGATAACATTGCCAGTCAGTTGGCGCAGCGCATCTCGTTCCGGCGGGCCATGAAGCGGGCCGTGCAGAGCGCAATGCGGATGGGGGCGCTGGGAATCAAGATCAAGTGCGGCGGGCGGCTGGGCGGCGCGGAAATCGCGCGCGTCGAGGGCTACCACGAAGGGCGCGTGCCGCTGCACACGCTGCGGGCGGACATCGACTACGCGACGTCGACGGCGAAGACCACCTTCGGGACCATCGGGGTCAAGGTGTGGATCTTCAAGGGCGAGATCGTGGAAGACCGTCGTGGCACCACCTACTCCTCCGGCATGTAAGGGAGGCGACGATCAATGCTGAGTCCGAAGCGGGTCAAATTCCGCAAGATGTTCAAGGGCCGCACCAAGGGGCTTGCCCAGCGAGGTAGCACGGTGGCGTTCGGGAGCTTCGGGCTCCAGGCGCTCGAGCCGGGCTGGATCACGAACCGGCAGATCGAGGCTGCGCGTGTGGCGCTGACGCGCCACATCAAGCGCGGCGGCAAGGTCTGGATCCGGATCTTCCCGGACAAACCGATCACCAAGAAGCCGGCCGAGACCCGCATGGGCAAGGGCAAGGGATCGCCCGAGTCGTGGGTGGCAGTGGTGAAGCCCGGCCGGGTGATGTTCGAGCTGGAAGGCATTTCGCGGGAGATCGCGCAGAAGGCGATGGCGCTGGCCGCGGCGAAGATGCCGATCAAGACGAAGTTCGTGGCCCGAGAGGAGGCGCACACCGATGCGAGCTAACGAGATTCGGGAGCTGACGTCGGAGGACATCTCGGCGCAGATCGCCGCTTTGGAAGAGGAGCGATTCCGCCTGAAGTTCCGGAGCGCGTCCGAACCGCTGGAGGAGCCCCTCCGGCTGCGCGTGATCCGGCGCGATCTCGCCCGGCTCAAGACCATCCTGCGCGAACGGCGGCAGCCGCACGCGGCCCGCTAGTGGGGAGCGATCAACGAAATGGCTGACATGACAAATCCCAATACGGCTTCCGCGCCGGCGCGCACGTCTCGCAAGACGCGCGTGGGCCTCGTGGTGAGCGACAAGATGCAGAAGACGGTCGTGGTCGCGCTGGAACGACGCGTGGCGCATCCGATGTACGGCAAGATGGTGACGCGCACCCACAACGTGAAGGCCCACGACGAGGAGAACTCGGCGAAGACCGGCGACACGGTGCGTATCGTCGAGACCCGGCCGCTGTCCAAGGACAAGCGGTGGCGCGTGGTCGAGATTCTCGAACGCGCACGCTAAGAGGAACGGCCGATGATTCAACAGGAATCCATAGTCCGGGTGGCGGATAATTCGGGGGCCAAGAAGGCGCTCGTGATCCGCGTCCTGGGGGGCACGCGCCGGCGGTACGCCGGCCTGGGCGACGTCGTGATCGTCGCCATCAAGGACGCGCTGCCGAACGGAACGGTGAAGAAGGCGGAAGTGGCGCGCGCCGTGGTCGTGCGGACCGTCAAGGAAACGCGGCGCAAGGACGGCAGCTACATCCGGTTCGACGAAAACGCGGTCGTGATGATCACCGAGGATGGGGAGCCGCGGGCCACCCGCATCTTCGGTCCCGTGGCGCGCGAGCTGCGCGAGAAGCGG
This sequence comes from uncultured Gemmatimonadaceae bacterium, assembly GCA_963728785.1. Classification (GTDB taxonomy): domain Bacteria; phylum Gemmatimonadota; class Gemmatimonadetes; order Gemmatimonadales; family Gemmatimonadaceae; genus JAGWRI01. Next base: position 146,690 of record CAVSKV010000004.1, read on the forward strand.
TACATGAAGATCGTCTCGCTCGCGCCGGAGGTGTTGTAACATGCGCAAGAACGAGTACCGCAAGACGGACCGGCCGGGGGCCCAGAGCCGCCGGCGCCACGCCATCAACGCGGCACGGCTGCCCGTCCACGTGGTCAAGGGCGACACCGTGCGGGTGGTGCGGGGCGACGACAAGGGCAAGGAAGGGAAGGTCCTCCGCGTCTATCTCAAGACCGGGCGGGTGATGGTCGAGGGCGTGAACATCGTGAAGCGGCATCGACGGGCGCGCAACGCCGACGAGCAGAGTGCGATCGTGGAGTTCCCGGCCCCGGTGCACTCGTCGAACGTAATGCTCATCGATCCGAAGTCTGGCGCGGCGACGCGCACGCGCGTCCGCCTGGACGACGACGGCACCAAGGAGCGCATCGGCGTGAAGAGCGGGGATGCCATTCCACATCCCAAGCGCTGAGCGAGGACGATAGACCATGGCAACCAAGGAAAAGAAGGCGAAGAGCGGCAAGGGCAAGGGCGAGGTGAAGGCGCGCGGGGCCCACGCGGGCGCCGGGCTCCCCGTGCCGCCGCCGCGGCTCCGCATTCAGTACCGCGACGAGGTCCGGCCGAAGCTGATGGCGCAGTTCGGGTTCACCAACCCGCACCAGGTGCCGACGCTCACCAAGATCGTGCTCAACGTCGGGCTGGGCGAGGCGATCAAGCAGCCCAAGGCGCTGGACGTGGTGGTCGAGGAGCTGGCGACGATCACCGGCCAGCAGCCCGTGAAGAAGCGCGCCAAGAAGTCGATCGCGAACTTCGGGCTCCGCGAGGGGCAGGAGATCGGCGCGGCGGTAACGCTTCGCGGGGCGCGGATGTGGGAGTTCCTCGACCGGTTCATCTCGGTCACCATCCCGCGCGTGCGCGACTTCCGCGGGCTGACGACGCGGTCGTTCGACGGGCGGGGGAATTATTCGCTCGGCATCAAGGAGCAGATGATCTTCCCGGAGATCAACTACGACGCGGTGGAACAGATCCACGGCATGGACATCACGTTCGTCACGACGGCCACGCGTGACGACCATGCGTTGGCGCTGCTCAAGGAACTGGGCATGCCCTTCAAGGGCGAAGACAAGAAGGGCGGGCGCCTCCTGTAGGCGCGGTCCAAACCTGGAGAGAATGCTATGGCTCGAAAGGCCATGATCGAGAAGAGCCACCGGAAACCGAAGTTCGCCGTACGGCAGCACAACCGCTGCGGGCGCTGCGGACGGTCGCGGGCCTTCCTGCGGCGGTTCGGCCTGTGCCGGATCTGCTTCAGGGAACTCGCCCTGAACGGGATGATCCCGGGAGTTCGGAAGGCAAGCTGGTAAGACAGTCGGACAGTGGGACAGTGGTAGGGAACATCACTCTTGAAGTTCCGCACGTCCGGCGACGGATACGACGGAACAGGAAGCACACCATGAGCATGACCGACCCGATTGCCGACATGTTGACGCGGATCCGCAATGCCTGCGGATCGAAGCATCGCCGCGTGGACATGCCGGTGAGCAAGATCAAGACCGAGATCGCGCGGATCCTGAAAGAGGAACACTTCATTCAGGATTTCCAGACGATCGAGACCGAGGATGGCCGAAAGCTGTTGCGCGTGCGGCTCAAGTATGCGGGCGGCACGCCCGTGATTCGCGACCTGCAACGCGTGTCGACGCCGGGGCTTCGCCGGTACGTGGGCGTGGGGGAGATTCCCCGCGTTCGCAACGGGCTGGGCGTTGCCATCCTCTCCACTTCGCAGGGGCTGATGTCCGACCGCCAGGCGCGCGCCGAGCGCACTGGCGGAGAGCTTCTGGCCTTCGTCTGGTAAGGGGGCCCCATGTCGCGAATCGGAAAACTGCCGATCAAAGTGCCCAAGGGCGTCACGGTAACCGTGAACGGGCAGGCGGTGCAGGTCAAAGGCCCCCGGGGCGAGCTGGCGCGCACGTTGCACCGCGACGTCGGCGTGATCGTTGATGGCGACGTCGTGAAGGTCACGCGGCCCTCGGACGAGGACCGCCACAAGGCGCTGCACGGCCTGTCGCGCACGCTGGTGTTCAACATGGTCGAGGGCGTGACCAAGGGTTACCAGAAGCAACTGGAGATCACGGGCGTGGGCTACAAGGCGGAGGTGCGGCCGTATGGGCTGCAGCTGGCGCTGGGCTTCTCGCACACGATCGAATACAAGGCACCCAAGGGCATCAAGCTCACCGCGCCCCAGCCCACGCAGATCGTTATCGAGGGCGCGGACAAGGAGATGGTGGGCCAGGTGGCGGCCGAGTTGCGCAACCTGCGTCCCCCCGAGCCATACAAGGGCAAGGGCATCAAGTACGCCGGCGAACAGATCCGGCGGAAGGCCGGAAAGGCGGGAGGCAAGTAATGGCGATCATTCCCAAGACCCGCGAGGAGAAGCGCGTCCGTCGACACCTGCGCGTGCGCAAGGCACTCGCCGGTACGCCCGAACGGCCCCGCCTCGTGGTATTCCGTTCGCTCAAGCACATCTACGCCCAGATCGTGGACGACACTACAGGGCGCACGCTGCTCGCGGTGTCGAGCCACAAGATCACCGAGGGGAAGAAGGCCGAGCGTTCGGTGCAGGTGGGCAAGGCGATCGCCGAGAAGGCGAAGGCCGCCGGAATCAGCCGCGTGGTGTTCGACCGTGCGGGATACAAGTACCACGGCCGCGTGAAGGCGGTGGCCGAAGGCGCCCGCGAGGGCGGTCTGGAGTTCTAATATGGAACAGAACGAGAATCCGCAGTCCGAGGTAGGCTCGACGCCTGCGCCGGCACCGACATCCACCCCGACCTCTGCACCCGCGCCGCGTCGCGGCGGTGGTGGAGGGGGGCGTGGTCGTGGTGGTGGCGGTGGGGGCGGCGGCCGTGGTCGTGGCGGCCCGGGCGGAGGCGGCGGTGGTCGTGGGCCGGGGCGCGGTGGCCCTGGCGGCGGCCGCGAGGGAGGTGGCCGCGACGGCCGGCCGCGCAGTGGCGATTCGCGTGGTGATCGCGGCGAGGGCAGCGATCTGATCGAGAACGTGATCGCGATCAACCGCGTGGCCAAGGTGGTAAAGGGCGGCCGCCGGTTCTCGTTCAACGCCCTCGTGGCGGTGGGCGACGGCCAGGGCAAGGTCGGCTTCGCATCGGGCAAGGCCAACGAGGTCTCGGAAGCCGTGCGCAAGGCGGTCGATGCGGCGCGGAGGCGGATGGTGCAGGTGCCGCTCACCGGGGCGACCATCCCGCACGCGATCACGGGCCACTTCGGCGCCGGCCGGGTGTTGATGAAGCCTGCGGCTCCTGGCGCCGGCGTGATTGCCGGTGGGGCAGTGCGCGCGCTCCTCGAGTGCGTTGGCATCTCGGACATTCTGACGAAGAGTCTCGGATCGACCAATCCGCACAACATGGTGCGGGCCGCGATGCAGGGGTTGCAGGCGCTGACGACCGTGGAGCAGATCGCGCGGGAGCGCGGCGTGGAGCCGGACAGCCTCGGCTACCGCTCGCGGGCTAAGATGAAGGAGGCGGTCTAATGGCACGGACGTTCGTGTGGCACCCCGGCAAGGGACCGAAGCAGACCGCGAAGAACGAATTGACGGGGGGGAAGGTGCGCGTCCGCCAGGTGCGGAGCGGAATCGGCCACTCCTGGCGCATGCGTCTGACGCTCGCAGCGCTCGGGCTCAAGCACCACCAGGATTCAGTCGTCCACCAGGATTCCCCGTCGCTCCGCGGCCAACTCAAGAAGGTGCGTCATCTCGTCGAAGTGACGCCGGTAAAGGAGTGACCAGGTGACCAATTCCGAAAAGATCGGGCTGCACAATCTGTCCGGCGCGGCGGCCTCGCACCGAGACCGCAAGCGGCTGGGTCGCGGCCCGGGGTCGGGCAAGGGCAAGACGTCGGGCAAGGGGCACAAGGGCATGAAGGCCCGTGCCGGCCACCACGGCCCGGGCGGCGGCAAGCCGCAGTTCGAGGGCGGCCAGATGCCGCTCACCCGGCGGCTGCCGAAGCGCGGGTTCACGAATCCGTTCCGTGTCGAATCGCAGGTCGTGCGCCTCGCCGACCTGGCGACCCTGCCTGCGGGTACGGAAATCACGACCGAGACGCTCGTTGCCGCCGGCCTGATCCGGGCCAACAAGGGCCCGGGCAAGGTCCTGGCCAACGGCGAGATCACGCAAGCGCTCACGCTGCGCGGTGTCAAAGTCAGTGCCGGCGCGCGCGACAGGATCATCGCGGCCGGAGGCCGCGTCGAGGAGTAACATGGCGCAAACCAATCCGGTCGAGGCCGTTCAGGGGCTGTTCAAGACGCCCGAACTCAAGGAGAAGATCCTTTTCACGCTCTTGTGTCTGCTGATCTACCGGGTCGGCGCGCACATCACCGTGCCGGGGGTGGACCCGCTCGGGCTGGTGAACTTCTTCAAACAGCAGGCGGGCGGCCTGCTCGGCCTGTACGACCTGTTCACGGGTGGCGGTCTGTCCAAAGCCACGGTGTTCGCGCTCGGCATCATGCCGTACATCTCGTCGAGCATCTTCTTCCAGATCGCTGCGGCCGTAGTGCCGCAGGTCGAGAAGATGCAGAAGGACGAGGAAGGACGGAAGAAGGTGGAGCAGTGGACTCGCTACGGCACGGTGGCGCTGGCTGCGGTGCAAGGGTGGGGGTTCGCGCTGTTCGCCGAAGGCCTGACCGGCGTGGTGGCGGCGCCTGGCATGGCGTTCCGGCTGGAGTTCACATTCTTCCTTACCACGGGCGCGATCTTCGTGATGTGGCTGGGCGAACAGATCACCGAGAACGGCATCGGTAACGGGGCCAGCTTGATGATCTTCTTCTCGATCGTCGAGCGCATCTGGCCGAGCATCGCTCAGGCCTACAGCTACGTGACGACGGGCGCGCTGGGCGCGTTTTCGCTCCTCGTAGTGCTCGTCATTCTGGTGGGCGTGGTGGCCGCCACGGTCTATATCACGGTGGGCGCCCGCAAGGTGCTCATCCAGATCCCGCAGCGCACGATGGCCCGGGGGCGGATGCGCGAAGCGTCGCGCAGCTACATCCCGCTGCGCATCAATGCGGCGGGCGTGATGCCGATCGTATTCGCGCAGTCGGTGATCGTGGTACCGGCGGCCATCGCCCAGTTCATGGGCAACCAACGGCTCAAGGACATGGCCGACATGTTCAACCCGGGCACGGGATGGTACTACGTGGCATTCGGCGTGTTGAACGTGTTCTTCACCTACTTCTACACGTCGATCATCTTCAATCCGGTGGACCTGGCCGAGAACCTGAAGAAGCAGGGCGGGTTCATCCCGGGGGTGAAGCCGGGGTCCAAGACGGCGGAGTACATCGACAGCGTGGTTTCGCGCATCACGCTGCCGGGCGCCCTGTTCCTCACGGCAATCGCGCTGTTTCCGATCTGGCTCACGCAGCTTGTAAACGTGCCGTTCGTGTTCGGCGGCACTTCGCTGCTGATCGTGGTTGGTGTGGCGCTCGACACGCTGCAACAGATGCAGCAGCACCTGCTGCTGCGGAAATACGACGGTTTCATGAAGAAGGGGCGGGTCAAGTTCCGGGGCGGCGCGTCCAACCTGGGCGGCGGGTTCTAACGCTCGCCCGGACGCTCATGCCCATGCTGTGGTCCGGAACCTCGGTGCGAGTGATCTCGCGCCGAGGTTTCTCGTTCCATTCCCCTGGCGGGGATTCCGTGGCATTCTTCCTGTCATGATCATCGTTCTGTTCGGCAAGCCCGGCGCCGGCAAAGGCACACAGGCGCCTCGACTGGCCGCATCCCTTGGCATCCCAACGCTGGCCACGGGGGACGTGCTGCGTACGGCCGTCCAGGCCGGTTCGGCGCTCGGCCGCGAGGCCAAGGGGTACATGGACAAGGGCGCCCTCGTGCCGGACGCGGTCATCCTCGGCATCGTGCGCGAGGCCCTCGCCTCGCCCGCCTACGCCAACGGCGTGATCCTCGACGGTGTCGTGCGCACGGTGCCGCAGGCCGAGGGACTGCGCAACGCGCTCTCCACCCTGGGGCGCGCCGTGGACGCGGTGCTCAACTTCGACGTGTCCAACGACGAGATCGTGCGCCGGCTGAGCAGCCGCCTGGTGTGCAGCGCCTGCCAGACGCCCTACATGTCCGGTGCGGTGGGCGACGCCTGCGCTAAGTGCGGCGGCGCCCTCGTGCGACGAAAGGACGACGAGCCGGCAGCGATCCGCCACCGCCTCGAGGTGTTCGAAGCCCAGACGGCGCCGGTATTCGACTGGTACCGCGCCGCGGGCGCGCAGGTGGCCACGGTAGACGCCACGGGCGCCGTGGCCGACGTGACGTCGCGGGCGCTCAAGGCGCTGGGCCGATGATCAAGCTCAAGTCGGCGCGTGAACTCGACGTGATGGCGGCCGGCGGAAGGATCCTGGCCGGCACGCTCGATCTGCTGCGAAAGTCGGTGAAACCAGGTCTCTCGACGCAGGAACTGGACCGGATTGCCGAGACGTTCATCCGCGACCATGAGGGGGCCACGCCGGCGTTCAAGGGGCTGTACGGGTTTCCGGGCAGCATCTGCTCGTCGATCAACGAGGAGATCGTTCACGGCATCCCGTCCAAGAAGCGAGTATTGAACGAGGGCGACATTGTGTCGCTGGACGTCGGGGTGGGCTACAAGGGGCTGTTTACCGACGCGGCCATCACGGTGCCGGTGGGTGGCATCGATGCCGAGACTAAGCGGCTGCTGGACGTGACGAGGAAGTCGCTCGATGCGGGGATCGCGGCCGCCAAGGTGGGCAACCAGGTGGGCGATATCGGGGCCGCCGTCCAGGCAGTGGTCGAGGCGGCAGGGTTCTCGGTGGTGCGCGAACTGGTGGGCCACGGGGTGGGCGTGGCGATGCACGAAGAGCCGCAGGTGCCCAATTACGGGAAGCCCCATCGGGGTGCCAAGCTGAACCCGGGCCTCACGATCGCCATCGAGCCGATGGTCAACGTCGGCGGGCACGCCGTGAAGACACTTCCCGACCGGTGGACCATCGTGACCGTCGACGGCTCGCGATCGGCCCACTTCGAGCACACGGTCGCGATCACGGAGGACGGCCCCTGGGTGTTGACCCGGCGGTAGCGCCGGCCAGCGATTCCGCCAATGGGCCCGTAATTTCAGAGAAATCCGCTTCTCAGGCCCGCGAGTACGCACAGGGCGTTGCGGGCCGTCGATCTTCACCGGAGGTCCGTCATGCGGTCGAACCACTTCCGCGTCCTGGTGGCTCTCGTGCTGCCCCTGGTGCTGGTTGCCGGCGCGGCGCAGGCACAGGGGCGCATCACGTCGCCCAAGGAGCAGTTCGGGCACAACATCGGCGACGATTACTGGCTTCCCAACTACGACCAGTACGAGGCATACGTCCAGAAGCTCGCCAAGGAGTCTGACCGCGCCAAGCTCGTGAACATCGGCAAGTCAGCGGAGGGGCGAACGCAGTACACGCTCATCGTCTCGGCGCCCGAGAACATGAAGAACCTCGAGCACTACCGGCAGATCGAGGAGCGGCTGGCGCGAGCCGAGGGCGTCACCGACGAGCAGGCGCACCAGCTGGCCAACGAAGGGAAGGCCGTCGTGTGGATCGACGGTGGGCTTCACGCCACCGAGGTCCTCGGCCCCAACCAGTTGATCCAGACGGAATACGACCTCCTATCGCGCAACGATCCTGAGACGATGCGCCTTCTGCACGACGACATCGTGCTGCTCACGCTGGTGAATCCTGACGGGATGCAACTCGTCGCCAACTGGTACATGCAGGAGCCTGACACGCTCAAGCGGAACGAGAACATCCCACGGCTCTACGAGAAGTACGCCGGCCATGACGACAACCGCGACTTCTACATGGCGAACCTTCCCGAGACGCAGAACGATGAGAAGGTGATGTTCTGGGAATGGTATCCGATCATCGTGTACAACCACCATCAGACCGGGCCGGCCGGCGCGGTGATGTTCTCGCCGCCATTCCGCGACCCATTCAACTACAACTTCGATCCGCTGATCGTGACCGATCTGGACATGGTGGGCGCCGCGATGCACACGCGGCTCACGGTGGAACACAAGCCGGGATTCACCATGCGGTCGGGGTCGAGCTATTCCACGTGGTGGAATGGCGGACTCCGCACGGAAGTGTACTTCCACAACATGATCGGCCTGCTCACGGAGACGATCGGCAATCCGACGCCGGAGCGGGTTCCCTTCGTGCCAGCCATGCAGCTGCCGCGTGGCGACCTGCCGTATCCGGTGGAGCCGCAGGAATGGCATTTCCGCCGGTCGGTGGACTACTCGGTGAGCGCCAACTACGCAGTACTGGATATCGCGTCGCGCCGGCGCGACGAGTTCCTGTACGGGCTGTATGAAATGGGCCGCAACTCCATTGAGCGGGGGAGCCGGGACGATTGGACGGTGACGCCTCCGATGATCGCGGCCGTGGACTCGGCGCTGGCCCGCGAACGCAGCGGGCGCGGTGGAGGCGCCGCAGGGGGCAGCGGGCGGGGCGGCCGAGGCGGCAACGTCGCCACCGATGCCATGTTCCAGCAATACCTGCGCAATCCGGCCGAGCGCGACCCGCGCGGCTACATCATGACGGCCGACCAGCCGGACTTCCCGACGGTGACCAGGTTCATCAACGCGCTGCGCTACAACGGCGTTGACGTACTGCGGGCGACGGCCGATTTCACGGTAAATGGCACACGGTATCCCAAGGGGTCGTACGTCATCAAGACCGCCCAGGCATTCCGCCCGCAGGTTCTCGACATGTTCGAGCCGCAGCACTACCCCAACGATTTCGCCTACCCGGGCGGCCCGCCGATTCCGCCGTATGACAACGCCGGGTGGACGTTGGCCTATCAGATGGGCGTGCATTTCGACCGCATCCTCGACGGATTCGACGGCCCGTTCCAGAAAATCCAAGGGCTGGCCAGCCCGATGGCCGGCACGGTGGCCAATGCCGCCGGCGCCGCGGGGTTCGTGTTCAGCCACGCCCAGAACGACGCCTTCACCGTGATCAACCGCCTGCTCATGGCGCACGCCGACGTGTACTGGCTGCGCCAGCCACTGGTGGCGAACGGCGCGACGTATCCGGCGGGCACGTTCTACGTGACGGCGTCGAGTACGGTCCTGCCCATTCTCCGGACGGCAGCCGCTACCCTCGGCGTGAGCTTCACCGGAATACCCGACGGCCCCACCTCCGGCGCCACCAAGCTGCACCCACAGCGCGTCGCGCTGCTGGACCAGTACGGTGGTTCGATGCCATCGGGCTGGACACGGTTCGAGCTGGAGCAATTTGAGTTCCCATATACGGTAGTCTATCCGCAGGACCTCGACGCGGGCAATCTCAACGCCAAGTACGACGTGATCATCCTTGTGGACACCCGCATCCAGGGATCGGTGGGGAGCGGCGGTGGCCGCGCGTTCGGCGGCGGCCGCGGTGCCGCCGCAGTGCCGGCCGCGTACCAGCACATGGTGGGCAATGTCACGGCTGACCAGACGGTACCGAAGCTCAAGACGTTCATGGAGAACGGTGGCACGGTGCTCACCGTGGGCGCCGCAACGGCCATGGCTTACGATCTGGGCCTGCCCATCGAGGACCAGCTGACCGAGCGCACGCCCGTGGGCGAAGTCCGGCCACTCACCGGGGAGCAGTTCTACGTGCCGGGATCGATTCTCGCGACGGCCGTGGACACGACGAGCGCCATCGCCGCGGGCATGCCCGCCACGCTGGACGTATTCTTCGACCACTCGCCGGTATTCCGGTTGGCGCCAGACGCTGCGATGCGCGGGGTGACGCCGGTGGCATGGTTCGACTCGGCGACGCCGCTTCGCAGCGGCTGGGCGTGGGGGCAGGGGTATCTGGAAGGCGGCGTGGCAGTGGCGGCGGCCAAGATCGGGCAGGGGAATCTGCTCCTCTTCGCCCCGGAAATCCTGTTCCGCGGGCAGCCGCACTCGAACTTCAAGTTCCTCTTCAACGGGATCTACGGTCCGGAGAAATAGGGCGTCGTTTTCGGGGAGGGCGATCGGCGGCGCTCAGCCGCCGATCGCTTTTTCCACCATGCTCGTGGCTTGGGCGGAGAGCGTGCGCGCGCGCTCGACCAGAGCGGCCGCATCCGCAGCGCGGGGCCCGCCAAGCGTCGGATCATCCAGCGCCGTGACGTTGATGCGCACGTTGTAGGCTGCACCCCGGCAGGCCGCTTCGGCGAGCAGGGCCGCCACGGCAGCGTCGGACACCGCATTCGTGTTCCCCTTCCCGGCAACCGTCACGGCGAGTTCGCACACCCGGACGCAGGCGCGAGCGGTCTCGAGCGGAACGTCCGCCGCACCGAGGAGCGCGGTCGTCATGGCTTCGGTCCGGCGCTGGGTATCGAGCGCGGTTTCGTGCGGCAGCTTATACGCCGCGCTGACAGCGGCGTACGACCGGGCGTCGCGGTCGACCAGCGCTGAGAGTTCGCTGACGAGCGCTGCGGCTTCGAGCGCTACGGCCCGCATCTCGGCATCGACGGCTGCGTATTTCTTCCGCCCAATGGTGAGTCCGGCTACCATCTGAGCCAGGGCCGCGCCGAGGGCGCCGGCGTGGGCCGCCACGCTCCCGCCCCCCGGCACCGGCGCCGACGAGGCTACGGCAGCGACGAAGGCGCTGAGCGACAGGCCGCCCTCCACGGCGGCACGCACCTGGCGCTCAAGCACCAGGTCGGGGGAAAAGTCGCGCAGTTGGAGGTGACGCGCCGCCGCGTCGAACAGGGCCCGTTCGGGCACCAGGCCCACGATTTCGCTCCAGGTGGGCGACACGCCGCGTGCTTCGGCTTCCATCTTCACGACGTCGAACGCGCGGTGCAGCGGCGTCTTCTCGGTATCCACGAGATTCATCGATACCTGGGCCTGGCCCTCCACGGCCAGGCCCAGGCCCTTCACGTAGCGCAGCCCGCCGGAGGAGCCGCGTACCGCCTTGGCCACCGCCTTGGCCACGCCGAGGTTGGACTCCGGCCCCAGATACACGTTGTAGGCGACGAGGAAGGGGCGGGCGCCTATGGCGGTGGCGCCCGCCGTCGGGTGCACGCGAGCCGGTCCGAAGTCGGGCGTGCGAGCCGGCGTCGTGCCGATCTCGTCGCGCAGTACTTCGAATTCGCCACGGCGGACGTCGGCCAGGTTTTCGCGATCGGGGCGCGTAGCGGCGCGCTCGTACAGGAAGACCGGGATTTCCAGCTCGGCGGCGGCGCGCTCGCCGAGACGGCGGGCGAGCGCGATGCAGTCTTCCATCGTCGTGCCCTCGAGCGGGATGAAGGGTACCACGTCCGTGGCCCCCATGCGTGGGTGCTCGCCGGAGTGCGCCGTGAGATCGATGCGGTCGCGAGCGGCGCGCATGCCGGCGAGTGCGGCGTCCACGGCGTGCTCTACCGGCGCAACGAATGTGATCACGCTGCGGTTGTGGGACTCATCGGATGACACGTCGAGAATTGATACGCCGTCGATGCTGGCGATCGCGTCGCGGATTGCAGCGACGATCTCGGGACGGCGGCCTTCCGAAAAATTGGGAACACATTCGACAAGGCGCATGGCGGAGTGATGGAGGAGGGCGAATTTCGTTGCGCAAGGATCTTGGCCACCGAGCACGCAGAAACTGCAACTGCAATAGCAACTGTGACCACTGCAATAACAACCTTGACAGCGACAACTGCAACTGATGTGAGGGGTGCAACTGCAGGGGCCGGGGGAACTGCTACGCCAATGCGCTCATGGTGGCAAGGCGCTCACTCGGTGGCGGGGGAGTGCCCATGATCGTGAGTCATTGAGCCAGGCAGACCGGTATCGTTCGCCTTGCCAGCGGTCATCATCGCTCCGTGCTTCAACCGCCTGCCGTTCAGGCGCCGTCGGCGTGTTCCGTGGCCAACCACTCGTTGCAGCTTCCATGGCAGTCTGTGGGGCCTGTGGCGAGAGCGGTCAAAGCCAATCACGCGTGCCGGAGCTGCCCGAGGAGCCAGGCGTGCATGGCCGGGTTGCCGGCCACGATTGGGCCGTGGGCTACGGGCGCCGTGTGGCCGTCGAGGTCCGTGGCCACGCCTCCCGCTTCGCGGACGAGGAGGAGCCCTGCAGCAACGTCCCAGGGGGCGAGACTGAGCTCCCAGAACGCGTCGAACCGCCCGCAGGCGACGTCGGCCAGGTCGAGTGCGGCGGCCCCGGCGCGGCGCACGCCGGCTGTGGTGCGCATGATGCCGGGGAGCGACGCCATGTACGGCTCGATCAGATGCGCGTGCTTGAAGGGGAAGCCCGTGCCGATGAGAGCGCGCAAGGGTTCGATCTGCGCCGAAACCGTGATAGGCTGGCCGCCGCGTCGGGCCCCGCCTCCCGCGGTGGCGGTGAACAGTTCACCGGTGGCGGCATTGAGCACGGCGCCGGCCAGGATGTCCCCGTCCCGCAGGGCGGCAATGGACACCGCGTACCATGGATAGCCGTGGAGGAAGTTGGTGGTGCCATCGAGCGGATCGGCCACGAACACCAACCCCGACAAATCCCCCGCCTCGTCGGGAGACAGCTCCTCGCCCACCATGCGGGCGTCGGGGTGGCGCTCACGGACCAGGGTCGCGATGGCGTGTTCCGAGGCGCGGTCGACGTCGCTCACGAAGTCGGCAGGTGACTTCACGTCCCAGGTGAGCTGACCCAGACTGGCGGCGCCTGCGCGCAGCACGTCGCCGCCGCGGACGGCGGCGGCGACGCAGGTAGCGAGCAGGGCGCGGTGCTCGCCATGACCCGCCGGGGCACCGGGTGGTTTTGCTTGCGACGGGTCTGGTGCGCTCATAGCTTCACGCAATGTCGCGCATATTCAGCGGAATCCAGCCCACGGGCGAGCTCCATCTTGGCAATTACCTCGGAGCGGTCAAGAACTGGGTGCAACTGCAGCATCTGCATCCTTCGATCATCTGCATCGTGGATTATCACGCGATCACGTTGGCGTACGACCCCGACATGCTCCGGGCCCGCCGTCGCGAACTGGCGCTGACGCTGCTCGCTGCCGGCATCGATCCGGACGTGGCGACGCTGTTCGTGCAGTCGGCCGTGCGGGAACATACCGAACTCCAGTGGATCTTCAACACCATCACGCCGCTGGGTGAACTGGAGCGGCAGACGCAATTCAAGGACAAGGCCAGCCGCCAGGAGAGCGTGAACGCGGGGCTGCTCATCTATCCGGTGCTGCAGGCAGCCGACATCCTGCTCTATCGCGCCGATCTCGTTCCAGTGGGCGAGGACCAGGTACAGCACCTCGAGCTGTCGCGGGTGATCGCGCGCCGTTGGAACGCGGCGTTCGGCCGGGGTGAGGACTACTTTCCCGAGCCGCAGCCACTGTTGACGCCCACGCGCCGCGTCATGGGGCTCGACGGCAGGGCGAAGATGTCGAAGTCGATGGGGAACACGGTCGGACTGCTCGAATCGCGTGAGGAGATCTGGACCAAGCTGCGCCCGGCGGTCACCGACCCGGCGCGCATCAGGCGCACCGACCTGGGGCATCCGGAAGTGTGCAATATCTACGGTCTTCACCAGGCATTCAGCCCGTCCGAGACGGTGAAGCACGTGTACGAGCAGTGCACCACCGCAGGTTGGGGGTGCATCGACTGCAAGAAGGTGCTGCTCGACAACATGGACGCGGAACTGGCGCCCATCCGCCGGCGGGCGGAAGAGTTGCGGCAGCAGCCGGAACGGCTGGACGAAGTGCTGGCGGCAGGGGCGAGCGCGTGCCGGGCCATTGCTCAACAGACGATGGCAGACGTGCGGGAACATATGGGGCTCGACTAATGAATGACTTTCTCGCGATCTTCCAACTCGCACTGCTTGCCAAGCTGATCGTCGCCGTTCTTCTGGGCGGCGCGATCGGCCTCGAACGGGAGATCGCCGGCAAGCCGGCCGGGCTCCGCACCAACATCCTGATCTGCGTGGGTGCGGCGTTATTCATGCATCTGTCCATCGTCGTCGGGGACATCGGATTCTCGCCCGATGGCCACCCGTATGGCGACGTGACGCGGATCGCAGCCCAGATCGTGACCGGCGTTGGCTTCCTGGGAGCTGGCACGATCATGCAGGCGCGGGGGACGATCGTCGGCCTTACTTCGGCGGCGACGATCTGGGTGGTGGCCGCGATCGGCTCGACGGTGGGGGCCGGATATTTCGTCGAGGCGCTGGGCGCCGGCGCGCTTGTGATGCTCGTGCTCGGCGGCATGGGTTCGCTGGAGCACCGTTTGCGGCGGGCGAAGCGCACCGTGAACGCGACCATCCGGGCCCATCCCGGTACGCCGTTCGAAGAGATTTCCGAAGCGCTGTACCGGGCGGGAATCCGGGTCGTCGAGCATGCCATCTTCGATCACCCCAACGACCGGACGTTCGAGATGCGGCTCACCGGCCCGGCGCGCCAATACGCCGAGGCGCACGAGAGCCTGACAAAACGGGATGACGTCCACGACTTCCACGTTGGATAGCGCAGGCCGGCTCCTCGTCGTCGACCTCATGTCGACGTCGCGCAACTGGGCGCTCAGAGAGGACGGCGAGGCACACATCCGCGCCGTGGCGCCACCGGGGTGGCGCACCCATTTCGTGCGAGCGGCCACGGTCTCCGACGGCGACGGCTCGCCGGCGCCCAGTCGCGAAGCGCTTGAGGCCATCGCCGAAGCGGAGGTGTACTTCGGCTTCGGCATCTCGCGCCCGTTGTTCATGGCTGGACGTCGACTGCGCTGGGTGCATTCGGCCACCGCCGGCATGGGGAGCTTGCTCTTTCCCGAGATGGTGGCGAGCAAGGTGCTGCTCACGAACTCGGCGGGCGTGCATGGCCCGCCAATCGCCGAATCGGTGGTGGCCGGCGTGCTTCACTTTCTGCGAGGATTGGACGTAGCGGTGGACCAGCAGCGGGGCGGCATCTGGAGCAAGACGTTCTTCGTTTCGGGCGAATCGCCGTTGCGCGAGGTGGCGGACTGTTGTGTGCTGGTGATCGGGGCCGGTGGAATCGGGTCGGAGGTCGCGACGCGATTGACCGCGCTGGGCGCCACCTGCGTCGGTGTCCGGCGGCGGCCGGAGCGAGGCGTGCCGACGGGTTTTGCCCGTGTGACGGGTCCTGATGCGATCGATGCCGAATTACCGCGGGCGGACGTCGTGGTGGTGGCGGCGCCGTTCACGGGGGAAACCAGCGGGCTCCTGGATGCGCGGCGGCTGGACCTTCTACCGGCCAATGCGATCGTGGCGAACGTGGCGCGCGGGGGGCTGATGGACGAGGCCGCGCTCGCCGTGCGGCTCGCCGACGGACGGTTACGGGGTGCGGTGCTGGACGTGTTCAGCGAGGAGCCCCTGGCGCCGTCCAGCCCGCTGTGGCAGCTTCGATCCGTTCTGCTCACCCCCCATGTTTCGGCCGTATCCCCCCTGCGCTTCTGGCCCCGGCAATTGGCGCTGTTCGTGGACAACTGGACCCGGTACGTGCGAGGCGAGCCTCTACGCAACCTCGTGAACAAACAGGCCGGGTACTGAGCTTGGAAAAGATCATCAAAGCAGCCGTGGACCGCGGCGCGTCGGACCTCCACATCAAAGCGGGCGACGTGTTCCGGGCCCGTATCCACGGCAGGCTCGTCCCGCTCACCAAACAGGCCCTGACGGCGGATCAGACGCGCGCCATCGCCCTGCATCTCATCTCCAACGACGAGGACAAGGCACGCCTCGACACGCTCACCGACTACGACTGCTCGTGGGAGGTGCCGGACATGGGGCGCTTCCGCGTGAACATCATGAAACAGCGGGGCACGTTCATGATCGTCATGCGGGCCATTCCGTTGGAAGTGCCGACGTTCGAGAAGCTGAAGTTGCCGCCGGTGCTGGCCAAGGTAGCACAGGCCGAGCGCGGCATGGTGCTGGTGACGGGGGTGACGGGCTCGGGCAAGTCGAGCACGATGGCGGCTCTGATCAACTACATCAATCAGCATCAGAACCGTCACATCCTGACGCTCGAGAATCCGATCGAGTTCCTGCACACGGACATCAACTCGGCGGTCACGCAGCGCGAGGTCGGATCGGACACGACGGACTTCAAGATGGGCCTGCGGGCCGCGCTGCGTCAGGATCCCGACGTGATCATGATTGGCGAGTTGCGTGACGCGGAGACGATGGACACGGCGATGAAGGCGGCGGAGACGGGGCATCTGCTCATCTCCACGTTGCACACGCCCGACGCCCAGAGCACGATCCTGCGCATCATGGCGATGTTCCCGCCTGCCGAGCAGGAAACGGTCCGCATCCGTCTGGCCGAGTCGCTGCACGCGGTTGTCTCCCAGCGCCTGCTCAAGCGACGGGACGGCGAGGGCCGCGTCGTGGCGGCCGAGGTACTGCTCATCACGCCGGCCGTGCGCGACATGATCGCCGACGGCAAGCGGATCAACGAGATCCGCGAGTACATCGAAGCGGGTCGAGAGCAGTACGGAATGCAGACGTTCGATCAGCACCTGGCCGATCTCGTGCGGACAAAAGAAGTGACGTTCGAGACGGCGATGATGGCGTCGACGAACCCGTCGGACTTCGAGCTCAAGCTGCGGATGTTCGGGCGGCTGTCGCAGTCGGTGCAGACACCCTCTGTGGTGGACCGGATCCCGGAACCCGAACGCGTTGCGGACGGGCCGACGCTCGAGGGCATCCAGCCCGGTGGGCTGGACTTCATGGGGTCGTAAGCCATGCAGCTGTCGGGAATCCTCGGACCCGTCGTCAGTACGTTCGATGCGACGACCGGCGAACTGGACCGCACGGCGTTCGGGGCCAACGTCCGGGCGCACGTCGCGGCCGGGCTCAACGGGATCGTCGTCGCGGGGTCCACCGGCGAAGCGGTGCTGCTCGACGAGGCGGAGCGCCGCCAATTGATCGAGACGGCGCGCGACGCGACGCCGAAGGACCGGGTGCTGGTGGCCGGCACGGGTGCCGAATCCACGCGCACCACCGTGCGCCGCTGCCGGGACGCGGCGGCGGCAGGGGCCGACGCCGTGCTCGTCGTGTCGCCGCACTACTACACGGCAGCGATGACCGCTGCCGCTCTGCTGGAGCACTTCCGTGGTGTGGCCGATGAGAGTCCGGTGCCCGTCGTTTTATATAATATTCCTAAATACGTGGGCTTCACCATCTCGCCGGCGGTGGTCGGCGAGCTGGCGGCCCACGCCAACATCGTGGGCATCAAGGACAGTTCGGGCGACCGGGAGCTGATCGGCGCCTACGTGAACGCGCAGGGGCGGGAGTTCTCGGTGCTGACGGGGAGCGGATCGGCGCTCCAGGCGTCGCTCGCCGCCGGCGCACGCGGGGCGATCCTGGCCGTCGCCCTGTTCGCGCCCGAGCTGTCGCGTGAGGTGTACGACGCCGCGCTGGCGCACGCTGCCGCTGCCGCCACGGACGCGCAGGCGCGACTGGCACCGCTGGCGGGCACGATCGTCGGGTCGTACGGGGTGGCCGGTGTGAAAGCGGCTCTGGACGTCGTGGGGCTCCACGGCGGCCCGGTGCGCCCGCCGCTCCAGCCGCTCGGGAAGCCCGAGCTGGCACGCGTCCGCGCGCTGCTCACCCACGGGGCGCTGGCCGCCAGCGCGTGATCGCTTCCGCGGGCGCCGATCTGGCGTTCCTGCGCGTGCTGGCGGCGCGTCCGCGGTTGAGCGGTACCCAGCCACTTGCTCGCGCCCGCGATGCGTGTGCAACGCGGCTACGGGAATTGGGCTTCACCGTGGCCGAGCGCCCATTCCGCTATTCCACCCTGCCGGCCCGGTTCGGGATGCCGGTCGTGGGGCTGGCGTCGATCGTGTTGCTGACCGGCGTCGAGTTGGCCGCCGACCGGTTGGGACCGAGCGCCGCGGCGGGTCTGGCGCTCGTTGCGCTCGGCGGGATCCTGTCGCTCGCGCGCTGGCTCACCGGCCGCGGGGCCCTTTCACTTGACGCGGCATGCGTGTATGGCGCCAATCTCGAAGCGAGGCGGGGCGGCGAGCCACACGTATGGCTGGTGGCCCATCTCGATTCCAAGTCGCAGCGCTATCCGCTGGCCGTTCGCGTCGCCGGTGCATGGCTCACGATGCTCACCTGGGGGCTGCTGCTGATCACGTCCGCCGCAGCCGCGGCCGGCTACTCCTGGCCGCACCGGTGGTGGATCTGGGCCGCGGGCGTCGCGGGCGGGGGGCTGCTCGCCCTGGCCTCGGCGGGCAATGAGTCGCCGGGTGCGGTGGACAACGCGTCGGGCGTGGCGGCGGTGCTTGCAGCCGCGGAACGATTGGGAGCGGCTGCGCCGTTGGGCGTGCTCATCACCGATGCCGAGGAGGCAGGCCTGGCCGGCGCGCACGCCTGGGCGCACCGGAAGGCGACGGGCATCGCCATCAACTGCGACACGATCGACGATGGCGGCGACTTCATGTTGCTCACATCCGGCCGGCGGCCGGGCGCTCTGTGCGCTGCAGCAGGGCGCGCAGCGCGCGGCACGGGCGTGCCGCTTCGCATACGACGGCTGCCGCAGGGGGTGCTCACCGACGGCGTGGCGCTCGCCCGCGCCGGTTGGCCCTGCGCCACCCTGAGCCGCGCCACGGCACGGACGCTGCTGCGAATCCACACGCCACGGGATTCCGTAGAGATGTTGGCGGGCACCGGCATCGGGCCGGCGGCCGCCCTGCTGGACGCCATGGTTCGGGAGTTGCTCTGATGTCGGTCGTCATCCTGATCGCCGTACTCGCCGGGTCGCTCCTGCTCGTTCCGCTGGGGCTGCCCGGGACGTGGCTCATGGTGGGTGCGGCACTTGTGTATCACCTTGCCGTGCGCGGCGGCGGGATAGGAGTGTCCACGGTCGTGGTGGTGGTCGTGCTGGCGCTGTTTGGCGAGCTGATGGAGTTCGCGCTGGCCGCGCGGTTCACGCGCAAGTACGGCGGCTCGCGGCGTGCCGCGTGGAGCGCCATCCTGGGCGGCCTCATGGGCGCATTCGTGGGCGTGCCGGTGCCGGTGGTCGGCCCCGTGATCGGGGCGTTCCTCGGTGCATTTTTGGGCGCGCTGGCCGCCGAGATGACGGTGCGCGGGGACCATCGCGCGGCGACACGTGCAGCCACCGGCGCACTGTTGGGGCGCGTGGCCGCGTCGGCCATCAAGGTGGCGCTGGGCGCCGTGATGGCGGTCTGGATCGTGATCGCGGCTCTCACGTGACCCTTGCGTTGACACCACCCTGCGGCACCGTAGATTGACTCAACGCCTCGGGCAACCCGGGGCGTTTTTTCTTGCGGATGGGTTCTCCCTCCAGGAGCCGCATGTTCGCAGACAACAGGCGCACCATCGTGGTGGTGGGCGCGCAGTGGGGTGACGAGGGCAAGGGCAAGCTCGTGGACGTCCTTGCCGAGCGTGCCCAGTGGGTGGTGCGCTACCAGGGCGGCGCCAACGCGGGGCACACCGTGGACCTGGGTGACTCCCACTTCGTGCTCCACCAGATCCCGAGCGGCATTCTGCACCCCGGCGTGCGCTGTGCGATCGGCAACGGCGTAGTGCTCGATCCCGACACGCTGTTCACTGAGATCGACGGTCTGGTGCGCGATGGCGTGGACGTCGAGGGCCGCCTGTACGTGAGCGACCGCGCGCACCTCGTGCTGCCGTACCACAAGTTGGTGGATGCCGAGAGCCATGCGAGTCAGGCCATCGGCACCACGGGCCGCGGGATCGGGCCGGCCTACGAGGACAAGATCGCGCGCCGGGGCGTGCGGGTGGTGGATCTGCGCCACCGCGACCGCTTGCAGGCCCTGGTGGAGCAGGCCGTGAGCCACGCCAATGCGCAGCTGCAGCGGTTTGGCAGCGATAAGTGCGTGACCTGCGACGAGACGATGACGCTGCTCGACCGCCTGGCCGAACGGCT
This sequence comes from uncultured Gemmatimonadaceae bacterium, assembly GCA_963728785.1. Taxonomy (GTDB): domain Bacteria; phylum Gemmatimonadota; class Gemmatimonadetes; order Gemmatimonadales; family Gemmatimonadaceae; genus JAGWRI01. The sequence goes on from CAVSKV010000004.1 coordinate 166,529, forward strand.
GCTGCCGCTGGCCGAGGACGTGGGATTGATGATCCATCGGGCGGGGAAGACAGGCGCCGCCGTGCTGCTCGAAGGCGCGCAGGGGTCCCTCCTCGACGTGGATCATGGCACGTACCCATTCGTAACGTCGAGCAACACGACATCGGGCGGCGCCTCGGTCGGCGCCGGCATCCCGCCGATGATGATCGACGCCGTGCTCGGCGTGGTGAAAGCGTATACGACACGCGTTGGAAATGGACCGCTTCCGACGGAGCTGGATGCGGCGCAGGGTGACCGCATGCGACAGCTCGGCAACGAGTTCGGTGCCACCACCGGCCGGCCACGCCGCTGCGGATGGTTCGACGCCGTGGTGGTGAAGTACGCAGCCCGCATCAATGGTCTCACCGATCTCGCGGTCACCAAGCTCGACGTGCTCGACACGTTCGACAAGCTGGCGATCTGCACCGGCTACGAATTCGAGGGCGAGGTGCACACCGAGTTTCCGTCGGATCTGGCGGCGTTGGCAGAAGTGACGCCGCGCTACGAGTGGCTGGGCGGCTGGCAGGCGGGCACCTCCGAGGCCCGCCGGCTCGAGGATCTTCCGGCGGCGGCGCGCCGCTATCTCGACCGCCTGCAGGAAACCGTAGGCACGCCGGTGACCTACGTGAGCGTCGGCACGCGGCGCGACCAGATCATCGGGCTGTAATGACGGCCTGGTGGAGGACCGGTGGCCGCTGATCGCGTGGACTGCGACGTCCTGATCGTGGGCGCGGGCCCGTGCGGGCTCGCCGTTGCGATCTCCGCGCAGCGCGATGGGCTGCGTGCGCTCGTCGTGGATGCGCACGTCGTGGCGAGCACGATCACGCAATATCCCACCTACGTGCGGTTCTTCTCCACGGCCGAGAAGCTCTCGTTGGGCGGGCTCCCGTTCGTCGTGGCCGCCGAGAAGCCGGGACGGCGCGACGCGCTGGCCTACTACCGCGCCGTGGTGCAGCACTTCGGGCTGGAAGTGCGGCAGTACGAACGGGTGCGCGCGATCGAGGGGCAGTTCGGGGCCTTCCAGGTGCGCACGCGCACCCGGGCCGGTGAAGACCGCTTGATTCGTGCCGGCGCCGTCGTCGTAGCCACCGGCTACTTCGGTTCGCCCAACAAGCTTGGCGTACCGGGCGAGGATCTCCCGCAGGTCGCGCACGTCTATCGTGAGGGCCATGAGGCCTTCCAACAGGACGTGGTGGTCGTGGGCGGCGGGAACTCGGCGGCCGAGGCGGCGCTCGATCTGTGGCGCTCCGGGGCGCGCGTCACGCTAGTTCACTTTGGAGCCACGTTCGACAAGCGCATCAAGCCGTGGGTGCTGCCCGATTTCGAGAACCGGGTGAAGGAGGGGAGCATGGCGGCGCGATGGAACACGCGGGTGGCGGCCATCGAGCCCACGGCCGTCCGGGTCACGACGGCGGGCGGCGAGGACCGGATCCCGGCTACGTTGGTGTACGTGATGACGGGATTCGCGCCCAATCTGACGCTGCTGCGTGATGCCGGTGTGCCGATCGACCCGGCGACGGGCATTCCGGACCACGATCCCACGACTCTCGAGACCCGCGTACCGGGGCTGTTCATCGCTGGTGTGGTGGTGGCCGGGTTCGACGCCAACAAGGTGTTCATCGAGAACGGCCGGTACCATGGGGACCGCATCGTGGCCCGGCTGACCGGGCGCCGGCCGCCCGAGAGTCCGCGACTGAGCGCGGAACTGGACAGCTGACCGCCGGCCGAGCACCGGTGGCAAATTCGGTATAACTTTAGCGGCGTTCCCGGTCGCGGTTCGCCCCGATCGGATGTGGCCGGGTGGGTCACGCGTGCGGTGTTTGCCGAACGCTCACAGCCGCCGGCTGGCGGCTCTCCACCTCTCGTTTTCGCCCTTTTCCACGCCTGCCATGTCTCCCAGTCCCAACCCCGACGTGATGGAGAAGCTGGTCTCGCTGTGCAAGCGGCGCGGCTTCGTCTTCCAGTCTTCCGAGATCTACGGCGGCACCGGTTCCGTATGGGACTACGGCCCGCTGGGCGTGGAACTCAAGCGGAACATCAAGGACCGCTGGTGGAATGCGATGGTGCGGGCCCGCGATGACATCGAGGGGCTGGACGCCGCCATTCTCATGCACCCACGGGTGTGGGAAGCCAGCGGGCACGTGGCTGGCTTCACCGATCCGCTCATTGACTGCCGCAACTGCAAAAAGCGGTTCCGCGCCGACGACCCGAAGATCAGGGGCACGCCCGGCACTCCCGACGCGCAGTGTCCGGCGTGCGGGATGAAGGGGACGTTGTCGGAGCCGCGCATGTTCAACCTGATGTTCAAGACATTCATGGGGCCGGTGGAGGACAGTGCCGCCGTGGTGTATCTGCGTCCGGAGACGGCGCAGGGCATCTACGTGAACTTCCTGAACGTGCAGCAGTCGACGCGGCAGAAGGTCCCGTTCGGCATCGCGCAGATCGGGAAGGCGTTCCGCAACGAGATCACGCCGGGGAACTTCATCTTTCGCACGCGCGAGTTCGAGCAGATGGAGATGCAGTTTTTCGTGGATCCCGAAAGCGACCACATGCAGTGGTTCGAATACTGGAAGACGCAGCGCATGGCCTGGCACCGCGCGCTCGGCCTCGACGAGGGGCGGCTGCTGTTCCATCAGCACACACCGGAAGAACTGGCGCACTATGCGCGGGCGGCGTTCGACATCCAGTTCGATTTCGGCGGCACGCTCGGCTTCCAGGAAATCGAAGGCGTGCATCACCGGGGCGACTTCGATCTGAGCCGACACCAGGAGTATTCGGGCAAGAAGCTCGAGTACTTCGACCAGCCGAACAACCGGCGGTTCGTGCCGTTCGTGGTCGAGACTTCGGTGGGTGCCGACCGCACGGCGCTGGCGGTATTGGTGAATGCCTATCGCGAAGAGACGGTGGAGGGCGAGGCCGAGGGCCGCACGGTGCTTGGGCTCCATCCATCGCTGGCGCCGATCAAGGCCGGCGTGTTCCCGCTGGTGAAGAAGGACGGAATGCCGGAGTTCGCCGAGAAGCTGGCCCATGAGTTGCGCAAGTCGTTCCCCGTGTTCTACGACGAGTCGGGGGCGATCGGGCGACGGTATCGCCGCCAGGACGAGGTCGGCACGCCGTTCTGCATCACCGTGGACGGCCAGACGATGGCCGACGGCACCGTGACATTGCGGGACCGCGACACCCTGGCACAGGAGCGCGTCGCGGCCGAACGCCTGGGTGCCGTGATCGCGGAACGCGTGTGCGCGTGAGCGCGCTGTCGCTCGACGGCCTGCGACGCGAGGGGCAGGCGTTCATGCAGGAGATTTCGCGCGAGATCTACCTGGCGCATTCGGGGCAGAAGGCCGCCGCGGAACTGCAGCCCATCTACGGCCGCTACGGCCGGGTGATGGGCGAGGAGTCGCTGGCCCTGGTGCGCGACGCGTTTCAGAGCGCCGATCCCGCGAGCGAGGAGTACCGTGGGCTTCGCCAGTTGCTCGACTGGCAAGCGGAGTCGCAGGTGTCGCGCGAACTGGCAGCGCTCGACGAGCGCGAGATCGCGTGGGAGGGCCAGGCGATGGTCGCCCTGCCGGATGGCGGCAAGGTGCCGTTCCAGCAGGTCGCGATCGACATTGCCAACAGCACCGACCGGGCGACACGGTTGTCGCTCGACGCCGCCCGGGCCGTTCTCGTACGGGCCGAGTTGGCCCCGATGCGGCTCGAGCATTTCCAACGCGAGCGCGAGATCGTGGAGCGCCTGCACCTGGCCCCTGGCTACAACGCGACGTTCGACCTGCTGGCCGGGTTCCCGCTACTCGAGCTGCGCGCCGAGTGCGAGCGGTTCCTGCGCGACACGGGCGCCATGTGGGACGAGGTACACCCGGAATTCGTGAAGCGCGTTCTCGGCATCGCACCGGCTGACGCGACGCGGGCCGACGCGCTGACCCTGTTGCGGGCGCGCGAGTTCGACGCGGGGTTCCCCTGGGAACCGATGCAGGAGCGCATTCTGGGCCAGGTGCGCGACATGGGGATCGTGCCCGACGCCGGCGGCCGCATCGTGCTCGATACGGGCGACCGGGAAGGCAAGCGATCGCGTGCCTTCTGCGCCCCGGTGCGGGTGCCCGACGAGGTGTATCTCGTGCTGCGCGCACACGGCGGCCAGAACGACTGGAGCACCTTTCTGCACGAGCTCGGCCACGCTTTGCATTTTGCGTATATGCGGTCGGACCTGCCGTTCGAGTACCGGTGGATGGGTGACAACTCGGTCACCGAGGCATACGCGATGCTGTTCGACCACCGCATGCAGGACGCCGGGTGGCTGACGCGTTATTCGTCGCTGTCCAAAGTCGACGTCCCCCGCTTCCTGCGCAGCGCCGGGTTCGAGGAATTGCAGTTCCTGCGGCGGTACTGTGCCAAGCTGATCTACGAGACGCACCTGTACAGCGGCGACGTGCCGTGGCGCGCGCTCCCCGACCTCTACGTCCAGTTGCTCACCGACGCCACGAAGTTCCACTACGATACGGCGGATGCGTTCGTGGACGTGGATCCGCACTACTACTCGGCCCGCTACCTGCGGGCGTGGCAGCTGCAAGCGCTGCTGGGCGAAACGCTCACCGAGCGGTTCAACGAGGACTGGTGGCGGAATCCGAAGGCCGGCCCGTGGATGGTGGGTGAGTTGTTCGGACACGGGCAGCGGGAGTTGGCGCAGGAGCAGGCGGCGCGAGTGTTGGGGAAGTCTCTGGGTTTCGCACCGCTGGTGCGGGCCGTGGAGCGATTGCTGGGCTGACCTTGCCCGTTCTGCCCGAGGAGGGCGCACTATGTCGATGCCGACCGCTGTGATCACCGGCGCCTCGCGGGGCATCGGCCGCGCCATCGCGCTCCGTCTGGCCGCCGACCACGACATCGTCGCCGCGGCGCGCTCCGAATCGGAGCTGAAAGCGCTCGCCGCCGAAATCGCCAAGGCCGGCGGGACGTGCAGGCCGATCATGCTCGACGTCACGGATCCGGCCGCGATCGCCTCGACGCTCTCCGGCGTGAGCGCCGACGTGTTGGTCAACAATGCCGGCGTCGGGATCATCAAGGCCCTCCTCGACACGTCCCCCGAGGAATGGCACCGTCAGGTGGACGTCAACTTCAATGCCCTCTACCATGTGACCCGAGCCGTGCTCCCAGGCATGGTGGCGCGCGGCCGCGGCCACGTGGTGATCATCGGGTCGATCGCCGGGCGGAGCGCCTTTGCGGGCGGCGCGGCGTACACGGGCACCAAGCATGCGGTGATGGCATTTGCCGAGTGCCTGCTGCTCGAGGTGCGCGACCGCGGCGTGAAGGTATCCGTGGTGAGTCCCGGGGGCGTGGCTACCGAGTTCGGCGGTGGGGATCCTGGGGCCAAGTCGTGGGCGCTCCGGCCGGAGGACGTGGCGGAATCAGTGGCCCACGTGCTCGCCACGCCACCCAACGTGCTGGTGCACCGGGTTGAGATTCGGGCGCTGGCGAAGACGCAGTAGGAGACCAGCCACCGCCGCCCGAAGCGCGCAAACAATTGGCCAAACATCCGTCTGGACCGTCTGCGCCCCGAGGTCTACATTCCGGGGCGTGATCCCGGCCTCAGCAATTCCAGGCGAAACTCGCCTGCGCACGCCCACCGAGGGCGTCGACTTCGGACTGCGCGAGTTGATGGCGGTCCGCGAGATTGTTCACGCATTCCTGACCGCCGACCGTCCCGAAGAGGTCTTTCAGTTTGCGCTCGACCGCGTGAGCCCGGTGGTCGGCGCGACCTTTGCCTGCGTCTATCTGATCGACGGCGCCTCGGAATTGATGCGGTTAGCGGCGGCGTACAACTGGCCCGACCGGTTCACGCCGTTCCTTGGCGAGATGCGGGTGCGGCTGGGGTTCGGCCCGAGCGGCGAGGCGGCCAGCGAGCGGCGGGCGATCGAAGTTCCAGACATCTTCTCCGACCCGTCGCTCGAGGACTGGCAGGAGGTGGCCAGCGAGTTGGGGTTCCGATCGCTCGTCGCGCTCCCGCTGCAGACCGGAAGCGGCGTGCTGGGTACGGTCACCTTCTATTTTGGCGCGACTGGCGGGTTGAGCGTCGAATCGCGTAGCCTGCTGCGGATGGTGGCCGACCAGATGGCGGCCACGGCGCAGAAGGCTCGGCTGATCGACGACCTGCGCCGGGCCAACTCGGCTCTCAGCGACTCGAACGCCGAATTGGAGCGGCAGTACGCCGAGCTGCTGGAGGCACGGCGCCTGCAGGACGAATTCCTGGCCGATCTATCGATCGACTTGCGCGCGCCGCTGGCCGAACTGGTCGGTTACATTTCGAAGATCCAGGCGGGAGACGCGGGTCCCGTGACCGAGGCCGAAGGCCAGGCGCTCTTGGAGGTGAAGGAATCGGGGAAGGTGCTGCTGGACCGCATCGCCGATCTGCTGGAGCTCTCGGAGCTCAAGCGCGGCGAGGTGGAGCCGGCGGTGAGCGTGTTCGACGTGTGCGAGCCGATGCGCGAAGCGCTGACGATCACGGCTGGCCGTCAGCCGGACGTGGCGCTGCAGCAATTCGAGCCGGAGGCCGCGGTCACGATGGCGAGCGATCGGCGGCGGGTGGTGCGGCTCCTCGCCCGGCTCATCGCCAACGCGTACGCATTCACCGCGCGCGGCATGGTGCGGACGGCGGTGGAGGTGCACGAGGACCGCGTCGTGTATCGCGTGGAAGACACGGGAATCGGGATCGAGGTCGAGGCCCAGCGCTACGTATTCGAGGAGTTCCGGCGCGTAGGGACGGCGGCGCCGGAGAAGGGCGGTCGCGGAGGGGCGGGCCTAGGGCTTGCCCTGGCGCGCCGGACGGCGCGGCTGCTGGGTGGGGACATCGTGCTGGTGAGCGCGCCGGGGGAGGGCTCGACGTTCCGCGTCGAGTTGCCGTTGGTGTACGAGGGGCCCGCCGAGCGGGCGACGGGGGCAGCGGCGCGCGCCATGCCCCCGGGAGCCAGAATCAATCCGGAATGACTGCCATGACGCCATCCAAGATGACGGTGCAGGAATACTTCACGCCGCTGCCGGCGGACGAGGTTCTCGCGCGGGCCAATCAGTTCTTCACCGAGCGCAGCCCGCTGTACGCCGCGTTTCCCGACAAGCAGGGTGCAGGGTGGGCCAGCTTTCGAGGGCAGGGGGGCGAGGAGATCATCATCGCTGCGGCGCCCGTTGCCGGCGGCAGCCGGGTGACGGGGTCGTCGTATCTGTTCACGATGCAGATGATGCGGTTCTTCACCACGCTGCCTGCCATGGACATGCCCGCGGGGGTCGCATGAGCGCCGCGCCGTTCGTCACGCAGCTGCGTGTCCGCCGAAACACGATCCAACTGGGCGTGCCTGAGGAGCCGACAATCACGATTCGCGTGGAGATGCCGGAGGTATGGGACGCGGTGCGCATTGCGGCACCGCCCACGGCCAAGGTCGAGGTGGTCAAGGTGCGGGCGCTCGAAGCGCTCTTTCCGCAGGCGCAATATCACGAGGACTTCGCGCTGAAGCTGCACGGGTGGGAGGTGCTGAACGAGCAGGAGACCCTGGCCGACGCCGGGGTGACCGACGGAGGAATCCTCCTGCTCACACACCGCCGCCGCCGCGCGCTGCGCTGACCGCCGCCGGCGGCCGCACAGCTGCCGGGCGCCCATGTCGCTCGCCTACATCTCGCATTCCGACTGCGGCCGACACGACACGGGGTGGGGACATCCCGAGCACGTGGGGCGCCTGCGCGCGCTGCCGCGCGCGCTGCGCGACGAGCCCGAGCTGTTCCACGAACTCCAGCACGTCGAGGGGCGCCATGCGACCGAAGACGACTTGGGCCTGGTCCACGCCCCGGCGTATCTGGCCGACGTGCGTGCGCTCGCTGCTCGGGGCGGGGGACAGCTGGATTCCGACACGGTGGTGAGCGAGGGCTCGTGGGATGCGGCCCGGGCCGCGGCGGGGTGCGTGCTGGACGGCGTGGACATGGCGTTCGACGGCCGGGCCACGCGGAGCTTCAGCGCGGTGCGGCCTCCCGGGCACCACGCTCTGCGCGACCGCGGCATGGGATTCTGTCTGTTCGGCAACGTGGCGCTGGCAGCGCATTACGCGCGCCGGACGCATGGTGCCGAGCGCGTGCTGATCGTGGATTGGGACGTGCACCACGGCAACGGCACGCAGGCGCTGGTGGAAGATACGCCGGACATCCGGTACGTCTCGCTGCACCAGTGGCCCTGGTACCCCGGCACCGGCGCCGCCGGCGATCGCGGCCCGCACGGATCGGTGTGGAACGTGCCGATGGAAGCCGGACTCATCCCGCAGCGATACGTGGACGCGCTGCTCCTCGCGGTGGACGACGCGGCGCGCGGTTTCACCCCCGATCTCGTGCTCATCTCGGCCGGGTTCGATTCGCTGGCTGGGGATCCGCTCGGGGGATTCACCCTGGACCTGGAGCATGTGGCGACGCTCACCCGTGCGGTGGTGGAACGCGCCGACGCGTGGTGCGGCGGGCGCGTGGTGAGTGCGCTCGAGGGCGGCTACGCGCCCGAGCGCCTGGGCGCGGCGTGCGTGACGCACCTGCGAGCGCTTCGCTGATGCAGCGGGGGCACCGACATGCTATGTTGTGAGTCCACGCCAAGGCCACGGCGGCCGACCACGCGGAGCGCGTAGCATGTTCTGTCCGGAGTGCGGCACCTGGAATCGCGCCACAGCCGAGAGCTGCACGCGCTGCAGCGCGACGCTCCCCGAGCTGGAGCACGCGCCCAACGAGAAGCCCAACGAGACAATCTCGGCGCTGCGTCAGGCCACGGGCAGCCGCTATCGCGTGCTGCAACGGTTGGGTGGCGGGGGCATGGCCGACGTGTTCCTGGCCGACCACGCGCAGCTCGAACGCCGGGTAGTGATCAAGGTGCTGCACGCACATCTGGCCAAGGACGCCGAAATGATGGAGCGGTTCCGGCGAGAGGCGCAGGCGGCGGCGCGGCTGGTCCACCCCCATATCTGTCCGGTAATGGATGCCGGGAGCCAGGGCACCACGGTCTACACGGTGATGCCGTACCTCTCGGGCGGCTCGCTTTCCGATCGTATCGCCAAGGGTCGGGTGGTCGATCCGGTGGACGCGGCCACCGCCATCGCGCAGGTGGCGACGGCGCTCGACTACGCGCACCGCCGCGGCATCGTGCACCGCGACATCAAGCCCGACAACGTGCTGTTCGACGACGACGGCAACGCGATCCTCACCGACTTCGGCATAGCCGAAGCGCGACACCATGGGCGTCTGACTGCCTCGGGACGCGCCATGGGCACGCCGCACTACATGTCGCCCGAGCAGGCGATGGGCAAGCTCGTGGATGGGCGCAGCGACGTGTACGCGTTGGGCGTGGTGCTGTACGAGTCGGCGCTCGGATTCCCGCCGTTCGACGGGCCCGACGCCTTTTCGGTGGGTTACAAGCAGGTGCACGAGCAACCGGTAGCGCCCGACCAGGTCGATTCGCGCGTGCCGGCAGGATTGTCGGCGATCATCATGCAGTGCCTGGCCAAGGCGCCGAGCCAGCGCTATGCGCGGGGCAACGACCTGGCCGATGCGCTCATCGCGTTCGTGGAGAGCATGCCGAACACCGTCGCGGCCCGCCGGGCGGCGTGGGAAGCCCGCCACGCCACTGGAGCGCCCCCCGCGTGATCGCCCTCGCCCACGCGCGGGTGATCGTTCACACCGCCAATCCATTCGTCATCGCCCGCGGGGGCGCATCGGAATACACGCGCGTGCACGTCACGCTCACCGATGCAGACGGCGTTCAGGGGCTGGGCGAGGCGGCGCCGAGCGCGTTCTACGGCGAGACGGCCGATACAGTGGTGGCGGCACTCGAGGCGCTGCGGCCGATCGTCGCCGGGGCCGACCCGTGGGCGCTCGAAGACCTCGAGGCCACGATGGCGCGGGCGCTGCACGGCAACGCAGCGGCCCGCGCCGCGGTGAGCGCCGCGGCGCACGACCTCGTGGGCCGGCGGCTGGGCGTGCCGCTATACAAGCTGTGGGGGCTGACCGCGGCGAACGCGCCGCCATCGAGTTTCACCATCGCCATTGCGCCCACCGAGGACGAGCTGGTGCGGCGGGTGGAGCAGGCATCGGCGTATCCCGTGCTCAAGGTGAAGCTCGGCACCGACCGCGACGACGACATCGTGCGCGCCGTGCGCGGGGCGGCCCCGGGCAAGGTAATCCGCGTGGACGCCAATGCCGCGTGGACGCCCAAGCACGCGGTGGCGATGATCGAGCGACTGGCCCGCTACGGCGTGGAATTCGTGGAACAGCCGGTGCCGCCCGATGACGTGGAGGGACTGCGCTTCGTGCGCGAGCGATCGGCGCTGCCCATCATCGCCGACGAATCGTGCGTCACGTCGGCGGATATTCCCCGGCTGGTCGGTGCGGTGGACGGCATCAACATCAAGCTCGCCAAGTGCGGCGGATTGCGTGAGGCGCAGCGCATGATCGCCGCGGCGCGGGCGCACGGGATGCGGGTGATGATGGGGTGCATGATCGAGACCAGCCTCGGGATCACGGCGGCGGCGCACCTCGCGCCGCTGCTCGACTACGCCGATCTCGACGGGGCCGCGCTGCTGGCCGACGATCCGTACATGGGTGCCACGATCACCGGCGGCCGCATCGGCATTCCCGACGCGCCGGGACTGGGAGTGCGACCGCGCGGACGCTGACGCGTCGCGCGGTCCCGGCCGCCGCATGCTGATCTCCGTCGCGCTTCCGCTGCCGTTGTTCCGCGAGTTCACGTACGCGGTGCCGCCGGCGCTCATGCCGCGGGCCGGCGTGGGTTCACGCGTCGTGGTGCCGGTGCGCGGACGGCGCATGATCGGCCTCGTCGTGGGGATCGCCGAGCCAAACGAGGCCGTCACTCCCAAGGAGATCGTCGACGCGCCCGACCCGGCGCCCGTGCTGAGCGCGGCGCTGCTCGATCTGGCGCACTGGATGTCGGACTACTACGTGGCGCCGCTGGGCGTGGTCCTGCGCACCATGCTTCCGGCGGCGCTGTTGGCCGTGCGGGCGCCGACGCCGTCGCAGAGGGAGGAAACGCTGGCGCGCATCGTGCGCGAACTGCCGTCTCTGATCGAGCGCGACGCCCTGTTCAAGCGTGCGACAAGACAACGTTCGGCATACGAACTGCTCGAATCCCTGGGCGGGCAGGCGCCGGTGACGCACCTCGTGAAGCAACTCGGGGCGTCGCCGTCGGCCATCGCGGCTCTGGCCAAGCGTCAGCTGATCGGGTTCGTGCGGCAGGTGGTGGTGCGCGACCCCTTCCTCTCTCGGCCGCCGGGCCCGCCCATGGCACATGTGCTCACGGAGCCTCAGCGCGCGGCGGTGCGCGCCATGCTACAGGCGAGCGGCGGGGAATCGCTCGTCCTGTTCGGCATCACGGGCAGCGGCAAGACGCTCGTGTACCTGGAATTCCTGCGCACGGTGGTGGACGAGTGGGGCAGGACGGCGATCGTGCTGGTGCCCGAGATCGCGCTCACCCCCCAGACCGTGGACCGGTTCCGCGCCGTGTTCGGCGACCGCATCGCCGTGTTGCACAGCGGGCTGAGCGACGGGGAGCGGTACGATGCCTGGCTGGCGCTGTCGCGCGGCGAGAAGCGGATTGCCGTGGGGGCGCGCTCGGCCGTGTTCGCGCCGCTCGCAAACCTCGGGGCGATCATCGTGGACGAAGAGCACGAGTCCACGTACAAACAGGGTGAGGCGCCGCGCTACCACGCGCGCGAGGTGGCGCTCATCCGCGCGCGGCGCGAGGGCGCGGTGGTGGTGCTGGGCAGCGCCACGCCGAGTTTAGAGACCTGGAATAACGCCGGGCGGGGCAGGCACCACCTGCTGCGGCTGCCGGAGCGCGTAGGGGGCGGCGTGCTCCCGGTGGTCGAAATCGTGGACATGCGGCGGCCCGACCCCATGAAGGCCGGCCCCCAGCCCACCGCCCAGGAGGCCGCGCTGCGCTACGTGCTCAGTGAGCCGCTGGAGCGGCAGCTCGTGCAACGGCTGGCGCGGGGCGAGCAGAGCATCCTGCTGCTCAATCGCCGCGGCTACGCCTCGTTCGTGCAGTGCACGGCCTGCGGCGACGTGGCGAGTTGCCCCAACTGCAACGTGAGCCTCACCTACCACCGGGTGCCCGAGCGGCTGATGTGCCACCACTGTCAGTTTTCAGAGCCGATGCGGACCGCGTGCCCCCGTTGCGGTGGCGAGCTGCTGCGCGCGAAGGGATTGGGCACGCAACAGGTGGAGCGGTTGCTCACCGAGCGCTTCGGCACGGCCCGCGTGGCACGCATGGACATGGACACGACGAGCGGCAAGTGGGCGCACGCGAACATCCTCGACCGTGTGGGGCGCGGCGAAGTGGACATCCTGCTCGGCACGCAGATGATCGCCAAGGGGCTGGATTTTCCCAACGTCACGCTGGTGGGCGTGATCGACGCCGACGTGGGAATCAACATGCCTGATTTCCGCGCTTCGGAGCGATGCTTCCAATTGGTGAGCCAGGTGGCCGGGCGCGCCGGCCGCGGTGTGAAGCGCGGCGAGGTGGTGGTGCAGACCCGCGTGCCAACGCACCATGCGCTCGTGTGTGCGGCGGCGCACGACTACGAGGGATTCGTGGCTCTGGAACTTGCGGCGCGCGAAAACCCACCCTACCCCCCCTTCTCGCGCCTCGCCAATGTGATCGTGAGCGGCCTGTCCGAAACGGCGACGATGGAACTGGCCCAGTCGGCTGGGGCGTGGCTGCATGCGCTGGTGGACCGCCGCGAGCCGGGTGCCCTGTCGATTATCGGGCCCGCGCCATGTCCCATCGACCGGGTCAAGAAGCGATGGCGCTGGCACCTGCTACTGAAGGCCCGGGAGTCGGGGCCGCTCACCCGGGTGGGCCGCTACTTCGCCTCGCGGTTCCCGGTGCCGGCGCAATACGAACTGCGGGTGACGGTCGACCGGGACCCGGTTTCGCTGCTGTAGCACGACCTTTGGGTGCCTCCAGACCGCCGGCCTTTCCGTGCGGCTTGTTCGGCCCCTGCCCTCCGATCATCTTTCACGGGTGATCATCATCCCACTCCCGAACCTGGACGCGCCGGCGCTCGCCGCCGCTCCCGAGGCGCGGTTTGTGCCGGCGCCCGCCGACGGCGTCGTTCCCGATGGCTTCTTTTCCACGACCAACCTTCCCACCTACGTCCGCATCGGTGGTGGCTGGCGCATGCCGCGCGAGCCGCGGATGGACGCGGCACTGGTGCTCGACGGGGCGGGCGAGCTCTGGGCGCGCGAGATGCGCCGGGTGCGCAAGGGCGAGTTGGTAGCGGTGGGCAAGGCCGAGAACGGGACCGAGGGAATCTTCGTCTACGACCGCGCGCTCGATGCCGGCGGCGAGGACCAGTTCCAGTTCATGGGCAGCAACGTGTCGCGCGAGAAGCCTATCGATTACGCGCTCATGGCTCGGCTGCTGCTCGACGAACGCGACCGCGGTGGATATCCCGTGTGGGTGCTCGGGCCGGCGCTGGTGCACGCGCGGGCGCGGGCCGACCTCGTGTGGTTCATCGAGCGCGGGTTCGTGCGGGCGCTGCTGGCGGGCAACGCCGTGGCGGCGCACGACATCGAAGCGTCGATCTACGGGACGACCCTGGGCATGACGGGCAGCGGCATCCCCACGCAGGGCGGGCACGGGCTGCACATGCGCGCCATCAACAAGGTGCGCGAGGCGGGCTCGATCGCGGCGGCGGTGGAGCAGGGGATCATCGCCGAGGGCATCATGCGGGCCTGCGTGCTGCACGACGTGCCGTTCGTGCTCGCGGCGTCGATCCGCGACGACGGTCCCCTGCCCGACGTGATCACCGACATGCTCCAGGCACAGGACGCGATGCGCCGCCATACCGTCAAGGCGACGATGGCGATCATGATTGCCACCGCGCTGCACGGAATCGCGACGGGCAACATGCTGCCGGCGTTCGTGACCGACCCCGACGGCGGAATGCGCGAGTTGATCACGATCTGCGTGGACTCGTCGGAGTTCGTGGTGAACAAGTTGAAGGACCGTGGCACGCACCAGGCGTTCGGCGTGGTTACCAATGCCCAGGACTTCATGCACATCATGCGATTGTACGTGGAGCGGGAACTCGATGCGCGTGCGGCGGTGGCGATGGCCGAAACGGTCGGGGCGCCGTGATCACGGACGAGACGCGCGAGCGGTTCGTGCTCGACCTGGCGGCACGACTGCCCGGCGCCGACATCTTTGAGGTGCGGTTCTTCGCCCCGCGGCGGGTGGGCGGTGTGGAGAGCGGGGTCGCGGTGGTGGCGGCCCACTTGGTGACGCCCGAATCGGTGGCCGAGCCCGGGTTGCGGCGCGCCGACCTGGGGTCCGTGCCGTTCGACGCGGAGGTCGAGATCGTTCCGGCGGTGGACGCCGCGCCGGCCGACGAATCACGCCGCGCGTCCGAGGCCGGCATGCCGGAGCGCTATACGGTGTTGAGCGCCGCGTACCGTCACACGCTCAAGGGTCCCGACCGGGGGAAGTGGGAGGTGATCGTGAAGGCCGAAGCCGATGCGCCGCTGGTGACGGTGGACCAGGTCGTGCGCGGGGTGCAGCGGCGGGCCGAGGACGCCGAGGTCGTGGACCGGATGACGGGTGACGAGGTTCGCGCCGTGGTGGAGGCGCGTCGGGCGTACGACGAGAAGGTAGCGGGCCGGCCGGACGTGTCGTGACGGCGAGTGGGGAGATCGGGTTGTTCGTAGCGTTCGCAGCGGGGATTGTGAGCTTCGTGTCGCCGTGCGTGCTGCCGCTGGTCCCGAGCTATCTCACGTTCATCACGGGGATCTCGCTGGAAGACGTGCACGCGTCGCGGCGGTTCGCATTGCTTCACGCGGTGCTGTTCGTGATCGGCTTCTCGATCGTGTTCGTGACCATGGGGGTGGCGGCGAGCGCCGTCGGCCGGCTGTTGCTCGTGCACCGCGTCTGGGTGGCGCGCGTGGGCGGGGTGGTGATCATCCTGTTCGGTCTCTATCTCACTGGCGCGTTCAATCTGCCCTTCCTGGGGCGCGATACCCGCGTCCATCTGCGCAACAAGCCGCTCGGTTATTTTGGAACCGTTATAGTCGGGATGGCGTTCGGTGCCGGATGGTCGCCGTGCCTGGGGCCGATCCTCGGGTCGATCCTCACGTTCGCGGCCACCTCGGGCGACGCGGCGCGTGGTGCCGTGCTGCTCAGCGCGTATTCGGCCGGCCTGGCTGTGCCGTTCCTGATCTCGGCGGTGGCCCTGGAGGAGCTGATCGGCTTCGCGCAGCGGAACCGGGCCCGACTGGCCTGGCTCACCAAGGCATCGGGAGTGCTGCTCATCCTCGTCGGCCTGCTGCTGGTGAGCGGGTATCTCACCGTCCTCACTGGGATGCTGCAGTCGATGACTCCCGACTTCATCCTCAAGCGAATGTAGGGGTGGCGGGTGGGCGTCCGGAACTCACGTCGAGGGCACGGACTCCTCTTCAATTGACTCTTCGAGCTGCTGCCGATTGAGCAGCGACCAGTAGCGCCCGCCGGCGGCAATGAGTGCGTCGTGGGTGCCGCGTTCCACCGCGCGGCCGTCG
Source organism: uncultured Gemmatimonadaceae bacterium (assembly GCA_963728785.1). Taxonomy (GTDB): domain Bacteria; phylum Gemmatimonadota; class Gemmatimonadetes; order Gemmatimonadales; family Gemmatimonadaceae; genus JAGWRI01. The sequence goes on from CAVSKV010000004.1 coordinate 182,120, forward strand.
TCGAGCACCACGGTGAACGTCGCGTCGCGGATGGCGGATACGCGGTGGGAGGCGATGAGGGCCGTGCGCCCGGTCAGCGTGGTTCGCAGCGCCTTGAGAATCTCGGCCTCGGTGTGCGTGTCCACCGCGCTGAGGGCGTCGTCCAGCAGCACGACCGTGGGCTTGCGGGCCAGCGCCCGGGCCAGCGCCGCACGCTGCTTCTGTCCCCCCGAGAGGTTGATGCCGCGCTCGCCGAGCATCGTGTCGTAACGCTCGGGAAGCGCGTCGACGGTGCTCGAGAGCTGCGCCACCGCCGCCGCCCAGTCGCGTGACGCGGCGCCGGGCGCGCCGTAGTCGAGATTGGCGCCCACGCTCTCGCTGAACAGGAAACTCTCCTGCGGCACGTATCCGACTTCGCGCCGCCACGCGTCCAGATCGAGGTCCGTGAGGGGTATGCCGTCGATCAGAATCTGCCCTTCCTGCGGATCGAACAGCCGCGGCACGAGATCGAGCAAGGCGCTCTTGCCGCTGCCCGTAGCGCCGACCACGCCTACCGTGGCGCCGGCCGGTACGGTGAAACTCACGCCGCGCAACACCCAGCGCGGCGCGGCGTCGGGCGCCGTGGGATAATAGAAGCCGACATTGCGGAATTCGATGGTGCGGCCGGCCGCAGCCGGGGTGAGCGCTCGCGGCTCGGCCGGCGTCACGATCGTCGCCTCGGCGTCGACGATATCGAGCAGCCGTCCCATCGACGCCGCGCCGCGCTGGAACAGGTTGATGACGAAGCCGAGCGCGATCAGGGGCCAGGTGAGCATGCCGAGGTACAACCCGAACGCCACGAACGCGCCCACCGAGATCGTGCCGCGAATGGCGAGCGCGCCGCCCAGGCCCAGTACCACCACGGCCCCCAGGCCGGCCAGCATTCCGAACGAGGGGTACATGATCCCGTACAGCATCGCCAGGTGCATTTGCTTGGCCAAATACCCCTGGCCCAACTCGGCGAACCGCGCCGTCTCCGGGCCCTCCTGGCGGTACGCCCGCACGACGCGCACGCCGGAGATGTTCTCCTGCGCCATCGTCGTCATGCGCCCGAAGTGATCCTGCACCGCCTCGAACCGCTGATGGATCGAGCGCCCCATCCAGATGATCGAGATCGGGAGCAGTACCATGGGCAGGAGTGCGATCAACGTGAGCCGCACATCGATGTGAAGCATGAACAGCAGGGCGAACGCGCCGCCGGCGATCGTGTTCGTCAGATACATCACCGCCGGGCCGGCCGCCATGCGCACCGCCGACAGGTCGTTGGTAAGCCGCGCCATGAGATCGCCGGTGCGCATGCGGGCGAAGTACGCCGCGTCGAGCGTCTCGAGCTTGGCGAACAGCACGTTGCGCAAGTCGTACTCGATCCAACGGCTGACCTTGTTGAGCGTCTCCCGCATCATGAACCGGAAGAACCCGCCGGCCAGCGCGACGCCGGTCATGGCGCCGACGAGCAGCCAGATACGAGACATCGGCGCCCTGCTGATGAAGTCGTCCACCGCCTTCTGCAGGAACCACGGACCGGCCGTGGAGAAGGCGTACGAGATGACGGTCATGGACAGGCCCAGGACCATCCTGGTGCGGTACGGCCGGTAGTAAGGAAGGAGCCGCCGGAGCGGCCGCCGGCCCAATCCAACACGTGGAGGCGTCACGCGCCGAAATATATCGGGCGCCGGCGAGCCGCGCCCGGGACGCCTTGCCACGCCGGATCCGCGATCGGTAGACTTACCCACGCGCCCGGCCAAGCCGATTGCCAGCCGACCCGGGCGACGCGTCGAGTTCCCCCACCGGATCCCGTGGCCCCAAGAGCGAACGACCCGCGCATCACCGAGCAACGCAATCCGCGCACGGCCGACATCGACCTCGCCACGCCGTTGGAGATCGTCGATCTCATTGCCGCCGAGGACCGCGTCGTCCCCGCCGCCGTGCACCGGGAGCGCGAGCACATTGCCTCGGCGATAGCGGAAGCGGAGGCCACCTTCCGCGGTGGCGGCCGTCTGTTCTACGTGGGCGCCGGTACCTCGGGGCGGCTGGGCGTGCTCGATGCGTCCGAATGCCCGCCCACGTTCGGCACCGACCCCGCGATGGTGCAGGGGATCATCGCCGGCGGCCCGAGCGCGCTCACGCGGTCACAGGAGGGCGCCGAGGACGTGGTGGAGCACGCGGTGCGCGATCTGGACACAGCTGGCGTGCGGGCCGGCGACTTCGTGATCGGCATCGCGGCCTCGGGGACCACCCCGTACGTGCGCCGAGCCCTGGAGCACGCCCGCGAGGTGGGGGCGAGGACGGCCTTCGTGGCCTGCTCGCCGCCGCCTGCCGGTGAGGCTCCGCCGGCCGACATCGTGATCCTGCCGGTCACCGGTCCGGAGGCGGTCACCGGATCCACGCGCCTGAAGGCGGGCACCGCGACCAAGCTCGTGCTCAACATGATCACCACCGGCGCCATGATCCGCCTGGGCAAGACCTACGGCAACCTGATGGTGGATCTCCGCGCCACCAATGCCAAGCTCACCGGCCGCAGCGAGCGCATCGTGATGGAGGTGTGCGGGTTGCCGAGCGCCGCAGCGCGCGGCCTTCTGGCGGCTGCTGGAGGTGCCGTGAAGCTGGCGATCGTGATGCACGCGCTCGACACGGACGCTGCGGGCGCCCAGACGGCGCTCGATCGCGAGGGGGGCGTGATCCGGCGCGTGATCGGCCGTACGCCGCCTCCGGTACCATGAAGGCCTCCGACCCGCGTCCGCCGCTCTACGTGGGGCTCATGTCGGGCACGTCACTCGATGGAATCACGGTGGTGGCGGTCCGTTTCCATCCACGCGACGGGGGGTTCGACCCCGAGATGTGTGCGTTTAGCGTTATGGAATATACCGCCGACCAGCGCGAAGCCTTGCAGCGGGCAATGTCGTTGGGCACCGCGGAGGAGTACTGCCTGCTGCAGTTCGCCCTTGGGAACTGGCTGGCGGCGGCCGCTTTGGAGGCAATCGCCGAGGCCGGGGTGCCGCGCCAGGAGATCCGTGCGATCGCCTCGCATGGGCAGACGTTGTGGCACGCGCCGGCGCGCGCCACTTGGCAGATCGGCGAACCGGCGGTGATCGCCGAGCGCACCGGAGTGGACGTAGTGAGCGATTTCCGCGCGCGAGATGTGGCGGCGGGCGGGCAGGGGGCGCCGCTGGTGCCGATCGCGGACGCGCTGCTGTTTGCCGGCGATAGGTGGCGTGCTCTGCAGAACGTGGGCGGCATGGGGAACGTGACCGTCGTGCCTCCGGGCGGCGTCGTGGATGGCGTTCGGGCATTCGACACGGGGCCGGGCGTGGCCGTGATTGACGGCGTGGTGCAGGCGCTCTACCGGGGGGTGCGCTTCGACGCAGGCGGCGCGCTGGCGCGCACGGGCGCCCCCATCAACGCGGTCGTGGACGCCCTGCTCGGCGATCCGTTCTTCACCGCCGAGCCGCCCAAGTCAACGGGGCGCGAAGCGTTCGGCGCGGCGTACGTGGAGCGGCTCATCGGACGGTGCCGTGATGCCGGTGGCCCTACGCCAGCCGACATCGTGGCCACCGCCACGGCGCTCACGGCGCGCAGCATCGGCGATGCGTACCGGCGGTTCATGCCCGAGCCGGTGCGCGAGGTGCTGGTTTCGGGCGGTGGGGCGAGGAATGCGGCGCTCCTGGCGATGATCGCCGCGGCAGTGGCTCCGTTGGCGGTGCGCCGGTTCAGCGAAGTCTACTTCGATGACGAGGCCAAGGAGGCCGTGGCGTTCGCGCTGCTGGCGCACCTGTTTCTCGAGGGGCTTCCTGGGAACGTGCCGCGTGCCACAGGGGCGTGCGGTCCACGCATCCTGGGAAAACTCACGCCGGCCGGGGGTCAGGAACGGAGCGTCTGAGCACCCGATGATTCAGGACCCTGCGTCATCTGCTTCCATGCTCCGTTCATGGTGCTCGAGGCGTCGCGGATGATGTCGCGGCCGGATCTCCACCGGTGCGTCAGCTCCGGGCCCTGGCCAGCCACCACGCAGCGGCCGTGACCACGGCGATCACGAGCGCGCCGAGGAGCAGACGCTGTATCAACCGGCCGCGGGCGCGCCGCTCCTCGGTCACCAAAGGCGATGCCTCCGGCGCTCTCAACCGCGCCGAGGGGCGGGCCACGGCATGCACCGGCGTGGTTTCATGCCGGCTGAGGTCGTCGAGCAGGCGGTCGACGCCCGCGGGCGTGTTGCCGCGTTCACCCGGCGCGTACGTGCGATGGCCCACTTCGTCGCTGTGAGCGGCGGGACTCAGCCCGTCGCCGTCGAAGCGGGCCGCGATCACCGTGATGTTGTCGGGGCCGCCGGCGCTGTTGGCGAGATCGATGAGCTGCTTGCACGCCGACTCGAGGTCCGGCTGGTCGCGGATCACTTCGGCGATCTGGTCCCGCGACACCTGGCCGGACAGGCCATCGCTGCACAGCACGAGCACGTCATCTCGGCGGAGCTTCTGGTGCGTCAGGTCGATCTTGACCGCGGCGTCCGGACCCAACGCCTGGAGGATGATGTTGCGCCGCTCGCTGCGCTCGGCTTCCTCCTCGGTTAGTTCACCGGCCTCGACCAGTTTCTGCATGAGCGACTGGTCCTTGGTGATCTGGCGGGCCACGCCATCGCGCACGAGGTAGGCGCGGCTATCGCCCACCTGGGCGACGTAGAGCGTGTCGCCGAGCAGGCCGGCGATCGTAGCCGTGGTGCCCATGCCTCGGTACTCGGCATGCCGGGAGGCAAAGGCGTTGATCTCGGCGTTGGCCACCACAGCGGCGTGCTTGAGCGCCGCCGCGAACGCGTCAGGCGTCGCGTCCGGTCGGGCGAGCCAGTCCCGTCGTAGCTCGCGCAGTACGATGGTGGTGGCCATCTCGCTGGCGATCTCGCCGGCGGCCGCACCGCCCATGCCGTCGGCGACCATGAACAGCGATCCGCGTGTTCCGGTTTCGTGCGTGCGCACCGCGGGCCGCATGGACGCGTCGTCTGCGGTGAGGTCGGCGACGATGAAGGCGTCCTCGTTGTGCTCGCGCGTGCGCCCCACGTCCGTCTTTCCGAAGACGTGGACGATCACGGATCCGCGCGCCGCCCCGCCAGAGGATGGCTTGGAGGGAGGGTTCACGAAATTTCCGCTCGTTGCAGGCCGATGCTCACACGTTCTCCACGCGCAGGACCTGATCGCCCAGCAGCAACCGCTGTCCTTTCTTGACCATCTGCTCGCCACGCACGGCGAGCGCGACTCCGTTGCGGCTGCCGGCATCGTAGACGAAGAAGTCCGCGTCTTCGGAACGGATCCCGGCGTGGCGCCCGCTCATCGTCTGATCGTACGGAAAGGTCCAGTCGCCCGTTTCGCGACCGATCAGGATGCTGCGCCCCGGCGAGAGGTGGAAGGTGTCGCGCACGCTGCCATCGGCGCGCAGTTGTTCCAGCACGGCCACGTCCGTCGGCGGCACGAGCGAGCCCATGCGCCTGGTGGAATCGGCCTCGGGCATGTGGGGACCCGGATATCCCAGCCGACGGAAGCGCAGCACCTGCGACCCCACGAGCATGCGGTCGCCATCGGCCAGCTTGGTGGGACCGTCGATGAACGCCCAACTTGCGTTGCGCGACCCGAGATCGCGCACCCAGAGTTCACCGCGGCGCAGGTCGAACCGGGCGTGCATCGGCGACATGTACACATCGTCGGGGAACCGGATGTCGGCGTCGCCGCGGCCCAGCACGGCGTCACCCCGGTCCAGGTTGAACGTTCTGGCCACGTCGCCGGCGTCGTTGAGCAGCGCGAGCCGCGGCCCTGCTTCACGCCGCGCGGCGCCGAGCCCCCGTGTGCTCGGGCCCGCCGCGGCCGGCTGGTCCACCAGCGACACGCGCTCGCCTACTCGCGAACCACAACGGGCGCAGAACAGGTCCACGCCCTGCTGGAACGGCGCGCCGCAACTGGCGCAGCTGCCCTCCGCGCGGGCCGCCGCCATCCGGCTGCCGCAGTGCGCGCAGAAGGGCAGGGATGCGTCGACGGCCTTGCCGCATCGCGAACAGGTGGTGCCGGAAGCAGCGGTTGAGTCGGACACGCGGGTGTCGGGAATGCCTGAAGGGTGGGAGTAGGAAGGGGGCGGCGTCAGGAGAACGGACGGTGAAACGTGGTCACGGGTTGCGCGACCGACTCGCCGCCGCACGACGAACATGCCGTTACCTCATCGGCTCCGTACGGGAAAGCGCCATGAACCGCGAATATAGGACGCGCGGAATAGGGGGTCAATGAACCACCGAATGCGCGCATGTGCCGCATGCGCCGTCGCTTCCCTCCGTCGCATCCCGATCATAGGTTCATATCGATGCCGCGACCCGCCCCACGCGTTGCGTTGGCCGCCGCCGTTCTGGTCGCCGCGTGCGCTCCGTCAACCGTTCCAATTCCGCCACTGTCCCCAGCGCCCGCCGAGGCGGGGCGTGGCGCGGACGCCGCGTCCCGGAGGCCGGGTGCGAACCCGGCGCCCGGGGCCGGCGGCACCGAACCGGCTCCCCTCCCGCCTATTCCGTTCATTGCGGGGTCACTGAGCGTCCGCATGGTCTATCCGGCCGCCGGTGCGTTCATCGCGTCCCGCGACTCCACGTACGTGCTGGGCTCGGTGGGCAACGGCAACGCTACTCTGACCGTGAACGGGCAGCCGGTGCGCGTGTATCCGAACGGTGCGTTCATGGGGTTCGTGGCCAACCCGCCGGCCGCCGCGCCGGAATACGACCTCACGGCGGTTCTGGGCGCCGACACCGTACGCGCCACGCACCGCGTGCGGGTGCGCAATCCGGAGGCAGCGCTGGGGCCCTTCAACCCGCCGACTTTCGATTTCACGGCCGAATGGGTGCGCCTGGACGATCCGACGTCGAGGCTTCCGGACACCGACCAGACGATCGTCGCGCGCCCCGCGCCGGGCGACACGTACCACTGGTTCTTCCTGCCGGGCACCGTGGTATGGCGGGACGGCCGCGTCGGCGGCTACACGCGCGTCAGGCTCGACAGTGCGCTCGCCGTGTGGGTTCCCGATTCTCTCACCACTCCGGTTGACGCCGAGGCCGCGCCGCACCGGGCGGCGCAGGACGCCGACGTAGTGGCGGCGCTCGGGTGGGCCGACTTCGTGCTTCCCGTTGGGCAGCGCCCCGCGTACTTCGTGGAGGAACGCGACCACGCCATCGACTTCACGTTGTACGGTACGCGCGGCAACACCGACATCATCCGCTATCCCACCAACGATTCGCTGATCCGCCGCATAGACTGGGCGCAGGTGAGCGGCGACCGCGTTCGGTATACGCTGCACCTGAGCCGGCAGCCGTTCGGATATCTCGTGCTCTGGCGCGATGGGCGGCTCGTACTGCGGGTGCGCCGCCCGCCGGCCGTCGACACCGCGCATCCGTTGCGCGGCCAGGTGATCGCCGTCGACGCGGGCCATCCACCCGGCGGTGCCATGGGGCCCAGCGGCCTCGAGGAATCCGAGGCGACGCTCGCCGTCGCCCGGCGGCTCAAAACGCTGCTCGAGACCGAAGGCGCCGCGGTGGTGATGACGCGTGACACACCGGCGGCCGTCGCGCTCGACGATCGGCCGGTGATCGCCCGCCGCGCCGATGCCGACGCGTTCGTATCCATCCACCTCAACGCGTTTCCTGACGGGGTGAATCCGTTCACGGCCCTCGAGGGGAGCGCGACGTACTACTATTACGGGCAGGCCGAACCGTTGGCCCGTGCCGTGCAGGCAGGCGTGGTGCGCCACCTGGGGCTCCCCGACCAGGGCATCGTGTTCCGCAGCCTGGCGGTGGTGCGGCAGACATGGGTGCCGTCGATACTCTGCGAGGGCGCATTCATCATCGTTCCCCAACAGGAGGCTGCGCTCCGTACCCCGGCATTCCAGGACGCGTATGCGCGCGGCGTGGCAGCGGGACTGGCCGATTATTTCCGCGGCCTCGGAGCGTCGCGGTGATGCGTCGCGTGTTGGTGGTGCTGGCGCTCGTCACCGCATGGCCGGCGGCGGCTCGGGCCCAGCTCGTGCCGAACGCCGACTGGCAGACCATCACCACGGCGCATTTTCGCGTGCACTTCACGCCGCCGCTCGAGTTGCTGGCCCGTCGTGCCGCCGCCTCCGCCGAGACGGCGTACGCGCAACTGTCGGCCGAGCTGCACCCGCCGCGCGGCATGATCGATCTGATCGTGGCCGACAACATCGACGCCACAAACGGCTACGCCAGTCCTTTTCCGACCAACCACATCGTCATCTACGCCAACCCGCCGGTGAACGAGACCGCGCTGCGGTTCACCGACGACCCCGACGCGATGGTGGTGACGCACGAGCTCGTACACATCTTCCAGCTCGACCGGACGCGCGGCATCTGGGCGCTGGCCCAACGCGTGTTCGGACGTGCGCCGTACCTGTTTCCGGAGGAGTACATCCCGGGGTGGCTCCGTGAAGGGCTGGCCGTCTACTACGAGTCGAAGCTCACCGGTGCCGGCCGGGTGCTCGGATCCGACCACCGGATGATCGCCCGGGCGTACGCCAGCGAGCGGCGGTTTCCGTCGATTGATCGCATCAGCTTCGGGGACGTCCGCTTTCCGTACGGGAATTCGCCGTACGTGTTCGGGTCGCTGTTCGTGGACTATCTGGCGCGAACGCGCGGCGACCATATTCGATCGTTCGTGGAGTCGGAGGCCTCGCAGCTCGTTCCGCTCTGGATCGATCGGCCGGCCAAGCAGGCGTTCGGTATCTCGTTCAGTGATGCCTGGCGTCAGTGGAGCGATTCGATGACCAGGGCGGCGCCCGATCCGTCGCTGCCGACGCCCGGCTGGCGCTACATCACCGCGGCCGGCGGCTTTGCCAGCTTTCCGCGGTGGGCCGACGACACGGCCATCGTGTATTCGGGCACCACCGGGCGCGACAGCTGGGGAGCATACAGCGCGACGCTCGACGGCACGGTGGACCGCATCGACCGGCGGAACAGCGACTCGCCGACCCTGTTCGCACCGGGCAACGAGCAACTGTACACGCAGCTCGAATACGTGGACCCGTATACCATCCGTTCCGACCTGTTCGAGCGCCGCGGGCGCGAGACGCTGCGACTCACCCACGGCGAGCGGCTCAGCGTGCCCGACCGCCGGGCCGACGGGCGCATCGTCGCCGTGCAGACGCTGCCGGGCGGTACCCGTCTGGTGACGCTCGCCTGGGACGGCACCGAGCTACGGCCGCTCACCGGGGGGAGTCCTGACGAGCAGTGGACCGAGCCGCGCTGGTCGCCCGACGGCACGCACATCGCCGCCGCGCTCTGGCTGCGCGGGGGCACGTCGGAGATCGTGGTCATCGACACCACGGGTCGCATCGTGCAGCGGATCGCGCCGGCTCATGCCGTCCAGGCCGCACCCAGCTGGTCGCCCGACGGCACGCGGATCTACTTCACCTCCGACCGCACCGGCATTGCCAACGTGTACTCGGCCCCCTTCGCGCCCGGCGCCACGGGCGGGCTCGAAGTGGTCACGTCCGCGGCCACCGGCATCTTCTATCCCGGCATCTCCCCCGACGGACGGTGGCTCACGGGCTCGGTCGTGCTTGGTGATGGCTACCATGTGGGCATCGCGCCGGTGGACCGCCTGGTGCCAGCTCCGGCGCCGCCGCTGGCAACCGACGTCGAGCCGCAACCCACGCCGCCTGCGGACAGCGTGACGACGCCGGCGACTCCGTACTCGCCCTGGCAGAGCCTCTGGCCCCGCTACTGGATGCCGGTGGAGGAAGCGTCCATCGACGGCGGGATCCGACTGGGCGCTTACACCAGCGGCAGTGACCTCGTGGGGCGCCACAGCTACGACGCCCAGCTGTTCGTTCCCACCGACAACAGCGGACTCACCGGGTACGCGGACTACACCTACGCCGGGCTGGGCATGCCGCTGCTCTCCGTGAGCGCGTCGCAGGACTGGCAGATGTCGGGCGTCATCCGCGACGACCAGCGCAATGCTATCGGCACGCTGCGCCAACGGACGCGCTATCTCACCGCCGGTCCGACCTGGGTGCGCCCGCGCTACCGCACGTATGGCGTGCTGTCGCTCTTTGCTTCGCTGGAGACCCAAAGCTACGCCGCCAGCCCTGCCCCGCTCCTCGCCCGCATCGATTCGTCCTACCGCGCGACGAGCTACTACCCCACGCTCATCGCCAGCGGCGCATGGAGCAACGCGCAGTCGCCAATCACCGCCGTGTCGCCGGAGGACGGCGTGACCACGGCGTTCACGGCGCGCGAACGGTTCCAGAGTGGCAACGCTGCGCGCCAGACGCTGAGCGTGGTGGCGAACGCGACGGCGTACAAGTCCTTCGACTTTTCGGGGTTCGCGCATCAGACGCTGGCCCTCTACGGTGCCGCGGGGTTCTTCGACAACAAGGCCACCGACTATCTCTCCCTGGGGGGCGTGAGCGGATCGACGATCGTGCTGGCGCCGGGCGTGGTGTTGGGCGAGGGGCGGCTCACGTTTCCAGTGCGGGGCTTCCAGGCCGGTTCGCTCGTCGGCAACCGTGCATACGCGGCGTCGGCCGAGTATCGTGTGCCGCTGGCGCTCATCGACCGAGGCTACGGTCTGCTCCCGTTCTTCCTCGATCGCACGTCGCTGTCGGTGTTCTACGATCAGGGCAGCGCCTGGTGTGCGTCCGTGCTCCCCCAGGGCGCCGTCTGCCGTGATCCGGGGCTCGCACAGCGCTACACGTTGTCGAGCGCCGGAGCCGAGCTGAACGTCACCGCGGCCGTGCTCAATTGGGACACGCCCTATCTCGTCAGGGCCGGAGTTGCGTTCCCGACGCGGGGGCGCACGCTGCTCGGCGCGCCGCAGGTGGTCGGCTACGTCTCCCTCGGCCTTTCCTTCTGACCGTGCCAATCGCGCCGCGCATAGATTCCACCGCGTTCATCCATCCGCGCGCCTTCGTGTGCGGCGACGTGACGATCGGCCCCCGCGTCTCGGTGTGGCCCTTCGCCGCCATTCGGGGTGATACGGCCGCGGTGAGTATCGGTGCCGACAGCAACGTGCAGGACGGCACGGTGATCCACGTGGATCACGACCTGCCGTGTCTTATCGGTGCTCGTGTGGGCATCGGTCACCGCGCGATCGTGCACGGGGCCGTCGTCGCCGATGACTGCCTGATCGGAATGGGCGCCGTGCTGCTCAACGGTGTGCGGGTAGGTACGGGCTCAATCGTGGGTGCAGGCGCTGTGTGTCCCGAAGGCATGCAGATTCCACCGAACTCGCTCGTGCTGGGGGTACCCGGCCGCATCGTGCGGACAACGACGGAGGCCGAGCGCACCCGGATCCGGGGGACGGTTGAGAGCTATCTCGCGCTTCAGGAGGAGCATCGGCGGGGGTTTTACCCGTCGTTGTGAGGCCGGGTGGGTTTCACGAGGCGCGCGGGGGGGTGTGGCGGGCGCGTGGGAGCGAGCAAAGCGGTGAATCATTTTTGTGATATCGGCTCCGTCCCTTCGGCGCTTTCTCGGTGCCGTATGGCCAGTCGATGGATTTATATAAGCCATTGTGCAGTATGGATTTGTTGCTTGTGTGAGAGCTCTGGATGGCCGTTTTTCAGGGCCAGCCTATTGTTATCATTGTGTCACGATTTCTTATCAACGTTCAAGCCACTCGGTGCGCACGTTCGTGATGTTGATATCGTAAGCCATTGCTCTGCCTATGCTTACAGAGGGACTGGCGTGGTTTCACGATCCCGGGTACGTTGCGCGCCCACCCCATAAAGACGGCGTTTCCGCCGGTCCCCTGCGGGCGCCCGTTTTCTCGTTGACTTAGCATCTGTAATTAGGGAGTCTTTGCAAAATGTCCGTGCCCAAGCATCCCCCGGCCGGCCTGGCTTCGCTTACTGCGAACGCCCGGACGGTGCTGGCCAAGCGCTATCTCATCAAGAACGAAAAGGGTCAGCCGGTAGAGCGGCCGGAAGACCTGTTCTGGCGTGTGGCGACCGTGGTGGCGGAGGCGGACCGGCGATACGGCGCGACGGGCGAGCAGGTACAGGCGCAGGCCGAGGCGTTCTACGCGCTGATGACCCAGCGCCGGTTCGAGCCCAACTCGCCAACGCTCATGAACGCCGGGCGGCCGTTGGGTCAGCTCTCGGCGTGCTTCGTGCTGCCGGTGGAGGACGCCCTGTCCAACCACAAGGACGGCATCTACGACACGTTGGCCAGCATGGCGCTCATCCACCAGTCGGGGGGCGGCACGGGTTTCTCGTTCTCGCGGCTGCGGCCCAAGGGATCGATGGTGCGGAGCACCACCGGCGTGGCGTCGGGCCCCGTATCATTCATGAAATTGTATGATGCGAGCACCGACGCCGTGAAGCAGGGCGGGACGCGGCGCGGCGCGAACATGGGCATTCTGCGCGTGGATCACCCGGACATCCTCGATTTCATCACCTGCAAGGAAGATCTCACGCAGGTGACCAACTTCAACATCTCGGTGAGTGTCACGGCCAAGTTCATGGACGCGGTGAAGACGCGGACATCATACGACCTGGTGGATCCGTCGAGCGGCAAGGTGGTGGGCGAGCTCGACGCCAACATGGTCTGGGACAAGATGATCCTGGGCGCATGGCGAACGGGCGAGCCCGGCTGCTTCTTCATCGATGAAGCCAACCGCTACAACCCGGTGCCGCACCTGGGCGCCTACGAGGCCACCAATCCGTGCGGCGAGCAGCCGCTGCTGGCCTACGACGTGTGCAACCTCGGTTCGTTGAACGTCGGCTACTACGTGAACGATGGAGTGATGGACTGGGACGCGTTCCGCGCCGACATTCATCTTTGTACGCACTTCCTCGACAACATCATCGACGTTAACAAGTACCCGCTGTCCGAGATCGATGCGCTGAGCAAGCGCATCCGGCGCATCGGCCTCGGCGTGATGGGATTTGCCGACATGCTGGTGCGCATGGGCATCGCGTATGACAGCCTCGAGGGTGTAGAGATGGGGCGGCGGGTGATGGAGTTCCTGGACGTCGAGGGCAAGATCGAGAGCCAGCGGTTGGCCGAGCAGCGGGGGCCGTTCGCCGAGTGGGCGCGGTCCATCTGGGGGCCCGACGAGACGTGCGCGCGCGACGTGGCCGGGGAGCGCATCCGTCCCATGCAACTCTTGCGCAATTGCAACGTCACGACCGTGGCGCCGACGGGAACGATCTCGATCATCGCGGGGTGTTCGTCGGGGCTGGAGCCGCTGTTTGCCGTTGCGTTCATGCGCAATCAGGCAGGCGTGATGATGCCCGACGTCAATGAGGACTTCGTGCGTATCGCGAAGGGCGGCGGTTGGTACAGCGATGTTCTGATGGAGCGGATCGCGGCGGAGGGGCACATCAATTTCCCCGAAGTGCCCGAGCAGTGGCAGAAGGTATTCGTGACCGCCAATCAGATCTCTCCCGACATGCACATCCGCATGCAGGCGGCGTTTCAGGACCATTGCGATTCGGCTATCTCGAAGACAACCAATTTCGCGTACACAGCGACGGTGGAGGACGTGCGCGAGATCTACGAATTGGCGTACGAGATGCGCTGCAAGGGCGTGACCGTGTATCGCGACGGGTCGCGGGACAATCAGGTGCTGTCCACCGGCGCCACCGAGAAGGCAGCGGCGGAGCGCGACGGCAATGCTGCGGAGGCGCCGACGCGAGAGGAGCAGGCTGACCTGCATGGGACGATCGCCGAACTCCAGGCGGCAAATGAGGCGCTCAGGAAACGCGTGTTCGACGTGGAGGCTGAGAATCTGCAGCGGCGGGCCAAGCGGTCGCGGCCCGACCGGCTGCGTGGCACGACCATCCGCAAGGAGACGCCTCTCGGCGTGATGTTTGTGAGCATCAACGAAGATGAGAAGGGGCAGCCGTTCGAAGTGTTCATCAATCTGGGCAAGGCGGGCGGGAGCGCGATGGCCGACGCCGAGGCGATGGGCCGGCTGATCAGCCTGGCGCTGCGGTCGGGGATTCCGCTCACGGAGATTCACCGGCAGATGCGCGGCATCTCGTCGGACCGCGTGGTGGGACTTGGCCCGAACAAGGTGATGAGCGTGCCCGATGCGATCGGGCTCGCCCTCGAAGAGTGGATGCGGGACAAGCAGGGCGTTCAGCAGGAGTTGATCAGCGACCGAGCGGCGCCGCTTACGACTGACGCGGGCGACAACGTGGTGCGGAGCGTGGGGCGGCAGACTCCCGCGACGTCATCGGGAGCGCAGCCCCAGTTCGAAATGACGTCGTACGATGGTGGGGAGGCGTTCATGGGAACGTGTCCCGACTGCGGCTCGCAGCTCGAGTATGCCGAAGGCTGCGTGAAGTGTCACGTGTGCGGATTCAGCGAGTGTGGCTGAGCGGTTGACAGCTGGTGGCGGTTCCTGGTAGCACGGCGGCCGCAGAACACGGTGGAGCAACGCCAACGGCGCCCGCAAGATGGGGCGCCGTTTTGGTTCAGGTCTGGAGTGGCGGGGGCTGAGCGACGCTCAGGCCTGGCATGAGTGAGCGCGCACGTTATGCGGCGGCGCTACGCAGCATAACATGCGAGCGGAGGCGCGTGCCAATCGGTCCAACATTGTGTCGGAGCGAGCTTTGTCTTGCTCTACCGCCGAAGGCGGTGCACAATGTGCGACATGGCGGTACAGACCGAGCTGATGAGGAGAGTGATAGACCGGGCTGATGGGTGAGATTCACGCCACTGTATGGGCATCCGAAGGAGGTGCCCGTGCCGTGGAAGGAGATCACTCAAGTGGAGCAGCGTCGGAGCTTTATCCATACCGTCTTCCTGCGCCGTAAGCCCATGGCGCAGATCTGTGCGGAGTTCCAGATCAGCGAGAAGACGGGGTACAAGTGGGTGCGTCGATTCCTGCAGGAAGGCGACCAGAGTTTGGAAGATCGGTCGCACGCCCCGCACGTCATTCCGCACCGCATGCCGGAAGCGACCGCCGCGTACTTTCTCGCGCTGCGCCGTCAGCATTCTACGTGGGGGCCGCGCAAACTGGTCGCGTACGCGGCTGCGCATGAGGCCGCGCGTCAGTGGCCGGCCCCCAGTAGTGTCGGCGCGCTCCTGAAGCAGGCGGGGATGGTGCGGCAGCGGCGCTTTCGGAAGGCGGGGCGCGTGGGCAACGCCTGGGGGCAAACGGCCGCGAGCGTGCCGAACGCCGTGGGGACGGCCGATTTCAAGGGCGAGTTCCGCTTGGGCACGGGCTCGTACTGTTATCCGCTCACCGTGCTGGATGCCCACAGCCGGTACTTGCTCGGCTGTCGCGCGCTCGACTCCACGCGAGGCCGCGACGCGATGGCCGTCTTTCGGCAGCTCTTTCACGAGTATGGCTTGCCGGCGGTGATTCGGACCGATAACGGCCCGCCCTTCGGGTCCGGCGCCGCGATCGCGCGGCTCTCGCCGCTGGCAGTGTGGTGGATTCGGTTGGGGATCAGGCCCGAACGGATCACGCCCGGCCAGCCACAGGAGAACGGCGCTCATGAACGGATGCACCGGACCTTGAAGGCGGAGACCACGCGGCCCGCGGCCCCGACGTGGCGTGGCCAGCAGCGCCGGTTCGATGCGTTCCGCGCGAGCTACAACACCGAACGGCCGCACGAGGCGCTGGGGCTGCGCACGCCGAGCACCGTCTACACGCCGTCGGCGCGATCATACCCTGGTCGTCTGCCCAAGCTCGACTATCCACCGGGCACCGACGTGCGGCGCGTGACCAGCATCGGGCAGACGTGTTGGCGGGGCACGCACCTCTTCCTCAGTTCCTTGCTCGCCGGGCAAGACGTCGGCATCGAACAGGTCACGGACCAACGCTGGACAGTAGCCTTTGGCCCCCTCATTCTTGGGCATATCAACGCCGCCACGTCGACCTTTGAACCGGCAGCGTATTGGCGACCCTCACCGGTCAACCCGGTTCCCGACTCACCCATCAACCCGGTCTGAGCCTCACCCATCAGCCCGGCCGTACAGGCCGTGCGGTGTTTCGCGCAGCTCTGCAGCATAAGATGGTCGTATAATTTGTAGTTAGATGGCGACCAGCATTTGATTGAGGACGGGGCGATGAAGACTGACCGCGCAATTCACGTCGTCGTTTTCGATGATTTCGCGGACTGGGAGCCGGCCTATGCCCTCGCCGAGCTCCGCCGCCGGGGGAAGCGCACCATCCGGACGCTCGGCTTCACTCCGGCGCCGGTCACTTCGATGGGCGGCCTGCGGATCACGCCCGATCTTGAGCTCAGCGCAGTTGACGCGGCGGATGTCGAGCTGCTCATCCTTCCTGGCGGGGATGTGTGGGAAGGCGAGGCCTACCCGAGGAAAGCTCTTGAAGCGCTGCTCGATGCGCTGGTAACCGCGCAGACGCCAATTGCTGCAATCTGTGCCGGCACATTGGTGCTCGGGCGAGCGGGTCTGCTCGATGATCGGAACCATACGAGCAATTCGCGGCGCTACTTATCCGGGCATGCGGCAGAATATGCCGGAGGTTCGCACTATGTCGAGGCACCCGCGGTGACCGATCGACACGTGATCACAGCCAGCGGGTTGGCTGCGGTGGACTTTGCCCGGGGGATCTTTGCTGAGCTGGAGATATTCAACGCAGCCGACGAAAGACTATGGTTCGATATGTTCAAGCATGGCAGACATCCCGAGGTGAACAGCCGGGGAGATAGGTAACACATAGACTGAAGACATCGGTAACAGTCTAGGTGTTCGAGCGGACCGGTTTCCGGCGGAGATGCACTCCTTGGATGTGGCTCGCTCGTTCGTCCAAGTGCCCGAGCAAGTGATCGTAGAAATAGACGGCCCACCGCCCATCAGCAACCTCCTCGAGGCCGATGTGCTCGCCGATGAGGGCCGGCGCGACGGTGATGTAGCGATTGTGAAACCGCACGCCCCCATTGGTACTGACGTAGCGTGGGAGGTAGTGGCTGGGGTATTCCGGGCCCGGAATGCGATCCGGGAACACGCGCGGCGAGGGGCGATGGACCGCCGCCGGCGGTTTGCCCGCGAGGCTTTCGTGAGGCCGCTCCTCGTTGTACTTCCGCTGGAAGCTGTTGAAGCGGCGCTGTTGGGCGCGGAGCGAAGCCCGCGGCGGTTTGGTCGCCTCTGCCTTGAGCGTGCGGTGCATGCGTTCGTGGCGGGCATTCTGCTGCGGCGACGCCGGCTCAATGAGTTCCGGCCGGATGCCGAGCTTCATCCACCACACGCTGAGGGCGGAGAGCCGATGAAGCGCCGTCGTGGCGAAGGGGGCGCCATTGTCGGTCCGGATGCGTGCCGGGAGCCCGTACTCCTGAAAAGCGCGCGTGAAAACGGGCTGCGAGGCGGCGTGCATCGGATGCGCCAGGGCGTGGCATGCCAGGAGAAAGCGCGAATAGCTGTCGACGATCGTAAGCGGGTGACAGCGGAGGCCGGAGCTGAGGGCGAAGTGCCCTTTGAATTCGGCGGTCCACACGTCATTCGGCGCGATGATCGGCGACGTGGGCCGCCCGGGATGCCCGGGCTGCGGGCGCCGGCGTTTCGGCCGCACCAGGCCGTGGCGCTTGAAGAGCGCCCCGACGGTGCTCGGAGCGGGCAGGGCGCCCCCGGTGCCGCGGGCGCAGGTAGGCGAGGATCTTGCGCGGTCCCCACGTCGGGTGCCGCCGGCGCGCGGTGAGCAGCAGGGTCGCGGTGTCCTCCGCGATCGCCCACGGCGACGTGCGCGGTCGACGGGAGTGATCCGCCAACGCGTGATCTCCTTCGACCAGGAATCGCGTGAGCCACTTGTACCCGACGCGGCGACTGATCCCGTAGCTCGCACAGAGATCGCTAATCGTCCAGCCGCCCCGCAGAAACTCGTCGATAAACCGCCGACGCTCCAACATAGGTGTTGTCTCACTCCATGGCATCGTGCACCTCCGTAGGTGCGAACGATGCCGGAAAGTGTTACCTATGTCTCCGGTCTACCCTGTTACCTATGTCCCCGGTCTGTACCCTGGAAGTACCGTGAGGAGAGCAGGATGAGCAGCGAACAGGTGGCACCTGAGACGAAAGGTGTTACGGTGAACTTACTTGCAACGGTGGACCTGGGCCCTGAGATCGAGGGCATGGCAGGGCGCCAACTTCGAATGCGTATGGTGACCATCGAGCCTGGAGGCGTCTTCGGCCCGATTCACGACCATAAAGACAGACCAGGCACCGTCTACATACTGCAAGGAACGATCACTGACCATCGAAACGGAGTCGCTACGGACTATGGACCGGGAGTGGGCTGGCCCGAGGATAGGAACACCACACACTGGCTTGAGAACAGAGGAACGATTCCGGCGGTGGAGATCTCGGTCGATGTAGTCAGGCAAGACTGAGCTCAGGCTGCCTAACTATGGCGTTGCTACTGGCGTGGCGCGAGATGGCGTATTTGTGTCTTGCCTGCGGGCGCTCGATTCGGCAGCAGAACGCCAAATCGTTAGCTGGCGACATAGTTTTGCGAGTGATCAGTTCCAGGTGCTGCCCGGACTGGCTTACGCCGGGAATGCAAGGTTCGCTGATGGCCACCGAAAGACCTGAGGCGGAGATAGGGCTAGATCGAAGCGGCCGACGCGCTCCGCTGGCGGGCCGCGATCATGTTAGAGCGCTGCACGTGCTTTCAGTCTACTTCTTTACCGTGCAACCGACGCGCTTGGTCGCCACCACTATGTCGTCATACATCATCGTCGAGTTTGCAGCAGCCGTATTGTAGTTCTCGAGCCAGATGTTGTTGATTTGCAACGCGGGGGTGCTGCGCCACTGCTGGTCGAGCACCACGGCCGCCGGATTGCTCGGGCGATACGGGACGCATGCGCTGGCATCGGCCGCTGCCGGACAGAACTTGTCGGCCGTCCAGTATCCGAGGGGTGACGTGTCGTTGAACGTGATGACGAGCGAATCGTTCTTCCATACCTCGAGAATCGCCCCGGAGGCCGTGGTTGGATCCGGATTCAGTTTCAGATGCACTTCGAAGCACGTCCACTCGCCGCTGGCCACGGTGAACTCGTTGCTGTGGATGAGCGTGTTGCCATAGTAGGCGGTGTCTCCGCTCGGGTTGGCCATCCACGAGTGCATCTGCATCCAGTACGCGTAAAAATCCATGATGGGATTCGTCGTGCTCTCCATCGGTTCGAGCGCCACGGAGAAGCGGTCATCTCCGACCGGCTGCAGGCCCGCGTTGGGATAGGGATAGGGAATGGACGGATTGTAGCCGCCGAACCAGAGCCCGCTGTGATGCCACGGTCCGGCACCCACGTATTTCACGTAGTAGCGGTACCACAGTTCGTCGTACTCGGCGCTGAAATTCGTATAGAGATGGGTGGCCGGCGTACTGCCACCGGCGACGAGCTGTAGCGCCTGCTGTCCGGAACTGCTCGCGGGTACGTCGGCGACCAGCGACATTCCGGAGGGATTGTTCACGTCGCTGTAGCGCGCGGCGACCGCTGACACGCTGGCTTCGGAGAAATTCTCGTGCCAGACGACGGATGGGTCGGCATCGATGCCGATATCGCCAGGGTACTCGGCGGACAGGGTCGTCGCGCTACTTCCAGTGGAGTCCGCGATGACCTGGATCGTGAACGCGGGCAGCGACGCACTCGCCGCTCCGGCGCTGACGGTGATGACGATGCTGGCGTACGCGCCGACCGCCGCCGGCGACGGGGTACCCGACAGCAGGCCGGTGCTTGCGCTGAAGGTGGCCCAGCCCGGCTTGTTGCCAATGGAAAAAATGAGCGTGGCGCCTGGCGGCCCGCTCGCCGACGGCTGAAAGGAGTACGCCTGACCCGCGATCGCGGTGGTGGGTGGCGTCCCCGAGATCACCGGTGGAGTCTGGCCCGGAGGGGTGGGCGTACCCGGCAACGTGACTGGCGCTGACGTCGTCCCGCAGGCATCAATGGCAGCGGCCACGGCACACACCGCAGCCAGCACGACGAGCGCCGTGCGACGTGTGGTCGGCATCGTGGTCGTGGTTCCCGGTCCCATTTTCAGGAGATTAGTCCGCCCTGGGGCCCTGCGCCAGCGTCGGCTGTGCGTTCAGGGGTCCGCCCAGCCACACACAAGCTGCCACGGCGACCCAACCCGTGTTCCTTGCCGAGGTTCATCGTGGAATTGGTGCAGACGCTCCTGTTGGAACTGGCGCTTTCAGCGTGCTTCGAAGCCAAGAACCAGGCTGCCGATGCCGTGATCAAGCGGTGCGGTGGCGACCAGGCCATCGCTGGTCCCCCCCCGCTTTCGCCCGCTCCAATCCGCGCACCGCCTCCACACGCTTCGGTGTCCGCTGGAGCGCGATCTGGAATTCGTGCTCCGCCGGGCCAAACCGCCGCATGCCGAGCAACACTTCGCCCAGCAGTTCGTGCGATGGCTTGTCCACTTGCGGCGGTCCGAACGCGTACGCCATGGAGTCTTCCACCACGGTCGCGCGGTGCAGGAGGGCGACCGCGGAATCGGAATCGGGCCGTGCGGCGGCCAGCAGGACCTCGGCCGTGAGTTCGAGCGACTGCACCTGGAATTGCTTTCGCAGTTCCACGTCGCCCGGCTCGGGTTCAGCGGCCGACGCGAACTGGGCCAGCAGTCGCTGCCGCGCCCGCTCGAAACCGTCGAGAGCCTGGGTCGCGATTGCCGGATCACCGCGGCGCGCAGCAGCGAAGCCTCGGGTGAATTCCCAGTCGGCGCGTGGGCCCGGCGCGTCGCCGAACTCCGGCGTCCACCTCATGACGTCGCCCGCCCAGTCTTCGGTGTCGATGACGTACCGCGACCACATGCCAACGGCCGACCAGAGGCTGGAGTTGTCGGGATCGCGCTGCACGCCCGAAACGGGCGCCGCCTGCCGCTCGCAGCCGTCGAGCAGGGCCCGCGCGTCTCTGAACCGACCGAGCTGCAGATAGCCGTACTCGAGCCAGAAATTGTAGTGGCCGCAGAACGTAGGGGCCTGCCCCCGCGCCTTGCGCGCCGCATTCACCACACGCATGGCGTTGACGTTGGCGCGCACCACGTCGTTCCACATGCCGAGCGCCATGAAGATATGAGACGTCATATGCTGGGCGTGGCCAGCGTCGGGGGCGATCGCGGACAGCGCGCGGGCAGCGGGGAGGGCCTGGGCCGCGTGCTCGGGATCGTCCATGCCGTGAATCCAGTAGTGCGCGGCGCCGGGGTGCTGTGGGTTGCGCGTGAACACGCTCTCGGCGATGACAGCGGCCCGGAGGTAGGTGGGCACGTTTCGAACGCCCTGGCTGAGGCCGAGCAGTGACAGCGCATAGAATGAGCGGGCCTCGTCGTCGCCGGGATTGGCGCGGAGAAGCGCCTGCATGGCCTGCGAGTACAGCGTGTCGCGCCGCGCCTTGGGGCCGTCGCCGTATAGCAGATCCACGGCGTGCAGATAGCCGCGTTCGCGCGGTGTGGCGGCTCGGGCTTCACGCTCGGCGGCAGTGGGCGCGCACCGGGCGAGCGCGGCGAGCGCCGCGGGCCTGTCCTGTTCGTTCCATACTCCGTGGGTGTAGGTCATCGCCTCGCCCCAGTAGGCCATGCCCATTCCGGGGTCGATGCGCTCGGCGTCGCGAAAGTGAGCCAGCGCATCGTCGTATTCAAAGACGTGCAAGAGCAACACGCCGCGGACGAAGCTGCTCTCGGCCGCCGCGGAATGCGTGGACGTAGGGAAGGACACCGTGCCGAGCCCGCGAATGGTCATCGGCTTGGCGGTCTGCGCGGAAGCCGTTCCGCCAAGCGAGAGCAAGAGGGCTGCCGCAGCCATGGAGGCACGGGGGAGTCTGGGCATCGGTCACGAACTCTGCGTCAGGGGATGGAGCAGGGCGAGAGCGCCTCGGGCACGGCGCTCCCGGCTAATACTTCCACGCGTTTGTGTTCTCTCCGGCGGGCGCATGTCGTGTGATCGCCGCTGCCATCTCGCGCAGCAGGTCGGTGTTCGTCGTGTGCTGCCAGCCGTGCCCCTTCTCAGGCCGCCCATACCGGAACGTTCCCGGCACGTGCGGCGCATGCGTCGAGTCCATGAACGTTTGCAGATCCATGACGGCCAGATTGAGATAGAAGTTATCCATGTCGCCGACGTCCACGTGGATCTTGTCCACGAGATCCGGGCCCACAGTCGCCCAGTTCTTAGCCAAGTACGCCTGGAGGTCGTAGCCATGATCGCGCATGTACGTGATCACCGCCCGGTTGATGTGGCCGGTCGTCTTGTCCCACAGCGGCTCCGGGTATCCGTCGGCCCCCACCGGACTGTACACGGACTCCCAGGCTTCCAGCTGCTCGCCTGACCGGCCGTGGCTGGCAAGCACGTTCTCGAGGCGGCTGAAGTCGCGAATGCTCAGCCAGGGCTGACCGTCGTTGTCGCGCATGATCCAGCGCTCCGGATGGAACCACTCGCTGGTGGGATCGAACGGCGCTATGCCGTGTCCTGACA
This sequence comes from uncultured Gemmatimonadaceae bacterium, assembly GCA_963728785.1. Taxonomy (GTDB): domain Bacteria; phylum Gemmatimonadota; class Gemmatimonadetes; order Gemmatimonadales; family Gemmatimonadaceae; genus JAGWRI01. Next base: position 204,532 of record CAVSKV010000004.1, read on the forward strand.
CGACGAATGCGTTGGTATCCGTGTAGGCGTCGACGGTGCCGTAGTGGTGGAAATCCACCGGGTCCGGGTACAGCGTCCATGTACCGCCGAAGAATGTCGCGTGGTAGATCTGCAGGGCGATCGATTCCCATCCGCCGGTCGAGCCCCCGGTGAGCACTCGCGCGTACGGTTTGGCGATGATGCGATAGTGCGACTCGACGTACGGAATCAATTCGGTCATGATCGCGTCGCCGTAGGGCCCGTTGTTGGCCGAGTTGACGGCGTAGGAATCATCGAAGTACGGCGTCGGGTGCTGGAAGGTGACGGCGATCATGCGCGGCGTTCCGGCGCCCATCCAGTGACGGGCGAACACCCACGGGGCGTCCATGTTGTACGAGGCGAACAACGCGCGGTAGCTGGGCGGCATCGGAAAGCTGTCGGGGCTGAAGCCGAGCGGCGCGCCGAGTCCGAAATGTCCCTGCTCGTAGACCACCGGGTAGTGGACGTCGGGGTGTTCTTCATATCCGGCCGGCAGCAGCACCGTGGCGCCCAGGTAGATGGGATGGCCCCAGAACCTGGTGAGCAATTCGCTCTGGATCTTGATGTGCTTCACCCATTTCGTGTCGGGTGGCAGGGCAACCGGGGGAAGGGTGCGGGTGAGGGAGATCGGAATGTCGTAGCCGGCGCCGCGATCGATGTGCACGCGCTGCGGTGTGCTCACGAGGTTGCCCGGCGACCGCGCGAAGTTCTGGCCTTCCCACTGGTCCGTGTGGGCCCAGATCGTGTGGCCGTCGGCGCGATGGAACTCGGTATACACGTTCATCACCGCCTGCACCCAGTAATCGCCCGCGGGAATATCACTCAGCGATGCCGTAGGATATCCCGGTGTTGTGGCATCGATCACGGCTGGTTGGCCGGGCGCAAGCGCGCTCACGTCGGCACCGAAGAACGGGGTGCTCTCGGTGAACGAACCCGCCCCGAGTCGCGGTTCCGGCGCGGAATCGCGGGACACCACGAGGAATACGCGTCCGGTGATCGGCTGGGCGTGGACGGAGGCTGGAAAGGATATCTCGAACCGCTGGGGCGCCGCGGTCGCGCGAACGAGGTGCGCGGCGATCGGCAGGCGGACCGGTGACGTCGGCCCGGTAAAGGCACCCAGGCCGGAGGCGGCGAATGCTATGGCGAGACTGAGAACGCGCATGGTTAGGGGCTCGCGGTGGGAAGGTTGGGACAAACGATAATGCTCCGGGGCGGCAAAGGCGACCGGTGCCGTCTCCGGCATGCCGCGGATCGCCCCATTGCGACCTCGGCGGCTCTGACACATAGGTTCAACGTTCCGGCGTCAGCGTGGCTTCCCGGGTCGGCTTGCCAGGAGGCATCATGACCCTGCATTCCGTTCGCGTTGCACGAATCGTTGCCGTGGGGGCCATCGTTGCCGGCTGTCAGACCCCGACCGCCGTCTCGATTGCGAGCAGCACCAGTCAACGGATATCGGCGAAGGTCGGGCAGGAAGTGGATATCAAGCTTCAGACCATTGGGCCGGGCGCTTATGACAGCCTGCCGTCGGTGTCGTCACCCATCGCGAAGTTCGTGAGCATGTCCTATGTCGGGCCGTTCGTTCCCGCGGGCCCCACGCAACTCTTCAAGTTCATGGCCGTGGCGCCGGGTGACGCGATCGTCGATTTCCGGAACCCGGTGCAGTCAAGAACGGTCGAGGACACGATCAGCGTCCGCTGAGGTACCGGGGGGAGATTGCGCGAGTGGCCCCGGCGGTGCAGAATCTACCGGGCGCCGATCACCTCCGTTCCGCGCACCGAACCAACGACCGGGGCCACCATCGTGAGCTACGTGGACGGGAATCTCCTGACGGGCGAGGAAGTGACGTTCCGGACCCGGCTCCATTGGAACGTGTACGTCGGCCCTGCACTGCTTTCGCTGCTCGTATTCGTGCCGCTCACCTGGCTGGCATACAGATCGCAGCGCCCGGTGGTGGCGGTCGCTCCCGTCGCGGCGATCGTGCTCGCGCTGTCGAGCGCGTTCCTGCGCCGTCGATCGTCGGAATTTGCGGTGACCAACAAACGCGTGATCATGAAGATCGGAGTGTTCCAGACGCGCTCGGTGGAACTGCTGCTCCCGAAGGTCGAAGGCATGACGGTGAACCAGGGCCTGATGGGCAAGATGCTCGGCTACGGAGACATCATCGTCACCGGCAGCGGCGGCACGCGGGAGCAGTTCTCGGACATCGGCAAGCCGCTCGCGTTCCGCCGCGCGCTGCAGACGGCGACCAGCGCCTGAGGCGCAGTGGGCGGTGAGTTCGCCACAGCCACACCGCGACCGCGTGCTCGAACTGATCGCGGCGTTCAAGCTGGTCAAGGCGCTGCTGCTGCTCATCGTGGTGGCCGGCGCATTCGAATACGTGCGACCGGCGATTACGGCGCGGGCGCGGGAATGGGTGGGCGCGATCTCGTTCACCGGCGAGCCGCGATTCGTGCGCGACCTGCTCGCGTGGCTGAGCGGCACGAGCGCCGCGCGCATTCGCGAGCTTGGCCTGGTGGCTCTGGGCTACGCAGTTCTCTACACGCTAGAGGGCGTGGGCCTCTGGCTCGAGCGGCGGTGGGCCGAGTATCTGACCGTCATCGCCACCGCGTCGTTCATCCCGTTCGAGGCGATCGCCCTCCTGGGCGGCGTAACCGGCCCAAAGTTGTTCACGTTCACCGTGAACATGCTAGTGTGTGCGTATCTGGTGTGGCTCCTGCAAAGCAGGAACGGGACGCCGAAGCGCCCCGTTCCGTAGCCTGACTCTTCACCCGGCTATCCGTGCGCGCTCGCCACGTGCTCGAATAGGAACCAGACCTGCATCTCGTTGGTGCGGATCACGTCGCTCACGACGAGGTCATTGGTGCCGTCGTCGCCCGCCTTGGCGGCGTCACGCGCCGTAGCCCGTGCCGCCTCGAGCACGATCTCGTGCGCGCGGAGGAGCCGCTGGATCTGCGCGTCAGCCGTTTCGCGACCACGCGGCGGCCGCGGAATGGCCGTGATCTCGGCCACGTCCTGCGCCATCGCGATGCTGAGGCCGCCGAGCATCATGATGCGCTCGGCAAGCGAATCCACCAACGCCGCCTGTTCGCCGAAGTGCTTGTCGAACAGCAGGTGCAGTTGGTAGAAGCCGGGGCCCGATACCTGCCAATGATGCTTCTTGTACATGTCGCGCAACGTCATGGTGTCAGCCAGCAGCTGATTCAGGTTCTCCACCGATTCCCTGCATGCCGTTTCGGAGAGCGCGATCGGCAGCTTGCGCTCGTGGCCGAAGGCTTGGGTGACGTGATGTTCGGCGTGCGAGGGCATCTTGTCCCGTACGGGCGCCGGTCTGGTAGTGGTCGTCATGTTGCGTACCTCCTTTCTTTCACATGAACGGATTTGCCGACCGATGACAAGTGGTCAAGAGCCGTACGCGGGCGCGGTGATTCCCCGACGTGCGTCCCTCCCGTGACGATCCGTGCGTCGAGTCCCGGCGCGGACCCCCGCTACGTGGCCGCCACCGGGGGGTTCGGTGCGCTGATCGCGAGGTCCGGCCGCCGCATCGTGTACGGGGGGGAAACACCGGCCTGATGGGCGCGCTGGCAGACGGCGCCCTCGCGGCGGGAAGTCGTGGCGTCGATGCACGAACGCAAGGCGCGGCTGGCCGACATGGCGAATGGGTTCGTGGCGCTGCCGGGCGGGCTTGGCACGCTGGAGGAGTTCACCGAGATCTGGACCTGGGGGCAACTCGGGCTCCACGCCAAGCCGTATGGGTTGCTGAATATCGCCGGGTGCTACGATGGGCTGTTGGCGTTCCTCGATCACGCGGGGTCGGAGCGCTTCGTGCGCCCTGAACACCGCGCGATGGTTCGGGTGGCCGACGATCCGGCGGCGCTACTCGATGCGATGGAATCCGCACCGGCGCCCGCACAGCTCAAGTACATCGATCGGTCGGCGACGTAGCAACGTTACTACCGCTCCCAGAAGTGCGGCGGCTCGATGTTCAGCGCGCGCAGGTAGACGTAGCCCTGGCCGCGGTGGTGGATCTCATTGTCGATCACGTACATGACGAGGTCGCAGGCACGGCCTTCGTAGTAGCCGAACGCCTTGATGGTTTCCTGAAAGCGCGCCGCCGGAATCTTGGGCCAGAGGTCGTTCATCTCGGCGGTGGACGCGTCCCACAGGCGCAGGACCTCGGTCCTTGGCCTGATGTCGTTCGCGACCGACTGCGACCAGTCGCCGGTAAGCACGCCATGAACCGTTGGCGCGGCCATGCGCAGCAGCTCTACAGCCATCGTGCCGAAGGGGCGCATGCCGCCCACCGCAAAGGTGTTGAATTGCTCGTCAGGAAAGGCCTCGATCACGCGGCGGGTGAGTCGGCGGTGGCCCTGCCAGTGGTCGAGCAGGGCTTGCGGAGTGAGAAATACGGCGGGTGAAGTCGCGGTCATGGCATGATTCCTCGTGCGTGAATGGTGGGGCGACTGAGCCAACGATTTGTCGGAATCTTCGGTATTTGTTCGGGTACGAGAAAGTATGCAGCCCGATCGTGGCCCGCAAGTCGCGGCATGGGTGGCATACTATTAAGAAGTGATTGCGCACCCGCAGGATCGCAGGACTCCGAACGGATGATCCAGAAATCGAGCCTCGGTGGGCGTATCGGTTGGGCACTCGCCATCGCTGTGATGCTCGCCGCGTGCGGCGGTATCGGCGGTAGCGGCGACCACTGCATCGCCGAGCCGTGCCCGATGCCGATGGCGCTGAACGTGACCGTGACGACGGCGGCCGGCGGTCCGGTGCCCGGGGCGTCGATCGCGGTGAGCGGCGCCGAAACCGGCGGCGGTCCGTGCGGATCGGACAGCACGGCGACGGTGTGCGTGGTACCGGGCTACGCCGGCCAATACACGATCACGGTGAGCGCGCCGGGGTATCAATCGGCGAGCAAGACGCTGAACGTCACCGGGAAGCAGCCCAGCGGGTGCGGCTGCCCCACGACGGACACACAGCAGGTGACGATGGTGCTCACGCCGGCGAGCTGAACCCGCGACTCGCAGGCGATCACGCGGGTGTCGGCTCACGCATTTCGAGGGCGGCGTCCACCCGCTGGGCCAGATCGCGTGCGCGGGCAATGTCGGCGGTGAGTTCGTCCACCGACGCCCGGCCGGCGTGCAGGCGGAGCAAGTCGAGGCGCAGGTTCTCGATGGCGGTCACCGCGCTGGCCAGGCGCTCCGCCTTCGACGGGTCGGCGACATCCAGCCGGTGAAGCACGGCGGCGTCGGCCTGGAGACGCGCGAGGAGCGCGGGCACATCGGCGAGCCGCCGGCGCTGCTCGCCGGGGAGGGCGTGGTACAGGTCTTCCGTGGCGCGCGCCAGCAGCACCGCGGTTGGCTCGGCGGACGGCGCGACCTGTTCGGTCCTCACGGTGCGGCTGGCGACGCGGAACAGCCAGCGGCCGAACCTGCCAGCCATAAGCCGATTCCAGAAGGTACCTGGCTTGCCAGCTCGCAGATCGCGCCAGACGCGGCGAGTCACGATGGCGGGAGTCGTGATGCCGACGATGAAGAAGAGGAGGTCCAGCCCGTACGTGTGCAAGTCGTTGGCAAGGTAGAAACTGACCGAGGTGAGTGCGAGCCCGCCGAGCCCCGTGAGCCACGTCCGGGGACCCACGCCATGGGGCGGCTCGGTCGCGCGCTCGAGATCGTGCTCGCGGTCGGCGACGACCGCCGCCGCTCGCACGGCGTCGTGCCGGTAGCCGTCGCGGATGAGCGTGCGGGTCTCGCCTACCAGCTGGATGGCGCGCGTGCCGGCGATTCCGATCAGCGAGGCGGCGACGAGGAATTCGATTGCCGTCGCGATGCCGAAGAAGTCGCCGGCGAACAGTTTCATGATCTCGAATGCCACGACGGTCGCGGCAGCCGTGATGCCGAGCGGTGCGATCTCGCCCCCGATGCGCTCGGCATCGAGCACGTAGCGGCGCACGGGCGCGGGCACGATCCCCAGGCTGCCGCGGGCTTCACCGACCGCCGCCGCAAAGGCGTCGGCCGATTCGAACCGCTCGGCGGGCGATTTGGCAAGCAGGCGGTCCACGTCGCTGGCGAAGTTGCCCAGCAGGCGCGGCGCAGCGCGCCGAATGGGCGGCGCCGGCTCCTCGGCGTGCATGAGCAGGAGGGCGTGCGGACTCCACGACTCGAAGGGCAGGCGGCCGGTGGCCGCGAAGTAGGCGGTGACGCCGAGCGAGTAGAGGTCGCTGCGGCCGTCGACGTCGTCCCCGCGGGCCTGCTCGGGGCTCATGTACTGCGGAGTGCCGCAGGGCACTCCGCCCCCGGGGTCGAGCGACTGGGTGACGCGGGCGATGCCGAAGTCGGTGACGAGGGCGCGGCCCGTGCCGCGCTCGAGAAGGATGTTGTCGGGCTTCACGTCGCGGTGCACCACGCCGCGGGCGTGCGCGTGTCCGAGCGCCCAGGCCACCTCCTGCGTGATGCGCATGACCTCGCCGGGGGCGAGAGGGCCGCCGCGGCGGACGCGCACACCAAGCGTCTCGCCATCCACGAAGGTCATGACAAAGAAGACGAGGTCGCCTCGCTCCTCGACGGCGTGGATGGCCACGATGTGCGGGTGCGACAGCCTGGCGGCGGTGCGCGCCTCGCGCAGGAAGAGCGCGCGGAGGTCGTCACGCTGGGCGAGGTCCGGCGGAAGCAACTTGATGGCGACGGGTCGGTCGAGGGCGACGTCGCGCGCGAGGAAGACAACGCCCATGCCGCCGCGACCGAGTTCGCGCTCGATGGAGTAACGCCCCTTCACGGCGCCCTGAAGGGCGAGGAACTCGGGTGTGACCGGGTGAGGGATCGGGGTGAGCGACATGAGGTGATACTACCGCCTACGGGTGTCGTGCGCCGGAAGATTCGCCGGCACGCGACGCCGGCCATGGCGCGCGATAGCATCGTCGAGCAGAAACGGGGCTCGCGCGGCGCCCCGTTACCGGACTCCGCGCCCTGCGCGTGCGCGCGCGGGGCACTGCGTCCGCGCGCGGATCGGTTGCGTGCTGGCTAGAAGGCGGCGTTCCCGCGCGAGAGCATCATCTGCCAGAGGTCGCGATTGGCCTCCCAGCGCTCGCGTTCGGCCGCGACGGTAATTGCGGCGACGTTGGTCTGCAACATCCGGAACAGCGGTGTGAGCTTGGCCATGCTGGTCTTGGTGAATGCGCCCTGGTCATCGATCAGCGCGACCCACAGTTGGATGTTGGCGTCCCAACGCTGCCGTTCGGGGAGATTGGCATTGCGGCCCACGTTGCGGCGAATGCGCTCGAGCAGGGCGAGCATCCTCTGGTGGTCGGACTTGGCGATGGGCCCGGTCTGGGCGAGTTCGATCTGCCACAGTTGGACGTTGGCGCTCCAGCGTTCCTTCTCGGCGCTTGGGTTGATCTGCGCGACATTGGCCTTCATCACGTCAATCGGCGCCTTGGGGGCCGCTGGCTGCTGGCCGATAGCCAGCCCGGGCACGATGAGCAGCAGCGACCACAGGTTCTTGAGTCTCATGGCATCTCCTCGATAGGCGGGATTGGCGTCCGGTGGCGGTCACCCAACCAATTCAAATGTCGGCATGAACCGCAGCGCGGAGTGTCGGGGAGGATGAGCATAGTGCGTAAGGGTTCCGGGCGGGCGCGAGGATGCCGGCGTAATCGGTTGCCGGGCGAAGGGTTGCCCTACGCGATACGGCAATTTCCCGACACTGAGCTTCGGAATGCGCCATCATCATCCGGTGTCGCACGCCGGGCGATCACATCGAGGAGTGGCCATGGCCGTCGCGCACGCGAAGGGGCCCTTCTGCCAGAGCTGTGGAATGCCGCTGGCGAAGCCCGAGGATTTCGGTACGTCAAGAGGTGGATCTCGGGCCGAGGACTACTGCCACTTCTGTTATGCGGACGGCGCGTTCATCAATCCGGAGATGACGCTGCCGGAGATGACGGACATCTGTGTTGGGGCGCTGGAGCGCCAGGGGATTCCGGGCGCGCAGGCCCGGACGCTGATGGCGCGCACGCTGCCGCTGTTGACGCGCTGGCGGGCACCCGTGAACGGCGTGACCCAGGCTGCTCGCGGGTAAGAGGAGACGCCGACGAACGGCGCCCCGTTGGGGGCGCCGTTCCCTGTCAGTTCAACATTCTCGCGATATGGGCGCCGCTCACGGCACGATGCCGCACACCTGGCCGGGCGCGCACTTGGGGTTGATGGGCGGCAGGCCGAGCTTCTTCGCCTGGGAGTTGAACGCCGCGAGATCGGTGGCCCAGACCCTGGCCAGCGCGTCGGTCTGCACCTTGAGCTTGCCGGTCAGGTAGTCGAAGATGGGCTGCGCGCTGGCGATGGGGCGGCCGTCGCCGCTGTTCACGGTGCTGAGCAGCGTACCGAGGCGGTTGTTGATCTTGATTGGGAAATTGAGCGGGTCCTGCTCGCTCTGGTTCTGCACCTGATAGATGTTCGCCTCGATGGCGCCCGCGTGCTCGTTGAGCTTGTCGCCGAGCTGTTTGAGGGTGGCGTCGTCGGACTTCTTGAGCCGGTCGTCCACCTGCGTCTTGACGTTGCGCACGTCGACCACCGCCTGGTTGGACTCGGAGAGCTTGTCGCGGATCCGGATGGCGAGGGCGAACTGCACCTGGAGGTCAGCGTCGGTGACGTCGATGAACAGGGGGTTGCGCTTGACGGTCAACGGCTGGGTGAGCGAGCGGCCGTCGACGATCAGGCGCACGGTGTACCTGCCCGGAGGCGCGGCGGGGCCCTGCGTGCTGGCGCCCCAGAGGATCATGCCCGGGAAGCCCTTCGCCGCCTCGTAGCGCAGATCCCAGGTGAAGTGGTCGATGCCCTCGGTCTTGGGCGGGGCAGTGGGTCCTCCGAACCGGCCGAAGCCGCCGCGACCGCGTCCCGTGGCGGCGGTGGTGTCGGGCTTGTACTCGCGGATCACGCGGCCAGCGGCATCGAGAATGTCGAGGCGCACGTCCTTGGCCGGGTGCTTGAGCCAGTACGTGATGACGGCGCCGTCGGTGGAGCGAATGGCGGGCGGCGGCGCGAACAGGTACGCGTCGGCGGCCGCCTCGACGGCCGGCGTGAACTGCTCGAGGGGCACGTCGTTATCGAGGATGTAGAACCCGCGCCCGTGCGTGGAGATGACGAGGTCGTTGCGATACGCGATCAGGTCCGAGACCGGGACGTCGGGGAGGTTCAGGGAGAGCGACGACCAGTGGTCGCCGTCGTCGTACGACAGGTATACCCCGTGCTGGGTGGCGGCGTAGAGCAGGCCCTTGCGGTTGGGGTCCTCGCGCACGGCGTGGACGTAGTCGTCGGCGCGGATGCCGTCGACGATCTTGGTCCACGTCTTGCCGTAGTCGTGTGTGCGGAAGATGTAGGGCGCCTTGTCGTCGAGCAGCGGGCGCTTGACGGCCACGTAGGCCGCACCGCCGTCGAACGCCGAGGCGTCGATCAGGCTCACGCGGCCGAAGTCGGGCATGCCGTTGGGGGTGACGTCGGTCCATGTCTTGCCGCCGTCGCGCGTGAGGTACACGAGTCCGTCGTCGGAGCCCGTCCAGATCACGTTGACGTCCTTCTTGGAGGGCCCGATGGCGAAGATCGTGGCGTACACCTCGGGGGCGTTCATGTCGTGGGTGATCGGCCCGCCGGACGGACCCATGGTGGTGGGATCGTGGCGGGTGAGGTCGGGACTGATGCGTGTCCAGCTCTGGCCCGCGTCGGTGGTTTTCCAGAGGTGTTGCGAGCTGGTGAACAGCAGGCGCGGATTGACGGGTGAGAAGATGATGGGGTACGTCCACTGCCAGCGTTCGACGAGCGCGCTGGAGGGCTCGCCCGAGAACATGAGCGGATACGGATTGACCTCGCGCGACAGCCCGGTGCGCCGATTGAGGCGCTCCATGAAGCCGCCGTTGTTGGCGCCCGAGAAGAAGACGTCGGGGTCGAGGGGATCGGGAGCGATGTAGCCGGGCTCCGAGCCGCCCGGACTGAACGTCTCGGGGGCCGCGCCCCCGCGCCCGCCGCCGCGGCCGCCGCGGCCGAAGCCACGGCCCAGGCCGGTGTTGCTGGGAATGCAGACCGTGCCGTCGTCCTGCTGGGCGCCGCAGACGTCGTAGGGGTAGTTGACGGTGGCGGCCGCGTGATACATCTGGGCCGTGGAGTAGGTCTCGGGGGTCCAGTTCTGGCCGCCGTCGGTGGTCACGGCGCCGCCGCCGTCGTTGCCGACCACCATGTGCTGGCCGCTATCGGGGTCGATCCACAGGTCGTGGAAGTCGCCGTGCGTGCCGCGGAGCGTGGTGAGCGTCTTGCCGCCGTCGACGGACTTGAAGAGGCTCGTGTTCTGCATGTAGACGAGATTCTCGTCCTTGGGATCGGCGTAGACGTGGGTGTAGTAGAAGGCGCGCTGCTTGATGTCGTGACTGCCGTTGACGAAGGTCCAGGTGGCGCCGGCATCGTCGGAGCGGTAGAGGCCGCCGCTGTCGTTCTCGACCAGGGCGTAGACGCGGTTGGAGTTGGCGGGGGAGACAGCGATGCCGATCTTGCCGTCGATGCCCGGGGGGAGCCCCGGGTTGTGGGTGATCTCGGTCCAAGTCTTGCCGCCGTCGGTGGATTTGAAGAGGCCCGACCCAGGACCGCCGGACCACGCCGTGTATTCCTTGCGGAAGGCCTGCCAGAGCGCGGCGTAGACGACCTTGGGATTGTTGCGGTCGATCTCGACGTCGATGCCGCCGGTGCCCGCATCACGATAGAGCACCTTGCGCCAGGTGACGCCACCGTCGGTGCTCTTGAAGATGCCGCGGTCCTCGCTCGGCACCGCGTACTGCCCGAACACGGCGGCGAACGCGATGTTGGGATCGGTGGGATCTATACGAATTTTGGAAATGGCATCGACGTTCTGGAACGCCACGTGGGTCCAGGTCTTGCCCGCGTCCATGGAACGGTAGATGCCGTCGCCGGGCATGATGTTGCCGCGGATCTCCGACTCGCCGGTGCCGATGAGCACCTCGTCGGGTCTGGTTTCCGCCACGGCCACCGCGCCCACCGACGCGCTGGTCATCTGGCCGTCGGTGACGGGGGCCCAGTGCTCGCCGCCGTCGGTGGTTTTCCAGAGGCCGCCACCGGTGGCGCCGAAGTACGACATCGCGGGCTGTCCGCGGACGCCGGACACGGCGATCGAGCGGCCGCCGCGTTCGGGGCCGATGTTGCGCCACTTGAACGAATTCAAAATTGTCGTATCGACGGGCGCGGCGATGACCTTGCCGGGCCGCGGGGCGGGCTGGCGGTCGCGGGTCCAGCCGGCGGCCGCGAACACGAGGGCGGCGGGCAGGGCGGAGAGGGCGAGGAGTTTCTGGAGGCGGGGCATGGCGGATTCCTTACCGAGGTGCGTGGGGAACCATGCCTGAATAACGCCTGCGGGGCGCGGCCATGTCCAGAGCGCCCGGGCGAATCCGGCCGTGCGTTGGTGTCCAGGGGCATTTTGTGCCATCTTACCAGGCATATGACCCTTCCCTTCGACGGACCCGGCCGCCGGGTGCTTCCTCCCATGCGGCGCGACGTGCGACGCTTGATCATCGCGATCGTCGCCCTGATGTTCCTTGCGCTGTTCGTCGTGCCCTGGCTGGCGACCTTCGCCACCGATTGGCTGTGGTTCCGCCAGGTGGGATTCACGACGGTGTTCATGACCTCGCTGATCTGGCGCGTGGCCCTGTTCGTGGTCGGCGGCCTGGTGGCTTACGCCATCGTCGGCGGCAACATTCGCATCGCCACGTCGCACCAGGGCAAGATGCCGGCGCTGTTCATCAATCGCGTGAACCAGCCGCCGTTGGACGTCTCGCGCTTCCTGCCGCGTGCGCTGCGGTTGGGCGCGCTGTTCGTTTCATTCCTGGTGGCGGTGTCGATGGGGGCGCTGTGGATGACGTTCGTCCAAGCGTTCCATGCCGCGTCGGTAGGGCAGACCGACGCGCTGTTCGGGCGCGACATCGGGTTCTACCTGTTCCGTCTGCCGGCGATCTCGGCTGCGCTCACGGTGCTCATTCTGCTCGTGACGCTTTCGCTGGGCGCCGCCTCGCTGGTCTACGCGCTGCGGGGACAGTTGCCGATCGGGCCGGGCCGGCCCAAGGCGGACGCAGGCGCCGAACGGCACGTCGGCATGCTGTTGGCGGTGCTGTTCGTGCTCACGGCCGTGCGGCTGTGGATCGTGCGGTCGGCGGAGTTGCTGTATTCCACCACCGGTCCGCTGGTGGGCGCGAGTTACGCCGACGTGCACGTGATGCTGCCGGGCATTCGCGTTTCGGCAATCGTCGCGCTGATCGCGGCGGGCCTGGTGGTGTACGGCATGCTTCGAGGGCGGCTGCTGCGCTATGCCCTGATCGCGATTGCGGCATACGCGGCGGTGGGAGTCGTGGCCCGCGGGGTGCTGCCGTTCACGGTGGAAAAGCTGAGCGTCCTGCCCAACGAGCTGGTCAAGGAGGCGCCGTACCTCAAGAATCACATTGTCGCGACGCGTGCCGCGTGGGGTATCGAAAACGTTCAGACGAGCGCGCTGAGCGGCGAGGCGACGCTCACGATGGCGGACATCAAGGCCAACGCAGCGACGATCAACAATGTCCGGTTGTGGGAGCGTGATCTGCTGCAGCAGACGTTCAAGCAGCTGCAGGAGATCCGCACGTATTACGACTTCGTCTCGGTGAACGACGACCGGTACACGATCCAGGGGCAGTACCGGCAGGTGCACCTGTCGGCGCGCGAGTTGAACACCACGTCGCTGCCCACGCAGACGTTCATCAACGACCGGCTGACGTTCACGCACGGCATGGGCGTGACGATGGCGCCGGTGAACCAAGTGACGGAAGAGGGGCTGCCGGTGCTGTTCGTCAAGGATCTGCCGCCGGCGTCGCCGGTGGGAATCTCGCTGACGCGGCCGGAACTGTACTACGGGCAGTTGACGAACAGCTACGTGTTCGTGGACACCAAGCAGAAGGAGTTCGATTATCCGGCTGGGGACAGCGACACGTACACGTCGTACGCCGGCGGCGGCGGAGTCCCGGTTGGCTCGTTCCTCCGCCGGGCGCTGTACGCCTGGGAGTTCGGGTCGGCGAAGATCCTGTTCTCGAACGACATCACCGGATCGGCGCGCATCATGTATCACCGGAACATCATGGATGGGGCGACGACGGCGCTTCCGTTTCTCACGTTCGACTCCGATCCGTACCCCGTGATCACGGACGCGGGCGGGTTGGAATGGGTGCTCGACGGGTACACGACGAGCGACGCCTATCCATATTCGGAGCCCGTGGACGGCGCGAACTACATGCGGAACAGCGTCAAGGTGACGATCAACGCGTACAACGGGGCGATCGCGGCCTACGTGATGGACCCGAACGATCCGGTGATCCGCACCTACGAGGCGATCTTCAGCGGGATCTTCAAGCCGCTGGCGGCCATGCCGGCCGACATCCGACGGCACCTGCGTTATCCGGGGCAGCTGTTCCGGATCCAGGCGACGCTGCAGGCCACCTACCACATGGACAGCCCAGACGCGTTCTACCACCGCGAGGATCAGTGGCAGATTCCGACGCCGGACGACCAGAGCGGCACCGCGGTGCCGTTCATGCGGCACATCATCATGCGGCTGCCCGGCGAGCAGAAGGAGGAGTTCATCTACATGACTCCATTCACGCCCCGCGGCAAGGACAACCTCGCGGCGTGGATGGTGGCGCGGATGGACGGTGTTCATTATGGGCAGCTCATGGTATACCGCTTTCCCAAGCAGAGCCTGGTGTATGGGCCCAAGCAGATCGTGAACCGGATCAACCAGGACACCGACATCTCGCGCCAGATCACGCTCTGGGATCAGCGGGGCTCGGAAGTGATCCGCGGGGAACTGCTCGTGATCCCGATCGAGGAATCGCTGATCTACGTGCAGCCGTTGTTCCTGCGGGCGTCGGGTGGATCCATTCCCGAGATGAAGCGCGTGGTCGTCGCGAGCGGCGACCGGGTGGTCATGGGGGAGACGCTCGACCAGGCGCTGGATGCGATGTTCGGCAGCGGCGCGCCGGCCCCGGTGGAGGCTGCTCCCGCGGACACGTCGGGACAGGGCGAACTCTCGGCGACTTCCCGCGCCCAGGGGCCGGCGCGCGCCGTCGGGACGGCGGCGCTGCTGCAACAGGCGCAGGACCACTACACCCGCGCCATCGCCGCCCAGCGGGCGGGTGACTGGGCCGCCTACGGCAAGGAGATCGACGCCCTGGGCGCCGTGCTCCGCCAGCTCAAGGCGGGCCAGCATTAGCAAAACTATATGACCCCATACGAGACCGGATTCGCGAAGGCGCGGCGGTTGTTCCTCGTCGCGATGGGGCTCCTTGCCCCCGCGTTGGGCGCGCAGGGGCCGCCGGGCCTCGCCCAGCTGCTGCCCGTGGACAGCGCGGTGACGCTGGGCACGCTGCCCAACGGCCTGCACTACTACATCCGGGTGAATCACAAGCCCGACAAACGGGCCGAACTGCGCCTGGTGGTGAACGCCGGGTCGATCCTCGAGACCGACCAGCAACTCGGTCTCGCGCACGTCATCGAGCACATGGCGTTCGAAGGCACGCGCCACTTTCCCAAGAACACGTTGGTGAGTTACCTGCAGTCCATTGGCATGCAGTTCGGCGCCGACCTCAACGCTTCCACGGGATTCGACGAGACGGTCTACGAGCTGACCGTGCCGACCGATACCGCAGGCATCGTGGACACGGCGTTCGAGATCCTGGGCGACTGGGCGCACGGGGTGCTGTTCGACTCCAGCCGTGTGCTGGCGGAACGAGAGGTGGTGCGAGAGGAGTGGCGGGGCGACAAGGGCGCCGAGGACCGGATGATGCGCCAGTGGCTGCCCATCGCGTTCAAGGGATCGCGGTACGCCGACCGGCTTCCCATCGGCACCGAGCAGAGCATCATGACCGCCACGCCGTCCCGGCTCCGGCCGTTCTACGACGCGTGGTACCGGCCCGATCTGATGGCGGTGGTGGCCGTGGGCGACTTCGACCGGGCGCGGATCGAGGCGCTGATCAAGCAGAACTTCTCGGCGATTCCGAACCCGAGCGACGAGCAGCTGCGGCCCGTGGCGGGGATTCCCGACAATGCGGCTCCCCTGGTGGCGATCGCGACCGACAACGAGGCCACCGGGTCGAACGTGGACGTGATCTTCAAGATGCCCCACCGCAAGACGACGACGGTGGGCGATTACCGCCGCGATCTGATGGGCAATCTGTACCTGGCCATGCTCAACGACCGGTTCGACGAGATGGCGCAGAAACCGGATGCGCCGTTTCTCGACGCCGGCGCCTCGCGGAGTCCGTTCTACGCGCGCACGGTGGAGGCCTTCTCGCTGGCGGCCGAAGTGAAGGATGGCGGGATCGAGCGCGGCATGGCGGCGCTGCTGGAAGAGGCGCGGCGGGCCGACCAGTTCGGGTTTCTCGGAGACGAATTGGAGCGCGCCAAGGCCAATCTGGTGCGCGGATACGAGCGCGCATACGCCGAGCGCGACAAGACGAATTCGGGATCGTACGTGGGTGAGTACGTGGACCACTATCTGTACGGTGATCCGATTCCCGGTATCAACTGGGAATACGAGACGGTGAAGGCGCTGCTGCCGGGAATCACGTTGGCCGAGGTGAACGCGGTGGGGCGGTCGTGGATGCCGCAGCAGAACCGCGTGGTGATCGTGGAGGCGCCCGACAAGGCCGGCGTCGCGGTGCCAACGAGAGAGCGGCTGCTGGCCGTGATGGACAGCGCGGCGAAGCTGACGCTCACCCCGTACAGCGAGACGGTGGCCGACGGGCCGCTGCTTCCGCCGATCAGCGCGGCGGGCCGCGTGGAGGCCGAGAAGACCATTCCGGCGATCAACGTCACCGAATGGATGCTGTCCAACGGGGCCCGCGTGGTGGTCAAGCCCACCGACTTCAAGGCCGACGAGATATTGCTGAGCGCCTATGCCAACGGCGGGACGTCGCTGGCCCCGGATTCGACCTACATGTCAGCAGCGCTGGCGTCGCAGGTTGCGTCGCTGAGCGGGCTGGGGCAGTTCAGCCGCGTGGATCTGGGCAAGAAGCTGAGCGGCAAGGCGGCCGGCGTTTCGGCCGACATCGGCGAGACCGAAGAGACGCTCTCGGGACACGCCTCTCCCAAGGACCTCGAGACGCTGTTCCAGCTAATCCACCTCGAGTTCACGGGGGCGCGGCTCGACACGGCGGCGTTCGAAGCGTTCCGGAATCAGGTGGAGCCGTATTTGGCCAATCGAACCGCGTCGCCCGACGAGGTGTTCTCCGACACGGTCCAGGCGACGATGGGGCAGCACGACTTCCGGTCGCGGCCGATCACGCCGGCGACATTCGCTGAAGTGGACCCGCACCGTGCGCTCGACTTCTTCAAGGTGCGGTTCGCCGGCGCGTCGGGGTTCACGTTCGTGTTCGTGGGCAACGTGAACCTCGACACGGTCAAGGCGCTGAGCGAGAAGTACCTGGCTACGATTCCGGCGGGCAAGGCGGAGACGTGGAGGAACACAGGGAAGGGGCCGCCCACCGGCGTCGTGGAGCGGGTTGTGCGCAAGGGCGTCGAGCCCAAGGCAAACACGCTGCTCTTCTTCACTGGACCTCTCGACTATGCGCCGCAGAACCGGTTCGAGTTGCGCGCGCTGGCCGAGCTACTGCAGATCCAGGTGATCGAGACGCTGCGCGAGAAGCTCGGGGGCACCTACAGCCCGAGCGTGAATGCCGGGATGGAGTTCGCACCGCGGCAGGAGTACACGGTACAGATGTCGTTCAGCTCGGCGCCGGCGAACGTCGACACGCTGGTCGCGACCACGATGGGGCTGATCCGGACCTTGCAGCAGCAGGGCCCTTCGGCCGCCGATGTGGCGAAGGTGAAGGAACAACTGCTCCGCGAGCACCAGGTGGAGGTGAAGCAGAACGCGTTCTGGGTGGGGAACATTGCGGCGCGGCTGCGCGCGGGCGAGGACGTCGCCGGCCTGGGCGATCCGTATACCGCGATGATCGACGCGCTGTCGGCTGGCGAGTTGCAGGCAGCGGCGAAGAAGTATCTGAATGCGGGGAACTACGCGCGCTTCGTGTTGCTGCCGGAAGAGCGGTAGGGAGGTAGGACGGGAACGGCGTTCCGCAGTGATCAGTCCTACCGTCCTACTCTTCTACGGCAGTTGCAGTTTGTACAGCGCCACGGCGTTGTCGCGGAGGACCATGCGGGCGAGCTGCTCGGCGCGGGCGCGGGTGATCTCGCGGTCGCGCATCATCCCCGTGAGCGCGAGGCCGAGGGCCTTGCGGGCTGAGGTGGCAGCGAGCCACGCACCCTGGTCCCACCCCTGCGGCGTGCCGCCGTCGAAGGCGTCGGTGCCGAACAGCACCTTCTCGGGCCACTGGCTCAGCCAGTCGCGCAATACGCCGGCCAGCTGTGACGGCTCGATGAACTGCGTCATCATCGAGATGTCGGCGTACATGTTGGGCTTGCCGAGCAAGGCGAGCGTCTGGCCGGTGAGCGGCCATCCGCCGTGGAGCATCACGAAGTTCGTGCCGCGAAGCGAGGAGTCATTGGCGACCGCCTCAAGTTGGGAGGGTGCCGATCCGCTCGGCGAATAGAAGCCGCCGAATTCGTACAGCACGTGGATGTGCACCGCCATGCCGAGCCGTCCGGCGCGGAAGGCGATCTCGTGGAACAGGTAGTCTTCAAGCGTCTTGTACTCGGCGCGCGTCGGCACGCCGCCATGCGCGTAGCGCGCGTACACCGAGCGGGCAGCGGCGCTGTCGGGCGGCGCGAAGTCGAGCGCGCGCAGGTACGCGGCCTCGAACTTTACCGCTACCGCCCCGGAGTCGTGCTGGCGCTGGAGCGTGGGCGCGATCACCGCCTGAACGTAGGCTTCGAGGCTAGTCGGCAGCGCCTTCACGCCGAGCGCCTCGAGGTAGCGGTGGAGGAGCGCGGCCTCACGTGGGTACAGACTGCGCGTGTCGGGTGTGCGCGCGGCCTCGGCGCGCGTGTCGAGCGGCAGCATCAGCGCGTCGTCGAACGGCACCCAGCGGAACCGAGGCGGGGTGAGTCCGGGCCCTGCCGCAATCCGGTTGGCCAACATCACCTCTATCCCCGCGCGGTCGAGCACCCAGGCCGGGAAGTTATCGCCCTGCGCCTTCTGCACGCGGCCGCGGGCCGCGGCAAGTGCGTCCAGGTAGGCCTTGCCGGTGTCGGACTCCGGGATGTCATAGAGGGCGCGCGCGGCAGCGGCCCATTCGGGGTTGTCGAGCCGGAGGCGCCAGGGCAGTTGGAACGGGGGGATGCCGTCGAGCGGCAGTGCGTCGTATTCGGAATCGGGGGGCGCACCGGGCGCGATGGGCCGCATGGGGTGTGCGTGGTTGTCCACGGCCCTGATGCTGGCGATGTAGCCGGCGAGTTGGGAATCGATCGGTTGGCGGTCGTTGGAGCCGATTCCGCACCCGGCGAGCAGCGCACAGGCGGCGAGAGCGAGGGCTTTCATGGGCGGTGGGAGCAGGGACTGGGGCGAGAACCACTGGCGGACCGTGGACTACCATAACTCGCGCCCGGCGTCGGCATCAAGAACGGCGGGGATGACCAGGATGGTCCCATCCGGCGGGACTTGCCGGCGAGGCCGGAGGTGCGCACGTTCCAGACCTTCGCCCACTGTTCAAACCTTCACCCGGACGGATTCATGCGCAAAACCTTCCTCCCCGTGGTCGCCGGATTGCTCATCTCGGCGGTTCCGGTCGTTTCCCAGGCCCAGAGCCCCGTAGCCGACGCGCTCCGCGGCACGCTCGTCGGCGCCAAGCGCAATTTCGTCGCTGCAGCTGACGAAATGCCCGCCGACAAGTACGGCTATCACCCCACCGAAGCGCAGATGACCTTCGGACAGCTGGTGCTGCACGTGGCCACGTCGAACGAGTTTCTCTGCTCGACCATCTCGGGTTCGACGGCCCCCACCGAAGCAAAGCTCACGGCCACGTCGCCCAAGGCCGACCTCGTCGCGCGCGTGACCCGCTCGTTCGACTACTGCGCAGCGAGCTTTGCCAAGCTCACCGACGCGACGCTCACCGACAGCGTGCCGTTCTTTGGCAAGAGCAAGGTGACCCGTGCCGCGGCGATGATGGACATCGCTGCCGACTGGGCGGACCACTATAGCATGGCGGCCGTGTATCTGCGCCTCAACGGCATCCTGCCGCCGACCGCAAGAGGCCGTGGCGGCATGTAGCCAGGCGACTGGGGCGCCAGGCGGGGATCCGGATCCTCCTTTTCGTTCCCGGATGCCCGCCCGGTGGGCCGGCCGAAACCGGCCGGCGCCGACCGCGTAGGGAGAAGGGGCGCGCGTGGGGCGCGCACACGCAAGGAGCGATCGATGGCAGGCACTGCCGGCAGCACCGAAGAACACAAAGTCTCTGGCGAAGGGCTCGTGGCTCGGGTCAAGGAACTGGTGCACCAGGGGAACATCCGGCGCATCATCGTCAAGAATGACAAGGGGCAGACGATCTTCGAGATCCCGCTGACGTTCGGACTCGTCGGCGCGGCATTCATGCCGGTGCTGGTCGCGCTCGGGTCGATCGCCGCGCTGGCCGCCGAGTACACGCTGGTGGTGGAGAAGCGGGACGCGGACGAGAAGTAGCGCCGGAACCCCATGCGGACCCATCGGTAGACCCCCCGTGCGCCTCGGCACGCCTGGGCACCGCGAAACGCCTTAACGTCGGTCGGCAAACGGTGTCTCCCTCTCGTGCGTAGGTAGAGCACCACGGGTGGACGTCTCGGCGGCGTTGCGCGCCCGGTCTCGAAGCTCGTGGCGACCCATGCGCTCGTTCACGTTGACTGGGACCGTGATATGATCCGACGCCGCTTGTGGAAGGGGGCAGCCCGCCGCCCGATCCGGTCGGGCTTCACCCTGATCGAAATCATGGTGGTGATCGTCGTGATCGCGATCCTGGCCACGCTCGTGGCGCCCAACATCTTCCAGCACGTGGGGGCGGCCAAGTCGGCCACCGCCAAGTCGCAGATCGAGATGCTCGGCACCGCCCTCGACGCGTACCGCCTGGACAACGGGCACTACCCGACCACGCAGCAGGGGCTGGACGCGCTCTGGACCATGCCCACGGTGGATCCGCCGACCAACTGGCGAGGCCCGTATCTGCGGAAGCCGGTTCCCTTGGATCCCTGGGGTGCGGCCTACATCTACCTGTCTCCAGGACAGGTAAATCCGACCGGCTACGATCTGCTCACCTATGGGGCCGACGGCAAGCCGGGCGGGACCGGAGAGGACGCCGACATCACGAGCTGGCAGTAGCCGGCGGGCGGGCAGCATGCCGACCTTCGCGTATCAGGCCGTTGACGGCGCGGGCAAGCGTCAGCGCGGGGTGGCGAACGCCGCCAGCCCGGGCGCGCTCGCGCGCTCGCTGGAGGATCGCGGGCTGCTGGTGCTCGACGTGGCCGAGTCGTCGGAAGTGGCGACTGGGGGCGGCGGGCGGTTCCGGTTCGGGCGCGGGCGCGAGGTGCTGGAGGTGACACGGGCGCTGGCGGCCCTGCTTCCGGTGGGCATGCCGCTGGCGCAGGCGCTCAATGCCGCATCCGGGGTGGCGACGGGCGACGTCCGCACAGCCGTGCTGGACGTCCGCGAGCGGGTGGAGCGCGGCGACACGCTGTCCACGGCACTAGGCGCGCATGGCGGCCTGTTCTCGCCGCTGTACGTGGGCATGGTGCGGGCCGGCGAGCGGAGCGGCGACCTGGACGGCGCGTTCACGCGGCTGGCCACGCAGCTCGAGCGCGACGAGCAGCTGCGCGGGCGTCTGGTGTCGGCGGCGGTGTACCCGATCATCCTGGCCACGGCGGGGACGTGCGCGGTGCTGGTGCTGATGTTCTTCGTGCTGCCGCGGTTCGTGGGGCTGCTCGAGGGGAGCGGGGCGGAACTGCCGACGTCCACGCGAACGCTGATCGCGATCTCGCACGGGTTGCACCGATTCTGGCCGGTGGCGCTGATGATCCCGGTAGTGATCGCGGCGCTGGCGGCGTGGGTGAAGAACACCGCGGAGGGGACGCGGGCCTGGTCGCGGACGCTGCTCACGCTGCCCATGGTGCGCACGCTGCGGCAGTACGCGCTGTCGGCGCGATTCGCGCGGCTGGTGGGGGTGTTGCTAGGCGGCGGCGCGCCGCTGCTCATGGCGCTGGACGACACGGTGGAGTCGCTGGCCGACCCGATCGCACGCGACGACGCCAGTCGCATCCGCGCCCGCGTGCGCGAGGGGACGTCGCTGCGGGCGGCGGTGGCCGAGGGCCCGCTCTTTCCGCCCCTGCTGTCGCAGCTGATCGGAGTGGGCGAAGACGCGGGCGAACTGCGGATCTTCTTGCTCAAGGCGGCGGACATTTTCGAGGAGCGCACGGAGCGGGCGATGCAGCGGCTGGTGACGCTGGCCGAGCCGGCGCTGATCGTGATCTTCGGCGCGATGGTGGCGTTCGTGGCGCTGTCGCTGTTGCAGGCGATCTACGGCATCAACGCGAGTTCGTTCAAGTGACGCGCGCCCGGCGCGGGTTCACGCTGCTCGAGATGTCGGTGGTGCTCGTCATCATGGCGATCGCCGCCACGCTCGTCGTGCCGGCGCTCGTGGACCTGGGGCAGGTGACGCCCAAGCACACCGCGGCGGCATTGCTCGATCTGCTGCGCGCCTCGCGCGCCGTGGCCATCGACAGCGACGTCACGGTGACGCTGATCGTGGACCCGGTCACGGGCAACTTCCGCGCCGATTCCACGGGCGTGCGGGGCACCGGATCGGTGGCCACCGGTCAACTGTCGCTCCAGGGCGACGAGGCGCTGGTGACCGATCTGCCGCGGCTGCGCTACGTGTTCGCGCCCACCGGCGCGACGTTGGCCGATACGGTGCGCGTGCGCGGCGCGGATTCGTCGGTGGTGGTGTTCGTGGATCCCTGGAACGGGGTGGCGACGTCCAATGCGCACTAGACGGGGGTTCACGCTGTTCGAGGCCACCGCGGCGCTCGCCATCGTCGGCATCACCTCGGTGGCCGCGCTGAGCGCGGTGGGCGCCGAGTTGCGCACCACCGAGCGTGCCCGCCGGGCGATCGAAGCCGATGCGCTGGCCACGTCGCGGCTGGACTTCATGAACCTGCTCACGGACCAGGAACTCCAGGCGCTCCCCGACACGGTGGCCAAGGGGGCGTTCGCCGCGCCGCTCGGCGACTACGCGTGGAAGACCACGTCGGGCGCGGTGAACGACGAGCCCGGCGTGTACGACGTCGCGATCACCATCACTTGGCCGAGCGGCGCGTACACGGTGCGCACCTACCTCTACCGGCGTCCGCCGCTGGCGTCCACGCCATGATGCGCGCCCGCCGCGGCATGACGCTCATGGAGCTGACGATCGCTCTCGTCATCACGGGCATGATGGCGGCTGCCGGCGCGTCCACGTTCTCGACGATCATCGACCATCAGCGCGACATCGTGCGGGCCACGGCGTCCGTGGAGCGCGGCGCCGCGCTGCGAGAGACCATCCACTCGTGGCTCGTCTCGGGTAACGTGCTCATCACGTCAGGCGGTCTCCCGCAGATGGGGAGCCGCACGGCCGGTCCGAGCGGGGGCGCGGGCGGTGCGTCGTCGATGTCGGCTCTCCAGACGGTGACGCCGGGGAGTTCGGCCACCACCACCACGCCGACGATCACTGCGGCCCAGGCGGTTGGCGACGAGCTGGACTTCACCACCACCGCGCCCAATCCGGCGAACGCCCCGCAGGCGCGCATGCGGCTGTTCGTCGACGGCGACCCGAGTACCACGGAGACCGGACTGACGCTGGAGTATCAGGCGAGCACGCAGGCGCCGCTGCAGCGGATCGAAGTCGAACCAGCCATCGACTCGATGGTCGTGGAGTATCTCGATACGCGCACCAACCTGTGGTATCCCGCCTCCGAGGCATCGACCATTCAACCGCGGGCGCTGCGACTCACCCTGCTGTCCACGACGACGCTGCTCCCGGGCCTGGTGACGCTGCCGATGATCGTGGCGATGGGACAGCAGCCCGCGGGGCTGGGGCGATGAGCACCGCCAGCCGGCCGGGCCCGCATGCGCGCCGCGGCGTGGCGCTGATCGCCGCGCTCTGGCTCGTGGTCGCCATTGCCGTAGTGGCGCTTCAGTTCAGCCTCGCGGCCAAGGAGCGGCGCGTACTCGGCATCAACGCCGAGGAGCGCGGCGTGGCTCGAGGCGCGGCGCTCGGCGCACTGGCCGTGACGCAGGCGCAGCTGGACTACCTCCTGCGCGTGATGCCGACCAACAACGCGGCGCTGTCGAGCACGCGCTCGGGCGACCCGTGGTTGGGCGCGGACTCCATCTACTCGGGTCCGGTGTACGTAGACAGCATGGAAGTGGACGCCCAACTACTCGATCTGGGGCGGCGGCTCAACCTCAACGACGTGACGGAAGACCAACTCCGCACCTTCTTCAGCTACGTGCTCAACGACTACACCACCGCCGACCATCTCGCGCAGACGATCATGGATTGGGAAGACGTGGACGACATCGCGCGTCCCAACGGCGACGAGGCGGACGGCTACATCAAGAAGGGGCTGCTGGCGCTCCCGGCCAACGGGCCGTTCCGCTCGGTGGCCGAACTGCTCGAAGTGGAAGGGATGACGCCGTCGATCTATGCCGACGTGGCGTCGTACTTCACGGTGTACGGATCGGGAATCGTGAACATCAATACCGCACCGGTGCCGGTGCTGCGCGCCATTCCCGGGATGACCGATCAGATCCTGTCGAACATCCTCAACCAGCGCTCGCGCGGCCTGCGGATCTCGTCCATCGCTCAGGTAGTGCCGGGCTACGCGCCGGCGCGCGGGCGTGGCGGCAATGCCGGGCTGGCAACGATGGCCGGCATCCAGCAGGCGCAGCTGGCCCGGGCGATGACCGTGAATACGAATGAGATTCTGGTGACGTTAACGGCGCGCGCTGGTGCGCAGGCGGAACCGACGCAGGTAATGGCGCTCTTCACACGCAGCGGAACCACGGCCACGCCTTCCTGGGAGCAGTGGTAATGCCGGCTTTCGGCCGTACTCGGGGCCCTCGCGTGGGCGTCGCGCTTTCGGGCACTGAACTGTGCGCAGTCTGGCGCAGCGGCGCACGAGTGCTCCGCGTGCCGGTGGCGGCGTATCCGGGCGACAACGGCGCCTGGCCGGGGCTCGTGGCCGCGCTCGACGAGTTGACGCGCGCGGCGGGCGCCACGACCGGCGGACGGCTGGCGGTCGCGCTCCTGCCGCCGCTGGTGGAAGTACGCCGGCTGGAGTTGCCACCGCTCGCCCAGGCGGACATTGCGCAGCTGCTGGCGCGGAACGGCGGCCGGTACTTCGTGAGCGCGCGGGGCCCGCAGGTGGCCGGCGCATTGGTGCCGCGCGGCCTCCACGGCCGGCGCGACGGCCTGGGCCCAGTGCTCGCGGCGACGGCATCGGCCCGCGTGCTCGCCGCGTTGTACAACGCGGCGCGCGATTCAGGATGGAGCGTTTCGTCGGTGACGCCCGCCGAGGGCGCGTGGGCGGCCGCCGCGATCGGTCTCTGGCCTGCCTTCGGCCGCCGGCCGTCGCAACTCCTGGTGAACGAGGGGGACCGAACGGCGCTCGTGGAGTTGGTGGACGCGCGGGTGGCCAACGTGCGACGGTTCCGCGCCGGCGCGGCCGACGTCGATCTCATCGGGGCGGCGATCGCCGAAGCGGCGGCCGGTGGCGCGACGAGCGCGGTGGGCGCGTTTGGCATTTCGGGGCGCGACGACCTGCGGCGGGCGCTTGCGGCGCGCGGCGTCAGCATCAACATCGCGGCCGGCGAGTGGGGCGAGCACGCCGAATCCTCTGAGGTCATGGCGGCGGCGTTTGCCGACCGCAGCGCGGGACCGCAGCTGGTCATCGAGGCGGTGCGCGCCGAACAGCGGGCGAGCATTGCACGGGGCGCTATCGCAGTAGCCGCGGCGGCCGTGATCCTGTTCACCGCATCAGCAGGAGTGGAACTGTGGGGCGTGAATCGCGATCTCCGCGCGGTGCGGGCCGAGCGAGCGGCCATCCGTTCGCAGGTTTCGGCCACGCTCATTGGCCGCACGTCGGTGGAGGACGCCTACCGCCGGATCGCGGCCCTGGCCGGCGCGCAGCGCGCCGCGCCGCACTGGGCGCCCGTGCTCGCCGAGCTGAGCGCCCGCGTGCCCGACGACGCGTATCTCACCGCGTTCCACGTGCGCGGCGATTCGCTGGTGGTGGACGGGCTGGCGACCAGCGCGGGCCGCGTGTTCGATGCCATCGAGCAGAGCCCGCAGCTGTCCGACGTTCGCGCGCCGGCACCGGTGCGCCGCGAGGCGCAGGAGAACAGTCCCCCGATGGAGCGGTTCACGATCGCCGCGCAGCTGCGTGACAGCGCCGGCGCGCCGCATCTGGCGCCGGATGCGTCTCGAGGGCAGCAATGACCCCCGTCCGGCTCAACGCCCGCGACCGTCGCGCCATGCTGATCGGAGCGCTCGTGCTGTCGCCCGGACTGCTGTTCATCTGGGGGGTGCGGCCGTACCGGGCCGCGCTGTCCGCCGCGCGGGACGACCTCGCCACCGAACGCGCGACGCTGTCGCGCGAGCGCGGCGCGCTGGCCACTGCGCACAGCAATCCCGAACTGCAGCAGCTCACCGATTCGGCGCTGCAGGTGGTGGAGCCCAAGTTGTTCGAAGGGCGCGACGACGTGATCGCGAGCGCCCAACTGGCGTCATATCTCGGCGATCTCGCGCGGCGGAGCCACGTCTGGTTGCAGGACGCCGCCACGCGCCCAGCCACGGCGGCCACGCCGGGGGTCCGCACGCTGCACGTGGATCTCCGTGCCGAAACCGATTTCCAGGGGCTGCTCGCCTTTCTCGATGCGCTCGACCGCGGCGACAAGCTAGTGCGCGTGGAACGGCTGGACGTATCACGCGGGTTCGGCAGAGCTGGAAACCAGGATGCCGAAACGCTCACCATCACGGCCACCGTTGCCGGCTATGCCATGGGCGGCGAGTCGCCAACCGCGCCGCCGGTGACGCCGGTGGCTGCTGCCAAGCCAGGAGCGCAGCCATGACGTGGCGCGAATGGACGGGCGGCATCTACATGCGCGCAGCGCTCGGCGCACTCGCGGTCGGGGCAGCGGTCCTCGCCTGGACGCTGGCCGGCGCGCTGCACACGGACGTGGTGCCGGCCGCACCGGCCGCCGTGACCATCACGCCGGGCGCGCTCGCCACGCCGGCGCCACCGCCGTCCGTGGACGTCGGCGCGGCGGTGGCGAGCGATCTGTTCGCCACCAACCGGTCAGCGCCGCCGGTACGGTACCACCCGCCGGGGGAGGTGGTCGTCACCGGGCCGGCGGGCCCGCAGGAGCCGCCCAAGCCCGTGGTGCTCGGTACCGCACTTGCCGCTGACGGCTCGAGTTTCGCAACCTGCCAGTTCGCGTCGTCCAGGCTGCTGATGGTGCGGGTGGGCGATCACGTAGGGAATTTCGTCGTCAAGTCCATCGAGCGTGGAAGCGTCGTGTTCACGACGCCGGAGGGCAAGCGGCTCGAGATCTTTGCGCCCCGACCAGGGAGTTGAGCGTCATGTCACGAATCACTCGCGTTGCACTCGTCGCCTGGCTCGTCGCCGCGCCCCTCGCGGCACAGGGCACGCCGCCGCGGCGAACGGCACCGGCCGCCAAGCCCGCCGCCGACACGGGCGGCGTTGCCAAGTCGGGGCCGGCCTACGCGCTCGATTTCCAGGATCAGGACATCCACGTGGTGCTGTCGGCGCTCGCGGAAGCGGGCAACGTCAACATGTCGTACAGCAATCTGCCCGATCGGAAGGTCACGTTGCGCATGGGGCAACCGGCGAATCGCGCCGAGATCACCGACATGATCAAGGGCATCGCCGCAGCCAACGATCTGACGGTAACCGAGACGGGTTCGCTGCTGCAGATCACCGGGCCGGTGCAGCTCACGCCGGCGCGCGAGCGCGCGCAGCAGGCGCAGCAGGCCGAGTTGAAGCTGTACGTCTATCGCCTGAAGCACGCCAACGCCGCGCAGTTGGCGCCGGTGCTGATGAGCCTGTTCTCGGGGGCGTCGTCCACCGTCGGGATTGCCGGACTGAACGGCCTGACGGCGGCGGCCGGCGGCACGACGATCACCGGTGGGGGCGGACGGGGCGGTGGATTCGGTGGGGCTACGTTCGGCGGCGCGATTGGTGGCGCTGCTGCCGGTGGTGGCGGCGCGCGCGGAGGTGGTGGGGGTGGTGCAGCGCCCACCGGCGCTGAAGCGGCCACGACGGCGGCCGGCGGCGGATTCGGTGGGTTCGGCGGCGGCCGCGGTGGTGCGCTGGCCACACTCACGCAGGCTCTGGCCAGCGGCAGTCTCTCCAACGCGGCGGCGCAGATTCGCATCGTGGGCGAGCAGTCGAGCAATTCGCTGCTCGTGCGCGCCACGCCCTCGGACTGGGCGCTCATCGAGCAGATCGTGCAGAGCGTGGACCTGCGGCCGCTGCAGGTGCTCATCGAAGTCACGATCGCCGAAGTGGACCGTACCCGCGATCTCGAGCTGGGAATCTCGGGCTCGGCTAAGCAGACCAAGGGGAACAGCACCGATTCGGCGTCGTTCCCGTCGGTGGCCGGCGCCCAGGACCTGATCCTCGCGCTCACCGGAGGGAGAGGTGCCGTGAGCTACAACGTCGCGATGAACGCGCTCGAACAGCGCGGCGACGTGCGGATCCTATCGCTCCCCGTGATCATCGCCGAGAACAATCAGCAGGCGGTGATGAACGTGGGCCAGCAGGTGCCGTTCGTGCAGGTGGCCCAGAGCGTGGTGACCGGCACCGTGCCCACTACCGTGCAGACTATCCAGTATCTGAGCGTCGGCACCGTGCTCACCATCACGCCGACCATCAACCCCGACGGCTACGTGAACCTGGCGGTGGATCAGACGAACAACAGCGCCACGAACCAGATCCAGTTCAACGCGCCGGTGATCAGCCAGCGCGAGGCCACAACGCAGGTGTTCCTCAAGGACGGGCAGACGACGGTGATCGGCGGGCTGGCGGGCAACTCGCTGAACAACAGCACGTCCGGCATCCCGTTCCTGAGCCGAATCCCGATCATCGGCGGACTGTTCTTCGGGAACACGCAGCACAGCGCGTCGACTACCGAACTGTTTCTGTTCCTGACTCCGCACATCATCTCCACGGACGAGGATATCGACAAACTCCGCAAGGCGATGCAGAACGGCACGGACCTGCTCAAGGACGTCCCGGTGGGGCCGCGCATCGTGCCGGCGGGCGATACGATTCAGGTCGGCGTGCCCGACACGACGCACAAGCGGCCGGACTCCACGGCGGTCAAGAAGCCGGATTCCACGCACGTGGCCCGTCCCGGCTCGACCGCCAAGCGCCCGGGCAGGGGCGGGGGCGGGGGCGGCGACAGCAGCACGACGGGGGGCGTGAAATGACGGCCGTGAGTAGCGGTCCGACCGTGCGCAGCGGCGCCGAGTTGCTGGAAGTCGAACGGCTGACGCGGGCGCTCGCTCCCGACTGGCTGGAGCAGTACGCGGTGCTTCCCATCCGTCTCGAAGGGCGCACGCTGCGCGTGGCCAGCTGGCTCGACCACGTGGATCCGCTCGCGCTGGATGATCTCCGCCTGCTGTTCGACGCCGACATCGCCGTCGAGCGGTACGAGGAGCAGGACGTGCGCGGCGCCATCCGCCGGGCATACGCGCAGGACGCCGTCACGGCCGAGGGGTTGATCGCGGGGATGGCGGGCGAGGGGATCGCCCTCGGCACCGACGAGATCCCGCTCGACGACCTGATGCATCTGGCCAACGAGGCGCCGGTGGTGCGCCTTGTGAACCTGCTGCTCATCGAAGCGCTCGACTCGCGCGCGTCGGACGTGCACCTGGAGGGCTACGCCGACGGGCTGCACGTGCGCTACCGCATCGACGGCGTGTTGCAGCCCGCGCCGTCGCCCCCGCCGCACCTCACCGCGGCGATCATCAGCCGCCTCAAGATCATGGCCGAACTCGACATCGCGGAGCGGCGGCTTCCGCAGGACGGCCGCATCCGGCTGCGGTTGCAGAACCGCCAGGTGGACGTGCGCGTGTCCACCGTGCCGACGCTGCGCGGGGAGAGCGTGGTGCTGCGTCTGCTCGACAAGGAACGCGGGCGCATCTCGCTCAGCGAGCTGGGGATGGCGCCCGACACGCTGGAGCTGTTCAGCGAAGTCATATCGCGGCCGCACGGGATCGTGCTGTCCACCGGCCCTACGGGCTCGGGCAAGACGACCACGCTCTACGCCGCGGTGGAGATGATCCGCACCGGCCGTGAGAAGATCCTCACCGTCGAGGACCCGGTGGAGTACGAGCTGCCCGGCGTGCCGCAGGTGCCGGTGAACGAGAAGGTGGGGGTCACGTTCGCCACGGCGCTGCGCGCGCTGCTGCGCCAGGATCCGGACATCATTCTGGTGGGCGAGATCCGTGACCCCGAAACCGCGCAGATCGCCACGCAGGCGGCGCTCACCGGGCATCTCGTGCTGTCCACGCTGCACACCAACGACGCGCCCACGGCGCTCACGCGGCTGCTCGACCTGGACGTGGCGGCGTACCTCGTGGCGAGCACGGTGGACGCGGTGCTCGCCCAGCGGCTCGTGCGCCGCATCTGCCCGCACTGCAAGAGCGAGACGGTACCCGACCACATGGCCGAGCGGCGGCTCGACATCGATGGACTGGGGCTGCGCCGCGTGTGGAAGGGTGCCGGCTGCGACCAGTGTCGCGGCACCGGCTACATCGGGCGTATCGGGATCTACGAGCTGCTGGTCATGGACAACGAGCTGCGTGTGGAGTTGCAGCAGCGGCGGGGGAGCGAGGAGCTGCGCACGATGGCGATCGCCAAGGGGATGCGCACGCTGCAGGACGACGGGTTCCGGCTGGTGCGGGAGGGGGTGACGACGTTGGGAGAGGTGCTGAGGGTGGCGCGGGGGTAGAGAGTCGGACAGTCGGACAGCTTGACAGTCTGACAGAATTCCGCAAGCGCCGTTGTTGTCCGACTGTCCGACTGTCCGACTGTCCGACTGTCCGTCTGCCTACTGGCTCCTCCCCCCGCCGGCCGGCTTGACAGTCACGGTGATGCTGTCGCCCTTGATGACGAGCGTACCGGCGCCCTGATCGCTCGACACCTGCACGTTCTTGCCACGCACCTCGATGTCGGCGCCGGCGACTGTGCCGCTGAACTGCGCGGGCCGCACGGCGCCGGCGCGCTCGGCGGCAATGGCCCGCTCGAGTCGTGCCCTGGTGGCGTCGATCTCTGACGCCGCGCGGGCCATACGCGACGTGTCAATGGCAAGCTCGATGACAGGGTGCGCCAAGGGAACGACGGTAGCGATCCCGGAGGTCGTCCCCCGCGCGAAGCTCAAGCGCATCGGCTCGCCGGCCCTGATCCGTCCGAACAGCCGGCCGCCTTCGGGGCTTTCAATTGCGATGCCGTTGACGCCCGTGATCGTGTCGCCAACCGCCAATCCGGCGACCGCGGCCGGCCCACCCGGCGTGATCTCCATGATCACGGGGGGAGCGCCGAAGTCCCACGTCGCCTTGTTCGCTTCGGTGTATAACGAGCAGGGCCCGCACGCAATTCCGAGCCCCAACCACGGGCGCGCCGCCGCCTTTGGCATCGCGGCCGGCACGCCCGTGGCTGTCTGCGCGGCTACCGTGGCGGCACCGGTGAGCAGCAGCGCCGCGACCAGTACGTCGTTCATACGAAACATAGTATCCTCCCGCAGCCCAGGGGGCTGCGTCAGAAGCGAATGATGGTCGTGCCCGTGCTCCCCGTTGCGGCGACGACGGCACCGGGTGCGGCCGCTGCCGCGCCCGGCGTGGTGGCGGTGGGGGTGGGGTGTTGTGGAGGTGAACCGTGGGTCGCCCGCCCGGACCAGACACCGGCCAGGAAGCAGGCGGCCGCTGCGGCCACGCCCAGTGCCAGCCGGGCCCACGGGGGCAGGCGCCGGGAGGCGCGCGCCCCCAGCAGTCCCTCGGCGCGCAGTCGGGCCACCGTCAGGTCCTCCGCGCGATCGGCGATGGCCGCCGCGTGGTCCGCCAGGGCGCGAAGCGCCTGGCGCTCGCCGTCCCCGAGTGCGTCGTCGTTCAGCATTTGCTGGTATCCTCCCTCAGCCGATGGCACCGCCGAGCCGGCGGCGCAGAACCTGGTGGGCCCGCGAGAGCTGGGCTTTGGACGTGCCGGCGGCAATGCCGAAGTGCCGGCCAATCTCTTCGTGCGTGAATCCTTCCACGTCGTGCAACACGACCACCGCCCGTGCCCGCTCGGGCAACTGGGCGATCGCCGCCTCCAGGTCCAGCCGGTCGGCGTCGCCCCCCGAAGGGGCCGCGATTTGTTCGAGCGGAGCGCTGGGCTGTGCCCGCCAGCGGCGCCGGCGGCGCAGTATTTCCCCCGACACCCGAACCGCGATCCCGCAGAGCCAGGTGGACAGGCTCGACGCGTTCCGGAACTGCCCGATCCGCCGTACCGCGCGTACCCAGGTCTCCTGCAGCGTGTCTTCGGCATCCGCGTCGTCTGGCCCGAGGATCCGCCGCACCACTCGGCGCAGCCGCGGCGTGTGGCGGCGATAGAGCGCCCGGAAGGCGTCCTCGTCGCCGGCCATTACGGCGGCGCACAGGTCGCCGTCGCTCGGCGACCCGTCGCCCGGTTCCGCCCGCGGGAGAGTGGTCATATCGCCTTGTGAGTGGCCGGATTGGGGAAAAGAGTTGCGGGGATAGGGCGAGGTCCAGACGATCTGAATTGTAGGACAGTAGGTGGTACGACGGCAGGACAGATAACTGCGGACGCCGTTGCTGCCCGACTCTCCAATCGCGCCCCCGCCTTCTGCCCTTTAGATTCCGCTTCGTCCGCGCCGAACTCCCCGACCCCCGCGCCCATGTCCGAACGCGACCTTCATACCCTGCTGTCCGAGCTGCACCACAGTCTGCACGACACGACGTCGGTGAGCGATGAGACCAAGGTGATGCTCGAGAAGCTGGCGGCCGACATCCGGCCGATCGTCGAGGGCGGACCCGGAGGTCCGATCGCCGGTGGCAAGGCTGCGGGGTTGCGAGAACGGCTGGAGGCCGCGATGGCCGCCGTCGAGGCGTCGCATCCTGCGCTGGCCCAGGCCATCGAGCGCGTGGCCGACACGCTGGCGTTCTACAACCTCTAGCAGCGGCGCGAGTTCGGCGGCGGGCGGTAAACGGGCGGTCGCGGCCCGATGAGCGAGTGCGTCGCGGCGCCCCGCTCGGAGCCGCAGACCTGCTATATTTGGAACGAGAGCAATTCCCTGCCGCGGAGCACAAGGCCGCGACTCGCCCATCGAGGAGCGCCCATGCCATCGACAGCCCTTTCCGCCGCGCGCCAGGAATTCGTGGCCGCCATCAAGCGCGATATCGCGCCCGTGGAGTGCCCGCGGTTCCTGGCCGTGCTCGACGCGATGATCGAGTGGAGCCTGGCCCGCCCCACACTCGTGAGCTTTCGCCCCGAAGATTCGCACGACGGCACGGTCGCGTTCGGACGCGTTGGCTCGAAGCTCACGATCTGGACCGCGTCGCCCCGCAAGCGCCAGACGCCGCGATTCGAGGTCATGCCGCGCGGGGCGCGCACGCTCAGCGACGAAGACCGGGCCTCGGTGATGACCACGCTCAACGCCCATACGTGCGACGCGCTGGAGACTGGCGAGCCGCTGCGCATCTCGTTCGGTGCCCTCAAGAACAAGGCGGCGCGCGCCGCGGTGTGTGACTGCATGGACCGCCTGCTCGTGGTCACCTGACGATCAGCCGCGCGGCCGCCCGCGCGGCCCGACCTCAACAATTCCCTGCGTGCCTTTTACCGGATTCAAACTCCATCCCGAGCTCCTGCGCGGTATTAAGGAACTAGGATATCAGCGCCCCACCCCGATCCAGAACGACGCCATTCCGCCGGCCATGGCCGGCCGCGACGTGCTCGCCTGCGCCATGACGGGCAGCGGCAAGACGGCGGCGTTCCTGCTCCCCATACTCCACCAGCTGTCCGGCCGCCCGCGCGGCACCACGCGGGCCCTCGTCATCACCCCGACGCGCGAACTCGCGGCCCAGATTCTCGAGGACCTGAACGACCTCGCCGTCCACACGCCCCTCACCGGCGCCTCTGTGTACGGCGGCGTTGGCATGGGACCCCAGGAACACGCGTTCCGCAGTGGCGTGGACGTGATCGTCGCCACCCCCGGCCGCCTGCTCGACCACTTCAAGGCGCCGTACGCCAAGCTTGCGGGCCTCCAGTACCTGATACTCGACGAAGCCGACCGCATGCTCGACATGGGGTTCCTGCCCGAGATCCGGAAGATCCTGCGCCACCTGCCGCCCAAGCGGCAGACGCTGTTCTTCAGCGCCACCATGCCTCCGGCCATCGGCCAGCTCGCGGGCGAGATGCTGCACGACCCGGTCACGCTCAACATCGAGCGCCAGTCGGCGCCGGCGGTGGGGATCACGCAGGCCGTGTACCCCGTGGCCCAGGAACTCAAGTCGTCGCTCCTCATGGCACTGCTCACGCGGGGCGACATGGAGCAGGCGCTGGTGTTCACGCGCACCAAGCACCGCGCCAACCGGCTGTGCGAGTTCCTGGTCAAACGGGGCATCAAGGCCGAGCGCATCCACGGCAACCGGTCGCAGGCGCAACGCACGGCGGCGCTGGAGGGGTTCAAGCGCGGCATTCACCGCGTGCTGGTGGCCACCGACATCGCTGCCCGCGGCATCGACGTCGAGGCGCTGGGACACGTCGTCAACTTCGACGTCCCCAACGTACCCGAGGATTACATCCACCGCGTGGGGCGCACGGCCCGCGCCGAGGCAACGGGCGAAGCGTTCACCATGGTCTCGCCCGAGGAAGAGGGCGAGCTACGCGGCATTGAACGGGCCATCGGCAAGCGTTTGCCGCGCGTGATCCTGCCCGACTTCGACTACAAGGCCCGAGTGGAAGGGAAGCTCGAGGTGCCACTGGCCGAGCGTGTGGCCGGCATCCGGGCGCGCAAGGCCCACGAGCGCGAGCGCGCCAGAGCCAAGGACGCGCGCCGCCGCAGGTAGGGGAGATATCCGCGTGCCATGACCGACGCCTCAGTCACGATCGGGATCGACGAGCGCCCCGAGCCCGCCGACCAGCAGGTGGTGAACGACGGCCTCCGCGCCTTCAACGTGGCCGTGATCGGCGATCCCCACGAGCAGCCGGTGTCGTGCTTCGTGCGCGATGCCGGAGGCCGCGTGGTGGGCGGCTTGCTGGGCCGCGTCAAATGGCGATGGCTGTACGTGGCCAAGCTCTGGCTGCCCGACGCGCTGCGCGGGCAGGGGATTGGCCGCCGCATGATGGACGAGATCGAGTGCTATGCCTGGGCGCACGACTGCCTGGGCGTGTACCTCGATACGTTCGAGTACCAGGCGCTGCCGTTCTACCAGAAGCTGGGCTACGACCTGTACGGCACGCTCGACGGGTATCCGCCCGGCTACCGCCAGTTCTACTTGCGCAAGGTGAGGCCAACCGGCAGCATTTCAGAATGACCAATTCCGATCGTCCCATCGCCCCCGCGCGCCGTGTGTCCACCCCACGGCGCGTCGTCATTGTCAGCCTGATCACGGTGCTCGCTGCGCTCCCCGCTCCCGCCCATGGCCAGCAGTCCGTGGACATGACGAAGCTCCAGGACGAAGCGGTGTCGCGCATCGAGCAGTACATCAGAATCAACACAACGAATCCGCCGGGCAATGAAGACCAGACGATGAAGTTCTTCGCCCGGATATTCACCGCCGAGGGCATTCCGTTCGACAGCGCGTCGTCGGCACCCGGGCGGGGCAACGTCTGGGCGCGGCTCAAGGGCGGCTCCGAGCCCGCGCTGGTGCTGCTGAGCCACATGGACGTGGTGCCCGCTGACCCCAAGTACTGGAGCGTGGACCCATTCGCGGCCACGGTGAAGGACGGTTTCCTCTGGGGACGCGGCACGCTCGATACCAAGACGCTCGGCGTAGTGGAGCTTGAGGCATTTCTCACGCTGCACCGAAACCATGTGCCGCTCGACCGCGACGTCATCTTCATGGCCACGGCGGACGAAGAGGCGGGCGCGTCGTTCGGCGCCGGCTGGGTGATGACGCATCATCACGAAGCGTTCGCCGGCGCCGGGTTCGTGATCAACGAGGGTGGCGGCGGCGACGTGGACCAGGGGCGCGAGCGGTTCGGCATCGAAGTCACGCAGAAGGTGCCGTACTGGTTCAAGCTCACGGTGACGGGCACGCCCCGCCATGGCTCTGAACCGCCGGTGGCGTCGTCGGTGAACCGCCTCGTGCGGTCGCTGTACCGGTTGCAGACGTACCAGTTCGCGCCGCGCATCATCCCGGCGGTGGACGCCTACTTCAAGGGACTCGCCCCCAACGCCAGCCCCGAATGGAAGGACGCGTTTGCCGACATGGCGAAAACGGTTCAGGATCCCGACAAGCTGCTGCGGCTGCAGACCGAGATGCCGGAACTCGCTGCGCTCACGCGCAATACCTGCTCGATCACCATCCTGCAGGGGAGCAACAAGATCAACGTGATCCCGCCAGAGGCGTCGGCCCAGTTGGACTGCCGCCTGCTGCCCGATCAGGACGTGCCGGCGTTCAAGCAGGAGCTGCGCGACGCGCTCAACGATCCGGGGATCACGATCGAGCAGCTGCTGGGCTTCACGCCGGCCGTGTCGCCCACCGACAATCTGCTGTACCGCACCATCGCGGACGTGACCCGGCAGCAGTATCCCAATGCGGCCATCGTACCCGCGGTATCCACGGGATTCACCGACAGCCACTTCTTCCGCGATCGTGGCATCGCGTCGTACGGCTATGCACCGTTCCTGATCCCAGAAGCGGACGAGGCCGGCGTGCACGGGAACAACGAGCGGCTGTCCATCGCCAACATCCGCACGGGCACACAGATGATGTACGAGATCGTGACCAGAATGGTCTCGCAATAGGCGGGGAGGAGTGCACCATGAGACGTCGAACTTTTCTCGCAGCCGGCGCGTACGGACTGGGCGCGTTCACCCTCGATCCCTACCGCAACCTGGTCGGCCCGGCCGGACGTGGACCCTGGGCGACGAGCGTCTTTGACCCGGCCGCCGAGCGCATGGCGTGGTGGCGGGAGGCGCGGTTCGGGCTGTTCCTGCACTGGGGGCTTTACTCGATCCTCGCCGGCGAATGGATGGGCCGCACGGATTACGCGGAGTGGATCCGCAACAACGCGCACATCCCGCTGGACGAGTACGATCGCCTGGTGCCGCGGTTCAATCCCGTGAAGTTCGACGCCGACGCCTGGGTGGGGATGGCGAAGGACGCCGGGATGAGGTACGTGACGCTCACCACCAAGCATCACGACGGCTTCTGCCTGTTCGACAACAAGTTGACCGACTTCTGCATCCGCTCGACGCCGTTCAAGCGCGACATCTGTGCCGAGATGGTGGCGGCATGTGCGCGCGCGGGGCTTCATCAGTGCTGGTACCACTCGATCATGGACTGGCACCACCCCGACTGTCTGCCGCGGCGCGACTGGGAGGCCGAGACACGCCTGGTGGACGGCGCGCACTACGCGAACTACGTGCGCTACCTGCAGGG
Source organism: uncultured Gemmatimonadaceae bacterium (assembly GCA_963728785.1). Taxonomy (GTDB): domain Bacteria; phylum Gemmatimonadota; class Gemmatimonadetes; order Gemmatimonadales; family Gemmatimonadaceae; genus JAGWRI01. The sequence continues at coordinate 241,205 of CAVSKV010000004.1, forward strand.
GTCGGTGGAGCAGCTGCTCCGGAACTATGGCGACATCGGCGTGATGTGGTACGACGGCAACTGGGAGAGCACCTGGACGCACGAGATGGGGCGCGCGCTCTACGACTTGTGCCGGCAGATCCAGCCCGATGTGATCGTGAACAATCGCCTCGAGGGGTGGTCGCAGGCGCCGATCACCGATCACCTGGGGGACTTCAGCACGCCGGAGCAGACGGTGCCGGCCACGGGGCTGCCGGGCGTGGACTGGGAATCGTGCATCACGATGAACAGGAATTGGGGATACAACGCGCACGACCACGACTTCAAGTCCACGCCACAGCTCATCGGACTGCTCGTCGAGACCGCGTCCAAGGGTGGAAACCTGCTGCTCAACGTGGGGCCGAAGGCGGACGGCACCTTCCCCGAGGAGAGCGTGGAACGACTCGCCGGCATCGGGCGGTGGATGAAGGTGAACGGCGACGCGATCCACGGGACGACGGCGTCGCTATTCGCGGCGGCGCCGTTTCGCTCGACTACGAAGGGGAACCGGCTCCATCTGTTCGTCACCGACTGGCCCACCGGACCGCTGGCGTTGCCCGGCCTCAAGACCCAGCCGCGGGGTGTCACCCTGATGGCGGATTCCAGCCGGCATCCGGCGGTGGTATCCGACGCGACGGGCACCCTGAGCCTCACGTCGCTCGGGCCGGCGCCCGACCCGGTGTGCTCGGTGATCGTGCTCGACTTCGATCAGGTGCCGGAGGTAGGCGCGTAGGCGCTGCATGCCGACGACGATCAGGCGAGTCGAGGCTCTCGACGTCCGATTCCCGACCTCCGCCGGCAGGCACGGGTCCGACGCCATGCACACGGATCCCGACTACTCCGCCGCCTATGTAATTCTCCACACCGACCGCGCCGACGGCGTGGCCGGACACGGGCTCACCTTCACCCTGGGGCGTGGCAACGAACTGTGCGTGGCCGGCATCCAGGCGCTGGCGCCGCTGGTTGCCGGCCGCACGATGGAAGAAATCCGCTCCGACATGGCCGGCTTCTGGCGCCGGCTCACGAGCGATTCGCAGCTCCGGTGGGTGGGCCCCGAGAAGGGCGTGATCCACCTGGCGACGGCGGCCGTGGTCAATGCTGTGTGGGACCTGTGGGCCAAGCTGGAGGGCAAGCCACTGTGGAAGCTCCTCGCCGATATGTCTCCCGAAGAGTTGGTGGCGTGCATCGACTTCCGCTACATCGAGGACGCGCTCACACCGGCGGGTGCGCTGGCGATGCTGCGGGAGCGCGCAGCGGGGAGGGCGGCTCGTGAGGCCGAGATGTTGCGGGACGGGTACCCCGCGTACACCACGTCGGCCGGTTGGCTCGGCTATTCCGACGACGAGATCCGGCGGCTGTGCCGAGAGGGCATGGCGGCCGGGTGGACGCACTTCAAGATCAAGGTGGGCGCCGACCTTGCCGACGACGTCCGCCGGGCCGCCCTCGTGCGCCGTGAGATCGGGCCGGAGCGCCGGCTGATGCTCGACGCCAATCAGCGCTGGGGCGTGGAGGAGGCCATCGCGTGGACCCGCGAGCTGGCGCGCTTCGATCCCTGGTGGGTCGAGGAGCCCACGAGCCCCGACGACGTGCTGGGCCACGCGGCCATCGCCAGAGCCGTCGCTCCCATCGGCGTGGCCACGGGCGAGCAGTGTCAGAACCGCGTGGTCTTCAAGCAGCTCATGCAGGCCGGCGGCTTGCGCTTCTGCCAGGTGGACGCGTGCCGGCTGGGCGGGGTCAATGAGGTCCTCGCAGTGTTGCTCATAGCAGCGCGCTTCGGCGTTCCGGTCTGCCCGCACGCCGGGGGCGTGGGGCTGTGCGAATACGTGCAGCACCTCGCGATCTTCGACTACGTGGCCGTGAGCGCCTCGCTGGAAGACCGCATCGTGGAGTACGTGGACCACCTCCACGAGCACTTCGTGGATCCGGTGGTGATCCGCGACGGCCGCTACCGGGCGCCGTCGGCGCCGGGCTACAGCATCACCATGAAACCCGAGTCGCTCCGGACATATGCGTTTCCAGATGGAGCGGCCTGGCAGGAGGATCCGCGATGAGCGCTCAGCCGTTCGATCTCACGGGCAGGAACGCAGCGGTCACCGGCGCCGGAAGCGGCATCGGCCGAGCGATCGCCGAGCGGTTCGCGGCGCGCGGGGCCCGCGTCCACGTGCTCGATGTGAACCTCGGCGCGGCGGCGGAGGTTGTGCAGGGCATCGTCGCGAGCGGCGGTGCGGCGTCGGCGCTCAAGTGCGACGTCTCCGACCAGGGCGACGTCGACCGCTGCTTCGACGAGCTGCTCGCCGCGGGGCCGCTCGACATCCTCGTCAACAACGCCGGCGTGTCGCACATCGGCACCGTGGAGAGCACCACCGAGGACGACCTGGACCGCCTGTACCGCGTGAACGTGAAGGGCGTCTACCACTGCACCCACGCCGTGATCGCGGCGATGAAGGAGCGGGGCCGCGGTGTGATCCTCAACATGGCGTCGATCGCCGGCAGCGCCGGGCTCGCCGACCGCTTCGCCTATTCTATGACCAAGGGCGCGGTGCTGGCCATGACCTACTCCGTCGCCCGAGACTACGCCCAGCACGGGGTGCGCTGCGTGTCGATCTCGCCAGCGCGTGTCCACACACCGTTCGTGGACGGCTACCTGAAGCGCACTTACCCCGGCCGCGAGAAAGAGATGTTCGCCAAGCTCTCGGCCACGCAGCCCATTGGCCGGATGGGGGAGCCGCACGAGGTGGCCGACCTCGCGCTCTTCCTCTGCAGCGACGAAGCGGGGTTTGCTACCGGCACCGACTATCCGCTCGACGGCGGATTCCTGCGGCTTCACGGGTGAGGGCCTTCATATGAAGCTGATTCGGTTCGGCGAAGCGGGGCACGAGCGCCCGGGCGTGCTCACTGCCGACGGCCGGCGACTGGACGCGAGCGCGTTCGGCGAGGACTGGAACGAAGACTTCTTTGCGTCGGACGGTGTGGCGCGCCTCCGCACGTGGCTGAGCGCGCACCGGGACAGCTGCCCCGTGGTGGGCGGCGACGTTCGCCTGGGGCCGTGCGTGGCGCGGCCGTCCAAGATCGTCTGCATCGGGCTCAATTACTCCGACCACGCGCGGGAAACTGGCGCCACGCCTCCCTCGGAGCCGGTGATCTTCTTCAAGTCCACCACGTCGCTGTGCGGCCCGTTCGACGATCTCGTGATTCCGCCGGGGTCCACGAAGACCGACTGGGAGGTGGAGCTCGGGGTGGTGATCGTCCGGCGCGCGAGCCGCGTGAGCGAAGCCGATGCATTCGAGTACGTGGCCGGGTACGCGCTCCACAACGACGTGAGCGAGCGGCACTGGCAGATGGAGCGCGGCGGGCAGTGGGTGAAGGGAAAGAGCTTCGACACCTTCGCGCCGATCGGACCGTTCATGGCCACGCGCGACGAGATACCGGATCCGCAGGCGCTGAAGCTCTGGCTCACGCTGAACGGCGAGCGCGTGCAGAACGGGACCACCGCCAACATGATCTTCGGCGTGGCCACGCTGGTGTCCTACGTGAGCCAGTGCATGACGCTGCTGCCCGGCGACGTGATCTCCACCGGCACGCCGGCGGGGGTGGGGCTGGGCATGAAGCCGCCGCGCTACCTGGCCCCGGGCGACGTGGTGGAGCTGGGAGTCGAGGGTCTGGGATCGTCGCGGCAGCGCGCGGTGTCGGCGGAGTGACGCGCCTGGACGCGCACCAGCACTTCTGGCACTACGATCCGGTGCGAGATGCGTGGATCACGCCTGACATGGCGGTCATCCGCCGCGACTTCCTGCCCGGCGATCTGGCGCCGGTGCTGACGGCCAATGGCTTCGACGGGTGCGTGGCAGTGCAGGCCGATCAATCGGAACAGGAAACGCGGTTCCTGCTCGATCTCGCCCACTCCAACGACTTCATCCGCGGTGTGGTGGGATGGGTGGACCTGCGCGCTCCCGACCTCGACGACACGCTCGGCGGCCTCTCGGCAGCCGATGCGCTGTGCGGCGTGCGGCACATCGCGCAGACGGAGCCCGACGACTTTCTCACCCGCGACGACGTGGTGCGCGGCATCGGACATCTGCATCGGTTCGGACTGACCTTCGACGTCCTGGTGTACGAGCGCCAACTCGCGGCGGCCATCGCCCTCGCCGACCGTCTGCCGGAGCAGCCGTTCGTGCTGGATCACCTGGGCAAGCCGCGCATCGGCGACGGCGTGCTCGAGCCGTGGGCCACGCATTTGCGGGAGTTGGCGCGACGCCGCAACGTCTGTTGCAAAGTGTCGGGGCTGGTGACCGAGGCCGACTGGACGCACTGGCACGCGGCCGATCTGCGGCCGTATCTGGATGTGGCGTTCGATGCGTTCGGCGTGGATCGCCTCATGTTCGGCTCCGACTGGCCGGTGTGCCTCGTGGCTGGCGGATACGGGCAGATGCTGGGGCTGGTGCGGGAATACGCGGGCGCGCTCTCGAGCGACGAGCGGAGCGCGCTGTTCGGCGGCACCGCCACGCGCTTCTACGGACTCGACGAGAATGGAGGACGGCGTGGACCTCGGGCTTAAGGACAAGACGGTGATCGTTACCGGCGGTGCCAAGGGCATCGGTGAAGCGATCACGCGGGGACTCGCCCAGGAGGGTGCGCTGCCGGTGATCGTCGATCGCGATAGCCGCGCGGGCGAGACGCTACGCGCCGAGCTCGAGCGTACGGGCGCACGTTGCACGTTTGTAGAAGCGGACCTTGTGCGCGAGGGCGCCTGCCGTCGCGCCGTGGACGAGGCGCTGGCCGCCGTGGGGCGCATCGACGCGCTGGTGAACAACGCGGGAGTGAACGACCGTGTGTCTCTGGAGAGTGGCACGGCCGAGGAGTTCGTGGCTTCACTGCGGCGGAACCTCGTCCACTATTTCGAGATGGCGCACCACGCGCTGCCGGCGCTCAAGCAGTCGCGCGGGGCCATCGTGAACGTCGCGTCGAAGGTGGCGGTGACCGGCCAGGGGGGGACCTCGGGATACGCGGCGTCCAAGGGCGGCATTCTGGCGCTCACCCGCGAGTGGGCGGTGGATCTGCTCGGTGACGGCATCCGCGTGAACGCGGTCGTGCCCGCCGAGGTCATGACGCCGCTGTACCGGCAGTGGCTCGACAGCTTTCCGGACCCGGCGGAGAAATTGGAAGGGATCGTGCGCAGGATCCCGCTGGGCCGGCGGATGACGGTGCCTGAGGAAATCGCGGCGATGGTGGTGTTCCTGCTCTCGCCGCGCGCTGGACACGTCACCGGGCAACACCTGTACGTGGACGGCGGCTACGTCCACCTGGACCGGGCCATCACCTGAGAGGCGGCATGAGCCATCGACCGGCGTTCACCGAACGGCGCTACGTCGTTCCCCTGGTGCTCGTCACCAGCCTGTTCCTGCTGTGGGCGCTGGGGGTGAACCTCAACGACATCCTCATTCCGCACCTCAAGAAGGCGTTCGGCCTCACTGACTTCCAGTCGTCGCTCATCCAGACGGCGTTCTTTGGCGGCTACTTCCTGATGGCGCTCCCGGCGGGGTGGTGGATGCGCCGCGTCGGATACCGGAGGGGGATCATCACCGGGTTGCTCGTCTGCGCCACGGGGGCGTTTCTCTTCATCCCGGCGTCGTACATTCGGCTCTATCCCGTCTTTCTGTTGGCGCTATTCGTGATGGCGTGCGGCCAGTGCTTCCTCGAAGTGGGTGCGAATCCGTACGTGACCACGCTCGGTGCGCCCGAGACCGCGCCCTGGCGGCTCAACGCCGCGCAGTCCGCGAATTCGGTGGGTGCGGTGATCACGCCGATCATCGGGGCGACGTTCATCCTGTCCGGCGCCGACGCGGCGAGCACGAACGTGGCGGGCATGGGCCCGCAACAACTCGAGGCGTTCCGCGCCATGGAAGCGGGGATGGTGCGCGGGCCGTATCTGGTCATCGCCGCGATCTTCCTGTTCGTCGCGTTCCTGTTCTGGTGGGTTCAATTGCCCGAGGTGGCGGAGGAACCGTCGGATGAATCCGGGGGCGCGCTCCGGCACTCCGGCATTCTCGCCCATCGCCACCTGGTGCGCGGCGTGGTCGCGCAGTTCCTCTACGTGGGCGCTCAGGTCGGCGCGGCGAGTTTCGTCATCCGGTTCGTGGAGCACACCGTGCCCGGCACGCCCGACAGGGCCGCGGCGCGCTTCCTGATGTATCACCTCATCGGCTTCATGCTCGGACGCTTTCTCTCTGCGGGCGTGATGAAGTACGTGAAAGCTCCGCGGCTCTTGGCCGTGTTCGCGGTGGGTGGCGTGGCGGCGGCCGCCGGCGCGGTGGGCGGATCTGGCATGCTCGCGGTGTGGATGGTGGTGCTCCTGGGCTTCTTCAACTCGATGATGTTCCCGACCATCTTCGCGCTCAGTCTGGAGGGGCTCGGGGCCCACCGGAAGCTCGGCGCGTCGCTGCTCGTGATGTCCATCGTGGGCGGCGCGGTGCTCCCGGCGCTGATGGGCCTCGTGTCCGATCGGAGCACCATCCAGACCGCGTTCCTGATTCCCATCGCGTGCTACGCCTACGTGTTCTACTTCGCCGTGTTCGGCCACCGCATCGCGCCGGCCGAGATGGCGGCGCAGCCGTCTCCAGTCTGATTCCTTTGACGGAAAGCCTCCGATGACTCGACGCCACTGCTTCGCCCTGGACCTGAAAGACGACGCCGATCTGATCGCCGAGTACGAGCGCTATCACGAGCGAATCTGGCCCGAGATCACCGAGAGCATTCGCTCGGCCGGGATCGTGGACATGGAGATCTACAGGACCGGCAATCGGCTGTTCATGGTGATGGAGGTCGCGGACGACTTCTCCTTCGAGGCCAAGGCCGCCGCCGATGCGGCCAACGTGAGGGTGCGCGATTGGGAAACGCTCATGTCCGCGTTCCAACAGGCCCTGCCGTGGGCGGGACCCGGAGAGAAGTGGGTGCGGATGGCAGGCATCTTCAAGCTCGAGGGGGCATAAGGCGGCGCGGCTGATGGTCCCGGCGGGGGCGAGAGCGGAGGGCCGGCTCCGGCGCTACATTCCGCGAATCGCCATTCTGACCGGATCTTCGATGAAGCCGCTCGCTCTGCTTGCCGCAGCCGCGTTCGCGCTTGCCGTTCTGGCCTGCTCCCACGCACCGCCGGTGGTGCGCCCCGTGGTGGACCCCGACCTGTACCTGTGCGCGGAAATGACCACCGCCCAACTCGGGTTCATCGTCCGCCAGGATACGGGTACGACGGCCACGCGCCTGACCGTGACCACGCGGCCGGACCAGCGGTCAGGCCAGTTCGACGGGCTGGTGATTCGCGTGTTGGGCGATACCACGCGCACCCACAGGTGGATCGAGGTGCAGCCGTTCAGCGGAGTGCTGGCGCGGGGGGCCGCCGAGGACCTGCTCATGGCCGGACCCTTGGCGCGAGAGGCGGCGGCGACTGTCGAACAGCGTTGCAACGGAAAGCCGGGCGGGCTCCGGGGGGGTCAGCGGGGGAGGCGGGCGCCACCGCTCTCCACACGCTAATTTTCGCGGAACATCAACCGTGCGGACCACCACATGAAACCGTTCCGTCTCGCGAGCGCCGCTCTGGCGTTCCTGCTCGCCGCCTGCTCCGCTTCCAGCGTCATCACGCAGGCGCCGGCCCCCGTACGCCAGCCCGCTGCACCGGCGGACGAGCCCACCACGGTGGCCCGGGCCGATTTCACCACGCCGCCCACCAATTGGCAACTGCTCGACGAGAAGACCGACCACGTGCCCGGCATCAGCGTGCTGAGGGCCAATCACGAGCTGCTCTCCAGTATGCAGCCCAAACAGACGGTACTCGTGGCCGTGATCGACGGTGGACTGGACACGGCGGACGTGGATCTCCTGCCGCATCTGTGGCGCAACCCGGGCGAGATCCCCGGCAACGGCAAGGACGACGACCACAACGGCTACGTGGACGACAGCTGGGGGTGGGACTTCATCGGGGGCCCCCACGGAGACATCGACCAGGAGACGATGGAAGTCACTCGTCTCTACTCGCGTTGCCATCACATCGCCGCGCTCAGCGTGGCCGGGCCGGATCCGTCACCCGCTGAGTGCGCGCAGATCGACACCACGTTCCGGCAGGAGCGGGATTCGGCGTCGATGACCCTCGGCAGGATCAACAGCGCCGGACTGGCCCTCGAGCGCGTCACGGATGTTCTCAAGGCAGCGATCGCCGATTCGCTCACCGCGGAACGCGTCAAGGCGTATCAGCCCACGGACCCCATGCACCAGCAGGCGCGGACCATCTATCTCGAACTCGCCGACGCGAACGTCGACTCGGCGACGATCGCCGAGGCGCGCAAGGAGTACGAATCGCAGGTGAAGTACGGCTACGACACGACGTACTTTCCGCGGCCGGGGATCGTGGGCGACAACCTGATGGACCTGACGCAGCGCAATTACGGCAACCGCGACGTGACGGGGCCCGACGCGCTGCATGGGTCGCACGTCTCGGGGATCATCGGGGCCGTGCCCGACGACAAGGAGGGCATTCAGGGCGTGGCGCAATCGGTGCGAATCATGATGGTCCGGACGATTCCCGACGGCGACGAGCGTGACAAGGACGTGGCCAACGCCATTCGGTACGCTGTGGACAACGGCGCCAAGGTGATCAACATGAGCTTCGGCAAGCCGTACTCCCCGCAGAAATCGGCGGTGGACGACGCGGTGAAGTACGCCGACGCGCATGGGGTGCTGATGGTGCACGCGGCCGGCAACGACAACAAGGACAGCGACCTGGGGCACAACTTCCCCACGCCGTTCTATCTGGACGGGGGCCGGGCGCAGAACTGGATCGAGGTAGGTGCGTCGAGCTGGAAGGGTGGCGACACGCTGGCCACGTCGTTCACCGACTACGGGCAGCAACGCGTGGACGTGTTCGCGCCCGGCCAGGACATCAAGTCGACAGTTGCGGGCAACAACTTCGCGCGCGAGAGCGGCACGAGCATGGCGTCGCCCGTGGTGGCGGGGCTCGCGGCGCTGATCATATCGTACTATCCCAAGCTGACGGCCGGCGACGTGAAGCGGATCATCCTCGCCTCGGCCACGCGCTACGCCACGCAGATGGTGGCCAAGCCGGGGGCCAAGGACGGCGACCCGCTGGTGCCGTTCGGGTCGTTGTCGGTGACCGGGGGAATCGTGAACGCGTACACGGCGCTGCAGATGGCGGCCAGGGAGTCGGCCGGCAAGCCGTGAACGGGGCCAATCCGACGGCGAAGAGCGGGTCACGGCCGAGAACCGAAGGATCGGCCGGAACTTCTTTATTGGGACGGCGTCGAGCGGTAGGCTGAGTCAGACTCCACTGCCCCGGTTTTCAACATAGGCGACGGGCGGTTGCCCAGGGCAGCCAACCGAGCCAGTGTTGGGAGCAGGTCTCCTCCCTCAAGGAGGCGCTATTTCGATTCTCCGTTGCCCCATCGCACGCGCCGGGGCGTGCGCGCTGGGCCTGGCCTTGCCGCTCCGCGTCGCGCCGGCGCAAACCGCGCGTGTATCGGGCACCGTGTGTGATACCGCCGGTGTACCGATCCGCGGCGCAGCAGTGACGGGGCCGCCAGCTGCACTGGATATCACCGATACGTTGGGCCGGTTCGTTCTGGCCAGTCTGACGCCCGGCGCGCACAAGATAGACGTATTTCGCATCGGATCTTGGCACCGCGACACGACGCTGATCCTGCGCGATGGCGACGAGATCGTCCTGAACGTGAATCTCACGCCGCTGGCGAACATATTTCCCGGGGAGCCAACGCCGAGGGAGGCGGCCGAGGCAGCGGCGGCGATCGCAGCAGCCGGCCAGATCGACAGTGTCGCCGACGGCCTGCTCCACGGGGATACCACTCGCGCCCTGTCGTATCGGGGGTTCAGCGAGCGGTTCCTATTCGCCGCAATCGACACCAATGGTGCCGGTTCCACGACCGTCGTTTCACCGGTCAGCGCAGCCACGGCGCTCTCGCTGCTCTGGATGGGCGCCCGGGACTCGACTGCCGCCGCGATTGGCCGCGTGTTGGGCTTGGGCGCCCTGTCCCGCGCCGTCGTTGGCGCCCGCGATGCCGCCCTCATTGGCGGGCTCGACCATCGATCGGACGTCATCCTCGATATCGGCAACGCGGTATGGGTGAGTCCGTGGACCACCCTGCGCGACGAATTCACGCGACTCGCCGGCGCGGACTACCGGGCGATGATCGCCCGCGTGCCGCTGGATCAGTCCGCCGCCGTCACGGCCATCAATCATTGGGCGGATAGCGTCACTCGAGGGATGATCCCAAGAGTGCTGGCGGAACCCTTGGATGCCCGCGCGTCCATGTATCTCGCAAACGCCGTGTATTTCAAGGGCAAATGGCTGGCGCCGTTCAGGAAATCGCAGACCCAGACCCGAGATTTCACGCAGATCGATGGCCAGCGCGTTCGGGTGCCGATGATGGACGCGACCGGTGCTTATGGATACCGGCGAGAGCCCGGTTACCGGCTGCTGCGCCTTCCGTACCGCGGCGGTCGCGTCGCCATGTACATCGTCCTGCCGGACTCCGGCGTTTTGCCCTCGGATTTGGCCCGCCGCATGGACGCGACCGGGTGGCCCGCGTTCGATGGGCCAATCCGTCGCCCGATGGTTCACGTGGTCCTCCCGAAACTCCACGTCGAGCAGCAACTCGATCTGCGACCACTGCTGTCGTCGCTCGGCATGGGCATCGCGTTCGACCCGGACCACGCCGACTTTGGCGATCTTGCGCAGGATACGCGCGGGGATAGACTGGCGATCACTCGCGCGACGCAAAAGGTGTACCTCGACGTCGACGAAGAGGGAACGGTAGCAGCGGCCGCAACCGGCATCGAGATCGGGCCGTTGTTGGTTCCGCCCCTGCCCGTTCAATTCATCGTTGACCGGCCGTTCCTGTTCCTGCTCCGGGACGAAGTCAGCGGGGTCGATCTGTTTGCCGGCTGGATCGCGCATCCATAGAAGGCCGTAGGACTTGCAGCGCGCGGGTCCATTGGGCATCGTTTGAGGGTCGGCGGTGTCCGGCTGTCCGGCTGCCCGGCAGTCTGGCAGCCCGGCAGCCCGGCAGCCGGACAGTCCTTCAATGAGAGTGCAAGTCTCTATGCCAGTTGCACCCACCACACGCGCCTACACCCGTCTGACGCAGCCGTTGGTCCGCACGAACGGCGAACTTCGCCCGGCCACCTGGGACGAAGCGCTCGATGCGGCCGCCGAAGGTTTCCGCAGGAACATCGAGCGGAAAGGGCCCGACGCGCTGGGAATCTTCTCGTGCTCCAAGTCCACCAACGAGATGAACTTCCTGGCGCAGAAGCTGGCCCGTGTCGCCTTCGGCACCAATAACATCGACAGCTGCAACCGAACGTGACACGCACCTAGCGTCGTCGGTCTGGCGACGGTCTTCGGGGCGGGCGGGGGCACGAGCTCCTACGAAGAGGCGGAGGACACGGACGTCGTGTTCCTCTGGGGCTCGAACGCGCGCAGTGCCCACCCGATCTGGTTCCACCATCTATTGAAGGGGATCCGGAACGGGGCGCGGCTCTACGTGGTGGACCCGCGGCGCACGGAGTCGGCGCAGTGGGCGGACGTGTGGATGGGGCTCAACGTCGGCACCGACATCGCGCTTTCCAACGGGATGGCGCGAGAGATCATCCATGCCGGCCTGACCCACGAGTGGTTCATGGAGCACGCGACCGAAGGATTCGAAAAGTACCGGCAGTCGGTGGAGCCGTACACGCTGGAATACGTGGAACAGATCACGGGCGTTCCGGCCGACGTGATCCGCGAAGCAGCCCACACGTACGCGAAGGCGGACAAGGCGATGATCTGCTGGACGCTCGGCATCACCGAGCATCACGACGCCACCGACAACGTGCTGGCCCTCATCAACCTCTCCCTGCTCACGGGGCACGTGGGCCGCTGGGGCTGCGGGTGCAATCCGCTGCGCGGCCAGAACAACGTGCAGGGCGGGGGCGACATGGGTGCGATTCCCAACAAGCTCCCCGGCTTCCAGGACATGCTCGACGACGAGGCGCGCACGCGCATCGAGAATCTCTGGAACACCAAGATCCAGAGGAAGTACGGGTGGAACCTCACCGAGATGCTCCAGGCCATGGACCGCGGTGAGATGACTTCGCTGTTCGTGATCGGGGAGAACCCGGCGCAGTCGGACGCCGACGGGCACCACGTGGAGAAGCTGCTCCGCGGACTCGACCACCTCGTGGTCCAGGAGATCTTCCTGACGAGGACCGCGCAGCTGGCCGACGTCGTGCTGCCAGCCAGCGCCAGCTGGTGCGAGGGCGAGGGCACGGTCACCAACAGCGAGCGCCGCATCCAGCGCGTGCGCAAGGCCGTGGAACCGCCCGAGGGCGCCCGCGACGAGTTGTGGATTCTGTCCGAACTCGCGCGGCGCATGGGGCACGATTGGGGCCAGCCGGCGGCCGAAGAGGTGTGGAACGAGGTGCGCGAGGTCGCCCCGGCCTTCTGCGGCGGCATGAGCTACGCGCGCATGGAAGCGCTGGACGGGATCCAGTGGCCCTGTCCGGACGAATCGCATCCTGGCACCAAGTTCCTGCACGGGCGCCTCTGGGAGGAGCCCCGCGGCGGACGCGCCGCGCCCTTCTCCGTGGTCAAGCAGGAGGGGCCGGTGGAGATTCCGGACGACGAATATCCGCTGGTGCTCACCACGGGCCGGCGGCTGGAGTCGTACAACACCGGCGTCCAGTCGGGCGGGTACGAGTCGCCGCTCCATCTGGGCGAGACGCTCGACATCTCGCCGGAAGACGCGGCTCGGCTGGGCATCGGCGCCGGCGACCCGGTGCGAGTGACGTCGCGCCGAGGCCACGTGGTTGCGCCGGCCCGCGTGGACCGCTCGCTGCGGCCGGGCGTCGTGTTCATGACATTACATTTCCCTGATGAAGTGGCCACCAACGTGTTGACGATCGACGCGACGGACCGGAAGTCCGGCACGGCGGAGTTCAAGGCGTGCGCCGTGCGTGTGGAGCCCGCCGAGGCGCCGGTGGAGGCGGGCGACTGATGGACATCCGCCTGCTCGACGCCGAGCCGACCTCCGCCGAGCGCGAAGCGGTGGACGCCTGCCTCGGCTCGCCGCGCTCGGCGTGGGAAGGCGGCGCCCGCGGGAGCACGCGTGACCGGCACGCGGCCCACGGTGGCCAGTCGATGCGTGACCGGCGGCACCGGCTCCTGCCCGCATTGCAGGCGCTGCAGACCCGCGTGGGGTGGATCAGCGAGGGCGGGCTGGCCTATGTGTGCGAACGGCTGGACGTGCCGCCGGCCGACGCGTGGGGAGTGGCCACGTTCTACGCATTGCTCTCGACCACGCCGCGCGCCAAGCGGGTGCTCCACGTGTGCGACGACATCGCGTGCAAGTGCCGGGGGGCCGATGCGCTGATCGCCGAACTCGAACGAAAGTTCGGCCCGGCGCACGCCCACGCGCCCGACGGCGATCACGTGGAGATCGACGACGACGCGGCGGTCTGGGTGCGCTCGCCCTGCCTCGGCCTGTGCGATCACGCGCCGGCGGCGCTGCTGCAGCAGGGCGGGCTCGACCCGTCCGAGCACCAGCTTGCCGGGCTCACCGTGGACGCTGCGCTCGAAGTGCTGGGCGACAGGGTGGAACCCGTGCCGGGCCCGGTGTCCACGCTCAACGAGGCGCCGGCGAGCGTGGGGCCGATGGCGGGGCTGGTGCCGCCGGCGCCGATGCCGCGTTGCATCGGCAAGCCGCGGCTGCTCAAGCGGGTGGGCAAGGTGGACCCGGCCAGCCTGTGGGCGTATGAGGAGAGCGGCGGACTCGTGGCGCTTCAGAAGGCGCTGGCGATGGGGCCCGAGCGCGTGATCGCCGAAGTGACGGCGTCGGGACTCACTGGGCGGGGCGGCGCTGCGTTTCCCACCGGGCGAAAGTGGGACGCCGTGTCGAAGCAGGCCGTGAAGCCGCGCTACCTCATCTGCAACGCCGACGAGTCGGAGCCGGGCACGTTCAAGGACCGGGTGCTGATGGACCAGGATCCGTTCGCCGTGATCGAGGCGATGATCATCGCCGGGTTCGCCACTGGGTGCGAGCGCGGATTCATCTACGTTCGCGGCGAGTATCCGCTGGCCACCGAGCGGTTGCAGACTGCGATCGGCGCGCTGCACGAGAAGGGGATCCTCGGTGAGAGCGTGATGGGCTCGGGCGTGCGGTTCGACGTCGAGATCCGCCGCGGCGCCGGCGCGTACATCTGCGGCGAGGAGACCGCGATCTTCAATTCGATCGAGGGGTTCCGTGGCGAGCCGCGCAACAAGCCGCCGTTTCCGGCCGAGGTCGGGCTGTTCGGCTGTCCGACCGTAGTGAACAACGTCGAGACGCTTGCCAACGTGCCGGAGATCGTGATCTACGGCGGCGAGGCCTTTGCCAAGGTGGGGGGCGGCCAGTCCACCGGCACGAAGCTGTTCTGCGTGAGCGGTAACGTGGAGTTCCCGGGGGTGGTCGAGGTTCCGTTCGGCACGACGTTGCGCCAAGTTCTCGACCTCTGCGGTGGTGTGGCCGGGGGCCGGAAGCTGCAGGCCGTGTTGCTGGGTGGCGCGGCAGGTGTGTTTGTGCGCGCCGACGAACTCGACATCCCGCTCACGCTCGAGGGGGCGCGTGCGGCGAACGCGACGCTGGGCTCGGGCGTCGTGATCGCGTTCGACGACCGGGCGGACATGCGCGCCGTGGTGCGGCGTATCGCCGCCTTCTTCCGCGATGAGTCGTGCGGCCAGTGCGTGCCGTGCCGCGTGGGCACCGTACGGCAGGAGGAGGCGCTGCATCGCATCTTGGCCGGGAAGACCATCGGCGGCGTGCGCGACGAACTGGCGCTTCTCGAAGACGTCGGCGTTTCAATGAAGGACGCGTCCATCTGCGGGCTCGGGCAGACGGCGTATTCCGCGGTGGAATCCGCGATCAAGAGATTGCGGCTGTACGAGGCCAGGCCATGACCGGTATCGCGCCAGTGCCTCTCGCCCAGATTCGCCGGCGCCGCGGCGCCGACGTCAAGCAGCTTGCGCTCACGATCGACGGCCGGAAGGTGGCCGTGCCCGAGGGCACGACGATTCTCGCCGCCTGCGCCCATCTCGGCATCGAGATCCCCACGCTGTGCTTTCTGGAGACGCTGCGGCCGGTGAACGTGTGCCGCATCTGCGTGGTGGAGGTGAAGGGGGCGCGCGTGCTCGTGCCCAGCTGTTCGCGCGCCGTCGAGCCGGGCATGGAGGTGCAGACCAACTCGCCGCGGGTGCGGCACAGCCGCAAGCTCATTCTCGAGATGCTGGCGTCGTCGGTGGACCTGTCCGAGACGCCGAAGGTGGCCGAGTGGATGCGCGAGTACGGGGCGAAGCCCGAGCGGTATGGTCCCAAGGCGCCAGCGTCGGCCCCCGGGGTGCGTGACGCGCTCGTGCCCGGGCATCACGAATCGCCGGCGGTCGGGTACGCGGCCACCGTGGCGCAGCCGCCCAAGGTGGACAACGACCTCTACGTGCGCGATTACGCCAAGTGCATTCTCTGTTACAAGTGCGTGGAGGCGTGCGGGCCCGACCATCAGAACACGTTCGCGATCGCCGTGGCGGGGCGAGGGTTCGACGCGCGCATCTCGACCGAGCTGGCCGTGGCGCTGCCGCAGTCGGCGTGCGTCTATTGCGGAAATTGCATAGCCGTCTGCCCCACGGGCGCGCTGATGCCGAGGACCGAGTTCGACATGCGGGCTGACGGCACATGGGACGAAGCGAAGCAGACAGCGGCCGACACCATCTGTCCCTACTGCGGCGTGGGGTGCACGCTCACGCTGCACGTGCAGGATGGAGAGATCGTGAAGGCGACGAGTCCACTGGACAACGACGTGACGCTCGGGAACCTGTGCATCAAGGGCCGGTTCGGGTGGCGGTTCGTGAAGGGCGCGTCGAATGGCCGACGCTGATCCGACGGGGAATCTCGGGCCGGTGCCCGGGCTCGGGTACGGTGAACCCGTAGCCGCGCGGCGGTTCCTGCGCCTGTCCGACGACGGCGCGGAGCACGATCGTGCGCCGGTCGCCGAGGAAGTGCCGGTCGCGTTCGTGTACACGGGCCGGGCGCACGTCGTGATGATGGCCACGCCGGCCGATCTCGAGGACCTCGCCGTCGGATTCACGTTGAGTGAGCTCATCGTGGGCGACCGGCGGGACATCGGCCGGGTAACCGTGTCGCCGCACAGCCGAGGTGTCGAACTCGCTATCGAGATTCCCGCCGAGTCCGCCCAGCGGCTGGCCGAGCGGGCGCGGGCGATTGCGGGCCGCACCGGGTGTGGGCTGTGCGGCGTGGAGGCGATCGAGGACGCCGTGAGGGCGCCGCGCGCGGTGACCTCGGCGCTGGCGATCGAGTCGGAGGCGTTGTGGAGGGCGGCGGCGGCGCTCGACGCGCGGCAGCCGTTCAACCAGGCCACCCATGCGGTGCACGGGGCAGCGTGGGCCTCGGCGGACGGCGAGCTGCGCGTGGTGCGCGAGGACATCGGCCGGCACAATGCGTTGGACAAGGTGTTGGGCGCGCTGGCGAGCGGGGGGACCGACGCGTCGAACGGATTCCTGGTCGTGACCAGTCGCGCGAGTTTCGAACTGGTGCAGAAGGCGGCGGTGTTCGGAGTGCCGCTGCTGGCTGCCGTTTCACGTCCCACCGGTCTTGCCGTGCGGCTCGCCGAGACGTGCGGAATGAGTCTCGTCGGGCTGTTGCGCGGGCGGACCGCGAATGTGTATTCCCACCCGGAGCGCGTGCGCGCTCCCATCACGCAGGAGCAGAGTTGACGGGTCACATCGTTCCCACCGACATCGAGATCGCGCAGGCCGCGCGGCCGCGTCCCATCGTGGACGTGGCGGCGGACCTCGGCCTGGGCGCGGACGACATAGATCTATATGGAAAGTACAAAGCCAAGATCCCGCTCGAGGTGGCCGACCGTCCCGTGAAGGGGCGGCTCGTGCTCGTGACGGCGATCAGTCCTACGCCGGCCGGGGAGGGCAAGAGCACGCTGGCCGTGGGGTTGGCGCAGGCGCTGCGGCGCATCGGCACCAACGCCATTCTGTGCATGCGCGAGCCGAGTCTGGGGCCCGTGTTCGGGGTGAAGGGCGGGGCAGCGGGGGGCGGCTACTCGCAGGTGATTCCGATGGACGACATCAACCTGCACTTCACGGGTGATTTCCACGCCATTGCGAGCGCCCACGCGCTGCTGTCGGCCATGCTCGACAACCATCTGCAGCAGGGGAACGATCTGAACGTCGATCCCCGTCGGATCACCTGGCCGCGGACCATCGACATGAACGACCGGGCGTTGCGCAACGCCGTGATCGGGCTGGGGGGGATGGCCAACGGCGTGGTGCGAGAGGAGCACTGGGTGATCATCCCGGCGAGCGAGATCATGGCCATTCTGTCGCTGGCCGCCAGTCGCAAGGATCTGGAGGAGCGGCTGTCGAGGATCATCGTCGGTGCCACGGCGGGCAAGGAGCGGCACCCCGTGCGGGCCGGCCAGCTGAACGCGAGCGGGGCGATGAACATGCTGCTCAAGGACGCCATCCGGCCGAATCTCGTGCAGACGTTGGAGGGGGGGCCGGCGTTGGTGCACTGCGGGCCGTTCGGCAACATCGCGCACGGGTGCAACAGCATTCTGGCCACGCGCTCGGCGCTGGCGCTGGGCGACGTGGTAGTGACCGAGGCCGGGTTCGGTTCCGACCTCGGCGCGGAGAAGTTCTTCGACATCAAGTGCCGGTTCGGGGGGCTGAATCCCGAGGCGGCCGTGTTGGTGGCCACCATTCGCTCGCTCAAGATGCAGGGCGGGATGGACAAGAAGCTGCTGACCAAGGAGGATCTCGGGGCGTTGAAACGTGGGCTGCCGCACCTGAAGCATCATCTGGAGAACGTGCGCCAGTTCGGGGTGCCGGTGGTGATCGCGATCAACCGGATTCTGAGCGACACGCCCGAGGAGTTGCAGATGGTGCACGACTACGCTGCCGGGTTGGGGGCGCGAGTCGTGCTGGCCGACGTGTGGGCGCGGGGCGGGGCGGGTGGCGAGGATCTGGCCAGGCAGGTGTTGGAGATGCTGGCCGAGAAGTCGGGCAAGTACGCGCCGTTGTACGACGCGAAGCAACCGATCCGCGAGAAGATCGAGACCATCGTGAAACGCGTATATGGGGGCGACGGGGTGGACTATGCGCCTGCGGCCGACCGGGCGATCGAGTATCTGGAGTCGATCGGGATGGGGCAGACGCCGGTGTGCATCGCGAAGACGCAGTATTCGCTCACCGACGATGCGTCGCGGCTGGGTAAACCCACCGGGTTCCGGTTGACGATCAACGAGGTGTACGGGAGCGCCGGAGCGGGGTTCGTGGTGGCCAAGGCGGGGGACATCATGACCATGCCCGGGTTGCCGAAGGTGCCGGCGGCCGAGGGGATGTCGATTGCCGAGAATGGGGAGATCGTGGGGTTGTCGTAGGGCCGTCGTAGGGCTGCCGTGGGGCGGGGGCCGCCGCTGGGGCCGCTGCGGCGCGGTTCGCCTGCGCGTCGGCCCGCCGGGCGGCAATCCACCCCGATGCGCAGTGATTCGATGATGCCGGCCCCGTGCGGGGCCGGCATTGTCGTGTCATGGAGTCCGGGAAGACGTTGATTGGCGTGCTGCAGGAGAAGCTGCAGCTGCGGCACATGAGTCCGCGAACGGCGGAGGCGTACGCCGCCTGGGTGCGCCGGTATGTGCGGTTTCATCGGGGCAAGCATCCGCGGGGAATGGGCCCACGGGAGATGACTGAATTTCTCTCGGATCTGGCGACGAGGCGGAACGTGGCGGCGTCCACGCAGAATCAGGCGTTGGCGGCGCTGCTGTTTCTGTATCGTGAGGTGTTGGAGGCGCCGGTGGGGTGGCTGGATCAGCTCGTGCGGGCCAAGCGGCCGCACCGGTTGCCGACGGTGATGACGCGGGAGGAAGTGGCGGCCGTGCTGGGGGCCATGAGCGGCCGGCCGAAGTTGATTGCGGTCGTGCTATATGGGAGTGGGCTGCGGCTTGGCGAGGCGTGCGGGTTGCGGATGAAGGACGTGGATTTGGTGCGGCGGGAACTCGTCGTGCGGGCCGGTAAGGGAGACAAGGACCGGCTGACCATGCTGCCCGAGGCGGCGGTGGAGGGGCTGGCGCTGCAGATGGAGGTGGCGCGTGAGTTGCACCGGCGCGACCTGGCGGCAGGGCGGGGGCGCGTCGCGCTGCCGGAGGCCATGGGGGTCAAGGTCCCGTCGGCCGGGCAGGATTGGCGGTGGCACTGGGTGTTCCCGGCCGCGCGCCTGTATCGCGATGCGCGCACCCGTCAGTGGATGCGGCATCACGTGCATCCGACCGTGATACAGCGGGCCGTGGGCGATGCCGTCCGGAAGGCGGGGATCGCGAAGCGGGTGGGGTGTCACACGTTCCGCCATTCGTTTGCCACGCACCTGCTGGAGGCCGGCTACGACATCCGGACGGTGCAGGAACTGCTGGGTCACCGGGATGTGCGGACCACCATGTTGTACACGCATGTGATGACGCGGGGCGGGCGCGGGATCCGGAGTCCGGCCGACCTGTTGGATGGCGGGGCGGGATTGGCGGGAGGCGCCGGGCCGGGTGGGGATGTCGTATCGGACCCTCACGCGCGTGACCGCGCTTGGCTGACGGGACTTCGCAGTCTAAGGCACGGTCGAATGGTGGACGGCAAGTTCCTCAAAGCCCCCTGGCGCAATGAGATAGAAAGATGAATAATGCGGATGGAGGCGCAGGATAGGCTGACGGATTTTCGCATTGTTTCGAGTTTAGAGCTTGCGAACGTCGCAGGCTAATTGGCGTTAGCGAGACCAACCGGTGATGACTGAGCCTCATGGTCACGTAATGCAGCCTTCACGGCACCCTAATCCGTGGATAGTACGTTGTCGAGCATGTGGTGGCACACCTTTGCGCACATCCATGACCGGGCAGTCATGATCTTCGCCCTGGCTTCGGTCGCCGCGGCGCCAAGTGCGAGAGCCCGAGGGCATGGCCTCCCTGAAGGCGTTTATAGATATGACCAGGTGGATCGACCGGCACGTATGCTGCCCGGCATGAAGCCTCCGGCGTATCCTCCCCAGCTTCGCGGTTCTCACATCTCGGGAAGAGTAGTTGTCGGGTTCGTCGTAGATACATTGGGGCGAGTCGAGTCTGCTCCGTTCTATGTGTATCAGTCCACCCACAAGCTGTTCACGGAGGCGGTACGCGCATCGCTGTCAAGACTCCGCTTTGCGCCGGCAGTCCGCGGTGGTCAGCGAGTACGGCAGCTCGTTATTGGGGAATTCACCTTTCCCGCGGACACGTCGCATGACAGATGATGGTTCTCGCGAAAATCCGCCGGAGGGGACACGAACCGGCTCGCTAACGAGGCGCTGATGCTGGCGGCGTTGGCGTTGGAAGCGGCCGGCTCGCTGCGCTCGCGGGCCGCAATTATGATCGAACGCCGCAGCAGAGCGCCGCGGCGTTAGGCACGCCACCGAGAGGAGTGCTCGCAATGGGTACTTTACTGATGCTGACTGCTATCGCCGTTGTTGGCCTCGTGGGCGTCGCCCTTGCTAGCCGACGCCGCACCGGGCGCCTGGGCATCAATTCGCAGTTGCCCGCCTGTCCAGTGTGCGGCACTGTGCCATCTCCCCTGCGCTGGCCCATTTCCTGGCGGCAAGCACTTTGGGGTGGTTGGACCTGCTCGCACTGTGCTACCGAATTTGATAAATGGGGAACGAGCATTGCGAAGCCGGGGGCCTAGTCAGAATGAAGCAACCGGCTCGCGGTCGTGGTAACGTGGGTTAGCCAATCGGACTGAGCCGGTTGGTCAGAGCCACTACACGACGGAGCCGGTCGCTTATGCCAAATACAATGCGTCATGTCGGTCTCGATGTCCATGCCGAAACGATCGCCGTGGCGGTCGCCGAGGCGGACGGGAGTGTGCGGGAGTTGGGCACGATTCTCCATCGGCCGGAGGCGGTGCGGAAGTTGATCGCGAAGCTCGGGGGGCCGGCGCATCTGCGCGTGTGCTACGAAGCCGGGCCGACGGGCTACCCGCTGTACTGGCAGCTCACCGCGCTCGGTGTCCATTGCGATGTGATCGCGCCGGGTCTGGTGCCCACCAAGGCGGGGGACCGGGTGAAGACGGATCGCAAAGACGCGGCGAAGCTCGCGCGCTGCTACCGCGCGGGGGACCTCACGGCCGTGTGGGTGCCCGACGCCGCGACCGAAGCCCTGCGGGATCTCGTGCGCGCCCGCGAAGTCACCAAGCAGGATCAACTCCGGGCACGGCATCGGGTGAGCAAGTTCCTGCTGCGCCACGGGCGGCAACGGCCCGACGGCATGCGCGCGTGGACCCTCAGGCACGCGCAGTGGCTCGCCCGCCAGACCTTCGACCTGCCGACGCTCCAAGTCGTCTTCGACGAGTACTGCGCGACGCTGGCGCTTCTCGCCGAGCGCGTCGTCCGGCTCGAGCGCGCGATCCAGGCCGCCCTGCCGACGCTCGCGCCCGCGCAGCAGGCCTTGGTCGGTGCGCTCGCCGCCCTGCGCGGCGTCCAGCAGATCACGGCCGCGACGATCCTGAGCGAGGTGGGCACACTCCGGCGCTTTGCCACCGCGCGGCAGCTCATGGGCTATGCCGGTCTGGTGCCCCGCGAGCACTCCAGTGGGAGCGGCGTCCACCGCGGGGCGATTACGAAAACCGGCAACGCACATCTGCGCCGCGTGCTGGTCGAGGCGGCCTGGGCCTATCGGCATCGCCCCACCCTCGCCAGCGGGGTGCTCCGCGCCCGCCAACGCGGCCAACCCGCGCCGATCGTCGCCATCGCCACGCACGCCCAACAGCGGCTCTGTCCGCGCTATCGACGCTTCCTCGCGCAGGGCAAGCCCCCGCTCGCCGTCGCGACCATGATTGCGCGAGAACTGCTCGGCTTCATCTGGGCCATCGGCTACGCCGTCGAACCCCCACTCACGGTCCTCGGAGCTCGCCTGTCTGCCTGAACACCCGCTTCCCTTCGCCTGGGCCGGTGGGCCGGCACGGAAAGGCACACCCGCCGATTTTCTATGCGATCCAACGGCTTCACCCCGTCCAACTCGCGCTCCTAGTCTGCGGCCGCGCCCGACGGATCACGATCCTGCGGTACGTCTCCGGACCAACCCGCGCCTATCAGAGTGATCAACCGTCGCGCCCCGCGTCCCATCGCGCCCCAGGTGCACCACATGTTACACGAGCCATTGCAGGGCCCACCTCCACGCCCCCTTGACGGGTCGCTTCATATCAGAAAATATGACGGGCTGGCCCTCCAGCCCGATCGTGGATTAGCTCCTCCCATGATCACGCCGGAGTTGCCAGAGCCACAGGCGACCAATGGAACACGTCGCCGCCACGTGGAGGACCAGCCCTATGTCCGGAACGATGCTGCACCTCGGGATGGATGTCCATAAGGACTCCCTCACCCTGGCCGTGTTACCGGCCGATACCAGCGCGCCGACCCACGTCGACCGCCTGCCCAACGATCTCAGTAAGCTGCGCCGCTACCTGACGCGGTACGCGCCGGTGCCCGCGGCGACGCGCGTCTGCTATGAGGCGAGCGGCGCCGGGTACGTGCTGCAGCGGGCGCTCACGGCGTGGGGCTATCACTGCGATGTGATCGCCCCGTCGCTGATCCCCAAGCGGCCGGGCGTGCAGCGGAAGCACGATCGGCGGGACGCGGTCGAGTTGGCGCGGCTCTATCGTGCGGGCGAACTCGTCGTGATTCGGATTCCGAGTGCCGCCGAAGAGCGCGTGCGGGACCTGGTGCGGTGTCGGGAAACGTTTCAGCGCGAGATTCTGAAGTCGCGGCACTACGTACTCAAGTTCCTCGCCCGACGGGGCGTGGTGTATTGCGCGGGGCGGCACTGGACGAGCGCCCACGATCGGTGGCTGCGGCAGGTGCTGGCCACGTCACCCGACCTGGGGGCCGAAGACCGCCTCGTCCTGGGCGAGTACTTCGCGCTGCTCGACTACAAGCTGCAACGCCGGCAGGAGCTCCATCGCCAACTCGAGCAGCTAGTGCTGGCGCCCGCGATGGCGACGGCGGTGGCGTGGCTGCAGTGTTTCCGCGGGATCCAGCGGCAGAGCGCGCTGGTGTTGGCGACGGAGATCGTCGATTGGCGGCGGTTCGAGAATCCGCGGCAGCTCATGGCCTACCTGGGGCTCGTGCCGCGGGAGCACTCCTCGGGGGACCGCGAGCGACGCGGCACGATCACGAAGGCGGGGAACACGCACTGCCGGCACGTACTGGTGCAGGCGGCGTGGGCGTATCGCTTCCGGCCGCTGGTGAGTCAACACGTGAAGCACCGCCAGGAAGGGCAACCAGCCCTCGTGGTTGCGCAGGCGTGGAAGGCGCAGCATCGGCTGCACAAAGTGTACACGCGCTTGGCGATCAAGCGGCGACCGCAGATCGCGGTGGTGGCGGTGGCGCGGGAACTGGCCGGCTTCTTGTGGGCAGCGTTGCGCGAGATCGGACCGACCACGGTCGTCGCATGAACCAACACCGTGTGGTGGGCCGGCGGCACGACTGGAGAACCCGCGCCCTCGTTATGCGGGCGGGATCCGTCCCGATCCCGCGCTCCTAGAAGGCGGCAGCTCCCGACGGATCCAATTCTTGCCGCTCCGGCCTCCGGGCTGACCGACGTATATCAGCAGGATTCATCGTCGCAGCGTCCGCCGGTGCCACCCACGGCTTGCTGTGTGATAATGGAAGCTCGATATTGACCCCTCGACAGCCAGCCCGTCATATCAACGACGCGCTGCTGCTGGCGGCGTGGGGTGGGGAAGCGGCCGGCTCGCTGCGCTCGCTGGCCGCGACTATTATGGAACGCCGCAGCAGAGCGCCGCGGCGTTGGGCAGACAGTACCCACGCGTACGTCGGGGTGGGCACGCTACCCTCGGCTACCATCGCCCCCCGACAAATGGAGTATCTCCGATGACCAAGGTGACACCCTTCCTGATGTTCAACGATCAGCTCGAGGCGGCCATGGAGTTATACACCGCCACGTTCCCGGACTCCCAAATCAGGAACGTCGCCCGCACTGGCGAGGACGGTCCGATCGCCTCCGCCGAGTTCGTCGTCGGTGGTCAGGTCTTCATGGGCTACAACGGGGGCCCGTACTTCACCTTCTCCGAAGGCTTCTCCCTCTATGTTGACTGCGAGGACCAAGCGGAAGTCGACGAGTATTGGGACAAGCTCGTCAAGGCCGGCGCGACGCCTACCGCATGCGGCTGGATCAAGGATCCGTTCGGCCTCTCGTGGCAGATTGTCCCGCGGCGATTCATGGAGCTGATCCGCGACAGGAACCCTGGGAAGGTGAAGGCCGTGATGGAAGCCATGATGACGATGGTGAAGCTCGACGTAGCGGCCCTTGAGAGAGCCTACAATGAGGCGTAGCAGTGAGAAACGCCCGCGCCTTGAGCGCCTGGAAGTGCTACGCAACAACAGCATGCAGCGGACGGCGCTGCGCGCCGCCGCTGATGCTGGGCATTGGCAACTGTCTGGAAAGTCAAGCGGGAATGAGCGCCGCGGCTCGGTTGGGCGACCAGCGCTGCCCCGTGCGAACGATGGTGTTGAGAATGGTCAGCAGTTTCCGCATGCAGGCGACAAGCGCGAGCTTCTTCGGTTTGCCCGCGGTCAGCAGGCGCTGGTAGAAAGCACGAATGATCACGTTGCGCGTCGTGGCCACCAGGGCGCCCATGTAAAGCACGGCCCGCACGCTGGCGCGGCCGCCCTGCACGAAGCGCCGCCCTCGTATGGTGCCCGAATCCCGACTGAGCGGCGCGATGCCGGCCAGCTTCGCAATCTGCCGGCGCGAGAGGCGGCCGAGTTCGGGCAGATCGGCGAGGAGCGTGAGGGAGAGCACGGGCCCGACGCCGGGCACGCTCTGCGGGAGATCATCCCGGTCCCGCCACACCGGCGAGTGCCGGACCATCTCGCCCAAGTCGGTGTCGGCGATCCGCAATTCGCGCTCGAGATACGTGATGTGGGCCTTGAGACTCTTCTTCACCCGCTGCTTCCCCTTCCCGAACACCTGGCCCAACCGATTGCGTTCCGCCCCCAGCATGTCGAGCAGCTGCCAGCGCCGCGAGAGGAGGGCATCGAGCTCCTGGGTCTCCGCGTCGGGGAGCGGACGCACCGTGGGGCGCACGCGCTCCGCGAAAAGCGCCAGGATGTCGGCATCGATCCGGTCCGTCTTCGCGAGTTGCCCCGTCGCCTTGGCGAGGTCCCGCACCTGGCGCGGGTTCGCGACGACCACGGGGAGCCCGGCGGCGGCGAGGGTCGCCACGCAGAGCAGCTCGTATCCGCCGGTCGCCTCCAGCACGATCAGTTCCGGCGTCGCGCTGCGCAGGCGCTCCACCAGGGTCCGGATCCTGCGTTCATCGTTCGCCACCGTCCATCGCTCGCCCGTCGGATGCGCGCCAACCACAAGCTCCGCCTTCGCGACATCGATCCCAATCCGCATCGGTCCTCGCGAGGAAAGTCGCCTCGGCCCGTCCTTGTCTGAATTCGGGCTCGACCGAGTCGGCCCCCGCAACTGTTCGGGCTCTTGCGACGAACGATCGGGCGCGCCGCTCAGGCTAACGCACGGTGTTCTCCACCGAGACCGCATCGAACTGGCGCCCCGACCCGAATCTGTGCAAACTCTACTCAAGAGCTAGATACAAGACGGCGTTTGCGCTGGTCAGTGGGTGGCGTTCAACTAGCCTGTCCGCCGATCTGCCGGGCGCGCGCTGGTCGCCCAAACATCATCTGCGGAGGGTGCCGCGAGTGGAGGACAAGACTGCGCCGCCTCGATATCTGCGGGTAACCATGGCTCGCTGGAACATCAACCTGCATTCTGCAGAGGCGATGCGCATCTTCCGTCAGATTGAGACGGACGGCGTTGCGGTGTTCCGGGCCCAGCCGGGGTTCATTCGTTACCGGCTGATGCGCGCCGACAACAGCACGACGATTGCGGCGGCCGAGTGGCAATCCGAACAGCTCGGTCAAGCCGGCGCGGAGCGCTATCGGGCATGGATGCGGAGCGTGGGAATTATGGACAGGCTCACTCTCGAAACGCACGCCGGCGAGATCGTAGCAGCGTCCTAGACATCTGTGCAGATGCCGTGGGTTGCTGTCGCGACGACGGCGCGAGCGGCAACGCCGTCTAACCAGCGCCTGCAGCGGGCGAGCGCTTGGGGCTCGAGGGTTGAGTGGCTGGTGAGTGCACCTGCGGTAGTGCAGGTGTTGTGTGGCTGGCGGGGAGTCGTCCGCCTGCTGAGGCGCGAGTCGTTAGGTGGCGTGCCGTTTCTTGTTGGAGGTCGGTCAGTGGCCTTTGATTACCAACCTACGCTGTATGGCCAACTCGTCCACGTACGGCCGCTGCGCGAGGACGACTCTGATGCGCTGTACGCGGTGGCCGCTGACCCGCTGATCTGGATACAGCATCCGGCCCGGAACCGCCACGAGGCAGCTGTCTTCAACGCGTTCTTTCGTGACGCGATGGAGTCTGAAGGTGCATTGCTGGTGCTCGATGTAGGAACTGGGCACGTGATTGGTTCCTCGCGTTTTCACGGCCATGATGCGGCGCGCCGCGAGGTCGAGATCGGGTGGACGTTCTTAGCGCGCTCGCATTGGGGCGGCCGGTACAATGGTGAACTAAAGCGGCTGATGCTGAAGCACGCATTCCGCTTCGTTGATCACGTCGTGTTTCTCGTCGGTTCCGAAAACGTGCGATCCCAACGTGCCATGGAGAAGCTCGGTGGCATTCGCGCCGGATCGCGTCCCGATGGTGCGGGCCGCGACAGTTACGTGTACCGGATCTCCGCTCCGGGCCTCCTTCCCGAACGCTGATCGGCGGGGGGACGCCACCCAACCAACGCCCGCCGCTGAGGCGCGATTCGTTGGGCAGACGAGGCACATCACCCGATGCCGAGACCTGGGTGTTGACACCCCCGAACACGGAGACTCAAATGAGAACACTCAAAGTCATCCAACACATCTTGCTGGACGGCGTGATCCAGACCTCCGGCGAAGACGGCGGTTTCCCCTATGGCGACTGGACCGCGCCCTATCAGACCCCCCGCCGGCCGCGACGCGGTCATGGCCGCGCACGGCGAGCGCTTCGATCTGCTGCTTGGCCGTCGCACCTACGATCTCTGGTCGGGCTTCGGGCCAAAGGCGCCGAGCAGTCCGATTGCGGACCGCCTCAATGCGGCAACGAAATATGTCGCGACCCACCGTCCGATAAGTCTTGAATGGGGCCCGTACGAGGGCCTTGGACCGGACATTGTCGAGGACGTTCGCCGCATCAAATCGCAGGCCGGCCCGCACCTGATCCTCTCGGGGAGCTCCACGCTGACCTCGACGCTGCTCGAACATGGGCTCGCGGATGAAGTCGTGCTGATCGTCTATCCCGCCTTGTTAGGCACGGGCAAGCGGGGAACCCCGGCCTGCGCATTCGAGCTCCTCAGCACGGGCACAACGCCGTCCGGAATGATCCTCAGTTCGTCCAAGGGCGCCGGGCCTTTGAAGACCGCGTAGTTCGACGACGCGACTTCGTCAGTGAAAAGTGGAACGGCGTAGTCTCGCAGGCTTGAAAGATGTACCTGAGGCGATTGAGGCCGTATCAGCTCCGTTAACTTGCCTTACCTCTCCCGCTGCCGACAGCGCAGTATCGGCTACTGGGATTGCTACTATCGAGGAGCGATCTCACGTCAATTGGACTATCCTGGCATTCGGGTCATTGATGCGGCGCTTCGAGCGGCAAAGGGACAGCTATTGGCGCGCTGCCCAACGCACGCTGCAGCAGTCGGACGATGTGCCGATTGCTCGCTTTGCTCGCTCGATATAGATTCGCCCGCAGCTAAGCTCAAGGCGTTGGGCCGACCTCGCGTCGTCGCCAGCTGCGATTCGAACTACTTGGCTGCCCCGATGATCAGAGATCAGGCGTTGCTGAAGACATCGCTCCCAGGTGTGCTGGCCTGCGCTTGGCATACGCTGTCGGCTGACGAGGCGGGTGCTCGCCTCCGATCCGCCCGTGCCGGGTTGACCGGAGCCGAAGCATCGCGACGGTCGATCGAGTTCGGACCGAACGAACTGGACGTCGCCGACCGTGCCTCGCCGTGGACGATACTCTTCGAGCAGTTCGAGAACGTGCTCATCGTCATACTCCTCGTGGCGACGGCACTGTCCGCGTTCCTTGGACATGGCGTAGAAGCCATTGCCATTACCGTGATCGTCCTGTTCGCGGTCGCACTCGGGTTCCTGCAGGAATACCGGGCTGAACGGGCCATCGAGGCACTGCGGAAGATGGGCGCCCCAACGGCGACCGTGCTGCGCGATGGAGAGGAGACCGAGGTTGCCGCGCGGGAACTCGTGCCCGGTGACGTCGTGATCCTGCGCGCGGGCGACCGGATCCCTGCTGATGCGAGATTGGTCGAGGCCATCAATCTGCAGATCCAGGAAGCAGTGCTCACCGGCGAATCGATTCCGGTGGACAAACACAGCGGCTCGCTCGTCAGCGCGGAACTGGCGCTGGGCGACCGCAAGAACATGGCCTACGCGGGTACGGCGGTGACGCACGGCCGGGGGCGCGGCATGGTCGTCGCGACCGGCATGAGGACCGAGTTCGGCAAGATCGCCCAGTTGCTCCGCACGGTCGAGACCAGCAAGACACCGTTGCAGGAAACCCTGGACAGGTTGGGACGCAAGCTGGCGCTGGCCGCTTTGGTCGTTGTGGCCATCATCGTGGTACTTGGCGTGTTCCGCGGCCAGCCGCTCATCGAGATGCTGGTCTTCGGGATCGCGCTCGCCGTGGCGGTGGTGCCCGAGGCGCTGCCGGCGGTGGTCACGATCTCGCTGGCCCGCGGCGTTCAACGGTTGGTCAAACGGGGTGCACTGATGCGCCGCCTGCCGGCAGTTGAGACACTCGGCAGCACGTCCGTCATCTGCTCCGACAAGACAGGCACGCTCACCAGGGATGAGATGACCGTCCTCGAGCTGTACGTGGCGAATCAACTGCTGGAGGTGTCCGGAGCAGGTTACGATCCGAATGGTGAATTCTTGCGCGACGGCCGTCGAATTGAAACGTCGGAGCCGCTCGAGCGGTTGCTCCAGGCCGTCGCTCTTGCCTCCGACGCGCACATCGTTCGCCGAGAGGCGGAGGGGCCCTGGCATGTCAAAGGCGACCCGACCGAGGGCGCGTTGGTGGTGGTGGCAGCCAAGGCCGGCTTGAACAAGACCGACCTCGACACACGATTCCCGCGCGTGCACGAAATACCGTTCGCCTCGGAAACCAAGCGCATGACCACGCTGCACACTACGGCCAATGGCGTCGTCGCCTATGGCAAAGGCGCACCAGAGGTCATTCTCGATTCCTGCGAGTCGCAACTGACGATCGATGGTGAAGCGCGCCTTGATGCCTCGCTTCGGCCGGCGATCCTCGCAGCGGCCGGCCGTATGGCGGAGAAGGCGCTGCGCGTGTTGGCCGTGGCCAGCAAGGCGGAGGCGACGCCGGAGAACGCGGAGCGGGGAATGACCTTTCTCGGCCTGGTGGGGATGATCGATCCGCCACGCGCCGAGGCCAGAGCGGCGATCCACACGTGCGAAAGCGCCGGCATTCGAGTCGTGATGATCACGGGAGACCATCCGATCACCGCCCGGGCGATCGCGCGTGAGCTTGGCATACTCAAGCAGGGCCGAGTCGTGACCGGCGTGGAACTCGAAGCGATGAGCGACGCTGCCTTCGACGACGCTCTGGACACCATCGATGTGTACGCGCGCGTCACGCCGATCCACAAGCTGCGGGTCGTCACGGCCCTGCAGAAGCAGGGGTACGTCGTCGCCATGACGGGCGACGGGGTGAACGACGCGCCCGCGTTGAAGAAGGCCGACATCGGCATCGCGATGGGAATCACGGGCACCGATGTGGCAAGAGAGGCCGCCGCCATGACGCTCACCGACGACAACTTCGCCTCGATCGTTGCCGCGGTAGAAGAGGGGCGCGGGATCTTCAGCAACATCAAGAAGTACCTGATGTTCCTGCTCTCGTCGAACATGGGCGAGATCGGTCTGATGGCCGGGGCAACGCTGGTGGGCCTGCCTTTGCCTTTGACCGCGGTGCAGATTCTGTACGTGAATCTGGCCACCGACGGCCTGCCGGCGCTGGCGCTCGCAGTCGATCCGCCCGAGCCCGATCTGATGCGCCGCCCGCCGCGCAACCCGCGGACCGGCATATTCACTCGGCCGGTGGTCACGCTGATGATGGTCGGCGGCGCATGGTCCGCCGCGATCAACGTTGGAATGTTTGCCTGGGCGCTCGATTCCGGCCGCAGCACCACCGAGGCGATGGTGATGACCTTCGTCTCACTGGTCCTGATCCAATTTCTGAAGGCGTACAGCTTCCGATCCGACCGGACGTCGGTCCTGCAGCGCCCGTTCGCCAATCGATGGCTGAATCGAGCCGTCTTCTGGGAACTGACGCTGTTGATGCTGATCATCTATGTCCCCGTCTTACAGAAGCCGTTCGGCACGATCAGCCTGCAGCCCATAGAATGGGCCGCCGTGATTGGCGCTTCAGCGACGATCGTGCCGGTGCTCGAACTGGTGAAGTGGTTGGAACGACGAGGCTGGTTCGCGGAGAAGTTGACGGTGCGGACCGGGTAATCGGCGACCTTCGGTGTCTCATGCACTTGGCGGTCCAACAATGGGTTTCAGCGCACGGCGCTTCGCGCCGTGGCTGAACCCAAGCGTCATGCGGACAGACCGAGGAGCACAGGGGCGGCGCGGGTGTCACCCCCGGGCTGAAACCAGCGCTATAATTCGCAGCATCGCGGGGAAAGTGAAATGAGTAGCCGCAGGACGCTGAGTGCTAGCGAGATCGCGTTGATCCATGACGAACGACACTGACACCGAAGCGTGGAGAATTCCACAGGTTCCACCGCGGCATCAATCCGAACCCCCGGAGGGGAGATGAGCAGGTCAGTTCTTCGGTCCGCCGCGCTCGGCGCGCTGTGTCTTTGTAGCGCAGGTTTCCTCGCCCTGCCTGCCCGGATTCCCGCTGCCCCCGCCGATCACGTCGGGAAAACACGCACCTACTACGTCGCCGCCGACGAGGTCCAATGGGACTACGCGCCTTCCGACCGCGACGAGACCATGGGCATGCCGTTCGACGCCATCGCCAAGGGTTTCACTGAAACTAGCGCCAACCACATCGGCCGCGTCTACAAGAAGGCCATCTACCGCGAGTACACCGACGCGACCTTCGCGCATCTGAAGCGGCGCCTGCCCTCGGACGCCTACCTCGGCCTCGTCGGCCCCATCCTTTATGCCGAAGTCGGCGACACCGTCAAGGTCATCTTCAAGAATAACGCTACGCATCCCTACGGCATGCATCCCCACGGCGTCGAGTACGCCAAGGACTCGGAGGGCGCCGACTACAACGACGGCACCGCCGCCAAGGACAAGTCCGACGGCTGCGTTCCGCCCGGCGCCACGCACACCTACCTCTGGACGGTTCCCGAGCGCGCGGGCCCGGCCTCCGCCGATCCCAGCTCCGTCTTCTGGCTGTATCACTCGCACTGCGACGAGTTGCGCGACGTGGCCTCCGGCCTCTTCGGCGGCGTCGTCATCACGCGCCATGGGATGGCTCATCCCGACGGCCATCCCAAGGACGTCGCCAAGGAGTTCGTCACCATACTCATCGCGATCAACGAGAACGAGAGCTGGTATCTCGACGATAACATCAAGGCCCACATTCCAGATCCGTCAAAACTCGACCGCAAGGGATCCAACCCCATCACCGCCACGGGGATGGCGGGAGTCCCGGTGGGCGGCCAGGGCTTTGTCGACACCAACATC
Source organism: uncultured Gemmatimonadaceae bacterium (assembly GCA_963728785.1). GTDB lineage: Bacteria > Gemmatimonadota > Gemmatimonadetes > Gemmatimonadales > Gemmatimonadaceae > JAGWRI01. The sequence continues at coordinate 273,142 of CAVSKV010000004.1, forward strand.
AAGTGGTCCATCAACGGCTACCTCTACGGCAACATGCCCATGATGGTGATGCGGAAAGGCGATCATGTGCGCTGGTACGTGGCCACTCTCGGCGACTTCAACAATGCACACACGCCGCATTGGCACGGCAACACGGTCGTCGTCGCCGGTCAACGCACCGATGTATTGTCGATTACATCCGCGCAGATGATCACTGCCGACATGGTGCCTGACGCGGTGGGCATCTGGCTCTATCATTGCCACATCTCCGATCACATGTTGGCCGGCATGACGGCGCGCTACCAAGTGCTACCCCGCCCGTGAGTTGCTTCCCAAGTCCGATATTGAACGGGCAGGACTCGGGCGGTGCCGCAACGGTCGATCGATGATCGTGGGGATTCTGCAGCTGCCGGACAGTCTTCTCTTCGGCGCAGTCGTCCCTACGTTCGCGCGCCGGTGCACCCTGGCGACCATTACGCTCGTCATTTGCCCCGAGCGAAGGTAGGCGGGCAGATCCTCCGGATTGAAGAGATTAATGAGCTGGCGAGCTCAGGGCGCGGAGGCGGGGGTGGGTCTGGCCCGACCGGTACCAACGAGGCCCTGCTGCTGGCGGCGTGGGGTGTGGAAGCGGCCAATCCGGTCAGCGCGCACGTGTAGGGCAACGATCGGCAGCGTCACCCTGGACGGCCCGCCCGAGCGCGGGCGCCCGGAGGCTTGTACAGTTCAATCAATGCCACTGAGCCGCCCTTCCAGAACCATCGGACTCGCGCTGTCGGGCGGCGGCTCCCGCGGTGCCGCGCACATCGGCGTGCTGCGCGCGCTCCTGGAGAACGGGATCGAGCCGGACGTCGTCGCAGGCGCGAGCGCCGGAGCCGTGGTCGGTGCGCTCTACTTGGCCGGACACTCGCCGCAGGTCATGGTCGAGTTCTTCAGTGAACTCCATCCAGCCTCGATCGGCCGGGCGACGCTCCTGAAGCCGGGGCTGCTGGACTCGATGAAGTTCGAACCGCTGTTCCGACGCTACCTGCCCGACGACCGGTTCGAGAGCCTCAGCCGCAAGCTCTTCGTCGTGGCTACGGACTTGCTGAGCGGCCAGGCCACCGTCTTCGACACGGGCCCCCTTGTGCTTCCGCTGCTCGCATCGGCGTCGGTGCCGATGATCTACTCCCCGACGATCATTGACGGGCGGTGGTACGCGGACGGCGGCGTGGTGGACAACTTTCCCGTGCGACTGCTGGCCGGTCGCTGCGATGCGATCCTCGGGTCGTACCTGAGCCCGATTCGGGGCGTGCAGCCAACGGAGCTGGACTCGTCGCTCAAGGTGGTCGAGCGCGCACTTGAGATCGGCATGTTCGCACAGGCGCGCGCGCGCTTCGCCGAATGCGATGTCGTCATCGCGCCCGAAGGCCTCGACACGTACGGTTTGTTCGATTCGCGGCACATCCAGGCGATCGAGGCGGCGGGCTACGAGGCCGCGCAGAACCAAATGCAGGAGATCCGTCGTGTCACAGACTGACTGCGGTCGGGGGCCTGCGTGGCGGCGCGAAGCCCACAAGCGCTCGGCGCCTGTGCGATGCGGCTTGACCGGGCGTTGCTGCAGCCGCGGCGCGCGCACTCATCAGTGATTGCGCTCTTAGCCTGCGCGGTACAGCATCCATGTGCGCGGTCACACGGGGGCCGCAGCAGAGCCCCGACCCGTTGGCAAAGCCCGCCCATGGATCAGCGGCTGTTGATATGTCTTCATTGGTGATTGAAATGACAAAGAACATGTTCATTGTGCTCTACGTTCTGGTGATGATAGGCGTCGTCGTCAGTGTGGATATCCTGTTCTTCAGGAATCGATTCTGGGAACGGCTGATGGCGAACATCGGCATTGTCTTGGTGTTCGCAGCCTTCTATTTCAGGCTGGTAAGGAACCCGTAGGGTAAGCGCCGCGGCGTTAGGACTTTGCTGACAATTCGCGACCTGCTAGTGGCGAGACGGCGGAAGCTGATGCGGGTCGGCGGTCTTTGCTTGATCGCCTTTCCCGCGCTTGCGTTGGTCACCTCCCAAATGGGAGTACCGGTGCTGCCGTACGTGTTCTTCTTCTTGGCGTGTGGCACAGCGGTAGCGCTGACGACGTTCTGGGTCAGGTGCGCACGCTGTCGTGGGCCCATTGCGATGAGGAATGCGTCACTGAGTAACCGGCCGACTCGCTCTGTGACACGCCGCATGAACTACTGCCCTTTCTGCGGTGTTTCATTGGACGACTCGTTGGACGGCACTGGCTGTGCGCCAACTTGGTTGTGGGTCTGGTCTTCCCATTACGAAAGTCCTGGCTAACGGGGGGCTGAACGTGCACGCAGTTGACGGGCGGTCGTCTTCTGTTCACGTCGTGCGCCAAACGCCGGGATGGCGTGACGCGATGACAGGCCTGGAGTCAGGATCGCTCGGCGGCGTGAAGTAGGGAGGCCGCCGGCTCGCTCCACCCGCGTGCCGCAACTATGATGGAACGCCGCCGCAGGGCAGCGCGGCGATCGCAGGCGGAACGCACGTACCCTGCTTTGCGAAACCCCGTACGGATACAGTCATGAAGTTCCGAGCCAAGGTCATTCCTTCCGGCAACGCCACGGGCATCGAAATCCCGGCAACGGTCATGAAGGCCCTCGGTCCCAGCGCCCGGCCCCCGATTGCCATCATGATCAACGGGCATACGTGGCGCAGCAGGGTCGCGCTGATGCGCGGGAAGTGTCTGGTTGGTATCAGCGCCGCGAACCGTGCCGCCAGCGGAATCGCCGAGGGTGACGTCGTCGGAGTCGATCTCAAGCTCGACACCGAGCCGAGGGTGGTGAGCGAACTGCCGGACCTCGCCAAGGCGCTGAACGGCGACCCGGAAGCCAGAGCGGCGTTCGACCGCCTGGCATTTGGACTCAAGCGCAAGTACGTCGCCGCCATCGAGGACGCCCAATCCTCAGCGGTTCGGTAACGCAGAATCGCGAAGCTGGTCACGACGATGCGGTCGGCCCTGGATTAGGCGCGAACGCGGCCGGTCGCGACGGATTTGCGGTGGGACCTCTCACAGCGGCCGGAAGATCAATCCCGGCCATGGCGAGTGCGCTCCCGCTCCCGCTCCCGCTCCCGCCATGGCTCGGTCTTCCGGCAGAAGGTTAGAACATCTCGTGCCCGCCCGGGCTGTCCCCCGAAGGTCCTTAAATCGAGGGCACCTTCGACCCCATCGGGCGGAGATAGGTGCTGAGCCGGGCGCGGTGGTGGATTCCGTCGAACAGCAACGCCCACAGCACCCGACCGAGCGGCATGTCGAACACCGTATGGCGCATGTAGGAAAGCTTGGCCCTCTTTTCCCATGCGGCGTCGTCGAGGCCCTTGACGCGTTGCGCGATCGCGGCGTGAGCCTGCTCGTAGGCGGAGGCGAGCTGGGCGACTGTTGACAGCGGTCCGGGCTGCATGTCGAACTAACCGAAATCGCCGTTGCGTCGGGTGGGGGAGCAGCGCACCCGCAGCCTCACTCGGCCATGAAGCTTGACGAGCGCGGCGGATGGCGAAATGATTGGGGGCCCGAACTGATCGAGCGGCCCACCGCCAGCGGTCGCGTGGCGAGAGGGCGCTCGCAATTCATTGCCCGGTCGGCAGGCTGACGGCCGCTGGCATCGACGCGATGGAGGGAGACCTGCCATGGTTGTGAGCAAAGAGACGACGCCAGCCGCATACCTCGCGAGCCTCCCGGTTGATCGTCGCAAGGTCATCGCAGCGGTCCGCGCGGTCGTGAAGAAACGACTGCCGAAGGGGTATGTCGAGTCGATGCGCTGGGGAATGCTCTCGTATGAAATCCCACTCGCGCGCTATCCCAACACCCATAACAAGCTGCCGCTCATGTACGTCGCGCTCGCGGCCCAGAAGAACAACTACGCGCTCTACCTGACGAGCGCCGCGGCCGACAAGACGCTGATGGCGAGGCTCGCGGCGGCGTACAAGGCCAAGGGGCTGAAGCTGGATATGGGGAAGGGCTGCCTCCGCTTCAAGTCGCTCGATGAACTGCCCCTCGACGTGATTGGAGATATGGTGGCATCCAACTCCGTCGAACGCCGGATCGCGTTGTTCGAGGCGGAGCGGTAGTACGACGGCGAGCGCAGCCAGGAGCGTGGAGGTGGAGTCGTAAGGAACGCAGCCTAACGGCAGTTGGTGACTGATGGCCGGGTTTCGGCAGTGGCTGCGGGACCGCCGCCGCCGCCATTCATTGAACGGCCACAGTACAACTCGTCGTTAGGCCGGAGAAGAAGCATTCCTCTCACCAGCACCGCGCGTCGGAGATCGCATGAAACGAGTCACAGGCATCGGCGGCATCTTCTTCAAGGCCAAAGACGCTCCATCACTGCAGGCTTGGTACAAGCGGCACTTAGGAATCGATGTCCAAGCCTGGGGCGGAACTGCCTTCGATTGGACCGACGCCGAGGGCAAGCCGGTTGCAGGCACAACCGCCTGGCTCATCGATCCGCAAGAAAGTAATCACTTTGCTCCGAGCTCAGCTCCCTTCATGGTCAATTACCGAGTGGAAGACCTCCACGCCTTGGTCAAGGTCTTGAAGCAAGAGGGCTGCAATGTGCTCGACAAGATTGACGAATCCGAGTATGGGAAGTTTGCCTGGGTCATCGATCCAGAGGGAAACAAGGTCGAGCTATGGCAGCCGCCTCAAGGCCAATGAGCAGGCTCGTTACTCAGGGCCGCGAACTGCGGCCCATCAAACCGTTGCAGACTGACAGCCGCGGTATGGTGGGCGCGCTTGGCGCGCTTTACCTTGATGTGGCTGCAGCTGAACAGTAGGCGTTCGTCAGGCGCACGCCGGCAACGGCAGCATTCCCACGTCAAGGAGGCTTTGTGGTGATTCGTCGAGTTGAACCACTGTCGGCCGCGAAGGTGATGGGCGTTGTCTACGTCGCACTCGGTTTGATCATGGGGATCATCTTCGCGGGCTTTTCTGTTCTTGGTGGCATGGCGGCGGCCAGGCCGATCGGCGTAGGGTTCGGGAGGGGCTTTGGCGTTGCCGCGATCATCATCATGCCGGTTCTGTACGGGTGCATTGGTTTCGTCATGACTCTGATTGGAGCAGCGGTCTACAACTGGGCGGCAGGCGTTGCTGGGGGAATCGAGATTGTGACGGACTGAGGCCGCGTGGTCTCTGGCGTTGCTAGTGGGGCGCCTGACCATGAATTCCAGACGGCGCGAGGCACGGGTCGTCGGCGACAGCGGGCTGGAGGTCCGTCTGGTATTTCTCGTCATCGGGCTCGCGCCGCTCGCGGCTCGTATGTATCATAGGGCGCCACCGAAGATCTCCGCGGCGCGGTGCTGACCGCAACCGATGTGCTTGCCAATGGGCCTGAACAGAACCGTCAGCACAAACCTCAACGGGTGATTTCATCGGCAAGACCATGCTCAACATCTTCGTCTGGCTATTCTTCATTGGCGGAGTGTTCGGTATGGTGGCCGGGTTCGCCAAGGTCTTCACCGGTGGGTCGCCGGCGCAATACGGAGTGATGGGGATCGGCGGGGGCTTCTGGCTCCTGTCGTCAGCGATCGTGATCTTCATCCGCCGGTCGACCGCCGCGGGCCGCGCCGGATAACAGGTGTCCGACCGACGCCAACCACTATCCTGACGATCGGGGGCCACGCCGCAGGTTCTGGGTCGCGCGCCCGTGAGGTCGGCTCGGCGTGCTTCACGAGCCCGACGAGGAACCACTCGCGACCCTGCATCCCAGAATGTGACGGGAGGAAATACTCATGAAGATCAAAGTCACGAGCATCTACGTGGACGACCAGGAGAAGGCCCTGCGCTTCTACACCGAAGGTTTGGGCTTCGTGAAGAAAGCGGACTTCAGCAATGGACCGTTCCGGTGGCTGACCGTTGCCTCGCCGGAGGAGCCGAACGGCACCGAGCTGCAACTGGCCCTCAACAACAATCCAGCCGCAACGGCTTACCAGCGGGCGATGTTCGACCAGGGCCAGCCGGCCGCCATGTTCTACGTGGACGACGTCCAGCGGGAATACGACCGCATGAAACCGCTCGGGGCGGAGTTCACCATGCCGCCGACCAAGGTGACCGGCTCGACCATAGCCATGCTGAAGGACACGTGCGGCAATCTGATCCAGATCGTCGCTCTCGACCGCTGGCAGGGCTGATCGGCCGAGCGCGCGGCCTTGGGGCGCGCGGGGACGTCAAGACGACGGTTTCTGGCGGTTCGATCGATCCGCGTGCGCCGCCGGGCGGGATCGACGCCGCGGAGGTTCCAGCGTTTCCCATGCCGTTGACGAGACGCAGGGCAGGGGAGAAGAGCGATCTAGGGAGAGGCACTCAATATGAAGAAGAGCGGGCCGAAGAAAGCCGAATCTCCATCCGCGCTGATTGACGCTCGGATCGCCGAGTTGGACGACTGGCGCGGCGAAATGCTCGCCCGGATCCGCGCCCTGATCAAGAAGGCGGATCCAGAAGCGGTGGAGGAGTGGAAATGGATGGGGACGCCGGTCTGGGAGCACGACGGAATCATCTGCACCGGCGAGACGTACAAAGGGGTCGTGAAGATGACCTTCGCCAAGGGAGCCTCCCTGAAGGACCCCTCAGGCCTCTTCAATTCCAGTCTCGAAGGCAACGTCAGGCGCGCCATCGACGTCCACGAAGGCGAGAAGCTGAACGAGAAGGCGCTAAAGGCGCTCGTGCGGGCGGCCGTTGCATTGAATAAGTCCAATGCCCGCGGCTGAAGGCACATCGTTGGCCATCGCAGGCGCCGCAGCGGAGATCGTCCGTCTTCCGGATGGTCTATCTATCCTCGACTCCAGCCCCCAGGAACCAACCATGTCCGACCGAACCGTGCACCTGCATCGAGTGCTCCGCACCAAGCCTGAAAAGGTCTATCGCGCGTTCCTCGAGCCGGGGGCCATGGCCAAGTGGCTGCCTCCACATGGCTTCACCTGCCACGTGCATCAGATGGATGCTCGCGTCGGAGGCACGTTCCGGATGTCGTTCCACAACTTCTCGAGCGGCAACGGGCACTCCTTCGGTGGGGAGTATCGCGAGCTGGTCCCTCACGAGCGGATTCGGTACACGGACCATTTCGAAGACCCGAATTTGCCGGGAGAGCTGGAAGTGACGGTATCGCTGAAGCCAGTCAGCTGCGGAAGCGATGTGACCATTACCCAGAGCGGCATTCCGGACGCCATTCCGCTTGAGATGTGCTATCTCGGCTGGCAGGAGTCCCTGTCGCAGTTGGCGGCACTCGTGGAGCCCGAAATCCCGGGGTAGGACCGCGCGCGACGCTTTGCGCCCCGACATTCTTGCGCGAGCGAACTTTGTATGGTAAAGTACTCCACACAGACACCGCCGAGCGTCCATGAATCCCCCCAATTCTGCTCCCGCCACCGGCTCCGCTCCGGAAGCTGCATCGACCGCCTCGAACGCCGAGCCTGCTGTCCCGTCCCCACGCGCTCTCCTCGCACGACGCGCGCTCGCGGGCGCACTCCTGCTCGGCATACTCGCCGACCCGCTGCTCCGCAACGGACCGTGGGGACTGGGGCTCCTGGCGTGGATGGTCGTGTTCGCCGCCGTCGCCATCGCGTTCGTGCGGCGGAGCGGCCGCCCGCTTTCACGCGAGAGCGGCATCTGGCTCGCCGTCGCGGTGCTCTCCGCCACCGGCCTGGCGTGGCACGACGCCGACACGGTCCACTTCTTCGACTTCCTGGCCATGCTCGCCGCGCTCGTGCTCCTCGCCATGAGCCTCGACGCCGTGCCCGTGACCGGACTCGCCGTCGCCCGCGTCCGCGACCTGATCGTCGCCGCGCTCGGCACCGGCCTTGAAGTCGCCACCGGCGCCGTGCCGCTTCTCCTGCGCGACGCCGCGCTCAACACGGCCATCCAGCCGGCCAGCCTCGGGACGACGCGACGAATCGGCCGCGCGCTGGCGATCGCGGCCCCGATCGTCGTGGTCTTCACGGTGCTGCTCGCCTCCGCGGACCCGGTGTTCGGCTCGCTCTTCCGCTTTCCGAACATACGGGTCGACGTCCTCGTCTCCCACGTCGCGATCGCCGGCTTCTTCGCGTGGGTAGTGGCGGGCTGGCTGCGCCGCTCGCTCCTGGCACGCCCCGCCGCCGCTGCCGCCGGCGACACGCCGGCCTGGACGCTTCCCCTCACCCTCGGCGCCACGGACGTCGCGCTCGCGCTCGGCGCCCTGAATGTGCTGTTCGCGGCGTTCATCGTGGCGCAGATCGAGTGGCTGTTCGGCGGCCAGGCGTTCGTGCTCCGCGCGACCGGCCTCAGTTACGCCGAGTACGCCCGGAGCGGTTTCTTCGAACTGCTATGGGTGGCCGGCCTGCTGCTCCCGGTGCTGCTCGGCGCGCAGGCGCTCATCCCGGCCTCCGACGCGCGCACGCTCCGGCTCCATCGCCGGCTCGCCGCGCTGCTCGTGGCGCTGCTCGGCGCGATCATGCTCTCGGCGGCCGCGCGCATGAACTTATACGTTCACTACTACGGCATCTCCGTGGACCGGCTGTACGCGTCGGCGTTCATGATCTGGCTGGCGATCGTGTTCGCGTGGCTGGCCCTCACCGCGCTGCGGGCCCGGCCGCGCGCCTTCGCGCCGGGGCTCGTGATCAGCGGATTCGGCGCGCTCTTCGCGCTCAACGTCCTGAACCCCGACGCGCTGGTGGCCCGGGCCAACCTCGCGCGCGGCGACGGGGCGCGGCTGGGGGTCGCGGGCACGGACCTGCGCTACGTCGCGGCGTTGGGCGGCGACGCGGTGCCGGTGCTGGTGTCGGCGTTGACGACGGGGCGAGTGGCCGGCGACACGATCGGCACGGCCGATCGGTGCCAGGCCGCGAAGAGGCTGCTCGACTACTGGACGGGAACGCGACTGGCGCGCACGGCCGGCAGCTGGACCCAATGGAACATGGCCCGGAGCCGGGCGGCGCAGGCAGTCCGCGACCACGAGGCCGAACTGCGCCAGATTGCCTGCGCCGAGGCGCCGAAGACGGTCGCTCCGTCGCCCGTGTCTCCCGCTCCCTAACCCCGGCCGAGCGCTTGCTCGATGGCCGCCTTCACGTGGACGCGCGTTTCGGTGGTGAGCGCGGCGCGTAGGGCGGCCTGCGCCTCCGGCGTTCCGAGCTGGGCCAGCGACCGCACTGCAGCCTGCGAGTACAGCGGGTCGTAGTCGGTGAGTCCGCGGGTGCCCGCGGCGAGCGCCCGGGCCGTGTCGCCGCTGGCGAACAGCCCGCGGAGCGCGGCCATGCGTAGCTCCCGCACCTCGGACGGATCGGTGAGCCGTTCCAGCGCCTCTTCCGCCGACGGAGCGTCCATCCGCGGGAGAAGCGCGGCCGCCGTGAAGCGTACGGAGAGCGCGTGCACAGGTCCGCTCGCCTCGACGACCGTGGCCAGCGCACTCGGGCCGGAGAGCGTGGCGTACACACGAAGCGCCGTCGCGCGCGTGCCAGAGGAAATGTCCTGGTGGTACATCGCGAGCGCCGTGTCGGCCACGCCCGCGGGGTCGAGCGAGGCGAGCCGCACGAGTGCCTGACTCCGCACGGAGGCGTCCGGGTCGCGGAGCGCCGAGCGGACTATCGTGATCGCCTGTGGCGTGGAGTCGTGGGCCATTTGCCGGAGCGCCTCGGCGCGGAGATCCGGCATCAGCTCGTTCAGCACGATGAAGCGCCGCGCGTAGACGGCCGCGGTGTCCTGCGACTGCGAGAGCGCACGCAGCGCCCAATTGCGTGCCGAGGTGTCGAGGTCGTGCTCCGCCATGTACGCCAGCTCGTCCGGAGTCTGGTCGGTATGCACGGTGCCGAGCAGCCAACCCCGTTCGTCGAAGCGGAAGGAGAGGGGCGCGCTCGGCAGCCGAATGTCGAAGGTCTGCGTCTTCTCGGCCAGAACCATGACGCTGTCGCGTACGACGGAATCGGCCGTGATCACGCGAATGGTGGTGGGGAACCTGAAGAGCGGCCGCGTAGAGTCGGTGGGCTGCACCTGCCGGATTGTCACGTGCAAAACCCTGGCTGCCGGATCCCACCGGCGCGTCACGTCGAGCTGGGGATAGCCGATCCCATATGCCCACTGATCGAAGAACCAGCCGAGGTCGCAGTGGCAGGTGTTCTCCATGGCGTCGGCGTAGTCCTTGGTGGTGGTGGCCTTGTGGGCGTTGTCCACCAGGAAGCGGTGCATGCCGGCCCAGAACATCTGGTCGCCGAGGAGCCGTCGCATCTGGTGCGCCAACTGCGCGCCCTTGGGATAGACGTGGCCGCTGAAGAACAGGGCGATCGGATCGTTGCCCTGGTACTGGCCCCAGACGAGGGGGCGGGCCTGGCGGAGGTCGGCCTGCATGGCCTGCTGCTGCTGGCCCCACCATTCGAGCTGCGCGGCGTCCCAGCCGCGGGTCTTCTCGTTCTGCACCGACTCCATGTACGTGGTGAGCCCTTCGTTGAGCCAGATGTTGGCCCAGTTGGCGGTGGTCTCGAGATCGCCGAACCACTGGTGCGCCAGCTCGTGGGCCACGAGGCCGCGCGATCCTTCCATCGGATCGTTGCCCGCGCCGGGGAGCGAGAGATCGGTCTGCGTGGTGGCGGACACGTTCTCCATGCCGCCGTAGGTGAAGTCGGGGATCCACGACTGGTCGTACTTGTCCCACGCGAAGGGGACGCCGGTGAGGCGCGAGTAGAGTTCGATCATCGACGGCGTCTCGCCCGCCGCGCGCCATCCGGCATCCACGGTGTCGGAGTAGACGTATTCGTCCACCGGCTTGCCGCGCCACTGGTCGTGCAGGATCGTGAATGGGCCCACGACCACCGAATAGAGGTACGTGGACGCCTTCTCATTCTGCGCCCAGTGCCAGACGTTCTGCTTGCCGCCGTTCACCGGGGTGATCGAGAGCAGCGTGCCGTTGGAGAGCACCTTGAGGCCCGAGTCGGCGGTGACGAGGAACTCCCAGGTAGTCTTGTCGTTGGCGTAGTCGTAGGTAGGCACCCAGGCCCGCGTTTCGGTGGCTTCGCCCTGCGACCAGATCACGTGGCGGCGGGGCACGAAGTAGATGCCGCGTTCGGGGTGGGTGTGATAGGCGAGGGTGAAGACGACCGTGTCGCCTGCGGCAACGCGCCGCGGGAGGCGCACGGTGACGTGGTCGGTGTCGGACGAGAAGTCGATCCGCTGTCCTCGCGCATCCGTCGCCCCGTCGATCGTGATGTCCTCGGAGTTGAGCCGGACGGTGTCGGTCGCGACCTGGGGCACCACCATGGTCGTCACGACGCCGGTCACCAGCCGCGTGGCCTCGTCGAACTGCACGGCAATCTTCTGGTGGACGAGGTCGAAGTTGTGCACGCCCTGCGGCCATGTCCGCGGCGGGATATAGTGCCCAATGGTACCCGAGTTCCGCTGGGCGAGGAGGCGCGAGGGAGCGGCCAGCATCGTGAGGGCCGCGGCGGTGGCGAGCAGGCGTTTCATCGACTGAGACTCCGAAGGAGACGAGTCGAACAGAATAACACACGGTGCGCGGCACGGCCACCCGCCCCCGGCGGCCAAGCATGAACCCATCACCTATATTCAATGGGTACCACCGTTCAACCATTCACATCACGAAGGCCGACAGCATATGTCTACAGAAGCCAAATGCCCAGTCACACACATCGCCAGCAGCGGCACGTCGAACCGCGACTGGTGGCCAGACCAACTGAAACTCGAGCTGCTGCGCCAGCATTCCTCCAAGTCCGATCCCATGGGCGAGGACTTCAACTACGCCAAGGAGTTCAAGAGTCTCGACTTGAAGGCGGTGAAGAAGGATCTCGCGGCAGTGATGACCCGCTCGCAGGACTGGTGGCCCGCGGACTTCGGCCACTACGGCCCGCTGTTCATTCGCATGGCATGGCACAGCGCCGGCACCTACCGCACCGGCGACGGCCGCGGCGGCGGCGGGAGAGGGCAGCAGCGCTTCGCGCCGGTCAACAGCTGGCCGGACAACGTCAACCTGGACAAGGCGCGCCGGCTGCTCTGGCCGATCAAGCAGAAGTACGGCCGGAAGATCTCATGGGCCGACCTGATGATTCTGGCCGGCAACGTTGCCCTCGAGACGATGGGTTTCAAGACGTTCGGATTCGGCGGCGGGCGCGAAGACGTCTGGGAGCCGGATCAGGACGTCTACTGGGGCGCCGAGAAGATCTGGCTGGACGACAAGCGCTACTCCGGCGACCGGGATCTCGAGAATCCACTGGCCGCCGTGCAGATGGGGTTGATATACGTGAATCCTGAAGGTCCCAACGGCAACCCCGATCCGGTGGCTGCGGCGCGGGACATCCGCGAGACCTTCGCCCGCATGGCGATGAACGACGAGGAGACGGTGGCGCTCATCGCCGGCGGCCACACCTTGGGCAAGACCCATGGCGCCGGACCGGCGACGAGCCTGGGGCCGGAGCCCGAAGCGGCGCCGCTCGAACAGCAGGGCCTGGGCTGGACGAGCAGCTTCCGGAGCGGCAAGGGCGGCGACACGATCACCAGCGGTCTCGAGGTCACCTGGACCACGACGCCGACACAGTGGAGCAACAATTTCTTCGAGAACCTGTTCGGCTACGAATGGGAACTGGAGAAGAGCCCGGCCGGCGCGCATCAGTGGGTGGCGAAGGGAGCCAAGGCGACGGTGCCGGACGCGCACGACCCGTCGAAGAAACACCGCCCGACGATGTTGACCACGGATCTCTCGCTGCGGTTCGATCCGGCGTACGAGAAGATCTCGCGGCGCTTCATGGCGCATCCGAAGCAGCTCGACGACGCCTTCGCCCGCGCGTGGTTCAAGCTCACGCACCGCGACATGGGACCGCGCGCGCGCTACCTCGGCCCCGAGGTTCCGAAGGAGGAGCTGATCTGGCAGGATCCGATCCCGAAGGTGAATCACAAGCTGATCGGCCCCAAGGACATCGCCGCGCTCAGGGAGAAGATCCTGAAGTCCGGCCTGTCCGTCTCGGAGCTGGTGTCCACGGCGTGGGCGTCGGCGTCCACCTTCCGCGGGTCCGACAAGCGCGGGGGTGCTAACGGCGCGCGCATTCGCCTGGCGCCGCAGAAGGATTGGGAGGTGAACCAGCCGGCGCAGTTGGCCAAGGTGCTCATCCAGCTCGAACGCATTCAGAAGGCGTTCAACAAGGGCCAGCCCGGCGGCAAGAGCGGCAAGAAGGTCTCATTGGCCGATCTGATCGTGCTCGGCGGGTGCGCCGGGATCGAGCAGGCGGCGAAGAAGGCCGGGCACAAGGTGAAGGTGCCGTTCACACCGGGGCGTACGGACGCGTTGCTGGAGCAGACCGACGTGGACTCGTTCGCCGTGCTCGAGCCGATCGCCGACGGGTTCCGCAACTACGTCAAGGCCAAGTACACCGTGCCGGCGGAGGCGCTGCTGGTGGACAAGGCGCAGCTGCTGGCCCTGAGCGCGCCCGAAATGACGGTGCTCGTGGGCGGCATGCGCGTGCTGAAGACCAACTTCCGAGGTGCGTCGCACGGCGTCTTCACCATGCGGCCGGAGGCGTTGACCAACGACTTCTTCGTGAACCTGCTCGACATGGGCACGGAGTGGAAGCCGGTGTCGAAGGACGCAGACGTGTTCGAAGGCCACGATCGGAATACGGGCAAGCTCAAGTGGACCGGCACGCGTGTCGATCTCGTTTTCGGTTCGAACTCCCAACTCCGCGCTCTGGCGGAAGTCTACGGAAGCCGCGACGCCCAGGAGAAGTTCGTGCAGGACTTCGTGGCGGCCTGGGACAAGGTGATGAATCTCGATCGCTTCGATCTGGCGTGAGCGGTGCATGACTGTCTTCGCTGCCTCTGACGGGGCGGCGAAGACAGCCGTCAGCCGACGACCGGTTCCAGCGGCGGCCGTATCGCCGCCGCTGAAGCGGAACGTTGGGTGGACGCTTCGCGATCGGACCCTAACACCAAGCATTGATGAGCGCCGAGGAAGAGGCGTACCACGCGATGAGCGCCTACACGCTGATGCATGGGGATTCCATGTTCATTCATCAGCAGGTCGAGCATGCGTGGGCGGCGCAGCACCGGCTGCTCTTCGAGAACGCGCACGTACGGGTGTTTGACACGCGCATCGCACCTGGCGAGGTGACGCCGGCGCACACGCACCGCTGGCCGGCGCCGGAGGCGCTCTGGGGCGACGCACGGCCGCCCCACTCGCTGGAGAACGTAGGAACGTCCCCGATTCACGTGATCAGCACGGAGATCAAGTCGGCGACGCCGCATGGCTGAACCGCGACTATCGCACCTCCGTTCCACCCCTGCGGTCATCCGGAACGAAGCGGTCCCGGGCGGGCATGCGCACTTTCGGAAGCGTGGTCGCGTCCATCATGGCGTCGTTGCTCACGATGCCGTTTCTCGCCAGCAGCCACGCGATGACGGCGTACGTCTCGTTCGCGGAAAGCGAGCCGGGCGTGGTCTGGGGCATCGCGCGTGTGATGTAATCGAAAAGGGTGGTGGCGTAGGGCCAGTAGTTGCCAATGGTGCGAAGCTTCGGCGGATCGGTGTTCCCCCACGGATCGCCGCCGACCAGCGCGTCGTACGGACCCTCGGTGCCGGTGCGCCCATGGCATGCGGCGCAATGCGTGAGGAAGACCGCGGCTCCTTGCGCGACCGAGCCACGGCCGGGTGGAAGGCCCACGCCGTCGGGACGTACGTCGCGATCCGAGCGGGCAATGAGGCCGGAGTCCGCCGGCGTGCCGAACGCGAAACGCGGCGGCGGGGAGGATGGCAATTGGTCCGCAGTACCATTCGCACCGCCGGTTCCAGCGTCACCTGGCGCGGAGCACGCGGCAACCGTCGCACAAACGAAGGAGCAGACGAACAGCGCCGTCGCGAACGTACGGTGCAGCGATGGGCTGCCTCCCGGCACTTCGAGTCGGGACTTCACAGCGTCTCCGCCAACGCGAACGTCACGGAACCATCGCGCGCCACCTTCCACGGTCGAATGTTGTTCTCGTGATAGACCGTGCGAGGCCCTCGCGCGGCGACGAGCTGTTGGTAGGTGGGCTGTGTGTATCCGGTCTCGTCGACCGCCCTGCTCATGACGATGGATTCGCGGCCGCTCCAATTCCACAGGTGACGGAAGCGCACGGTGCATTTTTGAAGCACCGGTTGCTGGAGCTCGGCGGCGACCCAGGTGCGGCCCGCGTCGGCGCTCAGGTCCACCCGGGTGATCCGGCCCCGCCCGCTCCAGGCAAGCCCGCGAATCTCCCACCACCCACGGTCGGGCAGGACCCAGGGGTAGGCGGGGAAAGTGATCACGGACTTTGCGTCCATGATGAAGCTGAACTGGCGCGCGGTGCCGTTGGAGAGCGGATCCGTGTACTTCGACGTTTCCTCGCGCGTCATCGTCGGCCGGTCGGTGACCTCGATGCGGCGGATCCACTTGACGTTGGTGTTTCCCTCCCACCCCGGGAGGAAGAGCCGTGCCGGATATCCCTGCTCGGGCCGGATCGCTTCACCGTTCTGGCCGTACGCGATCAGCGCGTCGTCCATTGCCTTTTCGAGCGGGATGCTCCGGTCCATGTGCGCCGAGTCCCCACCTTCCGCGAGGAGCCATGAGGCCCCCGGGCGAACTCCGACCTCGCGGAGCAGCGTGGCGAGCGGAACCCCCGTCCACTCACTGGTGCTGAACAGGCCATCGATATCCTGCGGCGTGAGTTTCCGCGATGCCTCGGCGTCGTAAGCCGGGAAACCGTTGCCGGAGCATTCGAGAAATGCGAGGCGGGAGACGGCGGGAAACCTCTTCAGATCGGCCAATCGAAACACCGTAGGCCGCTCGACCATGCCGTGGATCAGCAGTTCGTACTCGTCGGCGGTCACCGCCGGGACGCCGCCATGGTGGCGCTCGTAGTGCAGATCGGCCGGTGTGATGATGCCCTCGAGCTTGTGGATCGGCGTACGGGACTGGGAAGAGAGCACCGGGGGACCCGGGAGCCGGCGCAGTTCTTCGCCCGGCGCGCGGGAACCGAGTTTCGATACGAGGCGGCCGAGCGTGGGTGGAGGGGCCGCGGGCGTCTGCTGCGCGAGAAGGTCGACGGCGTCGAAGCGCGTCTTGATGAGGCCCGCCGCCAGCATACCGGTACTGGCGGTGAGCCACGCGCGGCGGGAGAGTCGATGGTCGGTCATCGTCGGGCCAACATGCCACGATCGGCCGCAGGTCACAAGTTGCCGCGTCGATCTGGAATTGCCGCATAGGCGCAGGCCGGCTCGCTTCGCTCGCGGGCCGCAACCATGATTGATGCGTCGCGGCGGGCGCGATCTGGACATGGTGCCCAGTCCGCCACGCACCGGCCACGGCGTAGCACGGACGGGCCGGACAGACAGGTGGGCCGTTGGTTCAGCATTCCACCGGCGCCAGCGGAAGGAAACTCATGGCACTCGTGGTTCTCTTGAGAGGGGTCAACGTCGGCGGGCACCTTCGTGGTCCGGCAGCCGGTTACTCGCGCGCAGCTCCGCGCCGAATTCGCGGGCAGGCTTCCCTCAGATGCGGAAGTCATGATCTGCCAGGGCCGGGAGATCGTCGGGTTGCTGTCCCGGAATCGTTTCGCGGACCAGCCTGCACGACATGGGGTTCCCCGCTTTCGTGTCGGGCTTCTTCACGCGGAAGATCCCGAGGCTCGCGAGATGGCAAGCGAGAGGGGCCTGCTGGCAACCGCATCCCCCCGGGCAGGCGTCGGGCTCGCTTCGCGCGCCCGCGCGACCGGCTGGCGAGGTCCGTCGCCCGCACTGGATGGGGACCAGCTCAGCGTCCGACGGCCGACTGGAAATAGAAATCGAGCATCGCGTTGAGTGGCGCGGCGTTCCCACGCAGTCTGCTTCGCAGGGCAGCTCCCTCCCAGCAGTCCACCAGGAGGCTGGCCATGCGGCGCGTATCGGATTCGGCTGGAATGTCGCCTTGCCGGCGCGCTTCTTCCAGACAATCGGCGGTCCGCACGGCGATCTGGGTGAAACACTTCTCGATCTTGCGCCGGAACAGCTCGTTGGCGCCCGATAATTCCTGGCCAAGCCCACCCAGAAGACAGCCCAGATACCCTTCTTTCTTGTAACTCTGCTGCGTCAACTCGAAGAACCGGCGCACCCGCTCGAGCGGTGGCCGGCTCTTATCGTTGAGACATTGATCGAGGCCAGCATGAACGCCCCGCATGTACTGATCGATCACCTGGAGGGCGAAGTCCTCCTTGTCCTCGAAATGATGGTAGAACGAGCCCTTTGGGGTATGGGAGGCGTCCAGCAGGGCTTGGATCCCCAGCCCGTGATAGCCATGTTCGAGCAGCATGGCGAGACCGACATCGAGCAGGCGCTGTTTCGTCGAATTCGTCAATCGCGGCGCTCGTGCTTCGTCTTCGCGATCATATGGTCGATGACGACGCTGTGCTCACGCTGCGGGCTGAACATGATGATCTCCGCGTCGGCGTTGACTTTGACGTTATGGCCGGGCGGCCAGTAGAACAAGTCGTTCGCCGTCACGGTTTCCCTCGTGCCCTTGGCGTCCGTCGTCGTGATCTCGCCACGCAGGACGAAGCCCCAGTGGGGGCACTGACACAGATCGCCGTCCAATCCTGCGAAGAGCGGCGTGGTATCGACGCCCGCTGCGAGCGTGAAATACTCACTGCTGATCTTGTCGAATCCGCTGACGTCGCCGAAGTCCCTTCGCTGGCGGATCACTGCCCCCGGAATCGCCATCCGGACGTCCACGTGCTCCTTCGCAACTCGCATGACCGTACCTCCTGTGGGTTGGACCAAACCACTTCTAGACCGAACGGTCTATTCGTGTAGTATACAGCTCCTCCGAACGACGTCAAGGAGGCGATGGGCATAGCGCGGCCCGAGGGCCGTGATCGGCTGGTGATGCATTAGGGGAGGGCCACCGCTGCATGTGCCCGGATTTGGACTTGCGCCGGCTCTGCCGGCGCAACTATTTGAATGGTCACAGCAGAACCTTACGGTAGGCGCCGCACGCGATGGAGACCACATTGACGGTCCGATCGATATGCCTGGCTGGCGCATTAGCGCTCGGCATCGTTCTGAGCGGCTGCGAGCTTTCGCTCGACTCGGTTGTTTCGGAATCTGGCGCGACGTCCGACCCGCGCCTGGTCGGGACGTGGGACGAGGTTGGCGGCTCCGATCGGGCTGTGGTCTCGCAGTCTCCGGAGAGCACATACGCTGTCGAGTACACGAGCGACGGCAAGGTGGGGAAATTCCGGGCGCGACTGGGCCGATTGGGGGAACGCACCGTCCTCGACGTCTGGCCCGTGCCGGGCGACGGTGAACTCCCACAGCCGTACGCCGGCCTCCTCGTCCCAGGTCATCTGCTGTTGGACATCGATGTAGGGGTGGACCAGATCACGACCGCGGCGCTGGAGCCCGATTCACTCATTGCGGCCCTTCAGGGCGGCCAGGTGCCGCTGGCGTACAATCGATCGAGTGATCAACTAATCCTCGACGGCACGACGGAGGCGCTGCGCGCCGCCCTCGGTCCGTACATCGCGCGGCCAGGGGTGTTGGCTGACCCAAGCAGGTGGCGGCGGTCGACGCAGGCGGGCCACGCTGCGCCGGTCGCCGTTCCCTGTTACGAGGCGGCGTCGTGGCGCGAAGCAGACCAGCTCTTCCGTCGCGATCCCTATTGGAGCGGCGGGGATGCGGCGACCTCCGTTGACCTTGGCCAGGGGCGGATCCTCTGGCTCTTTGGCGACTCGTGGATCGATCCCTCCGGCCGCGGGACGCGGCAGGGTGCGCGCATGGTGAGCAACAGTGTTGCGATTCAGACGGGGACGGATCCTGCAACCGCCTCGATCCGATTCTACTCAGGCCGCACCGCGGATGGCACGCCGGCTGCGTTCGTGCCGAACGCGGGTGACGAGCGGCATTGGTTCGGGAATGGCGTACGGGTCGGTGACCGGCTGGTCCTTTTTCTCGGTCGAATTCGCAGCACGAGCGCGCGGCTCGGCTTTGAATCGGCGGGCTGGGGCGCTTGGATGGTCGACAATCCGGACGCCGAGCCTTCGGCATGGCGCATGCGACGGCTCCCGACCCCGACGAATCCACTGGGTGTCGTTCTGGGATTCGCCGCCGCGTTACGAGTCGGCGAGTATGTGTACGCCTTCGGGTCCGAGGACCCCGTCAAGTCGCACCCGATCTATGCAGCGCGGTGGTTGGTGGAGCAAGTTCACGAGGGCAATCTGATGCATCCCGAGTGGTGGGCCGGCAATGGGAACGGGTGGGTGCCGGACTCGTCGGATGCGCCGAGGTGGCCGATCTTCGAGAACGGACAATCCGAACTGTCTATCCATGTGGATCGCGCGACGCAGCGGTTCCTGGTCGTGCAGACGCAAGGGTTCGGCCCAGCCGACGTCATGATGCGCGCGGCCCCGACGCTCACGGGGCCATGGTCGGAACCGCGGCTGATCTACCGTCCCCCGGAGTACTACCGACCGAACGTGATGATCTACTCGGTGAAGGCGCATTCGGAACTCACCGGGGCCGACCTCGTATTGACATACAGCACGAACAGTTTCCAGTTCGCCGAGCAGTTGCGGGACAGTCTGATCTATTATCCGCGGTTCGTGCGGCTCACAACCTGCAAGTAGAGCTGGACGCTGCGCCTCGCACGGCATCGGGAATTGCGTTCTCGGCCATTCTCGTCATGGCTTCATCGGGGCGCAGCTCCGTCGTCCGCGCACGTCGGCCCAAGTTTATCAGGCGGACGCAAACTCACGGGGAAGGCGAATGGCGCAGCGCAAGATCGCTGTGTGGCTCTACACGGTCGCCAGTGTCCTTTGCGTCGTCAGTGCGGTGATGCCCGTGTTCGCAGGCGGCAGGCTGAATGTCGTCCTTTTAGTATGCGGCGTCGTGTTTGTCATCATCGCCGCCAACATGCGACGCAAGACTTCGCCTGGCACCTAACCCGCCGTTTGTCCCGAGGAACGCAGGGAACTTCGGTAGTGGCCGCTGCGCGGCCGCGTTCTATATAGAGGGTTCGCGGCAGAACGCCAGTCGTTTGGCAGTATGGATGCACAAGGGGGCCCCAACATGTCTCTAATGCGGATCGTGATGGCTAGTGCTAGTGGCGGAGTGCTCTCGATCTTCACGAGTTGGCTCATCACCGCCTACCTGTTCCATGGATATCAGCGACTGACCCCCGAGACCTGGCGCCCCGAGGGTCCCAGGCAGTACGCGCTCAGTAGCGTGGTTCAGGTTCTCGGAGGGGCGGCGGTCGGGCTTCTGTTTTTCGCCACCGGCGGGTTGTCACATCTTGCGGTGTCAGGGTGGTTGGGAACTGGTGTCGTGTTTGGGCTCCTCGCATGGCTCGCGCTGGTGTGTCCAGTGGCGGTCACGAACGCGGTCTATGTACGGCTTCACCGTGGGGTCGTGGTCGGCTTGCTCCTGGACTCGCTGGTGGGCGTACTTCTGGTTTCAAGCGCGTGTGCGTGGGCGGCGTCCTGAACGTTTCAGCTTTCGAGCGACGCCGATGGGAGGAAACTCATGGCACTCGTGGTTCTCTTGAGAGGGGTCAACGTGGGCGGGCACCGAACCTTCCGACCGACGGTGCTCGCCCGCCAATTGACGCACCTCGACGCCGTCAGCATCGGCGCGGCGGGCACCTTCGTGATCCGGCAGCCGATTACTCGCGCGCAGCTCCGCGCAGAATTCGCGAGCAGGCTTCCCTTCGACGCCGAAGTCATGATCTGCCAGGGCCGGGAGATCGTCAGGTTGATGTCGCAGAACCATTTCGCGGACCAGCCCTCCCACCCCGGCATCGTCCGCTTCGTGAGCGTCCTGGGCCGACACCCCCGGTCGGCCCCTTCGCTGCCCTTCAGCCTCCCCTCCAGGGGCAAGTGGCTGCTGAAGATACTCGCCAGGGAGGACCGGTTCGTCTTCGGCGTGTACCGGCGCCACATGAAGGTGATCAGCTATCTCGGCACGTTCGACCGGCTCTTCGGGGTGCCGGTCACCACGCGCAACTGGAACACCATCGCCGCGATCGCCAAGGTGTGTTGACCGTTCATTCAGGGCAGCGCGAATAGCTTGTTGCAAATCACCCCGAGCTTTTTGGCGAGTGCTTCGTCGCTGATCTTCGCGGTGCCAAGCGCCGCGATGTCGCTGATGTCGCAACCGCGGTCGTGTCCCTTCACGGCGGACAGAGCGCCCGCCTCGTTCCAGTACGCGGCGTCGCCAATGCCGGCAATCGGGTGCGCGCCGACAATCCGCCGAAGTTCTTGCCGGAATGCGTCGACGTCTGCGACCTTCAGGTAGATGGAGACGTTGCCGGTCTGGCACGACGTTGCGTCGATCCGCTGCGCGGGGCCGGCGGGTTGGGGCAAGATCGCGGCTACTACGTCCGGCGTCAGATATTTCTGGCACGCGGAAGCGCCGTTGGCGGTCCAACCCGGGCCGTTTCTCGACACGCCCTGCGCGCGGGCGCCGATCGCGCCGGCGATGCAAACGGCGGCGATGCCACATGACACGATTCGGGTGTTCATGTTCCTGCTCCGTCGTGATGGGGTCGACGTCAGGTGACCGCGGGACCGGGCAGTCAATCGGGACTCTCGAGCATGGCGCAACTCCTCACACGGCGCCAAACACGCACGCGAGGTCTAGAGTTTCTTGAGAACGCTCGTGGCGATGGCTTTTTCCTTCGCCTCACGTTCGGCATCGGGGATCGTCATGCCCCACACGCGAACGCTGAACGCCAGGTCTCCCTTTCTGAACCAGAGGATTTCCGACACTTCCTTGGGAAACTTCTTGTATTCGAAGAAGGCTTCATCGCCCAGACCGCCGACCGGCGTAATCGTGACGTGGGTGATTGGTGCCGTCGACTTGACGTTGTTGAAGAGCTTCAGGTCCGGACCAGTCAGATCGGCGATCAGTATGTCGGCGCCCGGTTTCGCCGTTTGCCTCCACTGGCACATCGTCGGGAGCGGGCCCTTTCCGGGATTGACGGGAACGCCGAGCCCGGCGCTCGCTTCAGCTTGGGTGAGGAGCGAGCAGGCGTCTCCTACGGGGAATGCCCGTACCCTTCCGGGGGAAGCAAGAAGCGCGGGCATCACAACGGCGATTGCAACCGATCCAATTGTCAGTCTTGAACGCACGGGATTACCCTCCAAATTCAAGATGCGAAGGCAAGCTACCGAAGGTCGATTCTGATTCCGGAGACAGAGAGAGCGAAAGCGCGGTGGCGGGGCGTTGGGTGGTCACGGCCTTCAATTGGCGCTTCCAGTACGGTTCAACTCTTGATCCGGCGCCATGGCTGCGCAGGTCAATTTGCCTCCTCGATATCGTGTGAAAGGATGCCGGACCCGCCGTCCGACCGCACCGACGTAACCAGCCGGCGCCGCCGGTGCGGGTTGCGGAAGTTGCTGGCTCGCCACGCTCGCCAGCGGCGATTATGATTGGGCGCCTCCAACAAGCGACCCCCATGCCGGAAGCACACCCCAACGCACGACTGGAAGCGCTCTGCGACGGCGTATTCGCGATTGCGATGACTCTGCTGATTCTCGACGTCAAACTCCTCTCGACGGTGACCATTGCCAGCACCGCCGAGCTGTGGCGTGCACTGGGGCAGCTGGCGCCATCCATGTTCGCGTTCGTCCTGAGCTTCGGCATCATCCTCATCACATGGGTCAACCATCACGCCATGATGAAGCTCGTCACGAGCACGTCGGCGCCGTTCATCTATGCCAACGGCCTCTTGTTGTTGACGGTCGTGTTCGTGCCATTTCCGACCGGGCTTCTCGGCGCTTTTCTCCTGACTGACCATGCGGCTCCGGCCGTAGTGCTGTACAATGCAGTGCTGGCCGCTCAGGCGATTGCGTGGATCCTGGTGAGCGGCACGGCGCTGCGAGGTCACCTCACCACGGGCGAGGGATCGACGATCGCGATGCGCGAAAGCATGAGGAACGGATATCCGGCGGTCGCTCTCTATTCTCTGCTCGCCATCGCGGCGGTCTGGTTTCCACTGACCGTCGCATTGCTGACCACCATGTCGTGGATTTTCTGGCTGGCGTTCGGCATTCGCATGAAGCACGTGTGACTGAAGTGGTGTCTGCGCGACAGGCGCACCTGACCCGAGGAACCCCCATGCCCAAGCCCGTCATCGTCACCGTGGACGACGATCCCGCTGTACTCGCCGCCGTCGAGCGCGACCTTCGCCAGCGGTACCGTGCCGACTACCGAGTGGTCAAGGCCGACTCCGGAGCGGCGGGGCTTGAGGCGGCACGCGAACTGGCGGCGCGGAACGCTCAGGTCGCCCTCTTCCTCGTGGACCAGCGCATGCCCGGCATGTCGGGCATCGAGCTGCTGCGCGAAGCCGCCACGCTGCACCCCGCGGCACGGCGCGTCCTCCTCACGGCCTACGCGGACACCGACGTCGCCATTGCCGGTATCAATGAGATCGGGCTCGATCACTACCTGATGAAGCCGTGGGATCCGCCGGAGGAGCGGCTCTATCCAGCACTCGATGACCTGCTCGCCGAATGGCGCTCGCGGGTCTTTCCCGCCTTCGAAGGGATCCGCATTCTCGGCTCGCAGTGGTCACCACAGTCGTTCGAGACCAAGGAGTTCCTCTCTCGCAACCGCGTGCCCTACGCCTGGGTGGACCTCGACGCGGACGCGCCGGCCCGCGCCCTGGCCGAATCCCTCGCCGGCGACCTCACGCGGCTTCCTGTCGTGACGTTTCCGGACGGATCGCACCTCGTCGCGCCCACGATGGTGGAGCTCGCGGCCAAAGCGGGGCTCCAGACGCACGCCAGCCGGCCGGTGTACGACGTCGTCGTGGTCGGGGGTGGCCCGGCCGGCCTGGCCAACGCGGTCTACGCCGCGTCCGAGGGGCTGGGCACGGTGATCGTCGAGTCGCAGGCGCCGGGCGGGCAGGCCGGCACGAGTTCGATGATCGAGAATTATCTGGGCTTCCCCGCCGGCGTGACCGGCGCCGACCTGGCGCAGCGGGCCACGGCGCAGGCCAAGCGCTTCGGCGCCGAGCTGCTCACCGGGCAGGAAGTGGTCGGGCTGCGCCGCGAGGACCCGTATCGCGTGGTCGTCCTCGCTGATGGCACCGAGCTCACGACCTTCACGGTGATCATCACCACCGGAATGTCGGCACGGATGCTCGACGTGCCAGGCCTCGCGCCACTGCAGGGAGTGGGCGTGTACTACGGGGCGGCGATGACCGAGGCCGCGCGCTACCGCGGCCGGGACATCTGCATGGTGGGCGGGGCCAACTCCGCGGGGCAGGGCGCCCTCTTCTTCTCCCGGTACGCGGGGAAGGTCACCATGCTCATCCGCGCGCCCGACCTCGCGCCCGTGATGTCGCAATATCTCATCGATCGCATCCGCGCCACGCGCAACATCGAGGTCATCAACGAAGTCGAGGTGGACGCCGTCGCGGGCACGGGCGCGCTCGAGTCGGTGACGGTGAAGCACGTCAAGACGGGCGAGCGCCGGACGATCCCGATGGCGGCCATGTTCATCTTCATCGGGGTGAAGCCGCACGCCGACGCGTTCGCTGGCGTGCTCGAACGTGACGACGCGGGGTTTGTGTTCACGGGCACCGACCTGCCGTTGGAGCATGGTCGGCCGCGCGGATGGCCGCTGCCCCGCGCGCCGTACGCGTTCGAGACGAGCATGCCTGGCGTATTCGCGGCCGGGGATGTCCGCTCAGGCGCAAACCGGCGTGTCGCCGCTGCGGTGGGCGAGGGCTCGGCGGCCGTCTATTCGGTGCACCGCTACCTGAGGACGGTCTAGTGACGGGCGGCGCGACCGACGCCGAAGTGCTCATGGCGCGTCTCGCCGGGCACCGCGCGCTCGGCGCCGTCCCGCGGCAGGAGCACGCATGGCTGGTGGCGCACGGCCACCTGCGCACGCTGGCGGCCGGTGAGGTGGTCCTGCCCAAGGGCGGGTCGGCGCACTCGCTCTACATCGTGTTCACGGGGCATCTCGCAATCCACGTCGATCGCGGTGCCGGATCGCACAAGATCATCGAGTGGGGCGGGGGGGACGTCAGCGGGCTCCTGCCGTTCTCGCGCGGGACCAACGCGCCCAACGACGTGGTGGCCGAGGTGCCCACGGAGCAACTCGTAGTACAGGAGGCGGATTTCCCGGAGATGATCCGCGAGTGCCCAGCCGTCACTGCGGTGCTGGTGCACGCCATGCTCGACCGCGCGCGCCAGTTCACGTCGCAGGATCTTCGCGACGAGAAGCTCATTGCGCTCGGCAAGCTGGCGGCCGGCCTCGCCCACGAACTCAACAATCCCGCCTCCGCGCTGGCGCGCAGCGCCAAGCTGCTGGCCGATACGATTGAGGCGGCGGAGGCGGCGGCGCGGCGGCTGGGGGCGGCGGGGCTGTCGGATGCGCAGATCGCGGCGATCGACGCGGTGCGGGCGCTCTGCCACTCTTCTCCTCCGGCCGCGGCGCTCACGGCCATGGGGCGCGCCGACCGGGAGGACGAGATCGCGGACTGGCTGTCGCGGCACGATGCCGACGGCCGGTGTGCGGGGCCGCTCGCCGAGACGGGCGTGACGATCGGAGCGCTCGATGCGCTCGCAGACGTCGTCGGCGCCGACGCGCTCGATGCCGCCCTCCAGTGGCTCTCGTCCGGCTGCAACGCACGCGCGCTCGCGGCCCAGATCGAGACCGCCGCGTCGCGCGTCAACGGCCTCGTGAGCGCGGTCAAGGGGTTCACGTACATGGATCGCGCGCCCAGGCCGGAGCCCGTGGACATCCGCCAGGGGATCGCCGATGCCCTCACCATGCTCGGCGCCAAGCGGCGGGCGAAGTCGGTGGACGTCGTGCTTGCCCTCCCAGACGACCTCCCGCGCGCGCATGCAGTGGGCGCGGAGCTGAACCAGATCTGGATGAACCTGATCGATAATGCGCTCGACGCAGTCGACCCAAACGGCCGCGTGGTCATTGCGGGCGAGGTCGAAGGGGACAGACTTGTGGTGCGCGTTACCGACGACGGCCGGGGAATCCCGCCCGACGTGCTCCCGCGGATCTTCGACCCCTTCTTCACGACCAAGGCGGTGGGCGAGGGCACCGGCCTGGGGCTCGACATCGTGCGGCGGCTCCTGCAGCGGCACGAGGGGGAGATTGCGGTGGAATCGGCGCCCGGGCGTACGGAGTTTCAGGTGCGGCTACCAACGGCGCGCCGGGCCTAGGCGCGCCGGGTCAGGTGGTGGTATCGAGCGCCGTGCTGCAGAAATGGCGGTGCTCCACGCTCCTTCAACGCACCTTGAAGGCGGCCTCGCACATCTTTCCGCCCGCCTGTTTCCAATCGCCGTTGATCTGGCTGTCTTCCATGGTGATTCGCGCCTCGCACGCGGTGGTGCCGCGCACCACGTCGACCCAACGCATACCCATCGCGCCGCTCACGGAATAGCGTGCCCTGTCGCCGAACCCGGGAAGCGCGGCGTAGCCCTTCAGGGTGGCGTTGTCGAATTCCTTGTCTGAATCGTCGTGGAGACTGACGTCGAGTTGCGTGTTCTGCTGCCGGAAATCGCAATCCACGTATTGCGCCTCGCCAGCGTGCATGGAATCGGACCTGCTATCGTCCGCGCGGCTCAGAATCAATGATGGCTTCACCATCGGCTGGACGAGCGGCTGTAGCTTTCCGCAGAAGACCTTCGCGGTAATCGGAGCGCTGGCGGCCGTGGTGGTGTTCGGCAGCCCCAAGGTGGTCGAGCGGATTACTGCAACGGCGACGATCCATTCCAGGTGTGCGGTTCGCATGGTGGCGCCTCTCGGGCGACGGGACGGGAAATTCGATCGGGGGGAGCAGAGTATGGAGTATCGCTTGGCCCGCTGTCCAGCCCCATCGGAGTGCGGGCCGCTTGACCCGTGTCCGCGCCGGAGCCTAGCTTGGGTCCGCCATAGTCGTCGCATGAACTGGGCAGCTTTGGAGGGCACGCCATGTCAGAAGACCACTCGCCCCGTTTGCAAACCATTCGGCAGAACTTCGCAGCGGCAAATGCCAAGATCGTCTCGAGGTTGAAGGGCCTCGACTCGGCCAGCGCATTGAAGCCCCCCCGGGGCCTGGAATCCCACACAGATCGGGTGGCAGGTAGCCCACACGACGGAGTTCCTCTCGGGCGCGATCTCCGGCGCGGTTCCGTCGGTCATCGTTGACCGGCCGCCGGGCTTCACCGAGACGCTCGCATCGCTGGACGTGGCTGGCGGGGGTGGCCGGCAGCTGGGGCCGTCGGCCTCCCGGCTCCTGTCGCCTGCCTGCGGGCATGAATCGGCTGCCGTTCCCTGGTGAGCCAGCCGATCGTAGAATTGGAGATGCGTAAACACGTACTGCTCTATGGCATTCTGGCCGGTGTCCTCATCGCCGGGCTCAAGCTGATCGAGTACCGCTGGCTCGTAGTAGAGTATTCGGTAGAGATATACGGCGGACTCGTGGCGGCCGTGTTCGCGGGTGTGGGCATCTGGCTTGGCCTCAAGCTCACGCGACACACCGAGACTGTGGTGGTGCGCGAAGTCATGGTCCCGGCACCGGCCACGTTCGTGCGCGATCAGAGCAAGGTCGCGTCGCTCGGCATCACGCCCCGCGAACTGGAGATTCTCGAACTGATCGCCGAAGGGCTGAGCAACAAGGAGATTGCCGCGCGGGTGTACGTGAGCGAAAATACGGTCAAAACGCATTCGAGCCGGGTGTTCGACAAGCTCGGAGCGCGGCGGCGAACCCAGGCAGTGCAGTTGGGGAAGGAACTCCGGCTCATCCCCTAGTTCGGTGGTTCGGCTGCCCAAAGGGCGGCAGAGACCTTCCGGACCGCCAACTTTCGTATGATTCCGTGCAGAACCGTCCAAAATCATCCATTCGGGTGACGCGCGGGGCGGGGCCTGGCCGATATGATCGGCCGTCCTCAACCACTCGGGAGGTAGTATGCGAAAGATCGTGGTGACGTTCGGGCTCATTGGCGGCGCCATCCTGTCGGCGATGATGCTCCTGGCCCTGCCATTCCAGGACCAGATCGGTTTCGACCGCGGCGCCATCGTCGGCTACACCTCGATGGTGCTCGCCTTCCTGATGGTGTTCTTCGGGGTCAAGTCCTACCGCGACAACGCGGCGGCTGGACGTGTGACGTTCGGCCGTGCGTTTATGGTGGGCCTCATGGTCACGGCCGTCGCCAGCGCGTGCTACGTGGCCACCTGGGAACTGATCTACTACAAGCTAGCCCCCGACTTCGGCGACAAGTACGCGGCGTACGTCGTGGAAAAGGCGAAGGCGTCCGGCGCCACCGACGCACAGGTTGCCGCGCGGATGAAGCAGATGGCGGAGTTCAAGGAGATGTACAAGAACCCGCTGGTGAACGTTGCGCTCACCTTCCTCGAACCGTTGCCGGTCGGAATCCTGTTCACACTCGTTTCAGCCGGAGTGTTGAGCCGCAAGAGGAAGGCGGACGGAGCGACGGTCGCGTAGGTGGAGGCGAACTCGAGGAGGCGGTCACCGGTTGTGGCTGCTGGCATGCGGTTTCACCGGTCGCTCGACCCAACGGTTCGAGCACCGTATGATAGGGCTCCGCAGCAGAATGCTGATGCGGCAGGCCCCGCGGAGGCGAGTCGACAGGATGCAGACAATCACACCTTTCCTTTGGTTCGATGGGCAGGCCGAGGACGCAGCCCGGTTCTACGTGTCGTTGTTCCCGAACTCACGAATCGACCGGGTAACGCGGTCACTGGCCGACACGCCGAGCGGTCCTGCGGGGATGGTGCTCACCGTCGAGTTCACACTGTCCGGCACTCGGTTTGTCGGCCTGAACGGCGGGCCAGGGTTCCCGTTCACCGAAGCGGTCTCGTTCCAGATTGCGTGTGCGGATCAAGGGGAAGTGGATCGCCTCTGGGAGGCGCTGGCCGACGCTGGTTCAGAGGGGCAGTGCGGATGGATCAAGGACCGTTGGGGGCTGTCGTGGCAGGTCGTGCCGGCGCGCCTGCACCAACTGCTCGCCGACCCGGACCCGGATCGCTCTCGGCGGGCCATGCAAGCGATGCTGAAGATGAAGAAGATCAGCATCGTGGAATTGGAGCGCGCCGCTGACGGCCGCTGAGGGATGACCACCCCGCTGGCGATCCGCCGGAGCGTTCGCGGGATGAACGAAGAGGCCCGAAACATGTCTCAGACGAAGCCGCGAACGCTCGCCGCGTTCATCCACATCAGCATCGACGGGTATTACTGCGACGCGCGGGGCGACATGAGCTTCGCCCACAAGCCGCCCGACGACGCGGAGTGGAACGAGTTCGTGACCGGGAACGCGAGTGGCGGGGGGATGCTGCTTTTCGGCCGCACGACGTACGACATGATGGCCGCGTGGTGGCCCACTCCGATGGCCGCAAAGGCCACGGCCGAGGTCGCAGCGGGCATGAACGCGATGCCCAAGATCGTCTTCTCGCGTACGATGACCTCGGCCGATTGGAGCAATACGACACTGGTGAAGGATGACGTCGTGGGGGCCGTTCGCCGGATGAAGGACGAGAAGGGTCCCGACATGGTGATCCTCGGCAGCGGCAGCATCGTGACGCAGCTCGCTGCTGCCGGACTCATCGACACGTTCCAGATAGTCGTGAACCCCGTCGCACTCGGCGTCGGCAAGTCGCTCTTTTCCGGCCTCACCGCGCCGTTGAATCTGGCGCTCACCAACAATCGAGTGTTCAAGAACGGATCGGTGGTGGTATGGTACGCTCCACGTTGATGAGCGCGGGCTGGAGTATTAGTGTAGGATGGAACGGCACGGGGTGGCGGCAACTCGGCTGCGCCGGCCGCAATCGCACCATTCAGCGCTGAACGCCCGGGTGTTCCGCAGTCTCAATGATCATCAGCATGGCCACGCGTCGATCTTTCGGACTTTCCCTTCTCTCGTTCGGCTTCCTGTGGCTGACGGTCGCCGCGTTTGCCTATGCAAACCGGGTTGTAGCGAACCCTTCGCAACTCGTCCAACTCGGCGTCAGGCCGCGCGTCGTCACCGCTCTGGCGGTCGCGTCAGGGATCGCCGCGGCCAGCGTCACGATTGCTGCCTGGATGCGCAGCCGCTGGCTGGCGGGGACGATCGTATTCTGGGGCGTGAGCGTCGGTGCCGTGATGGCTGCATTTCAGACCGGCATGGGAAGTCAGGGGGAGCCGTTGTGGCTCATCCTTTTCCCGTACGCGGTGCTTGGCATTCTCACCTGGGGTCTTGTGGCGTTTGCCAACGGCCGAGTGTAGGCTGAGGCGATTGGGCGGGGCATCGAACTGCAGGCCGTGGAGGTGGAGGTCACGGGGCCGAGGCCGCTCTGGACTTTTCGCCGGACGGCGCTAGATCAGACGGCGCTGGTCGGGCAATCCGGGATTCGTTCTCCACAGCATGGGAGGGCTTCACCATGGCGGCTTCGTGTGATGTCGTTGGGCACGGCGTTCGGCCGGCAATTGGCGTGGTTGCAGTGGCGGCACTGGCGCTGGTCGGATTCGGAGGGACCGCTGAGGCTTCCCGTCAGATGCCGACGGGTTCTACCATATCATCCGCCGCTCTGAATTCGATGGGCAACCCCGAGGCACCGACCGTCCCCAAAGTGCCGTTCGGCAACCAGCCCTGCGAGTCGCTGACGGCGTCCGACGAGCAGGCGCTGAAGATGGTGAGCGTCCACGGGAAGCCGGATCGCGCGCCGGCCACGCTGCCGATCGACAACATGTGCTCGTATGTTTCCGGCGGCGGGCTGGCCGCGCGGATCGGCTACATGACGGACGAGGACTACCGGTTCAACCACGACGGCAACCAGAGTACGAGCCGCAAGGCACCCGCGGATCTGCCAGGCGCGTTCTACGATCAGCAAGGCGGGCTCTGGTTCGCCAAGAACGGTTACTACGTGGTCGTGACCGGCGCGAGCGCATTCAAGGAGCCGGTGTCACACGTCGTTGCCGGAAAGCTCTAGCGCGAGCTCCGCAGGCAGGCGCATTCGAGGCAGCGGGCCGATGGGCACTTGGACGGCAAAGCGTAGGCGCTGGTCGCAGCAGGTCACGACGGGCAGCAATGCGCTCGATCTCGAGCCCGGCGTGTTCAGCAAGCGGCAACCGCGGGAAATCGCCCGGTCGTTGAAGCGGTCGGCCGATTGCAGCGAGCGGCGGAAGAGCAAACCCTTTCGTTCGGCGATGTCGATGCTGACGTTCTACATCAATTGGGCTGGGAAGCAGCTCTCGTCGGCACAGCGTACCCGGCTCGAGGCGGCGAAGGATGAGCTGCGCAGGTTGTATGGAAAGCCGTCTAGGCGGTACGGGGCTCGCGGGGCATCGAAAGGCCAGCTACGTTGAGTGCCGCGTTCGTGCGCCGTGATTTGCCATCGAAGCAGATCAGAGAGAACTGCGTCATGCCTGAACCGTCGTCCGGCTTCATCAGTCGCAGCCCCTGGCCTGGCATCGACATTCCGAACGTGTCCCTGCCGGCATATGTCCTGGCGCGCGCCGCGGAGCGCGGCGACACGCCAGCATTGATCGACGGACCGAGCGGCCGCACGATCACGTACGCCGGGGTGGCCGGACAAGTGCGGCGGGTGGCCGCCGGACTGAGCGCGCGCGGCTTTCGCAAGGGCGACGTGCTGGGGCTGTACAGCCCCAACCTGCCGGAGTTCGCGCCGGCGTTCTACGCGCCTGCTCTGATCGGCGGCGTGGTCAGTACGGCCAACCCGTTACTCACCGCGGACGAACTCGCCAAACAGCTCGCCGACGCCCACGCTACCATGCTGGTCACGGTGCCGCAGGTGCTGGACAAGGCCTGGCAGGCCGCCGAGCAGGCGGGAGTGCGCGACGTCTTCGTCATCGGCGATGCCGGGCGAGGCATCCCGTTCGCCGAGCTACTCGAAGCGGGCGGGGAGCCGCCCACCGTGGAGATTGATGCCGGTGAAGACCTCGTGGCGCTCCCTTATTCCAGTGGTACCACGGGGCTCTCCAAAGGGGTCATGCTCACGCACCGCAATCTCATCGCAAACTGCCTGCAGATCGACGGCCCGGAGCCGCTGCGGGCGGGCGACGTGACCATCGCCGTGCTGCCGTTCTTCCATATCTACGGGATGTCGGTAGTGCTCAACCGCGGGCTGGCCAACGGCGCCACGATCGTGACGATGCCGCGCTTTGACATGGAACTATTCCTGGAGCTGATTCAGCGTTACGCTGCCACGCGGCTTTATCTCACACCGCCCGTCGTTCTCGGGTTGGCCAAGTTACCGCTGGTGGATCGCTTCGATCTCTCCTCAGTGCAGAGCATCATGTCCGGCGCAGCCCCGCTGGATGCCACGCTGGCGGAGAGCTGCGCGGCGCGGATCAGCTGCGAGGTGAAGCAGGGTTACGGGCTGACGGAGACGAGCCCGGTTACGCACGCCACGCCGCAGGAACGGAACAAGCCCGGCTCGATCGGGCCCCTGGTGGCCAACACGGAGGCGATGGTAGTGGACCTGATCAGCGGCGATTCGCTGGGGCCCGGCGGCCGGGGCGAGCTCTGGGTGCGCGGCCCGCAGGTGATGAAGGGCTACCTGGATCAACCGGCCGCTACGACGACTGCGTTCGCTCCCGGCGGTTGGTTCCGCACGGGCGACGTCGCCGTGGCGGATGAGGACGGCTACTTCGCGATCGTGGATCGGGTGAAGGAGTTGATCAAGTACAAAGGCTTCCAGGTGCCGCCGGCCGAGTTGGAAGGGGTACTGGTATCGCACCCATCGGTTGCCGATGCCGCGGTGATCGGCGTGCCGGACGAGGAGGCGGGCGAGTTGCCCAAGGCGTACGTGGTGCTGAAGGGCGAGGCGACGCACGAGGAGCTGATGGCCTACGTGGCGGAGCGGGTGGCGCCCTATAAGAAGATACGCATGGTGGAGTTCGTGAACGAGATCCCCAAGAGCGCCAGCGGCAAGATTCTGCGGCGGGTATTGGTGGAACAGGAGCGGGGCAGGGCTGCGCAGTCGGGTCGGCCGGCGTGAGCCGGCGTTCGGCGCGCGATTGCCGCGCGGGTGCGGCCGGCCCAGGAACCTACCCTACCGTCCGAGCCTCGTCAGTTCGTGCAAGTCGGCCACCGTGAGCGGCGCGGGATAGACGACGCCCCGCACGTACATGCGGAGCACGAGCTTCTTGAACAGCCATTCGCTGGCGGCGATGTGCAAGGTGGGGTCCTGATTCTGCCAGATCCCCTCCCACCAGGATGGGAGCTTGGCGAGCACGTCACCGAGCAACCGGGCGAACAGGTCGGCGCTCGCCAGCGGTTCGATGCCGATACGCGCACTCGCGGCGTCGCCCGTGAGCAGATGGATGTACTTCTCCGCGGCCTTTATGCCGGCGGCCTCGAGGCGCGACCCGATGAATCCCGTCGCGTCCACCTCCATGGAACGCCCGCCCGCTGCGCCGTACTCCTGCCCCGCGACGAACCGGCCCAGCATGCGCACGTGTGCCTCGGTCAGTTTGACGCCGTCCTTGTTCGCGGCGATGGCGCGATCCCGCCATCCCGGTGAATAGTCCGTGGGCCCGACGTAGTGGCGCTTGTAGGCCTCGTAGAATGCCTTAGCCTCGGCGAGGGATTGCGGCATGCCGTCCGCGTCGTCGGGCAGGCCGGGGGCGCGCACGCCCATCAGGTGCGCGAACACGCGCCACACGTAGTAGTAGTCCTCGGCGACCTGAGGGTCGAGGGTGAGCTTGAGCGTGTCCAGCCCTTCCACGACGAGCAGGGAGAAGCCGATGATCGTGCCTGCCATGTCCTCCTGGTTGATAGGCACTCCGTATTGCTTGACGAAGGCGTCGTAGCCCTCGGCGCCGAGTACCTCCGGCGCCACGTTGGTGCGGGCGCCGGCGTGCAGCAGACGCATCTCCTGGCCCGAGATCGCGCCGAGTCCCATCCGTTCGAACGAATACGGAGCGCTCACGTTGAGGAGCAACTGCAGCGTGCCCATCAGCCGGTGGAACGGCATTACCCGGAGGTCGCCGGACATGTTGAGGATCTTGGCCATCGACGGTGCCGCGTACCCCTCGGGCAGGCTCTTGCACAGCATCACGAGCACAGCGGGGAGCGAACTCTCCATGAACGCTTGCTGCCCGCGGATGATGCGGTCGCGATCCACCCACGACGGCAATTCCGGCGCGCCGCAGCGATCGCAGAAATGGTAGGTCTGGTCGAAGAAATCGCGGAGCGGCTTGGGCGCGTCGGACGGCAGCCGGCGGTCGTTGGACTTCATCTGCTCGATGGCGCGGCGGATCGCCGCGGGCGTCACGCCTTCTGCCTTGAGCTGGCGCGCACAGTCGTCGCCCAGCGGGTCGCCGACCGTGCGGAGCGTGTCGAGCCATGCCGGGTCGGACCAGCGAGGCGCTACAGCGCCGCCCGTTGGCGCAGGCCTGCTGGCTGAGTCAGTCGTGCTCGTCGAGTCGGTGGGCCCAGGAGCGGACATGAGGGGTCGGGAAGGGGAGTAGGAGGTGCGTGCGGAAGAACGCGTAGAATACCATGCGACATCGGCGGCGGGAAGATCATGGTTGCGTCAGGCCGTCTGCGCCCGTAGTGTTTCCAGACTCAGTGGCCCTCGCCCCCTGCCGGCCGCTTCGCCAAGGTCTTGCCGTGACTGCACTCTCATCCGTCGGGCATTTCAGGTTGCTCGAGCCGCTCGGAGCCGGCGGCATGGGCGAAGTGTACCGCGCCCGCGACGAACACCTGGGACGCGACGTCGCGATCAAGCTGCTGACGCTCGACGTCGCGTCGGATCCGCAAGCGATCGAGCGGTTCCGTCGCGAGGCGCGCGCCGCGTCGGCGATGAGCCACCCGAACATCGTCACGGTGTTCGATGTCGGCGAGGCGGACGGTACCTGGTACATCGCGATGGAACTCGTGCAGGGCGTCACCCTCGCCGCGCGCCGCGGCACTCCCTGGCCGCTGGCGCGCGCGACCGACGTGCTTGCGCAGTGCGCAACCGCGCTGTCCGTGGCCCACGAAGCAGGCATCGTGCACCGGGACATCAAGCCCGAGAACGTGATGGTGCGCGACGACGGCTACGTGAAGCTCCTCGACTTCGGCCTGGCGCGCCTCATGCCAGCCGAGCGCAGCGAGACGTCGCGCCTCACGGAGCCGGGAAAGGTGCTCGGCACCATGGAGTACCTGTCTCCGGAGCAGGCGTCGGGGGAGCAGGTCGGCGCGGCGTCGGACGTGTTCTCGCTCGGCATCGTGGCGTACGAACTCCTCACGGGCGTGCATCCGTTCCATGCGGCGACGATGATTGCCACGCTGGGTGCGATCCTCACGCGGGAAGCAGCCCCTATCTCGACATTGCGAGCGGATGTGCCGTTGGTGCTTCAGGCGCTGGTGGCGGCAATGCTCGATAAGACGTCACAGGGCCGTCCCCGTGCCGGGGACGTCGTCACCACGCTCCGCCAGGCCGGCATCGAACTCGGTGCGCCCGTGGTGAGCGGGCCCGCGCTCGATGTGTCGGGCGAGGGGCATAGGGCGCCGGCGGATGGGCCGCCGACCGCCGGCGCCCTTCCCGGTCGGGTCACACGTAAGTCGGGCGTCGTAGTGGGTCGGGCCGGCGACGTCGCGGCGATCCAGGCCGCGTACGCGGAGGTAGTGCATGGACGTGGCCTTCTGATGTCCGTGGCAGGCGAGGCCGGCATCGGCAAGACGACGCTCGTCGAGTCGGCGCTCGACGAACTACACCATGGCGACGTGCGGCCCCTCGTCGCGATCGGCCGCTGCTCGGAACGGCTTGCGGGCACGGAAGCCTATCTTCCCGTGCTCGACGCGCTCGAGAGCAGCCTCGAGCGCGATACGACCGGCGCCGTCGCGGCACTTGTTGCGGACGTCGCGCCCACGTGGGCCGGACTTCTCGGGCGCGCCGGCAACTCGTCCGAGGATCGGACGGCCCTTGCATCCCAGGAGCGGCTCAAGCGGGAGATGGCTGCACTGCTCGAGCGGTCTTCCCGTCGCTCACCGGTGGTGCTGTTCTTCGACGACCTCCATTGGGCGGACGCGTCGACGGTGGACCTGATCGCGTACCTCGGCGTGCGACTCGACCGGATGCGGGTGCTGATGCTCGTCACGTACCGTGACGCCGAATTGCGCGCGACCAAGCATCCGTTCCTCCAGGTACAGCAGCTGCTCGAGACGCGCGGCCAGGCACGGGAGTTGGGCGTGGCGCTGTTGTCAGAAGCGGAGGTGGTCGATTACCTGAACCGAACCTATCCGGGGCACGAGTTCCCGGCGGATTTCGCACGGGCGGTGCATACGCGCAGTGAGGGAAGCCCGCTCTTCGTGGCCGACGTGCTGCGCTGGCTCGGCACGCAGGGCGTCATCGCGGAGCGCCAGGGGCGCTGGTCGCTGGTCCGGCCGGTACCCGAGGTGGACCATGACCTGCCGTCGTCGGTCCGGAGCATGATCGAGCGCAAGATCGGGCTGGTGGACGAGGCGGACCGGCGGCTGTTGGGTGCGGCGGCGGTGCAGGGCGCCGAGTTCGACAGCGCCACCGTGGCCGCCATGTTGAAGACCGATGCGGTGGACGTTGAGGAACAGCTGATCGTGCTCGACAAGGTCTATGCGTTCGTACGGCGAATCGAGGATGCCACCTTCCCTGACCGCTCGCAGGCGGTGCGGTATCGCTTCGTGCACGCGCTGTACCAAAACGTGCTCGCGGCCGCGCTCGCGCCCAGCCGACGGGCGGCGTGGAGCAGAACGGCGGCCGATTTTCTCGAGGCGCGTCACGGCGCGCGGGTGCCTGAGATCGCCGGCACCCTTGCCGCCCTGCGTGAGGCGGGCCGCCAGCCCGACCGCGCTGCCGGGTGGTATGGCTTCGCGGCGCAGCGTGCGATGGCGGTATTTGCCTACGCCGAGGCCGAGATGCTCGCCACGCGCGGGCTCGCGCAGGGCGAGTTGATCGAGGACCCGGCGGCGCACGTCGCGATCGAGTTGCCGCTGCGCCTCGCGCTCGGCGCCACCAGCCTCGTGCGGCGCGGCTTCGCGGCGCCGGAGACGGCCAACAACATGGCGCACGCCCGCGCGCTCTGCGACGCGATCGGCGAAACGCCCTCGCTCATGCCCGCGCTCTGGGTGCTCGTGCTCTACAACATCGCGCACGGCCAGCTCGAGGATGCACAGGTCCTGTGCACGCAGATGCTACAGATTGGCCGCGCGAGCGGCGATCCGGTGCTCGCGGTGTGTGGACACCTCGTGCACGTGGGGCTGCACACCCACCGCGGCGCGCTCGGCGATGCGCTCGCCCATCAGGCGAGCGCCGCCGCGATGACGGACCAGCACGTGGTTGCCGCGTTGCGGGCGCGGTTCCAGCCCGATCCGACGATCACCGCCCAGGCCGAGTACGTGCGCCTGCTCTGGCTGACCGGGCGATTCGACCAAGCGCAGACGGCGCTCGCCATAGCGGAACGGCACGTGGCCGGCACCGGCGATCCTCAGGGCCGCGCCTTCATCGCGCTGTTCGCCGCGGAGCTGGCCGTGATGAGCGGGGAGTTCGAGCACGCCGAGCAAATCGCGGCCGACGGCGTGGCGCTGTGCGACGAGCACGGAATCGCGTCGGAACGGCTCTGGCTCACGGCCTATCTTGGCATGGCGAAGGCAGCGCGGGGCGACGCCGCGGGCGGCATCCCGTTGTTGCGTGGCAGTCTAGATGTGTTTCACGCGATCGAGTGTTTCGTCACCGTGCCCTTCTTCCAGGCATACCTTGCCGCCGCCGAACTCGCCGCGGGACACGTGGCCGAGGCACAGCAGGGGGTGGATGTCGGCATCCGGCTGGCCGAGCGCACCGGAGAGCACACGTGGGATGCCGAACTCTGGCGCGTCCAGGCCGCGATCCTCGCGCGCGCGCCCGGCACGCGGGCCGACGGAATGACCGCGGACGAGGCGCGGTCGCGCGCCCTTCAGACGGCCGAGACGTCGGGTGCAATCGCGCTGGCCTCGCGCGTGGCCGCCGACGAGTCGAACACGGCCGGGTAGCGCGCGCGCAGGGAGTGCGCGCCGAGCGGTGCGAGCAGACGGTGCCACCAGTGCTCGTGGTGCATCCATCGCAGGAGTCGTATGGGGCCCGCGGTGCGGAGCGCGCGCCGCACGATCGCGTACCCGTGGCCGGCGCTGCGCTCCCAGAGCCAGCGATTGGCGACGCCGATGCGCAGCCTGCCCGCGAACGCCGCGTCGGCCGCAGCGGCGTAGTCGACGCCGTCGACCAGTGACCTGGCCGCGAGTGCACCGGATCGGACCGCCAGCCGGATGCCGAACCCCCAGAGGAAGTCCTGAAGCCCGGCGGCCTCGCCCACGCGTCGTGATCCTCCCGAGAGCCATGCCGCGCGCGCGCGCACATGACCAAGGCCGCCCACCTGGCGCGGATCGCGCACGGTGATGCCGCGCCGCTCGATCAACAGTTCCCGCGCCCGCTCGAACCGCCGGTGGATGGAACGAAAATCGCTGAACAGCATCGTGCAGCAGCAGCCGTATCCCTCGGTGATCAGCAGGTACGCGTAGCCCCCCGGCGCGACGTCGTCGTTGAGGAGGGCCACGGCGCAGTCGGGCGCATCGGTCTCGAACACGATGCCCGTGTCGATCGCGAACGGGGCGCGCCCGCGCGGCCCCGTGGCCTCGATGTCCGCCGTGCTCTCGGGGCAGGCGGTGCCGAACCGGATGTCGACACCGAGTGCCAGCGCCTGCCGGGCCAGGGAGCGATCGAGCGAGCCCGGCACGTCTCCCCGCTTGACGATGTAGAACGCCGGAGTCTCGAACGCAAAGACGTCCTCGTGCACGCCGTCGGTCTGCGTGCCGCGATAGCAGGGCGCCGCGTGGAAGTCGGTCTCGATGCCGAGCGCGCGGAACTCGGCGAGCGGATCGACGCCGGTAGCCCAGTTCTCGAGGCCCTGGAGGTCACCGCCGAAGCGCGCGCCGCAGCACGAGCGACGCTCGAACACCTCGACCGCGCGGCCGGCGCGGGCGAGAACGATGGCAGCGGCGAGGCCGGAGGGGCCGGCTCCGGCGATGCGGACTGGACGGTCGGCGGAAGTGGTCATGGCGTCGGGAAGACTGCCGACCGCGCGCGCGGGACGCAAGCCGGCCACGCAGGGCCTCGTCGCTCATCCGGGCGCCCAGACCCCATCGCCGTGGGCGCTTGGGAGGTCAGGGGAATCCCCACGAGCCCAAGCGCATCTCCCTACGGTTCGAGTCACATATAGCTCCCAATATGAACTGGCTTCCGTCCCCCAGGTCGCCATGACCGCAAATTGCATCGGTATCGATGTTGGCTCGACCACCGTAAAGGTGGTGGCGCTCGACGCCGATCGCCGGCTCCTGGCGTGGCGGTACGTTCGGTCGTGCGGACGCCCCCGCGCGGTGGTCGCCGAGACGATCGCCGAGTTGGGCCGTGCGATCGATCTGAGCGGCGCGGCGACGGTCGGGCTCTCCGGGTCCGGCGGCGGGCCGGTGGCCGACTTGATCGGTGGAACCCACGTCAACGAGTTGGTGGCGCAGACGCGCGCCGTGGGCGAATTCCACCCGGAAGCACGGACGATCATCGAGATCGGCGGCCAGGATTCCAAGCTGCTGTCGCTGCGCTGGGACGAGGGCAGCCGCCAGATGATGCTGGAGGATTTCGCCATGAACGCGCTCTGTGCGGCGGGCACGGGCGCGTTCCTCGACCAGCAGGCGGAGCGGCTGGGCATCGCCATCGACGGAGAATTCGCCCGTCTGGCCATGCAGAGCGTGAGCCCGCCGCGCATCGCCGGGCGGTGCACGGTGTTCGCCAAGTCGGACATGATCCACCTGCAACAGGTGGGGACGCCGATGTCCGACATCCTGATGGGTGTCTGTCTGGCAATGGCGCGCAACTTCACGACGGTGATCGGCAAGGGGAAGCGGTTCATCCCGCCGATCCTGTTTCAGGGCGGGGTGGCCTACAACGCCGCGGTGAAGCGGGCGTTCGAGACGGTACTGGGCGTGGAACCGGGAACGATCATCGTGCCCGAGCACCACACGATCATGGCCGCGCTCGGTGCCGCCTATGTGGCCATGGACGACCGCGACCGCGGCGAGCCGGCGCGTCGCTTCGTGGGCATCGAACGACTCGAGGATGCGGCGCGCGGCCACGCGCCGGCAAGCGCGCGCCTCGCCGTTCTGGAACAGGCCGAGGCGCCGGGGTCAACGAGTTCGAATGGCAAGGCGCTGCCGGCGACGGGCACGGTGGACGCTTGGCTCGGCGTGGACGTCGGTTCGGTGAGCACCAACGTCGTGCTGATCGACGCGACGAACCGCGTCCTGGCCCGCCGCTATCTGATGACTGCCGGACGCCCGCTGGAAGCCGTGCGCGAAGGGCTGCGGGTGGTGGCCGCGGAAATCGGAGATCGGGTGGTGGTGCGTGGGGTGGGGGCCACCGGTTCCGGACGCTATCTGACCGGCGACTTCATCGGCGCCGACGCGGTGCGTAACGAGATCACCGCGCAGGCACGCGCGGCGGCGGCCGCGGATCCCGCCGCCGACACGGTGATTGAAATCGGCGGGCAGGACAGCAAGTTCATCAGATTGCACAACGGTGCGGTGACCGACTTCACCATGAACAATGCCTGCGCCGCCGGTACCGGAAGCTTCCTGCAGGAGCAGGCGGACCGTTTGCAGATCCGGATCGAGGAGCAGTTCAGCGATCTCGCATTCGGGTCGTCGTGTCCGGCGGCGCTCGGCGAGCGCTGCACGGTGTTCATGGAATCGGATTTGGTGCACCACCAGCAGCAGGGCGCGCGGGTGTCGGACCTGACGGCGGGACTCGCGTATTCGATTGCCGAGAACTATCTGAACCGCGTGGTCAACGGCCGCTTACTGGGGTCGACCATCATGTTTCAGGGCGGAGTCGCGTCGAACGCGGCGGTGGTAGCCGCGTTCTCGGCCATGCTGGGGCGCCGGGTCACCGTGCCTCCGAACCATGACGTGACCGGGGCGATCGGCGCGGCGATTCTCGCTCGTGAGGAGATGGCGCGGCGGAACGGCAACGGGGCGGGCACGCGGTTTCGCGGATTCGACCTTTCGCAGCGGCGGTACGAGAGTTCGGTGTTCGAGTGCAAGGCCTGCCCGAACCTCTGCGAACTCCACAAGGTGGCGCTCGACGGCGAGCTGCCGTTCTTCTACGGCGCGCGGTGCGACAAGTTCGAGGAGGCGGGCCGGGGAGTGAGCGCGGGGTGGCGGCAGATTCCCGACCTGTTCGCGGAACGCGAGGCGCTGCTGCTCCGCGGATGGACGGAGCCGGGCCCCCGCGTATCCGGCAACGGGGCGCGGCTTCGCGTCGGCATGCTCCGGAATCTCACGTTCTTCGATTTCTTTCCCTTCTGGCGCGCCTTCCTGGACCGGCTGGGGTGCGACGTCGTCCTGTCGGCGCCCACCAACCCGGGGCTCGTGAAGCTCACGCAGCAGAGTGCGGTGGCCGAGTCGTGCTTTCCGGTGAAGCTGGCGTTCGGACATCTGGCAGACGTGGCGGCAGGTGACGTCGACGCGGTGCTGGTGCCGAGCCTGTTGAACCGCGAGGATGGGGCGCCGGGCCAGCCGTACAACCACTACTGCCCGCTCATCTCAGCAGTACAGCACCTGCTCGAGGGGAACCGGCTCGCGGAGGAGCAGGGGCCGCGCATCGTGCACCGGGTGTTCCACCTGGCCAACGTGCGAGCGGCGCGCATCGAGTTGCGCGCGCTGGCTCGCGAGTTGACCGGTGCGTCGCGCCAGCTGGCGGACGAGGCGATCCGGGCCGGCTGGGCGGCCCAGAAGGACTTCACCGACGCTGTAGAGGCGCGCGGGCGCGCAGCGCTCGACGGGGCCGGCGACGGCGCGCCCCGGGTGGTGGTCGTGGGCCGGCCGTACACTGCCAACGATCCGGGCGCGAACCTGGATCTGCCGTACAGGCTCCGGCGCCTCGGGGTGCTGCCGGTTCC
The DNA here is from genome assembly GCA_963728785.1 of uncultured Gemmatimonadaceae bacterium. GTDB lineage: Bacteria > Gemmatimonadota > Gemmatimonadetes > Gemmatimonadales > Gemmatimonadaceae > JAGWRI01. The sequence goes on from CAVSKV010000004.1 coordinate 315,018, forward strand.
GATGGACTTCCTGCCGCTGGACGGCGTGCCGCTTCCGGACGTGCACGACGAGATGTACTGGCGGTCCGGGCAGCAGATTCTGCGCGCGGCGGCAGTGGTGCGTGACGATCCGCGGTTGCAGGCCATCTACCTCACCAGCTTCAATTGCGGTCCCGACGCGTTTCTCATCACATTCTTTCGCAAGGCGCTCGGCGACAAGCCTTTCCTGGAGCTCGAGCTCGACGACCACACGGCCGACGCCGGCATCATCACCCGGTGCGAGGCGTTCTTCGACAGCCTCAACTTGCGGAGGATGGCATGACCGTTCCCGCCGAGCTGCGCACCGTGTACATCCCGTACATGTCGGATCACGCGGCGGCGGTGGTGGGGGCCTTGCGCCACCACGGCATCTCGAGCGCCGTCCTGCCTCCGCCGGATGAGGAAACGCTGCAGATCGGGCTGAAGCTCTGTCGCGGGCGGGAATGCCTGCCGTGCTTCCTCGCCACGGGCGACGTGATCCGGGCGTGCCGCCACGGCACGGTCGACCGCGCGCACGCGGCGTTCCTGATGCCGGGAAGTCCCGGGCCGTGCCGGTTCGGCCAGTACCGGATCCTGAACCGGATGCTGCTCGACGACGAAGGGTTCAGCGACGTCGAGATCCTGTCGCCGAGTTCTACAAATTCATATAATGGCTTCGGGGAACACCCCCAGGCGCTGCGCCTGCTGGCGTGGCAGGGGGTGGTGGCGGTGGACTTGCTGCTCAAGCTCCGGTACGAGTTCCGGCCCTACGAGCGCGAACCGGGGGTGACGGAGGCCGCGTACCAGCGGGGGCTGCGGGCGATCGAAGCGGCCACCGCCGCTGGCGGCGGGGAGCGCTTGCTGTCGGCCATGGACGGGGTGGTCGCGGACTTCGCCGCGCTGCCGGTGGACCGTACGTCGCCGCGTCCCGTGGTGGCGATGCTGGGTGAGATCTACGTCATGCTGAATCCGCACAGCAACCAGGACCTGATGCTCCAGCTCGAAGCGGCGGGGGCTGAGGTGGTGACGGGGACGCTCGCCGAGTGGTTCCATTTCGCGGACGAGACGAAGATGGACCGGGACGTGCTCTTCGGGTCGTGGGGTGGCCTGCTGGGGACGAAGGCGCTGAGTCTGTACCAACGGCGGTTCGAAAGCCGGATCGTGGATCGCGTGGCCCATCTGCTGCGCCAGCCGGCCGATCCGCCGATGCGCGAACTGTTCACGATGGCGAGCCCGTACTTCGATCCGCTGTTGGGTACGGAGGCGTTGCTGTCGGTGGCCAAGGTGGTTCATCACGCGCGGGAGGGGGCGTCCGGAATCGTGAACGTGATGCCGTTCTCGTGCATGCCGGGCATCGTAGTGAGTGGGCTCTCGGCGAGGCTGCGGCGCGATCTTGCACAGCTGCCCTGGTTGGACGTAGTGTTCGACGGCCAGCGAATCACCAACATCCGCACGCGGCTCGAAGCGTTCGTGCATCAGGTGTCGCAGTTCGCGCGCAGCAATGCCCGCGCTGCCGAAACAAGGGAAGGCGCTGCGAGCGGCGAGAGTTCGTCGGACAGCGAGGCGCGCTCTGACGGACGTGCTTCCTATATGGCGCCTCCAGCCCGCGTCTTCGAGACGTTCTGAAGCGGGCCCTGCCACGAGGAGGTTGCTTGCGCATGTCGCCCGCCGGCCGCTCCGCGATCCTCGCCGCCGCGATCCTCGCCGCATGCCGCACGGTGCTCACGCAGTCTCGCACGCTCACCGACGCCGGGAGGCCGTCGACGCTCGACGGCAAGTCGCCGTTCCTCAAGGCGCACATGAAGAACGGCGATGCCTACATCCTCTCGGCCTGGAGCATCGACACCGTTCGAAAGACCGCCACCGGTACCGGGGACGAGCTGGACATCAACCGCAACGTGGTCCGCTCGGGGCCGCAGATCGTCCCGCTCGATTCGGTGGTCTTGTTCGAGACGAACCGCGTCGAGCCGCATCGGTCGGTGACGGCCATGACCCTCATGACCGGCGCGTCACTCGCGATGACGGTGTATTGCGCGACGAATCCCAAGGCGTGCTTCGGATCGTGCCCCACGTTCTACGTGGACGACGGCGCGCGGCCGGTGCTGCAGGCCGAGGGCTTCTCAGCGAGTGTGAGCCCGGCGCTCGAGGCCACGGACATCGACGCGCTGTACCGTGTCCGTCCGTCCGGGCAGACGTTCGAAGTCACGATGAAGAACGAGGCACTCGAAACACACGCGGTGCGCTGGGTGAACGTGCTGGCCGCGGCCCATGCACCAGGCGAGCGCGTCTTCGCCACGGATGCGGGAGAGTTTTGGCGTGCGTCGAAGGTCGTCGCGCCAACGCGCTGCTCGGCCAGCGAAGGCGACTGCCGGAAGGCCGTGGCGGCGCTCGATGACGTGGAGCGATTCAGCGGCGCCGACTCCACCGACCTGGCGGCGCGCGAGTTCATCTACCTCGAATTCCCGGCGATGCAGTCGGGGCGGGCGGGCCTCGTCATCGGGTCGCGACAGACGCTGCTGAGCACGTTCCTCTTCTACCAGGGGCTCGCCTATCTCGGCCACTCGGCTGGTGACTGGATGGCGGCGCTGCAACGTGGAGTGCCCGGGGTGCGAGCGCAGTCACAGGCCATTCAGCGCGCGATCGGCGGGATCGAAGTGGAGGCGCTGGGCTCGCTCGGCCGCTGGCAGGCCGTGGGCGAAAGCAACGAAGCAGGGCCGCTCGCCGTCGACGTGCGCCTGGTCGTGCTGCCGCCCGTCCGCGGCGGTGGAGCCACACGTCTGCGGCTTCGGCTCGCGCGCGGGGAATGGCGCATCGACTACCTCGCGCTGGCCGAGCTGTCGGGCCGCGTGACACCGGCACGGATCGAGCCGACGGAGGTGCGGCGGGGTGGGGACGCGGATCCGCAGGCGCTGGCGGCGCTTACCGACTCGGTGCGACTTCTCACCACGCTCCCGGGCGACGAATATACGCTCGTCTATCGGCTGCCCGCCGACGTGCCACGGTTCGATTTCTTTCTCGAGTCGCGCGGCTACTACCTGGAATGGATGCGCGACGAGTGGGTGGCGGAGGAGAATCCCGCAGCCGCGGCGATGATGTTCCTCAATACCGACGAGGCGCTCCGGGTGCTCGCTCCGGCCTTCAAGCGTCGCGAGGCGGGCATGGAGAGCGCGTTCTGGAGGAGCCGTTATGCGCGCCAGTAGCGGGCGGGCGGCCGCAATTGGCGCCTTCGTGTTGTGCACCGGCGCGTGCTACCACACGGGGGCCCCGCGGAACTGGCTTCCGGAGCCCGGCCGCGCGCAGCAAGAAGCGTGGGGGGCCTGGATCCGCGTGGACATGGCGCGCCAACCTGATCAGCAGGAACCGCCGGCGAGCGTGAGTGGCGAGTTGATAGACGCGAGCACCGATTCCCTGCACGTCCTGAACGCGTCGGGGCTCGCGTCCATAGCGACGGGGGCGATCGCGTCGGCCACGCTCTCGACCGATGAATCGCACTGGAAATGGATTGCGGCGTGGACTGCGATCGGCGCGTTCTCGACGCCGTCGCACGGGGTATGGATGGTGTTCAGCGTTCCGGCCTGGATCATCACCGGCACGGTTGCCGGAAGCGCGGCGAGCTACGGGCCGGAGGTCAAGTCCACCGATGCCGGCGTCCTCAGACGGTACGCCCGCTTTCCGCAGGGCATTCCTGCGGGGCTCGACCGGAGTCTGCTTCGCATGAAGGAGGCGAGGTAGCCAAGCGCTGGGAAGATGCGAGCGGGTATTCGAGCGCTGCCGGTGTCCTACACCTGCTTGGTGCCGCGGGGTAGCTCATTCGTGGGCTGGAGTCTGCCGCCTGCCGCCCGCCGCCATTATAATAGACCGCCGCAATTGAGCGCCGGGCGTGTGGGCGGAACCTGCGAGGACTCCGCCGGGGCGCTCGGCGACACGGGTATGGCGGTCGACCTGAGCGGAGGGCAGGATGAACAACATCACCGACGAGCCGTTCAGGGGATCGATCGGGGACCTGCGGGCGTTCCAGAAGCCCGGTCTGGAAACCATGAAGCGCTACATCCGAGGCGAGCTGCCCGGTTTTCCCATCTCCCGGCTCGTCGGGATCCGACCGACCGAGGCAGGGCTCGGCAAGGCCACGTTCACCATGCCGATCACCCGGTGGCTGGAGGATGGTTTCGGGCTGTACTGGGGCGGTGTGTTCGCGTTGTTCGCCGACGCTCCACTGGCCTCGGCCATATGGACGACGCTCCCCGCGGGCAAGACCGTTGCAACGTCCGAGATCAGCATGTCGTTCGTCAGACCGATGAGCAGGACCACGTCGAGCATCGTCGGCCGGGCCGAGAGCATCCATTCGGGAAGCCAGGTGGGCCTGTCGACCATCCAGATCACTGACCAGGACGGTCGCTTACTGGCCTTCGGCAGCACGCGCTGCCTGGTGTCCGACGTGCACGTCGACCCGCGCGCCGAGTACCCGGCGCCCGCCCTCGGTCCGAGCGACCCGCCCGATCCGTATCTGCGCCCGGCGCCCGACGATGGCTACTTCAGCCTCGAAGAAGTCATGAGCGGCATTCCGATCGAACTGCAGCGGAAGACGATTGCCGGAGAGAAGATCTTTCCGGTATGGCGTCTGACCGGCTACCGCCCCACCGCCATCGAGGATGGCAAGTGCATTGCCGTCCTGCCGTCAACTGCGTGGTTGTCGAACGGCGGTCCTTCGATTTACGGGGGTCTCCTCGCGTGGGCCGCGGAGTTCACGATGGGTGCGGCAGTGTACTCCACGCTGGCCGCGGGCGACGTGTTCGCCACGTTGGACATGCACATTCGCTTCATGAGGCCGGCGCTGTGCGGCGCGGGCAACCTCACCTTCACGGCGGCGGTCAGTCACCGTGGGAGACGTCTGCGCGTGACGTCGTGCAACGTGGATGACGCGAACGGAAAGCGCGTCGCGATGGCGACGTCGTCGGCCCTGGTCGTGGAAGACGGCGTGCGGGAATTGAGAAAGGGGCGGCTGCCGGAAGAGATCCTCGAGGGAGCCGTGTGAACCGGTGGGCTCGCCGCGCGCACGGGCCGCGAGTATGATTGGAGCGCCCAACCAGTTTCCGGGCGTCAAGCGCACAGCGTCCATCCTCGGTGGAGGTCTTGTGGTCTTCACACGCGTTCGCAATCGACTGCCCATCGAGGTTGCCTTGATCTTCTTTGCCGTGGCGTTCGAGCGCCCGGCGCAGCGAGCCGCCTGGTTGGCCATCGGAGTGATATTTCTCCTTATTGGCCTTCGTCGTCGCAAGGCCGATCTGCCATCCGAGACCCCCTGAATCGTGGTACGCCGGCCGAGACTCGGAGACTCTCCTTGACTCGTAGCGCCCGCACCGGCGGACTCGCGGCCGTCATCATCGCCCTGGCCGGTACCATCGTCGCCAGCGCGCACGCGCAGGCCAGTCCGAGAGTGGACCTCGGTGCCGCGCGGGCCCTGATCTCGCGCGTGGTCCCGGCTAACGCGGCCGAATTCGAGATCGCAGCCATCCCCGACAGCGCCGGCCAGGACGTGTTCGAAGTAGAGAGCCGCGACGGCAAGGTAGTTCTCCGCGGCTCGTCCGGCGTGGCGATCGCTTCGGCGCTCAACTGGTACCTCGAGCACCTGGCTGGCGTGAACGCCTCACTCCCCCTCAAGCCGATTTCGCTCGACACGCCGCTGCCCCGAGTGCCGGCCAGGGTTCGCATCACGACGCCGTACAGCGTCCGCTACTTCTTCAATTATTGCACCTTCTCCTATTCAATGGCGTGGTGGACCTGGGACGACTGGCAGTCCATGATCGACTGGATGGCGCTCAAGGGAATCAACACCCCCCTTGCCGTCACCGGCCAGGAGGGCGTGTGGCGTTTGGTGCTCCACGACTTCGGGTTCACCAAGCAGCAGGTCGCCGATTTCCTGGTGGGGCCAGCGTACCTCCCCTGGGGATGGATGGCCAACATCGACGGCCTGGGCGGGCCGCTGCCCGACAGCTGGATTGACAGCCACATCGTGTTAGAGCACCAGATTCTCGCGCGTGAGCGCGCGCTGGGTATGACGCCGGTGCTGCAAGGTTTCACCGGGCACGTGCCGAAGTCCATCACGCAGGTCTTTCCTGGAGTCGCCATCCACCAGGCCGGCGACTGGTCGGCGGGATTTCCCGGCACGTGGTTCCTCGATCCGCACGACTCGCTCTTTCAGCGCATCGGCCGGCGATTCATCGAGCGACAGACGGAACTGTTCGGCACCGACCATCTCTACGCGGCCGATCCGTTCAATGAGATCAATCCGCCGTCCAACGACTCCACCTTCCTGGCCGGGATGGGGCACGCCATCTACGCCGCCATGCAATCGGCCGACTCCAGCGCCACGTGGGTGATTCAGGCGTGGTTCCTGGTGAATGACGCGAAGTTCTGGCAGGATCCGCAGGCGCAGGCCATGCTCGGCGCGGTGCCCGACGATCGAATGCTGGTGCTGGACCTGTGGGGCGACCGCGTGCCCGCATGGAAGGTGCGCAAGGCGTTCTACGGAAAGCCGTGGATCTGGAACGTCCTGTACAACTTCGGTGGCAAGGTGAGCGTGAACGGCGATCTGCCGAGGATCGCTGCCAACCTCGACACCGCGATCCGGAGTCCGGCCAGGGGGCGGCTTGTGGGTCTCGGAATGACGATGGAGGGACTCGGCACCAATCCGATCGTCCCCGACTTCGTGATGGATCAGGTGTGGCGTGACAGCGTTCCCGACGTCGCGGCATGGACCCGCGACTACGTCGCCCATCGCTACGGCCGGTTCGACGCCGCAGCGTGGAGCGCCTGGCAACTCCTCCTCGGCACGGCCTTCAAGTCCGCCGCGCAGACGGGGAACTTCCTCGCCGAGCGGCCACAGTTCTACGTGAAGGGGAGGGCGTACCGGACCGAGCCGATCGCGCCGTACGACGACAGAATCCTGGCCCTTGCGCTCGATTCACTCCTCAGCGCCGCGCCGGTGCTCGGCGCCAACGACGCCTATCGCTACGACGTGGTGAACCTGACCCGCCAGGTGCTCGGGCAGCTGGGCCTGCCGCTGGTCAACCGGGTGGAGGACGCGTACGAGCGGAAGGACCGCGCGGCATTGCTCACGGCGGAGCAGCAAGTGGAAGCCCTGCTGCGGGATCTCGACCAGCTGGTGGGCACGCGGCCGGAGTTCCTGCTCGGGCGGTGGATTGCCGATGCAAGGCGCTGGGGTACCACCGACGCCGAACGGCGGCTGTATGAGTGGAACGCGCGCAACATCATCACGCTGTGGGGAACCAAGTGCACGGAGGGGGAGAACGACGACCTCAACCTCTACGCGTTCAAGGAGTGGGAGGGCATGTTCACGTCGTACTTCCTGCCGCGGTGGCAAGCGTTCTTCAAGCAACTCAATGCGTCGCTCGACAGCGGCACTGCGTTCGACCGGAAGCCGTTCGCCGCAGCGTCATGCGTGTGGGAGCAGGCGTGGTCGCGCGAGACGACGTCGTTCCGGACGCAACCGGCCGGGGACGCAATCGTGGTGGCGCAGCGGCTGGTGGAAAAGTGGCGCGGCCGGTGAGCGTGCGGGCCTACCGTTCGACGCGGACGCTGTCCACCCAGTAGCGGGTGTCGCCGAAGCACGTGGATGGGAGCCCCCTGTGCTCCCTGTAGTGCAGCACGATGTGCTCGCCCAGGCCGGCCTTGACGAGGCCTGCCGTCTCGTCGTCGCGCACGGTGAAGTACCAGATCGTCGGGGCCACGCCTGGCGCGGTGGGCTGCATCAGCTCGCCCTCCCAGGTCTTACAGAGCCAGCCCTTGCGCGAGAACTTCTGGAGCGTTCCCGCGCGGTCGCCCTCGGAGTAGCTCCATTTCACGGCGACGAAGGTGTACGCGGCGAACAGCACAACCGGGGCGATGATGATACCGAGGAGTATACCGCGCCAATGATGCCACCAGCGCTTGTGCGGCGGCGGCTCGGACGGGGTCGGCGGGACGGGCGTGTCGGTCATGACGATCAAAGCTACGGTTCACGGCCGCGAACGGCCAGCACCCCGGGGTCCGGGCGTCTGTGGTTGCATCATTCCGGTGGGGGTGAGATAGTAGAGCCACACAGCGGCGCATTCCCCCACTTCGCGGAGAGCAAGATGACTGCTCCGAACACACCCTCCAGCGGTGGCACGACCTCCACCGGCCTCACCCCAAACGTCGCCGGCGCCCTTGCCTACCTGCTCGGGCCGATCACCGGCATCCTCTTTCTCGTCGTAGAAAAGGAAAACCAATTCGTTCGTTTTCACGCCATGCAGTCCACGGTGCTCTCCATCGCCTGGATCATCGTCTCCTTCGGCCTGAGATTCTTCGTGTCGGTACCAATGATAGGCTGGATCGTGGGTTTGCTGCTGTCGTTCGTGATGGGGCTGGCCGGCTTCATCCTGTGGCTCTTGCTGATGTGGAAGGCGTTCCAGGGGCAGGAGTGGGAGCTCCCGATGGTTGGCGCCTTCGCGCGCAAGCAGCTTGGCGGCACCATGTGAGCCGACCAACGCGGGCGCGGCCGGATGGTCCCAGCCTCCCGGCGGCGCCCGCGCTCGCGGTCACCGCCGCGTGAGCACCATCGCCAACGGCACATCCCGCATTCCGGGCCACCGCTGCTCGCCGTCCGGGGCGCCGCTGCGCAGGAGCAACTGTGCGGAGATCCCTCCGTCGAGCATGACGGCGTCGCGCGCGCCCAGTGCTCCCATCACCGCCGCCATCTCTGGCGTGGTCAGGCCGAAGGGGACGAAGCCGAGGCCCGAGCCAAACGCGTCGAAGCGCGTCATGGCCACCACGATGCGGCCGTCGCGCAACGAGCCGAGCGCCAGCCGCGCGTCCCGGTGCGCCACGTCGAGCGTCGCTCGTGGCGCCTGCAACTCGGCGGGCACCATGCCACCGCGCAGCAGCGTGGGATAGGACTGGAACGCGAACGCCACCGGCACGTCGCCGGGCGCCGGTGCGTCGCCATGGATCCAGTGGAACACCCCGCTCGAGTCGACCACCACGGCGGTGGTCAGCGGACCCCGGCCGCGCGACAGGAACTGATGGCCGTCGAGGACGACCCACCCCCAGGGCATGGACTGGAGGAACTGTCCGGCATTCAGAGCGAGGGTGGCATTCCGCGGCGCCCGGTCGAGACGCCATGCGGCAGAGCCGTCGCGCGAATACGCCGTGTCCAGCCGAACGCGAAATTGCCGCGGGTCGAAGCGCGCCACGACGAGCCGGGTCCGCCATGCCTCACCTGATCCTGCCAGGAGCAGTTCACCCCACTCGAGGCCCACGCCCGCCGGGTGCCAGGTGATGGCGTGAGCGAGGACCGGGGCCGAATTCGCCCACTGCGAGGGCGCGCCGTCCGAGCGCCACCAAACGCGCCAGCCGCCATCGTGCTGAAAGGCAAGCGCGGATTTCGGAAGCGCCTGGCGAGCGGATACCAGCTCGCGCGCAGCGGCGGGGGCCGACGAATGCACCCACGCCGCGGCGCCGCCGCAGACGACGATCAGCGTCAGGGCGGCGCCCAGCCGCCGGGTCACAGCGCGTTCTTGACCTGGTTGAACTCACTGCGATGCGACGAGAGCAACTTGTGCTCATTGGGGCTGAAACCCGGCGGCCTATTGCCATCCTTGGATGCGTTCATCCACTGGATCACACGCTCGCGGGCGGCCATATATTTTGCGGGCGTCATGCCGCTCTCTTTCGTGCCATCCTGGTCCATGCTGACTTCGGCGTCGCGGATCTGGCCGGCGAGCTTGTCGATTTCCGCGCGCAGGGTCTCTTCCTCGACCAGCCAACCCGGCTTGGCGGGCGCCGCGCCGCAGGTCTTGACCGCCGCGACCGTGTCGGCATGCATGTCGATTCCCATCAACGCCATCATCTCGTCGCTCTGCTTCCGCGCGATCGCGTTGGCTGCCGCCGTGTCACCCTTGGCCTGCGCCGCCTGCATCTGCTGAGAATACTTGGTCGATATCTCGATGTACTTCTGCCTCTTGGCAGGATCGGACATAAGTGCCATGCCTGCGGCCTGCACTTTTCCGCCGCGTTCATCATCCCTCTTGTCGAGGAAGGCGACTTGGCAGTCCTGGACCTTGCGGGTCGCATCGTCGAAGCGGTCTTTGTCGTCGTTGTGCTGTTCCAGCAGCGCGGAAAGGCGGGTTTGCTTGGTCTCCTGTTGAGCGCGGAAGGCGTCGCGCTCAGTGGCCCTGGCCGAGGCCGCCTGGAGGCCCTTGAGCAGGGAGGCGATCGACTCCTCGGTGAACTCCTCACCTTGGACGCTGTTGGACGAGTCGGCGTTCGCGGGCTTCTGGACGGCCTGCTTGGCCTTGCGAATCAATCCGCCAAGCTGGGCCTGCGCAGGTGCCGGCAATGTCGTGACGAGCGCGAGCGCGAGCCCGAGCCCGAGTGGGATGCGCGAGGCGCGAGTGGGGGAGTGGGTTGACATCCGGCAGCTCCTGATTGGGGGGATCGGAGGATGCGGGCGATTCCCAACGTTTATGCGCATTTGGCGCCGGCGCAAGTCCACCGCGTCACGACGACCTGTCGGATTGAGAGTGTCGTCGATCCACGACTCCGGGTTGTGGGAGTGGAACCGCCTGATTGCTTCACACCGCTGCGGGGAGCCCGGACTCCCCTTGCCGAGGCCAGAATTGTTCCGTAAGGTCTGTCAGCGGCAGCGTCTCTGCTCCCGGGCGAGCCGTCGTTCGTGATCGTGTGGTCCCCCACCACCTATCTCAACGGAGAAGCCCATGATTTCGCGCTTCGCTCGATCCCTGACGATTGCCACAATGCGGCGTTTTCGGCGAACCACGCGTTGGTCACGTGGACCGTGACCGCGACGTACACGGCCCCCGGTGCCGCCAAGGGAGTTGCCAAGCCGGTCAGCGTCACCCTTATGACGATGCTCACTCTTTGCGATGACAAGATCATCGAGGAAGATGGGTACTACGATACTGCCGGACTCGACGCGCAGACGGGTACCAAGACGCCGCCGCACGTGAAGCCCGGGAAGTAATCGGGACGCAGGGGTCTTTTCGACCCTTCCGGTCGAGGCATTCCAGCCGGTCCCCGACAGGGGCCGGCTGAAGCTCGCGCGCGTTTCTGCTCGCGTCGGGACTGCAGTTACAGGGGATCAACCAGCCATGGCCACGGATTCCGAACCCGCCACCGTTCATCGAACCGCCTTCGAAGCAGCCCCATGCGCCATCCTCGTGACGAACGCCGAAGGTGTGATCACGCTGGTGAATCCGGAGGCCGAACGGTTGTTCGGGTGGGAGCCCGGAGCGCTCCTGGGGCGACCGATCGAGGCGCTGCTTCCCGTTGAATTTGGTGCTTCACACGTTGCGCATCGGAACCAGTTCGTCGCAGAGCCCGGGACACGCCCCATGGGGAGACAACGCGACTTGCACGCGCGTCGCGCCGACGGCACCGTCTTTCCCGTTGAGGTCGGGCTGAATCCCGTGCAGACGGCGAAGGGGATGCATGTGGTGTGCTCCATCGTTGACCTGACGGAGCGAACGCAGGCCGCGACGCTCCTGTCACAGGAGGCGGAGCGGCTCCAGGCGGCCAACGCCAAGCTCGCCGAGTTGGCGGGCACGGACAGCCTGACCTCGCTCTGGAATCGGCGAACGTTCCTCGAGCAACTGGACATTCAGATGGAGCTGTCGGTGCGGCGCGCCCGTCCGATTTCGGTCCTCATCCTGGACGTCGATGAATTCAAGCCGTACAACGACCAGTACGGCCACCTGGCCGGCGACGACATCCTGCGGAGCGCGGCGCAGTTGCTCCGCGATCGCGCGCGGCGCAGCGACTTCCTGGCGCGCATCGGCGGCGAGGAATTCGGCGCCATTCTCCATGACGTGGACCGGGGCGGCGCGGTGCAGCTCGCGGAACACCTGCGGTTGGCAGTGGAAGATGCCCAATGGCCAAGGCGCCGCATCACGGTGAGCGTCGGGGCCGCCACCATTCGCTTCCCGAGTGCGGTGCCGCGTCCGGCGTTCCCTGAGCGCTCCAAAGTGCTTTCGTTGGCCGACCAGGCCCTCTACTACTCCAAGCAGCATGGGCGCAACCGCGTCACCCACGTCGAGGATATCGCGGCGTCGGCCTAGGAGGACTCGTCGCACGGTTCCACTCAGGATTGCGCTCGGCGGCTTTGCCGGCTTGCGCAGCTGTTTGCGAGCGCTGCAGGTGCCGCGGTTGGGGCGGACGGTTCGGATAGGAGATTGCCGATCGGGCAGGAGGTCGTATCTTCCCGCCCATCGGGCAGGCCTCGGCGACTGGGGTGGGTCATGGCGAACCGCGCTCCGCATGCCTGTAGCCCTTTGAATGGGAGATGGTCCACCACCACACCGATCTCTCGCCGGCATTCGCACCATTCAACTCACAAGGGAGCAAAGACAAATGCACAAGCTGTCGATCGCAGTCGCCGCCGTGGTACTCGCAGCGGGACCAACTGCCGCATCAGCACAGACTCCGGCAACGACAAAGGCCGAGGTCATGGCGACCGTACACCAGTTCGTGGACGGTTTCAACAAGGGCGACACGAAGGCGCTCGTGGCGGCCTGCGCCGATCAGACGTCGATCATTGACGAGTTTCCTCCCCACGAGTGGCACGGGTCGGGGGCATGCGCCAAGTGGATGAGCGACTACGACGTGGATGCCAAGAAGAACGGGATCACGGACGGGATCGTCACGGCCCACAACCCGTGGCACGTGGACGTCAACGGCGACCGGGCGTATGTGGTCATGCCATCGGACTACGCATACAAGCAGAACGGCAAGCCGGTCAAGGAAGTCGGTTCGGTGTTTACGCTGGTCCTGCAAAAGGACCAGGCCGGCTGGAAGATGACGGGCTGGACGTGGGCCAAGCACTAGGCGGCTTGCTGGTGCCCGAGCACACGCATACGCGAAGAACCTGGCTGTTGTTGGAGCGCTGATCATCGTGGTGCTTCGCTGCTTCGTGGCGTACGCCTCCGCGCCTGCTCGACGCCTTGCCCGCGAGCGGGCGGCAGGCGATGGTATCAGTGTGGGGCGGTGACGCCCACGCAGCCGTATCACGCCGGGAGGTGACGTGGAATACCGACGACTTGGCGACACGGGTCTCACCGTGTCTCGCATCTGCCTCGGGTGCATGAGCTACGGCGATCCCAACGCGACGTTGCCGGGCGAACCGCCGCGCTGGGCCTGGGTGCTGAAGCCCGATGACGCGCGCCCGTTCTACAAGCGGGCCCTCGAGCTCGGCATCAACTTTTTCGACACGGCCAACGTGTACTCCTTCGGGGCGAGCGAGGAGGTCACCGGGCGTGCGCTCCGTGATTTCGCTCGGCGCGAAGAGGTGGTCGTCGCGACGAAGGTCTGGGGACGGATGCGCCCCGGTCCCAACGGCAGCGGCCTGTCGCGCAAGGCGATCCTCCATGAAATCGACGCGAGCCTCACGCGGCTCGGCATGGACTACGTGGACCTGTACCAGATCCATCGCTGGGACGACGCGACGCCGATCGAGGAGACGATGGAGGCGCTAAACGACGTCGTCCGGATGGGCAAGGCGCGCTACCTGGGCGCGTCGTCCATGCACGGCTGGCAGTTCGCCAAGGCGCAGCACGTGGCCGAGCAGCACGGGTGGACGCGGTTCGTGTCGATGCAGAACCACTATAATCTGCTCTACCGCGAAGAAGAGCGGGAGATGGTGCCACTCTGCCGCGACCAGGGGGTCGGCATGATTCCCTGGAGCCCCCTCGCGCGGGGAAGGCTGGCGCGGGGGCCGGAGGCGAAGGACACGAAGCGTTCGGAGACGGATCGCTTTGGCAAGACACTCTATTCGGCAATGGCCGAGGCGGACCGGCAGGTGATGGCCGCGGTCGACCGTGTGGCGAAGATGCGCAAGCTGCCGCACGCGCAGGTGGCGCTCGCCTGGCTGCTGAACAAGGACGGGGTGACGGCCCCGATCGTAGGTGCAACGAAGATGGAGCACCTCGAAGCCGCGGTCGGCGCGCTCGATGTGCGACTGTCCGACGAAGAAGTGGCGGTACTGGAGGCGCCGTACATGCCGCATCCGATTGCCGGCTTCGGCTGATGATCCGATGATCGACGGCCGGCGAGTGGTATCCCCGTCGCCGGTCGTTTCCGGCGCAGGATGGCGCTGCGGAGGCGGCCATGGGACTTGGTGACACCGTCAGGGACTGGGCGGGGCGCAGACTCACGGCCTTCCAGACTTCGCGCCACGTGGTCCACGGAATGCCGGTCGTCGTGGTCAACACGCGCCCAGACATCGCCACTGATCAGGTGATCGCCCGGCTCGATCGTGTGCTCACGTTGATTGCCAGAGCTACGCCCCACTACTACCGCCACCTGGCGCGCGATGTCGCGTTCATCCGCGTTCAGCGGTATGCCTGTCGCGGCGCGTACTTTCCGGGCGACCGCTCCTGTTTGGTAGAACTTACCTTCGTGGTCAATCCAGAATTCTCCGACGCCCAGGTAGCGGCATCGATGGTCCATGAAGCCATGCACGCGCGGTTGCATCGCCTCGGGCTGGCGCATCCGGTGGAGGAGCGCGCTCGAGAGGAACGGTTCTGCCGCCGAGCCGAGATCGAATTCGGGCTCGCCGTGCCGGATGGCGCGCCCGTGGTCGAGCGGGCGCTCGCCGCGTTACGGATGGCGGATGAGGAAGTTGCGCCCATCGTTGATCCGCGGCTGGCGGCGGAACGTATCGACCGGGCCGACATGGAAGCGACGAACGTGCCGGCGTGGCTGAAGCGGGCAATTGCCCGCCGGCATGGGTGGAACCTGGATGAATAGTTCCGCTGAGGTGGCGTGGCCGCTGGCCGACGCGGGGTAGGGAAGCGCCCGGCTGGCTTCGCTCGCGGGCCGGGAGTATGATAGGAGCGCCGAAGCAGAGCTGCCGGCGATTGGTTCGGTGGCTCCGCGTCCCGCTCGCGAAATCAGCTGGAGGAGGAAGCCATGGACATCTCTGGACCGGTCGGTTCGCAGAATCCGGTCGCACCGCGCCGCTCGCTGGGATCGGCCGCTGGAAGGATCTTGATGCACGTCGGGTTCCTGGTGATCGCCGTCGGCTGTCTCGCGGCGTACGAGCACTTCAGCGCCGAAGGCCAGTCGGGCGCAGCGCTCACGAGCGTGGTGGCGGCCGCTGGCTTCGCCTTCGCGCCGCTACGCGACCTGATCCGCGTGGCGTTCGGGATCGAGGGCAAGGCGCTGCACCTTGTGCACGGTGTTGGCGGTCTGGCGCTCGTCGCCCTGCCGCTTGGCGGCGTCGTGTCCGGCGCACCGGTGCTGACACATGCAGCGCTGGCACCGTTCGCGATCATGGGGGCCGCGCAGGCGGTCATGCACCAGGACCACCCGCGCAACGCCCAGCAGCCCGCGGCGTTGCAACGCTTCGCGTCGAGCCTGCCGGAGGTCGCGCAGTTTGCCAACTCCAAGAACCTCGCCTCACCCCAGAACGCGGCGCAGGCGGTCGCGGTCCTTTCCGACATCCTCGCCAAGGCCCAGGCGCTTGGTGAGACCGAGCTGGCGGCCGATCCCGGCTTCCAGGGCGCGCTCAGCCAGGTGTCGACGAGGTTCGGGGCGAACCTGGGGCTGGACGCCGTGAATCTCACGCTGGCCAAGCTCGCGGCGAACCCCGCCACCGCAAGCGCCGTCCCGAAGCTGCGTGAGCAACTGGCATCGGCGCGCAAGGCGATCGCGGGCGCCAAGACTCCCTAGCCGGGTGTGGAGTGGCTCCGCGACGCATGAGAACCGCGGTCCACGCACTGGAGCGCGAAGATGGTAGAGAAGATCCCCAACCTCCCGGACAACGTCCTCGGCATTACTGCCAAGGGGACGGTCACCGCCAACGACTACGAGTCGGTCATCATTCCAGCCGTGGAGGCGATGTTCTCGCGGCTCGGCAAGGTCCGATTCCTCTATCACCTCGGCGAGGAATTCACCGAACTGGAAGCGGGCGCCATGTGGGATGACGCGAAATTGGGCATGAAGCATCTCACGGGCTGGGAGCGCGTGGCCGTTGTCACCGACGTCGAGTGGATCCGGGCCGCCATGGGCATCTGGGGCATCATGATGCCAGGCCATGTCCGCGCGTTTCACAACCGAGAACTCGCCGAGGCGTCGCGGTGGATCAGCGAGTAGCGCCCTCGCGGCATAGCGGAACTCGACTTCGCACTCGGATCGCCGTCATGTTCGGATGCGTCGCCGTCATCTCGCCCGGAGCCGGCGGCTCGGAACGGGGACTCGCGTATCTGGGCAAAGGAATGGCTTCGCTGGGCTATCTGGCGCTCCTCGTCGGCCACCAGGAAAGCGGGCTGCGAGCGATCCGGCAGCATATGCGCGGCAGCGGGCTGAGCGACGGGCTGTCGCAATTGATCACCGATCCCCAAGCGTATGGCGGAAGGTTCATTGACATTGCCGCGGCCAAGCAGTGGGCCGGGGCGCACTGCCGTGCGACCGAGTCCATCTTGCTCGGCCACTCCATGGGCGCGGCGACGGTGATGATCGAAGCGGGCGCGAAGAACAAGCTCCGCGTGAGCGGATTGGACGACTTTGACATCTATGTGGCGCTCTCTCCGCAGGGAGTGGGCTCGATCTTTCCGAACGACGCCTGGCGTGAGATCTCGAGCCCCGTGCTGATGATGACCGGCACGCGGGACGAAGAGCTGGGCGGCCTTTCATGGAAGACACGCACGGAGCCGTACCAGCACATGCCGCCGGGGTGCAAATGGTTGGGCGTGGTGGATGGCGGCACCCACATGGACTTTGGGGGGAGCGGCACGTCGCAAGAGCCGGAGAAGCTCACGATGCAGACCATTCAGGCGTTTCTGCGCGCCATCCACCAACATGACTGCCGACCGCCGCAGGGGCCGGCGGGGATGACGCTTCAGGGCAAATAAGGCGAGCCGGGCAGAGCGCGCCGCCACGGCCTCTGAGCCCCGGCGGCCTTGTCCGTCAACGTCGTCGCCACCAAGATCTTCCGGAACACCGACAACACTCCTTCAGGCTGAGCCCCACCCATGGCCCGCATCATCATGTGGAACGTGATCTCCATCGATGGGCGGTTCGAAGGCCCATCGAAGTGGGACCTCCGCTGGCACCACCTCATACTCGATGACGAGTTCGAGCGCTTCGCCATCGACCAGTTGCATTCGGCGGAAGGACTGCTGTTCGGACGCGTGACGTATGGAGGCATGGCCGCCCACTGGCCGACCGCAACGGGAGAGGTGGCCGACCTCATGAACGCCGTCCCGAAGCTGGTGTTCACGCATGGCCTGGCAGTGCCCGCGTGGAACAACACGACGATCGTCCGGGGCGATGCGGCCGGGGCGGTGCGGCGGTTGAAGCTGGAGCGAACGGGCAACTGGTTCGTGTTCGGCAGCGCGAACCTGTCGGCTACATTCATCGAGCAAGACCTGTTCGACGAGTACCGCATCCTTGTGGCACCGGTCATCCTCGGCGCCGGGACACCGCTGTTCGGGCCCGAGGTGAGCGGGCACACGTTACGACTCACCGACTCCAAACCGCTTGCGTCCGGCGGGGTGATACTCCGCTATGAATCGGCCCGGGATCGACCCGCCTCGTGAGGAAGAGAAGTCACATGAATACAGCCAATGAAGTTTGGCCCAATGGCATGCCCGCGCTCGGCCAGAAAGCGCGCCGATCACGCCTCGTCGCGGCCCGCGACATCGAACTGTTCACCGAGATCAGCGGCGACCGGAATCCCCTGCACTACGATGCAGAGGCGGCTCGCGCGACCCGTTTTGGCGGCATCGTCGTGCAGGGCGGGGTGACGAGTGCCATACTCAACGCGGTCGTGGCCGAGGACCTTCCTGGTCCGGGCACCGTGTTTCTTCAAGTCAACTGGAGCTTCAAGGCACCGGTTCGGCCCGGGGACACGATCACGGGCGAGGTGAGGGTCACCAACGTGCGCGAGGACAAACCAATCACGGAGCTCGAGACGCGCGTCCTTCTCGCTGACGGCACCGTCGTGCTCGAAGGCACCGCCGTGTGCTACACGATGCCGCTGCCCCGCCGTTAGCAAATTGCGGGTCGGATCTGCGCGGATGTACCAGAGACACTGACAGCAATCGCCGGGCACCGAGCGATACCCACTCAAGGAGGATTGATGCGCTACGGCCCGTATCTGTTGGCGGCCATGGTCATTGCGGCCGGTGTTCCGGCCCAGAAGCCGGCGTCCTCACCGATCTTCGGCTATCAGGAAGTGATGATCCCGGTGCGCGACGGCGTGCATCTCCAGACCGTGATCCTGACTCCGGTGAACCAGCATGGGCCGCTTCCCATCCTTCTGCAACGCACCCCGTACGGAGTGCCCGACCGCGCGCCTGCGCAGATTCCGACGAACCTCAAGGAACTGGCGAAGGACGGCTACATCTTCGTGTTCCAGAACCTGCGCGGCCGATTCAAGTCCGAAGGGGTCTTCGCATTGAGCTCCCGTGTGGATCTCGGGGACTCCACGGCCACCAACGAGACGACCGACGCCTACGACACCATCGATTGGCTCGTGAAACACGTGCCGAACAACAGCGGACGGGTAGGCGAGTTCGGGGTGTCGTACGACGGGCTGACGGCGGCCATGACGCTGCTGCATCCGCATCCCGCGCTGAAAGCGATCAGCGAGCAGGCGTCGCCCGTGGACCAGTGGATGAACGATGATATGCATCGCTACGGCGCCCTGCGGGAGAGCTACGCCGTGGAGTACTCCGTGCTGGAACAATCGGACAAGAACAGCAACACACACTTCGCGTTCGACACATACGACACGTACTCCTGGTACCTGGCTTTGGGCCCGCTCGCGAACGTCAACGACAACTATCTCCACGGAACGATTCCCTTCTGGAACGAAGTGGTGGCCCACCCGGATTACGATGACTTCTGGAAGGGAGAGGCCTGGGTGCGCCAGCTGCACGCCTCGACCGTGCCGAATCTGAACGTCGCCGGGTTCTTCGATCAGGAGGACCCGTGGGGGCCCTGGCAGATCTTCCGCCACGCGGCGGAGCACGATCCCGATCATACGAACTTCATGGTGGCCGGTCCCTGGTATCACGGAGAGTGGCAGTCGGCGCGGGGCGACAGCATTGGCCTGATAGCCCTGGGCGGGCACGAAACGGCGCGGGAATTCCGCGAGACCATCGAGGCGCCGTTCTTTCGCTACTACCTTCACGGTGAGGGCCAGAAGCCCGAGTGGCGCGTGACGACCTTCGAGTCCGGCTCGAATCGCTGGCGTACGTACGCCAGCTGGCCGCCCGTGGGCACGAAATCCATGAATCTGTATCTCCATGCCGACGGCACGCTGTCGTTCGACGCGCCGGCGGACGATCGCGGGCCGGCGTATCGCGAGTACGTCTCCGATCCGGCCAATCCGGTGCCGTATCGCCAGCGTCCCGTGTCGCCCACGTATCCGGGAGGCGATTGGCGGACGTGGGAGGTGGCCGATCAGCGCTTCGTGGACAACCGGCCGGACGTCCTGACCTATGTCAGCGCCCCGCTCGACCACGACCTTACGATCACCGGCCAGGTGGCGGCCGACCTGTTCGCCTCCACCTCCGGCACCGACGCCGATTTCGTGGTGAAGCTGATTGACGTGTACCCCGAAAACGCGCAGCCCGATGCGTGGAATCCGGGCAGCGGTCCTGCGCCGGGTGCGTACGCGCGGTCTATGAATGGCTACGAGCTGCCCGTTGCGATGGAGGTTCGCCGCGGCCGCTACAATGCGAGCTATGAACACGCCACGGCGCTGGTGCCGGACGTACCCGTCGAATGGCAGATTCCGCTGCGTGACCGGGACCATGTGTTCCTCAAGGCGCATCGGCTGATGGTCCAGGTCCAATCCACCTGGTTCCCGGCGATCGACCGCAACCCGCAGCAGTTCGTGCCCAACATCTACCAGGCAACGGCGGGTGATTTCGTCAAGGCAACGCAGCGAGTGTACTGCTCACCGGCGCTGCCGTCGCATATCGTGCTGCCCATCGTGCCATAGGAGCGGCGGCAGCGCCGTGAGTGAGAACTGCGGCCGAAGCGGCAAGAGGGGCGTAAGGCGGTCTCCCTAGCGGGAGCCGCTCGGTCGAGCTACGTTCGCAGACTTCCCGCAGCCTCCTGCGGTGAACGACTCCGAGCGACTCGCGCTCGCGGTTACTCCAAGCTATCCCCCATAGCCTTGAGGAGTTGCCCCATGAAAGCCACCCGTACCATGCTCGTGCTGTCGTCGTTGCTGTACGTCGGCCCCACGGCCGCCCTGGCTCAGAACCAGGCCCTGCCGACCACACAGCCCGCGCTCCTCACCATCTATCGCGAGCAGGTGAAGCCTGGCCGCTCAGCAGACCACGAGCGCATAGAAGCCGGGTGGCCGGCGGCGTTCGCCAAGGGCAAGTCGCCGAACTATTACCTCGCGATGACGTCGCTCACGGGCGGGGACGAAGCCTGGTTCCTTGCCCCGTTCGCATCCAACGCGGTGGAGGCGGACGAGATGAAGCTGGAAAGCTCCGACCCGGCTCTGGGCGCCGAGTTGGCCCGGTTGTCCAAGGCGGACGGTGAGGTGCTGACGGATCACGAGGTCATCAAAGCCGTGGCCCGGCCCGATCTCAGTCACGGTGCATTCCCCGACCTCAACAAGATGCGCTATTGGGAGATCACCACGTTCCGCGTACGGCCGGGGCACGACGCCGATTTCGCAGCGACCGCGAAAGCGTACGGCGCAGCGAGCGACCGGGCGGCTCCCGGCGCCAGCTACCGCGTCTACCAGGTTACGGCAGGGATGCCCGAGCCCACGTACCTGGTATTCTCATCGGTCGCGGATTATGCGGCGTTCGACGCCATGGCAGCGGGTGGGCAGAAGACCATGCAGGCGCTCACCGCCGACGAGCAGGTCACCATGCAGAAGTTTTCGACCGAGGGCCTGATCAATTCGCAAACGAACCGGTTCGCGCTCAATCCCACGATGAGCTACGTGTCGGCGGAGACGCGGGCGACCGACCCGGCGTTCTGGATGCCCAAGCGGCCGGCGCGTAAGCCATAGGGAACGCGACGCGACGGAACGGGATGGGCCGCGTCGCTATGGGTGGCGCGGCCCACCTCGCCGTTTTCCGTGCGGAGCGATGAATCCGCGAGCGCATGCGCGTTCGTGTCGCGCGCGCCAGTGCTGGATGGTTCCCGGCAAGCTTGTTTCGATTTCCCATTCAAGGAGAACGTATGCGAAAGATCTGGATGCCAGGCGTGTTGGCGGTGATGATGGCGTCGGCCGCGTTGGCGCGGCCGGCCCAGGGGCAGGGAGCGGCGTCCACTGCGGTGGACGAAGCCAAGGCGGTCATCAACAGCGCGATCAGCGACTTCAATACCAGCAGCCTCGAAGCATATGAAAAGTTGTACGCCCCAGACCTGCAGTCATTCACGGGGGTGGGTGGAGCCCTGCGGATTGATGGAAGGGAAGCCTGGGTATCGTGGATCAAAGGTGCGAAGCAACTCTTTCTTTCGTCGACGTTCGAGCCCCGCGATCTGGTATACCAGAGCTACAACAACGACGTCGTCGTGGCCAACGGATACTTCGTCTTCACCACCGTGGCCAAGAACGGCGACGTGACGACGCAAACGGGTCGCAGCTCCACCGTGCTCGTGAAAGTCGGCGGAACCTGGCTGATTGCCAACCAGCACTATTCGCCGATGTTCTGACGTTCCTCGTCGAAATGTCTGCTTGAAACATGATGACGCTTCCTGCCGTGGCTGTTGTCGCTGATGTTGCGTGCGGCGACGGTTCCGGTGGGGGGGGCGGACCACCGGTAGGGCTGGATCGAGAGACGGCGATACGGGCCGGGCCGGCGGACCCCCTTCTATAAGAAGGGCGCGTCGTAGCGTGCAGCTGGCCGGGGAGGCAATGACGCGATAGCGGGCCTGCGAGGGCATGCGCCTTGCCAAGTCCCACAGGCCTGAATCAATTTGACGCCCATTGAATAGATGGTGCCGACACGTCATTCCGCCCTCAGAAGATGCTTTCACCGGCTGCGGCACTCTCCTTGACTGGCCCGATCGGTGTAAATGCTGATGACCTCCCCCCGCGTCTCCATCCTGATTCCTGCGAGGAACGCCGGTCGCTTCCTGCGCCCCGCGGTCCTCAGTGCGTTCGCGGACGGTGTCGACGGCATTGAGGTGGTCGTGGTTGACGACGGCTCGACCGACGACAGCATTGCCGAGATCTCCGAACTGCCGGTGCGTGTCGTCTCCGGTCCGGCGCGCGGCGAAGCCGCGGCACGCAACGCCGGTGTGCGCGCTACAGCCGGGCGCTTCGTGACCTTCCTCGATGCCGACGACCTGCTCATCCCGGCGAGCCTCGCGCCGCGCATCGCGCTCCTGGAGCGCGAACCGAAGGTGCCGGCGGTGGGCGGCCTTCCGTCCCGCCTCATCGACGACGACGGGGCCCTCGTGGCAGAGGTCTTCGTGCGGATGGCTGACTCGCTGAGGTTTCCGCTGAACCTCGACATGGCGTTCTATCGCTCGGGGGGGTTCTTCCCCGTGTCGTGTGCGCTCTATGTCTACCGCCGCGAGACTTTCGACACAGTCGGCGCCTACGACGAGACTCTGGCCGGCGCGCCGGATGCTGACTTCCACTTCCGCCTCCTCGCGCGGGCCGCGATCCCGGTATTGCGTGTGCCGGTCTTCCACCGCCGGCTGCACGGGGCGAACCTCTCGCTGGGCGCGCCGGGTGCGGGAGCGCTGAACTTCCGCCCCGAGATGGTCGAAGCGATCCGGCTCGTCAACCGGCGGCACGGCGTGGGGGCGGCCGAAATCATCCCGTGGGAGAGCGAGTACCTGGCCTGCTAGGCCGATTTCCGCTGGCTCTTGACGAAGCGCCATGGCCGATAGATGTTATGGCGCCCATAGATACTTCACCCCCCCCCAAACACTCTTGCGTAGGAGGCCTAGGTGAGATCCTTCATGAAGCGGTTCGTCGTATGGTCAGGGGCGATCGCAGTCGGCGTAGCGGTCGGGGTACCGGCCGTGGCCCAGGGGCAGGCCCAGCAGCCGAGTCCCGGCACACGCATGGTCACTGTGACGACGTTCGACGTCCCGTATCAGGACCGCGCCAAGGTCCTCCCGTTCATGCGTGAGTACGTCCTTCCCGCTACACAGCTGAACCCCAAGGTGATCAACTACCGCGTCATGCTGCACAACTGGGGTTCCGATGGCGCGCAAGTCGTGCTCGTGGCGGAGTACGCGAACTTCGCGGACATCGAGGCGGACTGCGGTAAACCGTGCGCGGACTACTATGCGGCACATCCGAATCCCAAGCAGGGTGATGCGACGTATACAGCCTGGGCGGAGTCCGCCGCGCTGTTCTCCAAGTACTATTCCCACCACCACGACGAGATCTACCAGGCGAATTTGAATGGGGCCAAGGTAGAGGGGAACATCATGGGTACGGTTGGCCCGCCGGCGGGACAGGGCGGGGGCCAGTAGTCCGCCGTTCCCCCGGACGCTCGCACGTCGCGCTGCGTTCAGTGATGCGCGAAGGCCCCGCAACAGCGGGGCCTTCGCTTTCTTCGCAGAACGGTGGCGATGGTCTTCATCACTCGCCCCGCGTTACCGCAGTTGAGCGATCGCCCGCTCCGCGACCTCCTGCCCGATGGCGAGCGCCGCCGTCGCAGCCGGGCTCGGCGCATTGAGCACATGCAGCGAATGGTCGCCCTCGACAAACGCGAAGTCGTCGACCAGCGAGCCGTCAGCCTTCAGCGCCTGGGCGCGAATGCCCGCGGCGCGCGGTTCGAGCATCCCGGCCTCGACCCTGGGCACCAGGTGTTGCAGGGCCTTCACGAACGCCGCCTTCGAGAACGAGCGATGGAATTCGCCGAGTCCCATGCGCCAGTGCTTCCTCGCCAGCTTCACGAATCCTGGATAGGTCAACGTTTCGAGCGCTTCGGCGACGTTGAAGGAAAAGCGGCCGTAGGCCTCGCGGCCCAGCGCCAGCACCGCATTGGGGCCGCACTCGATGCCGCCGTGGACCATGCGCGTGAAGTGCACGCCCAGGAAGGGAAACGCAGGGTCGGGCACGGGATAGATGAGATTCCTGACCAGCGCTGGCGCATCGGCCTTGAACGCGTAGTACTCGCCGCGGAACGGGGTAATGCGAACGTCGGGAGCGAGACCGTCCAGCCGAGCGATGCGATCGCTGTACTGTCCGCCGCAGTTGATGAAGTAGCGCGTGGGGTACGAATCGTCGTTGGCGACGACGACCCGTGCCCCTCCGTCCCGCCCCAGTGCGGTGACCTTGTGCCCCACCAGCACCCGGCCTCCCGCGGCTTCGATGAGTTGTACCAGCTGCCGGGACACGGCCACGTAATCAACGATGCCGGTTTCCGGAACGTGCAACGCCGCTATCCCTGCGGCCTCCGGTTCGATGGCGCGCAGCCCAACGCGATCCACACGCGTCACTCCCACCAGGTCGTTGGCGGCCGCCCGGTCCTCCAGCATTTGCAGCCGCGGCAGTTCCTCTTCCGTGGTGGCGACGATGACCTTGCCACACAGGTCGTGCGCGATGCCATACTGCTCTGCGAAATCCACCAGCTGCCGATATCCGGTACGGCACAGGCGGGCCTTGGCGGTACCGGGCTTGTAATAGATGCCGGAATGGATCACGCCGCTGTTGCGTCCCGTCTGGTGGCGCGCCACGGCAGCCTCCTTTTCGAGCACCAGGACCCGTGCACCCGGCTGCAGTTGCGTGATCCGCCATGCCGTGGCCAGGCCGACGATGCCGCCGCCGGCGATCACGAAGTCATGGGTCGAGGAAGCGAGCGGTGTCTGGCTCATCACGCCCATTGTCACGTGGTCCGTGCGCCCGCTCGCCATCTGCCGGGCGCGACGCCCGTCGCCTTCTTGAATGCCCGGCTGAACGCGGCCTCGGACTCATAGCCCACCTCGGTTGCCACGGCGGCCACCTTGGCGCCCGTCTCTTTCAGTCGCCCGGCGGCGACCTGCATCCGCCATTGCGTCAGGTATTGCATTGGGGGTACGCCGACGATCCGCGTGAATCGCTCGGCGAGGCTCGACCGCGATGACGCCGCCGCCGTCGCCAATTCGTTGAGCGTCCAGGCGTGGCCGGGCTCGGCGTGTATCAGCGCCAGGGCCCGCCCCACCAGCGGGTCGCGAATACCGCCGAGCCACCCTGTGGTTCCCTCGGGCAGCGAGTCCAGATACCGCCGCAGCACCTCGATGAACATGAGCTCGGCGAGTCTCGTCAGCATGGAATCCGACCCCGCGCGGCCGGCACCGGCCTCTTCGATCACCTGCCGCGCGAAGACGCCAACCATTCCATCCGACAGCCCGCGCATCACCAATTGATTGGGGAGTCCAGCGCAGAGCGGATTGAAGGGCTCGCGATCGCAGCCGAAAAAGCCACAGATGAGTACGACATCGGGCGAAGCGGTGTTGCCGAACGTGACGCCGTCCGGAAACCGAGGTGCGGCACGAACCGGCACGAGGGAAATCCGGGCCTCGGGTCCGCTGGCCATGACGTGGGCATGTCCGTGGGCAAAGAGAATGACGTCGCCGGCCGCCAGCGGGACCGGGGGCTGCCCCTTGAGCCCGCCCCAGCATCTGCCCTTCAGCACCACATGATAGGAGATGAGGTGCTCGGAACCGGCCAGAATCTGGGGCGACAGTTCTTTCGCGGCCGCGGCCTCGATGCCCCACGGGCCCGTCGCCGACGTGGGGAAGAAGTGGGCTCCGGTGAGCCGCACTACCCGAAGAACGTCAGAGAGTGGATCCATGTCGTCCCTCGTGGCGCGCCTGTCGCGGACGGTGGAGCAGAGTTTCCGGATGCTCGAGCATGCTGACGAGAAAGTCCGGACTCCGAGCGGGCATACGCGGACGGTGAGTCATTTTCCCGATCGCTCGGCCCGGCAATAGTAACCGCGTACGCGCCGGTCTGCCAACCATCCCATACCGAGAGACTCCCATGACTGCACCCGCCAGGCGCCTCGATCAAGGCACATCCACCATCCGCGTTCACCCGATCCCACCCGCCACACAGGATACCGATCCGCTCGTCGCGCGCAACCGGGCCGTGTGGATGGCTGGGGACTTCGAGCACATCGCCGCTGGCTACCGCGCGAGCGCCGCGGAGTTCGTCGCCGGCCTCCGCGTCGAGCCGGGTGAGAGGGTGCTTGACGTCGCGTGCGGCACGGGCAACCTGACCCTCCCCGCCGCCCGCGGCGGTGCGGTGGTAGTGGGCGTGGACATCGCCCCCAATCTGCTGGCCACCGGGCGTCAGCGGGCGGGGCAGGAGGGGCTGAACATCCAGTTCGACGAGGGGAACGCCGAAGCGCTGCCGTATGCTGACGGTTCGTTCGATACGGTAATCAGTATGTTCGGCGCGATGTTTGCTCCCCGTCCGGAGCGGGTGGCGTCCGAGTTGCTCCGGGTGGTGAGGCCGGGCGGCCGGATCGCGATGGCCAACTGGACGCCGGGCAGCTTCGTCGGCGCAATGCTCAGGGCCCACACGGCGCTGGTGCCGCCTCCGTCGGGCGTGCCGAGCACCCTGCTGTGGGGTGACGACACGGCGATGCGCGAACGGCTGGCTGGCGCGCGCCGCGTGACGCTCACGCGGCGGACCATCCACTTCGATTACCCGATGCCGCCGCACGATCTGGTTCAGCTGTTTCGCGACTGGTACGGCCCAACGATAAAGACATTCGAGGCGCTGGATGCGCAGGGGCAGACGCGGCTGTTCGGCGACCTGGTGGCCCTCTGGTCGGATCACAACCGTGCGAGCGACGGCACGACCCGCGTGGATTCGGAGTATCTCGAGGTTATCGCCGAGCGGTAGCGCGAAGCCGGAGTGTCACACCCGAGCAACACCAGGTCGGGGCTCGAGCCGGCGGAAGCGCCGGCCCGGGCTCTTCGCATAGGTTGCGGACGGCCCCCATCAACGCCAAGTCCGCAAGGTCGATGACGGCAGGCGCTCGCGCGAAGCGATCGAGATACGCCATTGCCGCTACCGACGCGTCCGCCTTGTCGGTGTGCCTCGGGCAATGGAACCCCGTGATGGATCTGGACGTCTCTCCCGTCCTCGACGACGAAGAGTCGGCGGCGACTGGCAAGACGATTCTGGCCAACATGGCCGGCGGCTAGCAACGCGAGGCGGTCGGTCGAGCCGGGCGCAGTGTCACCGCTTGCTCAGTGACGCCCTCACTGCCGCCCGGCTCACCTTGCCGGCCGCGTTCCGCTCCAGGCGCTCGACGAACCGGATCCGCTTCGGCGCCTTCACCGATCCGAGTTCACTCTTCACCCATGCGATCAGTTCGTCGTCGGTGACGGCCATTCCGGGCCCCGCCACCACCGCGGCATTCACCGCCTCGCCCCACTTGGGATCGTCCGCGCCGAACACCGCGCACTCAGCCACTGCAGGATGCCGTGCCAGCGAGGCCTCGACTTCGCCCGGGAACACTTTGAATCCGCCGCTGTTGATGACCTCGCGTAGCCGCCCGCGAATGAACAGATAGCCGCGGCCGTCCGTCGATCCGAGATCGCCAGTATGTAGCCACCCATCCACGATCGTTCGCGCGGTCTCACCGGGCTGATCGAGATATCCGCTCATCAGCAGCGGGCCGGCCACCACGATCTCGCCGACCTCGCCGGGCGGGAGCAGGGCACCGTCGGGGCTCATGATTCCGACGGTCGCCACGGATGACGGCCGGCCAACGGACGTGAGGTTCTCCTCCAACAAAAGCTCGTGCGCCCGCATGGCCGCGATGATCTGCGGCGCTTCGACCTGTCCATACGCGGTCTCGATCACCGGCCCGAGCACACGCTGGCAGTCCCGAATGCGCTGCGGCGGCATCGGCGCGGCCGAGTAGATCACGTGGCGGAGCGTCCCCAGCTTCGTTCGCGGAGCGTCGGCGTGTTCGATCAGTGCATACAGCAGGGTCGGCGGCGCATACATAGTGGTGACGGCGTGCGACGCGATGACATCCAGAACCGCAGTCGGCTCGGCTTCCTGGAGCAGTACGTGGCGCCCGCCCACCTCCAGAATCGGCAGCACGAAGCACGACGCGCCATGGGTGAGCGGCGCCGCGATCAGATTCACGTCGTCGCCGCGGAACTCGAAGAAGTCCCGGATCGCGTCGGCCTGAGCGTTGACGCAGCGCAGCGACTGAACCACGGCCTTGGGCGCGCCCGTGCTTCCACCGCTGAACTTGATGATCTGCGCCTCATCGGGCCCGCGCTCGACGTAGGCCGGTACCCTCCCGGCGCACTCTGCCAACAGTGCGCGCACGGTGAGCGGTTCTCCTCCCGGGAGAGCGCTCGCATCGCCACTGACGATCAGCGGCGCGGCGGGTGCCGTGAATCGCCCGATGCACGACGCGTCGGCGACGATGATCGCGGGACGCGTCGCTGCGATCATCGCGTCGAGTTCGGCGCGCCCGTTCCGTGGGTTCAACGGCACCCACACCTTTCCCGCGGCGTACGTTGCGAGCAGTGCCAGCAGATGCTCGACAGTGTTGCCGGCGCAGATCCCGACGCGGCCGGCCGGCAGCGCGTCCATGTCCTCGAACGCAGCGGCGAGCGCAGCGACGAGCGCTCCGAGTTCGGCATACGTCAATTCGCCGCCGCCGCCGGCGCCCGCGATCGCGACGGCGCCCGGATTTCGCGCGATGCTGTCGTACAACCGGTCGATCGGCTGCAGCACTTGCTCCGTTGTACGGGATACGGTAGTCTCGTGGAATCACGGCTCCCGTGTCAACGCCGGCGCCCCTCTCAAAGTCCCCGCATGAGCTTTCCGATCCTCGGCCTGCACCACGTGACGGCCACCGTGGACGACGCGCAGGCCGATCTCGACTTCGGTCTCGACGCCCTCGGCCTCCGTCTGGTGAAGAAGACGGTCAACTTCGACAACCGCGGCGTCTACCACTTCTACTATGGCGACGAACGCGGAACGCCGGGCACGCTCTGGACGACCTTTCCGTACAAGACGCGGGGAGTTCCCGCGGGAATCAAGGGCGCCGGCCAGGTGACCGTCACTTCATTTTCCGTTCCCGCCGGGTCGCTCGACAGATGGAAAGCGCGGCTCCGCGCCCGCGGATTCACGGTCACCGACTCCCCGCCGCGGTTTGGCGAGGAATCCATCATCGTGGCTGATCCCTCGGGGCTGTACATCGAACTCGTCGCCACCACCGGTGACGCCCGCCGTCCGTGGCTCGCCAAAGACATCGACGCGGCATCTGCCGTCCGTGGCATTCACAGTGTGACGATGACCATCGCCGATCCGGCGCCGACGCTTGCCTTCATGCGCGAATGGTTCGGCTTCGAAGTCGCTGATGAAATAGAAGGACGCCGGCGGGTCTCGGTGAACGGGGTAGGGCCGGGCAAGTCCGTCGACATCCTCACGTCGCCGGATGGAGTGCGCGCCGTGAACGGCGTTGGGACGGTGCACCACGTCGCCATGGCGATTGCCGAATCGAGCGAGCAGCTGCGTCTGCGGGAGGCGCTCATCCGCCGGGGAATCCAGGTCACGCCGGTCATGGATCGGTCGTACTTCCAGTCGATCTACTTCCGGGAGCCCGGTGGAGTGCTGTTCGAGGTCGCGACCACGGCGCCGGGATTCGCGGTGGACGAGGCGGTGGAGCAGTTGGGGAGCGGACTCAAGCTGCCGCCGTGGGAGGAGGCGAACCGGGCGGACATCGAGGCGGCGCTTCCGCCAGTTCGCTACTGAGATGGACCCTCACGCCAACCAACCCGTCGGTCGTGCCGGTGCGCCGCTACACCGCGCTGACGCCGTGATGATCATGGTGCACGGGCGCAACGCCGACCCCGATGCGATTCTCGGACTCGCCGCCGCCATCGACCGCCCGCGGTTCGCGTGCGTCGCCCCGGCGGCCGCCGGAGGCACCTGGTATCCGTTGAGCTTCCTCGCGCCTCGGGAGCAGAACGAGCCGGGACTGAGTTCGGCGCTCGGCGTCCTCGAGTCGCTGGTCGTGGATCTCACGGCACGCGGTTTCCCGTCGCGCAGGATCGTCTTGCTCGGGTTCTCGCAGGGCGCCTGCCTTGCATCCGAATTCTCCATCCGCCACCCTCGGCGGTATGGTGGCGTGTTGGCGTTGAGCGGGGGCTTGATCGGACCGCCGGGCACGACCTGGGACGACGTAACCGGTTCGCTCGACGGCGCACTGGTATTTCTCGGATGCAGCGACGTGGACGGTCACGTGCCAAAAGAGCGGGTGATCGAGAGCGAGGCCGTGTTCAGGCGGCTCGGGGCGCGCGTGAAACGAAAGCTGTATCCCGGCATGGGCCACCTGGTGAACGATGACGAGATCGGCGAAGTGCAAGCGGTGCTGGATGAGGTGCTGCCGGCCACGCCCTGAGTCTCTTGTGCGCCGGCTCGCCGGACGGGCCGGCGGCAAGTATGATTGGTGCCACACCGCGGCCATAGCCCGCCGCGCCCCGACCACAATCCGGAGCTGGAATGTCCGAGCCCGCCGCAGGAACGGGACTTCGCCGAGTTTTGCGCCTGTGGGACCTCGTGCTGTTCTACGTGGTCGCGATCGTGGGCATGCGATGGGTCGCCGTCGCCGCGGCCGCCGGCCCCAGCGCCCTCATCGTCTGGGCGGTCGCCGGCGTGACGCTGTTCATCCCGCTCGCCTTCACCGTGCTCGAACTTTCGTCCCGGTACCCGCAGGAGGGGGGGATCTACGTCTGGACCAAGCAGGCATTCGGGGACTTCACCGGATTCATCACGGGGTGGACGTATTGGGGCGCCAACCTGACGTATCTGCCAGGGCTCCTCTATTTCGCGGCCAGCAGCGCGCTGTACATCTTTGGCGCGCGCTTCGCCCATCTCCAGGATAGTCCGGGCTACTTCATCACGTTCGCGCTTGCCGGACTGGCGCTCGCCGCCTGGCTCAACATTGTCGGCCTGCAATTCGGAAAATGGTTGTCGAACATCGGCGGCATGGCCACCTGGATCGCGCTCGGTGTGCTGATCGTGATGGGGTTCGTGGCCTGGGCCAGGTTTGGCTCGGCGACGCCGATCACCGGGGCGAGCCTCCTCCCGGGCACTGGCCTCAAAGAGATGATCTTCTGGGCCACTATCGCCTTCGGCTTCAGCGGGCTCGAAGCCGGTTCGTTCATGGGAGAGGAGATCGAGAATCCGCGGCGCACGGTTCCGCGCGCGGTCCTGATCGCGGGCGTGATCATCCCTGCGATCTACATTCTCGGCACGCTCGCCATTCTCGTGGCGCTGCCGCGCGGCCAGGTCAACGGTCTGCAAGGCATCATGGACGCCATCGTGCGCACGGGCGACCGGGTGGGCATCACGGGACTGGGGCCGATCGCGTCTGTTCTGATCGTCGTCAGCACGTTGGGCGGCGTGGGTGTGTGGCTGGCGGCGCCGGCCCGGCTCCCGTTCGTGGCCGGCATTGACCACTACCTTCCCAGCGCGTTCGGGCGGCTGCATCCCCGCTACGGCACCCCGTACGTAGCGCTGTTGCTTCAGGTGGGCGTGGCCGGTGCCTGTGCCGTCCTCGGCCAGGCAGGCGAAACGCCTAAGAAGGCCTACGACATTCTGGTCAGTCTTGGCATCATCGCGTTCTTTCTGCCCTACCTCACGATGTTCGCCGCGATGATCCGTCTGCAGCGCGAGCCGGCCGGTCTCGAGGTGATGCGGGTGCCGGGGGGCAAGCCGCCCGCAATCCTTTGCGGCGTGCTGGGGTTCGCCACCACGGCGGCGTCGATCGTGCTGGCGGCGATCCCGCCGGCTGACGAACCGCATCCCGGCCGGTACGTGTTCAAGGTGGTCGGGCTGAGCGCGCTGCTCGTCGTCACCGGTGTCGGCACCTATGCCGTGGGGAGCCGGAAGCGGGCGCGAGCGGAACTCGCCCAGGGGTATTCTGCGGGAGGACCCGGCTGAGAAGGCGGTGGGACCGCGGAGCCGGTGCGCTCGCTATCACCCCAACATCCGCGGGTTGAGCTGCCAGATGGCGTAATTCAGCCAAGCAGCGAACGTTACCCACAGCAGATACGGGACGAGCAATGCGCCGGCCGGCGGTCTCACGCGCCAGAACGCGACGAGCGTTGCGGCGATCAAGGTCCAGAGCAGCAGGCTGTCGGCCAACGCCAGCGCGCCGCGATGCCAGCCGAAGAAGAGCCAGCTCCAGAGAGCATTGAATGCGAGCTGGAACAGAAACAGGCTGAGCGCTCCGCCGGCGGCTCCGAACCCTCCCTCGCGCCAGACCAGCCAGGCGGCAATGGCCATGGCCGCGTAGAGCAGCGTCGAGACGGGACCGAAGACGGATGGCGGCGACGCCCATGGCGAGCGCGCGAGTCGCAGGTAGAACGGCCCGGCGCTCACCGTCGGGGCAGCGCCGATTCCGGCGGCCAGAAAGGCGACGACGAGCCACCCAACGAGACCGAACAACTCGTGATGCGGCGAATTCCGGAACATGCAAGACTCCATGTGGCGGGGGCACACCACGATAACTCATGACGCTGGCGGCTCTCCCACCCGGCTCATATCGTACGGCAGTCCAGCACAGCCATTCCACCTTGCAACAGGACAACGCCCCATGATTCGCTCGTTCAGGCCGATCGCCCGCAGTGCGTGGCTCGCCGCCGCATTCATTGCGATCGCGCCGGCGCATGCCCGCGCCCAGGCAACCAACACCCTTCCGCCCGAACTTGCGGCCAAGGTGCGGTCCGCCGTCACCGAGGTGATCGCCAGGACGAACGTGCCGAGCGCCGAGGTGGGAATCGTGCAGAACGGCCGCATCGTGTACGTCGCGGCGTTCGGCCACGCCCGGCTGTCGCCGCCGCTGCCCGCTTCGCCCGACATGCACTACGCCATCGGATCGATCAGCAAACAATTCACGGTGGCGGCGGTGATGCTGCTCGCTCAGGAAGGGAAGCTGTCCATCGACGACCCGGTGTCGAAGTATCTCCCTGAGCTGACGCGCGCGAACGAGGTGACGCTCCGAAACCTCATGTCGCACACCTCGGGCTACGAGGACTACGCCCCGCAGGACTACACGATCCCGGTGTGGACCAAGCCGTCGACTGCCGAGGCGATCGTCCATGAGTGGGCGACGAAGCCGCTCGACTTCGACCCCGGAACGCAGTACCAGTACAGCAATACTAATTTCAATATCGTCGGGCTGATCGTCGAGAAGGTGAGCGGCCAGCCCTTCTGGGCGTTTCTGTCGTCCCGGGTGCTGGTGCCGCTGGGCCTGACGCACACCATCGACCTCGACACGCAGCACGACCAGTTGGAGCCGACCGGGTACTTCCGCCACGCGCTCGGGCCGCTCCGGCCGGCGCTCATGGAGGCGCCGGGCTGGTACTTTGCCGACGGCGAGATGGCGATGCCGGTGGGTGACCTGCTGACGTGGGATATCTCGGTGATGAACGAGACGCTGCTCGCGCCGGCGTCGTATGCCGCCATGGAAACGCCAATGACGTTGAAGAATGGGCGGCAGATCGGTTACGGTCTCGGCCTGAGCGTTGGCGTGCTGAATGGGCATCGCATGGTCTCCCACGGCGGTGAGGTGGGTGGCTTCGTGGCGTCGAACACGGTGCTTCTGGACGACAAGATCGCCGTCGCGGTGCTGACCAATCAGGAAGCGAGTCCCGCGGCCGGTGCGATCGGGCGCGCGCTCTCGGCGCTGATGCTCGCCGCCGCACCGGATACGGGTGCGGCGGCGGAGGGAACCGCGACGGCCGAGGCGCTCGCGCGGCGGGTGCTCGCCGGCCTGCAGAAAGGCACCATCGACCGCACGCAGTTCACGGTCAACGCCAACTTCTATTTCGACTCCACGGCCATCGCCGATTACGCATCCAGCCTGGCGCCGCTCGGCGCCATCAAGACGCTCCGTCAGACGTCGAAGTCGCTTCGCGGCGGCATGACGTACCGCGCGTTCGCGGTGGAGTTTGCGGGCGGAGCGAAGGTCATGATATCGACGTATGCGACGGACGACGGCAAGTTCGAACAGTTCCTGGTAGAACCCGCGGGGTGAACGCGCCGGCGCCGGCCGATCCAGGAACGCGATGAGTCTGTACAGCCGCTACGTCCTTCCGAGAGCGGTGCATTACGCGTGCCGCCTGGATACGCACATGCGGCAGCGGGCCAAGGTCGTGCCGCGCGCCCGAGGGCGCGTGCTCGAGGTCGGCATCGGCTCCGGCCTGAACCTCACGTTCTATGATGCGACGAAGGTGAGCAAGGTCTGGGGCCGCGAGCCGTCGCCGGCGCTGACCCGCATGGCGGAACGCACCGCGCGCGCGATGCCGTTCGAGGTGGAGTTCATCGGTCTCCCGGCCGAGGAGATCCCCCTCGGGGACAGCAGCGTGGACACCGTGGTCGTCACGTACACGCTGTGCACGATTCCGGACGTGGCGGCCGCGTTGCGCCAAATGCGCCGGGTCCTGCGGCCGGGCGGCGCGCTGATCTTCTGCGAGCATGGTGCGGCGCCCGACGCGAGCGTGCGCCGTTGGCAGGATCGCCTGAATCCCATATGGAAGCGAGTCGCCGGTGGGTGTAATCTGAACCGGTCGATCCCCGCGCTCATCGGAGCGGCAGGCTTCCGGATCGAGACGCTGCACACGATGTACCTGCCCGGCTGGCGGCCGGCGAGCTTCAACTACTGGGGGACCGCCACTCCTCGACCGGATCGTTGAGCGCAGCGACGGAGTCCTCACGCCCTGCGGATCGAGGACTGCCCCCGGCCCCCCAACGGTCAGCGCGATCACGTCCTTGCTCCAGGCGGCAAAGGGCGGTCTGGCAGATTGTGGGAATCAGTGGTACTTTCGCCTTCCCACCCTTTAGAGGCCTCAATGCCGCAGTATCTGATCACGCGCAACATACCAGGTGCCGGCAACCTTTCACCCGCCGAACTCAAGGCAATCTCCGTGAAGTCCAACGGCGTGCTGAACGAGCTTGGCCCGAAGATCCAGTGGGTACACAGCTACGTGGCGGGCGACCAGATCTTCTGTGTCTATCGCGCGCCCAACGAGGCGCTCATACGCGAGCATGCCCGCAGGGGTGGTTTCCCCGCCGACTCCATAGCCGAGATCAAGACGGTCATCGATCCGACCACGGCAGAGTAGCGTCTCGGGCAGCCCGCTGTGGACGTCAGGCCAGGCCCCCTTCCTTCCGACCCCGCCACGGCCAGTGAATGGCCAAGGAGATGACGATGAGTGCAGCAGAATCGTTCGGCCGATCCGGGATAGCCCAATTCATCAACAGCACGGCCGGCCGCGTTACCCGTGCGGTGATCGGCCTCGGCCTGATCGGTTGGGGGTACGCGCAGCGCGGCACGGAGGCGGGGACGGTCCTCATGGTGGTTGGGCTCGTCCCGCTGGCGGCCGGGCTTTTCGACTGGTGCTACATCAGCGCCCTGCTGGGCGGCCCTCTCAGCGGGGCCCGCCTGCGAAAGCCCAATCCGTGAATCCGGCGCGACTCCGGCGCTCCTCGGTCTTCGGCCGCGAGCGCCAGCGCGATATTCCCCGCCTAAGAAGTTCAGATCGTCATGCACGCACGGCCCCGACTTGGTCGGGGCCGTGTGTGTGAACGGGACGACGAACCGACGCAGAGAACCGCCGGCAATTACGACGCGCTCAGGGCTTTCGTTCGTTGACGGTCGGGAACGCTGGCACATGGCTCGTTCCGTACTTCGGATCGGCGTACTCGCCCGCCCAGAAATCCGGCGGGCCTTCGCTGTCCGCTACCTTGTTGACCACCGGCTTGAGCCCGCGCTTGAGATAGGCGGCGATGTCCCACAGATCCTGGTCGGACATGTAGCGCCAGGTCGTCCAGGGCATGGGCGGCGCGAGGTAATGCGGATGCAGCGGGAAGTTGCCCTTGCCCGGCGTCATCGATGTGATGTCCACGTCCGGCGTGTCTTCCGGCCGCAGGCCGAAGCGCAACGAGTTGAAGATCTGGCGCTCCGTGAACCGACCCAGGCCGGTGGCGTCGTCCGGC
The DNA here is from genome assembly GCA_963728785.1 of uncultured Gemmatimonadaceae bacterium. GTDB lineage: Bacteria > Gemmatimonadota > Gemmatimonadetes > Gemmatimonadales > Gemmatimonadaceae > JAGWRI01. The sequence goes on from CAVSKV010000004.1 coordinate 350,989, forward strand.
GTGAGGTTGCGCGGCCGTGTGGTGAAGCAGGGCTGGGCGCCCGGCGTCACGTAGCACGGCCCGATCTTGAACTCCATGTCGGGACTCATCACGCCGGCGAGCCACCCCTTCGACGCCGGATTGGCCAACCCGCCGTGACAGCCGCCGCAGTCATGCAGGATGACCACGGCTCGGCCGTGGACCACATCGCCCACCGGCGCAGCACTGCCTACGCCGTCGGTGCGAGGCGATCCGGCGGACAGGCGCGTCCAGGCGCCGATCACGACGACGAGGATCACTACCGCCCCCAGGAGTCCGGCAAATCGTGACGTGGCACGTCCAAGGTATTTCATGTCCTACCTCCCTGTTGGTGAGACTTCGAGAATCCCCATCATGCCCTCGTCCTCGTGATCGAGGATGTGGCAGTGGTACATCCATTTGCCCGGGTAGTCGTGGAAGCGCACGATGATCCGTACCCGTTCGTGCTTTGGCACGTTGACCATGTCCCTCCAGGCGCGGAACGGCTCCGGCACGCCGTTCCGATCGAGCACCTGGAACTGGAAGCCGTGGAGGTGGAAGGGATGATCCATCCCGACCACGTTCTCGATCTGCCAGATCTCGGTGGCTCCGAGCCGTGCGTGCTCATCCACCCGGTGCATGTCCATCGTCCGGCCGTTGATCAATCCCTGACTGAACACGATGACGCGCCTGACGGCGGCCTTCATCGTGTCGAGCGGCGGGACCACGCGAAGGCGCGTGGGTAGTACCACCGGCTCGACCGGCGGCTGACCGGTGTACTGCAGAGTGAGCAGATCGCGGGGAACGTTCCAGTCCTTAGGCCGGGTCTGCGGCACGTAGTGGTCGTACGGCATGGTGCGCAGCTCGGCGCGGGCCCCAGGCGCTCCAGTGGCGCGCACCAGGAGTTCGGCACGCTCCGCAGGGGCCAGGATGATCTCGTTGACCGGCACGGGGTGCTCGAACAGGCCGCCGTCGGTGCCGACCTGCAGGAACTCGTGGCCGGCGAGCGCGAGGCGATAGTAGCGCGCTGCGGACGCGTTGACGACCCGCCACCGTTGGACCTCGCCGCTCCGAATCGAGATCGTCGGCATGATCTGGCCGGATACGAAGAGGTCGGGTCCCTCGCGGCCGTTCTCCTCGTCGATCTCGCCCTGCGGCGACTCGGGCGGCGGCACGTCCACCTCGCCGTTGGGCAGGAAACGGTTGTCGGAAAGCACGAGGAGCTTCTCGGGGATCCCGGCGAGCGGATCATCGGCGGCACGAATGATGAGCGCACCGTACAGCCCTTTGGCCACCTGATAGCCGCTGCGCAGGTCAGGATGCGGGTGATACCAGTACGTGCCGGCCGAGCCGGGCGGAATGTCGAAGACGTAGTCGTACGAACCACCCGGCTTGACGGGCTCCAACGGGCTGCCGTCCATCGCGGCGGGAATGTGCAATCCGTGCCAGTGGATGGTGGTGACTTCGGGGAGCTCGTTGTGAAAGTGGATCACCACGTGGTCGCCTTCGCGGAACTCGAGCGTGGGCCCGGGCACCTGACCGTTGTAGGCGAAGACGCCGGTGCACTCGCCGGGAAGCAGTGACAGTCGCGACGGGGCAGCGGTCAGTGTCAGTTCGACGACGTGCGGCGAAGGGCGAGCGGGGGCGAACGTGGCGCTGGACGCGGCAGACGATGCAATCAACGCGGGCAGCCATACGAGACCGCGCAACCACAGCATCGACATCGTGCGGGTTCTCCAAGGCGGGGGTGGGCGAATATCGAGACGACCGGCCGCTCGCGCAAGGGGGCGCCGGATGGTGTGCGCTGGATGGTGGAGATCGGCACCTCGCCTGCTCATCGGTCGCCGACTCGCGCGGCTGTCATGGAGAGGTCGGTGCGGTCTGGCGTCGGTTGACCGTGGGGGCCACCTTTCCGTTCAGCATTGCCAACCCAAGGTGCATTCGTGATCACTATTGACCGCGTTGCCGGCATCGAATACGGAATTCTTGAAGCCGGGGAACTCGACGCGATGGCAGCCCTTCTCGCCGAGGCGTTCAGCCTTCACGAGCCACCCGCGGTTGCCGTCGGCCTGACGTGGCCGGAGATCGACGGGCTCGTGAGAACGTTCGGGGACAAAGCGGTCAGCGAGCAGCTCAGCATGGTGGCCCGGGTCGCATCCACCGGGAATCTCGCGGGGGCGCTGTTGGCCGACGACTTCGGGACGCCGCCGCCGGTCGGACTCGACACCGTCGCTCCGGGCTTTGCGCCGATCGGCGCGCTGCTCGATAGCCTCGACGAGCCGTACCGCGCATCCAGAGACGTCGTACCGGGTACATATGTGCATCTCTTCATGGTCGGGGTGTCACACGACCACGCCGGGCAGGGGATTGCCCAGCATCTCATCACCCGGTGCCTGGCGAACGCCAGGGAGCGTGGCTACGGCATGGCCGTCACCGAAGCGACCGGGACGGTGTCTCAACACGTATTCAGGAAGCTGGGCTTCCGTGACATCTTCGCCACGTCCTACAAGGACTTTGTCTTCGAAGGAGAGTGTGTGTTCCGGTCTATCGTCGGCACGGACGCCGCCATCCTCATGGAGCGAGAGCCCTGAGGCCGGGCAGAGTCACCATGAACGCGATACGCATGCCGTCGGGCGACCAGCGCGGCGACGCGTCATCGTCATTCCCAGTGGTGAGCGTGTCTACCATTCGGCTGGCGACGTCGAGAAGCAGCGGGTGCTCGTTCGCCGTGGTGAGATAGCTCTCGACGTCCCGCTCGAACTCGTAGCGATGGATCACGATGGGCTTGGGCGCAGTGCGGCGGCGAACCGTGCACCGAGTTGCGAACGGAGCTGTGGCATGGTGACCCTGTGCGATGAACGTGGGTGGCGGGAACGAGCTGTTGCCGCGGGAGGAATGCGCGCGGTCCATCACCGCGGCATCCAGTTGGCCTGTAACCATCGTACGCGACTGCGGCCGCCGCCAGGGCGGGCCATTTCGCGGCACTGATCGAAGCAACGTCCGCCAGCCGTGTCCGGCGGCTCTGGATCTCTGGGAGGCGCATGATCGGTTCTGCTCGGCGATCACGGCGACCGGCATGCCAGAAGGGCCGGCTTTCGCCGGCCCTTCTGGTACGCGCCGAGTGATATCGGCGTGGGAAAAATGACCTGCCTACTTCTTCCGCGTGCCCGAGTCCTTGCCGTTGACGACGTCGCCATTGGCATACTTCGACGTGAACGTTCCGGCCATGGTATCGCCCTTCACGTGACTGGTCGAGCGGACCGTCACCATCACGCCGGCGCGGAGGACGCTCTTGTACGGCCCCATTTCGGTCACGACGCTGTCGCCGCCCATTGCGATGATCCGCAACGGAAGCGCATCACGCTTCGGAGAGGTGAAGGTGAGCGTCCATCCTTTCTCTGTGGATGTCGCGTGAAGCACGTATGTGGCAATGACGCTGTCCTTGGGGCCGATCATCGACTTCATTTCCCAGTTGCCGGCGAATTCGCTGGCCTTTGTGGGTGTGGGCTTCTGGGCCGCCGCCGTTGAGGCAAGCACAGCGAGAGCGAGCGAAGAGAGAAACACGATACGGCGCATAGAGATCTCCAGGTGGGGAAAGAGTGACTGTATCGACTGGAATATACGCCAGGCCGGGTGCGTTTGGGCGTTCTGTGCAATGAACATAAGCCATTGAAAGGGCTTGACTTAAGCGCCTATTGGTATTATAACATTAGCATAAGGAGGGGCGCTGTGAGTGCTGCGGATGCGGAGGACGCAGGCGGCTTCACGAACGAGATGATGATTTTCGATGGTAGGACGGTAGGACGGGGCCCCTTCGGGGGTCCTTTGCTATTCCGGGTGCCGCGCTCTTCTCCGAGCCCCGCGCCGGCAAGACGACTACCGATCCGGTTGAGCATTCTGCGTCTGGAAACCAGGAAGGCCGGCTATCGCCGGCCCTTCTGGTTTCTGCCGAGTGATTTCGGCCGGGGAAGATGACCTGGCTACTTCTTGCGCGTCCCGGAGACCTTGCCGTCGAGCACGTCACCGTTGGTGTACTTCGCCGAGAAGGTACCGGCGAAGGTGTCGCCCTTGACGTGGGTGGTGGTACGAGTGGTCACCTTGATGTTGGCGCGAAGAACGCTCTCGTACGGGCCCATCTCCGCAACGACGCTGTCGCCGCCCATCGCAATGATCCGCAGGGCAAGCGGGGCACGCTTCGGAAAGGTGACCGTCCATCCCTTCTGGGTAGACGTCGCATGCAGCACGTACGTGGCGACGACGCTGTCCTTCGGGCCGACCATCGTCTTCGCGTCCCAGTTGCCGGCGAACGGGCTGGTCTTAGTGGGCGCTGGTTTCTGGGCGGCCACCGTCGCGGCCTGGACGACGAGAGCGATTGATGAGAGGAATATGACTCTGCGCATAACGACCTCAGGGCTGGGAGTAATGAAATGTGTAGCGTACAACATACGGCATTCCGGGAACGGCGGCGATGACCGGCTCTGGCTGGCCCATTCAGCGCCGACTCGACGGATGCCGAGGCCACGGGTCGCGGAGTTAATATTATGTAAATTATTATGAAGGCGTGACTTACGTTTGCTGGGATGCTCTACTTCTTACATCGAGAATGGCACTGTGAGTAACCCCGGCGCACCGGCCACGTGGTCGTCATGCATGTTCACTGTGGACTCGGGGCTGGAGAGCGCGCTGGCGGGAGTGGCATTTCGGCGCGCGGCGCACGAACGGATGGCACTGCCCCCTCCTGGCTGCGCTCCCCCATTCCCCATTCCCGCGCCGCCCCCTAACGATGCGACACGTTCTTGCCCATGTTCTGATCCTTGACTGACATGACCCGGCGTCTGGAACATGGCCTTCGAGGCCGATACACGCTTGACCGAGAACTCGGTCAGGGCGGAATGGCCGTGGTGTATCTCGCGACCGACCTCCGGCACGACCGCAAGGTGGCGTTGAAGGTGCTGCGGCCGGAGATCTCGGCCGAGGTCGGCGCCGAGCGATTTCTGCGCGAGATCAAGATGGCGGCCGGCCTCACGCATCCGCACATCCTGCCGGTGTACGACTCCGGCCAGGCCGACGACCTGCTGTTCTACGTGATGCCCAACATGGAGGGGCGCTCGCTGCGGGAGCGGCTGGACGCCGAGCACCAGCTCCCGCTCGAGGACGCACTGAGGATCACCCGGGAAGTCGCCTCTGCGTTGGACTACGCCCATCGGCATCAGGTGGTGCACCGGGACGTGAAACCGGAGAACATCCTGCTGCATGAAGGCGCGGCGATGCTGGCGGACTTCGGCATCGGGCGGGCGCTGAGCGGTGAGGGATCCCTCACCCAAACCGGCATGATGGTGGGCACGCCGGCCTATATGAGCCCGGAGCAGGCGTCGGGTGAGAGAAATATTGACGGGCGGAGCGACCTCTACAGCCTGGGATGTGTGCTGTACGAAATGTTGGCCGGCGAGGCGCCCTTCACCGGGCCCAACGCGCAGGCCATTCTCGCCAAGCGATTCGTCGCTCCGATCCCGACAGTGAAGGCCACGCGGGACGTGCCGGGTGCGCTGGATTCAGCGGTGACCCGCGCGCTCGCCCGTACGCCGGTGGATCGCTTTCCTACGGCTGCCGAGTTCGCCGAGGCGTTGCACGTCGTGTCGCAATCCGGCGCGGGGGCCCAGCACACGCCTGCGGACGCCCAGAAGGGGCACGCCGCTCCGAAATCCATCGCGGTTCTCCCGCTTACGAACCGAAGCGCCGATCCCGAGAACGAATATTTCAGCGATGGGATGACCGAGGAGATCATCAACGTGTTGGCGAAAGTCCCGGGCATTCAGGTGGCTTCGTGCACGTCAAGTTTCGCATTCAAGGGCAAGGACGTGGACGTGCGTCAGATTGGGCAGAAGCTCGGCGTCAGTACGGTGCTGGAAGGGGGCGTACGGAAGGTCGGCAATCGCGTCCGCATCACGGCTCAGCTTACCGACGTGCACACCGGCTATTCGCTCTGGACCGAGACGTACGACCGGCAGCTGGAGGACATCTTCGCGATCCAGGACGAGATTTCGCGCGCCATCGTGGACGCGCTGAAACTCAAGTTGGCGGGGGAAGGGTCGTTGGTGGTGCCGACTACGTCCAATCTCGAAGCCTACACGCTGTATTTGCGGGGCCGGTTCCTCTGTATCAGATACACCGAGCCGGACCTCCGCAAAGCCATCGAGGTGTTCGAGCAAGCCCTCGCCAAGGACCGCGGCTATGCGCGAGCGCACGCTGGCATCGCCGACAGCTGGTCACGTCTGGCCGATGACTGGGTGGCGCCTACCGAGGCGTACCCGAAGGCCAAAGCCGCTGCGATCTTGGCGCTGGACCTCGACGGCTCGTTGCCGGAGGCACTCACCGCACTCGGGCGCGTGCACGCCTGGTTCGACTGGGATTTTGCAGTTGCGGAACGCGAGCTACGAAAGGCCATCGCGCTCAATCCAAGCTCTGCCGAAGCGCATTTCGTGCTGGCCACCGCGCTCGTGGCGTTGGGCCAGCTTCCGCAAGCGATCGAGGAAATGCGCGAGGCTCTGGTGTTCGATCCGCTCTCTCCGATTTATGGACGTTACTTGGGGCGTTTCCTCATCTACGGCGGCGAATACGAAGCGGCGATCCGCCAGAGTCACGCGACGCTCGAGCTCCACACGGGCTACACGCAAGTCTTGCTGAACATCGGTTCCGCGTACCTCGGGCAGGGCAACGCGCGCGAGGCGCTCGAGTGGTACCAGCGTGCGCAGTCCATCGACTCCGCGGTCAGGTCTTATGACACGTTTCTCGTTCGGGCGCTCGCAGCGCTCGGGGAGCGCGACGAGGCAGAGGCGATTCTGCGGCGGCTGGAGGGACAAGCCACCAAGCAATACATCCGCGGCGAGAGCATGGCCATGGGCTATGCGGCCGTGGGCGATCACGATCGGGCATTCGCCTGCCTCGAGCGTGCGATTCAGGAACGGTCTGCCGGTCTCATTTTCTTCGGCGCGGATTCCGGTTTCGCGCCGCTGCGCGACGACCCTCGGTTCGCGGAGATCGCGCGAAAGGTCGGATTAACGGAACGATAGGCAACATCACAGGAGCGGTGCAATGTCGAGCATCCATTCGATTGTTGTTTCGGCTGCGGTCACTGCGGTCATCGCCTCCGTCGGCGCGAACGGTGCGCGTCACCCGTCGTCCCTGCCCACCGCGGTGCCGGCTGTCGTGGCGAACGAAAGCCGCGTCCCGGCCGGCGCCCTGCACGGCGATACGCTGGACGTGGCCCTCGAAGTTCACGAGGGAGATTGGCGCCCCTACGGGCCGAAGGGGCCGGCGCTGCGCATCCTCGCCTTCGGAGAAGCGGGCAGGGGGCTCCAGACGCCGGGGCCGCTGATCCGGGTGCGGGCGGGCACGCGCATCCGCGCGCGGGTACGCAATGCCGTGGGGGGAACGCTGGTCGTCCACGGCCTTGCCGCCCGTCATACGACCATGCCGGACACGCTGGTCGTGCCGTCCGGCGCGACGCGCGACGTCACCTTCACGGCCGACGCTGAAGGCACGTATTTCTACTGGGCGACAACAACCGGAGTCGGTTTCTCGGATCGCATCTATGATGATGCGCAGCTCAACGGCGCGCTGATCGTCGATCCTCGCGTCGGACCCCCGAAACCCGACCGCGTGTTCGTCATCCAATGGTACGTGCCGCGGGCCGTGGCTCCCGACACCGGCCCCGATCTCGACAACAGCTTCTTCACATTCAACGGCATGCCGTGGCCAAATACGGAGCGCCTGCGCTATGCCCAAGGCGACTCCGTACGCTGGCGCATCATCAACGCGACGGCCGACGTGCATCCGCTGCACCTGCACGGCTTCTTCTACCGAATCACGGCCCGCGGCGACCTGAACCGCGACACGCTCTACTGGCCGGCCCAGGAGCGGATGGCGGTGACGGAACTGATGGATGAAGGCACGACGATGAACCTGGCGTGGTACGCCGACCGGCCGGGGGCGTGGATCTTTCACTGCCACCTCAACTGGCACGTCGTTCCGAACCCACCACTGGGCGTCGCGCGGGAGCCCGACAGCATGCGGCTGCGCCAGCTGCTGTCCGCGCCCGACATGCGGGACATGCCTGCCATGGGAAACCATTCCGAAACAGGTATGGGCGGGCTCGTGCTCCGCATCGACATCACGCCGTCGGCCACCTGGCGGCCGTACGCGGGCCCGCGCCAACGCCTCCACCTCTTCATCCAGAGCGACTCGCAGCCGAGAGACACGCTGCGCCGCTTCGGGTACGCCCTGGCCCGCGGCGACGACACGCCAGCCCCGGGGGCGATCGCGTGGCCGGGGCCGCCGATCATCCTGCACGTCGGGCAGCCGGCGAGCATCATGGTGATCAACCGGACCCCGGAGCCCTCGCAGGTGCATTGGCACGGCCTCGAGATCGACAGCTACTACGACGGCGTTGCCGGACTCAGCGGCAACGCCGGCATGATCTCCCCGGTGATCATGCCGCGCGACTCGTTCGAAGTGACGGTGACGCCGCCACGCGCGGGCAGCTTCATGTACCACACGCACGTGAACGACGTGCGGCAGCAGAGCCACGGGCTGTATGGCGCGATCATCGTGCTGCCACCCCGGGAGATGTGGGACCCGTCGTCCGACCTGATCTTCATGACGGGCACCGACCCCACGGACAGTCCGGTGCTGAATGGCGGCTCGTCGCCGCCCGCGATCACTCTCCGTGTCGACCGAAGGTATCGCGTCCGGCTGATGAACATTTCGCTCGACATGCCGTTCAATCAACTCTGGCTGACGGCGGCCAATGGGGCGTCGCCGATCTGGACCGCAATCGCCAAAGACGGCTTTGACCTGCCCACGTGGCAACAGCGCGCGGAGCGGGCACGCCAGCAGGTAAGCATCGGAGAGACGTACGACTTCCGTGTCACATTTCCGGCGCCAGGCGAATACGCGATGGAGGGACGGACCGGCAGCGGAAAGGTATATGCACGGCAGGCGATCCACGTGGTACCGTGACAATCGGCCGTCCAGTGCAGGCGGCTGTTCGAGGAGAGTTCCGCCGAAGCCCAAGCAAATGCTGGCGTCACCGGTCGCGGTGGAGCATCTTTGCTGCGTATGACCGACCTCCAGGCGCGACTTGAGAGCGGCCTCCGCGGCCGCTACACCCTCGACCGGGAACTCGGCCAGGGCGGGATGGCCGTGGTGTATCTGGCGACGGACCTAAGGCACGACCGCAAGGTGGCGTTGAAGGTGCTGCGCCCGGAAATCTCGGAAGACATCGGCGCCGAACGGTTCCTGCGCGAAATCAAAATGGCGGCGGGGCTCACGCATCCGCACATCCTGCCGGTGTACGACTCCGGCCAGGCCGACGACCTGCTGTTCTACGTGATGCCCAACATGGAGGGGCGCTCGCTGCGGGAACGCCTCGACGCGGAACGACAGCTTCCGCTCGAAGAAGCGTTGAGGATCACCCGCGAAGTCGCCGCCGCGTTGGACTACGCCCATCGTCAGGGCGTCGTCCACCGCGACATCAAGCCGGAGAACATCCTGCTCCACGAGGGCGCGGCGATGGTGGCCGACTTCGGCATCGGCAAGGCGCTGAGTTCCGAGGGATCCATCACACGCACGGGCATGTCCCTGGGCACGCCGGCGTACATGAGCCCAGAACAGGCGAGCGGTGAGAGCAGGATCGACGGCCGGAGCGACCTGTACAGCCTCGGCTGCGTGTTGTACGAGATGCTGGCCGGCGAGGCTGCGTTCACGGGTCCGACGGCCCAGGCGGTGATGGCAAAGCACTTCATCTCTCCCATTCCCCACGTGCGAACCACGCGCGACGTGCCGGAAATGGTGGACGACGCGATCACACGCGCGCTGGCGCGAACACCGGTGGACCGATTCCCGACGGCGGCCGAATTCGTCGAAGCGCTGCAAGTGACACAGCACATCACGCCGAGCGCCCAGAAAAGTGCGGCGGCGACCAATGCGATCGCCGTGATTCCGCTGGCGAACATGAGCGCCGATCCGGAGAACGAATATTTCAGCGACGGCATGACCGAGGAGATCATCAACGCGCTCGCCAAGGTGCCGGGGATCCAGGTGGCCTCACGCACTTCCTCCTTCGCGTTCAAGGGCAAGGAGGTGGATCTCCGGCAGATCGGCATGAAACTCGGCGTCGCCTCGGTACTCGACGGCAGCGTGCGCAAAGTGGGGAACCGGCTCCGCATCACGGTCCAGCTGATCAGCGTGGAGAACGGCTACCACCTGTGGTCGGAGACGTACGACCGCCAGCTCGAAGACGTGTTTGCCATCCAGGACGAGATCTCGCGTGCGATCGTCGATGCCCTGCGGCTTCGACTGGCGGGGGACGCCGCCCCGCTCGTGGTGCCCACCAAGAGCATCGAAGCCTACAACCTCTATCTCAAGGGCCGCTTCTTTTTCAACAAGTTCACCGAGGCCGGTCTCCACAAGGGCCTGGAGCTCTTTCAACTTGCGCTGCTCCAGGACCCGGGGTTCGCCCGGGCGTATGCGGGGATCGCCGACGTCTGGTGCAACCTCGCGGACGACTGGGTGGCCCCGGACGACGCCTATCCGCGAGCGAAGGCCGCCGCGGAGCGAGCGCTCCAGCGCGACCCGGAGCTTGCCGACGCGATGGCCTCGATCGGCAAGGTGCTGTGCTGGCACGAGTGGAACTTCGCGAGTGCCGAGCAGCAGCTTCAGCGCGCGGTGACGCTGAGCCCGAACCACGCCGAGGCGCATTACGTGCTGGCGTCCGCACTGCCGCTGGTGGGGCGGTTGGACGACGCGATCACCGCCATTCGCCGCGCGCTGTCGCTCGATCCGCTCTCGGCGGGCTACAGCGAATGGCTCGCCCGGTTCCTGCTGTACCGCAAGGATTATGAAGGCGCGATCGCCGAAGCGCAAAAGACGTTCGAGTTGGACGAGGGCTCGCTCCGCGCGCCGCTCTATATCGGCTCGGCCAACCTTGCCATGGGCCGCGCCGAGGCCGCCCTCGAGTGGTACCGGCGCGCGCAGGGCAAGGAGAAGTCCGTTCGCTCCTACGACGCCATGATCGTGCGCGCACTGGCCGCGCTGGGTCGCCACGATGAGGCCGAGGCCATCCTCGCCCGGCTCGATGAGGAGTCGCGGCAGCAGTACGTGCGCAGCGAGATCCTGGCGATGGGATACGCGGCGATGGGCGATTTCGACCGGGCGTTCGCCTGTCTCGAGCGCGCCTTCCAGGCCCGCTCCGCAGGGCTGATCTACCTCCATCTGGATCCGGGATACGAGCCACTCCGCGGCGACGCGCGGTTCGGCGAATTGGTGCAGCGGATCGGGTTGAAATAGGACCTTCGGGTGCGCCGGGCCGTCCGGGCCATCGCTCGTACGGCGGCCAACCCACGGCCTCGGATTTGTGCTAACTTGAACCCATGCTGACCTACACCGCCGCGCGCGATACCCTGGTTGAATTTCTACGCGCTGACGCCAAAGCCCACGCCGCCGGCCGGTACGACGAGATCGGGCGGCGATTCGACCGTCTGGAGCACCAGTTCCCCACCGGCAACGCGCCGGAGTTGGGCCGGTTGCACATCGCCCTCACGTTCTGGGACGGATGGATCGACGCGCGCAACAACGGATGGCCGCGGGGGCCGATCGCGCTCGACGCCTGGCCGGCGCTCGCCGAGAAGGTGGCCGACGATCTCGCCCACGATCGTGAGATCTCGTCGCCCATAGTGCTCGACCGCTTCGACGTGGTAGCCCACCCCAATCTCAACGAGCGCGTCCAGACGCTCGCCGCGCGCCTCCGGAAGCGGGAAACGCCCCTCGCGTCGGGGTAGGCGGTGCATCGCGCGCCGAGCACGGGATTGCCGATCAACGCTCCCTCGTGCAGACTTGACTATAAGACGCCCCGGTGGCGCGACGAGCCGCCGGACGACCCCGTTTCCTCGAACGCGGAGCACCCCATGCGCACATCGAGTCGTTGGATCGCCCTGCCGATTCTGGCTGTCGGCGTCCTGTTTGCGGGGTGGGGCCCGGCGCTCTTCTCGACGCTCACGGGCTCGCCTCTCCCGGCACCAGTCATCGGCGACCCGTCGGCGATGTTCGTGTGGGCGAGCATGGGCATCTTCCGAACGCTGGGCGGCGCCCTGGTGGTGATCGGCGCGGTGGGCACGGCGCTGGCGGTGAGGCCCCAGGATCCGCGGACCGCGTACCGCGCGTTGTTCGCCTCGGCGGCGTTCGGACTGCTGATCACATCGGCCCAGGCCCAGGCCGTCTGGCTCAGCCCGCTCGGTGTCGCCTTTGCCCTTCCGTTCGCCCTCGCCATGCTGCTCGGATGGCATGGCGGATGGGCCGCCCCACGGGTTCCCGAGGTCTAGCTTCGACGACCGAGCCGGCCACGACAGAATGACGACCGCCCGAGAAGCCCTCGCCCGCCTGCAGGAGGGCAACCGCCGTTTCGTGTCCCGCATCGGCACGCACCAGCCGACGCTTCAGGACTCGCGGCCGCTCGAACTGGCCATGGAACAGACGCCGTTCGCCATTGTCCTCGGATGCTCCGACGCTCGCGTGCCCGCCGAGATCGTGTTCGATCAGGGGCTGGGTGACCTGTTCGTGATCCGCGTGGCCGGCAACATCGTGGCACCGTCGCAGATCGGCAGCGTGGAGTTCGCGGCGTCGCGGTTCGGCACGCCGCTGGTGGTGGTGCTCGGTCACTCGCAGTGCGGCGCGGTGCTGGCCACCATCGAAGAGCTGCAGCGGCCCGCGGAGACGCAGTCGCGGCACCTGCGCTCCATCGTCGATCGCGTGCGCCCGTCGGTGGAAGGGCTGCTGCGCACCGAACTGCGCCACGACATGGACACGCTGGTACGCCACGCGGTGCGCGCCAACGTGAGCCTCGCGGCCAGTCATTTGCGCTACGGCTCCGAGGTGCTCGAGCAGTTGATTCTGGAAGATCGCCTGCGGGTGGTGGGTGCAGAGTATTCGTTGAACACCGGCGTCGTGGAGTTCTTCGACGGCGTGAACCTGGACTGACCGCGCGGGGAGGACCGGAGCGTGGATTACGACTTCAGCCGGATCATGAACCTGACGGGTCTCGTGCTCGACGCGGCCGGCGTGGTCATCGTCGCCGTAGGGTCCTTTCTCTCGGTAGCGCAGTTCATCGTCCGCCGTGGGCCCGACTTTGGTCAGTCGTATCGCCTGCTTCGTGAAAACGTGGGTCGGGCAATTCTTCTGGCCCTCGAATTCCTGATTGCCGGCGACATCATCCGCAGCGTGGTCGTGGACCCCACGGTGCTGAACATCGTGACGCTGGGGATGATCGTGGTCATCCGCACCTTCCTGAGCATGACGCTCCAACTAGAAGTGGAAGGGCGGTGGCCCTGGCAGGTGCGGGTGGCGGGGGGATCGGGCGGCGGCGCGGGCTGAGTCGCTGTACATTCATCCCCGATCCGCACCGGCCGTTCCGCCCTCACCGGGAAGCGCCATGAATACCCGCCGCCAATTCCTGATTCAGGCTCCCATCGGCCTGCTCGGCGTACTCGCCGCGTGTCGCGGCGACGAGCAGAAGCCCGCCACGCAGAGCACGACACCGGGCGCGACCCCAGGCGCGCCGGGGGCATTCAACACCGCGCCGGCCGTTGGCCCGGAAGTCACGCCGGCCACCTTCGCCGAAGCGGAGAAGCTGGCCCAGGTGACGATGACGGAGCCGCAGCGCCAAATGGCGGCCGATAATTGGCGCACCTCCATGGCGGCGATGCTCGAACGGCGCACCGGACCCCGAAGGATCGCGCTCGAGGATACGCTCGCCCCGGCCACGGTTTGGAATCCCGTGCTCCCCGGCATGACGGTGGGACCGGCGCGCGACCGGTTCGCGCGCAGCGCCGGCGACGCGGGCCCGTTGCCCGCGAACGACGGGGACATCGCCTTTGCGCCCGTCCATCAGCTGTCGCAATGGATCGAGAAGCGGAAGCTCACCTCGGAGCGGCTCACGCACATCTATCTGGACCGCATCAAACGGCTCAATCCGAAGATCAACTGTATCATCACGCTCACCGAGGACCGGGCGCTGGCACGGGCCAAGCAGGCCGACGCCGAAATCGCCGCCGGCAAGTACCGGGGACCGCTCCATGGCATTCCGTACGGCGTGAAGGACCTGATGGACACCGCGGGCATCGCCACGACCTATGGTGCCGAGCCGTTCAGGAATCGCGTGCCCAAGGACGACTCCGCCGTTGTGAAGCGGCTCGACGCCGCCGGCGCGGTGCTGGTCGCGAAGCTCAGCATGGGTGCTTTGGCGCTCAACGACATCTGGTTCGGCGGCCAGACCATGAATCCGTGGCTGCTCGAAGAGGGCGCGTCGGGTTCGAGCGCCGGCCCCGGCGCTTCGACTGCCGCCGCGTTCGTCGGCTTCTCGGTGGGCAGCGAGACCGGCGGCAGCATCATCAGTCCGAGCATGCGGTGCGGCGTGACCGGGCTTCGCCCGACCTACGGCCGCGTGCCGCGCACGGGCGCGATGACGCTCTGCTGGACGCTCGACAAGCTCGGCCCGATGACGCGCTCCGTGGAAGACGCGATGCTGGTACTGCGAGCGATCTCCGGTCCGGACGCGGGCGACATTGCAAGCGTGCCCAGCCGCCTCGACTTCGACGCCGGTGCGCCGGTGAAGGGGCTGAAGGTCGGCTACTTCCCGGCCTGGATGAAGGACGCCGGGGCCACCGACGTCGACCGCGCGGCGCTGGACATGGTGGGGAAACTCGGCATGGTGCCGACGCCGGTCACGATTCCCGATTGGCCGTACGACGCGCTCAACCTGATGCTGTTCGCCGAAGCGGCCGCGTCGTTCGAGAAGATCACGCTCGACGGAGAAGTGGAGACGATGAAGGTGCAGGTGCCCGACGCGTGGCCGAACCTGTTCCGCGAGTCGCGCTTCCTGTCGGCGGTGGACTTCGTCCAGGCCGACCGCCTGCGCCGCAAAGTGGCCACGGAGATGGCGCGGGTGATGTCAAAGGTGGATCTGCTGCTCGTGCCCTCGCTGCGCGACGAGATGCTGGTGATCACCAACAACACGGGACATCCGTCGCTCACGCTGCGCACCGGATTCGTGAACGTGTCGGAGGCGCGGAGCGATTGGGCCCCCGATCCCACGCACCCGCTGCCCAAGTTCTCGCCGCCGCGCCGGGTGCCGTACGGCGTGACGCTCATCGGCCGGCTGTTCGACGAGGGGACGATCGCGCGGGTGGGTCTGGCCATGGAGCGCCAGGCGAACGTGATGGAAGAGCGGCCGCCCGGGTTCTGAGCGGCCGCTCGGTTCAGTACCCCTCGCCCTCGGGGGCCGCCACGGCCTTGCCCCGGTGCACCCGGAACAGGATTGCGAAATACGTGATCGCGATCGGGAAGCCCACGGCCCACCAGCCGAGCGCGGTGCGGAGCCCAGCCACCGAATTGCCCGACTCGCTTGCCGTGATCGAATAGGTCGCATCCGGCACGGCGCGGAGCATGACGGGGTACAGGCAAGCCGCAGTGGCCCCGAGCATGCCGGTGAGCCACGCCGAGGATCCGAGGAATGCCGCGAGCGGGCGACGACGGTGCAGTCCGACGAAAACCGTTACGAGGCCGACGATCGCCGCCGCCAGACCCAACCAGGCCAACGGCCGGCCCGGCAGATTGGGTAGGAGCGTCGGATTCACGACCTGCGTAGCGAACGTGACGAGGGGCCAGAGCACGGCGAGCAGGATGAAGACCATGCGCCCCAGGGCGCGGGCACGCTCGTGCACCGCCCCGTCGGTTCGCCACGCAAGAAACAGGCTGCCGTGTCCCACGAGCGCCACCAGTGCGAAGACGCCGGTCAGCACCGTGTACCAGTCGAGAATCCCCACCGGCGGAGTGGTGGTGAAGTTGGTGAACAGGGTGAGCGCGAACCACCCGTTGGCGCCGACCGGGAGCCCGCGGATGACGTTGCCGATGGCCGCGCCCCAGAGGATCGCGAGCATTGCGCTGGCCAGGGCGAACACGGTGTCCCAGAGCTGGCGCCAGAGGTGGTCGGCGACGTGGCTCCTGAACTCGATGGCAATGCCGCGGAGGACGAGCGTCCAGATGACGAGGAAGATCGCCAGGTAGAAGCCCGACAATCCCGCCGCGAGCACCCGCGGAAATCCGACGAACAGCGCCCCGCCGGCGGCGAGCAGCCACACCTCGTTGGCGTCCCAGAAGGGCCCCACGGCCGCCAGCACCTGGCGCCGTTCGTCGCCGGTGCGCGCCACGAACAGGTGGAGCGCGCCCGCGCCCAGATCGTATCCGTCGAGCACCACGTAGGCGGTGAACATCACCGCCACGATGCCGAACCAGAGTTCAAACATGGGCCGCTCCTCCAGTCGCCCGCGGGCCGTGCGCGATCTCGCGCGATATCAGGAACACGAACAGCAGACCGAGCACGAGGTAGAGTCCGGCGAACCCGATCGTCGTGAACAGCACGGTGCCGGAGTGCACCATGGGACTCGACCCGGCGTCGGTGCGGAGCAGGCCGTATACGAGCCACGGTTGGCGGCCCAACTCGGTGGCGACCCACCCGGCGGTGTTCGCGATATACGGGAACGGGAATGCAAGCATCAACGCCCAGAGCAGCGGCCGCGAGCTGTCGAGCCGCCCGCGCGCCAGTTGGAGCGTGGAGAGCGCCATCAGCGCCACGAAGAGCGTGCCGAGCCCCACCATGATGTGGAAGGCGTAGTAGAGCAGCTCGATGTTGTCGGGCCACGCGGTGGTGGGGAAGGCTTGCAGGCCGGGCACGTCGCTGTGCCAGGTCCCGAACGCCAGGACGCTGAGGATCCCGGGCAGGGCGATCGGGTTGTCCAGCCGCCGCGCCTGAACGTCCGGCTGGCCGATGAGCGTGATGGCGGCGTACGGCCCGCTCTCGAAGCGCCCCTCCATGGCGGCGAGCGAAATGGGTTGCCACCGCGCCACGGCCTTGGCCTGCCGGTCGCCCGTGGGGAACGCCACTGCGAGGCTGGCGAGTAGCCCGGCGACCACGCCGATCCGGACGAACACCTTGGCCGGCTCCGTGTGCTCGCCCCGCAACAAGTAGTAGGCGCCCAGTGCGGCCACGACGAACGCGCCGGTCACGACGCTGGCGACCATCGTGTGCGCATACTGCAGCAGCGCCCACGGATTGAACAGAAACGTCCAGAAGTTGGCGATCTGGAGCGTGCCGTCGGCCGCTGCCTGTTGACCCACCGGGTGCTGGAGGAAGGCGTTGGTGGCGACGATGAAATAGCCGGAGAGCCAACTCCCGACAAACAGCGCCAGCGAGGCCACCCAGTGTCCGATGCGTCCCACCTTGCGCTCGCCCCAGACGAGCAGAGCGAGAAAGCTCGACTCGAGGAAGAAGGCGAACAGCCCTTCCATGCCCAGTGTGTTGCCGACCACGGCGCCGGCATACGACGAGAACTGGGCCCAGTTGGTGCCGAACTGGAATTCCATGGGAATTCCGGTCACGACGCCGACCGCGAAGTTGATGCCGAAGATGCGGATCCAGAACCGTGCGGCGTCGTTCCACCGCTCGCCACCGTGGCGGAGGCCGAGCGTCTTCATCACGAAGATGAGAAGCGCCAGCCCCATCGTGAGCTGCGGAAACAGGTAGTGAAAGGTGGCGGTGAACGCGAACTGAAATCTGTCCCAGAACATCGGATCCATGCGGCCCTCCGGCCCGGTCGTGTTTAGTCCGCAGATCCCCCGGCCCGGCCGATCAACTCCCTGAGTCGCGCCTCCGCGGCGCGGGCCTGCTCCGCCAACTGTTCGAACACCGCTTCCTGGGCCGCCGTCGGTGCCGCGTACGCCAGGTCGATGTCCGCCGCCAGGTACGCGAGATGGCTGCGCAGCTTGGTCTCGTGCAGCAGGCTGCCTTCGCTGGAGTGCATGTTCAACTGGACCACGTCGTCGATTGCGCTGTCCAGGCCCGCCACCGCGCCGGGCGCGTCGCCGGCTTTGGCCAGCCGGTCGCGAATCTCGATCGCCCGGTTGACGGTCCGGTCGAGCGTGTCCAGCTCGCCGTGAATCCTGAGCTGCAACGCCAGCGCACGCGCGAGGTCGCTCTGCGGGGTGTGGATGCGCGGGT
The DNA here is from genome assembly GCA_963728785.1 of uncultured Gemmatimonadaceae bacterium. GTDB lineage: Bacteria > Gemmatimonadota > Gemmatimonadetes > Gemmatimonadales > Gemmatimonadaceae > JAGWRI01. The sequence goes on from CAVSKV010000004.1 coordinate 369,092, forward strand.
CGAGCGCCACCTCGAACGGCTCGGTCATCTGGCGCCCGCCGTAGCTGAGCACCACGTGGTAGCGGCCGGAAAGCACGGTCGGCCCATTCACCTCGTCGGGCAGTCCGCCGGCAGCGATCGGCGGCTCGAAGCCGTGAATCTCGGCGGCCTCGGGATAGCGGAGATCCCACTGGAACTCGTTCATTCCCGGCTTGATGGACGTGAGCCGCACTTCGGCCGCATCGTGCCGCTCGGCGGGCGTCAGCTGCTCGAGTGCCTCGGCCGTGGGAAACGCCCCGGACTTGAGGTGCAGCGCGAACTCGCGAACGCTCCGGCCGGTGGAATCGGTGAAGGTGAGCGTGACGGGCGTCTTGCCGTCGTAGCCCGAGGGGACGTGGAAGAACACGGTGGCTCCGAACGGCGGGTTCTGGCCGGCATCCCCGCCCCCGCGGCCCTCGGTGCCGTAGGCGTGGGTGAGCCACGCCCACTGGGGCGCGAACAGCGCCGCGCTATCGGCCGACGGCGCCGCGCGCGTGGTCATCTGTTCGAGCAGCGCCAGATTGTCCAGCACCCAGAACGCGCGGCCATGGGTGGCGATCACCACATTGCCCTGCCGGTTGTCGATGGCGACGTCGCGCACCTGCACGGGCGGCAGATTGAGCGAGAGCGGCTGCCACCGCGCGCCCGCGTCGAGACTCACGTACACCGTTGTCTTCGTGGTCAGGAAGAGCAAGCTCGAATCGGCCGGGTCCTGCCGGATCGTGAACGCATATTCGTCGCGCGGCAGTCCGGTGGTGATCGGCGTCCAGTGCCGTCCGAGGTCGTCAGTCCTGTACACGTACGGCGTGAAGTCGTCCCACATGTAGCGGTCCACGGTCAGGTACGCCGTGCTGCGGTCCACGTGCGACGGTTCGATGGAGCTGACGTCGGCCCGGGTCGGCAGCCCGTCCGGCGTCACCGCCTGCCAGTGCGCGCCGCCGTCGGTGGTCACGTGCACGAGGCCGTCCGCCGAGCCGGCCCAGATGACATTGCCGTCGAGCGGCGAGATGCCGATGGCCGAGACGTACGGATAGACTTCGGCGCTCGACTGGTCGAGATCGATCGGGCCACCCGAGGGGGCCTCGGTGGCTGGATCGTTCCGCGTGAGGTCGGGGCTGATCGTCTGCCAGGTCTTGCCCAGGTCGTCGCTCTTCATGACGTATTGCGACCCGATGAACAGCTCGTGCGGATTGGCCGGCGAGAAGAGGATGGGGTGCGTCCACGCGAACCGATACTTGAGTTCGGCCGACGAGGCGCCTTCCTGGTAGTGGGGCCACGGGCTCACGCTCTGGTACTGCTCCGTCGCCTGATCGCGCGTGAGGAAGATGCTGAAGTAGCCGCTGCCGAACGTGACGTCGGGGTTGCCCGGCTGGGGCACCGACGGGGTGCTCTCGCCGTAGGCCGTGGTCACCCACGACGCGAACGGAATGCCGCCCTGGCTCGTCGCGCTTGGCCCCCCAGTGGATCCCTCGTCCTGCTGGGCGCCGTAGATGTGGAACGGGAACTGGTCGTCCAGGTTCACGTGGTAGAACTGGCCGGTTGGTTGATTGTGCTCGGTGCTCCAGGTCTTGCCTCCATCGGTGGAAACCGTGGCGCCTCCGTCGTTGCCCTCGAGCAGGATCTTGGGATCGCGCGGGTTGATCCAGACGATGTGGTTGTCGCCGTGCGGGGGATGCAGGGGCGAGAACGTCTTGGCCCCGTCGTGCGACACGAACAGGCCGTCGACTTCGGGCATGTAAACCGTGTTGGGATTCGTCGGGTCCACGAAGATCGCCATGTAATAGAAGGCGCGCTGGCGCAGCTTCCATTCGTCGTTGACGCGGGTCCAGGTGGCGCCGCCGTCGGCGCTCCGGAAGACGCCCCCGTTGTGCGCCTGAACCGTGGCATACACGACGCTCGGATTGCTGGCCGCCACGGCGACGCCGATCTTGCCGAGCAGGTCGCGGGGCAAGCCCGGACGCCGCGAGATGTTCGTCCAGTGCGCGCCGCCGTCGGTGGTCTTGTACAGCCCGCTCCCGGCGCCGCCGCTCTGGAGCGTCCAGGGCGTGCGGTACGCCTGCCACATGGCCACGTACAGCACCTTCGGGTGCTGCGGATCCATCACGAGGTTGATGGCCCCCGTGCTGTCGTTGACGAACAGCACGCGGGTCCAAGTGCGGCCGCCGTCGGTGGTCTTGAATATGCCGCGGTGCTGGTCCGGGGTGAACACGTGGCCCATGGAAGCGGCATACACCACGTCCGGATTCCTGGGATCGATGGCGAGGCCGGCGATCGTGTGCGTATCCTCGAGGCCGGCCCGCGTCCAGGTCTTGCCGGCATCCGCGGAGCGGAACACCCCGTCGCCCGAGATCATGTCACCGCGAATGTCGCTCTCCCCCGTGCCGGCGTAGAGAACCTGCGGGTCGGACGGCGCCACGGCGATCGCGCCAATGCTGTTGCTCGAACCCGGCAGCGTGCTGTCGGAGACGTTGGTCCAGCGAATGCCGTAATCGGTGCTCTTCCAGATGCCGCCGTCCACGGCGCCCATATAGAAAAGATTGGGATTGCTTGGGACTCCGCTCACCGCCACTACGCGGCCGCCTACGTACGGGCCGACGCTGCGCCAGTGCAGGGCGCTGAGTGATGGGTTCGTGGCGACGGTCTGGGCGGGGGCGCCGACCGGTAGCGCCGTGGCCGCGGCGGCGAACGCGGCGAGCAGCGCGCGAGTCTGGGCGGGGGCAATTGTGCGGTGTAACATGGGGATGTTCCTCGAGAGCGACGGCCGGCCTGCTCCGGTGGACGTGGGTAACGAGGGTGGGGGGCCCACTTACATACTAGCACCGGGACTTCATTATTGACCAATGCTCTACCGCTGGGCGGCCGACGCAATCGTCGGCGTGCACTTCGCCTTCGTCGCGTTCGTCGTGCTCGGCGGCCTGCTGGCGCTCCGCTGGCCGCGCGCGGCTTGGGTGCACCTGCCGGCCGCGGCGTGGGGTGTCTTCATCGAGTACAGTGGGATGATCTGCCCGCTCACGCCGCTCGAAGTCTCGCTGCGCGAGCGTGGCCGCGAGGTCGGGTATGCGGGCGGATTCGTCGAGCACTATCTCTTGCCCGTCCTGTATCCAAACGGGCTCACCCGTCACGCGCAGGTGGTTCTGGGCTCCCTTGTCCTGGTGCTCAACGTGGCAATCTACGTGCGGGTCATAGGGCACCGCTGCCGCTCGACCCCCCACGTTCCGTGATCAGAGATGGGGCGGGGAAGGGCGGCCCACTTTGCCCCATGCCCGACCCACCCATTTGCGGCTCCACGAAGTTGGATGCATGTTCCGTCTCCCACCCACGCCTCCGGAATCCGACCTTTGTCCAATTTGCCTTCACACGGTAATCGGGACGCGCTTGCTCGACGCCAGGCTGCACTGCTGCGTCTGAGCACGGGCATTGCCGAAGCGGCGGATGAGGACGAGGTCTGCGCGCGCGTCGTGAACGGCCTGCGCGACGACTCGCTCGGCTACCAGTTCGTGGGCATCTTCCTGGTAGACGAGGCGACCGGGGGCCGGCGCATGCGCGCCAGCGTCGGATGGTCCGACATCCCGCCCGACATGGTGATTCCCGCCGGCCAGGGCCTCAGCCATCGGGCCATCGCCAGCGGACGCCTCCACTACACCCCCGACGTTGCCCGCGAACCCGCCTACATCCCCGGGCTCAGCACCGGCTGCGAAGTGGACGTTCCGCTGCTCATCGACGGCAAGGCGATTGGCGTACTCGTGGTGGAGTCGGAAACGCCCAATGCGTTCGACCGCGATGATCTCGAGATCCTGGGCGCGGCCACGAACCAGGCCGGAATCGCGATCGCACGGGCGCGGCTGGCGCACGAGCAGCGGCGGCTGCTGGAAATCGAACGGCGACGCGGCGAGGAGCAGCGCGCGCTTCTGGAAACGATGGCCGATCTCTCCGGTGAGCTGGAACTGTCGCGTCTTCTGCAATCGGTGCTCGAGCGTGCGGTTGGCCTGCTCGGCGCGTCGGCCGGCGAACTCGCGGTGTTCGACGCCGCGAAAGGCGAACTCGAGGTGGCGGCGAACTTCCACGTGGACCCGCCGACGGTGGGCATGCGCCTCAAGCCCGGGGAGGGCGCGATGGGGCGCGCCGCGGAGACCGGGGAGCCGCAGATCATCGCCGACTACACGCAGTGGGCCGGCCGGTCGACGAAGTACTCCGGCATCGAAGCCCATGCGGCGCTCGCCGCGCCGCTGATGATGGGCGGACGGCTGGTTGGCGCCTTCAACATCTGGACCGTGGACCGTAGCCGCACGTTCGGCGCCGACGACCTTCGACTGCTCAACATGTTCGGGCCGCACGCCGCAGTGGCCATCGACAAGGCGCGATTGTTCGCCGACGCGCAGCGCGAGCGGCAGTACTTCCAGGAACTCGTGCGGAACAGCCCCGTCGCCGTCGTCACCCTGAACCCCGAGCATCGAGTCGTCTCGTGCAACCCAGCCTTCGAGTCGCTCTACGGGTATGCGGAAAGCGAACTGGTGGGCCGCAACCTCGACGAGCTGATCACCACAGCCGAGTCTCGATCGCAGGCCGTGGGCTTCACGAAGCAGGCCGTGGACTCCACGGTGCGCGGCGTCGGACGGCGCCGCCGGAAGGACGGATCGCTGGTGGACGTCGAGGTGCTGGCCGTGCCCGTGGTGGTGAACGGCGAGCGCGTGGGAATCATGGGCCTCTACCATGACATCACGGAACTGCTCGCGGCGCGGCAGGAAGCGGAATCGGCCAATGCGGCCAAGAGTCAGTTCCTGGCCTCGATGAGCCATGAACTGCGCACGCCGCTCAATGCGATTCTCGGCTACAGCGAGATGCTGCAGGAGGACGCGACCGAGGCGGGGCAGGCCGGGCTCGTTCCCGATCTCCAGAAGATCAACGCGGCCGGCCGGCATCTGCTGACGTTGATCAACGACGTGCTCGATCTGTCGAAGATCGAGGCCGGCAGAATGGAGCTGACCACCGAAACGTTCGCCGTACGTCCCCTCGTGGAGGCGGTGGCGGCGACGGTGGCGCCGCTCATCGCCCGCAACGACAACCGGCTCGTCGTCGAGATGGGCGACGACGTCGGCGACATGGATGGCGACGGGCTGCGCGTGCGTCAGGTGCTGCTCAATCTCCTGTCGAACGCGGCCAAGTTCACCGAACACGGCACGATCACGCTCTCGGCCCGGCGCGCCGGCCGCGAGATGCTGTTCGCGGTGCGCGACACGGGCATCGGGATGACGAAGGAGCAGTTGGGTCGCTTGTTCGAGGCCTTCGCGCAGGCGGAGGCGGCGACGGCGGCAAAGTACGGTGGCACCGGGCTCGGGCTGGCGATCAGCAAGAAGTTCTGTGAGATGATGGGAGGGTCGGTAGCCGTGACGAGCGCGCCGGGCCAGGGGACGACGTTCACCGTGCGGCTCCCTGTGACGCCAACGGCGGCTCCGGCAGAGGCGGCTATTGCGGCCGAAGCGACGGACGGGCCGACGGTGCTCGTAATTGACGACGACGCCTCGGCGCGCGACCTGCTGCAGAAGATGCTGGCCAGGGAGGGGTTCCGCGTGCTCACGGCGACGGACGGCAAGGCGGGACTGGCGCTGGCGCGATCGAGCCGACCGGCGGCGATCACGCTCGACGTGATGATGCCGGGAATGGACGGATGGGCCGTGCTCACGGCGCTCAAGAGCGATCCCGCGCTGAGCGAGACCCCCGTAGTGATGGTGACGATACTCGAGGACAGCCAACTCGGGTTCGCGTTGGGTGCCGCGGATTATCTCACCAAGCCGGTTGAACGCGCCCGGCTCGTCGACGCGCTCAAGCGCGATTGGGGGAGCGCTGAGGAGGCGGAAGCTTCGTTGCGCGAGCAGGGGTGGCGCATCGCGATTCCGGAGACGAACCGCGCGGTGCTGGCCGACGAGATGCGGGCGCTGATCGCGGGTCGTGGCGCGGGGAGCGCGGCGTGACGTTCGTGCCGCCTGACGCCATCGTGCCCGACGAGCCATCGCGACGCCAAGCGGCGCTGCTCCGGCTGTCCACGGGAATCGCCGAGGCGGAAACGGAGCACGCGATCTGCCAGGCCGTGGCGCGGGGTCTGCACGATGCGGCGCTGGGGTACGACTTCGTCGCCGTGCTCCTGGTGGACGCCGACACGGGCGACCGGGTCCTCACGGCGAGCCGGGGGTGGCGCGAAGCGCCCGAGGGGCTCCGCGTCCGCCCGGGCCAGGGACTCTCCGAACGGCCGCTCGTGGACGGGCGGCTGCACTACACGCCGCAGGTGACGGAAGACAACCACTACCTCCCGACCAGAAACGAGGGCTCCGAGGTGGACGTCCCGATTCGCGTGAACCAGGCGCTGGTGGGGGTTCTCGTGGTCGAGAGCAACCGTCCGCACGCGTTTCAAGCGGACGATTTCGACATCCTGCGAGCCGCGGCCAACCAGGCGGGCATCGCGATCGGGCGGGCGCGGCTGCTCGCCGCCGAGCGGCAGCGCGCCGACGAGCAGGAGGCGCTCCGGGCGACGATGGCCGACCTCGCGTCGCAGCTCGACCTGTCAGATCTGTTGCAGGCGGTGCTCGAGCGCGCCGTGCAACTGCTGCGCGTGAGCCACGGCGAACTCGCCATCTATGACGCGCGGCGACGCGAGCTGGAGATCGTCGCCAGCTTCAACGTCGGCAAACAGGACACGACCGGCACGCGGCTGAAGCTCGGCGAGGGCGCCATGGGGCAGGTAGCGCTCACGCGGGAGCCGCTGATCATCCCGTCGTACCGCGAATGGTCGGGCCGCTCGGCGCAGTACGCTCAGGTGGATTTTCACGCCGTGATGGTTGCGCCACTGCTGATGGCGGGAGAGCTGGTGGGCGCAATCGCCGTCATGGACCGGGATGCAACCCGCCAGTTCAGGGATCACGACCTGCGGCTGCTCGAACTGTTCGGGCCGCAGGCGGCGATCGCGATCGCGAATGCCCGCCTCTTTGCCAGCGAGCGGCGGCGTGGGGAGGAGCAGCAGGCCCTGCTCGACACGATGAAGGATCTGGCCGGCGAGCTGGAGTTGTCGAAGGTTCTGGAGCGCGTACTCGCCCGGGCCGTCACGCTGCTCGACGTGACCGGCGGCGAACTGGCCACGTACGACGAGGCGCGCGGAGATCTGGCGATCGTGGCCAGCCACAACATGGGCACCGACGCGGTGGGAACCCGCATGGCGCTGGGCGAGGGGGCGATGGGCCAGGTGGCCGAGACGCACCGCGCGATGATCATCCCGCGCTACCAGGAGTGGGCCAAGCGATCGGAGCAGTACGAGCAGAGCACGGTCCAGTCGGTGATGGCCGCGCCGTTGATGATCGGGCAGCGGCTGGTGGGCGTCATCGCGTCGGTGCATGCCGATCCGGGCCGCACGTTCGGCGCCGACGATCTCCGGCTGCTCGAGCTGTTCGCGCCGGAAGCGGCGATCGCGATCGAGAACGCGCGACTGTTCACCGAATCGCGGCAGCAACGGCAGTACTTCAAGGAACTCGTATCGAACAGCCCCGTGGCGATCGTGACGCTGGACGTGGCGCACAACGTGGTGTCGTGCAATCCGGCGTTCGAACGACTGTACGGGTACGCCGAATCCGAGGTGACGGGCCGCAACATCGACGATCTCATCACCGACGAGGCCACCCGTTCCGAAGCCGTCACGTACACGGAACAGGCGTTGGGAAGCACTGCGGTGAAGGTGATCGGCCGCCGGCGGCGCAAGGACGGAACCCTGGTGGACGTGGAGGTGTTGGGGGTGCCCGTGGCCGTGGACGGTCGCAAGGTGGGGGCGATGGCGCTCTATCACGACATCACCGACCTGCTCGCCGCCCGTCAGGCGTCGGAGGCGGCCAATGCCGCCAAGAGTCAGTTTCTGGCGGCGATGAGCCACGAACTCCGCACGCCGCTCAATGCCATCCTCGGGTACAGCGAGATGCTGCAGGAGGATGCCGCCGAGAAGGGCGACGCGAGCCTGATTCCGGATCTCGCCAAGATTCACGCGGCCGGAACCCATCTGCTGACGCTGATCAACGACGTGCTCGACCTGTCGAAGATCGAAGCCGGCAAGATGGAGCTGTACCTGGAGACGTTCGACGTGCATCCGCTGCTCGAGACCGTCATGACGACGGTCCGGCCGCTCATCGCCAGGAACGCGAATCAGCTCGAACTCGATCTCCCGGAATCGCTCGGGGTGATGGTCGCCGATGCCACCCGTTTACGGCAGGTGTTGCTCAACCTGTTGTCGAACGCCAGCAAGTTCACCGACCATGGGACGATCACGCTGTCGGCGCGCCGCGTTGGCGGCGAGATGGTGTTCGCGGTGCGCGATACAGGAATCGGGATGACGGCGGAGCAGCTGGGGCGGCTGTTCCAGGCATTCGCGCAGGCCGAAGTGACGACAGCGTCGAAGTACGGCGGCACCGGGCTCGGGCTCGCCATCAGCCGGAAGTTCTGCGAGATGATGGGCGGGAGCGTCGGCGTCGAGAGCGAGCCGGGCAAGGGCACGACGTTCACCGTGCGCCTGCCGGCCGGTGGGGCGGCGGATGTCCAGCCGGCCGAGCCGGTTTCGGCCGGCCCGGGCGAAGCGCCGGACAGCTCGGGATGGCCGACGGTCCTCGTCATCGACGACGACGCGGCGGCCCGCGAACTCCTGCAGAAGATGCTCGCCAAGGAGCGGGTACGCGTCGTGGCGGCGGCCAGTGGAGAGGAGGGGCTCGCCCTGGCGCGTTCCCAACGGCCGGCGGCAATCACGCTCGACGTCCTGATGCCCGGCATGGACGGGTGGGCTGTGCTCACGGCGCTCAGAGACGATCCGGCGCTCGCCGATATCCCGGTGGTGATGACGACGATGCTCGACGACCGGAACCTCGGCCTTGCCCTGGGGGCCTCGGAGTATCTCACCAAGCCGATCGACCGCAAGCGGCTGGCCGCAGTGCTGGCGCGCTATCTGCCGGCCGGCCCCGGATCCGTGCTGATTGTCGAAGACGACGCGGCGACCCGGGCCGTGTTCCGGCGTGCGGTCCGGAAAGCGGGGCGCGAGGTGCAGGAAGCCGAGAACGGCCGCGTGGCGCTCGCCCGCGTGGAGGAGGCGCTTCCGTCGCTCATCTTGCTCGACCTGATGATGCCGGAGATGGACGGATTCACCTTCCTCGAGTCGTTGCGGGCCCGGGACGCGTGGCGGGGCATTCCGGTGGCCGTCATCACGGCCAAGGAACTGACCGCCGACGATCACCGGCGGCTGAACGGCGGCGTGCAGCAGATCGTGCGCAAGGGCGCGGGCAACGGCGACTTTCTGCGGGAACTGCGGTCGCTGGTCGGGGAGGCAGCCAGATGAGCACGCCTGGTACGCCGCAACGCAATTCCGCCGAGGCGATGATGCGTTCTGCGCTGCTCGGCCTGAGCACGCGCATCGCCGAAGCACAGACCGAGGACGGCGTCTGTCAGGCGGTGGTCGACGGGCTCTCGCAGGACGTGTTCGCGTTCGAGGGCGTGGGCCTGTATCTGGTTGGGGCTTCGACGTTCGCACCGAGCCTTCGCGCCTCGGCAGGCGCGTTCGGGTCACTCGGCGCCGGCGTGGCCGAGCTCCGCGTACCGCTCCGCGTGGATCAGGTGCCCATTGGCGACATCGTGGTGCAGCGCGCGCGGGCCGGCGCCTACGAGCGGGCCGACATGGAATTGGTCACGGCCGCCGCGAACCAGGCCGGCATGGCTATTGGCCGCGCGCGCCTGAGTGTGGCCGAACACAGCCGGCTCAGCGAGCAGCGGGCCCTGCTCGACACGCTCACTGATCTTTCCGGCGAACTCGAACTCGACCGCCTCCTGGAGTCCGTGCTGCGGCGTGCGATTCAACTGCTCAACGTGACCGGGGGCGAGTTGGCCATCTACGAGGAAACCACCCGGGAATTGGTCATCGCCTCCAGCTACAACATGGAAGTGAACGCGGTGGGGACCCGGATGCGCCTGGGCGAAGGCGCGATGGGGCACGTCGGGGAGACGCACGAACCGCTGATCATTCCGCGCTATCAGGAGTGGTCCGGGCGCTCCGGCAACTATACGCAGAGCAGCGTGCAGGCCGTCATGGCGGCGCCGCTGCTGATCGGCGACCGGTTGGTGGGAGCGATCGCGAGCGTCCACGAGGATCCGGAGCGGACGTTTGGAGAAGATGATCTCCGGTTGCTCAATCTCTTTGCGGTGCAGGCCGCCATTGCCGTTGAGAATGCGCGCTTGTTCACGGCGGAGCGCGAGCGCGCCTCCGAACAGAAAGCGCTGCTGGAGACCCTCGCCGATCTATCCGGGGAATTGCAGCTCGATCGGCTGCTGCGGGCCGTGCTCGAACGCGCCGTGAGCCTGCTGGGGGTGACGGGCGGCGAGCTGGCGATCTACGACGAGACGAAGCATGCGCTCGTAATCTCGGCCAGCTACAACATGGAGGTGGACGCGGTCGGCACGGAGATGGCGCTCGGGGAAGGGGCGATGGGCTACGTGGCCCAGAGCCTCCAGCCGCTGATCATTCCGCGCTACCAGGAATGGGCGCAGCGATCGGAGAGTTACCAGCAGAGCAGTGTGCAGGCGGTGATGGCGGCACCGCTCGTCATCGGCACGCGCCTTGTCGGAGCGATTGCGAGCGTGCATGCCGACCCCTCGCGGCAGTTCGGGGACAGCGATCTGCGTCGATTGATGATGTTTGCCCCGCAAGCCGCTATCGCCATCGAGAATGCCCGCCTGTATTCCGTGGGGCAGCGATACTTCGAAGACCTCGTGCTCAACAATCCAATCGCCATCGTGAATCTGGACCTCGACTACGACATCACATCTTGCAATCCGGCGTTCGAGCGGCTGTTCGGATACACGGAGCAGGAGGTCATCGGGCAGAACCTCGACCGGCTGGTGACGAACGAGGGGACGTTTGCCGAAGCCCGCGCGCTGACCGAGTCGTCGGCCGCCGGCGCTGCCCACTCGGCCATGGGTCGCCGGCGTCGAAAGGACGGCACGATGGTGGAAGTCGAGATCTCGGCCATTCCCGTGATGGTGGGCGACCGGCCGGTGGGCATGATGGCGCTCTATCACGACGTCTCCGAGCTGCTCAACACGCGCCGCGCGGCCGAAGAGGCGAACGCCGCCAAGAGCCAGTTCCTCGCAGCGATGAGCCACGAACTCCGCACGCCGCTCAATGCCATTCTCGGCTACAGCGAACTCCTCCAGGAGGACGCTGCAGACGCGGGGCAGGAGCGCTTCATCCCCGATCTCGCCAAGATTCACTCTGCGGGCACACATCTCCTGACGCTGATCAACGACGTGCTCGATCTGTCGAAGATCGAGGCGGGGAAGATGGAACTCGCCTATGAGACGTTCGACGTGCGCGATCTCGTGCAGTCGGTGGCGACGACTGTCCAGCCGCTCATCGCCAAGCACCACAACACACTCTCCGTGCAGATCGCCGGAGACATCGGCGAGATGTACGCCGACGCGACGCGCGTGCGTCAGATTCTTCTCAATTTCCTCTCGAATTCGAGCAAGTTCACGGAACGGGGCGTGATCACCCTGTCGGCCATGCGAGCCGCTGGCGAGATCCTGTTCTCCGTGCGCGATACGGGCATCGGCATGACAGAGGAACAGGTGGGACGGCTGTTTCAGGAGTTCTCGCAGGCCGAGGCGACCACCGCGGCGAAATACGGCGGTACCGGGCTCGGCCTGGCGATCAGCAAGCGGTTCTGCGAGATGATGGGCGGTTCGGTAGCGGTGGCCAGCACGCCCGGCACGGGCACGACGTTCACCGTACATCTGCCGTTGAACACGGCGGACGTCGCAGCAAGTGCCGCCGTTGGCCCGGTAGCGACCGGCCTGCCGACGGTTCTCGTCATCGACGACGATCCGGCAGCCCGCGACCTGATCAGGAAGATGCTCGCCAAGGAACAGGTGCGCGTCGTCAGCGCCGCCACCGGCGAAGAGGGGCTGGCCGTGGCGCGCGCCGAGCGGCCGGCCGTGATCGCGCTCGACGTCGTGCTGCCGGGCATGGACGGCTGGGCGGTGCTGTCGGCACTGAAAAACGACCCCACGCTGTCCGAAATTCCCGTGGTGATGACGACGATGCTCGATGACCGGAACCTCGGGCTCGCCCTCGGCGCCTCGGAATACCTCACGAAGCCGATCGATCGCAAGCGGCTGACGGCGGTGCTCGCGCGCCACCTGCCGCCCGAAGCGGGAACGGTGCTCATCGTCGAGGACGACGACGCGACACGGGCCGTGGCGCGTCGCGTCATTCAGAACGCGGGGTGGAGGTTCCAGGAAGCCGAGAACGGCCGCGTGGCGCTCGCCCGCGTGGAGGAGGCGCTTCCGTCGCTCATCTTGCTCGACCTGATGATGCCGGAGATGGACGGATTCACCTTCCTCGAGTCGTTGCGGGCCCGGGACGCGTGGCGGGGCATTCCGGTGGCCGTCATCACGGCCAAGGAACTGACCGCCGACGATCACCGGCGGCTGAACGGCGGCGTGCAGCAGATCGTGCGCAAGGGCGCGGGCAACGGCGACTTTCTCACCGAAGTGCGGGCGCTCGTCAAGGCGGGTGCGAGATGACCGGCTCGAGCTCGGGGCGCCAGCGCGGGGGCACGCGGGTGCGAGCGCCCCATCGCAACCACGCCGCGCGACGCCAGGCCGCGTTGTTGCGGCTCAGCACCGGCATCGCCGCGGCGCACGACGAGGCGCAGGTGTACCAGTCGGTGGTGAACGGTCTCCAGGACGAGGCGCTCGGCTTCAACTTCCTTGGCGTGTTCATTCTCGAGGCGAGCAGCGGCGACCGCATACTGCAAGCGAGCCTCGGCTGGCAGGACGTCCCCACGCAGTGGCGGGTGAAGCGCGGCACGGGGCTCAGCCAGCGGGCGATTGACGATGGCCGGCTGCACTACACGCCCGACGTGACGCACGATGCGCAATATCTGCCGAGTCTGAACACGGGATCCGAGGTGGACGTTCCGCTGCGCGTGGACGACGAGACGATCGGCGTGCTCGTGGTGGAGAGCAGCGAGCCGAACGCGTTCACGGCCGCCGATTTCGAGGTGCTGCAGGCGGCCGCCGACCAGGCCAGCATCGCCATCGGGCGGGCGCGCCTGCTCCGCGCCGAGCGGCGCCGCGCCGATGAACACAAGGCCCTGCTCGATACGATGGCCGATCTTTCGGCCGAACTCGAGCTGCCGCGCGTGCTGCAGGCCGTACTCGCCCGCGCCGTCACGCTGCTGGGCGTGACCGGCGGCGAAGTCGCCATCTTCGACCCGGAGACCCAGGAACTTGAAGTCGTGGCGAGCGAGCACATCGGCAAGGACTCCATCGGCACGCGGCTCAAGCTCGGCGAGGGTGCCATGGGCACGGTTGCCGAGACGCACGAGCCGTTGATCATCCCCTCGTATCGCGAGTGGGCAGGTCATTCGGCCAAGTACGCCGACATCCTCGTGCATTCGGTGATGGCCGCGCCGCTCCTCATCGGGCGGCGGCTGGTGGGAGCCATCGCGACGACCCATGCCGATCCGGCGCGCATCTTCACGGACGAAGACCTGCGGCTGCTCAATCTGTTCGCCCCGCAGGCGGCGATCGCCATCGAGAACGCGCGGCTCTACACCGTGGCGCAGCGCCAGCGCCAGTACTTCGAAACGCTGGTGCACAACAACCCGGTGGCCATCGTGACGCTCGACGCGAACCATGCCATCGTCGCCTGCAACCCGGCGTTCGAGCAGCTGTTCGGCTATTCCGAACTCGAGGCGGTGGGGCGCCAACTCGACGACCTCGTGTCCACGCAGGACACGCACTCCGAGGCGGTGGGCTACACGCGGGAGGCCCTCGACCGCCCCGTGCGCGGCATCGGGCGGCGCCGGCGGAGCGACGGCACGCCGGTGGACGTCGAGATCCTCGGCGTGCCGGTGATCGTGGACGGCGAGCGGGTGGGACTCATGGGGCTGTACCACGACATCACCCAGCTGCTCAGCGCGCGGCGCGAAGCCGAGCAGGCGAACGCCGCCAAGAGCCAGTTCCTGGCCTCGATGAGCCACGAACTGCGCACCCCGCTCAACGCCATCATCGGGTACAGCGAGATGCTGCAGGAGGAGATGGAGGAACTCGGCCAGCCGCAGGCGGTGACCGATCTGGACAAGATCCGGGCCTCGGGCCGCCACCTCCTGGCGCTGATCAACGACATCCTCGATCTCTCGAAGATCGAGGCGGGCAAGATGGACCTGCACCTCGAGGAATTTCCGGTGGACGCGGTCGTGGACGAGGTGCTCGTTACCGCCCAGCCGCTGGTCGCCCGCAAGGGGAACCGCCTCGAAGTGCGGCGCAGCGGTGAGGCCGGCGTGATGCGGTCCGACCGCACGAAGGTCCGGCAGATTCTCCTCAATCTGCTGTCGAACGCCTCGAAGTTCACCGACTCCGGAACGATCACGTTCGCCCTCGATACCCAGGACGGGCGGGTGAGCGTGTCCATCATCGACACCGGTATCGGCATGACCGCGGACCAGATGAAGCGGCTGTTCGAGGCGTTCTCCCAGGCGGACACGTCAATCGCGAGTCGCTACGGGGGAACGGGTCTCGGGCTCGCCATCTCGCGTCGCTTCGCGCGGCTGTTGGGCGGGGAGATTCACGTGACCAGCGTGCCCGGCAAGGGCTCTACTTTCACCGTCGACCTTCCGCGCGATGCGGGAGCGGCGGCGGCTCGATGACGGAGAACGATCGAATGGCGCACATCCTGCTGGTGGAAGACAACGAGATGAACCGGGACATGCTGTCGCGGCGCCTGCAACGAAAGGGCTACACGGTGGATCTCGCGATGGACGGGCCTGAGGGGATCGTCAAGGCCTCGTCGGGCGAGTATGCGCTGGTGCTCATGGACATGAGCCTGCCCGAGATCGATGGGTGGGAAGCCACGCGACGCATCCGGGCCACCGATGGCGGCAAGACCGTGCCGATCATCGCCCTCACCGCGCACGCCATGCAGGGTGACCGCGAGAAGGCCATGGCGGCGGGCTGCAACGACTACGATACCAAGCCGGTGGATCTCGAGCGGCTGCTGGGCAAGATGCGCGCCCTGCTCGGCGAGGACGCATGACCGAAGCGCGCCCGACGGGCGAGATGGCCTCGCTGCGGCACAACCTCCGCACGCCGGTGAATCACATCGTCGGCTATGCGGAGATGCTGCTCGAGGACGCCGAGGCAGACGCCGACGAATCACGCCGTGCCGCGCTGGAGGCCACGCTCCAGGCGGCGCGCCGCGTGCTGCAACTCATCAACGAGTCGCTCTCATCGGGGCGCGCCACCGTGGCGCCGGCCGACCTCAAGGCCCTCTACGACGCGCTGCGGGGACCGCAGCGCGAGATCGTGCAGGCCATGACGCCACTGCTCGTGTCCGGCGCCACCGACGAGCAGTTCGTGGCCGACGTGCGGCGCATCCTGGCGGCGGCCGACCACCTCGTGGGCACAGAACCCGTGGCGCCGACCGCCGAACACCGGACGAAGCCGTTGCCGGAAGGCACGGTGCCGGCGCGCATCCTGGTGGTTGATGACAACGAAGGCAACCGCGAAGTCCTGAGGCGCCGACTCCAACGGGAGGGCTACGCCGTCGAGCTGGCCGTGGACGGTGAGAGCGCCCTCGCATTGGTCGCCAGCGCGCCGTTCGATCTCGTGCTCCTCGACGTGCTGATGCCTGGCCTGGACGGCCACGCCGTGCTCGAACGCCTCAAGGGCAGCGATGCCACCCACGACATTCCCGTGATCATGATCTCGGCGCTGGACGATATGGCGAGCATCGTGCGATGCGTCGAGGCCGGCGCCGAAGACTATCTCCCGAAGCCGTTCGACCCCGTGCTCCTGCGGGCGCGGATCGGCGCGTCGCTCGAAAAGAAGCGGCTGCGCGACGTGGAGCGCGAGTATCTCGCCAAGGTCGGAGAAGTAATCGGGGCGGCCACCGCCGTCGAGGCCGGCACGTACCGGCCGGGCACGCTCTCCGACATCGCGCAGCGGGACGACTCATTGGGCCGGCTGGCGCGGGTCTTCGACGGAATGGCGGTGGAAGTGCGCGCCCGCGAGGAACGGCTCCAGGCGCGGCTGCACGACCTGCAAGCGGAGATCGCGATGGCCCGGCGCGACTCCAGGGAAGAAGCGGGGGGGACCGACGGACACAATCTGACGAGCGGCGAACGCTTCGCCGATCGCTACGAAGTGCTGGCCGTGATCGGACGCGGTGGGATGGGCACCGTGTACCGCGTGCGCGATCTCGAGCTCGGCGAGGAGTTGGCCATCAAGACGGTGCGCCCGGAATTGGTGGCCGATCCCGTTCTCGTGGAACGGTTCAAGGACGAGATCCGCCTCGCCCGCCGGATCACCCACCACAACGTCGTGCGCATCCATGATTTCGGGGAATGGGCCGGCGTGTACTTCCTGACCATGGAGTACGTCGAGGGGATCACGGTGCGCAATCTTCTCGACACGCGCGGTCATCTGGAGGTATCGCCGGCGCTCGCCATCGCCGCGCAGCTCGCCGATTCGCTGGCCGTGGCCCACGCCGAAGGGGTCATCCACCGCGACATCAAACCGGAGAACCTGCTGCTCGACGCCGCCGGCGTGCTGAAGGTGATGGATTTCGGCGTCGCACGGCTCGCCCAGGGCGCGCCCGGGCGAACCGAAGTGGGGTTGGTGGTGGGCACGCCGGCCTATATGGCGCCGGAACAGTTGATGGCCGAGGAGGTGGATTCGCGCAGCGACCTGTACGCCGCGGGCGTCGTGCTCTACGAGTGCCTCACCGGCCGGCTGCCGCACGCACCGGGCTCCCTGATGTCGCTGATCGCCAAGATGCTGCACGAAGACCCCGAACCGCCGATGAAGCTGAACCCGGCGATCCCGCCGGCCCTCTCGGCGCTGGTGCTCCGGCTACTGGCCAAGGATCCCGCCGACCGCGTGCAGAGCGCGACCGACCTGGCCAAGCTGCTGGCGTCCATCGGGTAGCGTTTGGGACCAGCGCGTGCGCGAGCTGCTGCTCCGCGGTCTCAGCGCTCGATGACCTGATCGATGCCCACGTCGGCGTACTGTCCGCCCGTGGTCTGGTGCACGTGCACGGCGAGCACGTTCCGGCCAGCACGCAGCGCGGCGATGGCCGACGCGTCGAAAGGGATGCGGACGTAACCCGAGCTGTACCCGCTGAGGTGCGCCACCGCCACGCCGTTCAGATAGATGTCGGCGTCTTCGTCGTGGTTGATGTTCCAGTGCGGGTTGGACAGCGTGTTCGACGCCAGATCGAACGTCCGTCGCATCCAGATGTCGGACGTGTTCCAGGTCGTGCGTACGACGGCCCCCGGCGTGTCCTTCGTGCCGAACCCGGCTTCGCCCTCCGGCCAGCCGCCGTCGTCGAAGGCCGACTGCATCCAGGACGCGGGTGGCTCGGCAGTCGTGTAGCGCCAGACGTGGGGCGCATCTTCCGAGGTGGGCACGACGGCGCGCACGGTGGGCATGGGCCCGAACAGGCGGGCGGCCTCCGCCGCGGCCTGCTGCGGGTCCTGCTTCACGATCGCACGGTCGTAGGTCATCAGCCCGTTGACCTCGACCTCGACGTCCGTGGTCTGCGTGTACACGGCCGCGGCGAGGCCCTGGGCTTCCAGCAAACGCAGTTGGTGGAGGAGTTGTGCGTAGCCCGCGCGCAACGCGATCGTGTCGGCGAACGTCCGATAGCCCCAGTTGTTCTTGGGCAGCCAGGTGTGGCCTTCGAGCGGGAGCCCGAGGCCGCCGAACTCGCCGAGCACGGCGGCGCGGAACGGCTCGACGTTCGGCATCGCCGGGCCGGGATACGCGTGAATGTCCACCACGTCGCCCACGCCGTAGTCGGTCCACCCGGTGGCGCTGTTCACGAGCCGACTCGGATCGCATTGGGTGATCCAGGCGGCGATGCGCCGCGTGTCGAACTGCCCCCATCCCTCGTTGAACGGCACCCACATCACGATCGACGGGTGATCGCGCAGCGCGTCGATCACGTGGTGCAGCTCGGTCTCGAACTCCGCCTGCGCGGCCGGCGTCTTGTTCTCGCCGCTCGGCATGTCTTGCCATATGAGTACGCCAATACTATCGGCCAGGTGATACCAACGGTCCGGTTCCACCTTCACGTGCTTGCGGATCATGTTGAAGCCGAGCCGCTTCGTCATCACGATGTCGTTGAGCATGGCCGCTTCGGTGGGCGGCGTGTACAGCCCGTCTGGCCACCAGCCCTGGTCCAGCGGTCCGAACTGGAACAGCGGCTTGTTGTTGAGGAACAGCCGCCGGTAGCCGGCCGAGTCGGTGCCAACGGAGATCTTCCGCATGCCGAAGTAGCTCGTGACGGTGTCGCCGCCGGCGAGCGTGAGCCGCAGGTCGTAGAGATGCGGCTCGGCCGGCGACCAGAGGTGGGCGTGCGGAATGCGCATCACGAGCGGATGGCCGGCGACGCCGTCCCCCTGCGCTACCTCGGCGCCGCCATCGAGCACCGTCGCGTGGAAGAGCCCGTCGGCCGATCCGGCGGCGTTCACGTCCAACGTGATCGCGCTGTGGTCGATGTCCGGAGTGACCACCATGTGCGCGACGTAGTCGTGACGCACGGGCTCCAGCCACGCCGTCTGCCAGATGCCGGAGACGGCGGTGTACCAGATGGAATGCGGCTTGAGCACCTGCTTGCCGCGCGGCTGCTCGCCGCGGTCGGTCGGGTCCCACACGCTCACGGTAAGCTGCTGCGGGCCGGAGCCAGCGAGTGCGGCGGTGATGTCAAAGGAGAACGGATCGTACCCGCCGCGGTGCTCGCCGACCTCGTGGCCATTCACCCATACGGTAGCGTCCCAGTCCACGGCGCCGAAATGAAGCAGGAGGCGCCCGCCGCGCGGGATGGCGGGTGCGGTGAAGGTGCGGCGGTACCAGAGGCGCTGCGAGTCAGTTATGGCGCGTTCGACGCCGCTCAGCTGCGACTGGACGGGGAAGGGGACGAGGATCCTGCCGTCCCAACGCGACGGCTGCGCCGCGCCGCTGTCGGTGATGGCATAGTCCCACTCGCCATTCAGGTTGGTCCACGTCGAGCGCACGAGCTGCGGGCGTGGGTAGTCGGGCCAGGCGTTGGTGGGCGTGACGTCGGCCGCCCAGCGGGTGCGGATGTGCGTGGGGGCAAGGGCGGATTGAGCGGCGGCAGGCGCGGGGGCAAACGCCCCGGCCGCGGCGAGCGTGCATGCGGTCGCGAGTGCGGCGCGCAGGGCGGCGGCGAGGGCGCGCCGCGCTGGATGATCGGTCAGGTCAGTGGGCACGCCGGGAAGTTGCAGCGTGCTGGTCGGTTGGGGAAGTGTAGGTCAGGTGGACTTGGTAGTAAACCGGCAGGCGGACCCACGTGGCGAGCTGTATGTGCGCTCCCGCATACCATTGATCGTTCGGGGCGGGCGCGGCTACGCTGAAGGCGGCCCGATTGGCGGCGAACTTGACGTCGTAATCACGGCCCCGGACCCCCGGCATTACGAGCCACACGTCACCGCCGGAGAAGCCCGCCGGGGAAAGCGTCATCGCCTCATGCCGGCTCTCATTGATGAGCGACAAATTCAAATTGCCATAGATGTTGAACGGTATGCCCAGATCGACGTCGGGGCTGCCACTCGCCGTCAGCACGCGCGTCGCGACGACGACGGAGTCGCTTCCGTGGGCGAACTCCATGATGCGCATCCGGCCGCCGGCCGCCCGGAAAGCTCCGCCGGGAACGAGCGGCATTGTGCCGAGCGGAACCAGCCGCGCCAGGCGGACTTCGGCGAACACCTCGACGCTCGCGACCATGCCGGGCTGAGGCGCCGGCGCCCGTGGATCCGGTGCGAGCGCGAAGGTCGCGTCACCGTCGGGTCTCGCGTAGGGCCACTGCAGTCCCTCGAGCGCCGCGACGGTGGCGCGGTGCGGCGTGATCAGTTGGGGGCGTCGGCCCATTCTAATGGTGCGGCCGTCGCGCAGGTGGAGCACCGCGTCTTCGGCCATGAGCTGCACGCGGAGATCCGCGGGAGCACCATCGACCGAAACCGACATGTCCGCATGGTATGGCGTGAGGGGCCCGGCAGCGCTGTCCGGCGTCATGTGGAACTCCAGGGGCGGATGGGGCGGCATAGGTGACGCCGCGATCATCCCGGTAGAGCGCATGAACGGCGCGACCATGGCCGTCGAGGCGAGGAACAGCCCTGGGACCCAGATCCATCGCGAAAGGTCGCGCCGCCGATATGCGTGGGTCAGGAGCAGGAGCGCGCCCGAGCCGGCGAGGATGGCCAGGGTGAGCGGAACGCCCGGAGCCATCATATCGGTGTCAAGGTGAATGCCGGTGGCGGATTGAAACGCCGCGCCGAGTATCGTAAGAGCGATCGGAACGATTATGACGACTAGAAGGAACTCGCGAAGCCCCGTGGTGAGGGCCGCCACGACGAGGAACGCCAGTAGGCTGAGGCCGCACTTGACGCCGGCAACCGCTAGCGCGCTCGCCGCGGCGCGAGCGTGTACGCCCAGCGTCAAGTACATGGCAAATGCGGCGACGGCGGGCAGCGCCACCATCGAGACGACCAGGAGCAGTTTGGCCGCGAGCACTGCGGTCGGCGCGAGTGGGAGGGTGGTCCAGTAACTCCCCACCGCCATGGGCGAATCACTCTGCACCAGCCCCGCCACGGTAAGCACGCCGAGCACGACCAGCGCCATCGTGAAGACGTCGAGCGTGATGAATGACGGTAGCAGGGGACCGATCTCGATAGCGGTGGCCAGAACCGCCACCGCCGCCCAGACGCCGAGATAGACCCGGGCGTGACGGACGTCGTCGCACAACACGTGCCACACTTGTTGAGCCCATGTCATTGCGACACCTCCGTACGGGCGGTCGTGCCCGGATCTCTGGCCAGTGCGATGAACACCTCGCGCAGCGTGGGGCGCCGCACGTCGATGCGCGTGGCGCCGGGGAAGAGCGGCGCCAGCGCCCGCGCCTCGAGTCCGTCGCCGCCCTGCGTCACCATGAACGTCATATGGCCGCCGGCACGCTCCACCGACGTCCACTCCCGGGGCAGCGCGCCGCCCGACGGCGCGCCGTTGGCTCCCACCACCTCCACGCGCTTCATCCGTGTGAGCAGCGACTCCATTGATTCCGAAAACAGCATGCGGCCGTCCGCCATGAACCCCACCCAGTCGGCGAGCATTTCCAGTTCGCTGATGTCATGCGACGAGAGGAGGATCGTCCACCCTTCCGAGCGCGCCGATTCGAGGAGCCCACCAACCAACTCGTCCTTGACCAACGCGTCCATGCCGGAGAACGGTTCGTCCATGAGCACGACCTTCGGGCGGGGGGCGAGCGCGCAGCGCAACGCCGCCTTCATCCGCTGGCCGCGCGAGAAGGTCCGGATCGGCCGCGTTGGATCCAGCCGGAACCGCGTCGTGAGGTCGGCCGCGAGCGCCGCGTCCCACGTCGGATAGAGCGGCGCCAGATACGGGTCGAGCTGGTCGAGTCGCATCCACTCCGGCAGGCGCTGTCCCTCGGCCACGTACGTGATGCGAGCGTGGTCGCGGGCCGTGAACGCCATGGTGTCGAGGCCGTCCACGCGGGCGTGCCCGGTCCGCGGCCGGCGCAACCCCATGAGGAGTTGCATCAGCGTCGTCTTGCCGGCGCCGTTGGGGCCGACCAGCGCGTACAACGCCCCTTCGGGAACGCCAAGGTCTAGGCCGTCCAGCGCTCGGACGCGCCCGTAGTCGTAGGACACGCCGGCGACTTCGATCATTGGCATGGCATCACTCCGGTGCGGGTCGTTCCGGTGGTCAGTCGTTCAGCGTGCGCCATCGCCGTCGCCTCCAAAGAGGTCGCTCCAACGCCTGCCGAGCGCCTCGAGCAGTTCGTCGCGAGTGAGTCCGAGCCGCTTGGCCTCGACCGCCAGCTGCTCCACGGGGTGGGCGAGCAACGCCCGCCGCTCGGCGGCCGTCGCTCGGCGACCGGAGGTGACGACAGTGCCGACCCCCGGCCGGACCTCGAGCAGCCCGTCGCGCACCAGTTCGGCGATCACCTTCTGCGCCGTGTTGGGATTGATCTTGAGGGCCTGGCTCAGCTCGCGGACCGAGGGGAAGGCGCTGCCGGGCGCGAGTTCGCCGGCGACGATCGCCCGCGTTGCCGCGTAGACCGTCTGGCGGTAGGGCGATTCGCCCGGCTTAAGGGTGACGCTGAACGGGAGCATGGTGTACTATGTGCCATAGTACACATAGGTGTCAAGGGCCGGCGTGCATACGGCTGGACCCTGGAGGTTGGTTGGGTCCATATTGAGCCGGTACTCCCCGCCCCCGCCCGGACGCCTTCCTATGCCCCGGTTCGCTCGCCTGCCCGTCATCACGTGCGCGCTGGTCGCCGTTCCCGCCCTCGCGAGCGCGCAGCGCCTGTTGGGGCCCGCCATGGACACGCTGCTCGACCGGATGGTCGGCCGCTGGGAAATGACGGGCACCGTGCGCGGCCGGCCCGCGCATTACACGCTCGACGCCTCCCGGGTGCTCCAGGGGAGGTTCGTCGAGCTCCACATGACCGACGTCGTGCGCCCGCCCGCCTACGAGGCGCGCGTCTTCATCGGCGTGGACAGCGCGAAGTCGCGCTATCTCGTGCACTGGATGGACAACTTCGGCGCAGCGTATTCGGTGCCGGCGGCGGAGGGGTGGGCGACGCGCGACACGATCCGGTTCGAATTCGCCTACGCGGACGGGCCGTTCCGCGATACGTTCACGTTCAACCGGCGCGACGGCACCTGGCGTTTCCTGCTCGAGGGTCAGGACTCGGCGCGCGTGTGGCGGACGTTCGCCGACTACCGCGTGCACCCGCGGTAGTCAGCCACCCGCGATCGCCCCGACCACCAGATACGGCTCCTTTCCTTCCACCACGTCGTCCGGCAGCGGCGCGTCGGGCGCGTCGTGCGACAGATCCCGGGCGCACGCATAGAACCGCACGAACGGCCGCCGCTTCTGCGTCAGGTGGTCGCGGATCGCCCCGCGCAGCATCGGATACCGCGCTTCCACGGCGTCGAGCACCGTGCGCTGCGTGACCGGCGCCGCGACGTCGAACGCCAGTTCGCCCGCCCCGTCGATGTGGGCCAGGCCGCGAAGTGGGGCGGGGAGCACGACGCGGATCATGAAAGCGTCTGCACCTCGACCGACAGCACGGCTGGCAGGTCCCGCACGATCGGCTTCCACGAGTCGCCGCCGTCGGCCGACGCGTATACCTGCCCGCCGGTCGTGCCGAAGTACACCCCGCATTCGTCGAGCGTGTCCACCGCCATCGCATCGCGCAGCACGTTCACGTAGCAGTTCCGCTGCGGCAGCCCCTTGGTGAGCGGCTCCCACTCGTTGCCGCCGATCTTGCTGCGATACACGCGTAGCTTGCGGTTCGGCACGAAATGCTCCGCGTCACTCTTGATGGGAATCACGTACACGGTCTCCGGATCGTGCGCGTGCACGTCAACCACGAACCCGAAATCCGTGGGCAGGTTGCCGCTGATCTCGTACCATGAATCGCCGGCGTCGTCGCTCCGCATCACGTCCCAGTGCTTCTGCATGAACAGCGTGTTCGGGCGCGACCCATGCAGCGCGATCCGGTGCACGCAGTGCCCGATCTCCGCCGTCGGATCGGGAATGTACGGCGAGTGCAGCCCCTTGGTGATCGGCTTCCAAGTGGTGCCGCCATCGTCGGTGCGAAACGCCCCTGCGGCCGAGATCGCGACGTACATGCGCGCCTGGTTGGTGGGGTCGATGAGGATCGTATGGAGGCACATGCCCCCCGCGCCCGGCGTCCACCGTGGTCCGGTGCCGTGCCCGCGCAATCCGGACATTTCGTGCCAACTGCCGCCACCGTCGGTCGACCGGAAGATCGCCGCGTCCTCGACCCCGGCATATACCGTGTCAGCGTCGGCAAGCGAGGGCTCGAAGTGCCAGACCCGCTTGAACTCCCACGGATGCGGGGTGCCGTCGTACCACTGGTGCGTGCCGGGCACCCCGTCGTACGCGAACTTGTTCTCCACCGCGTTCCACGTTTTGCCGCCATCGTCGGACCGTTGCACCTGCTGTCCGAACCACCCGCTCGACTGGGACGCGTAGATGCGGTCGGGATCGACCGGGGAACCCTTGACGTGGTACATCTCCCACCCCGCGAAGTGTGGGCCGGCCACCTTCCACTTGGCGCGCTTGCCGTCCGCCGTCAGAATGAACGCACCCTTGCGCGTGCCCACGAGAACCCGAACCCCGCTCATGACCGCCTCCGTCGTCGGTTTGCCGTTGGCAAAGTAGGGGCCCCCGATCGAGTTGTCGATACGGCTACTTCTTCTTCGTCTTCGGCTTGGCCTTCACCGCCGGCGCCGCCGGCGCGTCCCGGAACACCATCGTCTGGCCTTCGTAGTCGAACTTGACGTTGCCGCTCCTCTCCACTGCGGCAATCGCGTCCGTCGACGAGGTGGTCGGCGCCTGGATGGAGATATCACGGGTGAGCAACGAACTGTCGAGCACGACGATGTGCGTGCCGTACCACCGGCGCAATTCGACCAGCGCGTCGCGCAGCGATTCGTGAGCGATGGTGACCGTGCTATCGGCCCACGTCGTGGCCTCCGCGAGCTGGTCGGCGGTCGGCGTCGACACCTGGCCGCCGGTCGTGACGCGGAGCGCGGCGCCGGCCGCGATGGGGTGCAAGTTCTTCTTCGGATCCGTGCCCAGGCGCACGGTGGCGCTGTCGCCCTTCACCGCCACGACCATCGCCGTATCCGATGTATCGGCGCGCACGACAAAGCTGCCGCCGGCCACATCGATCACGGCGTTCTCAGCCCGCACTTCGAACGGAGCTTTCACACCGGGGGCGATGTCGATCTTGGCCGCTCCCTGCAGGCTCACGACGCGCAGATCGTTCCCGAAATGTTCGGGCACCACGAGCTTGGACTGGGGCGCGAGCGTGATCTTGCTGCCGTCGTCAAGGTTGACCATCGCGTACTGGCCCGGCCCGGTCTGGTGCGGGCGCGCGCTCGCGGAGGTCAGAGTGGAGAGGATCGCGCCCTCGTGACTGGCCTGGTTGAGCCACCAACTGATGCCCAGGGCGGCCGCAATCGCAATCACGCCGATGATGATCGGCACGACATACGAGCGGCGTTTGCCGAGGTCGGCCACATGGTGGGCGGTGTCGTGTCGCGAGTGTTCGGCAACGGCGTTGGCTGCTGCCTTGGTATCGGGATGCAGCGTACGGAGGATGTGCTGCCACGACTGATCCACGTTGACCGGCCGCTCGGTGTGGGCTGCACCGTGCGAGCCGGTGCCGCCAAAGTGATGGGCGCTCGCGCGGCGGCTCAGTTCGCGCGCGGCAGCATGGACGACTTCGCCGTGCAGAAAGTCCTCAAGTTCTTTGGTGGTCTTGAATTCCTCCCGCCCCGCCCACGCGCTGAGAAAGAGCCCTTCGACCACGTGAGGAGCGGCCGACGGGGCGTCCTTCAAGTGCTTCTTGGCTTCTTCGGCGAGAGCCGAGTAATGGGAGCGGAACACTCGCTCGAGCGCGCGTTCGTCGGGAAGGGGTGGTCCGGCGGGCGGCGTCGGGCCAGGCGGTGGCGGGACAGCAGGCATGGAACCTCCAGGAACGTTTGTCTGCCTAACTATGCCCGACTTCCCCGATTGGCGAAAGCCCAATTGGTGAGAACGCCCAGGCCGGCGGCGGCGGCCGCGAAATTCCGACCGTTTCCCTTGGCTTGGGGGAGTGCGCCAGTGGCGGGGGTGCGCCGAGCGTCGAACGACTGGCCCGCTCGCGGTCCGGAGGGCATGTTTGCCCCCGCCCGCCTCACCTGCCATCTGACTCTCTTAGCGAGCCCGTGATGAAGAAGTTCTTCGCCCTGTTCGCCGCCGCGGCCGCCGCGGTCGCCGCCGCCAGCTTCGCGCCCCGTGCCGCCCGCGCCCAGTCCGCCCAGGATGTCGCGCGCTGGCAGCAGGAAGCCCAGCGCGTCACGATAATTCGCGACGACTGGGGCATCGCGCACGTGTACGGGCACACGGATGCCGACGCGGTGTTCGGCATGGAATACGCCCAGGCGGAAGACGATTTCAACCGCGTGGAGACCAACTACCTCGACGCCATGGGCCGCCTCGCCGAAGCCGAAGGCGAGTCGCAGATCTGGCGCGATCTGCGCATGAAGCTGTTCATCAATCCCGATTCGCTCAAGAAGATGTACGGTCAGAGCCCGGCATGGCTGCAGGCGCTGATGGACGCGTTCGCCGACGGGCTCAACTACTACCTGTACACGCATCCGCAGGTGACGCCGCGCGTGATCACGCACTTCGAACCATGGATGGCGCTCAGCTTCACCGAGGGCAGCATCGGCGGCGATATCGAGCGCGCGAACCTTGGCGGGCTGGCCAACTTCTACGGTGGAGTGCCTCTACCGGCCGGACGGGGGCGTGGAGCGGAGGACGATGGACCGCCGAGCGAGCCGTCGGGTTCCAACGGCATCGCCATCGCGCCCAGGAACACGCTCGACCACCATGCGCTGCTGTGGATCAATCCGCACACGTCGTTCTACTTCCGGTCGGAACTGCAGATGGTGAGCGACGAGGGGTTGGACGCGTACGGCGCCGTCACGTGGGGGCAGTTCTTCATCTACCAGGGATTCAACCCGACCGCGGGGTGGATGCACACGTCGAGCGGTGTGGACAACATCGACGAATTCCTGGAGACGGTCACCAGGAAGGGGGACGGCTACGTCTACAAGCACGGCGACCAGGAACTGCCCGTCGTGACGGAGCAGATCACCGTCCCGTACAAGACGGCAAGCGGCATGGCCGACCGCACGTTCACGGCCTACTTCACCCGGCACGGGCCGGTGGTTCGCAAAGCCGGCGACCGGTGGGTGAGCATCAGCCTCATGCAGAGTCCGGTGAACGCGCTCAGCCAATCGTACACCCGCACCAAGGCCAAGGACTACGCGGCGTTCCGCAAGATCATGGATCTGCACACCAACTCATCGAACAACACGATCTTCGCCGACGCCGAAGGGAACATCGCGTATTTCCATTCCAACTACATTCCGTGGCGCGACACGAGCTTCGATTGGACGAAGCCGGTGGACGGCAGCAATCCGGCCACCGACTATCACGGCCTGCTGACCATCGACCAGACGCCGGGCCTGCTCAACCCGGCTAGTGGCTGGCTGTACAACTCCAACAACTGGCCGTGGTCCGCGGCAGGGCCGAGCAGCCCCAAGCGGGCCGACTATCCCAGGTACGTGGAGACCGGCACCGAGGAGAGCCCGCGCGGATACCACGCACTCCGCGTGCTGCCCGGCCATACGGACTTCACGATGACGTCGCTGACGGCGGCCGCTTTCGACAGCTATTTGCCGGCCTTTGCGACTATGATCCCCCCGCTCATCCGGGCGTATGATCGATTGCCGGCGGCGGGCGATTCGCTCAGACAACGGCTGGCGCCGCAGATCACGGTGCTGCGCGGCTGGGAGTACCGCTGGGGCTACAACTCGGTGGCCACGTCGCTGGCCGTGTTCTGGGGCACCGACGTGATGCGGCGCGTGGGGCGCGAAGCGCGGGCGGCGGGCATGTCGCCCGAGGATTACGTGGCGCAGCGGGCCAATCCGGGCGAACTGTTGCTCGCGCTGCTGGCCGCGTCGGACAAGCTCACCGCCGATTTCGGCAACTGGCAGACGCCGTGGGGCGACATCAACCGGTTCCAGCGCATCAACGACGACATCGATCCGAGCTTCGACGACAGCAAGCCGAGCATTCCGGTGCCGTTCACATCGTCGGTCTGGGGTTCGCTCGCGTCATTCGGCGCGCGCGCCTACTCCAACACCAAGAAATGGTACGGGACGAGCGGCAACAGCTTCGTGGCCGTGGTGGAGTTCGGCGACAGCGTCCGGGCTCGCGCCGTGACGGCGGGCGGCGAGAGCGGCGACATCCACTCGCCGCACTTCAACGACGAGGCCGAGCGCTACGCCACCGGGAACCTGCGCGTGGTGTATTTCTATAAGTCGCAACTCACCCTGCACACCGAGCGGGAGTATCACCCGGGCGGTTGATGTGGCCTAGCCCGCATCGCGCCCGGCCCCTTCTTTGATGCCTCCATCACGCCGGCCCTGTAATCCCGCCAACAGGTCCGGCCGGGTATGATTGCAAGTTCGAAACGTTCGCCCCCACCCCCGAGGAACGCATGACCAGACTTTCCCGCATCGCCGTGGCCGGCCTGATGGCCGCCGCGCTCGGCGCGCCCGCCATTGCGCACGCCCAATCGTTCAAGGTCCAGAAGTGGAACATTGGCGGTGAAGGCGGCACGGACTACGTGACTGCCGAAGCCGGCACCGGCCGCGTATTCGTATCGCGCGGTACGCACGTGATGGTGGTGGATGGCCGCTCCGGCAAGGTGCTGGGCGACATCCCCGATGCGCCGCGCAATCACGGGATCGCGCTGGCCGAGAAGGCGGGCCACGGGTTCATCACTGCCGGCGGCGACTCGTCGGTGATCATGTTCGATCTCAAGACCCTGGCCGAACTCAAGCGCATCAAGATCCCGCAGGGCGGACAGGACGGGATCATGTACGACGACTATTCCAACCGGGTCATCCTCACCAACCACAGCCGGCCGGTGGGCACGGTGGTGGCGCTCGACGCCAACACGGGCGACATCGTGGGCGCCGTGGACCTCGCTGACAGCGGGCCGGAAGGCGCGGCCAGCGACGGCAAGGGCAAGCTGTTCGTGAATCTCGAAGGCAAGAATTCCATCGAGGTGATCGACGAGAAGGCGATGAAGTCAATTGCGGTGTGGCCGATCGCACCGTGCGACGGGCCCACCGGCATCGCCTACGACCGCGCGACGGACCGCATCTTCTCAGGCTGCGGCGATACGTCGGTGGTCACGAACGCACTCACCGGCCAGGTAGTAGCCAGGATCACCAACGGCGGCCGCGTAGACGCGCTTGGCTGGGATCCGTCGGAAAAATTGATCTACGTCCCGAGTGGCGCGAACCCCGGTAGCGTGACCGTGGTGCGCGAGGATGCGCCCGACAAGTACACGGTCGTCGCCACCGTGCCCACCGTGGCGGGCGCCAAGACGATTGCCGTGGACCCCGTGTTGCACACCGCGTACCTTTTCCAACCGGAATACGGTCCGCCTCCGGCCGGCGCCGTTCCGCCGCCGGCGGCGGCCGGGCGGCGTGGCCGCGGCCCAATGGGCCCGATGATCGCGGCCTGGTTCATCGCCATCACGCACTAGGCCGAGCGTTTCGGAACCGGGCGCGCCCGCGCCACGACGGCACGGGCGCGTCTCGGTACCGCATGTGGAGGAGTCGATGATCGAGCAGCAGGTCGAGATCGCAACGCCGGACGGGATCGGTGACGGTTATCTGTTCGCCAGGGAGGATGGCGCACGCCAGCCGGGCGTCATTCATCTCACCGACATCCGCGGCGTCCGGCCGGCCGTACGCGAAATGGCGCGGCGACTCGCCGGGGCCGGATATGCGGTACTGCTGCCCAACGTGTTCTACCGCACCCGCCGCCCGCCGCTGTTCGACTTCCCGTTCCAGTGGGGCGACGAGCGGACCGCTAAGCGGTTCGCCGAGCTGACCAGCCCGCTCACTCCCGAGGCCATGGAACGCGACGCTTCGGGGTACGTGGACTTTCTCGCCGCCCATCGGGCGGTCGCGCCCGGGCCCATGGGCGTGGTCGGGTATTGTTTCACGGGAGCGATGGCGCTGCACATCGCGGCTGCGCGGCCGGACCACATCGCGGCGGCTGCATCGTTCCATGGTGGCGGTTTGTGGACCGACGCCCCCACGAGTCCGCACCTGGTGCTGCCTCGCGTCAGGGCACGACTGCTGTTCGGGCATGCCGATGGCGACCGGAGCATGCCGGCAGAAGCGATCGCGAAGTTCGACGCCGCGCTGGCCAAGTGGGGCGGCTACTACGAGAGCAAGGTGTACGCGGGCGCCGGCCACGGGTGGACGGTGCCCGACAATGCGGTGTACAACGAGCCGCAGGCCGAGCGGGCGTACGCCAGCCTCACCGCCCTGCTTTCAACGCTCCGTTCCTGAGTCGCCTGCCGGCGATGCCGCATGGGCGCCGCGCTGCCTGCCGCCCGCCCAGGCTACGGCATCTTGAAGGTGAACCGCCACCCCAACCCTGCGTCGTAGAGCGCCGCGCTTGGCATCTCCGTCACGTCGAGCTGCGTGAACAGGGTGTTGCCGGATGTCCGCACGGTCGCCGTGGCTCGGGAACGGTGCGTCCACTCAGGACCCGTGAACTCGGACGCACGCGCCCGATCGGTTCCGACGAGGCGGCTGTTGACGACGGTGGCCTTCGCCGTGTCCGCGACCTGCGCCGACGCTTCGATGCGCCCGGCCGCGGTGACGACGGTGAACGTGACGCGTTGCTCGCCGCCCGTGGTTTGCGTGCCGATTGACACGATCGCTCGCTGCACGTCGAACGCGAAGGCGCGAAACAGTTCGCTGACGGGCTTGCCGGAATCCCCGTAGACGATCGGCACTGCTGCGGTGCGGGCCGCCGCGTCCCCGGCGGACTCGACCGGCCCGCGCACCGGGACGATCACGGCGCCGATCGCCGAGGGCCCGATCGCCTTGCCGCCGATCATGCTGTGCGGACAGCCGGTGACGAACAGCGAAACCGCCGTCTTGCCGCCGCGCGACGCGGCCGCCGTCCACCGCGGCCCGAGGAGCGCCTGCACGCGCGCCGAGTCGGCCTGGAACACCACCGTCAGCCCAACGCACGGCGCGGCGGAATCGGTGGCCCAGACGAGCGGGGCCCGGCCGGCCGTCGCCGCGGCCGGCCGTTGTCCCGCACTGAATGTCGCGGCTCCAACCGTGATGACGAGTCCGAGTGCCAGTCTGCCCAAGAGCACGTTTCCTCCGGGGCCAGGTGGCGCCCCGCACTGCAGGTGAAGTTCTCACAGTCCCACAGTCCTACCGTCCCACAGTCCTACCTTCCTACCAGTAGTATGGGCTCGTGGTTGCGCCAAATGTGCGGAGGAAACCCGACTGTGGCTAGATTGGAAGCGTGGAGGGTGCCTCCTCGCCCCCGACCCCAACCGAGGGAGACGAACATGATCAATCTGCCCATCGCCCGCCGTCTCGCTGCGACCGCTGCCTTGACCGCCGCCGCCATGCTGACCGCCATGCCCCTCGCCGCTCAACGGGGCGGGGGCCGCGGCTCAGGCCCTCTGGCCGAGGCCTCGGGGCTCGACGTCCACGGCAAGACCGCCCAGGCCCGCGTGATCTTCCAGGCAATGATTGACTCGGCTGCCGATCCGGCGGCCAAAGCCAACGCCCAGCGCGCGATGGCGATGTCGTACGCGTTCGACGGCGACTGCGCCAACACGCTCAAGTACGAGCAGATGGTGATCGATTACTGGAAGACGCGTGAACAGGCGGAACCCCAGAACGCGTTCTACCAGGAAGGCGAGATGGCCGACGAGGGCGCCCGGGTGTGCATCGACGCCGGCGACCTGAACGCCGCCGAGCAGTGGTATCGCAAGGGGTACGAGCTCGGGATGAAAGAGCCCGACCCACGCACGCATCCCAAGAGCTTGTGGGACTACCGGCTGGCGCACGCCCTGGGCCGCATCGCCGCCCGCCGCGGCGACAAGGCGGAGGCCGACCGGCAGATCGCGGCTGCGCGCCGGGCGCTGGATGGCGATTCTGCCATGGCGGCCCAGCAGGAGCGGTTCTTTCCGTACCTCGTCGGGTACGTGGCGCTCTATACGGGCGATCTGAAGATCGCCGAAACCGAGTTCACGAAGATGCTGGCCATGCGCGGCAACCAGAACGATCCGTTCATGACCTGTCTGCTCGGCATGACGTACGAGAAGATGGGGGAGAAGGCGAAGGCCGACGAGCTATATAAAAAGGCATATGACCTGGCGATCGCTCACAATCCGCCGACCGCGTTCGTGAAGCCGTTCGTGCGGAAGAAGTTGGGACTCGGGGCGGGGTGAGGCGGGCCGAAACACCAATTGCACCTCTGACCGGGGACCCCATCATGTCACCAGCCACCCAACCACCGGTGAAGGAGCTGCGGCTTCCCTCACCCGAGTTCGAGGATTTCGAGCGCGAGTTCGCCGCCACTCGTCGCGTGCTCGAACGGTTTCCGCGCGACCACGACGACTGGCGGCCGCACGCGAAATCCCGCACGCTCCTTCAGTTGGCGGCGCACATCGCGGCGATCCCGATCCGGGGAACGATGATCCTGGCCACGGACGACCAAGACCTGGCCGCGGCGCGGCCGGCCGGGCCGCCAACACCGGCAGGTGAGCTGGTCGGCCGATTCGACGCCAACGTGGCCTAGTTCCAGCGCGCGCTGGCCAGGGCCACGCCGGACGACCTGGCGCGCGACTGGGTGATGCGCGTGGGCGAGCACGTGATCGTGCGCGACTCCAAACGGTCACTGATGCGGCTGATGGTTATGAGCCACATCATCCATCACCGGGCCCAGCTGGGGATCTATTACCGGTTGCTCGACGTACCGGTGCGCGGTGTGTACGGGCCGTCGGCGGATGAAACGGCCTGAGCGTCTCTCCGGCCGTCCGCGCAGGCGGTCAGACCCAGAAGAGCGGCAGCAGCCCCGCGGCGGCGAGTAGCGTCAGCCCCATCAGGCTGTACGCTCCGGTCTTTCGCCGGGCCAGGCTCAGGGCGTAGACGCCTTTCAGCAGGTTGTTGCTGGCGGCGGCGATGACCACGCTCGCCGCCGCCACGTCCAGTGGCGTCGCGCCGCCGACGGTCTGCGTGAGGCCGAGGACGAACGGATCGACGTCGGTCACTCCCATCACCGCCGCCAACGCAAACGTGGCGCCGCGTCCCAGGTGCTGCATCACAAGTTGCGTGATCACGATCAGTGCCACGAACAGCCCGCCGAACAGGAGCGCGGTGCGCAGTTGGAGCGGATTGCGCCCCGACGGCGGCTCGACGCGGGTCGTGCCCCGAGTATCGGGCCGCCGGCTCCACCACGCGCCGCCGAGCGTGCCGGCCAGGGCGAGCAGCGCGAACGACGAGCCCAGCCGGGCCGCGAGCGGCACGCTGAACAGCGCCAGCAGGACGATGAGCCGCGCGTACATGACGCCCGATGCCGCCACGATGCTGCCCGAAAAGAGGCGCGGCCGCTCCTCGGCCGCCGCGCGGCGGGCCAGAACGACCGTGGTCACGGTGGACGAGTACGCGCCACCGAGCAGCGCGGAGACGAGGATGCCGCCGTGGCCCCTGGTCACCCGTTCGAGCACGTAGCTGCCGTACGACACGCCGCTCACCGCGACCACGGCGAGCCAGATCCTGAAGGGATTCAGGTGGAACTGCGTGAAATCCTGGTTTGGCACGATGGGGAGCAGCACTACCGTGAGCAGCAGGAACTTCGCGAAGGTGGCGATCTCGTCGGGGGCGATCTTTCGAGCCAATCCCTCGAGCGCGCTCTTGAGGTCGAGCAGAAGGAGGCTGAACACGGCCAGCGAACACGACACCCAAATGTAATCGTGGGCGACGAGGGCCCCGACCACGTACGTGCCCAGCGCCGACACCTCGGTGGTGATGCCCGCGTCGCTACCGTCGGCCGAGAGTTTGTAGCGGTACGAGAGCAGCATGAGCCCGCCAACCACCACGAGGCCCGCCGCCACGAGCAGCAGGTTGTCGCCGCCGACCAGGGCGAGCGCGTAGCCCAACAGGCCGATGAGCGGGAACGTGCGCACGCCGCCGAACCGGTAGTGGCCGCCGTCGAGCCTCTGCTCCTCGCGCTGGAGGCCGATGAGCAGCGAGAGCAGCAGCGCGAGCGCGAGTTTCACCGCGTCCGGCGGAAGTGAGTTGAGCAGGGCGTCGTGCATGGTGAGTTCCAATGATGGCACCCGCGGGCGGGATTACAAGGTTCGGACGTGGAGCGGCGGGCGTGGCGATCCTGGTCGCCACGCTGGCCTGGCGCGTCGGGGTCCGCACCGCGGCGGCGCTCGCCGGATCGCGAAGCTGCGCTGCCCCTGAATGGCCCCGGCCTGGCCGTACAGCATTTCTTAGCGCACCCGGGCCGCGCCTTCCCCCTGTCCGGGGTCCGTTCCGAACTCTAAGCTTCACGGCATCTTGATTCTCACCCGGAGCCCACAGCCTATGCTCAAGCGCTTCCTGTCGCCCCGCTTCCTGTCGCCCCGCTTCCTGTCGACCGTCGGTGTCGCCGCGGCGGCGCTGATCACCACTGGCGCCAAGTCGCCGGTGCATCCCGATCTCCTGGCTGGCCTCGTCTGGCGCAACGTGGGTCCCCTTCGCGCGGGCCGCGTGGCGGCGGTGACGGGCGCGATCGGCGAGCCCGGGGTGTTCTACGCCGCACTGCCAGCGGCCGGCGTCTGGAAGACCACGAACGCGGGCACTACGTGGGAGCCGATCTTCGACTCGATCAAGGACGTGTCGTCAGTCGGCGCCATCGAAGTGGCGCCGTCGGATACGAACGTGATCTACGTGGGCACGGGCGACATCATCACCGGCGGCGCGATCAACGAAGGCAACGGCGTCTACAAGTCCACCGACGCGGGGCGGACCTGGGAGCATCTGGGGCTCGACGCCACGAAGCAGATCCCGTCCATCATCGTGGACCCGGCTAATCCGGACATCGTGATGGTGGCCGCCCAGGGCAACATCCACGAGAAGAGCGACGTGCGCGGCGTGTTCCGCTCTACCGATGGCGGCAAGACCTGGACCCGGACGCTGTTCGTGGACGACGAGACGGGGGCGGTGAAGCTCGCCTACGCGCACGACAAGCCGAGCGTGATCCTGGCGACGACCGATCTGCACTACGTGGCGCCGGGCGCTACGGGGCGCGGCGCGTTCGGCAGTCAGAACGGCACACACCTGTTCAAGTCCACCGACGAGGGCCTCACCTGGCACGAGATCACGGGCGGCGGACTGCCGGAGCTGTCGGGGCGCACGTCGGTGGCGGTGGCCAATCATACCGATGGCCAGCGGATGTTCGTGATCCAGAATTCCGGGCTGTACCGTTCCGACGACGGCGGCACCACGTGGCGTCAGATGGACGCCGAAGACACGCGCATCCGCAATGGGCAGGGCGGCTATAACTGCGGCGTGTACGTCGATCCGGGGAACCCGGATCTCGTCTATACCATCAACACGTCGAGCTACGTTTCGCACGACGGCGGGAACACGTTCACCGGATTCAAGGGCGCGCCGGGCGGTGACGATCCGCAGCAGTTGTGGATCGATCCCACCAACGGCCAGCGGATGCTGCTCGGCATGGATCAGGGCGCGACGGTCACGTTGGACGGCGGCCGTACGTGGAGCCTGTGGTACAACCAGTCCACGGAGCAGGTCTATCACCTGTCGGTGGACAACTCCTACCCATACTGGATCTACGCGCCGCAGCAGGACGCCGGCGCCATCCGCGTGCGCAGCCGCGGCAACTTTGGCGAGATCACCCCGCTCGACTGGAATCCGGTGGGCGGCTGGGAATGGGGCTCGATCGTGGCCGACCCGCTGAACCCGAACTTCGTGTTCGCCAGTGGATCGGGGATCCTGCGCATCAGCTATCCGAGCGAACAGACCATCAACGTCAGCCCGAGCCAGGATCCGGGCCTGCACCTGCGCAACAGCTCCACCAATCCGCTCGAATGGACGCCGTGGAACCAGCACCGGCTGATGGCCGGGTTCCAGTTCGTGATGGCGACCACCGACGGCGGCGTGCACTGGACGAAGATGAGTCCCGACCTCGGCTACCCCAAAGGCGTGAGTCCGCCGCCCGAGGGCGCGGCGGGGCGCGGCGGACGCGGCGGCCGGGGAGGCGCCGGTGGTCCCCCGCCGGGCGGTTCCATCGAATCGATCTCGCCGTCCACCGTGGCGGCGGGTGTGATCTGGGTGGGCACGACGAACGGGTTGATCAAGCTCACCCGTGACGATGGAAAGACGTGGGAGGACGTGAGCATTCCCGCGCTGCCCGATTCGTCGCGGTCCGACATCTCGTCGATCGACGCGTCGCACGTGAACGCCGGCGAGGCATACGCGGCGGTGGACGCGCACGCGGCGGGCGACTACATGCCGTACCTGTATCGCACGCGGGACTACGGAAAGACGTGGACGCCGATCGTGAACGGCCTGCCCACGCGGCAGCCGTCGGGGAGCTTCGCGCGGGTGCTGCGCAGCGACACGCAGAAGGCAGGGCTGCTGTTCGCCGGTACGGAGAGCGGTATGTACGTATCGTTCAACGACGGCGACGATTGGCAGCCGATTCAGCTCAATCTGCCGCTCTCATCGGTGCGCGACGCGACCATCAAGGGCAACGATCTGGTGATCGCGACCTACGGCCGCGGCATCTGGATTCTGGACGACATCTCGCCCCTGCGGCAGATCGGGCCAGGGCTGGCGGCCGATGCGGCGCACCTGTTCAAGCCCGGCAACGCGATTCGCGTGCGCCGCAACGTGAACCAGGACACCCCGTTCCCGCCCGAAGTGCCGCACTCGCTCAACGCACCCAATGGCGTGCTCGTCTACTACTATCTGGCGTCGGCGCCGCACGGCGAGATCGCTTTGGACGTGCTGGACGCGGCGGGCCATCTGGTACGGCACCTGTCGAGCGCGCCGATCACGCCCGTGGCCGAGGCGGCCCATCCGCCGAACCCGAACTTCTGGCTGGCCACGCCCACGCCGTTGCCCACGGCGGTGGGCACGAACCGCGTGAACTGGGATCTGCGTTACGCCGATCCGCCGGCGTTCTCGCACAGCTGGGAGATCAACGCGAATCCCGGCCTGACGCCGGCGTCTCCGCAGGGCCCGTTGGCGCCGCCCGGCACGTACACGTTCAAGCTCACCGTGGACGGCAAGAGCTACACGCAGACGGCGAGCATCGCCAACGACCCGCGTTCGCCGGCCACGCTGGCGGACTTGCAGGTGCAGCACGCGCTGGAGATGAAGGCGTACGACGGCGCGCGCGAGGCGTGGCAGGGCTATGAGGATGCCACCGCGGCTCACGACGCCGTGGAGAAGCTGGCGGCCGGGAGCGCGCCGGCGGCCGTGACCGCCGCGGCCAGGGCACTGGCAGCCAAACTCGACAGCGCGAGCGGCGGCACAGGTGGCGGGCGGGGGCGTGGGTTCGGGTCCGGTCGTGGCGGCGGCGGCTCGGCACCGCCGAACTTCCGGGCGGTGAACGGCGCGATGGTCCGCGTGCTGACTTCGCTCGATCCGGGCGACATGGCGCCCACACCTTCGATGCGCGCGGGGTTCGCGTCGGCGTGCGGCGACCTGCGTACCGCGGCCGATAATTGGAAGACGGTCGTGACCAAGGACCTGCCGGCGTTCAACGCGACGTTGGAGCAGAACGGTCTGCCCGCGGTGGCCGTGCCGGCCGCGCTGCCAGCGCCGGGCTGCTGAACCGACGCATGCGAGCCGCCGCGGGTCGGGTGACACCGGCGCGCGGCGGTTCACTTGCATCCGGGCATCGTCTACCGCGCTCGCCCGGCGGGTATTCCGCCGCGCGGGGACGCGCCGTACCGTTGGGGCGTGAAAGTCAAGTCTGCCTCGTCCGAGGCCGCCGAAGCCCGCGCCGTCCAGGCCCACAGCGCCGAATTGAAGCGCGAACTGGGCCTCTTCGACCTCGTGCTCACGCAGGTCATGTTCATCGTCGGGGCTCAGTGGGTGGGCACGGCAGCCATGCTCGGCCATGCCCAGGTGTTCTACTGGCTGCTGGCGATGGCGCTGTTCTATCTGCCGCAGGCCGCCGTGGTGATTCACCTCAACCGGCTGATGCCGCTCGAGGGCGGTCTCTACCAGTGGGCCAAGCTCGGGTTCAACGACGGCGTCGGCTTCCTGGTGGCCTGGAACCTGTGGGTGTTCGCGCTGATCCTGCTGTCGTCCTACGGCCTGGTGATCGCCGATACCTTGAGCTACGCGCTCGGCCCAGGGGCGAACTGGTTCACCTCCACCAAATGGTACGACGGCGCCGTGAGCGGATTCGTCGTGGCCACGATCATCCTCGTGTCGCTGTACGGGCTTCGCCTGGGCAAGTGGGTGCACGACGCCGGCGGGCTGGCGCACCTGATCACGTTCGGCGCGCTGCTGCTGATGCCGTTGATTGCGCTCTCCCATCACGCGATCACGAACTACCATCCGTTCGCGGTCGCCGTGCCCAGGGCGTCGCTGCTCTCGGTGAACATCTTCAGCAAGCTGGCGCTGGGCGCGCTCACAGGGTTCGAGTACGTGGCGATTCTCGCCGGCGAGACGCGTGACCCCGGGAAGGCGATCGGCCGGTCGGTGATGATCGCCACGCCGATCATCGCGCTCATGTTCATCCTCGGTACCGGCGCCGTGCTGTCGGCCACGCCGATCGCGAAGATCGATTTGATCGCGCCCATTCCGCAGGCGCTCACGCTGGGGCTGCGGTCGTTCGGGTTCGCGGTGTACATCGTGCCGGTGCTCACGATGCTGCTGCTCACACGGCACATCGCCAACGTGAACCTGCTGTTCGCCGCGAACACGCGGCTGCCGATGGTGGCCGGATGGGACGGCCTGCTCCCCGGCTGGTTCACGCGGCTCCACCCCCGGTTCCGCACGCCCCTCAACTCGATCCTGTTCGTCGGCGGGGTAACACTGGTGTTCGCGGCGCTGAGCCTGGTCGGGGTGGGGCTGCAGGAAGCATTCCAGATCCTCGACAACGCAGCCGGGGTTCTCTACGCCGCCGCGTATCTGGCCATGTTCGCTCTTCCGCTCGTCGGCATGCGCGGGTTCGATAAGCCGCCGCTCTGGCTGCGTCTGGCGGCGGCGTCGGGATTTGCGGTCACGCTGCTCTACATCGTCTTCTCCGTGTTCCCGATCATCGACGTGAAGAGTTGGCAGTCGTTCTCGGCCAAGATCATCGCGGTGGTGCTGGGAACGAACGTGATCGGCGTCGGACTCTATCTTGCAGCGCGCCGTCGCAAGGCCGCGCACGCCGCCGGCTGACGGCGTACGCGGGGCGGCGGCCGCTCGGCAACTCCCCGTCGCGACTGGTTTCCCGGTGGCCAACCCGTGAGATTCCGGATCGGAATCAATCGTGGGGGACGGGACATGGTGGCATGGCTCGGAACGGGGCTGTTGGGATCGGGTTTCGTGCGCGCGCTGCTCGGGCGCGGCGAGACCGTGCACGTGTGGAACCGGTCGGTTGACAAGGCGAGGGCGCTCGAGGCGAATGGCGCCAGGGCGTTCACCAACCCCGTCGACGCGGTTCGCGGCGCCGATCTCGTCCACCTCACGGTCTCCGATGATGCGGCCGTGGACGACGTGCTGGAAATGGCGCGCCCCGGCCTCGGCAAGAGCGCGGTGATCGTGGATCACACCACGACGTCGCCCGACGGGACAGCGGCGCGCGCGGCACGATGGAAGGAGCGCGGCGTGGCGTTCCAGCATGCGCCGGTGTTCATGGGGCCGCAGAATGCCCTGGACGGCACCGGCTTCATGTTGCTGTCGGGCGACCGGGCGCGGTTCGATGCGCTGGAGCCGGCGTTGACCCCGATGACGGGTCGCGTGGTGTACTTCGGTCCGCAGCCGGAGCGCGCCGCCGGCATGAAGCTGCTCGGGAATCTGATTCTCGTGGCGATGATCGCCGGCCTCACCGATATGCTCACGCTGGCCAAAGCGCTGCACATTCCGGCCGGCGACGCGGCAGGGCTGTTCGACCTGTTCAACCCGGGCGCCGCGCTTCCGGCGCGCCTGAAGCGGTTGCTTGACGCCGATTTCGAGCACCCCTCGTGGAATCTGGCCATGGCGCGCAAGGACGCGCGGTTGATGATCGAGGCCGCAGCCGAAGGGGGCCGTGCGCTCACCGTCGTTCCGGCCGCCGCCGAGCTGATGGACCGGTGGCTGACCACCGGGCATGCGCAGGAAGACTGGACGGTGATCGCGAGCGAAGTCGTATCGTGAGATACTGCGTCGCCGGCGCGACGGGTGGCGTAGGCGGCTGGCGGCGGCTGGTGCTGGCCGCCGCCGTGGGCGCCGTGGTCGGCGTTTCCGGCTGCGCTGGTGCGGCGCGGACGGCGTCGGCGCCCGCGCCGGCGGCCAGGCCGGCGGACTCGCTGTCGTCGGCGCTACACTGGATGCGGAGTTCGGCCGAGTACCGCGCGTTGACGCGCCAGGTCTACCGGATGGCCGAGCAGCGGGTGGAGGAGTTGGCGCCAGCCGTCGGGGGCGGGAGTTGGGCGGTGATTCTCGACGCCGACGAGACCGTGCTCGACAACAGCGAGTACGCCGTACGCCGGGAGCGGCTCGACAGCGGCTACACCGAGCCGAGTTGGACAACGTGGGTGAAGGAAGAGGCGGCGGGCACGGTGCCGGGAGCCGTGGCGTTCACGCGCCGTGTGCACGAGTTGGGCGGGCGCGTGGTGATCATCACCAACCGCGCGGACTCGTTGTGCACCGAGACGCGGGGCAATCTGCAGAAGGTCGAGGTGCGCGCCGATCTCGTGTTGTGCGCGCCGCCAGGGCAGGAGGACAAGAATCCACGATTTATGCGCGTGCAGAACGGCACGGCGTCGCCGGGTCTGCCGCCGTTGACGGTGCTGGAGTGGTTGGGCGACAACATCCAGGATTTTCCCGGGCTGACGCAGGCGGTGCGCGGCGACACGTCGGCCTACGCGCTCTTCGGGCGGCGGTACTTCGTGGTCCCGAACCCCGACTACGGATCGTGGCAGAGCAACACTGGGCGGTAGGGCGGCGCGGGCCGGCGCGCTATATATAGCCGTTGCGGATATATCCATGGTGGATATATTCACGGCATGATCTCGACAGACGAGCAGGTCCAGCGATTCCTTCCGCTGCCCCCGGCGACGTTCCACATCCTGATGGCGCTCGTCGATGGCGACCGCCACGGATACGCCATCATCCAGGATGTCGAAGCGCGCACCCGAGGCCGGCTCCGGCTGAGCCCGGGAACGCTGTACCGGTCCATTCAGCGGCTGCTCGAGCAGGGATTGCTCACCGAGCCGAGCGCGCGTCCCGCGCCGGAACTCGATGACGAGCGTCGTCGCTACTATCGTGTGACGGCGCTCGGCCTGGCGGTGGCGCGCGCCGAAGCCGAGCGATTTACCGATCTCGTGCGCATGGCGCGGGCGAGCGGCCTCGTGCCACGCCGGACGTGATGCGCTTCTACCGACTGCTGCTCTGGCTGTACCCGGCGTCGTTCCGGCGGGAGTACGGTGCCGAGTTGCGGTATGCGTTCGCGCAGCGCCGTATCGAGGCCCGGGGCATGCTGGGCGCGGCGGCGCTCTGGCTCGAGACGGTGCCGGAGGTCATCGGGAATGCGGGGGCCGTGCACTGGGATCTCCTGGTGCAGGATCTGCGGTTCGCGCGGCGCACGCTGGGGCGAACGGCGGGGTTCGCGGTCACCGCCATTCTCGTGACGGCGCTCGGGGTTGGCGCAACGGCGGCGGCGTTCTCGGTGACCGACTTCGTGCTCGTGCGGCCGCTTCCGTTCGCGCACCCCGGCCGGCTGGTCAAGGTGTGGGGCCGGCTACCGGGGTACAGCCGTCTCGAGATGTCGCCGGCGAACTTCGACGACGTGAACGGCACGAACCGCTCGTTCTTGAGTCTGGCGGCGTACACCGGGTTCGCGGCCAACCTGGTGAGCACTCAGGAGCCACAGCGCGTGCAGGGCACGTGGGTGACGTACGATCTCCTGTCGACGCTGGGCGTGAAGCCGGCGCTGGGGCGCGACTTCACGGTGTCGGACGACCGCGCGGGCGCGCCGCCGACGCTGATGTTGAGCTACGCCTTCTGGCAGTCCGAGTTCGGCGGGGACCGCAGCATTCTGGGTCGCACGCTGCGGTTGGACGGGTTGGCGTACGACGTCATCGGCGTGATGCCGAGCGATTTCCAGTTCCCGACGCGCGACATCCAGGTGTGGGCTCCCTTCCGCTTCGACAAGACCACCCCGGACTATCAGGATCGCACCAATTACTGGCTCGACGCGGTGGGCAGGCTCCGCCCCGGGGTGACGATCGACCAGGCCCGCGCCGACGTCCAGACGATCGCGTCGCGGCTGGCACAGGAGTATCCGGTAGCCGACAAGCAGCTCGGTGGGACCGTGCTCGGGATCCGCGACGATATGGCGCAGCAGTCGCGTGCGTTGCTGCTCACCCTTTCGGCCGCGGCGCTGTGCATTCTGTTCATCGCCTGCGCGAACCTCGGCAACTTGCTCCTCGTGCGTGGCGTGTCGCGGCGGCGCGAGCTGGCGGTGCGCACGGCGCTCGGCGCGGGTCGGGAACGCCTGGTCCGCCAGATGCTTACCGAGACGCTGCTGCTCGCGGGCGCCGGATGGCTGGCCGGCGTTGCGCTTGGCGTCGCTGGCGTGCCGGTGCTGGCGCGCCTGGTGCCGAATGACCTCCCGGTTGCGGGAGTGCCGTCGGTGGATCTGCGGGTGCTGATCCTGGCCGGTGCGCTCACGCTCGTCACCAGCCTGACGTTCGCCATCCTCCCGGCGTGGCGGGCCACGCGGCAGGCGGGGCTCGCCGCGTGGCGCGAGGGTCGCGGCACCGGTGACGGGCGCAGCGAACGCGTGCGCGCCGCACTGGTGACGTTCGAGGTCACGGCGTCGGTCGTCTTGCTGATCTCCACCGGACTGCTCCTGCGGACGGTGGCGCGCATTGACGGCGTCGACCCAGGCTTCCGCGCCGACGGGTTGCTCACGGCGCGCACGGCGCTTGCGTTTCCAAAGTACGCCACCGTCGAGTCGCGTGAACGCTACTACCGGCAGGTACTCGACGGCGTCCGCGCGATCCCCGGCGTGCGGGAC
The DNA here is from genome assembly GCA_963728785.1 of uncultured Gemmatimonadaceae bacterium. Classification (GTDB taxonomy): domain Bacteria; phylum Gemmatimonadota; class Gemmatimonadetes; order Gemmatimonadales; family Gemmatimonadaceae; genus JAGWRI01. The sequence goes on from CAVSKV010000004.1 coordinate 411,902, forward strand.
GCGGCGTTCGTGTCGTGGCTCCCGCTCACGTGGGGCGGCGGGATCTGGCCGGCACTGATTCCGGGACAGCCGGAGGATCGCGGGGCGTCGGGTTCGGCGAGCATTCGCTACGTGACGCCGGACTACTTCCGCACGATGGGCATTGCGATCCGCGCCGGCCGCGACGTCGACGATCACGACACGCAGAAGTCGCCGTACGTGGCGCTCGTGAGCGAGTCGTTCGGCGGTCGCTACTGGCCCGGCGGCACGGCGCTCGGCAGACACTTCAAGATGGCGTTCGACGACCGCGAGATCGTCGGCGTCGTCGCCGACGTGAAGGTGCGCGGGCTGGATCGCCCGAGCGAGCCGCAAGTGTACTTCCCGGCCACGCAAGTGGGCGACAGTTCGCTGATTTTCTACACGCCCAAGGATATCGCGATTCGCACAATGCTGCCGGCCTCGGCCGTGATTCCATCGGTGCGGGCGGTGGTTCGCACGGCCGATCCAGAGCAGCCGATCACGAACGTGCAGGACATGTCGGCAATCGTGGACGCACAGACGGCGTCGCGCACGGCCCAGCTCCGCGTGCTGGCGATGCTCGCGGTGCTCGCCTTCCTGCTCGCCGGAGTCGGCATCCACGGCCTGCTCGCCTTCGCCGTGTCGCAGCGGTCGCGCGAGATTGGTGTGCGCATGGCGCTCGGCGCCCGTGCGGGGAGCGTCGTGGCGATGGTGCTGGCGCGCGGGCTCCGGCTGGCGGTGACGGGCGTGATCCCCGGCGTCGTCCTGGCATACGTCGCGGCGCGGGCGATGCGCTCGCTCCTGTTCGGCGTTGCGCCGTCCGATCCGTGGACGTTCGCCGGCGTTGTCGCGCTGGTGGTGCTGATGACGCTCGTCGGATCATTCGTGCCGGCACGGCGCGCGTCGCGCATCGACCCCATGCGCGTGCTGCGGAGCGAATAAACGCGCCGTTACCGCGCCGAGGAAACCGCCGCCACCATCCCCACCGGTTCTCCCTTGCCCATGGCCGGTGACGCGACGACGTACAACACGATGCCGGCCAGGGGCGCGCGCACTTCGCCGATCGGTTCGCCGAAGTAGTCGGTGAGCTGGCCGAGGAGGGCGCCCTTGGCCACGTACTGGTCGGGATGCACGGCCGGGTACCAGAGGCCCGTGTCGGGGCTCGTCAGCACCTCCGACGGCTCGAGCCACACCGGGTGTTCGAGCAGTTCGCGCGGGCCCGGCAGCATGCCGAGATACCGCAGCACCCGGAACGCCCCGCGCACGTTGAGGTCCACCATGTCGGCGGTGGGCACGCCGCCGCCGCCGGCCTCGGTGGTCACGGCCGGCTTGCCGCGGGCGTGCGCGGTGTTGGAACAGAAGAGGGTGGCGTTCAGGTCGCGCGGCCGGCCGCGGTCGATCACGATGTGGTCGAGCCCGAAGGCGAGCGCCATCTCGCGGGCCCGGCTGTCCACCCGCGCGTCGACGCCGAGGTGGTTCCAGTACGAGTACGGGCGCAGCGCCTCGTTGCCGTCGCCCGAGTGCATGTCCACCAGGCAGTCGCACGCGTCGATGACCTCGGCGGTGATGGCATGGGCGATGCGCTCCGAGGCCGACCCGTCGGGGCGGCCGGGAAAGACGCGGTTGAGGTTTTTCTGGTCCCACGGGCCCCGATAGATGGTCCGGTGCTGGAACGACGGCAAGTTGGCGATCTGCACGATGATCACCGTGCCCGAGAGCGCGCCCGGATCGAGCTCGGCGCGGACGCGCTGCAGGGCCACGATGGGGGACGGCTCGGAGCCGTGGGTGCCGGCGATGAGGGCGAGCACGGGGGCGGGGCGGGGGCCGGGGGCCGACCCGCTGACGATGGTGACCGGGATGTCGGTGCCGGGATCGTCGGCGTCGGGCACGTGTATGACACCGGACACCTTGGCGCCGGCGCGCGCCGCGGCGGAACCGACGACGAGTGGGGTCACGGGACACGGGCCTCGCGAAGGGGTGGCGTCGAAGGTCGCCCCGGGGCCGCGCCGCGGCAAGCCGGCGGGGGCGGGCCCCGGTTATCCTTCATGGGTGCCATTGGAGTCCTGACTTGGGGATATACGAGATGTCAAATAGAGCCCAGACCCTGGGCGAGGAGATCGCCAATTCGGTGAGTCACGGCGCGGGGCTGCTGGCGAGCATCGCTGCGCTGCCGCTGCTGGTGATGGCCGGCGTGCGGCATCACGACGTGTGGCAGGTAGTGGCGGGCGCCATCTACGCCAGCACGCTGGTGCTGCTCTACGGCGCGTCGACGTTCTACCACGCGGTGCCGGCGCGGTCGCACGCCAAGCAGGTGCTGCGGGTGGTGGATCATGGGGCGATCTACCTGCTCATCGCCGGCACCTACACGCCGTTCGCGCTCGGCGCGCTCCGTGGCCCGTGGGGGTGGTCGCTGCTGGGGACCATCTGGACGCTGGCTGCCGCGGGAATCGCCCTCAAGGCGGGGGTGGGGTTCAAATATCCACGGCTGTCCACCGCCGTGTACCTGCTGATGGGCTGGCTGGTGATGGTGGCCATCCGGCCGCTGGTGGTTTCGGTGGGGCCGGCCGGGCTGGCCTGGCTGCTCGCCGGTGGCCTGAGCTACACGGTCGGGGTGCTGTTCTACACGAGGCCCCGCATGCGGTATGCCCATCTGGTCTGGCACCTGTTCGTGCTCGGCGGCAGCGTGTGTCAATTCGTGGCCGTCGCGGCGTATGCGAACGGGGTTTCGCGCTGAGGGCCATTCCCACCAATCTCTGAGAGGGGCCGTTCATGCCTCGTGATCTTCCGCTCGCCAACGGATCGCTGCTCGTGTGCTTCGGTCGCGACTATGTGATTCGCGACGTCTACTTTCCGAACATCGGCAAGGACAATCACGCCACCGGGCACCCGTTCCACTTCGGGGTGTGGACGGAGGGGCAGATGGCGTGGATGGGTCCCGACTGGCAGCCCGTGATGCGGTATGCAGAGGACACGATGGTCACCGACGTCACCGCGCGGCACGAGGGTCTTGGCGTCTCGCTGGTCTGTCGCGACGGAGTGGATTTCTTCGAGAACGTCTTGGTGCGCCACATCGTGGTACGCAACGAGGCCGTCCGGCCGCGCGAGATCCGCGTGTTCTTCCATCATGATTTCTATATCGGCGGCACCGAAGTCGGGGACACGGCGTTTTACGACCCGGACACGCAGGCGATCATCCACTACAAGGACGATCGGTACTTTCTGATCAACTGCGCCACGGCCGGCCAGGTGGGCGTGAGCCATTACGCGTGCGGCAACAAGGACGTGGACGGCAAGGAAGGCACCTGGCGCGACGCCGAGGACGGCGATCTGCAGGGCAATCCGATCGCTCAGGGGTCGGTGGACTCGACCATCGGCATCACGCTCCAGGTGCCGGCGCAGGGCTCGGCGGAGCTCTCGTACTGGATGGCCGCGGGCACGAAGTACCAGGTGGTCGCAATCATCGACCGGGTGGTGCGCGCCAAGACGGCGCAGCGGCTGCTGGACCGCACGCACAACTACTGGGCCCTGTGGAGCGGCCGGGGGCCAGATCCGGACGGCGATCTTTCGGCTCTGGCGCTCGATCGATATGCGCAGAGTCTGCTCATCATGCGGTCGCAGATCGATCACGACGGAGGCGTGCTCGCGGCCAACGACACGGACATGACGGTCGAGGCGCGGGACACCTACTCGTACGTGTGGCCACGGGACGGCGCCCTCGTGTCGGTGGCACTGATCCGCGCCGGCTACGCGCGAGCGCCCGAGCGGTTCTTCGAGTTCTGTTCGCGCGTCATCTCTCCCAAGGGATTCCTGCGCCACAAGTTCAATCCGGACGGCACGCTCGCCTCCACCTGGCAGCCCTACGTGCGCGACGGCCAGCCCGTGCTGCCCATCCAGGAGGATGAGACGGCACTGGTCGTGTGGGCACTGTGGCAGAACTTCCTCAAGTTCCACGACGTTGAAGGGACGGCGCCGTATTACCGGTCGCTGGTCACGCGGCCGGCGGATTTCATGCTCGGGTTCGTGGATCCCGAGACTGGCCTGCCCCAGCCGTCGTTCGACCTGTGGGAGGAACGCTGGGGGGTGCACGCGTTCACGGTGGCGGCGGTGATCGCTGGCTTGCGCGCGGCCGCCGAGTTGTCGGACGCCTTCGGCGAGGGCGAGCGGGCGGCCCGGTACCTCGCGGGCGCCGGGCGGATGCTCGACGGGTTCCGGAACGTCATGTGGAACGAGAAGGAACAGCGGTTCGCGCGCATGGCCTCCGTCGGGCCGTCCGGCTACACCCTCGACATGACCATGGATTCGAGTCTGCTGGGGCTGGTGGAGCTGGACGTCCTGCTGCCGGACGACGCGCAGCTGGAGTCCACCGTCCGGCAGATCGCCGACCGGCTGCGCGTGAACACCGACATCGGCGGCATGGCGCGGTACGAGAACGATCGCTATCACCAGGTGGAAACGCAGAACCTCGACCGCGCCCAGGGGAATCCGTGGTTCATCTCCACGCTCTGGCTGGCCCGCTATCATATCAAGCGCGGGACGCCCGAGGATCGGGCGGTGGGTCGGCAGCTGATCGAATGGGCAGCCGAGCATGCGCTGCCGTCGGGCGTAATGGCGGAGCAGGTGAATCCGTATACCGGAGAGCCGCTCTCCGTGTCGCCGCTCACGTGGAGCCACGCGGCCTACGTGCTCGCCGTGCACGACTACGTGGAGCGACGGGCTACCGGAGTGTGAATGCCGCCTCGCCGGCGCCCGCGTCGAACAGGGGCGTGACGGCTTCACCTTGGCGCACGCGCTCGATTCCGCGTTCGGACTTGGCGGTGGTCGCGATTTCGTACCGCCACACCTCCCGGGCGCTTGGCGCATCCAGGTCGAGCGGGTGGGCGAGCGACAGTTCGGGCGCGAACCGTGCCCCGGCCGGCGCGGCCGCGGCGTCCCAGCTGTAGCGCACGTCGATCGATCCGTCCGGGGTGAAGCGCCACGCGACGGAGATCCCATCGGCGGCGCAGTGCACCACCAGATCGTCGCCCGCCGTCTCGACGCGCGTCGTGCAGCGCCTGCGGGCGAACGTCGTCACCGGCTCGTACGCGGCCTGCGCATAATCGTCGGCCGTGACGCCGGCGGCGATGATGCGCGGCACGCCGATGGCGCGGTCGTCGAGGTCGACCGGCGGCGGCGATGCGAACGAGAGACCGGCCTCGATATCGTGAATGCTGGCGATGCCATCGTGCGCCGCCCCGCCGCTCACCGGTGGACGCGGCTGGTGGTACGCCTCGAACCGCCGCGTGAGCGTGTCGGCATGATTTCGCCCCGTGCCGAAGCGCGTGAACTCTTCAAGCGCCCCGCCGCGGGCTGGCGCAACGATGGCCGAAAAGTGGGCGGAATGGATCCACACCTCGTCGGATCCGTCGCCGTCGATGTCCAGGATCTGAGCCGCGAGGGACTCGTCGCGCCGCAGTTCGCGTTCGGCGATCGCGAGTTGGCTCCACAGGGCGGCCCGCAGGTGGGGCAGGTACAGCCCGCCGAACACGCCGTGCCACAGTGCATCGTTGCACTGCGCGCGCCCGATCGCGCGGCGCGCCGTGGCCGGGTCTCCGCGCTGCCGGCAGAACGCGCTCAGCGCGAACATCTTCTTCTGCATCCGATTGGACTCGGCGTACCGGGTCAGGAAGTTGCGCCAGTGCGAACCGCGAACGAGGGCACCGTCGGGGCCGGCCATGCGCTCCGTGCCGAGTTCGGCTTCGAGGGCGGCCAGCCGCGTGGCGGCTTCGGGCGGGAGCGCCCAGCCTTCCATTTCGCGATAGGACGCCGTGGGCAGGTAGGCGATGCCGCCGCACGGCACCTCGTCCAGGGCCTGGCGGCCCGAGCAGAGCCGCACGACGCCCTCATCGCGCAACCGGTCGAGCATGTCGCAGAACCGGTCGAACCAGCCCCTGTCGTACACCCACTCGCGGGTGCCCGGCCAACCGCCGAACTTCTCGCCATCGTCGGCGAAAATCGCCAGCGGCTGCCGCGCCTCGTAGAGGGTGCGCAGGTACGCGGCCATTTCCTCAGGGGGGCGGAAGGGGATCAGGTAGCGCAACCGCTCGTCGATCGCGAGCAGCGTGACCGGCCGGCCGTCGTCCTCGGTTCGGTAGGGCACGTGCAACTGGTCGCGGCGGAACCCCGTGAGCAGGAAGTGCCGGTCGTCCACGAGCGCGTAGCGAACGCCGGCGTCGGAGAGGTTGGCGGCGAGTCCCGGCTCCCACACGCGCTCGGTGAGCCAGAGGCCGTCGCCGGCCACGCCGAACCGTCTCTTGAGAGCCTCGCGCATCCAGGCGATCTGCTCCACGCGGTCGGCTCGCGGAATCGCGGCCAGGATGGGCTCGTACATGCCGGCGAGCAAGAATTCCACGGCGCCATCAGCGGCGAGCTTGCCGAGCTGATCCACCAGCGGCCGGTCGTGCTCCTCGATCCATTCGAGCAGCGGCCCGGAGATGTGGAGCAGGGCCGGTCCCAGCCGGCGCCGTTCGAGTTGCGCGAGCAGCGGGCGGTACACGTCGCGCGCGTGGGCGGCGAACACGTGATGGAAGTTGCCCACCGGCTGGTGCAGATGCACGCCGAACACGAACCGCACCGCGGGCAGCGCTGACGGATTGCTCACGCGGCGGTCGTCGGGCGGGCGGTGAGGACGCGCGTCCGGTAGACGCGTTCGGCGTCGCCTTCGGCGGGGTCGTTGCTGACCGCGGCAGCCAGCCGCTCCCGAAGGCCCGATTCGAGCGCCTCGTCGCCCACGCATTCCATGGCGTACGCGGCGCGCCATAGCATGAGTACCGTCTCGTGGCCGGCCACGTCGTCGAAGAACCAGGCGCACGAACTGAACATCGCGTACCGGGCCCACATCGCGTGGAGAAGCTCCAGTGCGCGGTCCTCACTCGCTCCTCCCTCGAGATGGGGACGGATGAAGGCGAACTGTTCCGACTCCAATGCCGTGGCCACCGTGCCGAACGCATCGAGGCAGGTCCAGGGATCCGCCAACAGCGTCCGCCCTTCGAGGTCGAAGCGCGCGTCGATCTCACGCGCCAGCCAGTTGAGGGCCGCGCGCAAGGGACGCCGCCAGGCCTGCGATGTGCCGGGTGTGACGCGGTCGCCGCATTCCGAACGCCAGCGCTCGACGCCGTGGGCGCAGCTCCACGACGACGGTTCGATGACCAGCGCTTCGCGCGTCGGCGCCTGACGGGCGAGCACCGATGCGTAGTTCTCCACCCGCACGTCGAAGCGGGCGCTGAGCACCCACAGCGCGCGGGCGAGAGCCATCTCACCGAACTTGTGGTGGTGGCCGAACGTCTCGCCGTCGGTGGCCAGGCTTCCAAGTGCGAAGCCGTCTTCTTGCCCGTCCGGAGCCAGGGCGCGGGCGAGCAGGTCGCCGTTCTCCGCCAGCGCTCCGAACGCCACGCCGGCGGCGAGTGCGCCGTCGTACACGAACAGCGCGATCTCCCGCCCGCCGCCTGCCGAGAAGCGGAGTGGTTCGCCATTGGCCGGGGCCTGGGCGACCTGTCCCGGTGCGACGATCGTGAACTTCACGCCCTGTTCGGCCAGTACGACCAGCGTTTCCTCGTCGACGGCGGTCTCGGGCATCCAGAAGCCTTCGGGTTCACGGCCGAACCGGCGCCGGAAGTCGGCCAGTCCCCACCGGATTTCCGTGGCCTTGTCGCGGTGAGAGGCGAGCGGCAGGATGATGTGGTGATACGGCATCGCGACAGCGTTGCCGTGGCCGTCGAGGCGGCGGGCGCTCTCGCGGTCGGCAGCGATCATCGCGCGGTACACGGCCGGCGCGTTCGGCTCCAGCCAGCGCAGCAGCGTCGGGCCGGCGTCGAAGCTGATCCATGAATAGAGATTCATGTGGCCGTGCACACGCCCCTCAGCGTCGAGCAGGCGCGCCGCCGCGCACGGCTGGTAGCACTCGTGCGTGATGCGTTCGTTCCAGTCGTGGAACGGTGCCGCATTGGGCTCGACGTCCACGCGGTCCAGCCAGGGATTTTCGCGCGGCGGCTGGTAGAAATGTCCGTGAACGACGACCGAGCGCATGACGGTTCAGCCGATCACGGCAGACGGCACGAGCGCGCGGGCCACCGCGTCGAGCACGTCGGGGAACAGCCCGTCGCGGGCGTGCAGTTCCTCGGCGCGGCCGGCCGCGCTCGCGAGGTCGTGTCCGCTCTCGAGTGCGGCTACCAACTCGTCGGTGGCATCGGCGTGCAGGCGGAACCGCCGCTCGCCGTAGTCAGCGACCTCGCCCGTGGAAATGATGAACTGCCAATCCGACGCCTGCGCGAGCAGCAGTTCGCGAGCGGCCTGCGCGAGCACGGTGTGGGCTGCGGGGAGCGCCAGGGCGGCTGGCGCGGCGCCCCAGAAGCGCTCTTCGAGGTCCCACAGCCGCGTCCACGTCCACGCGGTGCCCGGGTTGAGCCACATGCTGAAGTCACCATTCCGGCCCCACGAGCCGGCGGGCAGGTCGAGCGAGGTCGGCGTGCCGGCGGCATCGACGTGCATAGACCCGGTGGCGGGGCGGATGCGCGCGTACCCGCGCAAAGCGCGATAGGTATCGGCCAGGAAGTCGGGTCCTTCGAACCACCAGTGGCCGAACAGTTCGGAGTCGAACGGCGCCACGATCAGCGTTTCGGCGGGCGCGGCATCGCGCGCGATGCCGTCGAGGAGCCCGGCGAAGTGGGCGGCGTGCTCGCCGGCCAGCGCGCGCGCAGCCGCCGCGTCGTACGGGCGTTTGTCGCCCAGCGAGACGCCGGCGCCGGTCACTTCCCACAGTTTGAGTCCGCCGGGCCAGCGGATCTTATGAAATTCCAGATAACGGAACGCGCCGGGATATCCCTCGTCACGGCTCCACACGTGGCGGGTGGAGGCCGGATCACGCACGAGCGCGCGCACGGCGTCGGCGCCGTGGCCGATGGCGTAATCGCGGTACGGCGAGCGCAGGGCTTCTCCCTCCGCGGCGGTGGCTCCGGAACGGTAGGCTTCGAGCGGGCGGCCGGCACGAGCGAGGTGCGAGTCGATGACCGTATATCGATAGCCCGCTTCGGCCACGTGCGTCTCGATGCCGGTGCGGATGCCTGACGCGGGTGCGCCCGGCCAGGGCGCCCATTCGCCGCGCGGACGATACGCGCACTCGGGCAGCCAGAGGCCGGCCGGCTCGCGCCCGAACAGCCGTGTGTGTTCAGCCCGGCCGGCGTGCAGCTGGAGGCGGATGCTCTCGTCGCGGGCAAGGAGCGGCAGGAAGCCGTGCGTGGCCGCCGAACTCATGAGTTCCAACCGGCCGTCCGCCTCCAGAGCGCGCAGGGCACCGATCAGGTCGCCGTCGAGTGAGTCGAACCGTGCTTCGAGCCGTCGGATCCGGTCGCGCCACGTGCCGACGATGGCGATGAGGCCCTGGTTTCCGGTGTTGGCGAGCTCGCGTTCGGCCTGATCGCAGGCCACCAGCCGCTGCGCGAAGAAGGCGCGCAGTTCGACACCGAACTCGGGATCGGCCAACTGGGCGGCGAGCACGGGCGTAACGCCGAGAGTGACCGGCCCCGGCACGCGCTCCCCATCGAGCTGCTCGAACGCGTCGAGCAGCGGAAGATACGAATCGAGGGCCGCTTCCATGAGCCAGTCGCTGCCGTGGGGCCAGCGGCCGTGCCCCAACACGAGGGGCAGGTGCGAGTGCAGGACGAGGACGAAATCCATCACCTGCAGAATGCCCTCATCGCCGCGCCGCCGCCAGCCGCTGGGCCTCGGCGTACACCCGCCCGTACGCGTCGGCGGCCCTTTCCCATCCGAAGTCGGACGCCATGGCACGCCGCATCGTCGCCGTCCACGCCCGGCGGTTGGCCCGGCGGGCCAACGCCCGGTCGATGGCGGCGTCGAGCGCTGCCGCTGTGAAATCGTCGAACAGGAACCCGGTGACGTCGTCCTGGACCGTGTCACTGATGCCGCCTACGCGGCGGCCGACCACCGGCGCGCCGTAGTGCTGCGCGCGTAGTTGGGTGAGCCCGCAGGGTTCGTACAGGGACGGCATCAGGACCACGTCGGACCCTGCCATGAGCCGGTGCTCGAGCACGTCGGTGAACGCGAAATCCACGGCGACGGCGTCCCGGCGCTCGGCCGACAGCGCCGAAAGGGCTGCGCGGTAGCCCGGCTCGCCCTCGCCGAGGAAGACGAACTGCGCGTCGTACGACCGGACGCGTGCGCTCTCCAGAATGAGATCGAATCCCTTTTGCTTCACGAGCCGGCCGGTCATCCCGAACAGCGGCACCTTCGGGCGCTCGGCAAGGCCGAACGAATGCTGCAGCGCGGCCTTGCAGGCGGCTTTGCCAGTGAGGTCGTCGCGTGAATAGTGCGCCGCGATGTAGCCGTCGGTGGCGGGGTTCCACACGCGCTGGTCAATGCCGTTGATGATGCCCACCAGCCGGTCACCCAGTTGCTGGAAGATATGGTGGAGGCCGAAGCCGCCCTCCGGCGTGCAGAGTTCGCGGGCGTGCGTGGGGCTGACCGTGACCGCCATGTCGCAGAAGTTGAGGCCGCCCTTGAGGACGTTGAGCTTGCCGTACCATTCGAGACCATCGAGCGTCCACAGCTCCCACGGCAGCCCCAGGTCGGCCATCGCCGACTCGGGAAAGTGGCCCTGATATCCGGCGTTGTGCACTGACACCACGAACGGCGTGCCGGCGAACCGCTCGGCGAGCGCGTCGTAGGTGCGCGCGTAGACTGGGGCGAGCGCCGTGTGCCAGTCGTGGGCGTGGACCAGCACCGGGCCGGGCACGAACTGGACGATGCCCTCCAGCGCGGCGCGCGCGAAGAGCGCGAACCGGCGGTCGTTGTCCGGATAGTCGGCGCCGTGCTCTCCATAGAGGCCGGCGCGCTTGAAGTACTCCGGTGCGTCCACGAAGATCACCTGTGGACCGCGAGGCAGCTGGCCACCGCTGAAGAATCGCACCTCTTCGAGGCGCGGCCCGACGGCTACCGTGCACACGGGGCCCAGTGGCTCGAGGTCGGGAGCCACCTCGCGCACCAGCGAATAGAGCGGCATGAACACCACCACCCGGTCGCCGCCCCGCGCCTGGAAGCTGGCCAGCCCCGCCACTGCCTCGGCCAGGCCGCCGGTACGGGCGTACGGGTAGTACTCCGCCGTGAGATGGACGATGGTCCGGCCCGTCGCTTTGGGCTTGCTCCGCGGCGATCGGGATGCCGACCGCCGGGGTTTCGGTGCCGCTGCGCGCTGGGTCGCCACGGGCCGCCTATCCGGTGGGCGGCCCGTCGGCGGCGGCTTCACCGACGATCAACGGCACGTAGTAGTCGCGCACGTATTCACTGACCATACGTCCCCCCGTAAAGCGCAGGCCCGCGGCCCGGATGGCGTGCTTCATGTGCGCGATCCAACTGCGCGGCACCCCCTTGCCGTCACGATCGTAGAACTCGGGCACCACGTGCCGCTCCAGGAGATCATACACCTGGGCCGCCGCTTGGGTGGTCACTTCGGCTTCGGGCGCCGAAGGATCCTCGACCACCGACCATCCGTTGTGGCCGTTGAAGCCTTCTTCCCACCAGCCGTCAACCGTCCCGAGCTGCGGCACCCCGTTGAGCGCGGCCTTCATGCCGCTGGTGCCCGACGCTTCCAAGGGCACCCGCGGCAGGTTCATCCAGAGGTCCACTCCCTGCACGAGCACGTGCGCCAGGTGCAGGTCGTAGTCCTCGACGAAGGCGATCCGGCCCTCGAAGCGCGGATCGCGCGTGGCCACGTAGACCTGCTGCAGGACCCCCTTGCCCATGTCATCGGCGGGGTGGGCCTTGCCCGAAAAGACGATCTGCACCGGTCGCGCGGGGTCGGTGAGAATGCGCAGCAGCCGATCGGTGTCCTTGAAGATGAGATTGGCGCGCTTGTAGGTCGCGAAGCGGCGGGCAAAACCGATGGTCAGGGCGTGCGGATCGAGCAGGATGCCCGAGCCCACCAGTTGCTCGGCGGCCTGCCCGCGGCGCGCGAACGCGTGGCGCGCGTGTTCCCGAACGTGCACGAGGAGGGTCTCCTTGAGCCGCCGGTGAACGCGCCAGAGTGCTTCGTCTTCGAGCGTCAGTACTTGCTCCCAGAGTTGCGGGTCGTCCAGCCGGCTGCCCCAATCGGCCCCCAGGTGCCGTTCGAGCAGGGCCATGACCGGATTGGCCATCCAGGTGGCGAGGTGCACGCCATTGGTCACGTATCCGATTGGCACATCATCCTCGCGGCGGTCCGGCCAGAGCGGTGCCCACAGGTGGCGCGTCACGGCGGCATGCGGCCGCGACACGGCGTTCACGCGGCGGCTGAGCCGGATGGCCGCCGCCGTCATGTGAAAGGTGTCGTGGTCGATCAAGGGATGGTGACCGAGCATCATGAACGTGTCACGATCGATGCCCATGGCCTCGGTAATGGGGCCCGTGCAATCCAGTACCTTCTCGATGCGGAACATGTCGTGGCCGGCTGGCACCGGGGTGTGGGTGGTGAACACGCTCGTCGCGCGCACTCGGTGTATGGCGGCGTCCAGCGGGATGCCGCCCTGGAGGAGTTCGCGCAGCCGCTCCAGGTGCATGAAGGCCGCGTGCCCCTCGTTGGCGTGCCATACCGCGGGCGTAATGCCCAACGCGCGCAACACGCGCACGCCGCCTACGCCCAGGAGCCATTCCTGCTTGAGTCGCAACTCGGGTCCACCGGCGTAGAGCTTGCTGAGCAGCGGCCGGTCGTCGGGATGGTTCTCGTCGAAGTCGGTATCGAGCAGGTACACCGATATCCGCCCCGCGCGCAGGCGCCATGCGCGGATGAACACGTCACGACCCGCCGTCTGTACCGCGGCGAGGTAGGGTCTGCCGTGCGGCGACTCGACGGGTTCGAGCACGGAGTTGTGGATGTCGAACGGGTCGTCGGCATCCTCCTGCCACCCGTCGGCGCGGATGCGTTGATCGAAGTATCCGTGCCGGTACAGGATGCCGACGCCGACGAGTGGAACGCCCAGATCGGAGGCCGTTTTGCAATGATCGCCGGCGAGCACGCCGAGCCCACCCGAGTAGATCGGTACGGAATGGTAGAATCCGAATTCGGCGCAGAAATAGGCGATCGTACTACGCCGCTGGTCGGGGTACGTCTGCGCGAACCACGTGTGGTCGTCCGACTGTTCGGCCTGGTGCCAGCGCATGATCGCGTCGTACCGGGCGAGGAAGTCGGGATCGGCGGCGCATTGGGCCAGGCGCTCGCCGCTCACCTCGTTGAGGATCCGGAGAGGATCGTGCCGGTAACGGGTCCAGATCTGGGGGTCGATGGCCCGGAAGATCGCGCGGGCGTCGCGATTCCAACTCCACGACAGATTGCCGGCAATGTCAGCGAGTCCGGAAAGGCGCTGTGGAAGGAGGGGAAAGCGTGGGGGCATATGGGGAAGCAGGGCAGCGATTTCCGGCGCGAACTCCGGGCTGCCGTGCGGGATTCAAAGCGGGAGGCAACAGCGGGATGGAGGCCGGCGGAAAGGCGCATGCGCGGCCAAGGAATGTCGCAATCTAGAGTCGCGGCTTAGTGACGACCAGCCTTCCCGCGGCAGCATCCGGCCGGATACGTTCCCGCACGGCCTGGTCCGGTGCTGCGCGAGGGCGCACGGGCCGGTCCTGGCCGGATTCGAACGGATTCAATCGGAGGAATGCAGATGGATCGCAAAGCCGAAGCCCAATGGAACGGTGGGCTCAAGTCGGGCACGGGAAGCCTGAAACTCGGATCGGGCGCCTTCCACGGCCCCTACTCGTTCGCCAGCCGGTTCGAGAACGGTGCCGGGACGAATCCCGAGGAGCTGTTGGGCGCGGCGCATGCCGGATGCTTCACGATGGCGTTGTCGGCGGCGCTGGAGCGCGCCGGTCATCCGGCAACGAGCGTCGCGACGACGGCCACCGTGCACATCACGAAGGGAGATGCCGGCTTCTCGATCAGCGGCATCGATCTCGTGACGCGGGGCGTGGTGCCCGGTGTGAGCGAGGCCGAGTTCCGGCGCATGGCGGAGGATACGAAGGCCGGGTGCATCGTGTCGCGTGCGCTTGCCGCAGTGCCGATGACCGTGGACGCCACGCTCGCCGCGGCGTGAACGCCGTGGCGCCCAACGGAGGACGTGGATGACGGACCAGGTGGTGGTGATCACGGGGGCGAGTGGGGGCATCGGCGCTGCCCTGGCCGAACTGCTCGCCGCGCAGGGGGCGTCGGTCGCCCTCGTGGCGCGCCGCCGGGCCGAACTGGACGCCGTCGCCGCACGGTGCGGCGCCAGGGCGGCGGTGATCGTGGCCGACGTGACGCGGCGCGACGAGGTGCAGCGTGTGGTGCGCGAGACGCTCGATCGGTTCGGGCACATCGACGTGTGGGTGAACAACGTCGGTCGCGGGATCTCGCGTCAGCCGTCGCAGCTCACCGACAACGACATCGACGAGATGATCCAGACGAACGTGAAATCGGCCCTGTACGGCATGCAGGAGGTGCTGCCCCATTTCAAAGAGCGGGGCGGTGGGCAGATCGTCAACGTGTCGTCGATGCTGGGCCGCATTCCGTTTGCGACGTTTCGCTCGGCGTACTCCGGCGCGAAACACTTTCTCGACGCGCTCACGGCGACGTTTCGCGCCGAGGTGCAGGCGGCGCATCCCGACATCCAGGTGTCGCTCGTGTCGCCGGGCGTCGTCCGCACGGATTTCGGGTTGAACGCCAAGCACGGGGGGCCGGACTCGCGGTCGTTCCCCGCTTCGCAGAGTGCCGAAGAGGTGGCGGCGGTCATCGCCGGTGTGATTGCGTCGCGCAAGCCCGATGTGTACACGGCTGCGGGGGCCCATGCTCGTATCGTGGAGTACTACGACCGGGTGGGCGTGGATCCGTGAGCCGTCGGGGCGGGGGCGCCGCCACGGCGGCCGCCGACGTGCCGATTCTCCAGTTCCGGACCACGCGCGCCTGGGAGCGCTGGCTCGCCTGCAACGGCGAGTCGGCAGGGGTGTGGATGCGGATCGCGAAGAAGGCGGCCGCGTTGCGCTCCATCACGTACGCCGAGGCGCTCGACGTCGCGCTGCGCCACGGGTGGATCGACAGCCAGAAGAAGAGCCATGACGGCGAGTCCTTCCTCCAGAAGTTCACGCCGCGCGGGGCGCGCAGCATCTGGTCTAGGGTGAACCGTGAGAAGGTGGAGGCGTTCATCGCCGTCGGCACGATGAAGCCGGCCGGCCTGCGCGCAGTGGAGCGTGCCAGGCAGAAGGGCCAGTGGGACCAAGCCTACGATCCGCACAGCCGCGCCACCGTACCCGATGACCTCGAGCGAGCGCTCGCTCGCCATGAGAAGGCCGCCGCCTTCTTCGCGACGCTCACCGGCGCCAACCGCTATGCTATCCTGTTCAGGATCCAGACCGCGGTGCGGCCGGAAACCCGGGCCAAGCGGATCGCGCAGTTCGTGGCCATGCTCGAACGCAGCGAGACGATTCACGGGCCGGTCAAGCGGCGTCCGGCCGCCCGCCGATCGTAGCCGCCGGATTTCCGCCTCCGCGTTCGCCCTGCCTATGGACCGCAAGTCGCTGATCCGCCAGTACAAGGAAGCCCGCCGCCCGATGGGGGTGTTTCAGGTCCGCAACTCGCAGACCGGCCGGGTCTACATCGGCGTGAGCAACGACCTGCCGTCAATGCTCAACCGTCAGCGCGCGCAGCTCCGCTTGGGCGGCCATCCGCATCGTGCCCTTCAGGCCGACTGGCAGGCAGTGGGGGCCGACGCCTTTACTTTCGACATCCTGGACACGCTGGACCCGCCCGATGACGCGAACTACGATCCGGCGTCCGATCTGCGAACGCTCGAGGATCTGTGGCGCGGGAAGATCACCGAGGCCGGCGGCTCGCTGTACAACCCGCCCAGGCGTCGGTGAGGGCCGAATAAATCGCTTCTCCGCATGCGATTAGCCGCCGCGGCCACGGCGGACGGGCGGCGGCGCACCCGGTGCCGGGGCATGCCGCCGGCCGCGGCCCGACGGGCGCCCATGGTTCCGCCGGCGCCGGCACCCGGTAACGAACCGTCGAGATTTCAAACGCTTACCGGGCTTCATCCGTATGAAGGGGTGAGACCGAGATGGGCCGCGCCGATCTGCCGGGAACGGAGGATGGGTGCGCCGCGCTTTACTAATCGCGACCCTTACTTCCGGCACCGCACTCGATGCAATCCATGCAGCCATCCTCGCGCGCCATCAGCATCGTACCGATGTTGGGGGCTGCGCTGGTGTTCGCGGCCTGCTCCAGGGCCCCCAAAAAGGCTCCGGACTTGCCGGTCACAGTGACCGTCGTCGCCGCCCGGCGTGCCGACATCCCGTACGTCGTCCAGGCCAACGGGGTCGTCACGCCGATTCAAACCGCCGTCGTGTCGCCTCAGGTGACCGGGATCGTGACGCGGGTGGCGTTCCAGGAAGGCCAGGAGGTGACCCAGGGGCAGGTGCTGTTCCAGATCGATCCCATCCCCTACCAGACCGCCTACGATCAGGCGGTCGCCGCCTACGAGCGGGACTCGGCGAGCGCCGTCTACGCGCGCTCCGAGTGGGACCGCTACAAGGGCCTGGTATCCGCCGGAGTGATCACGGCCGAAGAAGCCGAGCAGTACGAAACAACGGCCAAGATGAGCGACGCCACGGTGCGCGCTGACGCGGCCTTGGTCGCCAGCGCGAAGTTCAACCTCGACAATGCCACCGTTCGAGCGCCGATTTCGGGCAAGACCGGCAGTCTGCTCGTGCGCGTGGGGAACCTGGTGACGGCTGGCGCCGGGCAGTCGCTCGTCGTGATCAACCAGATCCGACCGATCATGGTGCGGTTCGCGTTGCCGTCGTCCGAATTGCCGAAGCTGCAGCGTTACGCCGTGAACGGTGGACTCCCGGTCACTGCGCTGCCGGGCGGCGGCGCCAACGGCGGAAGCCCGTTCGACTCCACCGAGGCGCCATCGCCGATGGACGCGTCGTCCCCAGTCGCCGACGCGCTGGCGGCGCAGCAGGGAGCCGACGTACGCCCCGAGCTGGGGAAGCTGACGTTCATCGACAATGCCGTGGACACGACGACGGGCACCGTGCAACTCAAAGCGACGTTCCCCAATCGGGACGGGGCCCTGTGGGTTGGCCAGTTCGCGTCGGCCAGTATGCGCCTGTACATCGAGCAGGGTGCCCTCGTGATTCCGGCGCAGGCGCTGCAGAGCGGACAGCAGGGCACGTACGTGTATGTGCTCGACGCCGGCAACAAGGCGCAGCAACGCCCCGTGGTGGCCGAGCGAACCGCCAACGGACTGGCGGTGATCGCGGCGGGGGTGGCCGAGGGTGACCGGGTGGTGACCGAGGGCCAATCGCGGCTTACGCCGGGTGCCGTGGCGACGTTGCGCACGGCGTCGGACACCGCAGCGACGACGACGGCCACTGGCCGGCGGGGCGGCGGCCGGCGCGGCAGCGGTGCAGGGGGCGCGGGTGGCGGAGGGGGGGCCGGTGAAAGCAGCGCCGCGCGCGGCGCTGCCTCGGGCGGATGAGCATGCAGGACGGAAATCGCGACGCGGGCGCGCGCCCAGGCGCGGGGCACATGAGTCTCACGGGTCTGTTCATTCGCCGGCCGGTCATGACGACGCTGCTCATGCTCGGCGTGCTGGTGTTCGGGGTGTTCTCCTACCGCAAGCTGCCGGTGAGCGATCTGCCGGTCACCGATTCGCCGAGTCTCTATGTGAGCGCCGGCCTGCCCGGCGCGAGCCCGGAGACGATGGCCGCGACGGTGGCGACGCCGCTCGAGAAGGCGTTCTCGGCCATTGCCGGCATCGACGAGATCACGTCCAACAGTTCGCTTGGCTCCACGGGCATTAGCCTCACCTTCTCGCCCGACCGGAACATCGACGCGGCGGCCCAGGACGTGAGCGCGGCCGTGTCGCAGGCGATGGCGAACCTGCCGGCCAACATCCAGCCCCCCACGGTGCACAAGCACAACGCGGCGGCTTCGCCGATCCTCTTTCTGGCGCTGCGATCCTCGGTGCTACCGTTGCAACAGGTGGATGAGTACGCGGAGACGGACATCGCGCAGCGGCTGTCGATGGTGGATGGGGTGGCCGAGGTGTCGGTCTGGGGGTCGGCCAAGTACGCCGTCCGCGTACAACTCGACCCGGCCAAGCTGGCCGCCCGGGGGATGGGTGTCTCACAGGTGGCGACGGCGATCAGGAACAACAACGTCCTCATTCCCACCGGCGTGTTGTACGGTCGGCAGCGGACGCTCACGGTGCAGGCTACCGGCCAGCTCACCGACGCGGCGCAGTTCCGCCGGCTGATCATCGCCTTTCACAACGGCGCGCCGGTGCGGCTTGGCGACGTGTCAACGGTGTTGGACGACATCCAGAACAACAAGAGTGCGAGCTGGCTGAACTTCGATCGGTCGATCGGCCTGGCCGTGACGCGCCAGCCCGGGGTCAACACGGTCGAGGTGGCCAACGCCGTGAAGGCAGCGCTCGCCGAGATCGAGAAGGGGCTGCCGCCCACCGTCAAGGTCAGCGTGCAGTACGACCGGTCGGTATCCATCGAGGCTTCCGTGCACGACGTGAAGTTCTCGCTCGTCCTGGCGCTCGCGCTCGTCGTGATGGTGATCTTCCTGTTCCTGCGCAACGCCGTGGCGACGATGATTCCGAGTCTGACGCTGCCGATGTCCATCATCGGCACGTTCTCGATCATGGCGATCCTGGATTTCAGCCTCGACAACCTGTCGCTGATGGCGCTCACGCTCGCCGTGGGCTTCGTGGTGGACGACGCGATCGTGATGCTCGAGAACATCGTGCGCCATCTGGAGATGGGAAAGGCGCCGATGCAGGCGGCGTTCGAAGGGGCGCAGGAAGTGGGCTTCACGATCCTCTCCATGACGCTGTCGCTGGCCGCGGTCTTCATCCCGCTGGTGTTCATGGGTGGCCAGATCGGGTTGCTGTTCCGCGAGTTCGCGATCACGATCGGCGTGGCGATCCTCGTCTCGGGGTTCGTGTCGTTGACGTTGACGCCGATGCTGTGCAGTCGCCTCCTCAAGGCCAAGCACGAGGAGCGGCATGGGCGCTGGTTCACGGTCACCGAACAGGCCTTCCAGCGCACGCTGCACGCCTACGAGCGGAGTCTCGACTGGGTGATGCGCCACCGGCCGTACGCGCTCGGCTTCTCGGTGGTGGTGCTCGTCCTCACGGGGCTGCTGTTCACCGTGATTCCCAAAGGGCTGTTCCCGCCCGACGACACCGGACAGCTCAACGGCACCACCGAGGCCGTGCAGGGCATTTCGTTCTCGGAGATGTGGCGGTTGCAGATGATCGCCATGCACCGGCTGGCCACTGACACGAACATCGCCTCGTTCACTTCGAACATCGGTGGGGGGGGTGGGTCGTCAAACCAGGGCCAGCTCAACGTGACGCTCAAGCCCGAGGGACAGCGACCGCCAGCCGACGCCATGGTCAACGAACTCACCAAACTGTTGTCGGGAATTCCGGGGCTTGCGGTCTACTTCCAGAATCCGCCGGCGATTCGCTTCGGCGGCCGATCGGCCAAGGCGCTCTACCAGTTCACGCTCCAGGGCAACGACATCGACACCCTGTACGCCGAGGCCGGCAGGCTTCTCAAGCGGTTGCAACAGGTCCCGCTCCTCACGAGCGTGACATCCGACCTGCTCAACCGGGCCCCCATTCTCACGGTGCACATCGACCGCGCCCGCGCGTTGTCGCTGGGCGTCTCTCCCACGGCCATCGAGAATGCCCTCGCCAATGCCTACAACGAGCAGCAGGTGTCCACGATCTACACTCCCACCAATGAGTACTGGGTGGTGATGGAGGCGGTGCCCGAAGCGCAGGAGGATGCGAACGCGCTAACCCGGTTCTACGTGCCGAACGGCGCGGGCAGGATGATCCCGCTCTCCGACGTGGCCTATTTCGAGCACACCGTGGGCCCGCTCAGCGTGGCGCACTCTGGCCAGATGGCCTCGGTGACGATCTCGTTCAACCTGGCGCCAAACGTGTCGTTGGGCGCCGCCGTGGATCAGGTGAACCGGATCGCGCGCCAGACGCTGCCGGTCGGCATCACGGCGCGGTTCTCGGGCACCGCCCAGGCGTTCGAAGCGTCCCAACAGGGGATGGGCATCCTGTTCGTGATCACGGTGTTCATCATCTACATCATCCTCGGCATTCTGTACGAGAGCTTCATCCACCCGATCACGATCCTGACCGGCCTGCCGTTCGCGGCGTTCGGCGCCCTGCTCGCGCTCTGGGTGACGCACACCGAACTCGGAGTGTACGGATACGTCGGGATCATCATGCTGGTGGGCATCGTGAAGAAGAATGCGATCATGATGATCGACTTCGCGATTGCCGCCGAGCGCCAGGACCACAGCACGCCGGCAGAGGCGATCGTGCGGGCGGCGAGCGTCCGCTTCCGTCCGATCATGATGACCACCGTGGCGGCGGTGGCCAGCACGCTGCCGATCGCGATCGGCGTCGGCGCGAGCGCCGCCTCCCGGCGCCCGCTCGGCATCGTCGTGGTGGGCGGGCTCGCCTTCTCGCAGGTCGTGACGCTGTACGTCACGCCGGTGTTCTACACGTACCTCGACGAACTGCAAGGCTGGAGCGGCCGCGTCCTGGCGCGCTTCCTCGGTTCCCCGCCCGAGACCGCGCCCGCGGGGCGGACGGTCCCGGCCGCCGGCGACTGACCCATGAACTTCACTACCCTGTTCATCAAGCGCCCCGTCATGACGACCCTCGTCATGGTGGGCATCCTCGTGTTCGGCATCGTGGCCTACCGGCAGCTGCCGGTGAGCGATCTGCCGAACGTGGACTTCCCGACGATCACCGTCACCGCCACGCTGCCGGGCACCAGCCCGGAGACGATGGCGGCCACGGTCGCCACGCCGCTCGAGAAGCAATTCTCGACCATCGCTGGCATCGACAACATGACGTCGACGTCGAGCCTCGGCCAGACGCAGATCGTCGTCCAGTTCTCGCTCGACCGGAACATCGACGCCGCGGCGCAGGACATCCAGTCGGCCATTGCCCAGACGGTGCGCAGCCTGCCGCAGGGCATCATTCCGCCGTCGTATCAGAAGTCCAATCCGGCCGACGCGCCGATCCTCACCCTCGCGCTCACGTCGGGGCAGGTTCCGCTGTCGACCCTCGACGAGATCGGGGAAACGACCCTCGCCCAGCGGCTGTCGATGATCGGCGGTGTGGCGCAGGTGCTCGTGTACGGCGCGCAGAAGTACGCGGTGCGTGTCCAACTCGACCCGTCGCAGCTCGCCACGCGCAGCATCTCGCTGGAGGACGTGGCCACGGCGATCACGAACCAGAACGTCAACATGCCGACCGGCGTCCTCTGGGGGCCGAAGACGGCGCTCACCGTGCAGGCCACCGGCCAACTCGACAACGCCACCGAGTTCCGTGACGTGGTGATCGCCTTCCGCAACGGCGCCCCGGTGCACCTCGCCGACGTCGGACGGATCACCGACGACGTGCAGGACAACAAGACCGCCAGCTGGTACGACGGCCAGCCGTCCATCGTGCTCGCCATCCAGCGTCAGCCGGGCACCAACACGGTGGAAGTGGCCAACCGGGTCAAGGCGGCGATCGCGCGGCTCCAAACCGAGATCCCACCGACGGTCAAGGTGTCGGTGCTGTTCGACCGGTCGACCACCATCAAGGCGTCGGTGGACGACGTCACGTTCACGCTCGAACTGACGCTCGTGCTGGTCGTGCTCGTGATCTTCTTCTTCCTGCGCAACGTGTCGGCCACGCTGATCCCGAGCATGGCGTTGCCGATGTCGATCATCGGCACCTTCTCGGTGATGTACCTGCTGGGCTACAGCCTGGACAACCTGTCGTTGATGGCGCTCACGCTTGCCGTCGGGTTCGTGGTGGACGATGCGATCGTGATGCTCGAGAACATCGTGCGCCATCTGGAGATGGGAAAGAAACGCGTGCAGGCGGCCATCGACGGAGCGGCCGAGGTGGGGTTCACCATCGTGTCGATGACGCTGTCGCTGGCGGCGGTGTTCATCCCGTTCCTGTTCATGGGCGGCATCATCGGCAAGCTGTTCCACGAGTTCGCGGTCACGATCGGCGTGGCGATCCTCGTGTCGGGCTTCGTGTCGCTGACGCTCACGCCCATGCTCTCCAGCCGGTTCCTGCGCGCCGAGCACGACCGGGTGCACGGACGGTTCTACCTGCTCGTCGAGCGGTTCTTCGACGCCTGGTTGGGGCTCTATGAGCGGACGCTGGCCGCGGTGATGCGCCATCGGCCCGCCACCCTGGTGTTCTCGTTTGCCACCCTGATCGTGACCGGCTGGCTGTTCTGGGCGATGCCAAAGGGGTTGTTCCCCACCGACGACACGGGCCAATTGCTGGCGACGACCGAGGCGGCCGAGGGCGTGTCGTACGACGAACTCGTGGCCCGCCAGGGCCAGGTGGCGGCCGTCGTCGCCCAGGATTCCGACGTCGCATCCGTGACGTCGTCCGTCGGCACCACGGCCGCCGCCAACCAGGGCCAGCTGACGATCGACCTCAACCCGATCGATCAGCGGCACCGGAGCGCCGACCAGATCGCCCGCGATCTGTCGGTCGCTCTGGCGCGCGTGCCCGACATCAACACGTTCATCGAGAACCCGCCCGCGATCTCCATCGGCGGCCTGGCATCCAAGAGCCTCTACCAGTACACGCTCCAGAGCGGCAACATGGCCGCGCTCGACAGCTCGGCTCGCGCGCTCGAGGCGCGGCTGCGGCAGCTGCCGATCCTGCGCGACGTCACCAGCGACCTGCTGATCAACAGTCCGCAGGTCACGGTGGACATCGACCGCGAAGCGGCCGGACGCCTTGGCGTCTCGGCGGCCGAAATCGAGAATACCCTCTACGATGCGTTCGGCCAACGCCAGGTCTCCACGATCTACACCTCGACCAACGAGTACTGGGTCGTGATGGAACTGCTGCCCCGGTATCAGAGCGACGTCAATGCGCTCGGCACGCTGTGGGTGCGGTCATCGAACGGTCCCCTAGTGCCGCTCAGCACCGTGGCGCACTTCCTCAATACTGTTGGTCCAGTGACGGTCAACCATTCCGGCCAGCTCCCGTCGGCAACGATCTCGTTCAACCTTGCCTCCGGGGTCTCGCTGGGCACCGCGCTGGCCGCCGTGCGGCAGGAGTCGGCCCGTACCCTCTCCCCGAGCATCGGCGCCAGCTTCACTGGGATCGCGCAGGCGTTCGTGGAAACGCAGCAGGGGCTGCTGGTTCTGCTCATCCTCGCCGTGTTCGTGATCTACGTGATCCTCGGCGTGCTGTACGAGAGCTTCATCCATCCGGTCACGATCCTTACCGGGCTGCCCTTTGCGGCGTTCGGGGCGCTGAGCACGCTGTGGCTGGCGGGCCTCGATCTCGACATCTACGGGTTCGTGGGCGTGATCATGCTCATCGGGATCGTGGAGAAGAACGCGATCATGATGATCGACTTCGCCATCGAGACACAGCGCGAGAGCGGCAGGTCGCCGCGCGAGGCGATCCTGGAGGCGGCGAGCGTGCGCTTCCGGCCCATCATGATGACCACGATGGCCGCCCTGATGGGCGCCATCCCGATCGCCGTGGGATGGGGCGCCGGGTCGTCCACCCGCCGTCCGCTGGGCGTGGCTGTGGTGGGCGGGCTTGCCTTCTCGCAACTCGTGACGCTGTACGTGACGCCGGTGTTCTACACCTACCTCGACGAACTGCAGACCTGGTTCTCCCTCGGGCGCGCGGGCGCTGAGCAGACCGGCGGCGCCGGAATTCCCGAAGCCGTCCCTGGCGACTGACCCCGGCGTGGGACTTCCGGAGGCAACGCCGCGTGGATAGATCGGAGGGGTCTTCAACCGCAGGCCCATCCATGTTCCGACCGTTTCGCCCGATCGTCCTCGCGTCGATCCTCGCTCTGGCCGCGCCGCTCGCTGCCCGGGCCCAGAACGGCTCGCCCGCTCACTGGATCGCCACCTGGAGCCCCAGTGCGTCGTGGATGCCGGCCCGCCCGCCGGCAGGCACTGCCGATCGCGTGCCCACGTACGTCAATCGCACGCTGCGCGAAGTGGTCCACACGACGATTGGCGGCGACAGTGTCCGCATCCGCGTGTCCAACGAATACGGCGACCGGCCACTCGTCATCGGCGACGCTCGCGTGGCGCTGCGCGCCGTCGGGCCGAATGCGATCGCCGGGTCCGACCGGGCCGTGACCTTCGGCGGGCGCCCCGCCGTGACGATCGGAGCCGGCGCCACGGTGGTGAGCGACGCCATCGCGTACCGTGTGCCGGCGTTGGCCGATTTCGTCGTCAGTCTCTTCCTCCCCGATTCGGCGCGGACCTCCACGCGGCACATGCTCGGATTGCAGGCCAACTACGTTTCCGGGCCCGGCGACTTTGCGGCCGCCGCGGCGTTCGCCCCTGACACGACGCTCCACATGTGGCTCTTTCTCACGGGCGTTGACGTGACCAACCCGATCGCAACCGGCGCTATCGTGGCGAGCGGCAACTCGATCACCGACGGCTACGCCTCGACGCCCGATTCCAACCGCCGGTGGCCCGACGATCTGGCCCGGCGGCTGCTCATGACGTCAGGCGCCGCGATCATGGGCGTGGTGAACGCCGGGATTTCGGGCAATCGCGTCCTGAACCCGGGCGCGGGGCCGAGCGCACTGGCACGGTTCGACCGTGACGTGCTGCTCGAACCCGGAGCGAAGTACGTGATCGTCCTCGAGGGCATCAATGACATCGGGGCCGCGAACTTCTCCAAGAACCCGGACGATTCGGTGACCGCCGAGCAGATCATCTTCGGGCTCTCGCAGCTCGCCGAGCGGGCGCACGAGCACGGACTCCGGGCGTTCGGCGCCACGCTCACGCCGTTCGAAGGGTCCGGCGAGTATTACTCGGCCGCTTCGGAAGCCAAGCGGCAGGCCGTGAACGCCTGGATCCGCACCGGCGGCGCGTTCGACGGCGTCATAGATTTCGACGCCGCGACGCGCGATCCGGATCACCCGGCGCGCTTCCTGCCCGCCTACGATTCGGGAGATCATCTGCATCCGGGCGACGCCGGGTACCGGGCCATGGCGCAGTCCATCAACCTCGCGCTGTTCGGCGCGGTGCCCGTCCAACACTAGCCAGGCATCGATTCATGAAGTATCGGAACAAAACGGTGACCGTCGTGATCGACGTGCGTTCACGGCTGGAGTTCCTGTTCGGCCACGTACCGGGGGCCGTGTGCATCCCGGTGCACAAGGTGGGTCAGGAAGCGCTGTCGCAGCGCGGGATCGCGCCGGGCGCGTCCATCCTCGTGTACTGTGCCAGCGGGTCGCGTTCGGCGGTGGCGGTGGACGTGCTCAAGCGCGCCGGATACCGGCGCGTAGTAGACGGCGGCGGGCTGGCCACTGTGCGCCGGGACCTCAAATACGACTGACGCCGGCGCTGCAGGAACCGGGACGCCGGCGTCGCCGGCGGGATTGGGGGGTCCGCCTATGGACGGATCGTCGCGCCGGTGAGTCCAGCCACCGCGGCCAGCGTGGTCTGGGCCGCGTTGAGCCCGAGCCGGAAGTCCTTGTCGTTGTAGGTCGTGTAGACGTCTGTGGGCTGGTGCCAGTTGGGATCCCAGCCGGCGCCGATCTGCGTGCCGCGCTCGTTTTCGCGAAGACTGATGGCCGGCACGAGATCCTTGAACGGATCGGAGTCGGTGTTGGTCATGTGGCGGCCCACCGAAGCGGGATGGTCGGTGGCGTACTTCTCGTTGGCCGCCTCGAGGGTCCAGGCCAACTGCTGCGACTCGGTGGCCATCTTGGAGTTCGACTGGAACTCGATGTTGACGTCGGCTTCGGGGCGCTGCTCCTTGCTCACCGTGCCGTCGGCGCGCGGCATGCCGTGGTCCCAGAGCATCATGTCGTGCTGGATCATGCCCAGCCACTTCGGCTCGGGGTACTTGCCCGAGCCCGGCGGCTCCTCCTTGCCCTGCAGGGCCGCCCGCTGCTCGACGTACGCTTTGCTCCCGTTGAGCCCCGATTCCTCGTTGTTCCACAGGACGAAGCGAATCGAACGCTCGGTCGTCACGTCCGGGTTGCTGAACACGCGCGCCAACTGCATGACGAGCGCCGCGCCCGAGCCGTCGTCGTTGGCCGCCTGGCCCCAGCCGATGCCGTCCATGTGGCCGCCCACGATGTACATCTCGTCGGGATGCGTGGAGCCGATCTTGGTGCAGTACACCTCCTGCCGTTCGCCCGGCACGCTGGCTTCGGCGTCCTCGGCACGGATGGCCGGGTCGGGCTGCTTGAGCGAGTCGTTGTTCACGCCGGTGGGGCCGCGGATGCCGCGATACCGGCCGCCGCCAGAGGCGATCTCGGACTGGCCGAACCCGCGGCCTCGACCCGCGCCGCGCCCGGCCCCGCGGCCGCGCGCCGGCGGAGGCTCGTACATGTACGTGAGTCGCTGAACGTCGGTGCAGCCGTAGCTCTTGAGCTGGGCTTCGATCCAGTCCACCGCCTTGCGATTGCGCTCCGTGCCCTGGCGGCGATCGCCAAACGTGGTGAGGCCTTTGATGTTGGCCTTGTACTGCTCGAGATCGAGACGACCGACCAGCGTCGTGATGGGATCATCGGCCTGCGGTGCGCCCTGCGCGCCGCCCCCTTGGGCGAAAGCGGGCGCGCTTGGTGCGGCGAGGGCGGCGGCGAGTCCAAACGTGACGGCAAGGAACGGTGTGGCGCGCATGGTACTCCTCTGGGCGGTGGGGCTGGGAACGCGCGAATCATACGGCGCGGTGCGGGGGGTCGCCAGCGGGCGGCGGCGCGGCGCGCCGCGGACGCCGCGAACGCCGCGGACGCCGCCGGTCAGCGGGGCATCCAGGTGAGGCGCGCGCGGTCCACGTATGGGAACGCGGCGTCCGGATCGATCTCGACCTTTGTGATCGCCGGCTGTGCCGCCACCCGCACCGTCGCCCGCCGGGCGCCGGTGAGCCACGCCTCCACCGGCACTTCCAGGCGCTGCACGCTGCCATCGGCGCGCGTGACTGCCAGCGGCACCGGCATCGGCGCCAGGCCGCGGTCGACGATCGTGATCGCCACCGAATCGCCGTCGGCCGTCACCTCGTCGATCGCCTGGTCGAGCGGCCAGGCATGGGAGAACCAGCTCTGCCAGAACCATGACAGGTCGCGGTCCGACACGCTCGCCATGGTATTGAAGAAATCATATGGCTGCGGATGCCGGCCGATCCAGCGGCGGCCGTAGGCGACGAACGCACGATGAAAGGTCTCGGGGCCGAGGACGGCACGCAGGGCGGCGAGCGCCTGCGCCGTCTTGTCGTAGTACATCACGAGGTACAGATCCTGCGGGTACTCGTCGCCGGGCAGCATCAGCGGCGCGTCGCCGCCGGCGCGCACGCTGGCCAGGTAGAGCGCGCGCTGCCCCTGCTCTGAATCGTTGGGGCGGCCGCCCGTCCTCGGCTCGCCGTAGAGCGTGCGCATCCCCTGCGCCACGTCGAACTGCGTGAACCCCTCGTCCATCCATGGATAGCGCGTCTCGTTGGACCCCACCTGCATCGGAAACCACATGTGCCCGGTCTCGTGCATCAAATCGCCGGCCAGCGAGAGCGTGTCGGCCCACGGCTGCATCAGCGTCATCATCGGGTACTCCATGCCCCCGCTGTTGAGCACGCCCTCCATCGAACTCATCTTGGGCCAGGGGTATGGCCACAGATACGCCGACAGCTGCTCGATCGCGTCGCGCGTGAACCGCGCCCCACCCACCCGCCAGGCCGCGGCGGCCGCCGTCAGCCGGAAGAAGCTGTTGATCGCCACCGTGTCGCGCCCGCCATCCACCAGCGCGCGCGTCGCATCCCACGCATACTGGTCACTCGTGCCCCACGAGAAGTCGCGCACGCTGTCGGCACGGAAGTGCCAGGTCGTGGTCGCGCCCCCGGGCCGGAACACACTGGCCACGCTGGTGCCCGGCGTAAGCACCCGCACCACGCGGCCGGTGCGTCGCGCAGTGGCCAGGCTGTCGCGCGCAGCAGGGGTGAGAACGGCCTCGGCGTTGGCGAGCGTCCCGGTGGCGTCCACCACCCATCCGTGCGGCACGGTAAGGCGCACGTCGTAGTCGGCCGGATCCATGTAGAACTCGGCTTCCAGCAGATACGGATCGGTCACCCACCCGTCCACGTCGTCGTACACGGCGATCTCGGGATACCAGTAGCCCATGAAGTACACCTGCCCGTCGTGGCCCTCGCGGCCGTCGGCCGGTGCCGGCGGCGGAGTGTACGACCAAGCGAACGCCAGCTGCACGCTGTCTCCCGGCAGCAGTGGCTGCGCCAGCGGAATCCACATCACCGTGCCGTCCACGGCATACTGGCCGGCATGCGGTGGCGCTTCCGGCGGCGCCGTGATCGGCATCGCGGAGTTGCGCTGCGGTTCGGCGGAAATGACGCGGCCGTTCACCGCCACGCGGCCCAGCGTGACGCCGCCCGTAATGGGCACCGGCTGGCGGCGCGGCACGCCGGGCGCGAAGACGTTCTGGCGCAGGTACACGGCGATGGTGCGCAGTGAGTCCGGAGACTGATTGACGTATTCCACCGTCTCGCGTCCGGTGAGGCGATTGCGCGCCGGTTCGAGCGTGGCGTCGATGGAATAGCGCGGATGCTGCACCCAATACGCAGTCCCAGGGAGGCCGCTGCGAGTGCGGGTGCCACGGGCCACGGCACGACTGAACGCGTAGGACTCGTACACGGGGCCCGGGGTCGGACGGGCGCCGGCGGCCGTGCCGGCGGGATCGAGCACCGGCGCCGCCTGCGTCTGGGCGGCGGCGCGTGCCGGGAAGAGTGGGGCCGCGGCGAACGCGGCAGCAAATGCAAGGCGTGCGGCGGCACGGCGGCTCGCCGGGAGCAGGCGGTTGAGCACGGGGACCTCGTGAGGGCATGACGGACGCGATGCACCAAAGTACCGTGCCGCCCACCGTCGCGCCCGGCCCGTCCCGTCCCCCCGGCCGCGTTCGCGCCCGCGCGTGCCGTCCCGTATGTTGGCCGATCATGCCGCCGGCCGAATCCATGATGCCAGAGGAACTGCTTCCCCCGGTCGCGGACGGCGGCGCGGCGTCTCCTGCAGCCCGCCATCCGTGGGTATGGGCGGTGCTCTACTTCCCGTACGGGCTGTCGTTCGGCTTCCCCTCAATTGCGCTCGGCTACCTGGCGGTGAGGGCCGGCGTTTCGGTTTCGGCCATCGCCGGCGTGGTGGGCATGGCGCTGCTTGCCGCGGGGTGGAAGTTCGTGTGGGCGCCGATCGGCGACTACACGCTGAGCCGCAAGCGCTGGTACCTGATCGCCATCGCGACCGTGTCGGTGGGGTTCCTGGCCATCACCATCGTGCCGTTGTCCCAGGCGACGATGCCGCTGCTCTCGCTGCTCGTGCTCGTGTCGAGCGTGGCGGCCACCTTCGTCGCCTTCGCCACCGAGGGGCTGATGGTGCACAACACGCCGAGTGGGGCCCGCGGGCGCGCCGCAGGGTGGTTCCAGGCCGGCAACCATTTTGGGCAGACCGCGGGCGGCGGGATGAGTCTCTGGTTCATGAAGCATGCGCCCCAGCCGTGGATGGCGGGGGCCGCGCTGGCCGTCGTGCTGGCGGTCTGCGCGCTGCCATTGCTACTCGTCCAGGAAGCGCCGCGAGGGCTCGGTGGCGCGTCCGCCGAAGCGCGCGCGTCGGAGGCGTGGCGCGAACTGGTGGGCGTGGTGCGTTCGCGCGCCGGCCGCATCGGGCTGCTGCTCGCCATTCTGCCCATCGGCACCGGCGCGGCCAAGGACCTGTTCGGATCGCTCGCCCCCGAGTGGAACGCGTCGCCGGACGTCGTCGCTCT
This sequence comes from uncultured Gemmatimonadaceae bacterium, assembly GCA_963728785.1. Classification (GTDB taxonomy): domain Bacteria; phylum Gemmatimonadota; class Gemmatimonadetes; order Gemmatimonadales; family Gemmatimonadaceae; genus JAGWRI01. The sequence continues at coordinate 441,774 of CAVSKV010000004.1, forward strand.
CGTCCTCGGCCTCGGGGGCGGCGTGGCCATCGTGATTGGATGCTTCGCGGGCGGCCGGTTGGCCGACCGGATCAACAAGCCCATGGCCTACGCCGTGGCCTGCGCGTTGGGCCTCGCGGCGTGCCTCGTGATGGCCTGGTCGCCGCGCACGCCCGCGGGCTACGCGGCGTCGACGCTCTTCTATTCGTTCACGCTGGGCATGGTGGCCGGTTCGTTCACCGGGCTCGTGCTGGCGATCGTGGGCCACACGGCGGCGGCCACCAAGATCAACCTGTTCTTCGCGCTCAACACGCTGTTCACGCTCGCCGTGCTGCGCGGGGAGGGCTGGGCGCACGATGCGTGGCACACCAACGGCATGCTCTATATGGAAACGCTTCTGGGCGTGGGGGCGCTGGCCGTCTTCGCGTGGGCGGCTCGGAGAATCCCGGGAACGGACTTGGCGCAGGAGTAGCGGGGCAGGACGTACGAGGTGGGGAAGGCCCCGGATTGGGGGCTTATTCCCCGGGCGAAATCCCCTCTTGCCTGCCTGGGCGGACCACCCACCATATGCAGGCGGGTATGGCAATTCCTTGAAGACTCGCACGAGGGAGAGAATCTGAAACTGTTCGGTTCGTCGGTGGTGGCAGTGGCGGTAGCCGTTGCGGGATGCACGGGGAAGGGGGGTACGGCAGTCGCGGACAGTGGCAACTGCGCAGACATCGCGCGGGGGCCGGCGGTATCGCCGGCGACAGTCACGCTCAACGTGGGCGACACCGTTCGATTTTCCGCCACCATGCCTCCGACGTGCGCCCCCGGCGCCAATCCGGTGTTGTTCCGCTGGAGTTCGGCCGACGCGTCGAGGATGACGGTGGATTCTCTCACCGGTCTCGGCACAGCCCTCGACGCGGGCACCGTGGCTATCATCGCCACCCTGACGTCCGACTCGACGGTCCGCGGCGCCTCCACCGTCACCATCCACCCGTAGGCGGCATCTCATGACGCGTCTGCGGAGCGTGCCCCGATGGGGGCGAAGGTATGCGGTCTGCGCGCTCGCGGCCGCTGGCATCATCGTCGCGGCTGGGCCGGCGCGTGCCCAGTCGCGGTGGTCGGCCGATTTCGCGATCGGGGCCGGCCACGTGGTCGGCGGCACCTATTACGGTGACCGCACCTCGGTTGGCGAGTGGCGGGCGGAACTCGGCTACACGGTGTCCCGGCTGGGCTCGGCGGACGTCGTGGCCGCGCTCTCCCGGCTCGGGCCTTTCTCGGCGGGCAACACGACGGTCTGTCTGCCATCGGGGTCGGGGTGCGTCCAGGAAACGCCGCTCGCTCAGATAAATGCCGCCACGCTTTCTCTCCGACAATCGGTCTGGTCGCACATCGACGTCGAGGTCGGAGGCGGCGTTGGTTCGGTGGAAGCCACGGGGCTCGGGCACGAGGTCGGCCCGGTCGGAAAAGCGGACATCGCACTGGGGTTCGCCGGCAGCGCGTGGCTCACCGTGGGCGTGGAAGCGGCATGGTGGTCGGCCAATGGGATCGTCTTCACCACGGCTCCCTGGTTCCTCGGCATTCGCCTTCACTGAACATGGGGCCAATCATGAAACCTGTCTTCGGCGCACTGGCAGTCGCTGCCGTATCGGCGGCGATCGGTGCGGTATCAGCAAGGGCCCAGTCCTCCGTGTCGCTCGCGCTCGACGCCGGGATCGCCAACGTCAGCGGCGGCAACTACTACAACCGTAGCATCCTGGCGGCAGATGCCCGTATCGACTGGAGGGTCCTCGACCTGGGCGGAACGCAGGTCAGAATGGGTGTCTCCGCCACGCAATACTACGGGACCACCAAGGTTACGGTTACTCCGACATGCTCCGATTGCAGCTACGCCTACTCACAGGCACTGCCGTCCTTCGGTTATCTGGCGGCCACCTTCGGCGCGAGGCGCCAGTTGAATGCTGACGTCAGTGTCGGAGTGGAGGGCGATCTGGGCGAGCTCCACATGTGGAACGCCGGAACGCACACCGCGGCGGCGTGGCGGGCTGACGTCGCCTTCGCGCTCGTCGGGCCAGTGCAGGCCGTGGTCTCGGGCGAGATCCTTGTGTGGACGACGGGCGGCAACACGCTCCACGCGTACCCGATCACCTTCGGGCTCCGCCTGAACTGACCGGCCGCCGGCGCGCAGCGGGACCACGGCGCGCCGGCGACCCCTCACGCGTGCTTGATGAACGTCCCCCGATTCAATTCGTCCAGCGCCTGCCGCAGTTCCTGCTGCGTATTCATCACGATCGGCCCGTACCACGCCACCGGCTCCGCGATCGGCTTGCCCGACACGAGCAAAAAGCGCACCCCCTCGTCCCCCGCCTGCACCGTCACCTCGTCCCCCGCGTCGAACAGCACCAGCGAGCGGTTGCCGGCCGTGTCGCGCACCGTCTCCTCGGCCACCGTGGCGCCGTTGTCGCCCACCCGGTCGGTGAGCGCGCCGAACGGATCGGACGCGCCGCGGAACGTGCCGCTCCCCTCGAACACGTACGCGAACGCGTGCCGGTACGTCTCCACGGGCAGCGTCTTGCGCACGCCGGCGGGCACGGACACGTCGAGATACTGCGGCTCGGCGGCGATGCCGTCCACTGGGCCGGTCTTCCCCCAGAAGTCGCCGCACACCACGCGCACCACGGTGCCGTCGTCGTCGGTGACCTCGGGGATGTCCTTGGCCCCGATGTCCTGATAGCGCGGATCGGTCATCTTGCGCGATGCCGGCAGGTTGCCCCAGAGCTGGAAGCCGTGCATCCGCCCCTCCGGATCGCCCTTCGGCATCTCCTGATGCAGGATCCCGCTCCCCGCCGTCATCCACTGCACGTCGCCCGCGCCCAGGGTGCCCGAGTTCCCCAGGCTGTCGCCGTGGTTCACGGTACCCCTGAGCACGTACGTGATGGTCTCGATGCCGCGGTGCGGATGCCACGGGAATCCCTTCAGAAAGTCTTCGGGCTTCTCGTTCCGAAAATCGTCGAACAACAGGAACGGGTCGAACTCCTCGGTGGCCCCGAAGCCGAACGCGCGGCGGAGCCTGACGCCGGCCCCTTCCATGGTGGGCGCGGCTTGGACGATGCGCTTGACGGGTCTGATCGACATGGGTCCCCCGGGACTCTCCGGCCCGTGAATCGGGCACGACGCTCAATCTAGGAAGTCGGGCAAGGGGGCCCCGGTTCCCGGTCGCCCCGGCAGGGCCGCCCCGCTATCATAATGTTGAGTGCCCGCTCCCGAGCACGCGTCGCCAGGATACCGCCATGCTCCGTCATCTGAAACCGGTGACCACGTCGGCCATCGCGGTCGCCATCGCCGCCTTCGTGGTGGCCGACCGCTACAGCGCCGCTCGTGCGGCGGCCGTGCTGGTGCAGCCGCTGGTGGCAACGCACGACGTGATGTTCGGCCCGGCCCTCCATCACGACCTGTCGCACGTGCTGGGCGCTTTACTCACGGCGCGCGTTGCCTCCACCGTGCCAGGACCGGACGGCGATCCGCTGCCGCCCTACGCCCTCGCCCCGGGAGCCGATCAGGCCGACGACGGCCCTGCCGACGTGCACGTGGTGCCACCGCCGATCACGACGCCCGCCGGCTCGGGGGCCGTGGAGCAGCGAAGCGAGGGGCGCGATCCGGCACCGGCCCTTGTCGCCAGCTTCGACGGGCTGGGGGCGGGGTTCGAGGGGCCGCAGGGCACGGCGCGCATGCGCAATCCGTCGGACAACACACTCGCCGTCGGGCCGGACTACATCGTGCAGATCGTCAACACTCGCATGGCGATCTTCACCAAGAAGGGCGCCATGTTCGACACCACGGGCAAGGTGCTGTACGGCCCGGTGGAGACGCGCAGCGTATTCGAGGGATTCCCCGGCGCCTGCTCCCGCCACAACAACGGTGACGCCGTGGTGCGATACGACCAACTGGCGGGCCGCTGGCTGATCGTCATGCCGATCTTCTCCCGCCTCTCGGCAACCGATTCCACCCTGGCCCGCGGCGACACGACCGCCGGGCACTATGCGATGTGCTATGCGGTCAGCGCGGGGGCGAGTCCGTTCGGACCCTACTACCGGTACGAGTTCGCCCGCCACCTCTTTCCCGACTACCCGCGCCCGGCCGTCTGGCCCGACGCGTACTACGTGGCCACGAGCAGCGGGGACGGTGTCATTCAGAAAAGCATATGCGCCGTGGACCGCGCGCGGATGCTGCGCGGTGAGCCGGCCACGGAGCAGTGCATCACGATCGACGGCGTGAACTTCCTCAACCCGGCCGACCTGGACGGCACGCAGCTGCCCGATCCGGGGACGCCGGCCATCGTGATGGTCGCCGGGGGCACGCAGCTCAAAGGCGTGATGGAAGACGACGGCGTGTACGCGTGGCGGTTCCACGTGGACTGGAACGACTCCACCCGGACGTCGCTCTCCGGCCCCGTGAAGATCGGCGTGGCGCCCTACCACTATCTGTGCGACGGCCAACTGTCCGACTGCGTGCCGCAGCCCGGCACCGACCGCCGGCTCGACGCGCAGGGCGACAAGCTGATGGCCCGGCTCACCTACCGCCGCATCGGCAGCCAGCAGTCGGTGGTTGCGGTCCATTCGGTGAACACCACCGAGGGCGCCGGCGGCGTGCGCTGGTACGAGTTCCGGCTGGGTGCGAGCGGCGCGTTGTCGCTGTACCAGCAAGGCACCTTCGCTCCCGACAGCGACTACCGCTGGATGGGAAGCGCGGCAATGGACGGGGCGGGGAACATCGGCGTGGGCTACTCGTTCGGTGGACAGAACAGCTTTGCCGGTCAACGCTTCGCCGGCCGGCTGGCGGGCGATCCCGCCGGACGCCTCACCATTCGCGAAGCCGTATTGGCCGAGGGGGGAGCCGCGCAGACCAACACGCGCCGGTGGGAAGACTATAGCCAGACCGCTGTGGATCCGAGCGACGACTGCACCATCTGGTACGTGGGCGACTTCTATAAGAAGGGCGCCGACGCGTACTCGACGAGGATCGGGGGATTCCGGATGCCGGGCTGTTAGAGAGTCGGACACTCGGGCAGTCGGGCAGTCGGACAGTCAGACGGTCAGACAGCGAAACAACGGATCTAAAACGCGAGTTGCGATAGATACGTGTAATTCCGGCGCGCGCTCACCAGTTCGTCCGCCGGACTCTCCTGTTCCACGTAGCAGGGCTTGGCGTTGATGTCGGGAATGGCGGCGAGCAGCGGCCGCAGGTTGAGAACGCCGGCGTCCAGTTCGGTGTCGTGGGTGCGGTCGGCCACCACGTTCTTCACGTGGAAGCTCCAGTAACGGTCGCGGTAGCGCTCGAGATATGCCATCGGGTCTCCACCGCCCACGGCCATGTTCCCGAAATCGAGCTGGAGCCGCACGAGCTTGGGATCGGTGCGCGCAATGAACAGGTCGTACGGAATCTGTCCATCGATCGGATGCACGTGCTCTGGCTCGTTGTGCTGGGCCAGCCAGAATGCCGGCCTTCCGGGCGGCGGCGCCAGCGGTGTTGAACGTATCGGCCCATCGCCGCCACGAGTCAAGCGACGTCTTCGTTTCGTCGGGCAGGCTGGGCACGATCAGGTACTGGTGCCCCAGGAACTTGGCCTGATCGAGGGCCTTCGCCCAATCGCCCAACAGCAACTCGGGCGCGATGTGGGCCGAGGGCGCGATGAGTCCGAGCCGGTCGAGCGTGGCGCGCACCTGGGCCGGCGTCTGCCCGAAGTTGTCGAACGACCAGAGCAGTTCCACTTCCTGGTAGCCGATGGCGCGCACCGCGGCGAGCGTACCGGCGGGGTCGCGCTTCAGGGCGTTGCGCACGGAGTATAGCTCGAGTCCGACCCGGGCCAGACGCCGTTCTCCCAGGCCAATGGGGACGCGCCGGGCAACGGCCAGCCCCGCCAAGGAGGCGCCGAGGGAGTGGAGGAAGGTACGCCGATGCATGCCCGAATGTCGTGTGCGGCGGTCGTTGGCGCCATGGGTGTACGTGCCTCACTCCAGCAGGCGCCCCGTAAACCCCGGACGGGCAACCGGGGTCCAACCGGTCGGTCCGTCGGAGTCCGCGTCGAGTGCAGAGATGGTCGACGGACACTAGAATTCGGATCGCTGGCGATCTTCCTCGCGCTCGCAGCAGCGCCACCTCTCCCCCGGAACCTCACCGTGCCCGTTCGTCGCGTCCTGCAATGCCTGGCGCTCGTCGCAGCCACGCTCGGTCTGGCGCATCCCGCGCTGGCCCAGGGCGCCGACGTGATCCGCGGGCAGGTCACGAGCCCCGAGTCGGTGCCGATCCCCAACGTCCTGGTGTCGGCCACCTCGATCTCGGGCAACGTGACGCGCTCGGCGCGCACGGACCACGACGGGCGATTCACGATCATCTATCCCAACGGCGACGGCGACTACATGGTGTCGTTCAACGCCGACGGGTTCGCGCTCAAGCGGTTCGAGGTCAAGCGAACGGCCGACCAGGACATCCTCGTGGCCGACGCGAAGCTGTCGCGCACCGTGGCCACGCTCGACACGGTGCACGTGCAGGCCGGCCGCACGCGGCCCAACCGCAACGAGACCCCGCCCGACATTGGCGGCACCGAACGCGCGGTGAACAGCAACGCGCTCACCGCCGCCCAGCAGGGCGACCTCGCGGCGATGGCGGCGTCGCTGCCCGGCGTGCTCTTTCTCCCCGGCTCCAACGGCGACCCCTCGGGGTTCTCCGTGCTCGGCCTCGACGGCAGCCAGAATACGAACACGCTCAACGGGATGGATTTCAACGGCTCGAACATCCCGCGCGACGCGCAAGTGAACAGCTCGCTGGTCACCGCGCCGTACGACGTGTCGCGGGGCGGGTTCAGCGGCGGGCAGTTCAACATCAGCACCGCGTCCGGCACCAACTTCATCAACCGGTCGGCCAGCGTCGTGTTCAACGCGCCCGCCATGGAATGGATGGATCCGGCGGCCCGCGCCCTCGGCCAGCAGTACACCAACGTCAACCTCAGCGGCGGCGTGTCCGGTCCGCTCCAGTTCGACCAGTCGTTTTATAACTTTTCATATCAGCTCGGCCAGCAGGCCAATCCGCTGCGGTCGCTGCTCAACACCAACGCCCTCGGGCTCCAGACCGCCGGCATCGCCCCCGACTCCGCCCAGCGGCTGCTCGGCATCCTGCAGCAGGATGGTGTGCCGGCCACCACCCGCGCCGTGCCGGGCCAGCAGCTCACCGACCAGGGCCTGGTGCTCGGCAGCTTCGACTTCGCCCCGCCCAGCTCGACCTCCGGACAGGCGCTCAATCTCACCGTCAACGCCGGTTGGTTCAAGTTCAACCCCCTGTCGCTGGGCACCACGCAACTGCCGGCCGCCAGCGGATCGATGACCAGTTGGAACGCCGGCATCCAGGCCCGCCACTCCGCCTATTTCGGATTCGGCATCCTGACCGAGACCGGACTCTCGGTGAGCAGCATGCGCCGCTACGGCACCCCGTTCCTCGACCTCCCCAGCGGCAACGTGCTCGTGAACTCCGCCTTCCCCGACGGAACCGCCGGCGTGCAGACGGTGGGCTTCGGCGGCAGTCCGTTCCTGAACACGAGCAGCACCACGCGCACCGTCGACGTCACCAACCAGCTGTCGTGGTTCAGTCTCGACAACAAGCACCGCCTCAGGCTGACCAGCGAGGTCCGCCACGACAGCTATTCGTCGGACCAGACGACCAACGAACTGGGCACGTTCAGCTACACGTCGCTCGCCGACTTCGCGTCCGGCGCACCGGCCTCGTTCACGCGCACCCTCCTGCCGCAAACGGCGAGTGCCGATGAGTGGGTCGGCGCGCTGTCGCTCGGCGATTCGTACCGCGTCAACCCGGATCTCCAGGTGCAGTACGGGCTGCGGCTGGACGGCAACCGGTACGGCACGGCCCCCACCCCCAACCCGCTGGTCGCCCAGACGTTCGGCGTGCCCAACGACCTCGTGCCCGACCGCATCTACGCCAGCCCGCGCATCGGATTCTCTTGGAGCTACGGCATGGCGCCCCAGGTCGCCGGATTCCTGGGCGCCGTTCGCGGGCCGCGCGCCGTGGTGCGCGGCGGCATCGGCCTGTTCCAGAACGTGGGACGCGTGACCGACGTCGGATCGTCCCTCCTCAACAACGGATTGGCCAGCGGACAGCAGCAGCTCACCTGCGTCGGCGCGGCCACCCCGGTGCCCGACTGGACCGGCTACCTCGACGATCCGGCGTCCGTGCCCACCACGTGCGTGGGCGGCGCGGGCGCGCCCGGCACCCAGTTCGCCAATTCGGCGCCCAACGTGAATCTGTTCGCGCGCGACTACAACGCGCCGCGCAGCCTGCGCTCCAACCTGCAGTGGAGCGGCGCCGTGCTCGACAACCGCCTGAACGCCACCTTCGGCGCCACCTACTCGCTGAACCTCAATCAGCAGTCATCGGTGGATCTCAACTTCGATCCCAACGTGGCGTTCCGGTTGGCCGACGAGCGCGATCGGCCCGTGTTCGCGCAGCCGGGCAGCATCGTGCCCGGCACCGGCGCCATTGCCTATGCCGACGCCTACCGGTCGCCGCTGTTCAATCACGTGACCGAGCTGCTGTCCGACATGCAGTCGCGCAGCGCGCAGCTCTCGGCGCAGATCGCGCCGGCGTCGTTCAACAGCCACTACAGCTGGAGCCTGTCGTACACCTACCAGGACATCCGCGAGCGCACGCGCGGCTTCGGAAACGGCAACACCGCCGGCGACCCGCTCGACGTGTCGTGGAGCCGGTCGAGCTATGATTCGCCGCACCAGATCCAGTACAGCCTGGGCTACAACTTCTTCGATTGGGTGCGCGTCAACTGGTACGGCAGCGTGCGGTCGGGCATGCCGTTCACGCCGATGGTGGCCACCGACATCAACGGCGACGGCTACGCCAACGACCGGGCGTTCGTCTTCGATCCGGCACACACCGCCGACCCCACGCTGGCCGCCGCCATGCAGTCGCTGCTCGCGTCGTCGTCGGGCCGCGTACGCGACTGTCTCGAAGCGCAGCTCGGGCAGGTGGCGGGACGCAACAGCTGCGAGGGACCCTGGACGTCGACGGCCAACCTGACGTTTTCGTTCAACCCGATCAAGGTCCACATGCCGCAGCGGGCGACGCTGTCGTTCCAGATCGGCAATCCGCTGGGCGCGGCCGACCTGCTGCTGCACGGCCAGAACCACATCCACGGGTGGGGGCAGGCGGCGGTTCCTGATGCGTCGCTGCTCTACGTGCAGGGTTTCAACGCCCAGACCCAGAGCTACGTGTACCAGGTGAACCAGCGGTTCGGCGCCACCAACCCGCAGCTCACCACCGCTCGCTCACCGGTCACCCTCACTGCCATGGTACGGGTGGACGTCGGACCCGAGCGCGAGCGGCAGCTGCTCACCCAGCAGCTCGATCGCGGCCGCACGCACGACGGCATCCGGCTGTCCCAGCCCATTCTGCGCGCCCTGTACGGCAGCGGTGGCATCACCAACCCGATGTCCGTGATCCTGCGCCAGCTCGATACGCTCGGACTCACGCCGGCGCAGGCCGACAGCGTCGCCACGCTCAACCGGTGGTATGTGATCCGGCTCGATTCCATCTGGACGCCGATCACCAAGTACTACGCCGACCTGCCCGACCGCTTCGACGAGGGCGAGGCCTACGCCCGCTACCGGCGGGGGCGCGAGGCGTCGGTGGATCTGCTGCTCAAGCTGGCGCCCGAGATCAAGGGGCTGCTCACGGCCGACCAGCGGCGCAAGCTGCCCGACATCGTGAGCAGCTACCTCGACCCGCGCTACCTGTCGGCCATCCGCTCGGGCACGGCGGGGTTGGCCAACTCGGGCTTCGGCCCCAACGCCGGCAACTCGTTCACTGTGGACGCCGGCAGCGGCGGCATGCGCGTCATCATCAGCCGTTAACTTTCCGTAGCGGCGCTTCTGCGCGCCGCGTCGCTTTCATCGGAGCCGGATCATGTCCCATTGCATTTCGCAGTTGCTCGGCCTCACCGTCCTGGCGGTGGCGTCCCCGGCGGCCGCGCAGCAGGCGCTGCCGCCGGTCCGTCCGGTTGGCCCCATCGAGGCCGTGACTGCCGCGCCGATGCGCGCGGTCTCGGCGGTTCGCGAGTTGAGCGGCGGTCGGGTGCTGGTCAACGACATCGTGTCGCACCGCGTGCTGCTGTTCGACTCGACGCTTGCCCACGCCATCCCGGTAGCCGATTCCACCGCGAGCACGGCGAACGCCTACGGCAACCAGCCCGGCGGCCTGATCCCGTACCGCGGCGATTCGACCCTATTCATCGACCCGGCGTCGCTCTCGATGCTGGTGTTCGACGACTCCGGCAAGGTGGCGCGGGTGATGGCGGTGCCGCACCCCAACGAGGCCATCTACCTGATCGGCGGCCCGTTCGGCCAGTCCGGGTTCGACCCCGCCGGGCGGCTGGTCTATCGTGGCAACACCACGTTGATGAACCCACCCACGAACCCGGCGGAACTCAAGACCTTCACCCCCCAGTTCCCCGATTCGGCACCGATCATCCGCGTCACGCTCGCCACCCGCGCCGAAGACACGGTGGCGTTCTTCCGGATTCCGCCCACCAAGGTTAACGTCGTGCGCACCGACAACGGGTTCACGGCGACTGCCACGATCAATCCGCTGCCGATCGTGGATGACTGGGCGCTTCTGCCGAACGGCACGGTGGCCGTGGTGCGCGGCCGCGACTTTCACGTGGACTGGTACCACCCCGACGGCCCGATGACCTCATCGGCGAAGATTCCCTTCGACTGGCAGCGGCTCACCGACGACCAGAAGGCGGCGGTGATCGATTCCGCCAAGCAGGTGATGGAGCAGCGCCGCCAGGAGCGGATGGCCGCCCTCGATTCCACGCGCAAGCTCACGGGGAACGGCCAGCAGCAGCGGGCCACCGTCGGTGGCGACCCGGGCGCCGGCGGCGGCATGGGCCAGATGGTGATGGTCGTGCGCACCGACGTGGGTGGGGGCGGGGGCGGGGGCGGGACACCGCCGATGCGCGGCGCATCGACCCAACAGATCACGATGCCGCCTTTGCAGTTCGTGGCACCGTACGAACTGCCCGACTACCGCCCGGCGTTCGGCACCGCCGCCACACGGTGCGACCTGAACGGCAATCTGTGGATTCGCACCTCGCAGTCCAGCGACGGCCGCCCGATCTACGACGTCGTGAACGACAAGGGCGAACTCACCGATCGTGTCCAACTTCCGGCATTCCGCACGATCGCCGGATTCGGACCCGGCGTGGTGTACATGGGCGTCACCGACAGCACCGGCGTCATCCACCTCGAACGGGCCCGCCTCAAGTAACGCTGGCGCCGCGGTGGCCACGCGGTAATTTGATCGGCGGTCGCGCTTGCGCAGCCGCCGATCGTGCTTCGTGTCCCGCCGTCCCCGCATTCCGCACTCCACTCAGGAGCCGTTCCGTGATCACTCGCCGCACGCTGCCGTTCGCCGTCGCCTGCGCCCTGCTCGGGCTGCCCACGCTCCCCGCGCTCGCCCAGCAGACGGGCAAACCGCCGGTGGACACCGCCGCCACGGCCGCCGCGCCCGCGGAGCGGACGTCGGTCACGCAGCACGTGATCACCCTCAATGGCGCGCCCCTCCACTACACCGCCACCGCCGGCAATCTCATCGTGCGCAACGATTCGGGCGCGCCGATCGGCAGCTTCTTCTACGTGGCCTACACCAAGGACGGCCCCGATTCGCTCACGCGGCCGATCACCTTCCTCTACAACGGCGGGCCGGGGTCGAGCACGATTTGGTTGCACATGGGTTCGGTGGGCCCGGTTCGCGTCGTCACCGACGATGCGGCTTCCACGCCGCCCGCTCCCTACGATCTCAAGGACAACCCGTACAGCATCATCGACAAGAGCGACCTGGTATTCGTGGACGCCATCGGCACTGGATTCAGCCAGATCGTGGGAAAGGGCACGGGCAAGGACTTCTTCGGGGTCGATGCGGACATCCGCGCGTTCGCCGACTTCATCACCCGCTACGTCACCGTCAACAATCGCTGGAATTCGCCCAAGTTCCTCATGGGCGAATCGTACGGCACCACGCGGTCGGCGGGATTGGCGGCCGCCCTCCAGGAGCGCGGCATGCCGCTCAACGGCGTGGTGCTCGTCTCGTCATATTTGAATGCGTATGTCGACTTCTCGGGGCCGGCCTTCGCGCTCGACCTGCCGTACGAACTCTTCCTGCCGACCATGGCGGCCACCGCCTGGTACCACGACAAGGTCTCACCAAAGCCGGCGGACCTGGCGGCGTTCCTGGCGCAGGTGCGGGCATTCGCCCTGGGTGACTATCAGCAGGCGCTGGACAAGGGCTCGCACCTCGGCGCCGCCGAGCGCGACGCCGTGGCGGCCAAGCTCCACGAGTACACCGGGATTTCAGTGCAGTACTGGCGTGAGGCGAATCTGCGTCTCACGCCCGACCGGTTCCAGAAGGAACTGCTGCGAGATGAAAGCCGCACCGTCGGCCGCCTCGACGCCCGGTACGAGGGCATCGACCACGACGCCGCCGGCGAGAGCCCCGAGTACGATGCCGCGGATGCCGCGATCAACGGCCCGTTCACCACGGCGTTCAACTACTACCTCAAGAACGCCCTGCACTTTGACAGCGACCGCTGGTACCTCACCACGAACTACGGTGTCGTGGGTCGCAACTGGGACGACCACCACCATGGCGCCGACATGCTGGACGTGGCCGAGGACCTGCGCGACGCGATGTCCAAGAACCCGCAGCTCAAGGTGTTCTCGGCCAACGGCTACTTCGATTTCGCCACGCCGTTCTTCGAAACCGAATACACCCTCGACCATATGGGCCTCGACCCATCGCTGGCAAGGAACATCACGTACGGCTACTACCAGTCGGGCCACATGATCTACGTGCACACCCCGGCACTGGCGCAGCTCAAGCAGGACCTCGCGGCATTCTACGACGCCACGCTGAAGCGTTAGGGAATTCCCTCACGCGGTGATTCTGGAATCGGGTTATCGTTTGTGATGAGGGTTCGCCGTGGGGCGAGCCGAGCGCCGCAAGCAGTGCATGGTCAGGCGCTCCCCCGGGGATGGGCTCTGCAGTGCTGAACTCTGATCACGATGGGGAGGGAGAAATGCGGAAGCCTCTTTGCGCGACTAAACCCGCCGCGGCCGCGGCGGTGTTGGCCTTTGTGTTGGCCGCCTGCGGTGGCGGCGAGAACAAGGCGGTCGACACGACGCAGGCTGCGGCCCCGGCGGCCGCGGCCGCGCCCACGCCGGCGGCTCCGGCGGTTGCGGCGGCGCCCACGCAGGGTCCGCCACCCGCTGGCGCCACGGCGGCGATGGTCGCCGAAGGTGACAGCATCTTCCATGGGCAGGCGGCCGGCGGGCTGTGCTTCACCTGCCATGGCATGGACGCCAAGGGTGGGCCGCTGGCGCCGCCGCTCGCCGGCTCCGACAAGAAGTGGCTCTCCGGCGACGGGAGCTACACGTTCATCCAGAAGCGCGTCACCGAAGGAATGCCCACGCCCACGGCGCCGTATACCGCGCCGATGCTCCCGATGGGTGGGGCCAAGCTGACGCCGGCTCAGATCAAGTCGGTGGCGGCGTACGTCTATTCGATCAGCCACCCGGGCACCTGAAGCGATTGGAGTTCCGGACGCATCGACGCACTGATGCGGCGCGAGAAAACGGGCGGTAACTCTCATCGAGTCGCCGCCCGTTTCGCGCATGCCGTTCAGCGGCCAATCATCCCTTGCACACCGGCGCGCCGAACCGCCCGCCACCCCCGCCGCCGAGCCCGCGCCCGCCAGCCGGCTCGGGCGCAGGCGGTTGCCTCGGCCAGGTGTCGTCCTGGATGTCATTGTCCGGGAACCTGCAGTGCGGATCGAGCACGATACGCTCGATCTTGCGCGGGCCGAAATCGAGCGTCGCCTTGAAGGTGCGGCTCCCGTTGAACCACACGTCCACCGGCCACGTGACGGTGGCCGTGGAATCGTCGATCATCACGGCGTTCCGCATGTGCCGGATGGCCGGGCCTTTGGGCGCGAAGTGCACGTTCAACACCACCGGTGAGGGCATCTGCCCCGCTTGGTGCACGGTAACCACGGTGCGCCCGCCCGACGTGGTCACGTCTTGAATGGACCCGTCCACGGCGTCGGTGGTGAACAGCCAGTAGTACCAGAACCAGCCGAGGTCGCGGTGCAGGGGGTTGCTCATGAAGAACGCGTAGTCCCACGGCGACGGGTGCTTGAACCGCCAGGCATGGGCGTACTCGCTCATCGCCCTCCACACGGCGGTGTCGCCCACGATGCCGCCGAGCATCGACAGCATCAGCGGCGCCTTGCTGTACCCCTGGAAGGAGTACATCGGACCGCCGTAGTTGGCGTCCCACATCAGCGGCGCTTCGCGTTCGTTGCCACTTGTCATGCCATAGCGCTGCCCCTGGCCGTCGAGATCCACCGGCAGATGCTGCCGGTCGTCGCGCGACAGGATGTTCATATACTGGTTGAACCCCTCGTCCATGAACGGATACCAGGTCTCGTTCGTGCCGAGCGTCATCGGCCACCATTCGTGCCCGGTTTCGTGGTCCGACGCTCCGACGCTCGACATGATGAACATGGGGTACTCCATGCCGAGTTCCGGGCCGTCCACCATGGTGATGGTCGGGAAGGCATACGGCATCCATAGCTTCGAATAAAACTCGAGTGCGTGACGGACGGTCGGGCCCGCGTCGGCGTACTGCGTTGCGTGGCCCGGCAGGTACATGACGTTGATCGGAACGTTCTTGCCCGACCCGGGGATCACGGCGTGGTATCCATCCCAGACGAACTGATTGGACGTGGCCCAGGCGACGTCGCCCGCCGTGTCGGCCACGAAGTGCCACACCAGCCGGTCGCCGGCGGCGGTCGCCTTGCCCGGTCCGAAGTCGTCGGGGCTCAGGATGCGGACGGTCGAATCGGCGGTGAGCGCGCGCTGCAGTCCGGCACGCTCGGCTGCCGTGAGCACCTCATTGGGGTTCTGCAGAATGCCCGTCGCGCCGACGAGCCACCCTGCCGGCAGGTCGAGCTTCACGTCGAAGTGGCCGAAATTATTGTAGAATTCAGATGGTCCTAGATAGGGCTCGGTGTCCCACCCGCCGTCGCGCAGATCGTCGAACACGGTGACGCGGGGGTACCACTGGCCCACCTGGTAGAGCGTGTCGCCCCAGGCGCCCATGCGGATGCCGCGCGTCGGCGCCACGACCTTGGGCACCGTGAAGTGCCAGTCGGCGTCGAGCGTGAAGCTGCCATGCGCGGGCACGGGCGCGGGCAGGGTGATCGTGGCGACCGTCTGCGTCAGGTTGAAGGCCGCCAGTTCCACTGGCGGTGGGGCGGCGCCGCGGCCGCCGCGGCCGCCGCGGCCACGGGCTGGGGCCCCCGGATTGAGCGCCACCGCCTGGCCGTCCACCTGCATCGCGGTCACCTGCATCCCGTCGGTGATGTCGGTAACGTCCTCGGCCCGCGGTACGTTGGCGGCGAACAGGTTCTGGTCCAGGCGCAGCGTGATCGTGCGCATCTCATTGGGGCCGTCGTTCTGCACCACCACGTGTTCGTGCCCGGTCACCAGACCCGTGGCGGGGTCGAAGCGGGCGTCAATGGCATAATTGGTCCAGAGCTGCCAGTAGTTTCGGCCGGGGCGGCCTGTGGAGTCGCGGGTGCCGGCCGCGAAGGCGCGCTGGATCATGTCCGTCATCGGGATGTCGTGCCGGATGGCACGGTCGGGATATTTGGCGGTCGTCTGCGCCGAGCCGGGGGCCGGAAGCGCGGCCACGGCGCCCAGCACGGCCAGCGCCACGAGAGTGCGAGTGCGCATGGGAAGTCCTCGTCGGAGATGCGTCGGAATCACCCGGCGGAACGCCGGGCTCCCCAGAATTACCATGCGGTACCCCATATTGAAAGGGACGCCAGCCCTCTGGAGCACCGATGGCACCGCCTGCCCAACGGGGAGAACAACACCGCACCGATCGCATCGGCTGGCTCCGCGCCGCCGTGCTGGGTGCCAACGACGGTATCGTATCCACGGCGAGTCTGCTGGTGGGGGTGGCGGCCGCGAATGTCGGGCGCGCCGGAGTGATCGTGGCCGGCACGGCCGGACTCGTGGCGGGCGCGATGTCGATGGCGGCCGGCGAATACGTGTCGGTGAAATCGCAAGCCGAGACGGAAGAGGCGGACCTGGCACGCGAGCGTCGCGAGCTGCGGGGTGATCCCGACGCGGAGCACGTGGAACTGGCCGAGATTTACGTGAAGCGCGGCCTCGAGCCGTCGCTCGCCCGCAAGGTGGCGGACCAGCTCATGGCGCACGACGCGCTCGGCGCCCACGCCCGCGACGAACTGGGGATCTCGGAAGTCGTCTCGGCGCGGCCCATTCAGGCGGCGATGGCGTCGGCTGCCAGCTTTGCCGTGGGGGCAATTTTGCCGCTGCTGGCGAGCGTGCTCGCGCCGTTGCCGGTGCTGCTCCCGGCGGTGGTCGCGACATCGCTGATCTTCCTGGCCGTGCTCGGGGCGCTCGCTGCACGCACGGGAGGCGCGCCGATTCTGGCGGGCGCCGTGCGCGTGACCTTCTGGGGCGCCCTTGCCATGCTGGTGACGGCGGGCGTGGGACGGCTGTTCGGGGCGGTGGTGTAGCTCCCGGGGGACGGATCAGCCGGGCGGGAACCACAGGGTCAGCATGCCGCCCGGGTTGAGCGACGTCCATCGCCCGTGCAGCTCGGCGATCTGCGCGCGTACGGCGAGCAGCAGTTCGTCGGTCACCGGCAGGGCGTCGGCGAGTCGTCCCTGCGCTTCCAATTCCGCGACCTGCTCGTTCACTTCGGCCGCCGAGAGAGGCGCGCGCCCGATGCCGCCGCGCTCGATCAGCCCCACGAGGTGCTCCACGAAGATCGCCTGACCGGCCAGGGGGCCACGCGCGCTCTTGCCCTCGGTATCGGCGATGTCCCAGCCCTGCGCGATCAGCCCGAAGAAGCCGCGGTCCGCGCCAAGCGCGCTCTCCACGGCGTAGTGCGTGAGATCGTGGCGGGGAAAGAACCGCGCCTGGGGCACCTCCTGGCGCTGCCAGCAGACGGATCCGTCGGCGCGCGTGCAGCACAGGATCGTGGCTCCGTCGGCGCGCTTGGTGATGTCGATGCGGAGGGAGTTCACGGTGCCTCCCGAAGGCGGCTACGCCGGGCGGCGGCCAGCGTCGCCGCATGCCGCGCGCTAGAACTGCGTGGCATGTTCCGCACGCGCCAGGGCCGGCCAGAGCGAGGCATCCTCGGTGCCCAGGACCCACACCGAGTAGCCGCGCAGGTGGTACTGCGACACCAGCGCGAGCTTGTGGATGAACGCCCGGGCGTCCTCGATCCACAGATACTGGAACACCCCGTTCTCGCTCCAGACGGCATGCGGCGACTTCTGCACGCTGTCCCATTGCGCCATCACGCGATTGGCCGCGAGCAGGCTCTCGGCGCGCGCGAACGGGATGTCCCGGCCGCTCATGCGCGAGCCCTGCTTCTCGGAATACGAGGGAAACCACCAATCCGAGTACGACGGAATGCCGAGCGAGATCCTGGCCGGCGGCACGCCGAGCGAGAGCACGTACTTCAGGCACTCCTCCATCCACGGATAGCCGGCCACCGGGCCGGCCGTGGACCCGCCGGTGTGCTCGGCGTACGTCATGAGCGAAATGAAATCGAGCGTGTCGGCCAGTGCCTTGTAGTCGTACACGCCGCGCCAGTTCGCGAAGATCCAGCGGTCGTAGCTGTTGGTGCCCGGGTTCTCGCTCGACCGCGGCACGACGGCGGCCGACAGCGTGCACCCGGCGCGGTGGACGGAGTCGGCGGCGGTGCGCACGAACGCCGTGAACCGCTGCTTGTCGGCCACGTTCACGTTCTCGAGGTCGAACTGGATGCCGTCGAGGTGCTGGTCGCGGCAGAGCGCGGCGAGGCTGTGCAGGGCGCGCCGCCGCGCCGACGCCACGGTCAGCACCCGGTGGATGGCGGGCTGGCTGAACCCGGGATTCATGACGAGCGGCACGAGCTTCACGTGGTGCTCACGGGCCGCTGCCACGACGCGCGGGTCGAGGTGCCCGGTGATCGTGCCGTTGGGGAGCAGGTCGAACACCTGCGGCGAGACGATGTCCACCTGATTGGCGTGGTCGACGAAGCTGCGCGTGCTCGCCTCGCTCCCCGCCGCGTACCAGAGCGCTTCGGGGTGCTGGGCGGCGGCGCGCGTGGAGATCGTGCCAAGGGCGAAGACGATGGCGGCCGTGGAGAACTTCATGGATGGGAATGTAGGAGGGGAGGAGGGTGGGGCGGTAGGACGGAGGTACCGCGAAGCACGGCGGGGCGGGTTGCCGCCGGCCGGCACCGACGGCATGATGGGGGCCGATCCTGTCCCCATTGCATGCCTTCACCGAATCCGAATGCTCCGCCCTCTGACCAGGTCTTCCGGTCACGCCTGGATTTCTGGCTGGTCGGCCTGATCGCCATCGGGATCGGGGTGCCGATCGTGATCGTCAGCGGTCCGGCGCGCGATCCCCGGGGGGCGCTGGTCGGGCGCCTGTTGGTAGGCGTCACCTCGCTGTTCCTGGCGGTGTTCCTGAGCTGGCTGTACCGCACCACCCGCTACACGCTCGGGCCCGACGCGCTGGTGGTGCAGTCGGGGCCGCTCAACTGGCGGATTCCGTACCGTGAGATCCGCAGCGTACAACGCAGCCTGAACCCGTTGTCCGCGCCGGCGCTGTCGATCCGTCGATTGAAGATCGTCTATGGTCCGGGCGCGTGGGTGCTCGTCTCGCCCCGCGACCGCGACGCGTTCGTCGCGGCGCTCGCCAGGCGCGTGCCGGGGCTCGAGGTGAAGCGCTGAGCCACGACCGCCGCCTCACGCCGCGGTTCGATCAGCGGTCGTCGGGGTGCAGCTCGTCCAGGATGGGATGATCCAGGCCGTTCAGGCTGCGCCGGCCTGGCGTCACGAGGTCGAACACCACGACCTCGTTGGTCCCGGGTTTGAGCCATGGGCCCGGCAGGTACAGCGTCTGCTGCGGGCCGATCCGCCAGAATCGCCCCAACTGGTGGCCGTTCACCCACACCGTGCCCTTGCCCCACCCCCGCATGTCCAGGAACGTGTCCCCACTATCAGCAACCTGGAATGTGCCGCGGTAGAAGGCCGGCCCCTCCGGCTGGCCCGCGGTGAACGCCGGTGCCGGCATCGACGCCATGGGCAGCGTGTACACGTCCCAGCCGCTGACCTCCGTGCCGGCGAATGTCACCGAGTGCGTGATGCCCTTCTCTTCGGTGCGCAGCGCTCTGGCGAAATTCACGCGCCCTGTGTTCTCCACCAGGATGTCGAGCCGGGCCCCGGCCGGCACCGACAGGGGCATGCTGTCCTGCCCCAACCGCCGGTCGAGCGTGCCGGCCAGCACGCCGTTCACGTACACCTGCGCATAATCGCGCACGTCGCGCACGAGCAACTCGCCGCTCCCCGCCGCGCGCATGTTCGTGCGGTAGAGGATATAGCCGTACGACTGGCCGAAGGTCTCCATACCGCGCGGGCGCTCCACGTGCACCGCGGGGCCCAGCGCGCTCCAGAGCGACGCGGCCTGGGCGAGCGCGAACGGCGGCACGACGACCGGCGGCCGCGTCGCCGGCACCGGTGGCGGCGTGGCGCCCGTCGCCTTGGCGATCGCGTCCCGGAAGGCGTAATACTTGGGCGTGGGACGCCCCGACTCGTCCAGCGCCGCATCGTAGTCGTAGCTCGTCGTCTGCGGATGGTAGTGGCCGCCGTCCACGTTGGCTCCGTTCATGAAGCCCCACGTCGTGCCGCCGTGGAACATGTACATGCTCACCGAATAGCCGCGGGCGAGCATCCAGCTCAACTCGCGCGTCTGCTGCGCCGCGTCGGTGGTGTTGTGCGGGCGGCCCCATTGATCGAACCAGCCGGCCCAGTACTCGCCGGTCATCAACGGCTCGCCTGGGCGGAACCGCGCCAGCTGCGCGAACGCGCTGTCGGCGTCGCCCGGGCCGAAGTTGGCCACGGCGGGAAGATCGGGGAGCGTGCCGTCCGGCAGCTCGGCCGGGCCGTCGGCGGTGTACAGGAGGACGTTGGTGAACCCGGCGTGCACGAGCGCGGCCCGCTGCCACTCCAGGTACGCCTTGTCCCTGCCGAACGACCCGTACTCGTTCTCCACCTGCACGGCGATGATCGGCCCGCCGTGGCTGGCCAGCAGGGGCACCAGCTCCTGTCCCAGCCGGTCGAGCCAGCGGCCGGCGGGCTTGGTGAATCGTGGGTCGGTGCTGCGCAACACGATTCCGGTGTCGGCGAACAGCCAACCGGGGTAACCGCCCAGGTCCCACTCCGCGCAGACGTATGGCCCGGGGCGCAGGATGACGTGGAGCCCCACCTCCTGCGCGATCCGTACGTACTCGGCGATGTCCCTCGGGCCCGAGAAGTCGTAATGCCCCGGCGCGGATTCGTGCCAATTCCAGAACACGTATGTGGTGATCGTGTTGAGTCCCATCGCGCGGGCCTTCTCGAGCCGGTCACGCCAGTACTCGCGCGGCACACGCGCGTAGTGCATGGAGCCCGAGATGATCTGAAAGGGCTTGCCGTTCAGCAGGAAGCGGCCCGAGTCGGCCACCAGCGGCCCGGTCTGGGCGGTGGCCACCGAGCTGCCGGCGCACAGGGCGAGACTGAGGAGGAGTCGGCGCATGCGCCAATGTAGCCCGGCGGTCTGTCCCCGGTAACGACGGGCGCATAGACCCCCGGTCCCGGGCCGCTGCCCACCATTGGAGCGCAGGGTGTGGCGGCCGTTCGCCGTGTGGGCTACAATCCCGGGAACGTCGACCTGCTGGCCTACGTGATGACCCACGCCCAGGAATGACTCATTCTCTCACTGTGAGTTGAGCTATGGATCCCCGCGTCATTGCCCCGTCCGAAATCTTCCTGCTCGACACCAGGTTGCTCCGCAACTGCCTGCACGGCATGACGGCAGAACAGGCGCAGGCGCGTCCAGGAGACCGGGGCAACAGCGCTATCTGGGTGGCCGTGCACATGGTCTCGGCTCGCTATGGACTGCTCAAGCGGCTGGGCGCCGAGGCCGCCAATCCGCTGTCCCCCGAAGTGACTGCGGCCAAGTCGATCGACGACGTGAAGGCGTGGCCGTCGCTGGACGACGTGCGGTCCGCCTGGGATAGAGCCGGCCACGCGCTGCGCGACCGGCTCGCGGCGATGACGACGGTCGAGCTGAACGCCACCGTCGAGGTGCGATTCCCGGTGTTCGAACAGACGGCGTTCGGAGTTCTCGTATTCATGATGCAGCACGAAGCGTACCATCTGGGCCAGCTGTCGCTGCTCCGCAAGCAGGCGGGGCTGCCGGCGATGAGCTATCGGGATCCCTGACCGGCGCCGGCCACGACGCGCATTTCCCGTCGCGAATTTCTCGCCACGTCCGGCTCGTGCGCGGCCCATCTGGCGCTGGTGGGGGCCGTGGCTCCGCGCGCCCTGCGCGAGCTCTGGGCGGCTGAGCCGCGCGGCCCGATCGTGGCCACCGAGCCGTTCGGGCGGCTGGAACGAATTGCCGATGGCGTGTGGGCGCTCGTCTCGACGCCGCTCAACGGCGACATCACCACGGTCTCCAACGGCGGGATCATCGTCGGCTCGCAAGCGGTGCTGGCTGTCGAGGGGTTCAACACGCCTAGGGGCGCCCAGTGGCTGGCTGGCAAGGCGCGCGAACTCACCGGGCGCTGGCCCACGCACGTGATCGTGACGCACTACCATTCGGACCATTCCAACGGCGTCGCGGGATACCTGGCCGATGATCACCACACCGAGGTCCGCTCCACGCAGATCACGCGCGACGAGGTGATCGCGCGCAACAAGCCGGCCGACGACGCGCGTACGGCGGCGCTGCACGACGCGGTGCTGCTCTCGCCCACCGACGCGGCGAGCTTCGATCTCGGCGGGCGGACGGTGGGCATCTTGCCGCATCTCGGTCACACCGACAGCGACGTCGCTCTGACGATCGACGAACTCGATCTTGTGTTCTGCGGCGATCTCTTCTGGAACGCGATGTTCCCCAACTACGTGGACGCGATCCCGAGCAAGCTGGCGGTCTCGGTGCGAGCATTGCGCCAGCGAAACGCGCGCACGTACGTGCCCGGCCATGGTGCGGTGGGCACGCCCGAGGACTTCGATCGGTACACGGCGATGATCGACGACGTGGAGCGCGCCGCCCGGCGGGCGCACGAGGCGGGTCTCAGCGCCGCTGACGCCGCCGCGGCGTACGTGTTTCCCGCGGCGACCGGGCAGTGGACGTTGTTCGGCAAGACGTTCGTCGAGCGCGCCTTCACGGCGTGGTACCGGGAACTCGACGCCACACGCTAGCGGCGTGGGGATCGGACGCCGTACGGTGTGAACCCGCCGTACGTACGGTTGACGCCCGGGTTCGCAACAATCGTGCGAAGTACGGGGTACCCCGGGATAAACACAACGGGGGACGATCATGACGCGTGCTTTCGTCGCGGCGGCAACCGTCGCCGTGCTGTGCGTGGCCGCGGTGCGGCCAGTGCAAGCCCAGGGTGGCGGCATCGGATTCAAGGCGGGGCTTTCGTACAGTAGCGTTTCAAGCGTGGGGCTGTTGCCGGGCGATCTGCGCTCCCGGTCCGGCTTCGCGGCCGGACTCGGAATGGTCTCGGGCGGTTCCGTGGGCTTCGGAATCGAGGGACTGTACGCGCAGCGCGGCGTGACCAGCAGCACGCCGGGCGACTCGCGAGACCTGGATTACGTGGACGTGCCGGTCTACCTGCGCATCGCGGCTCCCACGCCCGGCATCACGCCGTTCGCGTACGCAGGTCCGCAGGCATCGTTCGAGTTGCAGTGCCGCGCCGGCGGCGTTGACTGCCCCGACACCGGCCGCCCCAGGACGACGTATGCCGGCGTGATCGGCGCCGGCATACGCCTGCTGGGCGGACTCTCCGTCGAGGGGCGCTACGCGTACGGTCTGAGCGACCTCAAGCTGAACACGGTCAGCACCGGCCAGAGCTACCAGGCCCGGTCGTTCCTGGTCCTTGTGGGCTTCGGCTTCTAGGCCTTCACTTGGCGTGCTCCAGTGCGGCGGCGGCGTTGTTCACCAGCGCCGCTTCCGCCATCAGGGCGGCGGCGATGCGCGCAATCTGCGCGTCGACGTTGCCCCATTCGTTCTGCTCGATTGCCTCGCGGGCGCCCGGCATGGTCTTCACGCCATAGCCGGTGTAGAACCCCGGTGCGTAGAGCAGGTGGCGATACCAGGAACGCTTGGGGAGCCCGTCGAGCGACGTGAGGTCGCGTTCGGACTTGAGCAACTGCTCGTTGACCCCGCGCAGCACGGCTTCCGCCGTGTCCGACGAGCGGTTCCATGCGGCATATGCTTTTTCAAATGCATCTGCCGCATGGGTCAGGGTGTCAACGGCGTTGAGCAACGGGGCGAAGTTGAATTGCGGCGGCGGCACTTCCACGGCAGGCGCCGACGTGGGGTCACGCGGGTCGCTCGTGATGGCGTAGTCCCCGTCCTTGACCGCCCGGTTGGTGGCTTCGATGGTGGCTGCCCGCTCGTCGCGCAGCTGCTGGAGTTCCCTGGTGTAGCGCTGCACGGTCTGGGCGAGGTTGGTGAACACGAACGGCAGCACGTCGGCGTCGGCCAGCCGCATCACCGCCTTGCCGACCGTCTGCGACAGCGCGCGTCCATACACGAACGACGTGTCGCTGAAGTGCGTGTACCAGTAGAAGTCGTCGTAGATGGAGTGGTAGATGCCGCTCCGGTCCTCGCCGCCGTAGCCGAGGTCGAGCGACGCGATCCCCAGATGCTGCAGGAACGGCGTATAGTCGGAACCCGAGCCAAGCGCGCCGATCTGGATGTCCGCGCTCGCGGCGCCCGGTGCCCCACCGTTCCCGCCGCTTCCGCGTCCACCGCGCCCACCGACGGCCAGGCGCGCCTTGTCGCGCGCCCAGACGCTCACGTGCGACTCCGGATCGGTGACGTCCTTGGCCACGCCGTTGATGAAGGCTTCCAGCGAGTGCGAGCCGGACATGCCGAGGTAGCCTCGGCCGTTCCCGTCGGTATTGAGATAGGCCACGGCGTGTTGCTGCAGTTCGTCGGCGTGCTCTTCGGCCCACTCCGTGGAGCCGAGGAGCCCGGGCTCCTCACCGTCCCATGCGGCGTAGATGATCGTGCGCTTGGGGCGCCAGCCCTGCTTGTACAGTTCGCCCAGGGCGCGGGCCTCCTCCAGCTCGGCCACCTGGCCCGACAACGGATCGGCGGCGCCGTTCACCCACGCGTCGTGGTGATTGCCGCGAATCACCCACTGGTCGGCATCCGTGGTGCCCGGCAGCCTGGCGATCACGTCGTGCAGCGTCTTGAGATCCCAGTTGGACCTCACGACGAGATGGACCGTGGCGGGGCCCGAGCCCAACCGGTACGTAATGGGCAGCCCGCCGCGCCAGGATCCGGGCGCCACCGGCCCGCCCATTGCCGCCAGCAGCGGCTGCGCGTCGCCGTACGAAATGGGGAGCACGGGGATCTTGGTGATCGTCGGCGCGTCACTGATCGCCAGACGCTTGGCGTCCTTCGTGGCGCCGACGCCCGGCGTGAGTGGATCGCCGGGATAGGTCGGCATGTCCTCCACGCTGCCGCGCTGCACGCCCTGGGACGGGCGCATCGGTCCGTCGGGGAACACCGACCCCTCGGCGTAGCCGTCGTCGGCGGGATCGGAATAGATGAGACATCCAATGGCGCCGTGCTCGGCGGCAACCTTGGGCTTGATGCCGCGCCACGAGCCGCCGTACTTGGCGATCACGATCGCGCCCTTCACCGAGATGCCGTGCCACGCCAGCTCGTCGTAGTCGGCGGGCACGCCGTAGTTCACGAACACCAGTGGGCCCGTCACGTCGCCGTCCGCCGAGTAGGCGTTGTAGCTGGGTAGCTGCTCCGCCTTCTGGCCCGACGTCGGGTCCAGGGCCACCGCGGGCTCCTCGAGCTTGGCCCGGTAGTGCGTGGGCGCCACCAGCTCGACCAGCCGCTGCTTGGGCGTGGGAAAGAGTACGTCGAACGTCTCGATGTGCGCGTCCCATCCCCACGACTTGTATTGCGCCAGGATCCACTCCGCGTTGGTGGAGTCGTACGCCGAACCCACGTGGTGCGGACGGGCAGACAGCAACTTCAGGTACTCGCGCTGTTTGGCGGGATCGGGGATGGCGTCGAACTTGGCCTCCCAGTCGCGTTCGATCTGGGACGAGGCGGCCGAGAAGCCGCGCAGCGGCGGCTCGGGGGCGAACCGCGCCGGGACGAGGGCCAGTCCGCCGAGTGCGACGAGGAGTGAAGGCGTGAATCGGGAAATCATGGAAGGGATCGTGAGAGGGTAGGGCGGGGCGCTGCAGCCGACCGGGCCAAATTGGCTCGCGGTGCTGGCAGGCGCCAGACGGCGGGCGGCGGACGGGTCGCTGGTGCGAGCGCCCCGGATTGGGCATGTTGTTGGGCGTCGGCCGTCCCCCGCTCGAAGGCGCCCACTCCGCGGCCTTTGCCGCGGCCCGATCCGGGAGTTCCATGCCCTGTCTATTCGCGATCATGGCGCTGGCCATACCGCGCTTCGTGATCCTCGTGCTCTGGCTGTTCAGCGGCTGGTTCGGCGGGCTGTTCACCGCCGCCTTGTGGCCGGTTCTCGGATTCGTGTTTCTGCCCACCACCCTGCTCTGGTACACCGCGGTCCAGCACTGGTGGGGCGGGCAGTGGACGTTATGGCCGGTGGTCGGACTGGTGGTGGCGTTGATGATCGACGTGTCACCGGCCGGCGGGCGGCGGCGCAAGCGCGCGTAATCGGGCGGACCCTTTCCTGCGCCCAGGAGCTTTCCGATGAGCGACCGTAATCCACAGACACCGGCTGACAGCGCCGGCGTGCACGTGCCGCCGCCGATCATCTACCTCGCGGTGTTCGCGGTCGGGCTGCTCGTGCAGCGCGCCGCGCCGCGGTCCCTCCTCCCGGCGGCCGAGGCGCGCCCCGTGGCCGTCGTGCTGGCCATTGCGTGGGTCGTCCTGCAGGGGTGGGCCATGACCTGCTTCCGCCGGGCGCACACCAGCATCATCCCGGTGAAACCGACCGCGACGCTGGTGGTCAAGGGGCCATTCCGGATCAGCCGCAATCCGATCTACCTGGCCCTCATGCTGCTCTACGCGGCTGCGGCGGTGTGGCTGAATGCGCTCTGGCCATTCCTCTTCCTGCTGCCGCTCATCATGATCATCCAGACGTACGCGATCGCGCGCGAAGAGCGCTACCTGGAGCGAAAGTTCGGGGAGCCATATCGCGAGTATCGGCGCCGGGTGCGCCGGTGGATCTGACCGGGGCCACGCCCGAGGGGGCGCCGGCGCGACCCGCGCTCGTGCGGAACGCCCGGCTGGCGCTGCTCGTCCTGCTCGTGTTATACGGTATCGCGTATATGCGCGATCCGTCCGGCGGCCACCTGATCGACGGCATCGACCTGGCCATCCACGAAACCGGGCATCTGGTGTTCGCGCCGTTCGGCGAGATCATCCAGTTCGCCGGCGGGACGCTGTTCCAGTTGATCGTGCCGATCACCTTTCTCGTCTATTTCCTGCGGTTCGCGCCCACGCGCGACCGGTTCGCGGCATCGGTGATGCTCTGGTGGATCGCGGTGAACCTGTGGAACATCGCCGTGTACATGGCCGACGCGCGCACGCAGGCGCTGCCGCTGGTGGGCGGCGGGGAGCACGACTGGGCGTTTCTGTTCGGACGCTTCGGGCTCCTGAACCAGGACGCGTCGATCGCCCGTGGCGTGAGCGGCCTGGGCGGCCTCGTGTTCCTGGTGGCCATCGTACGCGGGTACCTGGCCGCCACGGCCCCGGCGGCGGCCGACGGAGTGGACGAGCGGGGCGGCGCGCGGTAAGCTCTCGCCATGCCAAACTCCTCCCGGTTCCGATTCGCGTGCGCCGTCGCCGGCGCCTCCATGCTCCTGCCGGCCGCCGTCGCGATGGCACAGCGCCCCACGCTGGCGCCGGCGGTGCGCCAGTTCGTGGCCGTGGACACGGCCGTCGTCGCGCTCACTCACGTCCGGGTGATCGACGGCACCGGCGCGCCCGCCCGCGACGACTAGACCGTGATCATCCGAGACGGCGACATCGCCGCGATGGGGCCCGCCGGGTCGGTGGCCGTGCCGGCCGGTGCCCAGGTGATGGACCTCACCGGCAAGTCGGTGATTCCCGGGCTCGTCATGATGCACGAGCACCTGTTCTACCCCACCGGCCCGGGCGTATATGGAAACGACTATGTGAGTTTCCCGCGGCTGTATCTGGCCGGCGGGGTGACGTCCATGCGCACCGCGGGCGACGTGGGCGGCTACGGCGACCTGCGGATGGCGGCGGCGATCAGGGCCGGCGAGCAGCCCGGGCCGTGGATCGACGCCACGGCGCCCTACGTGCAGGGGCCGTCGCCCTTCGACCAGATGTACGCCCTCAAGGACTCGGCCGACGCACGCCGCTACGTGAACTTCTGGGCCGACGCCGGCGCCACGTCGTTCAAGGCGTACATGAACATCACCCGCCCCGAACTGGCGGCCGCCGTCGACGCCGCGCACAAGCGCGGACTCAAAATCACCGGCCATCTCTGTTCCGTGACCTATCGCGAGGCGGCCGACCTCGGCATCGACGATCTCGAGCACGGCTTCTTCGTGTCCACCGATTTCGTGAACGACAAGCAGCCCGACCTCTGCCCCGGGCAGGGCGTTGGCATGGCCGCCCTCGCCGCCGCGGATTCGAACAGTCCGGCGTTCCGCTCGCTCGTGCAATACCTGGTCGCACGGCACGTCGCGATCACGTCCACGCTTACCGTGTTCGAGACGTTCACGCCGGGCCAGCCGATGCCCAAGGGACTCGACGTGCTCGATCCCATTCTCAAGGAACAGTTCGAGCGCGGGTACGCGCGCACGCAGGCGAACACGAATTCCATCTACCCCAAGCTGTTCGCCGCCGATCGGGCGATGGAGCTGGCGTTCGTCCACGCCGGCGGGCTGCTCCTTGCCGGCACCGACCCCACCGGGGGCGGAGGCGTGATACCCGGCTACTCCGACCAGCGCCAGGCCGAGCTGCTCGTGGGCAGCGGGTTCACGCCGCTCGAAGCGATCAGGATCTGCACCCTCAACGGCGCCACCTATCTGGGCCGCGCTGACCGCGTCGGTTCCCTGGCCGCGGGCAAGCAGGCCGACCTCGTGGTGATCGACGGCAACCCCGCCGCCAACATCGCCGACATCGAGAAGGTGGAACTCGTGTTCAGGCAGGGCGTGGGGTACGATCCGCAGAAGCTGATCGCGTCGGTGAAGGGTAGGGCGGGGTTGTACTGAGTCGGGCAGTCGGGCAGTGAGGCAGTCGGGCAGCGAATGGTTTGGCTGCCCGACTGTCTATCTGTCTCTCATCCTCCGCACTGGTCGCCGTACCGCCAGGCCGCCATTTCCGGTCGCTGCGGCGAGCCGATGCGCACCAGATCGGTCCCGTCCGGCAAACGGCAGAGCCCGATGTTGTCGGTGGCTACGCGCCGCGGTGAACCGCGGTACCAGCGCTCGCACTCCTCGATCCCCTCCCACCGCTCTTCCAACGGGGTGAGGTTCCAGCGCTCGCACTTCCGACACACGACCCAGAGCCGCCCCTTCGCCCCATCGAACGCCAGCCGCCGCCCCACCGGAAAGTGCTCGATCGATTCGTTGGCGCCGAGCGGCGAGTGACAAGAGATGCAGGTGGCATACATGGCAGAACCAATATCCGCCGGCGGCTCGGGCCGCCAGAGCGGCGCGGAGTCGGGCCCTCCGGCAGCACGGCGTTCGTAGTTCGCCGCCCGACTGTCCGACCGCCGTTCAGTACGACGGCCGATCCAATCCCGCCATCTGTATGATCGTCGCCGACAGCTCCTCGATGGACTTCGTCGACGAGTCCAGCCAGCGGATCCCCTCGCGGGTCATCATCCGCTGCGCCGCCTCCACCTCGTAGCGGCAATTGGACAGCGAGGAATAGTTGCTGGCCGGACGGCGCGCTTCGCGAATGCGATGCAGCCGTTCGGGGTCGATCGACAGCCCGCACAGCTTCTCCCGGTGCCGGTTCAGGTCGTCGGGCAGCGCTTTCCGCTCGAAATCCTCGGGAATCAGCGGGAAGTTGGCCGCTTTCACGCCAAACTGGAGCGCCAGGTACAGGCTGGTGGGTGTCTTGCCACTGCGCGACACCCCCACCAGGATGATGTCCGCCTGCTCCAGGTCGACATTGGACACCCCGTCGTCATGGGCCAGGGTGAAGTTCACGGCGTCGATTCGGTTCGTGTAATCCAGACTGGTAGCGACCTTCCGGGATTTCCCGATGGCATGCGAACTGCGGGCGTGGAATTCTGCCTCCAACGGCGCAATGAAGGTCTCGAAGAAATCGAGGATCAGGGCGTCGGCTTCGCGCAGCCGCCGGGACACGTCGGGGTTCACCAATGTCGAGATCACCACAGGACGAGCGCCGTCCATCGTGCGGGCGGCGTTGATCTGGGCCACGCATTCCATGGCCTTCGCGGGGCTGTCCACGAACGGAACGCGGACCTGGCGAAAGGTGACCCCTTCGAATTGCGACAGCAGGCTATGGCCGAGTGATTCGGCGGTGAGTCCGGTGCCGTCGGAAATGAAGAAGACGGTGCGCGTGGCGGTCATGGTCCGTGGGTCTCGCGTAGAATCGGTTAGACTAATTGTAGCGGCATCACCACTCCGAACTCCAATGACGACCACAGGCCCCGGTCCATGACACGAAACACGTCTCCCTATGTGATCCCGTTCGAAGACATCCGGATGACCGACGTCGACCAGGTCGGCGGCAAGAACGCCTCCCTGGGCGAGATGATCGGGCAGTTGGCGGCCTCGGGGGTGCGGGTGCCCGGTGGGTTCGCCACCACGGCCGTCGCCTTCCGCGACTTCCTGGCCCAGAACGGACTTGCCACTCGCATTGCCAAGTCCCTCGATGGGTTCGACGTCAACGACGTCACGACGCTGGCCAAGAAGGGGGCGGAGATCCGCCGGTGGATTCTCGACACGCCGCTGCCCCAACGGCTGGATGCGGAAATCAAGTCGCACTACGAGAAGCTGGTGGCCGGCAGCAGCAATGACGCGTCGTTCGCGGTGCGGTCGTCGGCCACGGCTGAGGACCTGCCCGACGCCTCGTTCGCCGGACAGCAGGAGACGTACCTGAACATCCACGGCTACGAGAACGTCCTCACCGCGGTCAAGGAGACGATCGCGTCGCTCTACACCGACCGCTCGATCGCCTATCGCGTGCACAAGGGCTTCGCCCATGCCGACGTTGCCCTGTCGGTGGGTGTCCAGCGCATGGTGCGCTCCGACCGGGGAGCGTCCGGCGTCATGTTCACGCTCGACACCGAATCGGGGTTCGACCAAGTGGTGTTCATCACGGCCAGTTACGGGTTGGGCGAGACGGTGGTGCAGGGGGCCGTGAACCCCGACGAGTTCTACGTGCACAAGCCCACGCTGGCGCTTGGCAAGCCGTCTGTCGTGCGGCGCAGTCTCGGCTCCAAGCTGATCAAGATGGTGTTCACGGACGACCGCGAGGCCGGCAAGAGCACGGAGACGGTAGACGTGCCGGAGGCGGAGCGGTACCGGTTCGCGATCAGCGATGCGGACGTGCTCGAACTGGCCCGCTACGCGGTGATCATCGAGAAGCACTACGGCCGCCCGATGGACATCGAGTGGGGGCGGGACGGGGAGGACGGCAAGTTGTACGTTCTCCAGGCGCGTCCCGAGACCGTCAAGTCGCACACGGCGGGCCGGGTGACCGAGAAGTACCGGCTCAAGCAGCACGGCAAGGTGCTCGTCAAGGGACGCGCCATCGGGCAGAAGATCGGCCGCGGGCCGGTGCGCGTGGTGAAGAGCGCCAAGGAGATGGACCGCGTGCAGGTGGGCGACATCCTGGTGACCGACATGACCGATCCCAACTGGGAGCCAGTCATGAAGCGCGCGGCGGCGATCGTCACCAACCGCGGGGGCCGCACCTGCCACGCGGCGATCATCGCCCGGGAGCTGGGCATTCCGGCCATCGTCGGTACGGGCAACGGAACCTCGACGCTGGAAGAGGATGAGCCGGTGACCGTGTGCTGCGCCGAGGGCGATACCGGGTACGTTTATCGCGGCGCTCTCGAGTTCGAGGTGTTGCGCACCGACGTGGGGAAGCTCCCGAAGCTTCCCGCCAAGATCATGATGAACGTGGGCAACCCCGAACTGGCGTTCGAGTTCGCGCAGATTCCCAACGCCGGCGTAGGGTTGGCGCGGCTGGAGTTCGTGATCAACAACGTGATCGGCATCCACCCCAAGGCCATTCTCGACATCGAGCACGTGCGGGAGACGCTCCGCGAGGAGATCACGCGCCGGGCGCGCGGCTACGCCAGTCCCGAGGCGTTCTTCGTGGACAAGCTGGTGGAAGGCGTGGCCACGATCGCCGCTGGGTTCTACCCCAAGCCGGTCATCGTACGGCTGTCGGACTTCAAGTCCAACGAGTACCGCAAGCTGCTGGGCGGCGAGATGTACGAGCCCGAGGAGGAGAACCCGATGCTCGGCTTCCGCGGCGCGTCGCGGTACGTGGCCGAGAGTTTCCGCGACTGCTTCGAGCTGGAGTGCCGGGCCATGAAGCGCGTGCGCGACGAGCTGGGGTTCACCAATGTGGAATTGATGATTCCCTTCGTGCGCACGGTGAGCGAGGCCAAGCGCGTGGTGGAGCTGCTCGCCGAGCACGGGCTGGAGCGCGGCGAGAACGGGCTGCGGCTCATCATGATGTGCGAGATCCCGTCCAACGCGCTGTGCGCCGACGAGTTCCTGGAGCACTTCGACGGCTTCTCCATCGGGTCCAACGACCTGACGCAGCTCACGCTGGGGCTCGATCGCGACTCGGGGTTGGTGGCGCAGGGGTTCGACGAACGCGACCCCGCGGTGAAGAAGCTCCTCTCGATGTCCATCTCGGCGTGCAACCGGCTGCACAAGTACATCGGCATCTGTGGGCAGGGCCCGTCCGACCACGCCGATTTTGCGAAGTGGCTGATGGACGAAGGGATCCAGACGATATCGCTGAATCCGGACACGGTGGTGGAGACGTGGATGCGGCTGGGGACTGCAGAGTAGGACGGTGGGACGGATAACTGCGCAACGCAGTCTACAGTCCTACAGTCCTACCCTCCTACTTTCCATCGCGGGCAACGAGATTCGGGTGCATCTTGTCCAAGGTGAGGGCCCGATCCCTCCCTCCAACCCGCCCATGCGCTTCCCGTACGCCGCCCGCACGCTCCGCAAGAATCCAGGCTTCACGATCACCGCCGTCGTCACCCTCGCGCTCGGGATCGGGGCAAGCACGGCGATCTTCAGCGTCGTGAATGCGGTGCTGCTGCGGCCGCTGCCGTACGCCGATCCCGGCAGCCTCGTGATCGTGACCTCGGACCTGACCGCGCGGAACGTGAACGATTTCCAGTTCCCGGCGGCCGACATCAAGGACATGCGGGACGAGGGGAATCTGTTCGCCGGACTGGCGGCGCTCCAGACGGGCAAGCAGCCGGTGGTCGACGACGACGGGCACGTGGAGGAGATTCGCGCCGCGCTGGTGACGCCGAACCTGTTCACCCTCCTCGGTACGCATATGACAGCCGGGCGCGCGTTCACGGAGGAGGACGGGGCGCCGGAGGCCCCGCCCCCGGGCGGGCCCGCTCCGGTGGTGGCAGGGGTCACGCCGGCGGGCGCGCGGGTGCCGGAGATGGTGATCCTGAGCTACGGCTACTGGCAGCGCCGCTTCGGAGGCGACCGCGGGGCCATCGGCAAGTTCATTCCGCTGGGCGACGTGCGGGCGCAGATCGTGGGCGTGTTGGCCCCCGGATTCGAGCTTCTCATGCCGCCGCGGTTCAACATCGAGCGCACGCCGGATCTCTACGGTGCGGCGCGCATCGATTTCGGCACGGCTTCCCGGATCAACGTCCAGTACCGGCTGATCGGGCGTCTCAAACCCGGCGTATCGGTCGGTGCCGCGCAGTCGCAGATGGACAACATAGCCAACGATCTCAAGCGACGGTTCCCGATCAAGATGACGGCGGGACTGCGGTTTCGCGTCGTACCGATGCACCAGGAAATGGTGGCCGACGTGCAGCCTGCCATTCTCGCGCTGATGGGCGGCGTGACCTTCGTGCTCCTGATCGCGTGTGCGAACGTCGCCAACCTCCTGCTGGTGCGCACGTCGCGACGCGAGCGGGAACTCGCCGTCCGCGCCGCGCTGGGCGGCAGCCGAACGCGGCTCGTTAGGCAGATGTTGTCCGAGGCCCTGCTGCTCGCGCTCGGTGGATCGCTGCTCGGCGTGGGGCTTGCCGCACTCGGCGTCCGGCTGCTCGTCGCCATCGGACCGGCGAGCCTCCCGGCGATCGGCCCCGTCGCCATCGACCCGTTCGTGCTCGGATTCACGACAGTGGCGGGGCTCCTCGCGGCGGCGGCGTTCGGTGTCATCCCGGCGCTGCGGGCGTCGCGCCCCGACTTGGTCCAGGCGCTGCGTGCGAGCGGCCGCACGTCAGAGCTCGGCGCGGGCCGGGCGCTGCGCAACGGCGTCGTGACCACCGAAGTCGCCCTGGCGTTCGTACTGCTGGTGGGAAGCGGCCTCATGCTGCGGAGCTTCGTCACGCTCTCCCGGTCGAACCCCGGGTTCGAACCCGACGGCGTGCTCACCTTCCAGACGCAAAATCTCCGGTTGCGCACCCCGGAGGAGCGGTTGGCGTTCATCCAGCTGTTCCAGCAGCGCGTGTCCGGTCTGCCCGGGGTCACCGGCGTGACGGCCGGCCTCCCGGTCCCCTTCGGCGGGCAGGACGCGAATGCACGATGGGGCACCGACGTCGCAGTCAACGATCCCAGCGCGTTCCAGCAGGCGGACCTCAACATCGTCCTCCCCGGCTACCTGCGCGTGATGCGCATGAAGCTCATCGCGGGGCGTGCGTTCACGGAGGCGGACAACGTCCCGACGTCCACCGTCGTCCTGATCGACCGTGTGCTGGCGGCCAAGGCGTTTCCGGGCCACTCGGCGGTCGGCAAGCGGCTGTACGTGCGGTATCGAAGCAACGACCCCGAGTGGGTGGACGTGGTGGGCGTGGTGGAGCAGGAGCGGCGGTACACCCCGGCATCGGATGGGCGCGAACAGATTTTCGTCACCAACGGACAACTCGGCCACACGCTCGCGGTTACCTGGATGGTGCGGACGGCGGGCGATC
Organism: uncultured Gemmatimonadaceae bacterium; assembly: GCA_963728785.1. GTDB lineage: Bacteria > Gemmatimonadota > Gemmatimonadetes > Gemmatimonadales > Gemmatimonadaceae > JAGWRI01. The sequence goes on from CAVSKV010000004.1 coordinate 476,064, forward strand.
CGGCGCGGCTCGAGTCGAGCGTGCGGTCGTTGATCGCCGGGATGGACAACTCAGTGTTCATCGGCGAGATGAAGCCGCTCTCCGACTACGTCGATGCCGCCCGGGCGCCGACGCGGTTCGCGTTGGTGCTGATCGGCACGTTCGCCGCGATCGCCCTCGTGCTCGCGGCCGTCGGCCTGTACGGCGTGCTCTCCACCATCGTCCGCCAGCGTACCGCCGAGATCGGCGTGCGGATGGCGTTCGGGGCGCCCAAGGCCCGCATCTTTCGCCAGATGATCGGCGAAGGGATGCGCTTGAGCGTGGTGGGCGTCGTGCTCGGCGTCCTGTCAGCGTTTGCGCTCACGCGGGCCATGAAGAGCATGCTGGTGGGCGTGGCGCCTACGGACCCGGCGACCTTCGTGGCAATCGCGCTCCTCTTTCTCGCTATCGCCGCACTTTCGTGCTGGCTTCCTGCGCGTCGGGCAGCGGCGCTGGATCCGGCGAATGCGCTGAGAGAGGAGTAGGCAGTCGGGCAGTCAGACAGTCAGACAGTCGGGCAGTCAGGCAGTCAGGCAGTCGGGCAGTCGGGCAGCGAACTACGCTTCATCATCAGCTGTCCTACCGTCCTACCGTCCTTCTCTCTATCGCACGCCCTTCGGCCGGTGGCGCGCCGCGAGCCAAACCCCCGCGATCCCCACGCCGCACCAGAAGAGCGTGCCGGCGAGACCCTGTCTCCAGTCCAGTCCCCACCACGGGGCGACGAAACCCGGGCCACTTGCGGCCTGGACGACCGGCCAGAACGCCGTGTGTGGGCCGAAGGGCGAATTGAAGTATCGCATCACAGCTCTGGTGCCAGTCACCCAATGGAGGATCGGGGGCAGGTCGAGCACGGCCATCAGCCCGAGAGGCACGCCGATCATCCAGAGCAGCGGCTGTTCACTGGCGATCATGGCGATCGAGATGAGGAGGTAGATGGTCGTCGCCGCCGCGAACATCACGACCCACCCCCACGCCGAGAGGTGCGAGACGAGTTCGCCTCGCCCAATGGTGGCGACTGCCCAGCCCAGGAGCACGAGCATCGCGAGGTACCCGGCGATGCCCGCCATGAGCCAAACCCAACCGGCGCCCACGCGTAGCCAGGTATGGCTGGTGCGGGTGACCGGCATCGCCAGGAAGTACGCGCGACGCGAGGGCTCTTGGCGCTGCCACATGGCGCCGGCTGCGAACAGACCGAAGAATCCTCCGGGCGCGGTCATGGCTACATCGAGCGAGAACCCGAACGGGCGCTGGCCGAGCACCGCGTCCCGGGTTGCGATGACGACGCCCAGCAAGAACACGGTGACCAGGGCAGCGAGCAGGAAGACGGCCGGCCGGCGCATGGAACCACGCACGGCACGCAGCTGCTGCCGTGCCACCGTGCGCCACGCAGGCGCGTCGTGCAGCATGATCGTGGTCATACGAGCTCCCGCTTCGGGTTGAGCAGCGCCAGCGTGGCCTCGTCCAGCGACAGCGGCGCGACATCGTGCACGGTAGCGCCGGCGCGTGCGAACTGTTCGATGATCTCCCGCTCGCTTCCCCATACCGTCCACTGCACCTCGCGCGGCCCGGCCGCGCGGCGCAGCACGGCGCCATCGAGCGACGGCACGCCGCGCCAGTCGTCGGGAACTTCGGCGCGATAGCGATGCAGACCAGCTCGCAGGCCGTCTACCGGGAGCTGCGCCACGAGGCTGCCCTCACGCATCGCGCCCACATGATCGGCCAGGTTCTCCACCTCGGCCACGTGGTGCGTGGAAATCACCACCGTGGTCCGTGTTTCGGAGAGATGGTCGGCCATGACGGCGAGCATCTCGTCGCGCATGATCGGATCGAGGCCGTCGGTCGGCTCGTCGAGCAGAAGCAGGGGCGGCCGGTGGGCCAGCGCCAGGATGAGGTGCACGCGGCGCGACTGTCCTTTGGAAAGATTGCCCACCTTTCGGTCCTGTTGCACGTCGAACGCACGCGCCAGCTGCGACGCGTACGCCGGATCCCACGATGGATAGTATGCCGCGTGATTGGCGAGCAATTCTCCGGCGCGCATCCACCCGTAGCCCCAATCGTGATGCTCCGGTACGTAGCCAACGTTCGCCCGTACCCGTGCGCCATCGGCCATGGGGTCGAGCCCGAACACCGTCGCGGCTCCTGAGTCCGGCTTTACGAAGTCGAGCAGCGTCTTCAGGGTCGTCGACTTGCCGGCGCCGTTCGGCCCCACCAGCACATACACCGCACCGACCGGCACCTGCATCCCCAGTCCGTTCAGGGCCGTTGCTGCACCGAAACGCTTGGTCAGCGCCTGGGTCACCACTGCCATCTCGCCATCAGGCAACCGTGTGGGAAGGAAATTCGTCATGGCGCGTCCTATCCGTTGGATTTGTTGGCGGCGGCCTGGATCGCCTTGACCAGATCGTCGGCGTTCACGCCGCTGCGGTGTGCGTCGCGTAAGGCGCGCGAGGCGACCTCGCGGGCCATCGCCCGGCGCTGCTTGCCGTCGACGCTGAAATCGCTGACGTAGGTGCCCTGGCCCCGCTTCACGTGCACCACGCCGTCGCGCTCGAGTTCGCGGTATGCCTGGGCCACCGTGTTGGGATTCACGCGAAGCTGCACGGCCAGTTGGCGGACGGACGGCAGCGGGTCGTCGGCGGCGAGCGTCCCGACCACGAGGGCGCGCCGGACCTCGTCCATGATCTGGACGTAGATGGGGCGGGTGTCGGCGGAGTCGATGGTGATGAGCAATGGAGAGTTGGTGAACTAGTGGACTAATACACTATGGGGATCTGGAGTGAATGTCAAGGGTAGGACGGTTTAGCGGTAGGACGGTAGGACGGCTTGGCGGTAGGACGGACACCGCCGTTGCGCAGTTTACTGTCCTACCGTCCTACCGTCCTACTCTGCTACTGTCTTACACTCACCCCCGCCGAGCGCTATACCTACGCCATGTCCCGCGCATTCGTGAACGAAGACGCCAACGAGCCGGAGCCGCGCTACATGCTCCCGCCGCGCGATGATCCGGGCTACGATGCCGCCGCCGCTCAGGCGCTCCTCGAAGGCGCCGACGTCGGCAATTCGTATAGCGCGGAGCAGGCCACGGGGTACCGGTGGGGCGAAACGAAGCTCGAGCCCCACGTGCGCGAACTGCTCGAGCGGGCGCGCCGCGATGGCGACGAGCGGATGGCGACCCTGGCCGAGCGATTCCTCGAGGGGCGGTAGGAGGTCAGGAGAGTAACGGCGCAGGACCATCGCGGTCCGAGACCACCCGCTGTTTCACTGCCCGACTGCCCGACTGCCCGACTGCCCGACTGTCCGACTGTCAGCTCCCCCCCAGCACTCGCCACAGATAACTGCCCTTGATGAAGAACCCGTCGTCCACGCGCCGCAGCTGCTGGAAGCGCAATGCCTGGGGTTCATTCAACGTGTTGCCGTATCCGAAGTAGAACACCGTGCCCGGCGTTGGCCGATACGAGAACAGCCAGTCCGTGCGTAGCGAGTCGGAGACGGTGGCCGTGGACGGCGTCGTGCCGATGACGAGCGTCTGCCCCGTGCGCGGATCCAGCAGGGCATCGTGCCGCATGGCGGTGTACTGGCTTACTACGCGGAAGAAGATGGACCGCGTCAGCTGATATTCCACCTTGATCCGCGGGATGTAGATGGCCATCGAGCGTACGTCGTCGCTCCGCCGCGTGAACGTGCTGGCCAGATACGTGGCACTGATCCGGATCTGCTCGGTGGGGCGCAGGTCGAGGGTCGCGTTGTAGTCCAGCCGGCGCACGCGAGACGTTTCCAAAAAGTCCACGTCATTCCCCGCGGTCATGCCCACCGACGCGTCGTAGCGGGCGAATTGCGGCGTGGCGATCGTGACGGCTGTCGTAAAAGTCGTGATGCGCTGCGACGGCTGGAACGGCGCCACGGCGTTGCCCACTAGCACGAACGTGTTCGCGTATGCCGACGGATCGAAGGCGTAGCTGGAATAGGTGGGCGTCACCCCCAACGTCCAGCCGCCCCGGAGGGTGAGCGAACTGTTGGCCGACGTGTTGTCCTCGAGCACGCTCTTGCCCGCGAAGAAGTCGTCGTAATTCCACGTTCCGCCCTGTCCGAAATAGACGTTGAACCGCTCGATCAGCACGCCGGGCGACCCGTACAGGGTGAGGCGATTGCGGATGCTCGGTTGCACGACCCCCGTGCGCTGAATGAACCCGTTGTCGGCGGCGAACCCGTTGCCGATGCCGAGCACGTTGTAATGGAATCCGAAACTGCGCCCCGTACCGTCGAGCACTGCCTCCCACATCGGGGCGTTCTGCGTGGCGCCGCTATCCGTGGTGGAACTCATCACGGCCTGGAACTGGGCGAACGTGCGCGGGTCGAGGGTCCAGTGGATGTCGCCGTCCACCACCTGGTTCGACCGGCCGCCGCCCACTCGACCGCTGTACATCATGCCCATGGTGCTCTGGTCGCCGAATGTGCGCAGGAGACGGACGATGTCCACCAGCGGCGCCTGACCGGTGGCCGTCGTACTGCTCGCGTCCTGCGCCGAGAGCACGGCGATCTCGGTGGTGCCGACCCGCCCCGTGAGCTTCATCGCCTCGTTGGGCTGCACGATGGTGCGGGTATAGAGTAAGGTGTTGGGCACGTTGAACTGGTCGGCGCCTTCCACGAAGAACGGACGCTTTTCCGGATAGAACAGCGCGAACCGTTCGTCGGCCGCGATCTGCGTTGCGTCGGCCTCCACCTGGGAGAAGTCTGGCCGGATCGTCCCGTTCAGCACGAAGTTGCTGCCCATGGCCCAGCGCAGGTTGCCGCCGAGCCGCGGCTTGGAGGTGTACTGCCACCCGTTGTTCCCAGGGGCGCAGCAGGGGACGCCGGTCACCGTGTTGGTGAGTTCCGGATTCACGCTTGCCACCGTTCCGTGGTGCATGCCCGTGAGCCCCACCAACTGGCCCTCCTGGGCGATGAAACTCGCCGCCGCCTTGCGGGCAGGCGTCCACGTCTCGGTGTAGCCGTTATGCTGCACGTTGCGCTGGATCTGGATGCCCCAGTTCTGCACGGATTCGCTCGGATACCGGAGCGTGCTGAACGGGATGTGAATCTCGACCTCGTACCCCCAGCTGGTCACGTGCCCCTTCGACTCCCAGACAAAGTCGGGGGTGAGGTCGTTCTGCCCGGGCATGACGTTGGATCCGGGGACGAAGCCGCCGAGTTCGTTCTTGATTCCGTCGGCCTGCACGCCGAGCGCGTTGACGATGAAGACGAATGCGCGCGTGTGCTGGTCGTAGGTGTCGAGGTGAATCTCCACATTGTCGTCAGACCCGACGTTGTCCCGCTCGGCGAGCGTGGCGCGCACGGGGCCGTGCGGTTCGAACGCCCGGATCCCGAAGTACATCGCGTCGCTGGAATACCACACCAGGACTTCCGTGGAGTCGGGACTCGGCCGCTGATCCGCTGGTTGGTATTCGGAGAAGCCGGTGAGGATCGTGGCCTGCTGCCACACCGGCTCGTCGAGGTTGCCGTCGATCGTCACCGTGGCGTCCAACCGCGGGACGTGTGCGTCGGTCTGGCCCGCGCGGGCGTTGTAGATGAGGGGGGCCGGGAGGGACGGACGCGCAGCGGCGATCTGAAACGCCCCGAGGAGAGCCAGAATCATGGTCCGGAGAATATATCGCCGGTGCCGGCATCGAGAACGGGCGCTGGCGCCGACTGGCGCCCGCCCGACCCCGGGCCCACTTTTCTGCTCGTAGCTCGACCTTTCTCCGAGGCCCGCCATGAGGCGCACTCTACTCCGTTCGCTCGTCCCCGCGCTCACCCTCCTCGCGCTCGCCGCGCCGGCGCGATCGGCCACCGCCCAGGGCGAACTGCACGGCATCACGCCGGGGCGCGATCCCAACCAGCCCATCGACTCCGCGTACACCGCGAAGATCCGCGAGTACACCACCGAGCCGTTCTTCAGCTCGCCGCTGGTGAACTACCTGCCGGCCTCCAAGACCGTGCCGACGCCGATGGCCGAGTTGGGCGACATTGCCGGAGCGAAGGACAACCTGCCGTACTCGACGCAGGTCTATGCGTACATGCGGATGCTCGCCAAGGCGAGCCCGCGCGTGCGGGTGTGGACCATCGGTCACACGGAAGAGGGCCGCGAGATGATCGCCGTGGGCGTCGCGTCCGAGGAGATCTGGAAGAACCTCGACCGGAACAAGGCCAACCTCGCCAAGCTCGCCGACCCGCGCACGATCGGAATGAACGACGCCGTGGCCAGGCAGCTCATCCCGCAGACGGTGCCCGTCTACTACATCTCCGGCACCATCCACTCTCCCGAGTCTGGCGCACCGACGGCGCTCATGGAACTGGCCTACCGGCTGGCCGTCGACAACAGCCCCTACATCAGGAACATCCGCGACCATCTGATTACACTCATCACGCCGATCGTCGAGGTGGACGGGCGCGACCGCGAGGTGGACGTCGTGCGGTGGCACATGGCGCACCCCGACGACACGCCGCTGCCGCTCATCTACTGGGGCCACTATGTGGCGCACGACAACAACCGCGACGCCATGGGGGCCACGCTCGACCTCACCCAGAACGTCCTGAACACGTACGTCGCCTGGAACGCCCAGGTGCTGCACGACCTGCACGAGTCGGTGCCGTACATGTACGACAACACCGTAGGCGACGGCCCGTACAACGCGTGGATCGACCCGCTGCTGGCCAACGAATGGCAGATGATCGGGTGGAACAACGTGCAGGAGATGACGCGCTTCGGCATGCCGGGCGTGTTCGCGCACGGGGACTTCGACACGTGGTCGCCCGGCTACCTGATGTTCATTGCCGCCATGCACAACGGCATCAGCCGGCTCTACGAGACGTTCGGCAACGGCGGCACCGCCGAGACGCTCGAGCGCACGCTGTCGCCGAGCGAGACGGAGAAGACCTGGTACCGGCAGGACCCGCCGCTTCCGCACGTGAAGTGGTCGCTGCGCGACAACAACAACTACGAACAGACGGGACTGCTTGTCTCGCTCGAATACTTCGCCAACAACCGCGGGCTGTTCCTGGAGAACTTCTATACCAAGGCCAAGCGGTCCATCGCCAAGGCATCCACCGAAGGCCCGGCCGCCTACGTGCTTCCGGCCGACGATCCGCGGCTCGGCTCGCAGGCCGATCTGCTGCACGTGATGCAGCGGCAGCACGTGGAGATCTCGCGCGCCTCGGCGCCGTTCACGGTGCAGGTGCCGGTGAAGCGGGCCGCCAACGGCAACGGACGCGGCGGACGGGGCGGACGGGGGGGCGGAGCAGGGGCGGGCGCGGCCGGTGAGAACGCCGCCGACACCGCGACCACTGCCAAGCCGCCGGCCACTGAGGCCCGCACCTTCCCGGCGGGCAGTTACATCATCCGCATGGATCAGCCGTACTCGCGCATCGCCGACGCGCTGCTCGACTACCAGTTCTGGTCGCCCAACGATCCGCAGAAGCATCCGTACGACGACACCGGGTGGACCTTCCCCGAAGGGTTCGGCGTGGAGTGCGTGCGCGTCGTGGACACGACCGTGCTCAAGGCGCCGATGGCCAGGGTCACCGGCGACATCGTCGCGCCGGGCGGCGTGAACGGCACGGGCAGCGTATACGCCATCGAGAACAACGGTGACAACGCGCTCGCGACACTGCGTTACCGCCTGACGAACGCCGACTTCCAGGCCGCGGAAGACACGTTCAGCGCCGGCGGGCATGACTTCGCCCGCGGGTCGTATCTGGTGAGCGGTGTGCAGCGTGACGACCTCGACCGGGCCGGCAAAGCGCTGGGCGTCGAGGCGTACGCCCTGGCGTCGGCGCCCACTGTGAAGACGCATCCACTGCGGGCGGCGCGCATCGCCATCCTGCATACCTGGCAGGGCACGCAAACCGAAGGGTGGTGGCGGCTGGCATTCGACGCGCAGCAAGTGCCCTACACGTACATCAGCGCCCAGGACGTGGCGAAGAACGCGGACCTCAACGCCAGCTTCGACGTGATCGTGTTTCCGCCTGCAGGGGGGAGCGCGATGTCGATCATCGAAGGGATGCCGATGTGGCGGAATCCGATGCCATGGAAGAACAGCCCGGAGACTCCGAACATCGGCACCTGGGCGCAGACCGACGACATCCGCCCCGGGCTCGGCTGGGACGGACTCCAGCATCTCGAGGACTTCGTGCAGAAGGGCGGACTGCTGATCACCGCGGCCAACACCGCTGATTTCGCCATGCAGATGGGAATCACGAACGGCGTGAGCAACGCCCATCCGCGGGGGCAGGAGGTGGTGGGGAGCATCCTCCGCACGCGGATCGTGGACGGCGCCAGTCCGATCATGTACGGCATCAAGGACAGCCTGGCCGCGTACAGCGACGACGGGGAGACGTTCGGTGTGAGCAACACGGCCGGCGGCCGCGGCGGGTTCGGCGGCCGCGGGGGCGGCGGCGCGACCCGTGAGACCGGGCGCGGTACGGTGGACGATCAGGAGAGCGTCCAGGGCCGCCCGGCGCTGACGCCGCAGTTCGAGGCACCGGTCCGTCCGCGCGTGCAGCCATGGCAGGCGACGCCGATCACCGACGAGCAGCTGCGGAACCCGCTCAACATCATCCCGCCTGATCAGCGGCCCCGGGTGGTGATGCGCTACACCGAACAGCGCGACCTGCTGGTGTCGGGTCTGCTGGACGGCGGCAACGACATCGCCCAGCGGGCCATGATCGTGGATGCGCCGCTCGGCAAGGGGCACGTGGTGATGTTCGCGAACAACCCCGTGTACCGCGGTGAGACGATCGGCACCTATGCGCTGGTGTTCAACGCGATCATGAACTGGGACAACTTGAACGCCGGAAGGGTGTTGGATAAGCGGTAGCCTACGGCGTGCGGGGCAGGGAAACGCGCCGCCGAGAATTGATGTGATTTGACTAGTCTGACCAGATCGGGTAGGATCCGGTCATGCGCGACACCTACTCGCTCTACGAAGCCAAGGCCAAGCTGTCGGCTATCGTGCGCCGCGTGCGCGAAGGGCACACGGTGGTCGTCACCGTGCATGGGCGGCCGGCGGTGGAGATCCGGCCGGTCGCCGCCGAGGCGGGCGACCTGGCCACACGGCTGGATGCGTTGACGGAGCATGGCGTCCTGGTCGAGGCCGCCGATTCGCAGGCGCCACTCGAGCCGGGGAAGCGGAAATCTGGCGCGCTTCGCCGCTTCCTCGTCGACCGCAACGCATGAAGGTCGCCTACGTCGATACGTCCTGTCTCGTCGCCCTCGAGTTCGGGGAGTGGGGCGCGGCGGCGCTGGCTCGGCGGCTGGACGGCTTTGACCGTCTCGTGGCCGCCAACCTCCTGGAGGCCGAGCTGCGATCGGCGCGCCTGCGTGAGGGGCGTGACGGTGCGCCCGCGGCGCTGAACGCGATCTCGTGGGTGGTGCCCGACCGGCCGCTCACGCCGGAAATCGGGCGGGTCCTCGACGCGGGATGCATCCGCGGCGCCGACGGCTGGCACCTCGCGGTCGCGCTGTATCTGGCCGGCGATCCAACGTCGATGTCGTTTGTGACGCTCGACAAGGCGCAGGCGCGGATCGCCCGCGCTCTCGGATTCGCGCCGTAAGACGCGTCCTGCGTTTCGCGGTGCCACCTTTCGGTTCACTTGACGCCGATTTCGCGCGCATGCGGGAATTGGGGCTCGGTGAGGTCTACGAGACGCCCGAGGCGTGAAATAGGGGCGTAGGCCGGGCCGGGGCCACGACTTGCGTTCTTGCCCCGCGGTGGCGACCGACCCATGTTTAGGCCGGTCCGCACCGCCCCTCGCCCGCACGGCCGCGCGTCCCACGAACGCCCGAGTTCTGGCCTCCTTATCGGACGCGCCCGTCGCGTCCGATTTCCGTATTCCGTGAGCCCGCTGCCTCCATGAGAACCACGCCTTGAGCGACGCGGCGGCATCCCTCCGCACAGCGCTGTCCGACCGCTACCGCATCGAGCGTGAACTCGGCGCGGGGGGCATGGCCACCGTCTATCTCGCGCACGACCTCCGGCACGATCGCAATGTGGCGCTCAAGGTCCTGCGCCCGGAGCTCGCCGCCGTCATCGGCGCCGACCGGTTCCTGACCGAGATCAAGACCACCGCCAACCTGCAGCACCCGCACATCCTTGCCCTGTTCGACTCGGGCGAGGCGGGCGGATTCGTGTACTACGTGATGCCGTACGTGGAGGGCGAATCGCTGCGCGACCGGCTCAACCGCGAGAAGCAGCTGCCGGTGGACGACGCGGTGCGGATCGCCACCGAAGTGGCCGACGCGCTCGAATACGCGCACGACCACGGCGTCATCCACCGCGACATCAAGCCGGAGAACGTGCTGCTGCACGGCGGACACGCGCTGGTGGCCGATTTCGGCATCGCGTTGGCGGTGAGCCGCAGCGACGGTGGCACGCGGATGACCGAGACGGGCATGTCGCTCGGCACGCCCACATACATGAGCCCCGAGCAGGCGATGGGCGAGAGGGAGATCTCGGCGCGGAGCGACGTGTACGCGCTGGGAGCCATGCTCTACGAGATGCTGGTGGGCGACCCGCCGTTCACGGGGTCCACGGCGCAGGCGATCGTCGCTAAGGTGCTGACCGCGGCGCCGGCCTCGCTGATCGCGCAGCGCCATACGGTTCCGCCAAACGTCGAGGCCGCGGCGCTGAAGGCGCTGGAAAAGCTGCCCGCCGACCGGTTCGCGACCGCGGCGCAGTTCGCGGCAGCGCTGGCCGATACCTCTGGCGCGAGCCTCGGGGCCGCAACCGGCCGCCGCGCACCGTACATGAAAGCGAACCGGACGCTGGGCCTGCCCGCGGCCGGTCTGCTGGCGCTCGCGGCGCTTGGGATCGGCGTGGTGGGCACCGGGCTCCTCAGGCGCGGGCGCGCGCCTCAACTCGGCGCGACGCGCGTGATGCTGGAATTTCCGGCCAACGAGCGACCGGAGCAGGGGAGCATTCCCGCGCCGCTCCTCGCGCTCCGTCCCGACGGCAGCGGCATCGTCTATTCGGGCACGGGCGCCAACGGGCAGCCCCAACTCTGGCTGCGCCGGTGGGATCGCCTGGGGGCCACTCGGCTCTCGCAGACGCTGGGCGGCGCCTGCTGCTCCGTGTTCTCACTCGGCGGCGACTCGGTGGCCTACCTGGCGCCTCCGCACACGTTGCAGGTTCTCCCGTTAAACGGGGGGTTTCCGGCGACGGCGGCAGACTCGGGGCTCACCTCGGTGTCCGACCTCGGCGGCGGCGTGGACTGGGGATCGGACGGCATGCTGTACGTGAGCGGCCAGAAGGGACTGCTCCGCGTCTCGCCCCGCGGCGGCACGCCCGAGGTGGTGGCTCCCCTGAACACGCAGCGCGGCGATCTCCGGTACCTGTGGCCGGCCGTGCTCCCGGGCGCGCGTGGCGCGCTGGTGTCGGTCGTTCCGGCGTCGAATCCAACCAGCCTGGACGCGGTGGCAATCGGCGCCGTGGATTTCCGCACGGGAAAGGTGACCCTCGTCCTGCAGGGGACTCGCGCCATCTACGCGCCTGCCGGTTACGTGATCTTTTCCAAAGCGAACGGGGTGCTCTGGGCGGTGCCGTTCGACGTGAAGTCGCTGGCCACCACCGGGCCGGCGCGCGAACTGGCGGACACGCTCGCGACCGGGGCGCAAGCGTTCGGGGACCTCTCTCTTTCGCCGGGGGGCACGCTCGCCTACGTCAAAGGCGTCGTCCAGTCGTACCGGTTGGTGTGGGTGAACCGGAACGGCGACCCGACACCGGTGGCGAGCGACCTGGTCGACGACCAGCTCGATAGCCCGACGATCTCTCCGGATGGCAAGCGGATCATCGTCGCGATGGCTGGAGCCGACGGCAAGTTCAGCCTCTGGATGAAGGCGCTGGACGGCAGCCCCAAGGTGCGCGTCACCTTCGATGGGACCGCCAACTGGCGCACCGCGTGGCGGCCCGGAACGGCGCAGATCTCGTACCTCTCCGATCGGAAGAAGATCGGTTCGCCAAACCTGCAGTTGTTCCTCTTGAACCTCACCGGCCAGGGCGGCATTACTCAGCCGGATCTGCACGACCCACGCACCATCGGAGGCGGTACCTGGTCGCCCGACGGAAAATGGCTGGTGTTTCGCACCGACAATCAGGAGCCCGGCAACGGTGACATCCTGGCGATTCGGCCGGGCATCGATACCGTGGCGCGCCCCGTGGTCGCTACGCCGGCCGAGGAACTCGGGCCGGCGATATCGCCAGACGGCCGGTGGGTGGCATACAGCTCCGACGTGGCGGGGCGGCGTGAGATCTACGTGCGCCCGTTCCCCGACGCCGCCGGCACGCCGTATCAAGTGTCTACCACGGGAGGAACGAATCCGGCGTGGAATCCGAACGGCAAGGAACTGTTCTACCTCGACGCCGCGGGGAACATGGTTTCGGTTCCTGTGGTTTCGGAGCCGGCGTTCCAGGTCGGGCAGCCGCGGGCGCTGTTCGCGGCCGGAGGGTATCTGTCGAATGCGTTCGTCACCGACTTTGCCATCACGCCGGACGGACAGCGCTTTCTCATGATTCAGGGGACGACCGGCGATGCAGTGCACGTCGTCGTGGTGTTCAACTTCCTGGACGAGTTGAAACGCCGGATGGCCGGACAATGACCACGGCCCCCGACCGTCTCGCCGCGGCCCTCGCCGACCGCTATCGCCTCGAGCGTGAACTCGGGCAGGGCGGGATGGCCACGGTGTATCTCGCCGAGGATCTCAAGCACCATCGGAAGGTGGCGCTCAAGGTGCTGAAGCCCGAACTCGCCGAGACGCTGGGGCACGATCGCTTCCTGCGCGAGATCGAACTCGCCGCCAGGCTCACGCATCCGCATATCCTGCCGCTGTTCGATTCGGGGCAAGCCGACGGGTTTTTGTATTACGTGATGCCGAACGTCGAGGGTCATTCACTGCGCGATCATCTCGATACGACGCCCAAGCTGCCGGTCGACGAGGCGGTGCGCATCGCGAGCGAAGTCGGAGGCGCGCTCGACTTCGCGCACCGGCACGGCGTCGTGCACCGCGACATCAAGCCCGAGAATATCATGCTCCAGGACGGGCACGCGCTGGTGGCGGATTTCGGAATCGGCAAGGCGTTGGGCGGGGTGGACGGCGACACGTTCACCCGCTCCGGAATGAGCATCGGCACGCCGGCGTACATGAGCCCGGAGCAGGCGTCGGGCGAGGCGGTGGACGGGCGCAGCGACCTCTACTCGCTTGGCTGCGTGCTGTACGAGATGCTGGTGGGCGAGCAACCGTTCACCGGTCCCACGGTGCAGGCGGTGATCGCCAAGCGCTTCGTGCAGACGCCGGCCGACGTCACCGCCCTGCGAGAAGGCATTTCCCGTCCGGTGGCGCGTGCCGTGGAGAAGGCGCTCGCCCGGTCGCCCGTGGACCGCCACGAATCGGCAGCGCAGTTCGTGACGTCGCTCGGCGAGATCGACGCCGATGCATCGCGGCCTTCGGCGCCCGAGAAGTCGCTGGCCGTGATGCCGTTCGTGAACCGCAGCGCGGACGCGGACAATCAGTACTTCAGCGACGGCCTTTCCGAAGACCTCATCAACGCGCTCACGGCGTTGCCGGGGCTCCATGTGGCATCGCGCACGTCGGCCTTCCGGTTCCGCGGCAGCGAACTCGACATCCGCGCGATCGGCGACCAGTTGAACGTTGCCTCCGTGCTCGAAGGAAGCGTGCGCCGCTCTGGTTCGAAGCTGCGAGTGACGGCGCAGCTCGTGAGCGTGGCCACCGGCTATCAGCTCTGGACGGAACGCTACGACCGCGAGATGACGGACGTGTTCGAGATCCAGGACGAGATCGTGGCGTCCATCGTGACTGCGCTGATGCCGGCGCTGCTCGGCGACGCGGGGCCGGTGGTGCGTCGGTCCACCGACAACCTCGAAGCGTACGAGCTGTATCTCAAGGGGCGGCACTACTGGCACCAGCGTTCCCCGTCCACCGTCCGCGTGGCCATCCAGAGCTTCCAGCAAGCCATCGCGCTCGATCCCCGATATGCGCTCGCGTACTGCGGACTCGCCGACTGCTATGGGATCCTGCGCGTGTACGGGTGGACCCCCGCCGAGGAGAACCGCGCGCAGGCGGCGGCGGCCGTGGCCGAGGCCATGGCAATCGATCCTTCACTCGCCGAGTCGAACTTCTCCAAGGGCTTCTACACCTTCTACTTCGAGCGCAACTGGCGCGCCGCGCGCCCGTATTTCGAGAAGGCGGTGGCGATCAACCCGCGGTGGTCGCTCAGCCAGACGTACTCGGCCCTTCTCGCCGCCATTGAGGGGCGGGCCGGGGACGTCGCGGCCTATATATACCGTGGCAATCAACTCGATCCGCTGTCGCCGTTCATTCACGGACTTGCATCCACCGCCTACTACGCGCTCGGGCAGTTCGAGGATGCCGAGCGGGAGGGGCGCCGGTCGGTGGAGCTGCAGCCGGACTACCTGCTGGGCATGTGGTCGCATGGCCTGGCGCTCTGTGCTCTGCAGCAGCGGGACGAAGGGATCTCGTCGCTCGAGCGCGCGGTAGCGATGTCGCGCGCACCGTTCTTCGTGGGCGTGCTTGGCCTGGGCTACGCGCTGTGCCGGCGGCCGGACGACGCCCGACGGCTGCTCACGGAACTGGACGAACGCGCCGGCCGTGGTGAGTACGTGCCCGCATTTGCCCGGTTGGCGCCGAATGTCGGACTCGGTGACGTCCCGGCGATTCGGCGGGGACTGGCGGCGGCGCTCGAGGAAGTGACTCCGCCGTTCAGCCTGCGCGTGACGAGTGGCGTCTTCCTGGACCGGTTCCGCGACGACCCGGAGATCGACCGGCTGCTCGGTGCGTGGTTCCGTGGTGATGAAGTGGGGGCTGGCGCATGAACGACCGCCTCGCGGTGGCGTCGGCGGTCCGGCCACGATGGATGTCCGAGAGCTTGCCGAGGAGCGGCGTCTGTATATATTTCTATATCTTTGTCTAGAAAGGTAGATATGGCCATCAGCATCAAGGACCCCGAGACGGATCGCCTGGCCCGGGCCCTCGCGGCCGCCACCGGTGAGTCGCTGACCGAGGCGATCCGGCGAGCACTCGAGGACCGGCTCGACCGTGAGACGCACCGGTCCCGCCGGGGCATCGCACCGGACGTGCGGCGGATCCAGGAACGACTGGCACGGCTCACGGTGCTCGACGCGCGCTCCGCCGACGAGATCGTGGGCTACGACGCGCACGGCGTCCCGCGCTGAGCCATGGTCATCGATACGTCAGCGGTGATGGCAATTCTGACCGCGGAGCCTGAGGCGGACCGCCTGGTTGCGGCGGTGGAGGCCGACCCGACCCGGCTGGTGTCCGTGGCCACCGTGGTCGAGGCCTCCCTGGTGCTCCTCGGTCGGTATGGTGACGCGGGCGATGCCCAGCTCGATCGCCTGCTGCACACCATTGGGGCGGACGTCGTGCCGGTCGGTGAGGAGCAGGTGACTCTGGCGCGTGATGCTGCGCTCCGTTTCGGGCGAGGTCGGCATCCGGCGGCGCTCAACTTCGGTGACTGTTTCAGCTACGCGCTGTCGGTTGCGCGTGGCGAGCCACTGCTGTTTTTGGGCGATGATTTCGCGCAGACCGATGTCGAGGTGTGCCAATGGTAGCCGAGAGTCCATGACCGACCGCTCTACGCGTCTCGCCGCGGCGCTCGCCGACCGCTACCGCATCGAGCGCGAGCTCGGGCAGGGCGGGATGGCCACCGTCTACCTGGCCCACGATCTCAAGCACGACCGCGACGTGGCGATCAAGGTCCTGCTTCCCGAACTCGCAGCCGTCATTGGGGCCGAGCGGTTCCTGGCCGAGATCCGCACGACCGCCAATCTGCAGCACCCGCACATTCTCCCCCTGCACGACTCGGGCGAGGTGGACGGCACCGTGTTCTACGTGATGCCGTTCATCGAGGGCGAATCGCTCCGCGACCGGCTCTCGCGCGAGAAGCAGCTGCCGGTGGATGAGGCGATTGGCATCGCCCGTGAGGTGGCCGACGCGCTCACCTACGCGCACGGGCACGGCGTGATCCACCGCGACATCAAGCCCGAGAACATCCTGCTCCAGGGCGGGCACGCGCTCGTAGCCGACTTCGGTATCGCGCTGGCGGCGGTGAAGACCGGCGGCAACCGGATGACCGAAACCGGAATGTCGCTCGGCACGCCCACGTACATGAGTCCCGAACAGGCGATGGGCGAGCGCGACGTGGACGGCCGCACCGACGAGTACGCGCTGGGCTGCGTGCTCTACGAGATGCTGGTGGGCGAGCCGCCGTTCACCGGACCCACCGCGCAGGCGGTGGTGGCCAAGGTGCTCACCGAGCCGGCGCCGGCGGCTCGCAGCAAGCGCCCCACCGTGCCGGAAGCGGTGGACGATGCGATCGCGACGGCGCTCCAGAAGCTGCCGGCCGACCGGTTCAGAACCGCGGCGGAGTTCGGCGCGGCGCTCGTCGCGCCTGGCGGAACGGGCCGGCGCGCGGTCGCCGGTACGTCGCCGGCACTATCGCCGAGCCGAATGGCGGCGACCGGCGCACTCGTGCTGCTCGTCGCCGTCGCTGCCTTCTTCCTCGGCGGCCGCCTGCTCGGCGGACGCGGCGCGCCACCGCTGGTGTTCGGCCGTACGTCGCATGTAACCTGGGACCCGGGTCTCGAGATCACGCCGGCGCTTTCCCCCGATGGCCGCACGGTGGCGTACGCGGCGGGCCCTCTGTTGGACGTGCACATTATGGTTCGCTCGGTGGGTGAGGGGCGCGCGGTGGCGCTCACCGGCGACACGACGGCGCCCGAAACCGATCCCGAATTTTCGCCCGACGGATCGCGCATCCTCTTCCTGTCGCGCGGCGGCGTGTTCAGCGCGCCCGCGGGCGGCGGCCCGGCGCGGCCGGAAGTGCCCGGTGATTCGACTTCGCAGATCATGTCGGCGACGTGGGCACCGAAGGGCGACCGGATTGCGTTCACACGAGGCGACTCGCTGTTCGTCCGCGATGCCAATGCGTCGGTTCGCGGGATCGCGCGCCTGCCGCAGGCCGCCCGCTGCGCCTGGTCGCCGAACGGCGTGTTCATCGCCTGCGCGTTGGGGAACCCATGGTACGCTTCGGCAGGGAGCCTTTTCGACAACGCCTCGCCGAGCTGGATCGTCCTCTGTCGCGTGCAGGACGGCGCGCTTACCACGGTCACCGACTCGCTGTCGCTCAATCACAGTCCGGTCTGGTCGCCCGACGGTGGCTGGTTGTACTTCGTCTCCAGTCGGGACGGACCGCGCGACATCTACGCCGTTCCGATCACCACGGCCGGCGGGGCGGGGGGAGGCGCGGTACGCCTGAGCACCGGGCTGGGCGCCCACACCATTACGCTCGCCATATCGGGGTCGCGGCTGGCCTACGACCGATACACGAGCCGCTCGAGCATCTGGTCCATGCCGGTGCCGGCGCGGCCACAGGTCCCGGCCTCGGCGGCCACACGGATTACCGATGCCAACGAGAACATCGAGAATATGAGCCTATCGTCCGACGGCAAGGGGCTGCTGTACGACTCGGACCTTTCGGGCAACGTCGACATTTTCCGGCTCTCGCTGGCCGGCGGCCAACCGGAACAGTTGACCACCGATCCCCCGGACGACTTCGCGCCGCAGGAGTCGCCCGACGGCAAGGAGGTGGCGTTTCACTCCTGGCGGTCGGGGTCGCGGGACATCTTCGTGATGCGCCTCGACGGCGGCGGCGTCCAGCAGGTCACGCGCACTCCCCGCCAGGAGGCGCTCCCCGTCTGGTCCCCCGACGGCAACGCGCTCGCCTTCACCGACCTCGCACAAGACGGGATATGGATCGTACGACGTGATGCGTCGGGGCATTGGGAAGAGCCGCGGTTGCGCCGCGCCGACGGCTTCTTCCCGATGTGGTCGCCGGACGGACGGTCCATTGGCTTCATGCCGGCGGTCATGGGAGGGGGGATCATGACCATGCCGGTCGATTCAGGGCCGGCCCGCTCGCTCGTGACCCTTGAGAACGTGGGGTGGACCATTTGGACGAAGGACGGGCTCATCTACTACAGCACCCACGATGCGCGCGGCAACTCTTCCATCTGGTCGGTGCCCGGGGCGGGAGGGCCGGCCCGGTTGATCCTCCGGTTGGATCCGTCGCTCCATCCGTCCTTCCGCATGCCGATCGCGGTAAGGAACGGGCGGATCTACTTCACTACCGACGATCGCGAGAGCGACATCTGGGCGATGGAGATCAAGCGGCCATGAGCGACGTTCCGGATCGTCTCGCGTCGGCCCTGGCCGACCGCTACCGCATCGAGCGCGAGCTCGGGCAGGGCGGGATGGCCACCGTCTATCTCGCCCACGACCTCAAGCACGACCGCGATGTCGCGCTGAAAGTGCTGCGCCCCGAACTCGCCGCGGTGATCGGGGCCGAGCGCTTTTTGGCCGAGATCAAGACCACCGCCAACCTGCAGCACCCGCACATCCTGGCACTGTTCGACTCGGGCGAGGTGGGCGGCACCGTGTTCTACGTGATGCCGTTCATCGAGGGCGAGTCGCTGCGCGACCGGCTGAACCACGCCAAGCAGCTGCCCATCGATGAGGCGCTGCGCATCACCCGCGAAGTGGCCGACGCGCTCGAGTACGCGCACGGGCACGGCGTGATCCACCGCGACATCAAGCCGGAGAACATCCTGCTGCACGGCGGCCATGCACTCGTGGCCGACTTCGGCATCGCGCTCGCCGTCTCGCGCAGCGATGGCGGCACGCGCATGACCGAGACCGGGATGTCGCTCGGCACGCCGCACTACATGAGTCCCGAGCAGGCGATGGGCGAGAAGGAGATCACCCCGAGCGCCGACGTCTACGCGCTGGGGTGCGTGCTCTACGAGATGCTCACCGGGGAGCCGCCGTTCAGCGGCCCCACGGCGCAGGCGATCGTGGCCAAGCTGCTCACGTCGGAGCCCGAGCCGGTGACCACGCTGCGCAAGACGGTGCCGGAGTACGTGGAGGCCGCGCTGGAGACGGCACTGCAGAAGCTGCCGGCCGATCGATTCGCCAGCGCGGCCGCATTCGCCGCCGCACTGGGCGACGGCGCGCCGAGCACCACACGGCGCGCCACGCGCGCGCGGCTGGCGCAGGTGCCACCGCAGGCACGCGTACGGACTATGCTGCCTTGGGGGATTACGGTGCTCGCCGCGCTTGCGGCGCTGGCGCCGTGGGTGGTCCGCCAACGCCCCGCACAGCGGCCCCCGCTGCTCGCTGCGCTGGAACCGCCGCCTGGTTTCGAGTTCTCCGAGAATCGCTTCGCCGCACTGTCGCCCGACGGCGGGCGCATGATTTTCGTGGCCTTGGGTCCCGATGGTGGCCGAGAACTGTGGCTTCGCGACATGGCGACCGGGGCGATGGACTCGCTGGCGGGCACGCGCGGTGCCGAGGCTCCATTCTGGTCCCCGGACGGCCGGTCGATCGGGTTCTTCGCCGGAGGATCTCTCGATCGACTCGACCTGGGCGGTCGCGCGGCGCGCCAACTCTGCCCGCAGGCCGACGTCGGCGGAAGCTGGAGCGTCAGGAATACCATCGTCTTCACGAGCGACGGGCATCCGATGACCGTTGGCGCAAATGGGGGTGCGTGTAGGCCGCTCGGCGGCGCATGGTCGGACACGACGCGGGTCATCCGCTTTCCGGAATGGTTCCCCGACGGGAATCACTTCGCGGCCCGTGAGACGACCGGTGGGACGGGCCAATACGAACTCGTCTGGAGCACCGCTGACGGCGACGAGGTTCAGCCGTTCATCCCCAATAGCACCACCGTCCATTTCGTCGCGACCGATCTGGCGGTCTACACGCGAGATGGGCCGGCGGGGGCCGACGTGGTGGCACAACGCTTCGACCCCGGCAAGCTGACTCTGGTTGGCGTGCAGGCGACGCTCGCTCAGGCGATCCGGACCGCCAACCTGGTGCCGTCGTACACCGTGTCCGCAACGACCCTCGTGTACCTCCCCACGGCGCGCACCGACGAAGGTCCGCTCGAAGTGGATCCGACCGGCCGGATACTCGACAGCATCCCCCAACAGGGCACCTGGACCGTCCGGTACGCCTGGAATCGCCCGGCCGCGGTGCTCGGGGGCACGGGACTGTGGATGTTCGATTTCACACGGCGGACGGTTCTACCGGTGAAGGCGAGTGGATTCTACGTGTTCCCGGTCTGGAGTCCCGGGGATTCCCTCCTCGCCGCCTACGATCTCCAGTGCCGGACCCTGCTCATTCGCCTGGCGACCGGCGCCGATTCCACGGTGATGGGTCGGGGGGCCAATGGTGAGTGCTACATGCCTACCGACTGGACTCGCGACGGCGAATTCCTGCTGCTCGAGAATTGGGCTGGTCACGGCAAACTGTGGACGCTCGAAATGCGGACCGGCAAGCTGGAACAGCTGCTGGCGGTCGACGGCAGTGCATCCGCTGGCGTGGTCTCCCCAGATGGGCGGTGGCTGGCCTACGTCTCGGACGAGACTGGCGAGCTGGAAGTGTACGTGCGGCCGTTCCGCCAAAACGGTTCCGCCGTGCGGGTGTCGGCGCATGGGGGCGGACTCCCGCGCTGGCGCCGCGACGGCCGGGCGCTGTTCTACGAGGCGCCCGACGGAGCGATCGTCCGCGTTTCTGTGACCGCGGGCACGTCTCTCGAACTCGGTGCCCCGGAGATGCTGTTCACCGCGCCGCGCTGGAGCGCGCGGTTGTTCGCGGATCAATCCAACGGCCAGCAATTGACCACAACCTACGACGTCAGTCCGGACGGGTCGCGCTTCCTGGTCCGCCAACGTATTGAGCGTACGTCAGCGGCGACCATGCTCCTGAACTGGCAGCAGCTCTTCACACAGGCGGCCAATGCCCGGCAACCGTAGCGATCGCGCGCCCGCATCGGCGCACCTCGAGCGCACCATCGGTCCGTGGACGCTGGCGGCCAACGCGGTGAACCTCACGGTGGGCGCCGGGATCTTCGCTCTGCCGGCGGTGGTCGCGGCGATGCTCGGTCCAGCGGCCATTCTCGCCTACATCTTCTGCGCCGCCCTGATGCTGCTCGTGCTCGCCTGCTTCGTCGAGGTGGGCAGCACGATCACGCGGTCGGGCGGCGCCGTAGCGTACATCGAGGAGGCGTTCGGGCCGCTCGCTGGGTTCGTGTCCTGGGTGGTCTTCGCCCTCGCCTACGCGGCCGCGTCCGACGCGGCCATCGCGGTAGTGTTTCTCGGCGCGCTGGGATCGCTCGTGCCGGCGCTCAACGGACCGGTGGTGCGCATCGTCCTGCTCGTGTTCGTCTTCGGCGGGCTGGTCGTGATCAACGTTCGCGGCGTTCGCCAGGGCGCCACCCTGTCGTTGGCGACCACCGTCGCCAAGCTCGTCCCGCTGGTGCTGTTGATCGCCGTCGGCGCCTTCGCCGTCCATCCGGCGAACCTGGCGTGGCACGGCCTGCCGTCAACGGAGCAATTGGGCGGCGCGGCGCTCGCGCTCTTCTTCGCCTTCGGGGGCGCCGAGAGCGCGCTCACGCCGAGCGGCGAAGTCCGCGATCCGGCGCGCACCGTGCCCCGGGGCATCTTCGGCGGCATCGGCGCGCTACTGCTGCTGTACGTCGGGCTGCAAGTCGTGTCGCAGGGGGTTCTCGGACCCGACCTCGTTCACGGGACGCAGACGCCCCTGGCCGCAGTGGCCGGACGCGTGGCCGGCGGCTTCGGTCGCGGCCTCATGCTCACCGGCGCGCTCGTCGCAACGTTCGGCACGATCGCCGCCGACGTGCTCTGCGCGCCACGGTCCTTCCTGCCGGTGGTCGAACGCGGGTTGCTGCCGCGGGCCTTCGGCGCCATACACCCGCGATACCACACCCCCTGGGTGACGATCGTCGTCTACGGTTCGCTCGGGTTCGTGCTCGCCGTGAGCGGAGGCTTCCGGGCCCTGGCCGTGCTGGCGAGCATGGCGCTGCTGCTGGTGTATCTGGCAGTGTGCTTGGCGGCCCTGCGGCTCCGCTACACGCGTGCCGCCGTTCCGGGGGTGTTCCGCGCGCCGGGTGGCCCGTTGGTGGCGATCCTGGGGTCGCTCGCCGTGGTCTGGCTGCTGGCGCACTCTGCGTGGCGCGAGACGGCCGCCATGGGCGGCGTGGTGGCGGCGTCGGCGGTCTATTATGGATTGCAAATGCGGTTCGGGCGCGCGGCTGCGGTTGTCGTGGTGGAGTCGGACGCCGTATGATTGATGGCGTGAACCCCCGCCTCGCCGCCGCCCTCGCCGACCGCTACCGCCTCGAGCGTGAACTCGGCGGCGGCGGCATGGCGCGCGTGTTCGTCGCCGAGGAGATCGCGCTCCACCGCACCGTGGTGATCAAGGTGATCGCGCCCGAACTCTTCGAGGGCGCGAGCGCCGAGCGCTTTGCCCGCGAGGTCCTCGTGGCCGCGCGGTTGCAGCAGGCCAACATCGTCCCGGTGCTGACCGCGGGCGACGCGGCGGGCGTGCCCTATTACACGATGCCGTTCGTGCGCGGCCAGTCGCTCCGCGCAAGACTCGCCGCCGGCGAGCGAATCCCGCTGTCCGAAGCCATCAACATCATGCGCGACGTCGCGCGCGCCCTCGCCGCCGCGCATGCCGAGGGCATCGTCCACCGCGACATCAAGCCGGAGAACATTCTGCTCTCCGGCGGCGCGGCGGTGGTGACCGATTTTGGGATCGCGCGCGCGATCTCGGCGTCGCGTACGCTGGCGGGCACCGGCGATGCGCGACTCACGGTGGTTGGCAACGCGATCGGCACGCCCGCCTACATGGCGCCCGAGCAGGCCGCCGGCGATCCGGCCACCGACTACCGCGCCGATCTGTACGCGTGGGGCGTGGTGGCATGGGAGATCCTGGCCGGCGCCCATCCCTTTGCCGATCGCACCACGCCTCAGGCGCTCCTCGCCGCTCACATGAGCGCGACGCCGCCAGATCTCGCGGCACTGCGGCCGGATGTGCCGCCGGCGCTCAACACCCTGATTGCACAGGCACTGGAAAAGGATCCCGCGCGACGGCCGGCTTCGGCCGACGCGCTGCTCGCCGCGCTCGACCGGATCGGCACGCCGAGCACGGAGCGCGCGCCGGCTGTGGGCCCCGGTGCACGCCGAATCCGGTGGACGGCCGCGGTCGCTACCGTCGTGGTGGCGGCGGTGGTCGCGGCCATCGTCTGGCGCACCAGGTCGCCGGCAACGGCGGCACCCGCCGCCATCCGGTCCATCGCCGTCCTGCCGCTCGACAACTACTCCAGCGACGCGTCCCAGGACTACTTCGCCGCGGGCATTACCGACGAGTTGACCGCCGACGTTGCCGGCATCAGCCAGCTGCGCGTCATCTCGCGGGGATCGGCGATGCAGTTCCAGGGCAAAGGCCGGCCGGCGACGCCGGTCATTGCGAAAGCGCTCGAAGTCGATGCCCTGGTGGAAGGCTCGGTGACGCGATCCGGTGACAAGGTTCGGATCACCGTGCAGTTGATCGACGCGCGGGCGGACAGGGAGCTCTGGGCGCAGTCGTTTGAGCGCCAGTCGAGCGATGTGCTCGCCCTGCAGGCCGAGTTGGCCAGGGCGATCGCGGGCGCGATCAGTATCCAGCTCACCCCGAATGAACAGTCCCGGCTCGCCGCTGCACCAACGGTGAATCCCGCGGCATACGATGCCTACCTCAAGGGGCGCTACTACTTCGATCGCCCCAGCGATGAGAATTTGCGGAAGTCCATCGCGCAGTTCGAGGAGTCCATCCGCCTGAGCCCGGACTTCACGCCGGCGTACTCGGGGCTCTCGGACGCATATCTCTGGGCGGGCTACAACGAGGGGTTCATCACCGCGGCCGCCGCGAAACCGAAGGCGCGTGCTGCCGCGGAGCGGGCGGTGCAACTCGACAGCAACTCGGCCGAGGCGCATACCTCGCTGGCGACGTTCGATCTCTTCTACGAATACGATTGGGCGGGGAGCGAGCGCGAGTTCCGGCGGGCCATTGCCCTCAATCCCAACTACGCCTTTGCCCACGATCAGTTCGGCATGTTGCTGGCGTTCGTCGGCCGGTACGACGAGAGCATTGCCGAGGGCAATCGTGCGATCGCCCTCGATCCGCTCTCGCCGCAGGTGCTGATCGATGCCGCCATGGCGCCGTTGTTCGAGCGCGACTTTCCCGCAGCCCGGGATCTGGCACGCCGGGCCGCAGAACTCGATCCCACCTTCTTCTTTCCCGTCATGCTGAACGGTTGGATCGACCTCGAGGCGGGGAACCATCGTGCGGCCATTCCTGCACTCACCAAGGCCACGGCGATGGATGCACCGCCGTTCGTGACCGCCTACCTAGCGTTCGCGCATGGCGCGGCCGGTGACCGGGCGGGGGCGATGGCCGAACTCGACGCGCTGCGGAAGATGGCCGGCGGCGCGCCGGTGCTTCCCTTCAACCTGGCACTGGTGTACCTCGGCCTCGGGGAGAAGACGCGGGCCATCGAGCACCTGGAGCAGGCGCTGGCGGCGGATTCCCAGAATGCTCGGGTGGATCGGTCACGACGCGATCTTCGACTCGCTCCGCAAGGAGCGGCGTTTCATCGCCCTGCTCAAGCGGCTGAGGTTCGTGACGTGAACGACGTCATCCAGCGCCTGAACGCCGCCCTGTCCCGCCGCCGCATCGAACTCGCGATTCCCGACTGCTCACAACCTCCAACCATTCACGAATTGAGGAAACACACATGACGACCGACGCGGAAACACGTTCGCGCACGCGGGGCTTCACGACCCTCTTCCTCATCGAGATGTGGGAGCGCTTCGGCTACTACGGCATGACGGCCGTCGTGGTGCTGTTCATGGTGCAGCAGCTCGGCTATACCGACGACCGCGCCAACCTCACCTTCGGCGCGTTCGCCGCGCTCGCCTACACCGTGCCCTCGATCGGAGGCTGGATCGGCGACAAGATCCTCGGGAGCCGCCGCACGATGG
This sequence comes from uncultured Gemmatimonadaceae bacterium, assembly GCA_963728785.1. GTDB lineage: Bacteria > Gemmatimonadota > Gemmatimonadetes > Gemmatimonadales > Gemmatimonadaceae > JAGWRI01. Next base: position 501,051 of record CAVSKV010000004.1, read on the forward strand.
TCCTCGGCGCACTGATCCTCGCGCTCGGCTATATCGGGCTCTCGATTCCGAATCACCCCGAAATGCTCTTCCCCGCGCTGGCCGTGGTGGCGGTCGGAGGCGGCATCTTCAAGGCGAACCCCGCCAACATGATCTCCAAGCTGTACGAGGGCGACTCGGCGAAGATCGACAGCGCGTTCACGATGTACTACATGGCGGTCAACATCGGCGCCACCGCCTCGCAGCTCGCGACGCCACTCATCGCGATCAAGATCGGCTGGCACGCGGCGTTCGCAGTCTGCGCGGGCGGGCTCGTGATCGGCATCCTCAACTACTTCATGATGCGCCGCCACCTCCAGCACGTGGGGTCGGCGCCCGACTTCCAGCCCCTCAACGTCGGGCGCCTCGTGGTGGTGCTCATTGGAATCGTCGCCGGCATCGCGCTCGTGTCGTTCATCATCCAGAACCGCACCGTCGCACGGGCCACCGTCTTCCTCGGATTCCTCACCATGCTGGCGATTTTCGGCGTCATGGGGCGCAAGGGGAGCGAGCGCGAGCGGACGGGGCTCATCTCCGTGTTGATCCTGACCGGGCTGGGCATGCTCTTCTTCATCTTCTACCAGCAGATGTCCACTTCGCTCACCCTCTTCTCGCTCCGCAACGTGAACCTCAACCTGTTCGGCTACGAGGTGCCCGCGGGGCAGGTGCAGGCGCTGAATCCGATCTGGATCTTCATCTTGAGCCCGGGGCTCGCCTGGCTCTACACGCGGCTCGGCAAGGGCGAGGGCGGGGACTTCCACATCTCCACCAAGTTCGCGATGGGCTTCGCCGTCCTGGCGCTCGGCTTCTTCATCTACGGATTCAGCGGGCACTTCGCCGAGGCGGGCAAGGTCTCGTTCTGGTTCATGATCACCGGCTATGCGTTCCAGTCGCTCGGTGAGCTTCTCATCAGCGGACTCGGCCTCGCCATGGTCGCGCGCTACGTCGGCCCGTCGCTCCGCGGGTTCATCATGGGCGTCTGGTTCCTCGCCACGGGCATCTCGCAGTACCTCGGGAGCTACGTAGCGACGTACGCGAGCGTGCCCCAGAACCTCACCAACCCCGTCGACACGCTGCCGCTCTATACGAATCTGTTCGTGAAGCTGGGCATCGTAGCCGTGATCGGCACCCTCATCGCGGCCGCGTTGATCCCGATGATGAAGAAACTGTCGGTGGTGACCGAAGGGCCGTGGGAGGAGACGGCGTAGTGGCCGAGCCCCCCTCCCGCCTGGCCGCCGCCCTGGCCGACCGCTACCGCATCGAGCGCGAGCTCGGGCAGGGCGGGATGGCCACCGTCTATCTCGCCCACGACCTCAAGCACGACCGCGATGTCGCGCTGAAAGTGCTGCGCCCCGAACTCGCCGCGGTGATCGGGGCCGAGCGCTTTTTGGCCGAGATCAAGACCACCGCCAACCTGCAGCACCCGCACATCCTGGCACTGTTCGACTCGGGCGAGGTGGGCGGCACCGTGTTCTACGTGATGCCGTTCATCGAGGGCGAGTCGCTGCGCGACCGGCTGAACCACGCCAAGCAGCTGCCCATCGATGAGGCGCTGCGCATCACCCGCGAAGTGGCCGACGCGCTCGAGTACGCGCACGGGCACGGCGTGATCCACCGCGACATCAAGCCGGAGAACATCCTGCTGCACGGCGGCCATGCACTCGTGGCCGACTTCGGCATCGCGCTCGCCGTCTCGCGCAGCGACGGCGGCACGCGCATGACCGAGACCGGGATGTCGCTCGGCACGCCGCACTACATGAGTCCCGAGCAGGCGATGGGCGAGAAGGAGATCACCCCGAGCGCCGATGTCTACGCGCTGGGGTGCGTGCTCTACGAGATGCTCACCGGGGAGCCGCCGTTCAGCGGCCCCACGGCGCAGGCGATCGTGGCCAAGCTGCTCACGTCGGAGCCCGAGCCGGTGACCACACTGCGCAAGACGGTGCCGGAGTACGTGGAGGCCGCGCTGGAGACGGCGCTGCAGAAGCTGCCGGCGGATCGATTCGCCAGCGCGGCCGCATTCGCCGGTGCGCTCGCCGGGACGGAGCCGGCGACGGGGCATGCGTCGGGCCGTGCGCGGGCCGGCCGGCGCGCGCGTTCGCGCGGGTCGCTCGCGATGTGGGCGGGGTGGATCGTCGCGCTGATCGCCGCGGCCGGTGGGGCGTGGGGGTGGCTGAAATCATCCCCCGCGCCGGTCGCGCGGTTCGCCGTCGATTTCCCGCCCGTGCAGGCGTTGGGCGTGACGATGCTCGGTACCCATTTCGCGGTGTCCCGGGACGGCGCGCTGCTGGTCTACACCGGTGGCGACCCGACCGACAGCCGCCTGTGGGTCAAGCGGCGCGACGCGCTGAGCGCCGATCCCATGCCTGGCACGGAGGGCGCCTACGATCCCTTCGTCTCGCCCGACGGCCGGATGGTGGTCTTCACCACCGACCGGGCCGGGCGCGTGATGCAAGTGGTGTCGCTCGCCGGCGGGCCGCCGCGTACGGTGATCACGGCACCGCTGGGCACGAGCGGCGCGGCTTGGGCCAGCGACGGCTACATCTATTTCGACGCTGACATCGAGGGACTGCAGCGGATCCGTCCCGATGGAACCGGTCGCGAAACCGTGATGGCGCTCGACGCGGCGGGCCACGAAACCGGTTTTGCCTGGCCACAACTGCTGCCGGACAACAAGGTGGTGCTGGTCCGGCTTCGCCGCTCGAACGATTCCCCCGCCGATTTCTCGATCGTGGCGGCCCGTGTGGGCAGCAATGAACGCCGTGTGGTCGCGCGGGGCGTCGCCGCGTGGTACGTGGACGGATATGTGCTCTACCTGGCGGCCGACGGCACGCTGCAGGCAGCGCGCTTCGACGAGCGGCACCTCGCGCTTGTCGGATCGCCGATCACCGTGGCAACGGGCGTGCGGATCTCCGGCACCTACGCCGGGGCGGACCTCGCGACCACCGACGCAGGAACGCTCTACTACATGGGGGGGGCCTCAGCGGCCGGGACGAAGCTCGAGTGGGTGAGCCGCGACGGCACGACGCGTCCGGTCGATTCCACGTGGCACGAGAGCGGGGAGATCCGTGGCATCGCGCTCTCACCCGACGGCACCCGTGCGGCCATGGAGCTGGCCCGCGCCGGCATCGGCGGTTCCGACATCTGGATCAAGCAACTACCCGCCGGGCCTCTCACACGGCTCACGCTCAATCCGGCATCAGACAAGCAGCCGAGCTGGTCCGGCGACGGAAGCTACGTGCTGTTCATCTCCGAGCGCGCGACCCCCAACCCCGTTTTCGAGCGACGGACCGATGGGACCGGCGCCGCGACCCTGATGGCCCGGTCGTATCGGAGCCTGTTTGAGGCGGCCGAGTCGCCGGACGGCCGCTGGCTGGTGGCGCGGACCGGCAGTGCGGAGTCTGGCGCGGGCGACATCCTGGCCATGCAGATCGGCCATGACAGCGTTCTCAAACCGATCATCGCAACCCCCGCTGGTGAGACCAACCCCACCTTCTCGCCCGACGGCCATTGGCTCGCCTACGTCTCCACCGCATCGGGACGACGTGAGGTGTACGTCCGCCCCTTCCCGGACGTGAATGCCGGGGTGTGGCAGGTTTCGACCGACGGCGGCGTGGAACCGCGATGGTCACATTCGGGCACGGAAATCCACTTCCGCGCCATCTCCACCCTGGACATGATGGCCGTTTCCGTGCGAACCAAGCCCGTGTTCAGTGCCGGAACGCCGCGGGTGCTCTTCCATCCGGACGCGATGGTCGGCCTCGATTATCCCCGCTTCGACGTGAGCCCCGACGACCGCCGGTTTCTGATGGTCGGCCCGGGGGGAGAACAGGTGAAGCCTCAACTCGTGCGGGTGGAGAACTTCCTGGCCGATCTGAAACGCCGGCGGGCGCCGTGATACCCTGACCCGTCGATCGGCGCTATCCCGAACGGCCGAGAATCACCACATTGTGACGGACGAAACCTCCTCACCCCCCAATAGGAGAGAAGCAATGCACAAGCTCAGCACGGCGGCGTTGGCGTTCCTCGCGGTGGCTACGGCCGCCACCCTGCCGCGGTCCCTCGTTTCCCAGCACCCCGCGGGTATTCGCGGGGAGATCCTGGAGCAGTTCAACGAAGCGGCCGACAGGCTCGTCCAGCTGGCCGGGGCCATCCCGCCGGGCAAGTTCACCTGGCGCCCGGCCGAGGGCGTTCGTTCCGTCAGCGAAGTGCTGCTCCATGTCGCCGGCAGCAGCGAGTTCATGCTCGCGTCGATTGGTGTGAAGGGCACGGTGGAGGGCGAGAACGACCTCGAACACTCCACCACCGACAAGGCCAAGACGATTGCCAGGTTGAAGCAGTCGAACGATCGCGTCCGCGCCGCGATCACTGCCATGCCGGACGCCAACCTCGACAAACCGACCAAGCTCTTTGGCGCCGACGTGACGTACCGTGGCGCCATTCTCATGCTCGAGACACACGCCCACGAGCACCTCGGCCAGTTGATCGCGTATGCCCGGATGAATGGCGTCGTTCCTCCGTGGAGCCTCCCGGCCAAGTGACCGGCGGCAAGGGCGCCAGTGACCACCGCTGCCGCTACGCCACCCAGGTCGTGACCTCCGCCGCCGCACGGCGCGCCTTCACCTCAGCCACCGCCACCGGTTCTCCGAGTTGGATCAGCGCCACGATCCGCTCACCCTCGGGAACGCCCACCGCCGCGCGCGCGCGCGGATCGTCCATCACGGCACCCGTCTTGAGGTGCGTGCCAAGTCCCATCGCCGCCGCGGCGAGCAGGATGTTCTGCACCCCCATCATTGTTGCCGCGTAGTCCTCCTCGCGGATCTCCGGATTCTCATCGAGCCTCATGCTCACCGCGATCTCGGCGGGCAGCGCGGCCTCGGCAGCTGCCACCTTCTCGGCCACGGCGCGGGCGGCTTCCGGGTCCTCGACTTTCTTCGCCTTGCGCGCGCCGAGCACTGCCCCGTAGGCGTGGCGCGCCTCCGGTCCGAGCACGTAGAAGCGCCAGGGCTGGGTCATGCGGTGATTGGGCGCCTGCGCGGCGGCGTCGGCCAGCCGCTCGATCTCCGCGCGGCCGATCGGCCGGTCGGTGAACTGCTTGATGGAACGGCGCGCAGCGATGGCTTCGAAGAGGTCCATGAGAACAACGGGCGAGGGTGGACAATGTTCGGTACAGTGTGCAACAATATCTCCTACGCGTTCTCCAGAGAAGGCTCCTCATGCCACGCATACACGTCTTGATCCTCAGCACTGCCACCGTCGCGCTCTTCGCCGGCCTGCCCGCCGTCGCCACCGGCCAGGGCAATCCGTTCGCCAAGCCGAGCACGTTGCCGTTCCAGGCCCCGCCCTTCGACAAGATCAAGGACAGCGACTACCAGCCCGCCTTCGAACAGGGGATGCGGGAGCAGCTCGCCGAGATCGAGGCCATCGCCAACGATCCCGCCCCGCCGACGTTTGCCAACACGATCGTCGCCATGGAGAAGTCGGGCCGCATGCTCGCCCGCGTGAACGAAGCCTTCAACGCGGTCGTCCAGGCCAACACCAACCCCACGCTCGATCGGGTGCAGGCCGAGGAGACGCCCCGGCTCGCTGCGCACCACGACGCGATCTACATGAATCCGAAGCTGTTCGCCCGGGTCAAGGCGATCTACGCCGAGCGCGCCAAGCTCGAGCTCGACCCCGAGTCGCGGATGCTGCTCAAGGTGTATGCCGACACGTTCGTGCGTGCCGGGGCGGGCCTCTCCGATGCCGACCAGGCCCGACTGCGCCAGATCAACAAGGAGGACGCGACCCTCGAGACGGCGTTCGAACAGAAGCTCATCGCCGGCACCAAGGCCGGGGCGTTCGTCACCGACAAGCGGTCCGACCTCGCCGGACTCACCGACGCGGAGATCGCCGCCGCGGCACACGATGCCGAGAACCGTGGCCTCAAGGGCCAGTACTTGATCCCGCTGCAGAACACTACGCAGCAGCCGCTGCTCGTGTCGCTCACCGACCGCGCCGTGCGCAAACGGATCTTCGACAACTCGTGGACGCGGACGGAGCGGGGGGATTCCAACGACACCCAGGCCACCATCGCCCGCATCGCCGAGCTGCGCGCCGAAAAGGCCAAGCTGCTCGGCTACCCGAGCTACGCCGCGTACGTGCTCGCCGACCAGATGGCGGGCACGCCGCAGGCGGTCTACAAATTCCTCGACCAGCTCATCGCGCCCACCGCCGCCAAGGCCGCCGACGAGGCCAAGCAGATCCAGGCGGCCATCGACAGGGACGGCAAGTCGTTCACGCTCGAGCCGTGGGACTGGGAGATGTACTCGCAGCAGGTGCGCAAGGAGAAGTATGACCTCGACCAGAACCAGCTGAAGCCGTACTTCGAGCTCGACCGGGTGCTGCACGACGGGGTGTTCTACGCCGCCAACAAGCTGTACGGGGTCACGTTCAAGGAGCGGCAGGACATCCCGGTGTACCAGCAGGACGTGCGCGTCTTCGAGGTGTTCGACCACGACGGCTCGCCCCTCGGCCTCATCTACTTCGACTACTTCAAGCGCGACAACAAGGCGGGCGGCGCGTGGATGGACAACTTCGTGCAGCAGTCGAAGCTGCTGGGCACGAAGCCGGTGGTCTTCAACGTGGCCAACTTCACCAAGCCCGCGCCCGGCCAGCCGGCGCTGCTCACCTTCGACGACGTGACCACGATGTTCCACGAGTTCGGGCACGCGCTCCACGGCCTGTTCGCGAGCCAGGAGTACGCCACGCTGTCCGGCACCAACGTCGCCCGCGACTTCGTGGAGTTCCCGTCGCAGTTCAACGAGCACTGGGCGCTCTACCCCGAGGTGCTCAAGCACTACGCGGTGAACGACAAGACCGGCCAGCCGATCTCGCAGGCTCTGGTCGACAAGATCAAGAAGTCCCAGACCTGGAATCAGGGATACGAGCTGGGCGAGCTGCTGGCGGCCTCCGAGCTCGACATGCAGTGGCACACGCTGCCCGCGGGTGAACCGGTCGCGACCGTGGACGCCTTCGAGACGAAGGCGCTGCACGACACGCACACCGACTTCCCGAACGTGCCCACACGCTACCGGTCGAGCTATTTCCTGCACATCTGGGGCAACGGTTACGCCGCCGGCTACTACGCCTACCAGTGGACCGTCATGCTCGATGACGACGCTTTCTCATGGTTCACGCACCACGGCGGGCTGACGCGGGCGAACGGGCAGCGGTTCCGGGACCTCATCCTCTCGCGGGGGCACACCGAGGACTACGGGCCGATGTTCCGCAGCTTCTATGGAAAGGATCCCGATATCGGGCCCATGCTCGAGCACCGGGGGCTGCCGCCGGTGAAGGGAAAGGGCGGGGGGTAGCGCGCCGCCCGGCGCAGCCGTTCGCCGTCCTCTCGGTCGAACTCCTGGCGTACACTGCGCTCCGCACGCTGAGCTTTGCGGCGGTCGGTGCCAGCGCGGCTTTCGTGCTGAGCGTCTCGAGGTTCTGGAATAGCCTTCTGGGCGGCATCGCCTACGCGCAAGAGGGGGCATCGGATCGGGGTATTCGATGAGCGGCGAACCCGCCACGCGTCTGGCCGCCCCCCTCGCCGACCGCTACCACCACGAGCGCGCGCTCGTGGCGGCGACCTTGCTCCCTGCGTCCGTGATGCCAAGCGCGATGCGCGCGACCACCGACTGCGCGGTTCCCGGCTATCAAGTATGACTTATGCCGCTTACAGGTCAGTGATCGGGATGCCCATGGCCCGCGCAGCGCGCGTCATCCGGGCGTCGTAGGTCGCCAACGTGACGTCGCGTCCGTGCTCCCTGAGAAAGCTCAGCGACGCAAGGTGGAGCGCATCCAGCGTGCGCACCGGCGCGGGAAAGGGTTGGAGCGCGCGCTCGAGCACCGGTCGGCGCAACTCCAACCATGCCAGTCGCGAGAGCAGGAGACGCGCAACGTCGTTGTGCGATCGGGCCAACCCACGCGCATGGAGCCGGTTCCACAACTCGTATTCGAGCATCCGGCTCGACACCAGTTCCTCCCGCCAGAGCGCGGCCGGCGGACGGCGATCCTCGGCCAGCAGGTGGGCCAGCGCCACCGAGGTGTCGACGTAGATCATCGGCCGCCGCGGTCCCTGGCCAGTTCGGCCAGCAGTTCTTTGAAACGTGCCACGGGAGCCGATGGCGGAGGCTCGCCGGGCCTGGCCGCAGGTGGCGTGATGTAGCCGGAGTCCGCGGAATCACGCAGCGGTCCGCCGTAGGCCGAGTCGCCCATGGCCGCGATCCCACGCCGTAGCGCCTCGGAGCGGGACACGCCCAACTCGCGCGCCGCGCGATCGAGCGCCGCACGTTCCTCGGCGGTCAGGTAGACCTGGATGGGCTCGCGAACCGATTTAGCCATGAAATGAATTTATCAATATTGCAAGCAAATTCAATACCAAACCTGAGGCGAGCGCGCCCGCAGGCGGAGGAAGACGCTGACCGGTCCACTGGTTGCTCCTATCATGAAATCACGACATCGGGCCGCAGAAGCGCTGGCAAGCGGTCGCCCTGCGTCTCGGAACCCGTTCAGGTTTACCTGACCGAACCGGACCGCGAGCGCCTCGACCGGCTCGCCGCGCTCGAAGCTGCAACCCGGCACGATCGCCAGGCCGCGCGCGCGGCCGCACCGCTGCCCACCTACCGCGGCAGGGGCCTCCAGCCGGGTGTCGAGCTGGACGACACCGCGCGCCTGCTCGACCTGATGGACGCGCACGATGCGCCTCGTTGACGCCATCGAGTCGGGGTGCGAATTCGTGACTACAGATAAGAATTTCGCGCGGTTCCGCGGCCTGCGGTGGCGGCACCCTCTGCACGCGCAGTAGCGCGGGCCGCGGCGCTCTTCTCCCTTGGGCCGGATTCGCGCGGCCAACACACAGCCCTCGTGCTACCCGATCACGTCCGCCAGCGGGCAGGTGAATCCCGGCAGCACGTCGTCTCCCGCCAGCGTCCCATCGCTGCCGATGATTGCGAGACTGCCATCGCTGCGATAGACGCGCGCCTCCGCTCGCTCGGGATCCAGGACCCACACCAGCCGCACGCCCGCATCGAGCCACGCCGCCACCTTGGCCAATAGCTCCCCAGTGCGGTCGTCGGGCGACCGGATCTCGGCCACCAGATCCGGCGCGAGCGGAGCGTACCCGCGGACCGGCACGCCGGAGACGCGCTCGCGAGAGAGAAATGCCACGTCCGGCGCGCGGACGGTGTCCGGGTCGGATTCGATCTTGAAACCGGTGTCCTGCGCGAATATCTCCCCGAGCCCGCGGGGGTACACGAATGCGCCGAGGTGATAGGTGAGCCGGGCTGAAGCGCGCCCGTGCAGCGTGCTCGGCGGCTCGCGCACGACGAGCCGCCCCCGAATGAGTTCCGTCACCTTGCCGGGCAGGTCGACGCGCGTCAACTCGTCGGCCGTCATCAGCCCCGGCATCGATTCCGCTGCTGGCATACCCATACTATCTTGCCACTCGGCGTTCGGGTCAACCGAATTGAAAGTCTACGCGGTTCCCGGACTCCCGCCGGTACCATTTTCGCGCCGCGGGCCCCATCGCGACCCGCTAAGGTCTCCCCACTGGCGCGTTCCGCCCTGAAGCCCCACCTTACGCGGTGCCCGAAACTCCCCGTCTCACCACCGCCCTTAGCGACCGCTACGTCATCGAGCGAGAAATCGGCTCTGGCGGCATGGCCGTGGTGTACCTCGCCCACGACAAGAAGCTCGAGCGCGAGGTCGCGCTCAAGGTCCTCCGACCCGAACTGGGCGCCGTGCTCGGTGCCGAGCGCTTCCTCACCGAGATCAAGATCTCGGCGCGCCTCGACCACCCGCACATCCTCACGCTCATCGACTCCGGCGACGCCGACGGCATGCTGTACTACGTGCTGCCGTACGTGCGCGGCGAGACGCTGCGCGAGAAGCTGAACCGCGAACAGCAGCTCGGCATCAGCGAAGCCATCGCCATCACCAGGCAGGTGGCGAGCGCGCTCGACTACGCCCACCGCCAGGGTCTCGTCCACCGCGACATCAAGCCCGAGAACATCCTGATCCAGGAAGGCGAGGCGATGCTGACCGACTTCGGCATCGCCCTCGCCGTCAAGGAGGCCGGCGGCAACCGCCTCACCCAGACCGGCCTTTCCCTGGGCACGCCGCAGTACATGAGCCCCGAGCAGGCCACCGGCGACCGCGGCATCGACGCCCGGAGCGACGTGTACTCGCTGGCCGCGGTGCTCTACGAGATGCTCGCCGGCGAACCGCCGGTGACCGGCGCCAGCGCCCAGGCGATGATCGCCAAGTTGATGACCGAGAAGCCGACGCACGTCCGCATCCTGCGCGACACGGTGCCCGAAGGCGTGGACGCGGCCATCAACAAGGCGCTCGCCAAGACCCCCGCCGACCGGTTCAACACCGCCGAGGAGTTCGCGCGGGCGCTGGACGCAGGCGTGACGCAGACCAACAAGGCCGCCACGGCGCCGGCCAAGAGCATGATGCCCATGTTTGTCGCCGGCATAGTCCTGGCGGCGATCGCGGTGGCGGTCGCGGTCTGGGGCTCGCGCGGACACTCGGCGAGCGCCGGCCAGGGGGCCGCGCTGGGCGCCAAGACGCAGCTCACTGTCTCGGGCGGCATCATTTATCCCGCCATCTCACCCGACGGCAAGCAGCTCGCCTTCGCGTCGCGCCACTGCAAGGGCGCCGAGTGCACGTACTCGGTCATGGAGCAGGACGTGGGCGGCACTATCACGCGGGCGATCCTCGACGGCGCTACGTCCGTGTACGACCTCCGATGGAGTCCGGACCGCCGGAATTTGATGTTCAGCGGCACCATCGACGGCCGGCTGGGCTACTACCTCGTGTCGGCCATCGGCGGGCCGCCGCGGTTCCTCACCGCCGGTGTGGCCGCCTTCTATGCCGACGGCGACTCGCTGCTCATCGGCTCCTCGAACTCGCAGGACTCGCTCTATTGGGTCGGCATCGCGGGGCTCGACGCGGTGGTGCACGACAGCGTCCCGGTGCGCGGCAAGGGGCAGTACCTGGCAGGGCTCTCCGCCGTCCCCGGCACGCGGTGGATCCTCAGCCTCATCATCCAGGCCCCGCACGGGCTCTGGCAGGTGATCGGCCGCGACGGCAAGGTGGCCGACCACGTGGTCAATCAGTGCACGTGCGGGGGCATCGGCAGCGTGGACGCGGTCTGGCTCGATCGCGCCGGCGACGCGGTGGGCGAGTCCCTCGTCCGCATCGCCATCGATCCAGCCACCGGGCGCCTCTCCGCCAAGCAGGACACGATGGTCACCGGCATCTTCACCAACGTGTCGGTCACGTCGGACGGCCAGAAGATGGTCATGGATCAGGGCACCCTCGACTACGGCGCCTGGACCACCACACTGCCCGAGCTGCTGCAGGGCCGGCTCGCCCCCGACCATCGCTTCGCCCACGCGTCGAACGCCGTTCTCGCGTGGATCTCCCCCGATGGTGGGCGGTTGCTCATGCGTCGTGTCGTGCCCACTACGGGCGAGCACACCGAGGCCCGGTTCAGCGTGCGGCCCTTCGAGCAGGCCACCGAAACGCCCCTGGCCGGGACGGGGAGGATCCACCGCGCGGTGTGGGTGGACTCGACCGAGGTCGCCACGATCTCGTCCAAGCAGGACGGCAGCACGCACCTCGCGGTCGTGAACGTCGTGACCGGTGCCGAGCGCAACGGCTACGACATCGCCGACTCCGTGGTGATCGATGCCGCACCGCTGCCCAATGGGTGGGCGTGGATTCCGGTGACCCGCAACAAGCTGATCATCGAAGAGCAGGGGAAGCGCCGGGAAGTGGCGGAGCCCGCGTGGTACGCGCAGATCTACCAGGTGGTCTCCGATCCGGGGCGTCAGCGCCTGTTCATCGTCGGCTACAACCGCGGCACTCTCGACACGCTGGGCGTTTCGGCGGTGAACCTTGCCGACGGCGCCACCACGCAATGGGCGGCCAAGTTCGCCGAGGACGGAGACATCACCCTCCTCGACGGTGGGGCGCTGTTCCTGGGGCTGCACCACACCGAAGATGCGTACGAACTCTACAAGCTCACCGGCCCGGGCGCGCTGCAGCCGCTCGGCGCGCCGGCGCTGCCCCTGTACGACATCAGCGTGTCGGGCGATCTCAAGCACGTGACCGCCGTGCAGCGCGACTACAACGCCGACGCCTGGATGTACAACGTCGTGAAGCGCTGACGGAATGCGCTGCGGCTCGCGCGGCGCGCCCGATTTCTTCATGTTGTAGCCAGCCACCATGATTTCGGGACCGGCAGCCGCACGTCTATCCCGTCGCCGCCGGTCCGCACGTCCACCAGCTGGAGCCCCGTCATGACTTCTCGTGTCCGCACCTTCGCGCTCGCCATCGTGGCCGCGCTCGCGCCCGCGGCCCTCGCCGCCCAATCCACCCGCCTCCTCCACCAGCCCGACGTCAGCGCCACGGCGGTCACCTTCGCCTACGCCGGCGACATCTGGCTCGTGGCCAAGGACGGCGGCGAGGCGCGGCGGCTGACCTCGTCGCCCACCGTCGAGGCCGACCCGCACTTCTCCCCCGACGGCAAGTGGATTGCCTTCACCGCCGAGTACGGCGGCAATCCCGACGTCTACGTGGTGAGCGCCGACGGCGGCACGCCCAAGCGCCTCACCTGGCACCCGGGCCCCGACCTCGTGCGCGGCTGGACGCCAGACGGCAAGAGCGTCGTCTTCACCTCGGCCCGCAGCGGCATGCCCGACGGCGAGCCCCAGCTCTGGACCGTGCCCGTAACCGGTGGCCTGCCGGAGCTGCTCCCCGTGCCGCGCGCCCTGGCCGGCGCCATCTCCCCCGACGGACAGGAGATCGCCTACCAGCTCGTGAGCCCGTGGGAATCAGAGATGAAGAACTACCGCGGCGGGCAGAACCAGCCCATCCGCGTGCTGAACGTCGCCACGCACGCCATGACGAAGCTGCCCTGGACCGACAGCCGCGACCAGCAGCCGGTATGGCTCGGTAATACCATTTATTTTATATCCGACCGTGACTGGACCAACAACCTCTGGTCGTACGATACGAAGGCGAAGGCGCTCAAGCAGGTCACCCACTACTCCAATTACGAAGTGGAGAGCGTGAACACCGGCGCCGGCCTTGTCGCCTACGAACAAGCGGGCGACGTCCACCTCTACGACCCGGCCACCGGCCGCGACCGAAAGCTCGACATCCGCGTCTCCGGCGACTTCCCCTCGGCCATGCCGCACGCCGCCGATATCTCAAAGGCGCTCACGGCGCCCCAGCTCTCCCCCACCGGCGTGCGCGCGCTCTTCGAAGCCCGCGGCAAAGTCATCACCGTGCCCACCGACAAGGGCACCTGGCGCGATCTCACGCCGTCGTCCGCGGTGGCGAACCGGTCGCCCGTCTGGTCGCCCGACGGCAAGCAGATCGCCTGGTTCAGCGATAGCACGGGAGAATACGAACTGATGGTGGGCGGGCAGGACGGCGTCACGCCGCCTCGCGCGTACGCGCTCGAACATCCGACGTACTACTACGATCCCGCCTGGTCGCCCGACGGCAAGAAGATCCTGTTCACCGACGCCGAGATGAATCTCTGGGTGCTCGATCTCACCACCGGCAAGCAGACGCACGTGGACCAGGACAACTACACCTGGCCCGACCGCAACATGGCGCCCGCGTGGTCCCCAGACTCGAAGTGGATCGCCTATACCAAGAGACTCATGGGCTCGCAGTTCCACGCCGCGCTCGTGTACAACGTGGCCGAGAACGCCACGCACCAGCTCACCGACGGCCTGTCCGACGTCATCGATCCCACGTGGGACAAGAGCGGCAAGTATCTGCTGTTCCTCGCGTCCACCGACTTCGCGCTCCATTCCGGATGGCTGGACATGAGTTCGTTCAACCAGCCAGTGAACCGCGGCGTCTACCTCGCGGTGCTCTCCAAGTCCGACCAGTCGCCGCTGCTGCCGGAGACGGGCGACGAGCCCGCCGACACGACCAAGGCCGCCAAGCCGGCCAAGCCCGACAGTGCCGCGCACGGGGCGAAGGCGGATTCCGTGACCGTGCACATCGACTTCGACGGGCTGATGCAGCGCATCGTCGCCCTCAACGTCCCCAGCCGCGACTACGCCGGCCTCGCGGCCGGCCGCGCCGGCCAGTTTTTCTACGTGGAGCACGTGCCCAACCACGCCGACGTGCTGCACCGCTACGACCTCAAGGAGCGGAAGGCCATCGACTTCGTCGGAGCCGCCGCCGAGCAGTTCGCGCTCAGCTTCGACGGCAAGAAGCTGCTCTACCAGGGCGCCATGCCTACCGGGCAGCCCAACGGACACTGGGCGGCGGTGGACGCCACCGGCCCCGCCCCCACGCCCGACAAGGGCGCGGTCAACACGTCGGACCTCAAGATCGACGTCGATCCCGCCGCCGAGTGGCGCCAGATCTTCGACGAGGCCTGGCGCATCGAGCGCGACTACCTGTACGTGGCCAGCCTGAACGGCGCCGACTGGCCGGCCATCAAGCGCAAGTACGAGCCGTTCCTCCCCTATGTGAAGAACCGCGCCGATCTCAATACGCTGCTCTCCCAGATGCAGGGCGAACTCACCATCGGCCACAGCTTCGTGGGTGGCGGCGACATGCCCACCGTGGACGCGCTCCCCGCCGGCCTGCTCGGCGCCGACCTCGATGTGGCCAACGGCCGCTACCGCATCGCCAAGATCTACGACGGGGAGAACTGGAATCCCGACCTGCGCGCGCCCCTATCGTCGCCCGGCGTGGACGTGCACGCGGGCGACTACATCCTGGCCGTCAACGGCCGCAACCTGGCGCCGCCCGAGAACCCGTACGCGCTGTTCATCGGCACCGTAGGCAAGCAGGTGCAGCTCTTGGTGAACGACCGGCCGGTGGCCGACGGCGCGCACCTGATCACCGTCGTGCCCGCCGGCAGCGAGGGCGCGCTGCGCGAGCGCGACTGGATCGAGTCCAACCGCCGTAAGGTCGACTCGCTCTCCGGCGGCCAGCTCGCCTACATCTACATCCCCGACACGGGCGGCGGCGGCTATACCAGCTTCAACCGCTACTACTTCGCGCAGCAGAACAAGAAGGGCGCGGTGATCGACGAGCGGTTCAACCATGGCGGCAGCATTGCCGACTACATGGTGGACGTCATGAGCCGGCAGCTGCACGGCTACTTCAGCCAGCGGCTCGGAGACCGCTACAACGCCGTGACCGCGCCCGCCGCCGGGATTTGGGGGCCGAAGGTGCTCATCATCAACGAGATGAGCGGCTCGGGCGGCGACATGTTTCCGTACATGTTCCACCAGATGAAGATCGGGCCGCTCATCGGCACCAAAACCTGGGGCGGGCTCGTAGGTTGGGGCGGGGAGCCACGGTTCGTGGATGGCGGCTTCATCAGCGCTCCGAGCACCGGTTTCTATGACCTCAACGGTCACTGGGCGGTGGAGAACGAGGGCGTGCCGCCGGACATCGAGGTGGAGCAGGACCCCGCCGAACAGCTTGCCGGCCACGATCCGCAGCTCGAGCGTGCGGTGGCCGAGGCCATGAAGCTGCTGCGCGAGCATCCGGTGGAGTTGAAGCCGGTGCCGGCCGGTCCCGATCGCGTGCATCCCAAGGGCGGGGGAGGCGGCGAATAGGCGCCTGACGAGAAGACTTCCCCACTGGCGCGTTCGCTGGTGCCGTCGCACTATTGGCCGTGCCCTCGCCTTCGCCGCTCGACCGGCTCACCACGGCCCTTGCCCACAGCTATCGCATCCAGCGACCGATCGGCGCCGGCGCCATGGCCACGGTCTATCTCGCCGAGGACCTCAAGCATCACCGGTCGGTGGCGATCAAGGTGCTCAAGCCCCAGCTCACGGCCACGCTCGGCGGCGAACGGTTCCTGCGCGAAGTCGAGATCTCCGCGCGGCTCACGCACCCCCACATCCTCGGGCTGTTCGACTCGGGGGAACTGGGCGGCTTCCTCTTCTACGTCATGCCGTACGTCGAGGGCGAGACCCTCACGTCGAAGCTCGAGCGAGAGGGTGCGCTCCCGGTGACTGAGGCCTGCCACATCCTGCGCGACATGGCCGACGCGCTCGCCTACGCCCACCGGCACCACGTCGTTCACCGCGACATCAAGCCGGGGAACATCATGATCTCCGACGGACACGCCATGATCATGGACTTCGGTGTGGCCAAAGCGGTGAGTGATGCCTCGGCCAATGACGCAGCGCGGTCCAGGCTCACCATGCCGGGCACCACCGTTGGCACTCCGGCCTACATGGCGCCGGAGCAGGCTGCCGCCGACCCCAACATCGACGCGCGCGCGGACCTGTACGCCTTCGGCGTCGTGGCCTACGAGATGCTGAGCGGCCGGCCGCCATTCACCGGCGCCACCACGCAGCAGGTCGTGGCCGCGCACGTCAGCCGGTCACCTGAACCGCTGGCCAATCACCGCGCCGCGCTTCCCCCGGACGTCGAGGCGCTGGTGATGCAGTGTCTGGAAAAGGACCCCGCCAAACGTCCGCGCGACGCCGGCGTGCTGCTCCCGGTGCTCGAGGCGGCGGCGACGGGCGGCGTTGCTGGGGGCCCGAACTCGATGCGCGCGCCGTGGTGGACGTGGGCATCGCTCGGCGTCGCCGCCGCACTCACCGTGGTGGTCGTGTACTTCGCGATGCATCGCTGATCTGGGCCGAGGTCAGGGCCCCGTCCGCCGCCTACTTCTTCGTGTCCTGATTTCCCCAGAACACGTGCCGCCCCAGGATCAGCTTCGCGATCAGGTGATCGGTGGCCGGTGTCGTGCCCCAGCCGAGGCCGAAGTTGACCTCCCACACCGGCGACACGTTGAGATCCACCGCGCCGAAGAACTGGTGCTCCTGCTCGCGCACCGGGTCGAATCCATTCAGCGATCCGAACGCCCCGTAGTACTCCACGCCCCCGCTCACCTTGGGGTCGAAGGCGTAGCTCACCTTCACGTTTGGTGAGAACTCCACCCCCTTGGCCACGTCGGGACCCGTCCACGCGCGCTCGAACGACGGGTTGATTGCCCAGTACCAGGCGCCGACCGTCTGGTCGATGATCGGGCGGATCTCCCAGTTCCAGCTGTCGGGCGAGAATTCCGTGCGCTGGTAGCCGAACTCGGTGGACAGGCTCACCCCCACCGGCCAGCCCCACGAGTCGGGCACCCGGATGCGCGGCCTGATGTGATCGCCCACCCACTGCACTCCCTGCCCGCTGCGTTCGCTGGTGAAGATGTAGAACCCCACCTCCGACCAGTCGTTGATCCCCTGCGTGATCTCGATGGTCTCGTGCTCGGCGTGGTTGGTGGGGTACATGCCGTCCAGGAAGTTCCGCTGTCCGCTCAGCGTGAAATTGCTGTGCAGCTCGAACATCGTACTGTGCGGCTCCACGGTCGGCGCGCCGTACACCTGGATCTCGTAGTTGTCCTGGGCGGCCGCCGCAGTGGCCGCCGTCAGCAGGATGAGCGCCGTGCAATACGCGCGGACAGGCAAAGTCACCGATCGAACTCCTCGGATGGGGTGGCGCGGGCAATCTACGCCGTGGGCGGCGGGCCGGCCATCGCCGGCCAGCCCGGCCCACCTCGTGCCGCGCTGGCGTCGGGCATCCGCCGGGGCGAAATTCCAACTGATGACAGTGCTCGACGCCGTGGCCATTCAGGAACTGCTCCCGCACCGGTACCCGTTTCTGCTCGTGGACCGCATCGAGGTCGTGGAGCCGGGCCGCCGCGTGGTGGGATACAAGCGCATCACGATAGACGAATGGTGGATGGAGGGCCTCGCGCCGGCCGCGGCCGGGCTGGCCGAGATGCCGCACACCCTCGTGCTGGAGGCGCTGGCCCAGACCACCGGCGCGCTGGTACACGACCTGCTCGACGGCGCCGATCGCGCTCTGGCCTACTTCATGGGCGTCGACCGCGTGCGCCTGCGCCGGCGCGCCCTGGCCGGCGACGAACTGCGCCTCGACGTCGAGCTGCGCCAGTGGCGCCGCTGGCTCTGCCGGGCGCGGGGCCGGGTCACGATCGCCGGCGAGACGGTGCTGTCCGCCGACCTCACCACGGTCGTGCGCGCCACCTGATGCCCCGGGCTCAATCCGCCCTGCGGGGTCGCGGCGGAACGTGGGCGGCGACGACGGCCGCCGCCGCGGTCAGCGCCCACGAGATCCAGAACTCCGTCCAGTTCCCGCGCACGGCAGGCGCGGCGGCCACCGCCGGGATCCACACGAGCACGGTGAAGATCCCGAGCATGGCCGCTTCGAGCTGCGCGGCCAGCCTGGGCAGCACGCCCACCAACACCCCGAGTGCGGCCGCGAGGTGGCACGCGCCCGTGAGGTACGCCCATCCCAGGTGGTAGGGGAGCCACGACGGCACCAGCGGCACGGTGAGGCGGCTATATACGAAATGTGATAATCCGGTCGGGACCAACGAGAGGCCGAAGAGCAAGCGGGCCAGCCGCATGCCACGCTCGCCCCCTGGGAACGGCTGCCCACCGAGGTCGGCGAACAGGGTCCACGCGCCCGAGAGCAGCATGCCGAACATGCCGCAGTCGAGCCAGGTCAACTCGGTGAGCGGCGCCCGGACCACGGGCGGCACCTTGAGCAGTAACCACCAGAGTCCCACATAGGCCAACAGCACCAGCGCCGCCGCCGCGGCGGTCCGCCGGGAGAGCAGGGCGATGCCCGCCGCGAGCGCGACCAGCGCACAGGCGACGGCGAGCGCCGTGGGCCAGGGGAACCAGCCGGGCAGGGGCCCCCAGATCAGAGCGAAATCGCGGAACGCGAGGCCGATCACCCCGAGGGCGATCATGCCCGATGCGAATCCCACTCGAGTGACCTGCGCGAACCGCTGCATGGACGTTCCTCGCGGTGGAGGCGGAGGGATGGGGTCGATCGTGGCTAGGCGGCGAGCCGGTTCTCGATCCGCCGGTCAGGCACGATCCAGATCAGGGCCACGGCCACGTACAGCGCGTCGGAGATCCATGGGTTCACGAAGGCCAGCGGGATGGCCGCGACATATATCAGGATGGCGAGCACGCCGTCGGTGAACGCCTCGAGCCGCGCCTTGCTCATGTCATCACTCCGTGACTTGACGGTGTCGCCCCGGCATCCGCAGGTTCATGGGACGCTGTTCCCGTGCAGCGGCTCGCACTCCAACCGGAGGTCCCCATGGTAGGCATCCGAGGCCTGTGGCTCCCCATCGTGCTGTCGGCGGTGATCGTGTTCGTCGTCAGTTCCATCATCCACATGGTGCTGCCGTGGCACAAGAACGACTACCCGATGGTGCCGGACCAGGATAAGCTGCTCGACGCGCTGCGTCCATTCAACCTCCCGCCGGGCGACTACATGCTGCCGCGGGCCGCCAACATGGCCGACATGAAGACCGACGCCTTCAAGGCGAAGATGCAGCGCGGGCCTGTGCTCATGATGACGGTGATGCCCAACGGCCAGAACTTCATGGGCTCGAGCCTGGCCCTCTGGTTCCTGTATTCGCTGGTCGTGAGCTTCTTCTCGGCGTACATCACCGGCCGCGCGCTGCCCTCGGGCGCCAATTACCTGGAAGTCTTCCGGTTCGCGGGCGCCACGGCGTTCCTTTCGTACTCGCTGGCCCTCTGGCAGATGTCCATCTGGTACCGGCGTGGGTGGGGGCTCACCATCAAGGCGACGATCGACGGTCTGATCTACGCCCTGCTCACGGCGGGCACGTTCGGATGGCTGTGGCCGCGGTGAACTGAGGGTCGGCGCTTCAGGACACGCTACCGAGACGAGTCGGCCTTGGCCGCGCCCGTCTTGGTGGTTATGAGAATCACGCCGTTCGCGCCGGCGGCTCCGTACACGGCCGTGGCCGCGTTCCCTTTGAGGATCTCGATCTTGGCAATGTCGCTGGCGGGGATGTTCCCGAGCGCCGACGGTGCACCGTCGTTGATCACCCGCAGGGCGGTCGCCCGCCCACTGGCCGGCGTAATCGCGGCGGCCGCCGAGTCCTGCCGCACCCCGTCGATGATGATCAACGGCGCCGGCGGCGCGGCCGTCTGGACTACGGACCTCGACGGCTCGGGACCAGCCGTCCCCACCACGCGCTGCGGGGCCGGGGTATCACACGCCGCCGCCACGAGCAGGAGGGCGGCCGCCACACCTATAAATGTTTTCATATAACGCCTCCGCGGCTCCGGCCGCATCAGAATGTTCCACCCGAGATCCCAGCCCCGACGGCCGCGTGAGCGCCGCCGACGGCAGCCAACTCCCACGCGTCCTGCCCCACGCCCCCAACAGGACGCGCGCGTAGTCCGCGCGCTCGAGGCCGGCGCGCAATACGCGTTCGTCACAGTCGAACTCGACGGCGCTGCGCAGCCCGCGCCACGCCAACCACACGCCCGCATTCCACGGCATGAGCACCACGGCCGCCAGCCCGGCCAGCAGCAGGGCGGGATCGCGCAGGCGCTGGTGCTCCCGCTCGTGCGCCACGATGGTCCGTTGCGCAGCGTCGTCGAGCGTCAGCACCCACCGCGGCAGCACGATGCGCGGGCGGCGGAACCCGACGGCCGCCGGTCCCAGCGCGTCGGACAGCGCGATGCGCACGCCGCCCACTTCGGCATCGGTCCAATCGCGCCGCTCGCGGCGCAGGCGGACGATGGCGAACAGTAGCAGGCCCGCCAGCGCCACCGAGGCTGCCGCCCAGGCGACCACCAGCCCCCGCTCCACGCCGGGTGCCACTGCCGGCAGATGAAAGACGGACGCGCCGAGCGACGGCATGGCAGGTGTGGCCAGAGCCGTGGTCCCCACCCTCGCCTGCGAAGCCGGCGCGTTGGACGGCACCAACCAGGCGGCCGACACTACGATCGTCGCGCCCAGGGCGCCGGCCCATAGCCAGCGGAGCGGGAGCCCGCGGTACAGCGACACGGCGCGCTGCGCCGCCCACGCGCCGGCCGCGAATAGCAGTGCGGCGAGCGTCGCTTCGAACATCCAGGCGGTGATCATTTCCTGGCCTCCTTCAATCGGTCGTTCACGAGCTTGCGCAGCCGGCGCAGTTCCTCCTCGTCGATCGACTCGTCGGAGAGCAACCCCGCCACCAGCAGCTCACGCGAGCCCTGGTACACCTTGTCGAGCACTCGTCCCACTGCGCTCGATCCTGCGTCCTCGCTCTGCAGCACCGGGTAGTAGCGAAATCCCTTCCCCTCCTGCTCGTGGCTCACGTGGCCCTTGGCCTCGAGCGTGCGCAGCACGGTGAGCACGGTGGGGTAGGCCAGTTCGTCGGCAATGCCGTCCCTGGCTTCGGCCACGGTGGCCGAGCCGCGCTTCCAGAGCACGGACATGACGTCGAGTTCGCGGCGGGTGAGGTGAACGGCCAAACGATCTCCTATTAACTTTGTAATAGATAATTACACCCCGGCCGCCGGCTGTCAAGACCCGGTATGACGGCGATACTATTCCCCCATGCCGGCCACTTCATATAATAAGGCGATCGTCGTCGGGGCCACGGGCGCCGTGGGATCGGCACTCGTCCGCGAACTGCTCGCGTCGCCCGCCTGCGCCGGCGTCACGGCGCTCGTCCGCCGCGCCACCACCGCGTTCGACGGGGCGCCGGGCCGCGAGAAACTCCGCCTCGAGGTCGTGGACTTCGATCATCTCGAACAGGACACGGCCCGCCTCGCCGCCGGGTGCGACGTCGCCTTCTGCACCATGGGCATCGGACAGCCGCGCAAGGTGCCGCTGGAGGAGTTCCGCCGCGTGGACGTGGAATACGCCGGCGCCTTCGCCCGCGGCGCGCACTCGGCCGGCGTGCGACACATATCGCTGCTCTCCTCGGTGGGCGCCGACGCGACGTCACGCAACCGGTACCTGCGCGTGAAGGGGCTCGCCGAGGCGGCGGTCTCGGCGGCCGGCATCGCGCGCACCAGCTTCTTCCGCCCGAGCCTGCTCGTCACCGAACATCTCCGCTACGGATTGCAGGACTGGCTGTCGCAGACGCTGCTGCCGCTGGTGGCGCCGCTGCTGCCCGCGCGCTACCACCAGATTCGCGTGGAGGATCTGGCGCGGGCCATGCGCGTGAATGCCGAGCGCCAGGGGAACACCGGCACCGAGGTGCTGATGTATCCGGAATTCGTCGCGGCCGCCTAGCGTGCCCGACAGCCCCGTGCTCCTCTTCGACGCCCGCTGCGCGCTGTGCAGCGGCGCGGTGCGGTTCGTCCTGCGCCACGAGCGCCGCCGCACCCTCCGCTTCGCGACGCTCGACAGCGCGTTCGCGCGGAGCGTGGTCGGGCGCCATCCCGAACTGCACGGCGTGGACTCGGTGGTCTGGTACCAGCCGGACGCGCAGGGCAGCGCGCGCGTCGCCATCCGCTCCGCCGCGGTGCTCCGCGTCGCCGCGTACCTCGGCGGACCGTGGCGGCTCCTCGGCGCGGGGCGTATCGTACCGCGATCGTGGCGCGACCGCCTGTACGACTTCGTGTCACGCCACCGCCACCGACTGTATCGCGGAGTGGACCCATGGTTCGTACCACCGCCCGACGCCCGCGCTCGCGTGCTCGACTGACCCGCCCGCTCGCGGTCGCTGCACCGACGCGGCCCCTCACGGCTACGGCGCTCGTCGTGTCTTTGCTTTGCGCCGCCGCACCGCGCGTACTGCGCGCGCAGTCCGCCGACTCCGTCCCCGCCGAACGCCTCGCCGCGCGCGAATCGTTCCGCCAGGCGCGGTTCGGCCTGTTCATCCACTGGGGCGTGTACAGCCTGCTCGGCCGCGCCGAGTGGGTGATGGAGAACCAGAAGATTCCCGTGGGCACGTACGAGTGGCTGGCGTCCACCTTCGATCCGGTCAAATTCGACGCCCACGAGTGGGTGTCACTCGCCAAGGCTGCCGGCGTCCGCTACATCACCATCACGTCGCGCCACCATGATGGTTTTAGTATGTTCGCCACCAAGGCCACGCCGTACAACATCGTAAACTGGACGCGCTTTGGCCGCGACCCGCTCAAGGAACTGGCCGACGAGTGCCACAAGCAGGGCATCGAACTCTTCTTCTATTATTCGCAGCTCGACTGGCACAACCCCGATTACTGGCCGCGCGGCCAGACGGGGCACAACACCGGCCGTCCCGACGGCGGCGACTGGAATCGGTACCTGCAGTTCATGGACACGCAGCTTACCGAACTGCTCACGAACTACGGGCCCATCGGCGGCATCTGGTTCGACGGCATGTGGGACAAGCCCGACGCCGACTGGCAGCTGCCGCGCACCTACGCCCTCATCCACCGGCTGCAGCCCTCGGCGCTGATCGTGCCCAACCACCACCAGGCGCCCAAGCCGGGCGAGGACGTGCAGACCTTCGAGCAGGACCTGCCGGGGGCCAACACCGCCGGGTTCAACACCACGACCATCGGCGGCCTGCCGCTCGAGACCTCGATGACGATGAACGATTCGTGGGGGTTCAACATCACCGACCACGACTTCAAATCGGCCAACGAATTGATTTCCAAGCTCGTCGGCGCGGCGGGGCGCGACGCGAACCTGCTCCTCAACATCGGGCCGCGCCCCGACGGCACCATCCAGCCCGAGGCGGTGGAGCGGCTCAAGGCCATCGGCGAATGGATGAAGACCTATGGTACGTCCATCTACGACACGCGCGGCGGGCCGATCTCGCCCCGTGAATGGGGCGTGACCACCTACCGCGGCGACACAGTGTTCGTGCACATCCTCAACTGGCCGGACGTGGCGTTGGCCATTCCGAACTTCGGGCGGCGGATCGTGAAGGCGGCGATGCTCGCGGGCGGCGCGCCGGTGGGGGTGGTCCAGAACGACACGTCGATCACGCTCACCTTGCCCGATCTGCCGGCGGGGGAGCCGGACCATGTGGTCGTGCTGATCCTGGCCCCTGCGGTGCGCCAGGCCGGCCACTCTGATGGGACGAGCGGATAACGGCCGATTCATCCGATTGGTCGGCTGTTATCCGATCGGTCACTTACAGAGTGGCCGGCCGGCGTTCCGACCGATCCTCTATTTGGTTTTACGAGCCGGTGGAACTTGGCGTTGGGCCCGAAGTGTAGCAGCAATCCGACCTCCAGGTTCGTCGCGCGCAGGTAGTTGTAGACCTGCCGCTTGGCCACGTTCGGCAGGTCGTGGCTGGCCTTCAGCTCCACGACCACTCGCTCGTCCACTACCATGTCGAGCCGCTGCGACGTCAGCGCTTGACTCTTGTACGAGATTTGCACCGCGACCTCTCGACCCACCTGATGTCCGCGCGCCATCAGTTCCTCTTCCATGGCGCGAACGTAGACGTGCTCCAGAAAGCCGTAGCCGAGGATGTTGTAGACCTCGTAGAAGGCGCCGATGATCGCGTGCGTCAGCTCTTCTTCGATGAGTTGGAGCATGGGTCCAAATTGCACCGTCACCCGATCCAAACCGCCACCGATTGGGCGCCGACTGGAGCGTCTTGGCGCACTGGACACTCTGTACATGCGTCATCGGACACCGGCCGATGTTATCCGCTCTGGCATGAGCCGAGTGGCCCCACCCGAATCATTCTTCCCGCAACGCGTCCATTGGATCCACCCGCGCCGCTCGCCACGCCGGCAGCAACGCGGCCCCCATCGCGACCCCGCCCAGCAGGACGGCCGACAGCATCAGTATCCGCGGGTCGGTGGGCGTGAGTTCGAACAGGAACGAGGCCACGTACCGCGTGGTCGCCAGCGCGAGCAGCACGCCCGCCACGAGCCCGATCGCCACGAGCGTGCCCGCCTCGCCCACCACCATCCGCATCACCCGCGGTCCGGCGGCACCCAGCGCCATCCGGATCCCGATCTCGTTCCGGCGTCGAGTGACCGTGTACGACATCGTGCCGTAGAGGCCGATCACGGCGAGCAGCAGGGCCAGCGCGCCGAAGAATCCGGAAAGGATGGCCAGCAGCCGCGGCCGCGCTTCCGACTGCGAGATCTGATCGTCGAGGGTCGTGAACTGAAGCGAGAGGCTGGGACTCATCCGCGTCGTCGCCGCCTTCACCGCGGGAATGAGCGAGGTCGGCGCGCCCTTGCCGCGGATCACGAAGCTGATGTCCGACCCGGCGCCGTCTCCCTGGCCCACCGGCAGGTAGATCACCGCCCTCGGCTTCTCGCTCATCGACCGGTACTTCTCGGTGGCCACTTCGCCCACGATCCGGAACGGCGGGCCCGCCGAATCGCCATTCTGAACCGAGAACGTTCGTCCGATGGGGGACTGGTCGCCGAACAGCTGGTGCGACGCCGTCTCGTTGATGATCGCCACGAGGGGCGAGCCGGGGCCGTCGGCGTCGGTGAACACGCGTCCGGTCACCAGGTGCACGTGCATGGTGCCGAAGTAGCCGTCGCTCACCTGATTGAAGTAGCTCATCGGCAGTTTGCTCTTGCCCGATGGCGGCGTATACCCTGGCACGACCAGCGGGCCGTTCCACCCCATGCCGGCGGCCGCAGTGATCAACGCAGCGGCCGCGTTCGTGACCCCGGGCGCCTGCCGCAGGTTGGTCACCATCTGCTTCTGCAGCAGCGCGTACGTCGCATTGGCATCCGGCCCACTGTGCGCACCGGCCATCTTGGAGAAATCCATGGAGGCGATCAGCACGCCGTGACTGTCGAACCCCGGGTCTACGGTCACGAGCTTGCGGAAGCTCGCCATGAGCAGCACGGCGACGCTCACCAGCCCGAGCGACAGCGCCACCTGGGCGACCACCAGTGCGCGGCCGGCGCGGTACCGCGCGTCGCCCACCACGCCGCGTCCGCCCGCCTTCATCGCCCCCTGCGGATCCACGCGGCTGGCGCGCCACGCCGGCAACAGCCCAAACAGCAGCGCCGTCGCCGCCGCCACACCGATCGTGAACCCGAGCACGTGCCCGTCCATCGGTAGGGCGAGGTCAACGGGCTGTTGGCCATTCGAGATGAACCCGACGAGCAGCCGTGCAGCCCACTCGGCGAACAGCAGGCCCAGCGCCGCGCCCGCCGCCGCCACCACGAGACTCTCCGTGAACAGCTGCCGGACCACGCGCCAGCGACCGGCGCCGATCGCCATGCGGATGGCGATCTCGCGCTGCCGGGCCGCGCCGCGCGCCAGCATCAAGTTGGCGATGTTGGCGCAGGCGATGAGCAGCACCACCCCAACGGCTGCCAGCAGGAAGTAGAGCGCCGAGCGGTACTGGTCACGGACCCCCGAGATTCCGCTCGGCGCGTCCACGGCGCCCAGGGAGTTCTTGAGATAGCTCTCCACGTCCGACTGCGCCCACCCCTGCGGCCGCGTCGCCGCGAAGATCGCCGGCGCTGCCGTGGCCAGCCCGGCGTTCACCTGCGCCAGCGTGAGACCCGGCTTGATTCGGCCGACAACCAGCAGATACCACCGGCTGCGCTGGTCGAGCACCTTCGGCCCGTAGAACATCGTCTCGGTGCAGATCGGCGCGTAGACGTCGGCGTGCTCACCGACCTCGATGCCGAAGAAGGCCGGGTCAGCCACTCCTGTGATCGTGAACGGATTCCCGGAGAGCGTGATCTGGTGTCCGACCGCGGCCTGGGCGCCGCCGAATTCGCGCTGTGCGAACCCGTCGCTCACCGCCGCCACCGCCGGGCACCCGCGGAAGTCGTCGCTCTGCTGCAGCAGCCGTCCCGCCTCGGCGCGCACGCCCAGCGCGCGGAAGAAATCACCGCTCACCCGCGCCCCGCCCACGTTCCGCACTTCACCTGTCGGCGCCAGGTTGAACGTCGCGTCGGCATAGGCGAAGCTGCTCGCGAACACGTTCGAGTCGGCGCGGATCTGCTCCCACAACGGATTGGTGAAGTAGTTGTTGTCCGAAGGACTGTTGTCCCCCGGCGATTTCATATACACGTCCATGAGCTGATCGGGGTGCTGCACCGGCAGCGACCTGAGCACGACGGCGTTGGTCAAGCTGAAGATGGCCGTGTTCGCGCCGATGCCGAGCGCCAGCGACAGAATGGCGACCAGTGCGAACCCCGGGCTCGCCAACAGCGCCCGTAGTGCGTAGCGCACGTCGGCCACCGCCGATTCGAGCCACACGAACACATCGGCATCGTGCGTCCGCTCCTTCTGCGCCGTCCGATTCCCGAACCGGCGCCGCGCCTCGCTCGCCGCATCGGCCTCGCTCAGTCCCGCGCCGCGCAGTTCGTCTGCCCGTTCGTCGAGGTGAAACGCCAGTTCACGATCCAGATCGCGCGCGTGCCGATCGGGCCTGAGCAAGTTGAGGATGCGGTTCGTCCACGACATGGAGCCCTCGCTAGACAGTCGGACAGTCGGACAGCGAAACAGCGTTTACGCAAACCTCAATAGTCGCGCCACCCCATCCGTCAGCCGCGCCCAGCTCTCCTCCTCCTCGGCCAACTGGCGCTTTCCCGCGGCGGTGATCGTGTAGAACCGCGCCTGCCGATTCCTTTCCGTCAGGCCCCATTTTCCCTTGATCCACCCATCCTGCTCCATCCGGTGCAGGGCGGGGTAGAGTGACCCCTCCTCCACCCGCAACATATCGGCGGATCCCTGCTGGATGTGTTGCGTGATGGCGTATCCGTGCAGCGGCCCGCGCACGGAGAGCGTGCGCAGCAAGAGGAGGCCGAGCGTGCCCTGCAGAATGTCGTTCCCGGCTTTCGGCATGATTCCCTGACCTGGCTAAGCATAGCTGTCTAGGTAACGGTAGCCGAGCGCCCCGCATCCGTCAACTGAGACACCCACCGTTCCAAGAACCGTTGCTCGGGTCGGGGAGCCGCTGACGCCAGACGGGCGAATGTGCTGACTGACGGCGCCCTACGCCTGCCGAGCTTTCAGCCATGACTCCCGGCACCCAAAGCCCTCCCTCCCCCTCCCCCGCCCCCGCCCCCGCCCCCCCGGGCAAGGGCGATCGCTTCCTCGCCCTCTGCGCCGCACTCGCCGCACTGGGCCTGGTGTTCGCGCTGGCCGTGCGCCCCTGGTACCTGAGCTGGGGCGCCAACGGATTCGAGCAGGTGATGCCGCTCCCCGGCGACGACATCGTCGCCGACGCCGGTACGCAGGAGACCCGCGCCATCACCGTCCACGCGCCCGCGGATTCCGTCTGGCCCTGGGTGGCCCAGCTGGGACAGGACCGCGGCGGCTTCTACAGCTACGACCTGCTCGAGAATCTCGTGGGCTGCGAGATGCCCACGGTGGACGTTCTGCGCCCCGACAAGCAGACGTGGGCGGTGGGCGACAAGCTGTGGATGTATCCGTCCACCAAGGCCGGCGGGGTGGGGTACGCGACGCTTCGCGTATACGTCCCCGGACGCGTCCTGGCGTTCGGCACGCATGCCGCCGGCACGCCGCTCACCGCGCCCGAAGACGGCAGTTGGTCGTTCGCGCTGGAAAGCCTCACCGACTCCACCACGCGGATCCTCGTGCGCGGACGCGGCGCGGCGGGCCGCTCGCTGCTCGGCGCGGCCTTCGACCGCTCGATCTTCGAGCCCATGCACTTCGCCATGGAAAAGCGCATGCTGATCGGCATCCGCCGACTGGCCGAAGGGCGCGAACGCGGCCGCGTGGCCAACCACGTCCAGGTGGTGCTGTGGGTGCTGACCTTCGCGATGTTCGTGGCCGGCGTGGAGTCAATGTTCCGCCGCGCCGCCTGGAAGCGCGCCCTCACGGGCACGGTGGCGGCCGCCGTGGTGTTCCAGGTACTCACCCTCGGCCAGCCGCCGCTCGACGTGGGCGTGCTCCTCGTGTTGATGGTGGCCACGCTGCTCTGGTGGCCCGTGAAACCGGGCAGCCCGCTCGCCGCGATGCTGGAGAGTGCGCGCGCCGCTTGACGCGCGCGCCACGCGCGAGCCGTTGTCCGGCGGCGCGCGCCGATGCACTATGAGAGTCGCGAGCGTACGCACGAATCCCAACCGCCATGCCACCTACCGAACGTATCGCCATCGTCACCGGCACCAGCTCCGGCATCGGACGCGCGCTCGCCGATAACCTGCTGCACGGCGGCTGGGCCGTGATCGGCGTGGCCCGCCGCCCCTCGGACATCCACCACGCGCTGTACCACCACCTGCGCCTGGACCTCGCCGATCTCGACGCCATGACGACGTCGTTCGAACATGAGGTCGCGCCACGCCTGGGTGAGGCCGGAGTCCGGCGCATCGGCCTCGTGAACAACGCGGCGTCCATCGGCCGGCCGGCCACCGTGGACGTCGTGGAGCCCCACGAACTACTCGCCACCTACGCCATCAACGTGGTCGCCCCCACATGGCTCATGGCCTTCGTGCTGCGCCACGCGCCGCGCGCGGCGGCCGTGCGCATCGTGAACGTTTCCTCGGGCGCCGCGGTGCGCGCCATTCCCGGACTCATCGAGTATTGTGGAAGCAAGGCCGCCCTGCGCATGTCCGGCATGGTAGCCGCCGCCGACCTCGGCACCGAGCCTCTGGCCGGCCGGGCTCCCGCCGACGTCGCCATGCTCAGCTACTCGCCGGGCACGGTGGACACCGCCATGCAGGCCGAGGTCCGGTCGCAGCCGCCCGACGTCTTTCCGTCGGCCGGAATGTTCCGGGCGTTCCACGACCAGGGCCAGCTCGCGCCCGCGGACGCGCCGGCCCGGGAGATCGCCGAGTTCCTCGACTCCGCCCGCCAGGCGCGGTTCGCCGAACGACGGCTGGGGGAGAAGTCGTGATCGAACCATGACTTTGCGTCCGCGCGGCCTTTAGGATATACAGGGTCGGCAGGTCCCTTCCCCCTGACGGCCGGGTCTCCATGCGCATTCTCGCTTCGCTACTCGTTGCTGCGGCTGGCGCGGCGTTCACCGCCGGCTGCGCGTCGTCTGGTGCCGTCGGCGTCAATGGCCGGTCCTGCACTCCGGCAACCGTCGATAGTACCTACGCGGCGCTCGGCGTCGTGTACCGCAACTGCGACGTCGATTCACCGGCCGTCGCCATCTCCACCAACATCCGACCCGACCTCCAGGGGGCGACCGCGCTCTCCTGCATGTCGGCCACGGTGCAGTTCGTGGTGGACGAGCACGGCCATGTCATTCCCGCCGGCGCCACGGTCGTCCGAACCAACCTGACCGCCTTCGGCCGCATGGTGCTCGACGACGTGCCTCAGTGGACGTATCGTCCGGCCGTCAAGGACGGGGTGCCCGTGCGCCAGCTCGTGCAGATCAAGAAGACGGTCCAGACGAGTGTCACAAGGGTCCCGGTCGGACGCGCTCCACCGACGCGCAGCGGAAGCACCATTGCCCCTGAGGACTGCTGACGGCCCATGCCTTCTCGAGACCCGCGCATCGACGCGTACATCGCGAACTCGGCGCCCTTCGCGCAACCGATTCTCACGCACCTGCGGGCCGTCGTCCACGCCGCGTGCCCCGACGTGCAGGAAACCATCAAGTGGGGGTTCCCGCACTTTCAGTACCGCGGGATGCTCTGCGCCATGTCCGCGTTCAAGTCGCACTGCGCGCTCGGCTTCTGGAAGGGATCGCTGGTCGTGCCGGCCGCCGAGCGCGCCAGAGACGCCAACGGCCTGAGAGTGTTCGGGCGCATCACATCGCTGGCCGGCCTGCCGAGCGACCGCAAACTCGCCAGCTACGTCAAGCAGGCGATGAAGCTGAACGAAACCGGCGTCAAGGCGCCGCAGTTCGCCAATCGCAAGCCGCGTCCGGCCCCCAGGACGCCCCACTACCTGATGGCAGCCATTCGCAAGAACAAAAAGGCGCTCGCCACCTGGACCGTGTCGTCGCCCAGCCACAAGCGGGAGTACGTCCAGTGGGTGACCGAGGCCAAAACGGAGCCGACGCGCGTCAAGCGGGTGGCCACCACGGTCGAGTGGCTGGCCCAGGGCAAGGCGCGCAACTGGAAGTACGTCAAGAAATAGCGGATGCGCGAAGGCACCCCGAGCCGTACGGCGTACCGCGTGGCGCTTCGCCGGGCCGAGCACCAACTGGCCGACCGCCCGCTCGTGCTCGACGATCCCGTGGCGCTGCGCGTGATCCGCGCCGAAGACGCCGCCGAGCTGCGCCGCGACCCGCACGCGCTCGAGCGGTCCCGGCTCGATCCATACCTGCGGGCGTTCATGGTGGCGCGCAGCCGGTTCGCGGAGGA
Organism: uncultured Gemmatimonadaceae bacterium; assembly: GCA_963728785.1. Taxonomy (GTDB): domain Bacteria; phylum Gemmatimonadota; class Gemmatimonadetes; order Gemmatimonadales; family Gemmatimonadaceae; genus JAGWRI01. The sequence goes on from CAVSKV010000004.1 coordinate 532,118, forward strand.
TTCGCTGGGCCGGGCCGTGGAGCGCGGCGCACGCCAGTACGTGCTCCTCGGCGCCGGACTCGACACGTTTGCATATAGAAATCCATATAGTACGCTGCGCGTGTTCGAGGTGGACCACCCGTCCACGCAGCAGTGGAAGCGGTGGCGGCTGGAGCAGGGAAAGGTGCCCATTCCCGGCTCGCTCACCTACGCCCCGGTGGACTTCGAAAAGGAGATGCTGGCCGGCGGGCTCGCCGCGGCGCGGTTCGACCACTCGGCGCCGGCCATGTTCGCCATGCTCGGCGTGGTGCCGTATCTCACCCTCGACGCGCTGCGCGCCACGTGGGGGTTCGTCGCGGGGGGCGGCGCGGGCAGCGGTATCGTGTTCGACTATTCCGTGCCGCGGGAGCATCTGTCCGGCGTCCAGCGGCGGGTGTTCGACGCCATGGCCGAACGGGTGGCGGCGGCCGGCGAACCGTGGAAGACCGCCTTCGAGCCGGCTGCGCTGGAGCGCGAACTTCGCGGGCTCGGATTCACACGCTTCGAAGATCTGGACGGCGACGCGATCAATGCCCGCTACTTCGCCGGTCGCACCGACGACCTGCATGTGGGCGGCGCTGCGCGATTGATGCTCGCCCTAACCTGACCCAGGGCCCGGTGCCGGTCCCGGCGCCGGACCCGCGTCGGCCTTGAGCAGCGCCTTCAAGTTCTGCTGTTGCTGCGCCGGCGTGGGCGGCGCGTTGGCAGATGTATCCTTTGGCACCGGTGGGCCGCCCCTCGGCACCTGCACCACGTCCAGCTGCCAGCGGCGCCCGTCGGTGAACTGGAGCCCGTACCAGCCGAGCAGCTCTTTGTAGTCCAGTGCGTCGGTGGAGTCGAGCGCGTGGGCCAGCCAGTCGCTCTGATCGCTGCCCGCCACCTCGCTCACCAACGCGCGGAACTGCTGGTCGGTGTACCCCGTGGTGCCCGAATAGCGCAGGTAGGCCAGCCGCATCACGTCGTCCAGACTCTTCGCGCCGTTGGTGAGCAATCGCAGGTGCGTGTCGAGCAGCAGTCCCACCACCGCGCCCCGGGCCACCCAATCCAGCGCGCGGCCGGGCTTCGACGGCTGGCCGGCGTCGAGAGACGCCGCGGTGAGCGTCTGCGTGCGGCGCGCGGGGTCGTTCTGCGCGCGCGCGATGAGCGCCGAGATGCGGTCCAGGAAGTCCTGCTGGGGGGCCAGGCCGGCGCGCTCGAGCAGCAACTCGCCGTAGTAGGCGCCCAGTCCGTCGGTGACCCAGCGGCTGGGCGATGCCGGGCGCGCATCGTAGTCGGGAGGCGCAAACTCGGCGGGATGGAGCCGCGTGCCGTTGAACGCGCGGAAGTAGCCGCGGGCCGCGTCGCCCAGCCACCGGCCCAGGGCCGCCGGCGTATCGAGCAGGTCGGGGGTGGCGCTCAGGATCGTCGCGTCGAGGTGTCCCGGACCGCCCACGCCCGGCCGGAAGATATTAAAGAACTGATAACGCGGGTAGGGCAGGAACCCCCAGAACCGCTGGACTTCCACCACCAGCCGGAGCAGGTTCCGGCCGGCCCGCTCGCCGCTGAAGTCGGCCGGCGCGCCGGCGTCCACCAGCATGTGCGTGGCGCCTGCCACGTCGAACTGCACCGTCTCCAGGCGGCCGGCCACGATCGGCGCGTCGGCCAGCTGGGCGTAGCTCGACGCCCGGTAGTGGTTGGGCGCGCGGTCCGACGCCGTGTCGAGCGGCGTGAGCGAGGTCCAGCCGGCGGGAAGCGAGAACGTGACGTGCGTCGTGCGCTCCGTGCCCGCCGCGGCCGTGAGGAAGGTGGCGCGCCCGTTGAGCACGATCAGGCTGTCCCCCACCCAGTTGCCCGCGGGGTCGCGGCCCGTGGCGTGCAGGCGGTAGGTCACGGTCACCGTTGGCGCCCCGCGTGTTTCGATCTCCCAGTGGTTGGCTCGCGTGTGGCGGACGGCCAGCGGTGATCCGTCGGGGGCACGCGCGACGACGCTGTCCACGTTGTTCGCGTGGTTCTCCGCGATGTAGTACCCCGGGGACCAGGCCGCCATCATCATGTCCAGCGACGGCCGGCCGTCGGTGGGCACGCTCATCTGGACGCGCGCCACGTGGGCGGCGAGGTTTGGGAAGGTGATGTCGTACGTGATCGGCGCCTCGACCTGCGCGCCGGCCGGCCGTGCGGAGTACGAGGGCAGGCCAAGGAGCGCCGCGGCGGCGAGCCGGCGGGCGGTAGGCAGGGCGTGCGACGCGGCGGGGCGGCTGGGAATCACGGTCGTGGTGGGGAGTCTAAGGTGGACCGCCAAGAATGACCACCGAGCGCAGCGGGCGCCAGAGCAGGCCGATGCGGAGTGACCTTCCGTCCTTTCCAAGGAGTTTGTGGGGCATGAACGGACCGATGCGATTCCGACGTCTGCTCCTGCTGGCCGGCGCCATCGCCCTGGTGAGCGCCTGTAGGAAGAGCGACCTGGCCAAGCTCGTGGGCGTGCCGGCGCACCTGGTGTACATCACTCCGGGCACGCCGCAGCCGGGCCCGAACGGCGACACCGTCTACTTCGACATCCAGAACGAGGGCGCCGCCACGGCGTACCTGCAGCCGTGCGGCGATGATCCGCTGCTCGACCTGCAGGTGTACCAGAACGGCAACTGGCAGACCGACGGCCAGGTCGTCAACTGCCCCGCGCAGACCGTACCGGGCCCGATCCCCCTTGCCGTCGCCGCCGAACTCGTCGTGAGCCGCGTCTTCTCCGCCGGGCGGTACCGAGTGGGAGTGTACGCCGCCATGAGCGAGACGATGGGTGATGTGGCCGAGGCGTTCACATCCGCCTTCGACGTTCCCTGAGCCGACGGAGCCCTTGTGCGCTATCCCGGTGTGTCGTCCAGCGTGCTCGACGTGGTGGGCCAGACCCCGCTCGTCGCACTCGACCGGTTCGCCGCCGGCCTTCCGTCGCGCATCCTCGCCAAGCTCGAGAGTGCCAACCCGGGGCTCAGCGTCAAGGACCGGCCGGCATTACAGATTGTAGAAGACGCCGAGCGTGCGGGGCTGATCAGGCCGGGCGACACCATCATCGAGCGCACCAGTGGGAACATGGGCACCGGCCTCGCCATCGCGGCGGCGCTCAAGGGGTACAAGCTCGTGGTCGTGATGTCGGCGGGGAACACGCTCGAGCGGCAGCGGGCCATCCGGGCGCTCGGTGCGCGCGTGGTGCTCGTGCCGCAGGTGACCGGCAGGCCGGGGCAGGTGACCGGCGACGACCTCAAGCGGGTGGAGGTCGTGACCAACGAGCTTACGAGAAAGCTAAAGGCGTTCCGCGCCGACCAGTTCAAGAACCCGAGCAGCGTGAAGGCGCACTATACCGGCACCGGCCCCGAGATCTGGAAGCAGACCGGGGGCCGGGTGGACCTGTTCGTGAGCATGGTCGGATCGTCCGGCACCTTCACCGGCGTATCGCGCTACCTCAAGCGGAAGAACCCCAAGGTGAAGTGCGTCGTGGTGGAGCCCGTGGCGGCGTCCATCCTGTCTGGCAAGCGTAAGAAACCGGGGCGCCACAAGCTGCAGGGCGTGGGCTACATGGAGGTGCCGCAGCTGTACGATCCGTCGCTGGTTGATGAGTTTATCAGTATAGGCGATGCGGAGGCGATGCGGGTGGCGCGGAAGCTGGCCAAGACCGAGGGGATTCTGGCCGGGTTCACCAGTGGGGCCAACGTCGCGGCCGCGCTGCGGATCGCGAAGCGGTCCAAGGCGCCGTTGACCATCGTTACGGTGATCACGGATTCGGGGCTCAAGTACTTTTCGACGGACCTGTTCGAGTGACCGGCGGCAGCGTGGTGATGGGCAGCCGGCGGCCGAGGTCCGGCAGCGCGTGGGCGATGACCCACCCGCGCATGTACGGACGGTCGAACACATAGCCCGCAGCGGCGGTTACGTCCTTCCGCACCACCTCCCGCTCCACGAGCGCATTGACGCTGGAGGTGACGGTGCCGCTGGCGCCGAGCCCGAACTCCGCCATGGTTTCGGCGGTTGTGAGGCCGGTACTCGTGCCGGCAACCGCGCGCAGTGCCTGTTGCTGCGCGGTTGAACACCGTTCCCATTCGCGGCGGAGATCCTCATCCAGCATCGCCACGACGGCCGCGAATGCGTCGTCCACTTGGGTGCCGGACGCCTTCTTCGCGGCGACGCTCCGCTCCCACACCGTTCTGGCGAGCAGCATGACGTCGAGCGTACAGGGGCCGGCGAGTTCGACGCACCGTGCGCCTACTCCGCCGGCTGCGCGCACGCCGTGCGTCGCGAGGCGGGACTCGATCCACCGGGCGAGAAACCCCGGTTCGATCGGGCCGACGTCGAGCGGCGGATCGAGCAATTTGTAGAATGGACCGTTCGGGCCGGTCAGCGCCTCGATCAGGTGGCGGCGGGATCCGGCACAGACATAGCTGATCGCATCATGGCGCTGGATGATGCCGCGCAGGTGCCACGCCGCCCGGTCCGCCATGTGCTCGATCTCCTGGAATTCGTCGAGTACGATGGCGATCGGCTGCTTCCGATCGGTGGCGGCGCCGTTGATGGCGTCGAGCACGTCGCCGAGGGCCTGTGCCTGGGCCTGGTCCTTGGCGCCGAAAAGCGCCGGCGACAGCGACAGCACCGGGCGTTTCTGACCATCGTACGTCACCTGCACCGCCTGGGCAAGGCGCTTGGCGATGTCGGTGAGGGTGGACTGCCACCGCCGGCCGAACGCGTCGTTGGCGGCCAGCGTGAGGCGGTTGGCGACTTCGGCCAGCGTCTGCGCCGTGGACAGGTCGGCGAACAGGACGGGCAGCCGCTGCCGGCGCGCGCGTGCCGCCGCGACATCGAGGATGGACGTCTTGCCCATCCGGCGGCGGCCGCGCACGAGCAGCTTCGCGCCGGGGGTACGGAGGACGGCCAGGACGCGGCGTACTTCGTCGGCCCGGTCCGCGAAGTAGGCCCCGGCCACTCGGCCGTGGATGGCGAACGGCGGAGTGAGCGATCGCTGAGCCATCGGAATCCTCTGGGCGAGGTCTACTAGCAAAAGGGCTACTATGACATATGATAGTAGCAAAACTGCTAGCAGGCAAGCCCCCGTTCATCCGAGGGCACGCGCTCCTGATCGAGGGCGGCGTACAGCCGCGGTCAGGCGCTGCGATGCTTAGAGCGCGCCTTGATGACTTCACGCAGTGCCTTGTTCACCGCCGCTGAGGTAGGGAATTCGACTGCTACGTCGGGCGCCAGCAATACCAGGTTCGTGCCCTCGGCAAACCGCGCGGAATACTTGCCGCGCACGCCGTCCCGAAGGTCGTACTCGGTCAGGGTCTCTACTTGGACCGGACCAGCCTTGCGGCCCTTATTCGCTTTCTTCATACGTTCTCCGTCCCCGACGGCTGGCGGGCCGAGCGCTAATGATTCGGACATCCCAGGCGAAGCGCAAGGTCATGGCGTAATGTAAAACATCGGCGAACTGGCCTGCATGATCCCGACCACTGAACCGGAGCGTTGCCATGCCACACGCGAAGCGCGCACGTCCTCGGCTGTGGGCCTTGCTTGGAGCGGCGGCGGTGGTTCTCGTCGTAGCCCTCGGCCTGCGGGCGGCGATGCGCGCCGCCGGCCTGCTCCCGCCCAGGGGCGTCACGATGATCGCGCTCTCCGACACCGCGGCGTACTCGGCCTTCAGTTCCGACGTTCAGGATGCGATCGCGCGCTGCAAGCCGCCGGCCTGCACGCCCATCATCTGGCGCGGCCCCAAGCCCGGCGAGATCTGGGCCGAGCTGGACTCGGCGGGCGCGAAAGCCAAGACGGAGTTCCAGGCCACGCTGCCGCCGGGCGGCCAGGCCTATCAGGACTCGGCGTGGACGGCGTTCCTCTCGCAGTGGGACACGGCGTCCAAGCCGCCGCTGCTGCTCGTGGACAGCGTCGTCACCAGCTTCGCTGAGGCGAAGGCGACGGTCAGCCAGCGCGCGGTGTGGGGGTTCCGCATGGTGCCGGCCGCCGAAGCCGAAAAGCTCTCGTCCGATCCTCGGGCCGCGAACGGCGCGCTCGTGATCACGACCTGGAAGCACGCACCAAAGGACGGTAGGACGGTAGGACGGTAGGACTGTGGACGACGGAACGGCCTGGGATCAAAATGGGGGAGCAGCGGTCATCCCACCGCTCCCCCATCAGCCACGTCAGGTCTTACGAGATCGACCGTCCGACCGTCGGGCTGTCCGACTATCCGACACTTCGGCGCCCGGAGGATCTTCGCCGTTTGCGCCGGGAAAATGCATACCGCTCGGGAGTGGAACGGGGTCGCCGTGCTCGAGGTACGCTTCGAGCGTTGCTTCCAGCGCATCCCGGAGGTCGCGCGCCAGTTCCTCGTCGTCGGCACCTGCCGCGACGACCGACGGCAACTCGGTGAGCGTCGCGCCGAGCGTTCCGTCGGAGCCGCGCTCCATGCGAACGGTCCACGGGAGTTTCATCAGGGCATCGAGTGTTTGCTCACGCGACCATGGCACGGTCACTCCTCCCCAGGCAACAGGCCTTCTGCGCGCAGAATCGCCAGCATCTGCTTGATATACACCGGTTTCAACGTCCCGTGTCCTTTCTGGACCAAACCAACGTAGACCGCTCGATGTCCTGACGCATCGTTCACGGCTAGGCGCCATGGACGGTGACTGCCGCCCGAGTGCGGCCTGGCGAGTTCGAATCCGAGATTCGTGAGAACCCGCGCGGCGTCCTCGTATGTATACGAACGCGGATCGGGGTCTGCAACCATCCGCCGCAGCAGGGCTCTCCAGCCGCTCATCACCTACCCGTGGAATCATGGCGAATTGTCTGATAGAGCGCCGAATCTGCGGGAAAGTTTCCGCCAAGCGCCATCATTCTGGCGCCATCCGTACCGCCTTGACCCTCGAGTCAAGCGAGCCGAGAGTCGTTGTCCGATGCGAGGGTAGGAGCGTGTGACGCTACGGAGGTAAGGGGAAACGGCGTTCCGAGTTGACAGTAAATGGGGGAGCAGCGCTAATCGCGCCACTCCCCCATTCGCTGTTTCAACTCTTCCGAATTCCGCTGTCCGACCGTCCGACTGTCTGACTGTCTGACTGTCCGACTCTCACCCACCACCCCGACCCCCACGTCCACCCCGTCCCCTCCCACGCGCCGGCGCCTCCTCTATCCCCGCTGCCTTCAAGTCCGCCGCCACCTTCGGAATGTCCACAGTGCGGAGCTTCGCCAGCGCCGCCTCCTGCTTCTTGAGGTCGTTCGGCAATCCGGCCAGGTCCTTCCGTTGCTCGTCCGTCGGATCGAAGGTGACGTTGAGCAGGTAGCTCATCCCCTGGACCTTCTGCTGAATGGTGCGCCCGAACGGCTGGTCGGGTGTGGACTCTTCCGCGCCGCCGCCGAACGCATTCTGCCCCGGGCAGCGCGGTCCCGCCGCTGCACCGCCGCGGCCCCCAGCACCGCCCCCGCCGCCACCGCCGCCGAATCCGCGGCCCCGGCCGCCGCCCGCCGCGCTGCCCACGTCGCAGTAGATGTGCGTGAACGCCGAATCCACGTCGTCCACCTGCTTCTTGAGCGCCGGCGTCAGCTTGTCCCCCGCGCCGTCGGCCGCCGTCTTGAGCGGCGTGAAGGCCCGCTGCGCCGAGTCCACCCCCTGCTGTGCATCGCGCAGCGAGTTCTGGAAGTCGGCCAGCCTGCGCCGGAACTGGTCGAGACTCTTGAGATTGCCCTCGGCCAGCGTCTGGGCGAAGTCCTTGGTGAGCGTGAAGCTCTGCCTCATCACCACCGGCGCGCCCGACGTCGGTGTCACGGTGAGCTGCGCCGTGTAGCGGCCCGGCACCACCGGGTAGGTGATCTCGGTGTTTCCGCGGCCTCCGCGACCGCCGAAGCCGCCCCCGCCCCCGCCACCGCCGCCGCCGCGACCGCCGCGGGCTGCCGCCTCGGTGCGCGCCGCGAGTTCGGAGTCACTGGGCACCGGACCCGTGAGCGGCGGACCGGCGCGCATGTCCCACGCAGTGCGGTACATGCCCAGCTTCTTCTGGTCGGCCAGCAGCGGCAGCGTCCGCACGACCGTCCCACTGGCGTCCAGAATGTCCAGCTTCACCGCCTTCGGCGTATCCGAGTTGAGCAGGTAGGTAATGATTGCGCCGTAGGGCGGATTCGCGCCCTCGAAGCCGCCCGAGCCCATCCCGCTCTCGTGCGTGCCGTCCGGCTGGAAGAGCAGTTCGTCGCGCACCGGGAACAGATACGCCGGCTTCGCACGGTCGGCCTCGGCCAGCTGCTCCAGTGGCGTGATGTCGTCCATGATCCAGATGCCGCGGCCGTGCGTGCCGAGCACCAGGTCGTTCTCGCGCGCCTGGATCTTCATGTCCCAGACGGGCACCGCCGGGAAGTCGCCCGTGAGCTGGCTCCAGTGCCCGCCGCGGTCCGTGCTGAAGAACGCGCCGAACTCCGTGCCCACGAACAGCAGGTTCGGCTGGCGCGGGTCTTCGCGGACTACTTCGACGCCCGACATCGCCGGCAGGTCGCTCGAGATCGAGTTCCAGCGCTTGCCGTAGTCCTCGCTCACGAGGACGTAGGGCTTGAAATCGTTGCTGCGGTGCCCGTCGAACGTGGCGTACAGCCGGCCCGGGTTGGCCGCCGACCAGGTCACACGACTTACATATGTAGTGTCCGGCACGCCGGCGAAGCGTTCGGTCTTGGTCCACGTCTTGCCGTCGTTCTGCGACACCTGGATGAGCCCGTCGTCCGTGCCCACCGCGAGCAGCCCCGCCTGGAGCGGCGATTCGTCGATCGTCGTGATGTTGCCGAACTCCGCCGTGCCCTCGTTCAGGCCCAGCGTGCCCGAGTCCGGCACCGCGCCGCGCATCGGGAGCTTCTTGCGGTCGATGTTCCGGGTGAGGTCGGGGCTGATCATCGTCCAACTGTCGCCGCGGTTCGTGCTCTTGAACAGGTACTGCGCCGCAATGTAGACCGTGTTGCGTTCGTGCACCGATGGCAGGATCGGCGAACTCCAGTTGAAGCGGAGATGTTCGCCGTGCGGGCCCGTGGGGCGGATCGGCTTGGCCTCGCCGGTGAGTTCGTCGTAGAGCTGCACGCCCGCCTGCTGCGACTCGGCATACACGAAGTGATAATTGTTAGGGTCGGGCACCGCGTAAAAGCCGTCGCCGCCCGACATGCGGTACCACATCGCGTTGGTGGGGCCGTAGCGGTAGCGCGTGCGGCTGGGGCCGCCGTAGGTATTGTTGTCCTGCAGCCCGCCATTCACGTTGTAGAATGGGCGGGCGTCGTCCACCGCCACCGTATAGAACTGGCTCACCACGAAGTTCTCGAAGTGGTCCCAGCTCTTGCCGCGGTCCCAGGTCTGGTACAGCCCGCCGTCGGAGCCCACGAGCATCTGCTGCGGGTTCTCGGGGTTAATCCAGAGCGCGTGATGGTCCGTGTGGATGCCACTGGCGAACGACTCCCAGGTCTTGCCGCCGTCCCAGCTCTGGCGGTCGCCCGCGTTGAGTTCGATCACGTGGAGCGGATCCACCGGGTCGCAGATGATGCCGCTGTAGTACCAGGCTGTGCCGTCCACGTTGTTCACGTGCGTCCAGTGCTCGCCCCTGTCGTCGGAGCGGTAGGTGCCGTTCTCGTCACCCTTGGCGCTGATGATCGCGTAGACCGTGGCCGGGTGCGAGGCGCAGACCGTGAGGCCGATGCGGCCAAGTTCGCCCGTGGGGAGGCCTTCCGTGAGCTTCGTCCAGGTCTTCGCGCCGTCCGTCGTCTTGTAGATCGCCGCTTCCGGGCCAGCCGGGAGGAAGCCGTACTCGCGGCGTTCGCGTTCCTCGCTGGCCGCGTAGAGCACGTCCGGGTCCGACGGGTCCATGACCACGTCCGTGAACCCCGTGTACTTGCTGATTTCCTTGGTGTTCGTCCAGGTCTTGCCGCCGTCCGTGGTCTTGTAGAGCCCCCGTTCGCCGCCCGGGGCCCAGAGCGGGCCCACCACGGCCACGTAGACCACGTTCGGGTTGCGCGCGTCGATGACGATGCGGCCGATGTGCTGGCTGGTGGGGAGCATCGCCTTGGACCAGGTCTTGCCTCCGTCGGCGGTCATGTAGACCCCCGTGCCCCAGCTACTGGAGCGCATGTTGTTCGCCTCGCCCGTGCCCACCCAGATGACGTCCGGGTCGGAGGGGGCCACCGCCAACGCGCCGACGCCGCCCGTGCGGACCGAGTCGTCGAAGATCTGGGTCCAGGAGCCGCCGTCGTTGGAGGTGCGCCAGACGCCGCCGGTTGCGGCGCCAACGACGAAGACCGTGCCGAATTGGCCGGTGGCGTTGGGGGAGGCAGCGATGGAGGTGATCCGGCCGCCCATGAGGGCGGGGCCGATACTGCGGAAGGAAAGGGCGGTGGCGAGGGAGGAGTCGGAGGGGGATTGGGCGGAGGCGGGGGCCGGATTCGCGGCGAGGGCGAACGATCCGGCCGCAATGACGGGAGCAATGAAGCGAAGGGTCCGAGTCATCGGGCGGGTGGGAATGGGTGGCTAAGCAGATTTCAAGGCGGCGGGACGCGTGAGGGGCCGGGGACCGCTACCCAATGTACGGGCGGGGACGGCGGTTTGCTGTGGAGACGACTGAACTGGGTTCGAAACGGCCCGAAGCCGCTGGCCATCGACGCGCTGGAAACTGATCATCGATGGGGCGATACTTGAGCCAACGGATCAGCGACTTCTCAAACGGGCGGGCGTGTGCACGGCATCGTCGCAGTTACTGACCTCGGCTGGTACGAATTCCTTTCGCAGCGATCGCTTCCCGAGGTCAATTTCTGGACGCCTTCGGACCGCGGTCGTCCAAACATCGCGCAGTTCACGCCCGTCTTCTTTCGCTTGAAGGCCCCGTACCGAGCCATCGCGGGGTTCGCCTACTTCACGCGGTGGAGCTCCCTCCCCATTTGGCTGGCCTGGGACACCTTCGGAGAGGGCAATGGATGCGGGAGCCTCGCCGAACTCACCGAGCGGGTGGGTGGGCTGCGGCGGCACTTTCGCCGGGATGACGACGTGGGCGGTTCGAACATCGGTTGCCTCCTCCTCACGCAACCGACGTTCTTCCCACCGGACCAATGGGTGAAGCAGCCGGCCGATTGGCGCGACCAAATCGTCACTCGGCGTGGTTACGACCTGGAAGTGGGAGAGGGACGACGGATCTGGGAGGAGTGCTTGCAGCGCGCGGCGGCAGCTACAAGTACGAGCTCCACCGCCGTCCTGCCGCAGGTGCTTGGTCCCACGGCGGGGCGCTACGGCGCACCGCTGCTCGTTCAACCGCGGCTGGGGCAGGGGACGTTTCGTATCGGCGTGTTGGATGCGTACGGAAGGGCCTGCGCCATAACGCAAGAGCACTCTCTGCCAGTGCTGGAGGCTGCACATATCAAGTCTTATGCGAACGACGGGCCCCATGAAGTGTCCAACGGCATTCTCATGCGAGCTGATCTGCATCGGCTGTTCGATACTGGATACATCACCATCAGTCCGGATTTCCGTTTGGTGGTGAGTCCACAGCTCCGAGAGCGGTACGGCAACGGCCGGTCATACTATCCTCTCAAGGACACTCGAATTCGATTGCCCGACGATCAGGTCGATGCCCCGGCAAAGGACTACCTCGCGTGGCATCGGGAGCGGGTGTATCTCGCCTGATGGATCCGGATGGCGGGTGATGGTAGCGCGGTGCGAGATTTGCAAACATACTAATGCGATCTCACGTCAAGAATGGACGCCGTTTGCGGCACCACCAAACTGAGGCAGTGCATTGGCGAAACGGACTAAGGCGGCACGGAAGACAGCGGATTCATCAGCAACTGTCGGCTACGAGGCCCAACTCTGGCAGATGGCCGACGCCCTGCGCGGGAGCATGGACGCCGCCGAATACAAGCACGTCGTCCTTGGTCTGATCTTCCTCAAGTACATCTCCGACGCCTTCGAGGAGCAGCACGCGAAGCTCGTGGCAGAGAAGACTAAGGGCGCCGACCCTGAGGACCCCGACGAGTACTGAACCGCCCCGGGATTCCCGGAGGCTCCATTCCGTGAGAGATTGGAGCCATGCGCACGCCACGTCGCCATTTTCCGGAGCTGCGGGACCGCGCCATCCAACGCATCAGGTTGGCCCCGCGGTCCCTTCGGCACGCTGCTGTACCACGTGAGTCCCACCGACGGCCTGACGCTGGCAGCAGTGGCTGTCGCGATGCTCGGGGTGGGCCTGTTGGCGGTCGTGGTTCCGGTGAGGGCCACGGCGCGTGTGGATGCGGTGGTCGCGCTGCGGGCGGAGGAGTAGGCGGCTGCGGAGGAGACGTGCGGGTTCAAGTCCCGCTCCGGGCACGGCCCAAAATGCCCACCTGTTGACTCGGCAACCCGGTTCGGATATTGTAATCGACATCTCCCAGATGCACAGATAGCACCGAACGCCCGCCGCTTCCAGCGGCGGGCGTTCGCGCGTCTGGAGGATAGACTACTCCGTCGCTCTCGGTATCCCCTCCGCCACTACCCACACCGCCCCCGCCAGCGCCGCCGTCACCACGCCCTCCACCCAGTTCGAGGCCACCCCGGGCTTGCTGACGACCGCCGGCACCCATACGAGAACGGTGAAGAGGCTCAACATCGTTGCCTCGATGGCCGCGGCGAGCTGCGAATAGACGCCAAACGCCAGCCCGAGTCCGCACGCGACCTGCCCGGCGCCGGCGAGATAGGCCCACTCCGGGCGGAAGGGAAGCCACGCGGGCACCAGGGAAATGGTCCGGAGTCTGAACTCGAAGAAGTGCGAGAGGCCGTAGGTCACGAGCGAGAGCCCCAGCAGAATGCACGCCGCGCGCAGGCCGTGCTTTGCGATCGCGACTTGGAGCGCCGAGCCCTCGCGGAGCCCCGCAGACTGCACGAAGATCACCAACGCCCCGGCGGCGAGCACCGCCACCTCACCGATGGCGAACCAGCTGATCTCCCGGAGCGGCTCCGAAAACACCGCGGGCACCCGCGTCAGCGTCCAGAGGAGCAGGAAGGGGAGCAGCACGCGTATGGACGCGCGCACGGTGTGCTCGAACAGTAGCCCCGCACCAGTTGCGATCATCAGGACGCCGGCAATGATCCCCAGCGTTCGCGGCGACGGGACCCACGCCGGCACGGGCTGGAACGCCAGCACCGTGTATCCGTACACGAGCGGCAACACGCCGACGGCCATCATCCCCACGGCGAACGTGAACCGCGAAAGCTGCCGGTATCGGTGCATGGGAGCTCCTCTGTTGCGTGCCGTCGAACTGGAGCGCGAAAACGTATGCGGCTGGGGCAGGCGCGGGAAGTCACGTCGGTCTTGCTAGCCTTCGACTACCTGCCAGGTGCACACGCTGCACGGAACGCCCGCCGCATATCACGGCGGGCGTTCGCTTACCATTCGCAAGGGGCCGCCGTCTGCTCGGAGTTGAACCTCTTCCCGGAGCCTCCATCTCCGGTATCTTCCCTCGCGGCGTCTCCCTCCCACCCGCGAGCCCCCCATGCCCGCCATCTCCCTCACCGTCAACGGCACCTCCCTCTCGGTCGACGTCGCCCCGGACACCCCGCTCCTCTGGGTCCTCCGCGACAACCTTGGCCTCACCGGCACCAAGTTCGGCTGCGGCATCAGCCAGTGCGGCGCCTGCACCGTTCATATAGACGGCAAGCCCGCCCGCTCCTGCTCGCTGCCGGTCAGCCAAGTCGCCGGCAGGAAGATCACGACCATCGAAGGCCTCTCGTCCAACCGCACCCACGCGGTCCAACAGGCATGGATCGCCGAGGACGTGCCGCAGTGCGGCTACTGCCAGTCGGGGCAGATCATGGCCGCCGCTGCGCTGCTCGCCCACTCGCCCAAGCCCACGGACGCCGAGATCGACTCGGCGATGTCGAACATCTGCCGCTGCGGCACCTACCAGCGCATCCGCGCCGCGATCCACCGCGCCGCCGCCGGGGAGGCGTGACATGACGACTCCCCGTGAAGTCTCCCGCCGCGATTTCGTCAAATCCTCGGCCGTGCTCGGCGCCGGCCTGCTCATCGGCTTCTCCTTCACCGCCACATCGTGCGAACCCACCGCGGTCACGCCGGCGGGTCCGCCGGTGCCGCTCGACGCCTGGCTCCGCGTGGGCACGGACGACAGCATCACGGTGCTGGTGGACCGCTCGGAGATGGGGCAGGGGGTGGCGACGGCGCTCCCGATGCTCCTGGCCGAGGAGCTCGAGGCCGACTGGACGAAGATCGCGATTGAATTCGCGCCCGCCGCCGAGGTGTATTACAACGCGGACTTCGGCGCGCAGGGCACGGGCGGCAGCAGCAGCGTGCGCGTCGGCTTCACGCCGCTCCGCCAAGCGGGGGCCGCGGCACGCGAGGTGCTCATCTCGGCGGCCGCCGCCCAATGGAAAGTGAATCGCTCCGAATGCCGCGCCGAGCTGGGCGCGGTAGTCCACACGCCGAGCAAGCGGCGTCTCACGTACGGGTCCCTGGCGGCAGCAGCAGCGCGGCTGCCGCTCCCGACAGCCGTTCCGCTCAAGGACGCCAAGGACTGGAAAGTGATCGGCACGCGTGCCAAGCGGCTCGACACGCCGCCCAAGGTGGACGGCAGCGCCGTGTTCGGCATGGACGTCAAACTGCCGGGCATGCTCGTGGCGGTGGTGGCGCGCCCGCCGGTGTTCGGCGGCAGCGTCGCGAGCTTCGACGCCACCAAGGCCAAGGCGGTGCCGGGCGTGCGCGACGTGGTGCAGATCACGAGCGGCGTGGCCGTGGTGGCCGACGGCTACTGGCCCGCCCACAAGGGGCGCGCCGCGCTCGACGTCAAGTTCGACGACGGGCCGAACGCCAACGTCAGCACCGACAGCATCTACCAGCTCTTCGCCAAGCGCGCCGAGCGTCCGGGGCACACGGCGCTCACGAAGGGTCATCCGGAGTCGGCGCGTGCCGCGACGACGGTGGAGGCAGTGTACGAGATGCCGTTCCTGGCGCATGCCACGATGGAGCCGATGAACTGCACCGCCGACGTGCGCGCCGACGGCGTGGACGTCTGGGTGCCGACGCAGCTCCAGACCTGGGTGCAACAGGCCGGCGCCAGGATCGGCGGCGTGCCGCAGAGCAAGGTGAACGTGCACACCACCTACCTGGGCGGGGGCTTCGGACGGCGCGTGGAACTCGACTTCGTCACCGACGCGCTCGAGGCGAGCAAGGCGGTAAAGGCGCCGGTGAAGGTGATCTACTCGCGCGAAGACGACATGCAGCACGACTACTACCGCTGCGCGTCGTACCACAAGCTGCGCGCCGGGCTCGACGCCAAGGGCAAGCCGGTGCTCTGGACGCACCGCGTGGCGGCGCCGAGTTCGATGGCCCGCGTCTTTCCCGCAGCGGTGAAGAACGGGTTCGACCCGGAACTCGTCGAGGGCGCGATGGCGATGCCGTACGCCATCCCCAACGTGCTGGTGGATTCGCTAATGGGCGACACCGGGATCCCGGTGGGATTCTGGCGCTCGGTGAACAACTCGTACAACGGCTTTGCGGTGGAGACCTTCGTGGACGAGCTAGCCCACGCGGCCAAGAAGGATCCGTACGAATTCCGCCGCGACCTGCTGGGCGACTCGCCGCGCCATCTGCGAGTGCTGAATCTGGCCGCCGAGAAAGCGGGGTGGGGCACGCCGCTCCCCGCGGGACACGCCCGCGGCATCGCGGTGCACCTGTCGTTCATGAGCTACGTGGCCGAGGTGGCCGAGGTGAGTCTGGCGAGCGACGGCAGCGTGCGCGTGCACAAGGTGGTGTGCGCCGTGGACTGCGGCCCCGTGGTGAACCCGGCGATCGTCGAGTCGCAGATGCAGAGCGCCATCGTCTATGGTCTGACCGCGGCGCTCTGGGGCGAGATCACCATCGACAAGGGCCGCGCGGTGCAGGACAACTTCGACACGTACCGGATGCTCCGCATGAAGGAGATGCCGGTGGTGGAGGTGTACATCACGCCGGGCAACGAAGCGCAGGGCGGGGTGGGTGAGCCGGCCACGCCGCCGATCGCGCCGGCGGTGTGCAACGCGATCTTCGCGCTCATGGGGAAGCGCATCAGGAAGCTGCCGGTTGGGAGGGTGGTGTAGCGCGACTAGCTGAATAGAGCATGCGGGTTCGAATCCCGCTCCGAGCACGGCCCTATTCACGCATTGACTCGGCGCCAGGTTCGGCGTACTTTTTTCATACTTGCTAGGTGCACACGTTCCATCGAACGCCCGCCGCTCTTCTCGGCGGGCGTTTGCTTTAGCGGCTGCCGCGCGACACGCCCGCGGCGCCCGTCGGGCTCCACCACCCGCGTAATGCCCGCGTAAGGTCCGGCCGGTATGTTCAGCCCATCCCCGCCGACCCGCGCCTCCACCAACAAAGGTCTCCTCATGCGTCACTTTGCGCTCGCCTCCGTTCTCGCCGCCGCGCTCGTCGCGCCCGGCGTCCCATTGCTCGCCCAGCAGCCCGCCTCCAGCAGCGGGTACAAGGTCCTCCAACGCGCCCGCGTGGGTGGCGAGGGCGGCTGGGACTACATCTACGCCGGCCCTGACGGCCGCCTGTACATCCCCCGCGGCGCCTCACCCGCCGCAGCCGCCACCGACTCGACGCCCGCCATGCCCGCGGTTACCGACCGCATTACGGTCTACGACCTCCGCACGCTCAAGCTGATCGGCGAGATCCCGAACACGGGCGGACACGGCGTGGCGGTGGACCCCAAGTCGGGGCACGGCTTCTCGAGCAGCCCCAAGGTCACGATGTTCGATACGAAGACGCTGAAGCTGATGAAGCAGATCGACGTCGGCGACGCCCGCCCCGACGGCATCATTTTCGATTCGTACAAGGCGCGCGTCTACATCTTCAGCCACCCTACGCACAACGCCACGGTCATTGACGCCAAGACGGGCGACGTGGTCGGCACGATCGACTTGGGCGGCACCCCCGAAGAGGGTGTGGCCGACGGCAAGGGCACGCTCTACGACGTGATGCAGGACGCCGAGGGCAGCGTGGCGGTGGTGGACGTCAACGCGATGAAGACGGTCAAGCATTTCTCGCTGGACGGCGCCGGCCGGTGCAACGGACTCGCTCTGGACGCCGCGCACCAGGTGCTGTTCGCCGCGTGCGGCAGCTCGGGCCAGGCGCAGGGTGAGCCGCCGAAGCCGGTGATGGTGATCCTGAGCGCCGTGGACGGGAAGATCCTCGACAAGCTCGCGCTCCCCGGCGGATCGGACGGCGCGGTGTTCAACCCGAACACGCAGGAAGCGTTCGCCACTCTGGGCAACGGCCTGCTGTTCGTGGTCAAGGAGAACAGCCCCACGAGCTTCACGGCGGAGCAGACGCTCTCCACGATGAACGGCGCGCGCACGATCACGCTCGATCCGACCACGAATCACATCTTTACGATGAGCTTCGAGCGCGGGCCGGCCCCGCCGCCCCCGCCGGGCAGCGACACGGGGCGGGGAGCGGGACGCGGACGCGAGGGCAGGGGCGGCTTCTACGGCCGCATGGGCCGCCCGATCCCGGGATCGTTCACGATCCTCGAGATCGGGAAGTAGGAACCCCGCGTTCCGCGGACTCGTCTACTGTTCGGCGGCTAGAGCGTGGGCGGCACGTCGGCCGGGGCCCGCCGTGGCTAGTGCCGGTCAGCGCCGGATTCCGGTCGTGACCGGAGCGGAAGGATGGCGGGGGATCGCCCCGGCCCCCCATCTTTCCGCCCACCCGGGTGCGTGATCTTCGCGAACTCGCCGTCCCATCGGGGAATCGGCTGGAACGGCTCGGCGGAACGCGCCGGGGCCAACACAGTATTCGCATCAATCAGCAGTACCGGGTCTGTTTCCGGTGGGAAGATGGCTATGCCGACGACGTCGAAGTCACGGACTACCACTAAGCGTGTGACCGCGCCAACGCGCGCTGCGCGCCTGCTCGTGCGCCGCCGTCTGCCCACGGAAGTTCCACCCGTGCATCCGGGCGAGATGCTGCTCGAGGAGTTTCTCAAGCCCCTCGGCGTCTCGCAGTCGGCCTTCGCTGTGCGCCTCGGTGTGTCGTTCCCCCGCCTGAATGAGGTGGTACGAGGTAAGCGCGCCGTCACGCCCGATACTGCCCTGCGCCTTGCGCAGGTTATCGGCATGAGCGCGGACTTTTGGCTGGGCCTGCAGTCCGACTGGGACCTCTGGCACGCGCTCCGCTCCGACGACGCCGGTCAGATTGCGAAGCTCACGCCGCTGCCTCGGGCTGGCCACAGTTGGCTTTCCTCCGCCGCGTTTCGATGAGGGTCTGGCAGCCTCACTCGCGTAGAGTAGTGCCGAGGTACCGAGGAGAGGCTTGCTGAGCGGTCGTCCGGTTCCACCGTCTTCGTGCACGTGCCCGGACGGTGGAACTGGTAGACACACGTGCTTGGCAGGCACGTGCCCGGAAGGGCGTGCGGGTTCGAATCCCGCTCCGGGCACGGCCAATCTCTGATCTTGACTCGGCGCCGAGCGGGGACTAGCCTAAGGTGTGCCTGCCGAGCACGTGCTTGAACCGTGAACGCCCGCCGCTCTTCGCGACGGGCGTTCACTTTTCCGGATCCCGACTGCCCGACTGCCCGACTGCCCTACTTCCCCCCCGTCGTCGGATCATCCCAGTTGATGATCGCGTTGAACATCATGTTGAACTCGCCATGGTTCTGCCACCGGTACACCGGGTTGTTGGCGAACATGATCACCCGCCCGTGGCCGTCGTATGCCTTTGAAACGTCCATCACGAACGGCTGGTTCCGGAGATTGTCCGCTCCGGTCATCAATCCGCTCAGCACGCTCTCGTCGCCGCCCACGTACTCGGCGAGCACTCGGCTCGAATCGGCAGCGCCGATGTGGAACACCTGCGCGCCCTGGTTGAACTTTATGGGAATCGTATCGGCCGCATACCCATAGAAGATGGGACTGTCGGTGCGTGTGATCCTGGCCATCACGAGCGGCTTCTGCGCGGTCACCCCCGCCGGATTCTCGCCGTACACCGACCGTGCGAGGCCGAAGTCGATGGGATAATTCACGGCCTGCGCCGCGGTGATGAGCGTGCCCCCCGCGTCGAGGAACGCATTGATCGCGTCCACCCCGGCCTGCCCGAAACCGCCGCTCATGTCGGGCGTGGAGCCGTACATCCCGAGATTCTTGTATTTGGCGCCCTGCTCGTACGGCTGCGGATGCCTGGCCTTGGGCGCGAACACGGCCGCCCGGTTGATGTTCTGCGCCGCCATCACGATCACGTCGTAATCCTTCTTCAGGTCGCCCTTCTCGATGCGCTCGTTGAAGATCAGATCGTACGGAATTTGGAACTGGTCGAAGGTGTACCGGTACCAGCCCAGGTCCTGCGTGCTGCTCCACTCGGAGTAGATCGCCACCCGCGGCACGTCGGCGGTGTGCGACGGCACCTGCGACAGCGACGAGAGCGCCGCGGCGGTGAGTCCGAGCGAGTCCACCATGTGCCTGGCCGCGGCGAGATCGGCGGACGAGCCGGTGACGATGAAGGAGCCGGCCGGGAACTTGACCCCGTTAGCGGTGAACGCCGAGTCGGCCACGTGCATCGCCACGTTCTTCAGCAGGTAGCGAAAGGTGATCATGTTGTTCGACCCGTAGTGCGCCACCGCGAGCCCGGCGGACCCGCTGCCGGCCACGGTGCCCTTGACCACGACCTCCTTCACCGGCGTCACCGCCGCGTCGAGAATCGACTTGTCGTTGATCTCGTTCACGGTGACGTCGAACGCCCAGCCCATGGACCAGCCGCTGTCGTCGTACGTGGTGAGCCGCGGGTCGGGGAAGATCTGCTTCTGGAGCAGGTTCTTGGCCAGACGGCCGTACGGCTGGTTGAGCTTGATCACGTACGAACCGGCGGGAATGGTGTCCGTGCCGGCGATGGTGGTCTTCTCGAGCGTGCCCACCTCGATGCCCTGCGCGCGCAGGATGTTGACCAGCGTCGCCGCCCTCGTCATGTCCGGCGCCACGGGGATCACGAATGCGTACGGCGCCTTGGTGCTGCCGTCTTCTATGGAGTGCTGCGTCATCACGGAGAAGTCTTCCAGCACCATCTGGGGGAACATGGACGTGAGCTGGAGCGCCGAGAGCACCCCGGTTTCCATGTAGTTGGTGTTGTCGCGGCGCGTGAATGTGGCCACGCCGTTGGCCGGCAGCGGCAGGCCGCGATACCACTCGCGCGGCTGGCCGGGCCCCTGGCCGGTGGGCAGGCTCTCCCCTCGGCCGCCGAAGCCTCGGCCCTCGGCGGCAGCGGCGCCGCCGCGTCCGAACGCGCCACCGCGACCCGGCGGCGTCGCGTTGGCGATGCTGTCTGCCATCGAGTCGGCCGGAATGTCGTGGCCCGACTCGGTCTCGTACATCTCCATCATGCCGTTGTGGTTGTACGCCACGGATCCCAGGTAGCCGGGCGACCAGCCGTCCATGAAGGCGAACGTGTACACCCCCGGCATGCCGTACTTCGTGGTCTGCTCGAGCTGATAGTTGGCAAAGAACGGGAGTTCGGTGAACAGGATCGGGTCGAGCGTGGGGTTCTGCGGCGGGCCGCCGCTGTAGATGTACATCAGCGCCTCCGCCTCGTGCATGTCGTGCACGGTCGGCGGGTGCGCCGTGAGGTACCAATCGGTGATCGCGCGCATCTCGATTTGCGAGAGATTGATGTCGCGATTGTTGTCGTGATAGACATACTTGCCCCAGTACGGGAGCCCGCCCGTGAGGCCGCCGCCTCTGCCGCCCCTACCGCCGCCGCCGCCCGGTGCGCCCGGGCCGGCCGCTCCGCCCGCCGTGGCCATTTCCGCGCCGGCGCCTCTGCCGCGTCCACCGCGTCCACCGCGGCCTCCGCGCCGTCCGCGTCCCTGCCCCGCTTCCGCTGCGCTATCGGTCCGCAGGCTGTCGGCGCGCAAACTGTCGGCACGCGCCGCCGAATCGGCCGGCCCGTATTCGGCCTGCATATCCAAACCGTGATAGAACCAATCCACGTTGCGGTCGCGGCCGTCGGGCTCGGCGGCCGGCGTGACCGAGACGATGACGTTGTCGCGGATCTTGTCGATCAGCGGCGACGTCTCCGTGGCCAGCCGGTATACCAGTTCCATCAACATTTCCGGCGGCCCCGTCTCGCCGGAGTGCAGCCCGCCCATGAGATGGTAGTCCGGCTTGGTGTTGGCGATCAGCTCGTGCACCTGCTCCGGGGAGAGACCGCGCGGGTCGGCCAGCTTGGCCAGGTTCGCGCGGTTCTGCGCCAGGTGATCGAGGTTCGCCTCGGACGACACCCACACCACCACCAGTTCGCGCCCCTCATCCGAGCGGCCGATGGTCTCGACCCGCACGCGCGGCGTCGCCTTGGCCAGCGCGCGATAGTACTTCACCATCTCGTCGTAGTACGTGAGCTTCTTGGGCGCGCCGATGTAGTAGCCCAGGAACTGCTTGGGCGTGGGGACGCCGGCCGCGATGGGAAGGTGATCCACGAGCGGGCTCCCGTGGTGCGTCCACGTCTTGTAGAACGCGGCGAAGTCCGGATCCTGCTGCTGGTGCGGATCCCGGGTTTCGAGCACGGACTGCTGGGCGGCGGCGGTGGATGCCACGAGGGTCGTGGCCGCCGCGGCACAAAGAAGGGCCTGCGCGAAGGGGTGTCTCATGGGAGCGGAGGACTGGGGCGCGTCGCGTCGGGCGGGAGCCTGCGCACCGCGCGGTGGGAGAGGGGACAGCGGACAGCGGACAGGGCGCCGGGGGTCCCGGCGGCTTCTATAAGTACGCGCGGGACCGGGCGGGCGCTAACGTGGGGTCCGGGAAGCGCCGCTGGCGCCCCTCACTTCCTCGACGCCACCTCAACGATCGCCTTCTCGATCGTGTTGTGCGTGAGCTCGGTCGCCGGGTCGAGCCCCAGCGCGATGATGCCGAAGTGCTCGCCGCTGATCCGGTTGCCGGTGATCACGGTGTTCCGGATCGGCGCGCCGGTGCTGGCAATGCTGATGCCGGCCGTCGCCGAGGCGGTGTCGGCGGGGTTCATGGTGTCGGCCAGGTTGCCGTACAGGACGTTGTCCTTGAGCACGTTCCCGTCGAGGTTCTGCGCCGCGGTGTGACTGTGAATGGCGATCCCGGCCAGGCCGTTCATCGTGGACGTGTTCTCCTCGATGATGTTTCCCCACGCCGCGCCGCCCGCCGCCGCGGCGAAGACGCCGATGCCGGCGCCCCCGCTGCCGGTCACGGTGTTGTGCGAGACCGTGTTCTTGTAGACGCCCGCGACTTCCGGCGCCACGGCCTTGCCCGACAGGGTGTCGGTCCAGTGCGACGCCAGCGTGATACCGCAGTCGCTGGGATTCTCGGCGAGCGTGTTCTCGGTGATCAGGTTGTCGTGCGTCGGGCCGTCCTCGTCGGTGAGCAAAATTCCCCCCATGTCGTGGCGGATCACGTTGCCGCGCACCACGGAGCCGACCACGGCCTGCAGGTGGATGGCCTCGCCGCAGTCGTCCGGCTGCTGGGTGCAGAGCGGGTTGCCCTTGCCGTACCCGTCGTTGTCCACCAGGGTGTTGTTGGCGATGACCACGCCCGACGTGCGGTGCACGAAGATCCCTTCGAGCGCGGCGTTCCGGATGGTGAACCCTTCCACGTGCGTGCCGGCCGCGCTGTCGCCCTCGATGAGGAAGCCGTTGAGCGGCGTCGTCTTCCACGCGGCATCGACGATGGCCTTGTGCCCGATGAGCGCCAGCCGCTTGGTCACGTGCACCGATTCGTGGTACGTCCCACTGTCCACGGAGATGGTGTCGCCCGGGACTGCCTTGCCCACCGCGTAGCCGATGGTCCTGCACGCCGAGGCGAGGCAGTCGCCCGCGTCCTTGCCGGAGGTCGAGACGTGACGGCCGGGCGCCGGGTCGCCACACGCGGCGAGCATCGACAAAACGAGGAGGGAGGCCAGCGCGGTCGCCGGTCGGGAGCGGTGCATGGGACTTTGGCTGTGAGAAGAGTTCCGCTATTGTCACGCGGTCGAGCGGCCGCGTCAAGGGCGGGAGCGAAGGGGCGGCATCGGGGTATCACGTTTCGGAGACCGAACCGGAGTTCTGCACCCATGCCTCGCCGCATCGCTCGACCGACCACCATCGCGTGGAAGCTGTCACTCGCCTGCTGTCTTGCGCTGGCGTTCGGGTGTTTCCCCAACACGCCCAACGGCAGCGCGCCGCGCCAAGCGCCCGCCGTACTCAGCGTGGAGAACGACGGGTTTGACGATCTTGTGGTCTACGTGGCCACGGAGACCGACCGGCAGCGGCTGGGCACCGCGCCCGCGGTATCCACCACCAACTTCGTCATCCCGCAGCAGTTCGTCATCGGGTCGCCGACGGTGCGGTTCCTGGGCGACGACATCGGCGGGCGCCGGCCCGAGGTGAGCCAGCAGACCAGCGTGGCGCCCGGGGACACGGTGATGATGGTGATCCAGGGAGCGGAGGATCCATCATGATCGTCGTGACTTCGGAGTACGTCGCGGGCTACCGCTCGACTCCGCCGAGATCGGCCAGACGATGAGCGAGATCGTGGCCTACGGCAGCGCCGTGGTCATCGAGAAGGTGACCTGACGTGCTCCGCCGTGCGGTGTTGATCGTCGGCGTCGCCCTGCTGTTCGGGGCCGTCGTCGCGCTCGCGGACAAGGCCTACGGCGCGGCGCTGTACCTGTGCGTCACCGGAAGCCTGTTCACCCTGGGCGTGCTGTTCGAACGCTGGCGCTACGGCCCCCCGCAGGGCGCCGGGAAGGGCCACTGGCAGCCCACCGACGAGCGGTTCGTGGATCCGACGAGCGGCAAGATGGTCCACGTCTACTTCAATCCGCAGACGGGCGAGCGCGACTATCGGGACGCGGGTGACCAAACCCCCAAAGCGTGATGCGTTGACATCATATTCATGATGCATTAGCATCACTCCATGCGCACTACCATCGATCTCGATCCGTATCTGCTGGAGCGCCTGCGCGACGAGGCGCATCGCCGCGGAGTCCCGTTCAAGGAGCTGCTGAACGGCGTGGTGCGCCGCGGCCTCGAAGAGCGGCCCGTCGGGAGGACCAAGCCGTATCGCTGCCCCGAGTTTTCCATGGGCGCGCCGCTCCGGCCGCTCGACAAGGCGCTCGCCATTGCCGACGCCCTCGACGAGGACGAGGTGGCGCGCGAACTGATGCTGCGGAAGTAGGGCCGGCCTCCCATGAAGCTCGTGGACCTCAACCTGCTCCTGTACGCGGTCAACCGCGACAGCGCGCAGCATGCGCCGGCCAAGGCATGGGTGGAGCGGACCGTCGCGGGCAGTGAGCCTGTGGCGCTTCCGTGGGTGGTGGTGCTTGGGTTCCTGCGGCTGGCCACGAGCGGGCGCGTCTTCCGCAAGCCACTGTCCCCCGATGCGGCCGTCGAAGTGATCCACGGGCTGCTGGCCGGCCCCGCCGTCGTCACGCTGTCCCCGGGAGACGAGCACTGGCAGATCCTGCGCGATTTGCTCACGGAATCCGGCACGGCGGGCAACCTGACCACCGACGCACATCTTGCCGCGCTCGCCATCGAGCACGGCGCCGAGCTATGCTCAACTGACGCGGACTTCGCGCGGTTCCGAACGTTGCGGTGGAAGAATCCGCTGCCGGCCTGATGGGCCCAAGACCTGGGACTGTCGATGGCCAATCTCTACATGGCGGTGCGGCCTATGTCGCACTTGACATATGTCTGAGCTGACATAATACTCCTTCATGTGGCGAACGGACAAGCCTCAGGCGTGGCTCCATGGGGAGGTCAAGAGCCCACCGTTTTCGGTTACCGCGAGTCAGAGACGCGGACGTCACGTGGCGGATCGTGTATCGAGTCGATCGTGATGCGATCGTCATCGTCGAAGTATTCGAAAAGAAGGACCGAAAGACGCCCAGCTACGTCGTGGATACGTGCAAGGATCGTCTGAAGCGGTACGATGCTGCTTGGGTCCAAGGAGGACGGAACGTGAAAACGGACAAGAGGGCCCGACTTGAAAAGGCTGGGTGGCGACTTGGCAACGCCGGCGATTTCCTGGGGCTCAGTGAGGCCGAGAGCGCCGTCGTGGAGATGCGCATCGCCCTGGCGCGCACGCTACGGCGTCAGCGCGCCGCGCACCACATGTCCCAAGCCGCGCTCGCCAAGCGGCTGGGATCCAGCCAGTCCCGCGTGGCGAAAATGGAGGCGGGAGACCCGTCGGTCTCGCTCGATCTCCTGCTCCGTTCGCTGATCGCGGTCGGATCGACCCCCGCAGAAATCGGGAAGGCCATCGCGACTACCCACGCGGCGTAGCGTGCGCGTCCTCGGAATCACCCGACATCGCCACGCCTTGCCGCGCGGATGCATAGAAACCGTCTCCCGTCGAGGCGCCATGCCAGGATTCCGTACGCTCCTCCAAGGCTCAGCGGCCCTGCTGGTGGCGATGGCCACGGCCGGCTTCGCCCCCGGCCCATCACGGGCGCCCACCCACCTCTCGGTCACCGGCCTCCGCGCCGAGTACCTCACCGACCCTGTTGGCATCGGCACCACCGCGCCGCGGCTGAGTTGGCGCCTGGAAAGCGACGCCCGCAACACGATGCAGGCCGCCTACCAGATCCAGGTCGCCACCAGCGAGCTTGACCTGTCGCGCGGCGCGAGGTTGCTCTTGGACGCGGGCAAGATCACGTCCGACGCGTCGGCGCTGGTGCCCGAACGCGCCCCCGCCACGGCGTCCGCCGCGCGCTACTACTGGCGCGTACGCGTGTGGACCGCGGCCGGCGATGCGTCGGCGTGGAGCCCAATCGCCTACTGGGAGACGGGACTGCTCCACCCGTCCGACTGGACCGCCCAATGGATCGGCCAGACGCCCGAACCCGGCGACAGCGGGCCCACGCCCTCGCCGCTCCTCCGCCGCGAGTTTCAACTCACCGGCCGCGTGCGCTCCGCCCGCCTCTACGTCACGAGCCTGGGCCTGAATCAGGTTTTCTTGAACGGCCGCCGAGTGGGCCAACGGGAGTTCACCCCCGGCTGGACGTCGTACCACAATCGACTCCAGTACCAGACCTACGACGTCACGTCGATGCTCCGCGGTGGCCCCAACGCCGTGGGCGCGATGCTCGGCGACGGCTGGTACCGCGGCTACCTGGGCTTCGACCACGGCCGCAACCTGTACGGCGAACACCGCGCGCTGCTGCTGCAGCTCGACATCCGCTACGACGACGGCCGCACGCAACGCATCGTGTCCGACGGCAGTTGGAAAACCACCAACGGCCCGGTGCGCTTCTCCGACATCTACGACGGCGAGACGTACGACGCCCGGTTCGACCACGCCGGGTGGTCGTCCGCCCCCTACGACGACGCGAGCTGGGCCCCGGTGGCGCTCATGCCCGCGCCGTCCGCCGAGTTGGTGGCGCCCGTGGCGCCCCCCGTTCGACGCGTGGCGGAGTTGAAGCCGGTGTCGATCACCAAAACGCCAAACGGCGAGACGGTGTTCGACCTCGGCCAGAACTTCACCGGCTGGGCTCGGCTCACCGCGCGCGGGCCCGCGGGCACCGAGGTCACGATGCGGTTCGCCGAGGTGCTGGACCACGACGGCAACATCTACACGGGAAATCTGCGGCTGGCCAAGCAGACCGACCGCTATGTAATGAAGGGCGGGGGCACGGAGGTGTACGAGCCGCACTTCACCTACCACGGATTCCGCTACGTGGCCGTGTCGGGGCTGTCGGGCGCGGCGGACAGCTCCACGATCACCGGCATCGCGCTCTCGTCCGATCTCGAGCAGACCGGCAGCTTCGCCACGTCCGACACGATGCTCAACAAGCTCCAGCACAACATCGTGTGGGGGCAGCGCAGCAACTTTTTGGGCGTGCCCACCGACTGCCCGCAGCGCGACGAGCGGCTGGGGTGGACCGGCGACGCCCAGGTGTTCGCGCCCACGGCGGCGTTCAACGCGGGCGTGGACGGATTCTTCGCCAACTGGCTGGCCGACGTGGCCATCGACCAGCACCCCGACGGCAGCCTACCGTGGGTGATCCCCAATCCGATGGGCGGCGACTCCACCAACAAGGCGGGCACCGCGGGCTGGGGCGACGCGGCGGTGGTCGTGCCGTACACGATGTACCTGGCCTACGGCGACAGCGGGCTGTTGGCGCGGCAGTATCCGAGCATGCGCGCGTGGGTGGACTTCGAGAAGCGGCAGACCGGCCCCGACCATGTGTGGCGCCCGGGGTGGCAGTTCGGCGACTGGTTGGCCTACCACAGCACAGACGCCGGCTACCCGGGCGCGACCACGGGCACCGATCTCATCGCCACGGCGTTCCTCGCCCACTCGGCCGACCTGGTCGCACGCTCGGCGCGGGCATTAGGGAAAGCAGATGACGCGGCCAGATACGAAACGTTGTTCCGTACGGAGCGCGCGGCGTTCGACCACGAGTTCGTGACCCCGGCGGGGCGGGTGGGGGAGAGCACCCAGACCGCGTACGCGCTGGCGCTGCAGTTCGGCCTGCTGCCCGACTCGCTCCTCGCCACGGTGGGCGACCGGCTGGTGGCGGACCTCCGCCTGCACGATGACCACCTCACCACCGGGTTCCTCGGCACCCCGAACATTCTCGACGCCCTCACGAACACCGGCCATCTTGACGCGGCGTACGCGCTGCTGCTCCAGCGCACCTACCCGTCGTGGCTGTACCCGATCACGCGCGGCGCCACCACCATGTGGGAGCGGTGGGACGGCATCCGCCCCCACGGCACGTTCGAGGATGAAAGCATGAACTCGTTCAACCACTACGCCTTCGGCGCGGTGGGCGACTGGATGTACCGGACCATCGGTGGCCTGGACGTGGACCCGGCGGCGCCGGGCTATGAGCATTCGTTCATCGCCCCTCGGCCGGGCGGCGGGCTCACCAGTGCGCGTACGTCCATCGTCACGCAGTACGGCACGCTGGCGTCGGCGTGGCGGCTGGACGGTTCGGCGTTCACGCTCGACGTGACCGTGCCGCCGAACACGTGGTCCACCGTCACCCTCCCCGCCGTTCGAGTGGACCTCGTGCAGGAGAGCGGCCGCCCGCTCACCGGCGATCCCGGTGTGCGGTCGGTGCGGCATCAAGGCGGGACGGTGGTGGTGGAAGTGGGCTCTGGGAGCTACCGGTTCACTATGCCAGTCGCGCGCTGACGCCCGCGGCTCGCGACTTCACACCGGACCCGGCGGTGTTCGTGACTCTACCCGCCGGCCGGCGCGCATGTCGCCGGGAGCGGGTGAGGCGGACGTGGTTTTGCGCCCCGGAAACCGTGGGCCCGGCCCGCTCGTAGCTACTATAGAGAGAGGTTCGCAACCTGACGCGATCTCACGCCTCGCCGGGAGGCCCCATGGGGGTCAATGACGTCGTTTCGCTTGCCATTTTCTGCTCCACTATCGTCGTTGTCGGCGTAATGGTCCTGATCCTGTTTCGACGGCGTACTCCGGCGCCCGATCGCCGGTTCGAGGCCGACGTCATCGATCGGTTGCACCGTCTCGAACAGGCGATCGACACGATCGCCGTGGAGGTCGAGCGCGTGACGGAATCGCAGCGGTTCGTAACCAAGTTGATGGCCGAGCGTATGCCGGAGCGGCTGCCGGCCGGATCCGTCGGCGCAGAGCGCTCGGGCTCGTAACGCCAACCTCCGCCGTGGCGGGAAGTGCACGGCTAACGTACGGAAGATCTCGAAGGTTTCGCGGTCGCTGCCGTCGCCATCGGTGGTGGGAACGCTGCACGCCCAGGCGGCGGCCGCGAGCGGCCGCTTGGCCTCGCCCGCCTCGAATGAAAACCCTCGGCGGCGCAATGGTTTGGACGGCGCGCCGTGGTGCTCCGGCGAGCACGTGCGCCCGTGCCGTGCGGGGCCGAGTCGTGGCGGTGACGAGATTGCCTCTTGACAGAATCGAGGCAAGTTATACGTATTACCACCCGCCGGCGGCACCCCATTCCCGACCGCCGGTCCTTCCAGTGCCCCACCCCCCTACAGGAGTCCCGGTATGCCGACGCGCCGTGCGATCGCTCGCTCGCTCACCATGGGGTTCGCGCTCCTCTCCCTCGCCGCCGTCAGCGCGCTGGCCCAGACGGGACGCGTCACCGGCACGGTTTCCGATGCGTCCGGCCGCGTCGTGGCTGGTGCCCGGGTCCAACTCACCGGGACCCGATTTGCCGCGACCTGCGACACGACCGGGCACTACGTCCTCGACAGCGTTCCCGCCGGAGGCTACGAGCTGCGCGCCCAACGGCTGGGCTCCGCTCCGCGCCTCGTCCCCCAGGTGGTGGTGCGCGCCGGTGAGGACACGCACGTAGACGTGACCCTCGAGAACGTCGCGTTCGCCCTCGAGCCCATGGTGACCTCCGGGTCGCGCACGCCCGAGAAGATCACCGACGCTCCGGCGACGATCACCAGCATCGACGCGTCGATGATCGAGAACACGGCGGGCAACTCGTTCGCTCCGGCCCTCAAGCAGGTGAAGGGGCTGGATTACGTGCAGACCGGCATGCTCGCGGTCGGCGTGAACGCCCGCGGCTTCAATTCGGCGTTCAACAACCGGATGTTGATGCTCGAGGACAACCGCATCGCGTCGCTGGTCGAGAGTGGTCTCCCCGTCGGGCCGTTGACCACGATGACCAAGCTCGATCTGGCGAAGATCGAGGTGCTCGTGGGGCCGGGCTCCGCCCTCTACGGCCCCGACGCCTCCAACGGCGTGATCACCCTCCAGAGCAAGGATCCGCGCGACTACCCCGGCACCTCGATCGACGTCTCCGGCGGGTCGCGCGATTTCTACGACGCCCAGTTCCGGACCGCCGCCGCGCTCTCCGACCGGCTCTGGTTCAAGCTCACGGGCGAATACGAGAACGCGAACGACTTCACCAACCACAACATCTACGCGCCGATCTCTGGCTCCACGACGCCATCGCCGGAGATCGGCGCCGACTTCAACACGAACGTCGCGCGCGGCAGCGGCGCCCTCGTCTACTACCTCCCCGATGACGGCCGCCTGGAAGCCAACGCCGGGATGAGCCGGTTCAACGGCCTCGGACTCACCAGCGTCGGCCGCAACCAGCTGAAGAACTACGAATACAAGACGATGCAGGCCAAGTACTCGAATCCGAACTGGTTCACGCAGGTGTATCACACGATCTCCAACGGCGGCCAGACCTACCAGCTCAACGGATACGCGCAGAACCGTCTGGCCTATCCGACGATCAGCGACGATTCGGCGCGCTCGCTCTCGGCATTCCCGGGCGAGGGCCAACTGACGGCGGCGGAGATCCAGAACAGCTTCCACGCCGGCGCCCTCAACGACGCGCGCGTCACCTGGGGCTTCCAGTACCGGCATGACGACGTGACCTCCGATCGCCGCTGGCTCTCCGATCGCCAGACCGGCCACGACGTCACGAGCGACCAGCGCGGCATCTATGGGCAGGTGGATACGCCGCTCTCGTCGTGGCTGCGCTTCGTCGTCGCGGCCCGCTACGACGACCACAGCAATTACAACGCCCAATTCTCGCCCAAGGCCGGGTTCCTCGTCACGCCGGTGCCCGACCAGACCTTCCGCCTCACGTTCAACCGCGCCTTCAAGTCGCCCACCGTTCTCCAGACGAACTTCTTCTTCCCGGACTTCGCGCCCTACGTCGGCGTGTTCGGCAACCGCGACGGCTTCATCATCAAGAACGCCGCCGGCGCCGTCGTGAACACGATCGCCCCGATCGAGCCCGAGACCAACAACACCTGGGAGCTGGGGTACAAGGGCGTGATCGAGGACAAGCTGTTCGTGGACGTCACCGGGTACTACTCGCAGTTCAACCATTTCATGAGCCCGCTGGTGATCATCGCGAACTTCCTCACGCCGGTGGCGCAGGGCGGACCGACGTACGCCTTCGACGCGAAGACCGGCGCGCCGATCCTCGGTGCTACCGGCGGACCGCAGATCCCCCTCACCTACTTCAACGTCGGCCAGGCGACCATGCACGGCATGGACCTGGGCGTGAAGTGGGTCGTGACGCCGACGGTCGAACTGAATGGAACGACGAGCATCCAGCGGCTCGATCACATCGATCGCAAGCCCACCGACCCGGCGGAAGCCACGGCGTTCAACTCCCCCACGGCCAAGTTCACGCTCGGCGCGGACGTGTCGCAACTCGGGGACAAGAACCTGAGCGGCGGCCTGGTCGTCCGCCACGTCACCGAATACGACTTCCTCTCCGGCGTGAACGTCGGCACCATTCCGGGGTTCTCGACGCTGGACCTGTCGTTCAGCTACGCGCTGCCGTCCGCGCGGGCCCACATCAACCTCAGCATGCAGAATCTGTTCGCCTGCCGCAGCGGTACCTCGACCATCAACGGGTACATCGCGGCGACCAAGCCGTCCATCTACACCCCCGGCAATCAGTGCGGCTTCGGCGAGACACACGTGGAGATGCTGAATTCTCCGCCGCCCGGATCGGTGATCTTCCTCGGCATGCGTTGGGATATGTGAGCATGAACGTCGGTTCCCTGCTCGACCACTGGGCCCGCATTCGACCGCAGCATACCGCGGTCGTCTGCGGCGACCGACGCCTCACATTCGCGCAGACTCAGGCCCGGGTGCACCGGTTGGCCAACGCGCTGCACGCGCTCGGGCTCCGCAAAGGCGACAAGCTGGCGCTGATTCTACCCAATTGCCTCGAATTGCTCGACGCGTACCGGGCGGCGGCGAGGCTCGGCCTCGTGGCGGTGCCGCTCAGTCCGCTTCTCCGCGGCTCGGGACTGCTCTCCCTGCTGCGCGATTCCGAGACCGCGGCGGCGATCCTCACCACGGCGTCGGTTGACGCGTTGGACGAGGTGCGTGGCGAACTCCCGGGCGTGCGCCCAGGCCGCTTCCTGCTCGTGGACGGCCACGCCGGTCCCGGCTACGCGAATCTGCCCGCACTCGTCGACGCCCAGCCGGGCGACCAATCGCCGGCGCCCGACATCGGCGACGACGACCTGTACAACATCGTCTACAGCAGCGGCACGACGGGCCTGCCGAAAGGGATCGTGCATACGCACTACATTCGCGCGCTCTACGGTACGCAGTTCGGCAACGTGTTCCGGTTCACCCCGGAGAGCGTCGTGATGCACGCCGGCTCGCTCGTCTTCAACGGCGCGTTCGTCACCCTGATGCCGGCATGGGCGCTCGGCTGCACGTACGTGCTCCAGGAGCGGTTCGACGCCGAGGCCTATCTGGCGGCCGTCGAGCGCGAAGGCGTGACGCACGTGATGCTCGTTCCCTCGCAGATCGTGGCGCTGCTGCATTCGCCGAACTTCACGGCGCGCACCCTGCGCTCGCTCCACATGTTCTGTTCGGTGGGCGCCCCGCTGCTGCGGGAACACAAAGAGCGCCTGCAGGCGGTGATTCCCGGGGCGCTGTACGAACTGTACGGGCTCACCGAAGGGTTCATCACGGTACTCGACGCGAAAGACTTCGCCACGCACATGGACTCCGTCGGCGTGCCGATTCCCTTCACCGAGATGCGCATCGTCGGCACTGCCGGCCACGACCTACCGGCCGGCGAGGTGGGCGAGATCGTCGGACGCTCCTCCCTCCTCATGCCGGGGTATTACAAGCGGCCCGACCTCACCCGCGAGGCCATTTGCGACGGGTGGCTATTCACCGGCGACCTCGGATTCGCCGATCCGGACGGCTTCCTGCACCTCGTGGACCGCAAGAAGGACATGATCATCTCCGGCGGCGTGAACGTGTACCCCCGCGACATCGAAGAGGTGGCGGCCACGCACCCCGCGGTGCGGGAGGTGGCCGTGTTCGGCGTGCCGCACGAAAAGTGGGGCGAAGCCTCGGTGGCCGCCGTGCTCCTGCGCGAGCCCGCGTCCATCGAGGCCGAGGCACTGCGGGAATGGATCAACGCACGGGTGGCCGCCCGGTATCAGCGCGTCCAGGCCGTGGTGGTCCTCGACGATTTCCCGCGCAACACCGCCGGCAAGACACTCAAGCGCGTGCTCCGCGAGCAGTGTGCGGTGTCGCTTCGCTGGTCGGAGAAGACGACATGAGCGCCACGGTTCCCGGGGAGCCGCACACCCCACGGGATCGATTCGTGGTGGCCAACGGCATTCGCCTGCGCTACCTGGACTGGCCCGGCGGTGCGCCCACGCTCGTACTCCTCCACGGCCTCTCGGCGAACGCAAACTCCTTTGCCGGCCTCGCGGCGGCCGGGCTCTCGCCCCGCTTCCGCGTGATCGCCCCAGATCTGCGCGGCCGTGGACGCAGTGACGCGCCGGCGCACGGGTACCGCGTGGCGGATCACGCGGCCGACGTGCTGGGCCTGCTCGACGCGCTCGGCCTCGACTGCGTGGTGCTCGGCGGACACTCGTTCGGTGCCTATCTGGCCATCTACATCGCGGCGCACGCGCCCGAGCGCGTGGAGCGGCTCGTTCTACTGGACGCGGCGATGCGCGTGAACCCGCAGGTGCGGGAGTTGATCAAACCGTCGCTCGATCGGCTCTCGATGACCTTTCCGTCGGCCTCGGCCTATCTGGAGGAAATGCGTCGCGCGCCGCACGTGGCCAATACCTGGGACTGGGCCCTCGAGGGCTACTTCCGCGCCGAAATTGCGGTCCAGCGCGACGGCACCGCGCGGTCGACGACCAGCGCGCCGGCCATCGCGCAGGCGCTCGAAGGCGTCGTCGCCGAGCCGTGGCCGGAGATCGTCGCCCGCGTGACCCAGCCGGCGATCGTGGTCAACGCCCCGGGGCCCTACGGTCCGCCGGGCACGTCGGCCCTGGTGCCCGAGGAGAACGCACGGGAAACGGCCCAGGCGTTGCACGACGGACGGTACGCACGCGTCGGCGGCAATCACCTGACCATGCTCTTCGGCTCGAACGCCCGCGAGGTCGTGCGTGCCGTCGAGACCTTCGTCGACGCGGCACCCGCTGGTCGCCCCGCGTGAATGTCCGGCAATGCTTTCTGCCGACCCCACCGCCCGGTATCTTCCTCGCATGCCTCCCGTTCCCTCCCGACGCGTCACGTCGCGCGACGTTGCCGCACGGGCCGGCGTATCGCAGGCCACGGTGTCGCTCGTGCTCAGCGGTGCGCCGCAGGGCCGCATCGGACCGGCCGCCCGGGAGCGGGTCGTGCAGGCCGCCCGCGACCTGGGCTACGAGCCCAACGTGGTCGCGCGCTCTCTCGTGCAGGGGCGGTCGTTCACCATCGGGGTCATCGTGCCGGCCCTGCGCGACCCGTTCTTTGCCGATGCGATCACGGGCGCCCAGCGCGTGGCCCGCGAGGAGGGCTACGCCGTGATCCTGGCCGAAGCCGACGAGACGGCGGTGGAGAGCACCGTGGCCATGCTGCGCGGACGGCAGATCGACGGCGTGCTCATCGACGCCGTGGGGACCGCGCTCGTGAATGCCAGCGCGCTCGACGGACTCAAGGTCGTCTCGATCGACGACGCGACGGGCCCGTGGCCGGGCGTGATGAGCGACGCGGAGGGCGCGGGCCGCCTCGTGGCCCGCCATCTCTTCGATCTGGGGCACCGGCGATGCGCGTTCCTCGGGCCGCTCACCGAGGCGCACGCCTTCCGGCTGCGCGAGCGCGGCTTCACGCAGACGCTCTGCGCCGCCGGTGCCGCGCCGAAATCGGACTACGTGCGCCGCGTTCCCCCCACGGTGGCGGGCGGACGCGCGGGCATGACGGCGCTGATTGCGCTCGCCACCCGCCCGACGGCCGTATTCTGCGCCAACGATCTGATCGCGTTCGGCGCCCTCAAGGAGTGCGCTCGTGTCGGAGTCAGGGTGCCCGAGCAGATGTCCATCGTGGGCTGCGACGACATCGAGGGCGCGCAGCTCGTGACGCCGGAGCTGACCACGGTCGCCGTGCGGCCGCGGGAACTCGGCGCCCGGGCGGCGCGCATGCTGTTGCAGGCCATTGCCGGCAAGGTCGCGCCGACGCGGCCAAAGCCGCTGGAAGTGAAGCTCGTGGTGCGCGGAACGACGGCACCCCCCACCCGGCGCGGGCGGCGGCATGACGGCTGACCAGGCACGCCGCGGCGGCGGCCAGCGTCCCCTCGCCGAGCGGCGGAAGGGGGCCACCGCGACGAGCGGGCGGAGCGGCGCGACGATGGCGCGCGGATCCACCCTCTGCATGACTATGGATTTTCTGGCGGCCGAGTTGACACCCGCCGAAATCACCGAGGTGCTGGGCCGCCTCGGACCGTCGGCGCGCCACGTCGTGGCTACCACCACGGCCACTGACGACGTGCCGTTCCGGGTGGCTCTGGACTTGTGGCGCAGTGTCGACCGCCTGCTGCGCGACCGCGACCCCCAGTGGGTGGAACGGGCCGGCGCCTTTGCCATCGAGCAGGCGGGGCAGCGCCTGTACCGGGGCCTCCTGCGCAAGGCATCGCCCCTGGAGTTCCTCACGCAACAGATCTCCCTCTTCCAGCGATACTACCGGCCGGGGGACATGATCCTCATGGAGCAGACCGCCAACTCGGCGTCCACCCGGCTGCTCGGCTTCGCATCCACCGATGCGCTGTTCTGCCGCCGCCTCACCGGCGGCTGGCGCGCCGCGCTCGAGATCACCGGAGGGCGCAACGTCGCCGTCCACCATCCGCGATGCGTGAACGAGGGCGACCTGTTCTGCGAATGGTCGCTGGTGTGGGAGTAGACCCCAATCCATGCCAATCGCCAAGCTCAACGAGATCGACGTCTATTACGAAGTGCACGGCGCCGGAGAGCCCGTGTTGCTCCTGCACGGGCTCGGTTCCAGCACCGAAGATTGGGAACCCGAGGTCGCGCGCCTCGCGGGCAACTGGCGGGTGATCACCTGCGACACGCGCGGGCACGGCCGCAGCTCCAAGCCGCGTGGACATTATACGCTTCTCCAGTTCGCCGCCGACACCGCGGGCTTGCTCGACCACCTGGCGTGCGGTCCGGCTCACGTCGTGGGCCTTTCCATGGGAGGGTGCATCGCCTTCCAACTCGCCGTCGACCGCCCCGACCTCGTGCGCTCCCTGGTCATCGTGAACAGCGGGCCCGAGATGATCCTGCGCACCTGGCGCGAGCGGTTGGCGATCCGGATGCGCGACGTGATCGTTCGCTTCTCGGGCATGCGCAAGATGGGCGAGGTGCTCGCACCGCGCCTGCTGCCGGGCGACCGCCACGCCGAGTTGCAACGGCGCTTCGTCGAGCGCTGGGCGCGCAACGACGGCCGGGCCTACCTCGCGTCGCTGCACGCCATGATTGGGTGGAGCGTGGCGGCGCGGCTGGGGGAGATTCGCTGTCCGACCCTGATCGTGGCGTCGGAGTTCGACTATACGCCGACCAGCGCGAAGGAAGCGTACCTGCCGCGGATCGCGGGCGCCCAGTTGGCGGTGATCCCCAACGCGCACCACGCGGTGCCGATCGAGGATCCGGATGCGCTGAACAATGTGCTCGAACGCTTTCTGGATGGAGTCGCCAATGTCCGGGCGTGAAGAAGGACGGCCGTGCCGGAAGCTGGACGGGCGCGTGGCGCTCGTGACCGGAGCAGGTCGCGGCATCGGCCGCGCCATCGCGTTGAAGCTCGCTTCCGAGGGGGCCCGCCTGGTGCTCAACGACCTGGACGAGACGCCGGCGGCGGAGACGGCCGACGCCGTTCGCGCCTTGGGGGCGGAAGCAGCCCTCTGCGTGGGGAGCGTGAGCGATCCGGCGTTCGGCCAGCGCTTCGTCGCCACGGCGCTGGAGCGCTTTGCCGCGCTCGACATCATCGTGAACAACGCCGGCTTCACCTGGGACAACGTCATCCAGAAGATGACCGACGAGCAGTTCCAGGCGATGCTGGACGTGCACGTGGTGGGCGCGTTCCGCATTCTACGCGCCGCTGCCGACCCGATCCGCCGGTTCGCCAAGGAGGAGGCGGCCAGCGGTCGCGAGGTGTTCCGGAAGGTCGTGAACATCTCGTCGGTGTCGGGATTGGGGGGCAACGCCGGCCAAGTGAACTACGCCGCGGCCAAGGCCGCCCTCGTGGGCATCACGAAGACTCTCGCCAAGGAATGGGGCCGCTACCGCGTGAACGTGAACTGCGTGGCGTTTGGGTTCATACGCACGCGGATGACCCAACCCCTGGGCGCGGGAGTCTCGAGCATCGACGTCGCCGGCCACACGATTCCCTCGGGCGTGCAGCCCAAGCTCATCGAAGCGCTCGAAACGCAGATGATTCCGCTCGGCCGGCTCGGCACACCGGAGGAGGCGGCCGGTGGCGTGTACCTGTTCTGCGTACCCGAGAGCGATTACATCTCCGGGCAGGTGATCACCGTGGGCGGCGGCGTTCGGTTCTGAAACCGGGGAGCGCGGTCGCGGGCCGAGCCCCGCGCCGGGCTACTCGGTCCGCAGCGCGGTCAGCGGATCGACGGCACTCGCCCGCCGGGCCGGCCACCAGACGGCCACCAACGCGACGGCCGTCAGCACCAGCGGCACGCTCACGAAGACCAGCGGGTCGTACTGCTTGACGCCGAACAGCAGTGTGGCGAGCAGCCGCGTGAGCGCGAACGACGCGCCCACGCCCACCACCACGCCCAGCAGCGCCAGCCGCATCCCCTGCGCCACGACCATGGTCTTCACCCGGGAGCCGTCGGCGCCGAGGGCGAGCCGGATGCCGATCTCCTGCGTGCGCTGCTCCACGGTGTAGGCCATGAGTCCGTAGATCCCGATCGCCGCCAGCAACAGCGCGCTCGCGCCGAACACGGTCATCAGCCACATGTTGAACCGCTGGCGCGACGTGGACTGTTGCACCACCTGGTCCATGGAGGCGATGTCCGACACGGGCAGTCCGGTGGCGGCGCGCAGGGCCTCCTCGATCTTGCTGCTCAACGGCATCGGCGGCGTGCGGGTGCGCACCACCCACGCCATGGGGGACAACCCCGAGTTGAGCTGATTCACGGCGTCGGCGGTCTGCGCCTGCGGCACGAACATGCGCGGGCCCGGATCGCTATTCAGTCCATTGTCGCGACTGTCGCCCACGATCCCGATCACCTGGCGCTCGGGCTCGCTGTCGAACTGCTTCATCACTCCGTGCCCGATGGTCATGTGGGCGCCGAGCGCGTCGCCCTTGGGCCAGAACTGCTTGGCCATGGCTTCGTTGATGATCACCACGGGCGTGGCCTGCGCGTCGTCCCGGTCGGTGAACGTGCGGCCGCGTTTGAGCGGGATCTTGAACACTTCGAAATAGCCCGACGACACGGTCACCCACGACGCCCCGCCGCTGTACGGCCCGTTGGTGAGCGGCGCGCCGGTGATGGTGAAGGGCAGCCCGTAGCCGCCCTGCAGCGGCACGCAGCAGGTGGCGCTCGCCAGTTCCACGCCCGGGATGGCCTCCACCCGCTGCACGCCGTCGCGCACTGCCAGCGCCACCGCTTCCGTGGTAGTCCACCGCTGGCCGGTGAGCGACATCCGCATGGTGAGCACGTTGTGCGCGTCGAACCCGGGGTCCACGTTGGACAGCGCGAGGTCGGTGCGGATGAGCAGCGCCGAGCCCACGAGCAGCACCAGCGCCAGCGCGATCTCGGTGACGATGAACACGCTCCGCGCCTTATTGTGCCGGAACCCCGACCCGGTGCGCGAGCCGCCCTCCTTGAACGTCTCGGCGAGATCGGTGCGCGAGCTGGCCAGCGCCGGGATGAGTCCGAACACGAGCCCCGTGCCCAGCGCCACGACGAGGGTGAACAGGAGCACCCGCCAGTCGAGGCCCACGCCGGCGCCGTTGGGCCCGATGCGCGGCAGGCCCGCCGTGTTCACCGAGAGCAGCGCTCGGATGCCCAGGGCGCCGAGCGCGAGCCCGAGCGTCCCGCCGGCGAGGGCGAGCACCACGCTCTCGGTGAGCAGCTGCCTGACGATCCGGCCGCGCGAGCCGCCGAGCGCGGCGCGAATGGCGATCTCGCGCTTGCGCCCCGTGGCCTGGGCGAGCAGCAGGTTGGCCACGTTGGCGCAGGCGATGAGGAGCACGAACCCCACGGCTCCCAGCAGCACGTACAGCGATTTGCGCGCGTTGGCCACGAGCGCGTCGCCGATGCCGATGGCGTAGAACGCGCCCCCCTTGCCGATGGCGTTTGGATACGTGTTCGAATATGGGGCGGTGGCGTGCGCCAGCTCCGCGTTGGCCTGGGCCAGCGCGACGCCCGGCTTGAGCCGGCCGCCGACGGTGAAGTAGTGGCCCTGGTCGGTGGTGTTGGGGTCGAACTGGAAGGGCATGATGACGTCGGGGGTGGCCCCGAAGTCGCTGAAG
This sequence comes from uncultured Gemmatimonadaceae bacterium, assembly GCA_963728785.1. GTDB lineage: Bacteria > Gemmatimonadota > Gemmatimonadetes > Gemmatimonadales > Gemmatimonadaceae > JAGWRI01. The sequence continues at coordinate 571,326 of CAVSKV010000004.1, forward strand.
TCGAAGCGGTCGAGCACGCCGGTCACCGTGTACGGGTCGCCTCCCAGCGAGATGGACTTGCCGACGATCTGCGGATCGCGGTTGAACTCCCGTTGCCATAATCCTTTGCTGATGACCACGAAACGCCCGGCGTTGGGCTGGTCTTCCTGCTCGGTGAACGGGCCGCCGACCATGGTGCGGGCGCCGAACAGCGCGAAGAAACCGGCCGACACGTCGGCGGACTTGAACTGCTCGGGGAACTTGCCGCCGGTGTAGTTCATGAATCCGGTGTTGAACGCCGCCACGTCGCTGAGCACGGCCGTCTGCTTGCGCCAGTACTCGAACTTGGCCGGCGAGCCGGCCAAGTTCTGCCCCTGCGGTGATTTCACGCCGAGCAGCACCATGCGGCCGGGCGCCGGGTAGGGCAGGGGCCGGAGCAGCACGGCGTCGACCACGGAGAAGATCGCGGTGTTGGCGCCGATCCCCAGCGCCAGCGCGGCGACGGCGGCGAACACGAATCCGGGACTCTTTCGGAACATCCGGAAGGCGTGCTTGAGGTCCTGCAGGAGCGTCTCGAACATCGGCGGGCCCGCGGCGTGAAGGTGAAGTTCGCGAGTGACGGCTGGACGGGGCCCTCGTCGAGTGGCCCGCCTTTGGAAACCCCCACCGGGCGAAAGGTTGCCCCGCGCCCGGCGCGCGGGGTGGCCGCCCACCACGGCCCGATGGGCGCGAACCCCTGCGCGTCGAGCCACGGCGTCAAGCCGGCCGAGCGGCGGTGCGGCGGTTCGCCACGTACCCACCCCCGGCCGCCAGCAGGCACACGAGGCCGCCGAGCGCGATCGGCGCCCGTGCGCCCGCTACGTCGGCCAGCCGGCCGAGCAGCGGGCCCCCCACCAGCGCGGTGCCGCCCATGAGCACGGTCTGCAGCGCCAACACCCGGCCGTGCATGTCGCGCCGCGTTTCCACCTGCGCGATGACCGTGGTCGCCGTCATGTAGACAATGCTCGCCATGCCCACCAGGAACACCGCCGGCACCGCAAAGGCGACAGTGGGCGCCGCGGCGAGCAGCAGCATCGCCGCGCCCAGCGCCGCCGCGCCGAGGATGACGTGCCGCAGCTGCACCATGCCGCGATGCGCCACGACGAGCGCGCTCACCACGGCGCCCAGGCTGAATACGGAATAGAGAAGGGTGAACATCAATTCCGTGCTGTGGAGAGAACGGGTGACCAGCAGCGGCAACGTGACGCGGAAATTGAACGAGAACATGCCCACGGCCGCGAACATCGCGAAGCTGATGGCCAGGAAGGGCAGCGACGCCACGTAGCGTATGCCCTCGCGCACCTCACCCCGCGTGCGCGCTTTGGGCGGCTGCCGGAACAGTTCGGCGGCTCGCATCATCACGAGGCAGACGAGCACCGCCACGTACGACGCGGCGTCGAGCGTGAAGCACCATCCGAACCCCAACGTCACGGCCAGCACGCCGGCCAGCGTGGGCCCGACGATGCGCGACAGGTTGACGATAGTGCTGTACAACACGACGGCGTTGGGAATGTCCGGCAGCGGCACCATCTCGGCCACGAACGACCGCCGCAGCGGATTGTCGAACGCCAGCAGAATGCCGCCCCAGAGGGCGAGGGCGTACAGTCCCCAGAGCGAGGGGTGCGGCGTGAACGCCAGCACGGCGAGCCCCACCGACTGCGCCATCTCCAGGCTCTGCGTCCAGAGCAGCATGCGCCGCTTGTCCGACCGGTCGGCGATCGCGCCCGCCCATGCCCCCAGAAAGAGCATCGGCCCGAACTGGCAGGCCGATAGCACTCCCACCGCGAACCCGCTGCCGGTGATCCTGAGCACGAGCAGGATCAGGGCGACGTTGGTGAGCCAGTTGCCGGTGTTCGAGATCAGCTGCCCGATGAAGAACAGCCGGAAGTTGCGGGTGGCGAGGGAGTGGAAGGTCCTCGTCAGGGTCCGGTGGAAGCGGCCGCGGGTCGGCGTGTTCACTTCATCGACTTGCCGCAATCCGGGGCGACGGGCGTCGGCTTCCCGTACCGGGCCTTCACGACGGTTGCGTCGCCCGGGCCCCTCAGGGTCACGATGAACATCGCGTCGTACTCGTCGTCGCACAGCTCCGCGGGCCGGTCGGCGCCAAGCGCCGCGACGATGTCGGCCGCCGTGTTGCTGTGCCCGACCACGAGCACCGTGCCGCCGGCGTGTTGCAGCACCGCTTCGGCTACGGCTTTGGCGTGATTGGCCACGGGCGATGTGGTCGCCAGCGGCTCACGCATCGCGCGGAATTCCAAGGCGGTGGGGTCGCCAGTCTGGCGTGACCGTAGCCACTGCGTGGTGATCACGGCCGTCACGCCGGCACCTTTCAGAGCGATGGCCAGCGCCTCGGCACGCGCGCGACCTTCGGCGGTGAGCGGCGGATCGCCGGCCGGTTGCGCCGCCTTCTCGGCGTGACGCACCACGATGACGGTGGTGATCGGGAATCCCGCCGTCGCGCGTGGTGGCCCCGGATATTGCGCAAAGCTCGTGGCCGCGCTGGCGCCGAGCGCGATCAGGCAGAGCAGGCCCCGCGCAAACGTTCGACGATCCATCTGGTACCCCCGGGGCCTTTGATTGTTTACCAATAGTGTGCAGAAGCCGAACTCGGCGTGGCTCCGCTGCCGAAGCCGTGCGAGATCCTCCGCGCAAATCTACGCAGGCTTCGGCGCCCGAGGCTGCTGGAGCTCCTCCCCGAACAGCGCCAGCATGGTCTTCCAGTGCCGCTCGGCCTCGTCCTTGTCGTACACCGGCAGATCGGCCATCGTGAAGCCGTGCGCTGCGTGATACAACTCGATCGTGTGCGGCACCTTGGCATCGGTAAGCGACTTTTCGAGCAGCGCTCGCTGGGGCTCCTGGAACCCGTTGTCGTTCTCGGCGTACCCCACGTACACGTGGGCCCGGATCTTCGGCGCCAGCACGTGAGGACTGTCGGCCGCATCGGTGGCCAGACGGCCGCCGTGGTACGACGCCGCGGCGCGCACGCGGTCGGGGTCGCGCCCCGCGGCGGCCAGCGCGGCGCTTCCGCCCATGCAATAGCCCACCGTGCCGATTCTCGTCGCGTCCGCCGCCGGATCGGCATCCACGTACGTGTTGATCGCCTGCGTGTCGGCGGCCAACCCCGCCTGCGTCACTGACTTGATCAGCTCCATCAGCTTGGCGCGCGCCTCGGGATTGCCGAACACCGTGGCCCCGTCGAACGGCGGGTACGACCCTGATCTATAGAAAAGGTCGGGGAGCACCACGTAATACCCGTGCGCCGCGAGGCGCCGCGCCATCTCGAACAGCGTGGGCCGGATGGCGACGCCGTCCATATAGAAGATCACCACGGGCCAGGGTCCGGCGCCGTCGGGGTGATACATGCGCGTCGGCATGACGCCGTCAGGCGTGGTCAGCTGGATGGTCGCTTCGATCATTCGAGGTCCTCGGCGTAGATTGACCGACGCGCCCCGATGCGCGCCGGCCCTAGTTCGCGGTAACCTTCCGCGCCGCGCTCGCCGAACTACGGCGCCAGCACCGCCAGTACGAGCTGCGCGTTCTCGCGCGTCGTGCCCTCATAGTAGAACACGTAGACCTTGTGCGTCTTCTCGTCCACGCCGCAAGTGCGCGCCCCGCCGCCCGTGGGCACCTTCTCCACCATCGAGAACTTGTCCGGGCTGTCCTCGTGAATGACGGTCATCGTGCTGTCCACGCGGTTGGGATTGAAGGCGAGCTTGGTCACCGGGTCGAAGCAGTTCATGTCGGCCCGGCTCGGGACGCCGATCCTGGCGACCACGTTACCGTTGTCGGCGTTGACCACCATCACGTTCGTGTCGCACGCCATGAACAGCCGGCGGGTCCTGGTGTCCATGGAGAGCCCCTGCGCGTGCCCGCAGTTCGGGATCTTGAAGGTGGGGCCGATCTTGTAGGTGCGCGTGTCGACGCGCTGCACGAACCCGGAATCCTCCACGTTCAGGAACAGATATCCCTTGCCGTCGGCCACTCCGGATTCCAGCCCGTCGCCGATCGTCGTCTTCCCGATCAGCTTGCCCGTGCGCATGTCCACCTCCCACGCGTTCTCGCCTTCCCACGTGAAGGCCTTCTGCGTGACCGGGTCGTAGCGAATCCCGTCGCCGTGAGCGTCGACGTGCCCGGTGACGGCCAGCGTTTTCAGATCGAACACCACGCCATTGCGCACGAGCCCGCGGTTCGGGCCATTGGCAATTGCGTAACCGCCGCCCCCGCCGGCGACGGTGCCGATCACGGTGTCGCGATCCACGTCGATGACGTTATCACCCAATCCGTAAAGACGGCGGCCGATGGGATCCACGAGCACGTAGTCGGCGCGCGCGTGACCGAGGTTGAGCGTCTTGACCACGTGGTAGTGGACCTTCTGGGCGGCGAGGTCGGATGCGGCGAGCATCGAGAGGGCGCACGCGGCGAGTGCGGCAACACGAAATCGAGACACGACAGCTCCTGGAAGAGAGGGCTTCGGGAATTGGAGCGAGTGACTCCGCGGGGGGCACAGGATCACCGCATCGTGGAGGGCAGGGCCTTCCACGAACGAAAACCTATATGTGCGAACCTTCCACCAGGATGACAGCGGCCGGGCCGCCGGCCGCCGGCTCTACAACTTCACGCTGAACATCCATGGCTGCGGAATGGCCAGCAGCATCCACCCCGCGCCGAGCAGCGCGATGTTCTTCTTGAAGTGCGTCAGATCCGTTTGGCGCGCCATGGGGTCGGTGGCCGCCCAGTACCTATGCATGACCAAGGAGACGGGCACCAGAAAGACGGTCAGCAGGCCCACACCCACGGTGGGATACGCCCCGAGCAGCATGCTCAGGCCGCCGAGGATGAGCACCAGGCCGCTCACGAGCACCGCGAGCCGCGGTGCGGGAACGCCCTTGGCCTCGGTATACGGGGTCATCCTCTCGACCCTGCGCAGGTGGTCGATGCCTGCAACGAGGAAGAAGCCACCGTACAACACGCGCCCGGCCAGAAAGAGATACTGCATACCCACCTCCGAGACGAAGGTACCGAGACACCCGGCTGGAATATGCAGCGGGCCTGGTCGGGGCGGAGGGTGGCGGGTGGGCGCGCCGGCGCGGCCCGATATACTTTACGGGACCCCCTATATCCCAACACCCCGTCACCCAGCACCGCAAACCGGAGAGTCCGTCATGCGCTTACGGCCGCTGCTGCTCGGTATTGCCGCCACATCGTTCGCCGTCGTTCCCGCCGCCACCGCCAATGCCCAGGGTCGCCGCGGCGGCGGCCCACCCGCCATGGCCGGCCGCGCCGACTCGGTCGGCGTTCCCGCCGTGGAGAAGGTGTCCACCACGCACCACACGATCACCGTCGACGGGCAGCAGATTGCCTACACGGCCAACGCCGGCACGATGGTCATCCGCGACGGCGACGGGAAGCCCAAGGCCACCGTCTTCTACATCAGCTACACCAAGGACGGCGCCGACGCCGCCAAGCGCCCGGTCGCCTTCTTCTTCAACGGCGGTCCGGGCTCGGCGTCGATATGGCTCAGCATGGGCATCATGAGCCCCAAGCATCCCCAGATGGGCCCCGACGGCAGCCAGCCGGCGCCGCCGTACGACCTGGTGGACAACCCCTATACCCCGCTCGCCACCACCGACCTGGTGCAGATCGACGCGATGATGACCGGGTATTCACGGCCGGCGCCGGGCGTGCCGGTGAGTGATTTCACGGGCACCGAGAACGACATCACCATGTTCGGCCAGTTCATTCGGAACTACCTGGACAAGTACCAGCGGTGGTCGAGCCCCAAGTATCTCTACGGCGAGAGCTACGGCACCTTCCGCTCCGCCGGCCTCGTCAACGAACTCCAGGAAGACGAGGGCGTCTACCTCAACGGCGTCATGCTGCTGGGCACGGTGCTCGACCTGGGCAACATTGCGCCGTCTCCGGACAACGACGAAGCCTACGCGAACTTCCTGCCCACCTACACGGCCACGGCGTGGTACCACAAGAAACTCCCCGCCGACCTGCAGAAGATGACGCTGGAGCAGGTGGTGCAGCAGTCGCGGGACTACGCGTTCGGCGAGTACCTGACCACGCTCGCCAAGGGCAACACGCTGGCCGACGCCGACCGCACCGCCGAGGCCGGGAAGCTGGCCCGGCTCACCGGGCTCTCGGAGAAGTTCGTCCTCAACACCAACCTGCGCGTGGACCCCAACAGCTTCCGCACCGAGCTGATGCGCGACCAGCGGGAGATGCTCGGCCGCTACGACGCCCGCCTGATCGGCATCAACGGCAACGCCGCCAACCAGTACCAGGACTACGACCCCAGCGACGTCGCGCCGTCGGGCGCCTTCATGCAGGCGTTCATGCGGTATCTGCAGGGCGACCTCGACTACCACACCGACCTGCAGTACTACATGGGCGGGCACACCGGTCGCTGGGACTGGGGCCCGGGCGGTTACGCGGGCTTCCCGAGCACGAGCGAGGATCTGCGCCTGGCCATGGCCAAGGATCCCTATCTGCACGTGATGGTGGGCGCCGGCTACTACGACACGGCGACGCCGTTCGCGAACGCCGAGTACACGTTCCGGCATCTGGGTTTCGACAAGACGTATCCCGACCGCGTGCAGTTCAAGTACTACGAGAGCGGCCACATGGCGTATCTGAACCAGACGTCGGCGAAGCAGCTCCAGAGCGACATCGAGCACTTCATCGAGCAGACGGTGCACGAACAGAAGTGATGCCGTGAGACGTCTGCGCCGTGGGTGATGGCGCCGACGCAGGGCGATTTCGCGACGCCGGGGGGCCGAAGGGTCCTCCGGCGTTTCGATTTCGCGGCCGCCGTCGCCGAATGGCCAGAATACTGAGAGGGGAGATTCGCCGGGCGAGTGTCGGCCCCGCGCGCGCTCACGAACAATCAGGCCGCCGCATGCCCAAACGGACCTGGATCAAGATCGGGCAGGTGCGCACGCTCGCGACGGACCGAATCGGCGTCGCCTCGGTCGAGGAGATGGACCTCGTGCTGGACGGACTCCTTGAACTCGTCGGTCCCTGACCCCGTCAGCCCATGACGGGAGCGGGGCACTGCTGCCAGGCGCCCGGAGCGTGCCGGGCGCCTGGACGGGGCTTAGCGCTTGCGCGCCTTCGCCTTCGCCGCCGGGGCCGTTCCGGTGATCTTGATGCGGCCCTTGCCACGCGTGATGGTGATGTCGACGTTGCGGCCGAGGCGAAGCATGATGCGCACCAGACGATTCGCCGAGAACCCCTGGAGATGGCCGGACATCACGAGCGACATCTGGGACTGCGCTTCGCCCGCCGCGACGGCCGCGGCCGTCTGCGTCAGACCCTTCTCGGCGATTGCCTTCTTGATCTCGTCCGCCAGGCGGCCTTTGGACAGCACTTCGTCGGAGCGCGGGCGGGCCTTGGACGTACTGCGTTTGCGTGGGGTCACTGTGGGTTGCTCGGGTCAGTTGGGGGTTCCAGATAGAATGCGTGCCGGGCGTTCGGCGGACCGCTCTCCCGGCCGGTCCGATGATCATCGAGCACGCGCGCCTACATGCAAACTTAGAAATGTATGGGCGCGAGGGCAACTAGTAGATAGAAATATTGATGCGTGGTAACGGCTACTCCTGCCGCAGGGCGCGCACCGGATCCAGTCCGGCCGCCCGTCTAGCAGGAACCCATATGGCCCCCATCGCCACAGCGATCAGAACGACCGGGACCAGGACGAACGTCAGCGGGTCGAATCCGGTGCCCCCATATAACTGCCCTCGAATGACCCGGGCCACGCCGAACGCGCCCGCCAGCCCGATCGCCGTGCCCACGAGCACCAGCGTCATCCCCTGCTTCATGAGCAACCGCACCACGGCCCCCCCGGCCGCTCCGATCGCCATCCGGATGCCGATCTCGCGCGTACGCTGCGCCACCGAATAGGCCATCACCCCGTACATGCCCACGGCGGCCAGGATCAGGCCCAAGACGCCGAAGATTCCCAGAACCCAGCCGGTGAGTTGGGCCGGCAGGAGGGCGATTCCGAGGTGGTTGTTCATCGTCCGCACGTCGCTCAGCGGCATGTTGGCGTCGATCGCGGCCACTGCCGAACGCAGGGCCGGCACCACGGCCAGCGGGTCGCCGCGCGTCCGGATCGCGACGCTCATCCCGAATTCCCAGTCCTGGGCCTGAGGAAAGTACATGAAGGCCGTCGGCGGTTCGCCCAACCGTTGATACTTGCCGGTCGGCACGACCCCAACGACGGTGTTGTCCCGGCCGTGAGCGTGGACGATCTTGTCGACCGCATCCTGCCGCGGCCAGAACCGGTCGGCGAACCGTTGATTGACGATGATCACCCCCGGCGCCGTGCTGTCGTCCTGGGCCGTGAACGCGCGACCGGTCAGGAAGCGGATGCCCATCGCCTTGAAGTAGCCGGGCGTCACGACGCTGAACTGCACCGACATGCTCTCGCTTTTCGACGCCACGTATCCGGGAATCTGCACGCCGCTGTCGCTCTCGCCGAGGTCGAGCGGCAGTTCGGAGGCGAAACCCACCGCAGTCACGTCGGGGCTGGCGCTCAGACGTTCGTCCAGGCGCCGGTAGAAGTCGGCGGCTCGCGGTTGGCTGTAGCCCTGCAACCCGGGATCCATGTTGGCCACGAGCATGTGCTCACTGTCGAATCCCTTGGGCGCCAAAGTCGCGGACTGCAGGTTGCGCAGGAAGAGCCCGGCGCACACGAGAAGTATGATTGAGAGCGCCACCTGCGCGACGACGAGCAGGCGCGTGGCCCGCGACCGGGACTCGCCAGCCGCCGATTCTCCCTTGAGCGCCGGAATCATCGACGGGCGGGTGGTCTGGAGGGCCGGCGCGAGCCCGAACAGGAGCGCGGTCGCGATCGTCACCGCGAACGTGAACACTAGAACCACCGGGCTGATGCTGAGGCCCGGTCGGAAGTCGATGTCCATGGGCAGCGAGATGCCGTTGGCCACGCCGATCGCCCACCAGGCGATCCCGAGCCCGATCACGCCTGCCACGCCGGCAAAGAACAGACTCTCCACGAGCAGCTGCCGCACCAGCGTACGGCGGCGCGCGCCGAGGCTGAGCCGGATGGCCATCTCCCGGGCCCGGTCGCGGGACCGGGCAAGGAACAGGTTGGCCACGTTGACGCAGGCGATGAGCAGCAGGATGGCCACCACCGCCATGACGACCGACGAGAGCCCGACCTCGGCGCCCTTGAGCGTCGGGTGAAGGCCCGCGTCGGATTGCCGGACCAGCGTGATGCCGGCGTCCTTGTAGGCGTTGGGATATTGCTCAAGCAGGCCACGGGAGATGACCTGGAGTCGGTCCGTCGCGCTCGCGACCCTCGCTCCCGGGGCGAGCCGCGCGACCACGTTCAGAAAATTGTCGCCCCGTTCGGTGAACAGATCGCCGTCGCCGGGGCGCAATTCGTCGACCTGGGCCAGCGGCACGAACACCACGGGCGACGCGACGGGCAGCGTGCCTTCGAATCCCTGCGGCGTGATGCCGACGATCGAGTAGTCACGCCCGTCGAGGATCACCGACTTCCCCACGATGGCGGAGTCCCCGCCGAACAGGCTCTGCCATCCGGCGTAGCTCAGCACTGCAACGGGGTGCGCCCCCTTGCCGCTGTCTTCCGCCGGCACGAACGTGCGGCCGCGCAGCGGGGGCACGCCGAGCACCGAGAAGTAGTTGGCCGAGACCGTCTGCCCGAACACGCGGCGCGAACGGCCGTTCCACGACAGGCTGACCGGTACCCACGCCCACGCGGATACGCCGCTGAAGATGTCGGTGGAGCGGTCGCGCACGTCCTCGAAATGCGGAATGGAGTTCGATCCGTATTTCACGTCGCCCGGCCACGATCGGTAGAGTTGCACCAATTCGCCGGGGGCCCGCACGCCGGGCAGCGGCTTGAGCAAAAGTGTATCGATGGCCGAGAAGACGGCGGTGTTGAGCCCAATGCCGAGTGCCAGCGTGACCACGACGATGGCGGTGAACAGCGGACTCTTCACGAAGATCCGGCGGGCGTAACGCAGGTCCTGGAGCAGCGTGGACATCGAGTCTCCGGCAGAGCGGGCGGCGTTGTCGCGACGGCGGCTCCCGGGGGGCCGGCCGGCAGTCGCCATTACGTGAAGCCGGCGCCGGGGTTTCAGCCCCCTGTCGGCCCGTCACTCTGCTTACTATTACATATGGCCGCAGATTCCTCCGCCGTCCAGGACTTCTACCCCGACGATTTCTCTCACTGCTACGGCTGCGGGCGGCTCAACGCGCAAGGCATGCAGATCAAGTCACGGTGGGACGGGGATGGGCCGGACATGGTGGCGTACTACACGCCGCGGCCCGACCAGATCGCGATGCCCGGATTCGCGTACGGCGGCCTCATTGCGTCGCTTATCGACTGCCACGCCATGGGCACGGCCGCGGCGGCCACCGAGCGGGCGGCGGGGCGCGCGATCGGCGATCGGCCGGCGCCGCGGTTCGTGACCGCGGCGCTCAACGTGCAGTACCTCAAGCCCACGCCGGCCGACGCCGAGCTGGAGATTCGCGCCAGGGCACGCGAGATCGGCGAGCGCAAGGTAATCGTCGACGCCACGGTGAGCGCGCGCGGGGTGATCACCGCCAAGGGCCAGATCGTGGCGGTCCGGATCCCGGAGACCATGGCGAAGCGGTAGCGCCGTCCTACCGTCCTACCGGCTCACCTCATGTCCGACATTCCCCGCCGCGAATTCCTGCGCTCCGCCCTCGCCGGCAGCACCGCCCTGGTGCTGCCGAGGTTCACCCCCATGGGGGGGCTCTTTTCGGCCCGTGGCCGGTCCTCGCTGGCCGACTCGCACATCGAGATCCGGCTCGACGAGCCCATCGGCACGATCGCGCCGGAGATCTACGGCCACTTCACCGAGCACCTGGGCGGGGTGATCTACGACGGCGTATGGGTAGGGGAGAATTCGAAGGTCCCCAATATCGGAGGCGTCCGGAAGGCGCTGGTGGACGCCCTGAAGCTCATCAAGCCGAGCGTGATCCGCTGGCCGGGCGGGTGCTTTGCCGACTCGTACGACTGGCGCGACGGCGTGGGGCCGCGTGACCAGCGGCCGACGCGCACCAACTTCTGGGCCGGCGACCCGGGGTTCAAGGACGTGAAGGCCGGCCCAGCCAAGTACGACCCGAATGCCTTCGGCACCACGGAGTTCGTGCGGTTCTGCCGGCTGGTGAGCGCGCAGCCGTACATGGCCGCCAACGTCCGCACGCTGCCGGCCCGCGTGTTCGACCAGTGGCTGGAATACTGCAACTCGCCGGCCGGCACGACCACGTGGTCCCGCGTGCGCGCTGCGGCAGGTGACGCTCAGCCATATGATATTCCATATTGGGGGGTGGGCAACGAAGCGTGGGGCTGCGGCGGCGACTTCACGCCCGAGGAGTACGCCGAGGAGTACCGGCGGTTCGTGACCTGGTCGGTGCCCCAGTTCGACGTGGATCTGCGGTTCATCGCGTCGGGTCCGAGCGGCGCCGACGTGGACTGGACGCGGCGCCTGATGGGTGCGCTGGCGGAACGCGGCAGCCTCGACCGCGTGTGGGGGCTGTCCATGCACCATTACTCCAGCGCCCCCGACGCCGGGGCCGACGCGTTGGCTTTCGACGAGCGCGGCTGGTACGAGCTGCTGGCGAGCGCCAATCGCATGGAGAGCGTGATCAACGCGGTGTGGCAGACGATGCACGAGTCCGATCCGCGGCACGCGGTCAAGTTGGTGGTGGACGAATGGGGCGCCTGGCACAACAGCGCGCCGATTGCGGACCCCAGCCATTCTGTTCGAGTCGCAGTCCACGATCCGCGACGCGCTCGTGGCCGGGCTCACGCTCGATATCTTCCACCGCCACGCCGACAAGGTCGCGATGGCGAACGTCGCCCAGCTCGTCAACTGCATCCAGTCGGTGTTCCTGGCGCACGACGACCAGTTCACGGTGACCCCGGTATATCACGTGTTCGCGATGTACGCGGCGCACCAGGGAGCGCGGTCGGTGCGCACGCTCGTGTCGGCGCCGCCCGTCTCATGGGCGGCCAAGGACGGCCAGCCGGCGAGCCTGTGGGGGCTCAACGGCTCGGCGTCGATCACTGGGCGGGAACTGACGCTCACCGTGACCAATGCCTCCATGACGGAGCCGCGTGAGACGGAGATCGTGGTGCGCGGCGGCACGATCGGGTCGATCCGCGCCACGAAGTTGTCGGCGCCGAGCGTGCACGCCGTGAACAGCTTCGAGCACCCCGAGACGGTGCATCCGGTGACGGTCGACCTGCCGGCCCGCGACGTGAACGGGGTCTATCGGTTTCCCCCGGCGTCGGTGACCAAGCTCGCCCTGACGCTGGCCGGCTGAAGCTCCCGTGGGGCCAGGCCATCCCTAGCGCCGGCCGTGCACCGGCTGTCATTTATCGGTTGATCGCCCCGAAGTTCTCCGTCGCTCTCCACTCGGACCGTCGCATGTTTCGCCTTTCCTTGCTCCGAGTCTCGCCACGCGTGTGCGCGCTGGGCATTGCCTTCGCGTGCGCGGCGCGCTTGGCCGTGGCGCAGGGCACCGCCGCCGACTACGCGCGCGCCGCCGCCCTCAATGCGCACTACGAGGGGCTGGCCCTCGACCTCATGGATCCGCCGCAGTGGGTCGAGGGCACGCACCACTTCACCTATCGCAAGACCGTGAAGGGTGGCTACGAGTTCGAATTCGTGAACGCCGATACGAAGGAGAAGCGCCCCGCCTTCGACCACGTGAAGCTCGCTGCGACCCTGTCGGTATCGCTGGACACGGCCGTCACTGCGGTCACGCTCCCGTTCCCTCGCTTCACGTTCGTGAACGGCGAACAGGCCATCGAGTTCGTGCGGCGTGGGTTCACCTGGCAGTGCAGCCTTGCCGACTACTCGTGCCGCAACACAGGCCCGGTCCGATTCGGACGCGGCGGTCGCGGAGGGCGGGGCCGGGGGCCGGGGCCGATGGGATCTCCGGCGGCCGGCACCGCCCATGCGTCGCCGTTCGTGTCGCCCTGGGTGAGCGACGGCGCCGGACTCGCCGCCGCCGACTCGACCCCCGGGGAAGGGCCGTGGTCTACCGAGTGGGCGGCCGAAGAGCAGGCGGCGGCACAGCAGGCGCCGAGCATTCGCGAATCGCCCGATGCCAAGCGGTCGCCCGACGGAAAGTCCGAAGCCTACGTCTGGAATTACAACGTCTTCGTCCGGGCCGTGGGCGCGTCGCCGGGCACCGAACTCAGCTATGACGGCTCGGAGGGGAACTACTACTCGTTCCAGTCCATCCAGTGGTCTCCCGACTCGCGCAAGCTCGTGGCGTACCGGGTGGAGCCCGGGTACCACCGCGAGGTGCACTACGTGGTGTCCACACCCCCGGATCAGCTCCAGCCCCGGGACTCGGTGCGATTCTATCAGAAGCCGGGCGACCGGCTGGACGTGCGCCGTCCGGTGCTGTTCGACCTCGACTCGCACCGCCAGGCGCAGGTGGACGACGCGCTCTTCCCCAACGCGTACGACATCACGGGCGCCGAATGGTGGCACGACGGGCGAGCATTCACGTTCGAGTATAACCAGCGCGGTCACCAGGTCTATCGCGTCATCGAAGTGGACGGCACTACGGGCCGGGCGCGCGCGATCGTGGACGAGCATTCCGACACGTTCATCGACTATCGCCGGATGAGCGGCAACATCACCGACTCGGGGCGCCAGTTCCGCTACTACCTTGGCGACGGCAAGCAGATGATCTGGGCGTCGGAGCGCGATGGGTGGTGCCACCTCTATCTGTACGACGATGCCACAGGCCAGGTGATCCGCCAGATCACCAAGGGGCCGTGGCTGGTGCGCAACGTCGAGTACGTGGATACGGTGGCCAAGCAGATCTACTTCGGTGCCGGCGGCATGGACGGGGCGAAGGATCCGTACTTCCTGCAGTACTACCGCATAGACTTCGACGGAACGGGGTTGGTGCCGTACACACCGGCGAAAGCCAACCACGCGGTGACTTGGTCGGACGACCACCAGTACTACGTGGATCTCTATTCGCGGGTCGACCTGGCGCCGGTGGGCGAGCTGCGGCGCACCAGCGATCAGTCGCTCGTGATGCCCCTCGAGCAGGGCGACGTCTCGGCGCTGAAGGCCGCTGGATGGAAGCCGCCCGAGGTGTTCGTGGCCAAGGCGCGCGACGGGAAGACCGACATCTACGGATTGATATTCCGGCCCACGAACTTCGACCCGCACCGGAAGTACCCGGTGATCGAGAACATCTACGCCGGCCCGCAGGGTTCGTTCGTGCCCAAGAGCTTCCAGGTGCTGAACGGCATGCGGAACGTCGCCGAACTGGGCTTCATCGTGGTGCAGATCGACGGCATGGGCACGGCCAACCGGTCGAAGGCATTCCACGACGTCGCCTGGCACGACCTGGCCGACGCCGGCTTCCCGGATCGGATTGTCTGGCACCGGGCGGTGGCGGCGAAGTATCCGTACTACGACATTACGCGCGTCGGCATCTACGGCACGTCGGCGGGTGGACAGAACGCCATGGGCGCGCTGCTTTTCCATCCAGAGTTCTACAAAGTGGCGTACTCGGCGTCCGGCTGCCACGACAACCGGATGGACAAGATCTGGTGGAACGAGCTGTGGATGGGATGGCCGCTGGGGCCGCAGTACATCGCCAGTTCGAACATGGAGAATGCCTGGCGGCTCAAGGGCAAGCTGATGCTCGTGTTCGGCGAGCTGGACACCAACGTCGATCCCTCGTCCACCGTGCAGGTGGTGAATGCGCTGGTCAAGGCGAACAAGACCTTCGATCTGCTCGAGATTCCGAACTCCGACCACACGTCGGGCGGCGAATACGGTTCCATGAAACGCGATGATTTCTTCGTGCACAACCTGCTGGGGGTTGAACCCCCGGACCGCAATGCGGAAGTTCTGACGTCCAACCCCATCAAGCACTGACCCGGGATTCACTCATGCGCTCATTTCGCCTTCGCTCCGTTCTCGCCGGCCTGCTCCTGGTTCCCCTCGTCGCCGCGCCGTCGCTCGCCCAGCGGCGCGGCCGTGGCCCCGGCGGACCGCCCGAGCCGCAGCCCCTCCACTTCCAGTTCACCGGCCCCTCGAGCGGCGGGCGCATCGCGTCCATCGCCGGCGTGCCGGGCGACACCGCGGTGTGGTACCTGGGCTCGGCGTCGGGCGGCGTGTGGAAGTCCATCGACGGTGGGCACAGCTTCGGCCCGGTGTTCGACCGGGAGCCGGTGCAGGCCATCGGCGCCCTGGCCGTGGCCCCGTCCGACCACGGCATCGTGTGGGCGGGCACCGGCGAGGCGTGGGCCATCCGCGACGCCGACGTCATGGGGGACGGCATCTACAAGTCCACCGACGGCGGCATGCACTGGACGAACATGGGCCTGGCGCAGACCGGGCGCATCGGGCGCATCATCGTCAACCCGAGCAACCCGGACATCGTGTACGTGTGCGCACTGGGCCGGGTGACCGGTCCGCAGCAGGAACGGGGTGTGTACCGCACGATGGACGGCGGCAAAACGTGGACGCGCGTGTTGTTCGTGAACGAGAACACCGGTTGCTCGGGCCTCTCGATGGATCTCCACAACCCGGCGGTGCTGTTCGCCGGCATGTGGCAGGTGGAGATGCACACCTTTGCCGAGTACAGCGGCGGGCCGAGCAGCGGCATCTACGTGACGCGCGACAGCGGCGCCACCTGGTCGCAGGTGCAGGACGCCGGGCTGCCGCACGAGCCTCTGGGCAAGATCGACGTGGCCGTGGCGCCGTCGGCGTCCAACCGCGTGTACGCGCTCATCCAGACCAAGGATCAGGGCTCGGTGTGGCGTTCCGACGACGGCGGGCACGCCTGGCACGTCGTCAGCTGGAGCCGGCTGCTCATCGGCCGCGCCGGCTACTACATCCACCTGGTGGTGAACAGCGGCAACGCCGACGAGGTGCTGCTCTCCAATAGTTCGTTCTTCAAGTCCACGGACGGCGGCAAGACGTGGGAGACGCAGCCGTGGGGCGGCGACAACCACGACATCTGGATGGATCCGATCAGTCCCGATCACTTCGGGCTCACCGATGACGGCGGGGCCAGCATCACCAGCGACCATGGCAAGACGCTGACGCGCATCGCGATCCCGAACGCCCAGATGTATCACGTGGCGGTGGACAACCAGGTGCCGTACTGGGTGTACGGCAACCGGCAGGACGACGGCACGATGCGCGGGCCGAGCGACGCCGTGGAGGCGCCGACCAGTAGCACCGCAATCATCGCCTTCGACAGCACGGGTGAGGTGGCGCGCGGGCCCGGAGCCGCCGGAGGACGCGGCGGGCGTGGAGGCGGACGCGGTGGCTTCGGCGGGTTCGGCGGCGGGGCGGGTTTCACCCGCACGGCGACCTGGGACCACAACCTGGGTGGGTGCGAGTCGGGATTTACGCTGCCCGATCCCACCAATCCGGACATCGTCTGGGCCACGTGCTACGCGAGCGAGGTGTCGCGCTACGACGCGCGAACGGGACTCGCGCGGGCGATCAGTCCGCAGATCCACACGCTCGACTTCGCGCCCAACGAGGCCAAGTACCGCTGCCACTGGACGCCGCCGCTGGCCATCGATCCGTTCGATCACAACACGGTGTATTTCGGCTGCCAGGTGATCTTCAAGGCGAGCAACGAGGGTCAGAGCTGGACGGTGATCAGCCCCGACCTGTCGACGCAGGACCCGAGCCGCATCGTCGCGTCCGGCGGGCTCGTGGGCGACAACCTCGGGCAGTTTGCCGGCGAGGTGGTGTTCGCCATCGCGCCGTCGAGCATCCAGCGCGGGCTCATCTGGGCCGGCACCAACGACGGCAAGGTGTGGTACACGCGTGACGGCGGGCAGCATTGGAACGACGTGTCCAAGAACGTGGGGATGGCGGCCTGGGGTACGGTGCGCGAGATCTGGCCGTCCGTGTTCGACGCCGGTACGGCGTACATGGCGGTGGACTACCACCTGATGGATGATCGCAGGCCCTACCTGTTCAAGACCACGGATTTTGGCCGGAGCTGGACGAAGATCACCGGCGGCCTACCGGCGGACCACCCGCTCGATTACGTGATGTCGGTTGCCGAGAACCCCAACCGAAAGGGGATGCTGTTTGCCGGCACGGGGCACGCCTTCTACTACTCGATGGATGACGGCGCGCACTGGACGCACTTCCAGGAAGGGCTGCCGGCCGCGCCGGTGTCCTGGATCCAGGTGCCGAAGCTCTGGCACGACGTCGTGGTGTCGACGTACGGACGCGGCGTGTACATCATGCACGACATCACCACGCTCGAGCAGCACGACCAGGTGCCGGCCGATGCGGCGGTGTATTTCTATGCGCCGCGGCCGGCGTTCCGGCAGGCGCGAAGCGGCAGCGCCGACTTCCGGTTCGAGTCGAAGGAAGCGCCGAAGGATTCGATCGAACTGCAGATCGCCGATGCCCGCGGCACGGTGGTGCGGACGATGAAGCAGGCTGGCCGGCGCGGCGAGAACATGATCCAGTGGAATCTGGAGTACGATGGGCCCGACCAGCCGGAGCTGCGCACGGCGGCCCCCGACAATCCGCACATCTGGGACGAGGCGCGGTTCAAGGGCAAGGACGTGCGGCCGGTGGACCACTGGGGGATCGAGGGCACGCAGCGGGCCGGGCCGCTCGCCGTACCGGGCAAGTACACCGCCAAGCTGACGGTGGACGGCCAGACGTTCACGCGGCCGTTCGAGGTGATCACCGATCCCGCGCTGACCACGTCGCAGGCCGACCTCGAAGCCTCGCTGGAGGCGCAGATCCGGATTCGCGACGACCTCAACTCGACGGTGAAGATGATCAACCGGCTCGAGGTGATGCGGCACGCGCTGGAAGTGGAGACGCAGAAGGCGACGGGCAACGACGCGCGGCTCACGGAGCTGGCGGCAATGAACGAGAAGCTCATGAACGTCGAGCTGATGCTGATCTCGCGCGAGAATCTGAACAGCGACGACAAGTACTTCGTCAGCGCCGACAGGGTCTACCTGAATCTGATCTGGCTGTACGCCGAAGTTGGTGGCGGCGGCGGAGACGTGGCCGGCGGATCGAACTACAAGCCGACGGAGACGTCGATGCAGGTGCTGCAGATGATCGAGAAGGATCTGGCGGCGGGGAAGAACGCGTATGAAGCCTTCATGAAGAACGATCTGTCGGCATACAACACGCTCGCGGGGGCGAAGATCATACCCTGAGAACGGCGGGAAGCGACAACGGCAGGCTGAGCGCCGTGAGCTGACAGCCGTGGGCTGCGGGCCACATCTGCACAAAGGACCCCCCTCTACCGCTTGGATCCATAGAGGGGGGTCCTGTCGTAGTTGTCGGCCGCTGACAGCCGTCAGCTCGCGGCGCTGAGCCTTCAGTTGGGGCGGGGTGGTGCCGCCGTTTCAACCCATCACGCTCCGCGTCCCCGTCCATTGGCCGGCGGCGCGATCAAGTATTCGTGCGGCGGCGTCGCTCCCATCAGATACCGCACGAAGTAATCCCACCGCCGCCGCATCATGTAATTGGACGCATCGCCGTAGCCGTGGTGGACGTTGGGGATGAGCAGCAGATCGAAATCCTTGTTGTACTTGATCAGCGAATCCACCACGAGCAGCGTGTTGTACGGCGGCACGTTGTCGTCGATCGTGCCGTGGGCCAGCAGCAGGTGGCCCTTGAGATTCTTGGCCACACTCTCGTTGGACTCCTTGTCGTAGCTCATCCCGCCGCCGGGGAGCGGCACGTTCAGTCCCTGCCACTTCTCGCCCCAGTCGTCCTCGTACTCGGTCTGGTCGTGGTTGCCCGATTCTGAGATGCCCACCTTGAAGAAGTCGGGGTAGCGGAACAAGGCGTCGGCGGTGGCGAAACCCCCTCCGGAGTGGCCGTACATCCCCGCCTTGTCGAGGTCGATATACTCGTACCGCGCGGCCAGCTGCTTCATGCCGGCGACCTGGTCGGGCAGCCCGTTGTCGGTGCCCATGTGGCCGTAGTACGCGGCCTGGAAGGAGTGCGACCGCCCCGGCGAGCCCATGGCGTCGATCTCGACGACCACGAACCCGAGTTCAGCCAGCGCCTGCGCGTCGCCGCGCGCCGCCGAGAAGCCCCAGCCGCCCACGCTGCCGGACTGCGGGCCCGGGTAGATGTGGTTGACGATCGGGTACTTCCGGCCGGGCACGAGATGCGTGGGCGTGTACATCAGCCCGTACAGGTCCGTCTTCCCGTCGCGCGCCTTGACCATGACCGTCGTGGGCGGCTTCCACCCCGAGGCGACGAGCTTGGAGATGTCCTGCTTGTTCAGCGTCGCGATCACCTTGCCGTGATCGTCGCGGAGCACCGTGACCGACGGCGTCTGGGGCGTCGAGTAGGTATCCACCAGGTACCGCCCGTCGGGCGAGAGATCCACCGTGTGGTTGGCGCTGTCGGGCGTGAGCGCGCGGAAGTCGGAGCCGTCGAACTTCACACTGTAGAAATGGCTGAAGTACAGATTCCCCTTCTCGCGGCCGGCGGCGGTGAAGTAGACGCGCCGGTTCTCGCGGTCCACCCGGGTCACCTGCCAGACCTTCCAGTCGCCCGTCGTGATCGCGTTCTTGAGCTTCCCCGTGTCGAGGTCGTAGAGGTACAGCTGGCCCCAGTCGGTGCGCTCGGAATACCAGATGAACTCGTTCGACTCGGGGAGGTAGTGCCAGTTGACCATGTCGTAGCCCGACTCGAAGTAGTCGGGCATCTTCTCCTCGTAGACGTCGCGGACGTCGCCTGTGGCGGCGTCGGCCACGCGGAGGTTCTCGTCGCGATGGTCGCGCGAGGTGGAGAGGAACATGAGGCTCTTCGAATCCGGGCTCCACTCGGCGTCGCTGAGCGTGTTCCCGCCGCAGGCGACGTCGTCGCAGATCGACGTGCGGTGCTGGTCGGGGGGCATCTTGAATCGCACCACGCTGCCGTCGGTCACGTTCACGATCACCCGCTGGATCATCGTGATGTCGGTGTCGCCGGGGAGCGGATACTTCCAGGCCTGCAGCGTCGGATGGCCGACGTTGGTGACCACCACGTACATGTCGCCCGTCTTCCGCTGGTCCTGCTGATAGGTGGCGAACTGCCTGGAGTCGGGCGACCACAGTCCGATTGCCTGGTCGGTGTGCTTCCAACCGGCGTTGTCGGTGGCGTAGCCGAAGTTCTCGACACCGTCGTGGGTGAGCTGGCGCTCCTGTCCGGTGGCCACGTCGCGCGCCCAGAGATTCCAGTCGCGGATGAAGACGGCGTGCTGTCCGTCGGGCGACATGTTCTCGGGGGGACGCCCATTTGTGGCGCCGCCTCCGCCCCCCCGTCCGCCCCGGCCTCCGCGGCCGAACCCGCGGCCGCGATTGGTAGCCGCGCCCTCATCGGTGCAGGCGTTGCCGCCGACGTCGCAGGAGTAGTGGCGGCGGTTGGCGTCGAAGGAAACGGTGTTGAGGTCGTCGGACAGTTCGATGAACGTGAACGGGAGGCTGCCGGCCGTATACTGCTCACCGCTCACCGCCGACAACGCGTGCGCCACCTTGGCGTGGTCGAATGCCGGCGCTTTGGTGCCGTGGGCTGGATCGACGACCAGGAATGCCGTGCCCTCGGGCGTCGTGGCCCGGTACCAGAAGCGGTCGCCGGCCATCCAGGCCGGGCTCACGGCCCCGCCGGTGACGAGCGAACTGGTATAGTAGCCCATGGACTTCTCGGCGCGCGCGTAGTCGGCGGCGGTGACGGTCCTGGGCGCCTGGGCCCCGGCGGCCGGCGCGAGGGCGGCCAGCGCCGCCAGGAGTACAGCACGATGTCGCATTTTGATCCTCGATGGACGTCGACGGAATGCGGTGCGGATACGGACGATGTGGAGCGCCTGAACAATGCGCGGGAGTCGCGCGGTTGAGCAACAGCCGCCGGGCCGGTCTTGCGGGAATCGACCATACTTTGTAGCATAAAGTGCAGTTCGTGTGTCCTGCTCACCCAACGCGAGGAACGCCGCATGGCCCGCACCTGGTTCAAACCCTGGGGCTGGATCTACCGCCCCGTGTCCTGGCAAGCGCTCCTGCTCACCGCCATGACTGCCGTGTTCTGCGTGCAGGTCTTCCTGGCCGTCGACCGCCATTCGCACTCGGCCAGCGACACGCTCTACGGCATCTTCCCGTTCGTCGTACCGGCCCTGATGCTCCTCAACTGGGTTGCGTCCAGGACCAGCGGCACGGGGGGCGACGGCTAGCCCGCCGCGACGTAGAATTCCGGGACTCCCTTTTGCCCCGCAGGTGACCTCCCGGTGACTTCCCTACGACCGTCCGGCACGCGCATCCGCGCAGCCACCGTCCACGATGCCCGGCGGCTGGCCGAACTCCGGTGGGATTTCCGCACCGCCGAGACGGCGGCCGCGACGTCCCACGAAGCGTTCCTCGTGCGCTGCGAGGCCTGGATACGCGGCGCGCTCGGCCCGCGCGGCCGCTGGCAGGCATGGGTGGCCGAACGCGACGGCGCCATCGTGGGCAACATCTGGCTGCAGTTGATCGAGAAGATCCCCAATCCGGTGGTGGAGCCGGAGTCACACGCCTACCTCTCCAATCTCTACGTGGTACCGGAGGCGCGCGGCGGCGTGGGGCAGGCCCTGCTCGACGTGGCGCTCGCCCACTGCCACGCCGTCCATGCGCATTCCGTGATGCTCTGGCCCACCGAGGGCAGCCGCCCGCTGTACGCGCGCGCCGGATTCGCGCCGCCTCGCGACATCCTCACGCGGACGGAGCCGCGATACCCATGACGCGGCGCGTGCTGCTGCTCGGACTGGGCGCGCAGGGCAAGGCGGCGTTGCACGATCTCGTTTCGGCGGACGAGATCACGCACGTCACGGTGGCCGACTCCGCACCGGGGCTCAGCGAGTACGTGGCACGGTATCCGGCGTCCCGGGCCACCGCGTGCCC
This sequence comes from uncultured Gemmatimonadaceae bacterium, assembly GCA_963728785.1. Lineage (GTDB taxonomy): Bacteria > Gemmatimonadota > Gemmatimonadetes > Gemmatimonadales > Gemmatimonadaceae > JAGWRI01. The sequence continues at coordinate 593,287 of CAVSKV010000004.1, forward strand.
CACGGACGCGCGTGACATGGCGGCCGTCTCGGCGCTCATGCGCGACGCCGACGTGGTGGTGGAGGCGCTTCCCGGGCCGTTCGCATTCGCCATGGGGCGGCTGGCCGTGGACGCCGGCGCGAGTCTGGTGAGCAGCATGTACTACCGCGATCCGCAGGAGCGCGATGCCGGGCGCGTGGCCGACGCCGAACGCGCCCTCGCGGCGTTGGCGCGCGACGCCGCGGCTCGGGGGCTGACGATTCTCACGGAGTTCGGACTCGATCCCGGGCTCGACCTCGTCGTGGGTATGCGCGCGTTGGCGGAGCTGGACGAGGTGCATGAGTTCCACGCCTACGGAGCGGGGATTCCCGGGCCCGGCGCGCGCGACAACCCGCTGCACTACAAGTTCTCGTGGTCGCCCATCGGCGTGATGCGCTCATATGCCAGGCCGGCCCGCATCATCCACCAGGGAGCGGCGGTGGACATCGATCCGGCCACGCTGTTCGAGCCGCACCGGGTTCACCTGCTCGACGTGCCGGCCGTCGGCGCGCCGCTCGAGTGCTACCCCAACGGCGATGCCGTCCATTACGCGGAACTGTTCGGGCTGCGCGGTAAGGTTCGCGAGATGGCGCGCTACACGGGACGCCTGCCCGGCCACTGCGCGTTCTGGGACGTGATGGCCAAGTGCGGATTCCTGGAGCAGACGCCGCTCGCCGTGGGCGACGCGCCGGTGGTGCCGCTGGAGTTCGTGGCGGCGCTGCTCGCGTCCCAGCCGCGCTTCCAGTACGCCGACGACGAGGCCGATCTCACGTTCGTTCGCGTGGACGTACGCGGCACGCGCGCTGGCAAGGGCGCGCGCGTGGTGTACGACCTCGTCGACCGGCGCGACTTCGCCACCGGCTTCACGTCCATGCAGCGCACGGTGGGCTTCACGCTGGCGCTCGGCGCGCGGCTGATACTCGACGGCGCGCTGGCGAAGCGAGGGGTGTTGTCGCCGCTCGACGTGTCGTACGAGCTGGTGTTTCCGGCGCTGGCGCGCCACGGAATATTCGTGACGCGTCAGGTGCTGCCTTGGCGCTGAAGAGTCGGCGATCCTCAACTCGAATAATACGCCGCGTTCTCGTCTATGTAGCCCTGCGTGAGGTCGCACCCGTACGCCGTGGCGCCGGCGCCGCCCACGCCGAGCACGATCTCGAGGTCCACGATCTCGTGGCCGAGCGCCGCGCGCACCGCGGCATCGTCGAAATCCGCGCGCGCTCCGCCGCGCACCACGGCGTGACCGTTGATGAACGCGTCCGTCGTTTCCGGCCGGATGGCGCAGTCGAAGCACTTGCCCACCGCCATCAGGATGCGCCCCACGTTCGGGTCGGCGCCGAACACCATCGTCTTGATGAGCGGCGAATTGACCAGCGACTTCGCCACGCGGCGCGCGTCCTCCTCGTCGGCGGCGCCGCGCACGGTCGCGCGCAGCAGGTGCTTGGCGCCCTCTCCGTCGCGGGCCAGCATCTCGGTCATGCGGATGCAGCCCGCGGTGAGCGCGTGCAAGAATGCCGCCTGGTCCACCGGGCCGGCGAGCCCGTTGGCCAGGATCGCGCAGGTGTCGGACGTGCTCGTGTCGCTGTCTACGCTCAGCATGTTGAACGACACGTGTACGGCCGTGCGGAGCATGGCATCCAGCGCCGGCGCGTCGAACGCGGCGTCGGTGAAGACGTAGGCCAGCATGGTCGCCATGTTCGGTTCGATCATCCCCGAGCCCTTGGCCACCCACGTGATCGTGGCGTTTCCCACCCGCGCCGACAGGGCCTTGGGATACGTGTCGGTGGTCATCATGCCGTGCACGCCCACGATCGGATCGTCCTGCAGCTCGCCGCGCATGCCCGGCAAGCCCTGCTCGATCTTCTCGATGGGCAGCGGGACGCCGATCACCCCCGTGGAACTCACCAGCACGAGCCCCGGGCCGCAGCCGAGTTCGAGGGCCGCTGCCGCCGCCATGCGGCGGGCGTCGTCCACGCCGCGCGCGCCCGTGGCCACGTTGCTCACCTTGCTGTTCACGGCGATCGCCCGCAATACGCCGCCCTTGATCGTCTCGCGGCCCAGCACCACGGGCGCGCCCGGAAACTGGTTGCGCGTGAACACCGCCGCGGCGGCAGCGTCCACGTCGCTCACGAACAGCGCCAGATCCTCGGCGCTGGGCTTGAGGCCGATGTGGCGGCTGGCACAATGGAATCCGCGCGGCAAGACGGGCGGTTCGAGAAATTGCATGGCGCGATCGGCTGGATGGTGGAGCGAACGTGGCGTGAAGCACCGGGAAGTTATCCCGGCCGGCCCGAAGCACGCCACCGAATGGCCGGGTTTCAAGACGGCGCTCCGGTGCTATCTTGGAACGGCCCAAACCCTGATGCCGTGAAAGGAAACCGCCGCCCCGCCATTACCTACATCTTCATCACGGTCGTGCTCGACGTGCTGGCGCTGGGCGTCATGCTCCCCGTGCTCCCCATGCTGATCAAGCAGTTCATGGGCGGCAACACCGCGAGCGCCGCCGAGATCTTCGGGGTGTTCGGCACCGTGTGGGCCGGCATGCAGTTCGTGTTCTCGCCGGTGATGGGCGTGCTGTCCGACCGGTTCGGGCGCCGTCCCGTCATCCTGATCTCGAACTTCGCGCTCGGCTTCGACTACCTCGTCATGGCGCTGGCGCCGTCGCTCGCCTGGCTCTTCATGGGACGGATCGTCTCGGGTATCGCGGGGGCGAGCTTCACGCCGGCGGGCGCCTACATCGCCGACGTGCTCCCGCCCGAAGAACGCGCCCATGGGTTCGGCCTGATCGGCGCCGCCTGGGGGCTCGGGTTCGTGCTCGGTCCCGCCATGGGCGGCGTGTTGGGCTCGATCAGCATTCGCCTGCCGTTCTACGCGGCCGCCGCACTGACCCTGCTCAACGCCATGTACGGCCTGTTCGTGCTGCCGGAGTCGCTGCCTCCGGAACGCCGCCGGCCGCTGAACTTCCGCCGGGCCAGCCCCGTCGGTTCGCTGAAGCTGCTCCGGTCGCATCGCGAACTGTTCGGGCTCGCGACGGTGAACTTCCTCTACAACATGGCCCACCAGGTGCTGCCCAGCGTGTACGTGCTCTATGTGGGCCTCCGCTTCGGCTGGGGCGAGCGCACCATCGGCCTCACGTTGGCGGGCGTGGGGCTGGCCACGGCCATCGTGCAGGGCGGCCTCGTGCGACCGGTCGTGGCTCGGTTGGGGGAGCGGCGGTCGCTCATGGTGGGGCTGTTCGGCGGCGCCGCCGGGCTCGTGCTGTTCGGCCTCGCCAGCACGATGTGGGTGTTCTGGGTGGGCATCGCCCTGTCGGCTACCATGGGGTTCTACGGCCCCTCGGTGCAGGGGATCATGACCCACCGGGTGAGTCCGTCGGAGCAGGGGCAGCTCCAGGGTGCGAACAGCAGCATCAACGGCATCACGGGAATGCTGGGGCCGGGCCTGTTCACCGTGACCTTCGCTTACTTCATCAGCGGCCCGGCGCGACACTGGCACCTGCCGGGCGCGCCGTTCCTGCTCGCTGCGCTGTTCTTGCTGGTGGGGATGGGGGTGGCGTGGCGCGCCACGCGGCCTGAGGCGGTGGCCAAGACCCTCGAAGCCGCCTGACCGCTTCGCGCCGGGCCGTGCTAGATTTCCAGTCGAAGGGCGGTGCGCCGGCCCGACCGAGCCGCTGACCCGTGGCCGCCCGACGACCGGGCGAGGAGGATACCGGATATGGATGAGAAGCAGTTGCTGGCGCTGGCCAAAAAGAATGCGGCCAAGTCCATCGAGCCCAAGGGCAAGCGTCGGACCTACGACGCGGCGCTCGACGCCACGCGCGGCCCGGAAAGCGACGAGGACGAGGATCGGCGCCATTTCTTCAAGGAGATGAAGCGGCGGGAATTCTAGTACCGGCCACCCCCGGCCGGCCAGGGAGTGCCATGCTGCTCCAGCCCGTTACCGCTCGGACCCCGCTCCGCCTCACGGATCGTGACGCAGTGCCGCCGGAACACCTGCCCACCGGCGACGCGCTCGACGACGACCTCCGCGAGCAGGCCACGCGCATCTCCAAGCTTCAGCGCGTGTTCTACGCCGACGGACGCCATGCGCTGCTGATCGTGCTCCAGGGGCGCGACGCGGCAGGGAAGGATGGGACCATCCGCCACGTATTCGGCGCCGTGAACCCCCAGGGTTGCGAGGTCACGAGCTTCAAGGAGCCCACCGCCATCGAGCAGCGCCACGACTTTCTCTGGCGGGTGCATAGGCGCGTGCCGGCGCGCGGCATGATCGGCATCTTCAACCGGTCGCATTACGAAGCCGTGCTGGTGGAACGGGTGCGCGCCCTGGTGCCCCGGCGGGTGTGGAAAGTGCGGTACCGCCAGATCAACGACTTCGAGCGCATACTCACAGAAAACGGCGTCGTGATCCTCAAGTTCTTCCTGCACGTTTCCCGCGACGAGCAGAAGCGCCGCCTGCGGGACCGGCTCACCGACGAAACCAAGAATTGGAAGTTCAACGCCGGCGATCTGGAAGACCGCGCGAATTGGGCCGGGTACACGGCCGCGTATCGCGACGCGCTCCGGCAGTGCAGCACGCGGTGGGCGCCGTGGTATCTGGTGCCTTCAGACGACAAGAAAGTGCGTAACTGGCTCGTCGCCAACGTGATCGGAAAGACGCTGGCCGGACTCAAGCTCCGGTATCCCAAGGGCGATCGCGCGATCCTCTCACTGAAAATCCGGTAGCCGCATGTCCAAGCCGCAGCTGACCCCTGAGCTGCTGGCCCAGCCGGCCGCGCGCGCCGCGCGGGTGATCGCGCGCGAGCGGCTGGCCACGGCGATGGCCGCGTCCAGCCGCCTCGGCAGCGACGATCCCGAAGCGTTGCACGATCTGCGAGTCGCCGTTCGACGGCTCAGGACCTGGCTCAGAGCCTACCGGGCGGCCCTCGACGACACGGTGACGCGCAAGTCCCGGCGCGCGTTCGCGAAGTTGGCCCGCGCCACCAACGACGCGCGCGACGCGGAGGTGGCGCTCGCCTGGCTGCACGCCGTCGCCGACGTGCCGGCCGCGGTCCAGCCGGATCACCAGCGCGTGCTCGGCGCGCTGCCGGCGGAGCAGCAGCGCGCCGCTCAAGGGGCCGCGAAGTACCTGGCCCGGCGCCTGCCGGGCGCCGCCAGGCGGCTGTCGCGCCAGTTGGCGGAGTACTACGTACGGCGATCGGTGGATCGCGATGAGGAGCTGTCCATGCACACGCTCACGGCCAGCCTGTTGCGGCAGCACCGGCGGCGGCTGGCCAAGGCCCTCGGCCGCGTGCACGGACCGGACGACGCGGCGGCCGCCCACCGGGCGCGCATCGAGGGCAAGCATCTGCGCTACCTGCTGGAACCGCTGGACGCCGACCCTCGGGCGGCCCACGCGGTGCAGCGCCTCAAGGCGCTGCAGGACCGGCTGGGGGAACACCACGATGCGCAGCTGCTCGCCCAGCGGCTGCGGAAGGCCGGCGCACCGGAATTGGCCCTGCTTGCCGAGCGCGACGGAATCCGCGCGTTCACTTCCTTCCGGCGCAGTTGGAACGCCCGTCGCACGGCAGCCGAATTGCGCGGCATCGACGCCATTGCCGCGCGGGTGGCCGGGCGGCGGGCGGTACGGGCATCCGCTCAGCTCCCACGCGGCTTGGTCCGCCGCGTCGGCTCGGCAACCAAGGGATCAACCGGCCAGTAGTGGCGTGGGTAGCGCCCGCGCAGATCCTTTCGTACGTCGAAGTAGCCGCGTTGCCAGAAGCCCGCCAGGTCGGTGGTCACCTGCACAGGGCGCCGCGCCGGCGACAGCAGGTGCAGTGTGAGCGGCACCTGTCCGCCCGCCACGCGCGGTGTGTCGGCCAGCCCGAACATCTCCTGCAACCGCACGGCCAGCACCGGAGCCTCGGGCGCTGCATAGTCCACTGCGATCCGCGATCCGGTGGGCACGACCACGTGCGTCGGCGCCAGCGTGTCGAGCGCGGCTCGCTTCTGCCAGCTGAGCATCCCCAACAGCGCCCCTGCCAGATCGAGCTTGCGCACATCGTCCACGCCGCGAGCGCGCACGAGCAGCGGCGCCAGCCACCGCTCGGCCGACGCCGCCAGCGCGTCGTCGGACAGGTCGGGCCACGTGGCGTCCCCAATGCGCAGGAACGCCACCCGCTGCCGCACCGACAGCGCGTCGTCGCTCCATGGCAGCGCGGCCACCCCGCGGCGCATCAGCTCGGCCGCCAGCACGCTCGCCACCCGCGCGGGGTCGGGGTTGGCCAACCGAGTCTCCCGCAGCACGATCGCTCCCAGCCGGGTCACCCGTTGCGCGCGCACCACCCCCGGATCGCCGTCCCAGGAATATATGTCTTCAGTGATGATCTGGCCGGCGAACAGCTGCTCCACTTCGTCCGGTGCCAAAGCGGCGGCCATGTAGATGCGGCTCTCCGGCTGGCGGCCGTCGGTCTCGGCCACGGCCAGAAACTCGGCGTCACCAAACGCGCCCGCGTCGCCGAGCACGGCGCCCTGTCCGTTGCGCATCAGGTAGCGCGTGCGCTGCCCGGCACGACGTTGCGCCACCCGGTCGGGATAGGCGAGTGCCAGCAGCACACCCACGCTCGGCGGCTCGGCCACGCCATGCGACGGTGGTCCGCCCAGTTGCGCACGCCACCGCCGAGCCAGTTCCCGCGTCCGGTGCGCCGCGCCGCCATCCACGCGCACGCCGGCCAGGTGCGCCAGCCCGTCGCGGCCTCGCATGGCGTCCACTCTCAGCGCGAAATCCGCAGGCGGCGGGCCGCCTTCGCCGCGCAGGATATCGCGCTCCTCAAGCAGCGCGGCCACGGTCGCCGCGAGATCGGCGTCGCCCCGCTCGCCGCCCACGAGCATCAGGTGAGCCAGTCTCGGATGCGTGCCGAAGTCGGCCATCCGCTCGCCGTGCGCCGTGACGCGCCCCCCTGCATCGAGCGCGCCCAACTCCGCGAGCAGCTCCCGTGCCTGGCGGAACGCCGCAGCGGGCGGCAGGTCGAGCCAGCGCAGCTGGGCGGGATCCGCGATGCCGGCGGCCGCCAGTTCCAACGCCACCGGCGCGAGATCGGCGTTGAGGATCTCCGGCGAGTCGTGGGCCACGAGATGGTGCTGCTCGTGCTCCGCCCACAGCCGGTAGCACACTCCAGGGGCCACCCGGCCGGCGCGGCCGCGGCGCTGGTCGGCCGAGGCATGCGACACGCGCACCGTCTCCAGCCGCGTCATGCCGGTGCGTGGCGAGAAGGCCGGCACGCGCGACAACCCGGCGTCGATCACCACGCGCACGCCCTCGATGGTGAGGCTCGTCTGCGCGATGCTGGTGGCGAGAACCACTTTCCGCTCGCCGGGCGGGCTTGGCTCGATCGCGCGGTCCTGGTCGGCGGCCGGGAGATCGCTGTAGAGCGGAAGGATGTAGGACGGTAGGACGGTAGGACGGTTAGACAGCAACTCTGCCACGCGGCGGATCTCGGCGGCGCCGGGGAGAAAGACCAGGACGTCGCCCTCGTCATCCGCGAGCGCGCGGACCACGGCGGCCGCGACGTCCTGCTCCAGGCGTGCATCGGCGCGGCGCGGCCGGTAATGCGTAGCCACCGGGAATGCACGTCCCTCGCTGCGCACGATGGTCGCGCCACCCAGCAGCGCGGCCACGGCGTGGCCGTCGAGCGTGGCCGACATCACGAGAATCCGCAGATCTTCGCGCAGCACGGTTTGCGTTTGCAACGCGAGTGCGAGGCCGAGGTCGGCGTGCACGCTGCGCTCGTGGAATTCATCGAAGATCACCAGGCCCACGCCGTCGAGCGCGGGATCGTGCTGGAGCCGGCGAGTGAGTATCCCCTCGGTCACCACCTGCAAGCGGGTCACGCGGCCAACGCGTGATTCGCCGCGCACCCGAAAGCCCACGGTCTGTCCCGGTGTCTCGCCCATGGTGCGTGCCATGAACCGGGCCGCGGCCCGGGCGGCCAGGCGCCGCGGTTCGAGCATCACGATCGACCGGCCGGCCAGCCAGGGCGCGTCGAGCAGGGCCAGCGGCACGCGCGTGGTCTTGCCCGCACCCGGGGGCGCCTGCAGAACGGCGTTCGGGCCCGACTCGAGCGCCGCACGCAGCGCGGGGAGGACTTGGTCGATGGGCAGGGATTTCACCGAAAGCGGGGGCTGCTCTTCAAATTGGCTGGACCGTGGGGAATGTTTAGGGTGCGATGACCACTCGCCTGTACTATAAGGATGCCTACCTGACCGACTTCGACGCTACGATCGTCGAAGTCGCCGGCGACGGACGCCGGGTGTATCTCGACCGCACCGCGTTCTACCCTACGTCGGGCGGGCAGCCCTTCGACACCGGCACGCTGGGCGACCGCCGGGTCGTGGACGCCATCGACGAAGAGACCCGGATCGCCCACCTGCTCGATGCGCCGCTCGCTCACCCGAGCGGCGTGGTGCACGGGCGGGTGGACTGGCCCCGCCGCCTGGACCACATGCAGCAGCACACCGGGCAGCATCTGCTGAGCGCGGTGCTCGAGGACCTGTTCGGCTGGAAGACGGTAAGCGTCCACTTCGGTGATGCCATTTCTACGCTCGACGTGGACACCGAGGTCACACCGCGGACCAAGCTCACGACGGCCGAGGATCGCGTGAACGTGCTGATCGCGGAGAATCGGGCCGTGTCGGTGGCGTTCGAAGACGCCACGCAGGCCGCGGGCCTGCGCAAGCCGTCGGACCGCGCCGGCGACATCAGAATTGTGACCGTTGCGGACGTCGACCGCAGTGCCTGCGGGGGGACGCACGTGCGCGCGACGGGCGAGATCGGGGCGCTTCTGCTGCGACGCACGGAAAAGGTGAAGCAGGGCACGCGCATCGAATTCGTGTGCGGCCTGCGGGCCGTGGCGCGGTCGCGGAACGACTATGCGGCGTTGGCCGCCATCGCACAACTGGTGTCGAGTTCCGTGGCCGACGCGCCCGCTGTGGTCGAGGTGCGGCTCGATGCGGGCCAGGAGGCGGAGTCGGCTCGGCGGAAGCTGGCGCGCGATCTGGATGCGTTCCACGCGCGCGAGCGCTACGATTCCGCGGCGACCGATGCCCGTGGTGTGCGTCGAGTGATGGAGAAGCGGGCCGGCGGCACGCTCGATGATCTGCGCGGCCTGGCCCACGCCGTGTGCGCGCTGCCGCGCGCGGCATTCGTGGGTGCGGTGGCGAGCGACGGGGCGATCATCGTGGGCACGTCGGAAGACTCGGGGCTCGTGGCCGGGGCCGTGCTCAAGGCGGCGCTCGGCGTGGCGGGTGGGCGGGGCGGGGGATCGCCGCGCATGGCGCAGGGCGCCGTGGCGGCGGAACATCTCGATGCAGTGATTCAGGCAGTGCTGGCGGAATGGGACCGCACGCCTTGAACGTGGACCGGAACTGGGAGCGACGATGAACGGACGGATTCTGCGAGGCGCTGCGGCGCTCGCACTGGCAACCGTGACTCTGCCGCTCGCGGCCAACGCGCAGCGGGCGACGTACGATTCCTCTCTATGGGCGGGCATGCGCTACCGGATGATCGGCCCCGAACGGGGGGGCCGAGTGACCGCGGTAACCGGGGTGGCCTCAGAGCCACGCACCTTCTACATGGGCTCCACCGGCGGCGGGGTGTGGAAGACCACCGACGCCGGCGCGAGCTGGCAGAACGTGTCCGACGGGTACTTCGCCGTGGCGTCGATGGGGGCGCTCGATGTCTCGCTGTCGAATCCGAGCATCGTGTACGCGGGCACCGGATCGTCCAAGATTCGGAGCAACGTGTCCATCGGGCGCGGCGTGTACAAGTCTACCGATGCGGGCCGCAGCTGGCAGTTCGTGGGGCTCAAGGAGGTCGGCCAGATTGCGACCATTCGCATCAACCCCACCAATCCCGACATCGTTTACGTGGCGGCCGGCGGCAATCCGTTCGTGCCGAGCGTGGACCGCGGCGTGTACCGCACCACTGACGCCGGGCAGAACTGGAAGAAGATCCTGTACGTGTCCGACAGCACGGGGGCCGCCGATCTCGAACTCCAGCCGGGCAATCCCAACGTGGTGTTCGCGAGCATGTGGCGCGGCCAGCGCAAGCCGTGGACGATCATCAGCGGCGCGCATGAGGGCGGCATCTACAAGAGCACCGACGGGGGCGACACGTGGGTGAAGCTCGGCGGCGGCCTGCCCAACCAGCTATTCGGCCGCAGCAACGTCGCGATCTCCAACGCCGCGCCCAACCGCATCTACGCGCTCATCGAAGCCAAGCCGGGCGGCGGGCTCTACCGGTCGGACGACGCCGGCGCCACGTGGGTCCTGGTGAACGGCGATCAGGAGCTGTGGACGCGCCCGTTCTATTACAACACGCTGGGCGTGGATCCCACGAACCCCGACATCGTGTACGTGGGCGACGAGAACTGGTTCAAGAGCGCCGACGGAGGCAAGACCTTCCGCACGGAACGGACGCCGCACGGCGACAATCACGACCTGTGGATCAATCCGACCAACCCGGACTACATGATCCAGGCCAACGACGGCGGCGCCAACGTGTCCACCGACGGCGGCCGCACGTGGAGCAGCCAGCTCAATCAGCCCACGGCCGAGATCTACCAGGTGGCCGTGGACAGCCAGTACCCCTATCGGGTGTATGGCGCGCAACAGGATGACAATACGCTGATAGTGCCGAGCCTGTCGGTGGGTACGGGGCAGGACTGGCGCGAGGGCCCGGGGTGCGAGACCGGACCGATCATTCCGAACACCAACGCTCCCGACACCGTGTACGGCGGGTGCAAGGGGCAGTTCAGCCGGCTGAACCTGAAGACGGCAAACGAGCAGCAGTACTGGGTGGGCGGCCAGTCGCTGTACGGCAATGGCGGGGCGACGCTCATCTACCGCTTCCAGCGCGTATCGCCCATGGAGGTGTCGCCCTTCGACCAGAACACGGTGTACTACGGCTCGCAATATCTGCACCGGTCGCGCGACGAGGGGGCGAACTGGCAGACGATCAGCCCCGATCTCACCTGGAATCCGCCGGGCGAGCCGCAGGAGGCGAGCGGCATTCCGATCACGCGCGACGCCACGGGCGAGGAGGTGTACAGCACGCTGTATGCGATCCGCGAGTCCCCCGTCCAGCGCGGCGTCATCTGGACCGGCTCCAACGACGGCATCGTGGCCGTGACGCGCGACGACGGAAAGACGTGGACGCGGGTGACGCCCAAGGGCCTCGAGCCCGGCGGCCGCGTGCAGAACATCGAGCCCGATCCGCACCACGCCGGCGGCGCGTACGTGGCCATCTACCGCTATCTGCTCGGCGATTTCGCGCCGTACATCTACCGCACCGACGACTTCGGCAAGTCGTGGACGCGGCTCACCGACGGCAAGAACGGCATTCCGGGCGACAGCCCGACGCGCGTCGTGCGTGAGGACCCCGACCGCGCGGGATTGCTCTATGCCGGCACCGAGTTCGGCATGTACGTGTCGTTCGACAACGGCGCGCACTGGGACTCGTTCCAGATGAATCTGCCCATCACGCCGATCACCGACATCAAAGTGGCCCACAACTCGCTCGTCATCTCCACGCAGGGGCGCTCCTTCTGGGTGCTCGACAACCTGTCGCCGCTGCACCAGCTGAGTGAGAAGGCGGCGTCGTCGGCGGCGTATCTGTTCACGCCGGAGACGGCGATCCGCCACGGCGGGCGCGGCGGCTTCGGCGGCTTCGGCGGGTTCGGACGCGGCGCGGGGCCGGAGTATCTGGCGGCCGGCGCGCAGATTGACTACTACGTGGGCGCGCAGACGTCGGGCGACATCTCGCTCGACGTCCTCGACGCGGCGGGCAAGGTGGTGAAGAGCTTCTCCAGCGCGGCGCCAGCGGGCGAAGCGGTGGGGCGGAGCGGGCGCGGCGGTGGCCGCGGCGGCCGGGGCGGCGCCGCGGAGCGGCTCGACAAGTCGGCGGGCATGCACCGGTTCACGTGGGATCTGCGCTATCCCGGCCCGTGGGAGAGCGCCTCGCGGCCCGACGGCGGCGACGGTCCGAACGCGGTGCCGGGCCGCTACTCGGTCCGGCTCACGGTCGGTTCGTACAGGAGCACGCAGCCGCTCACGATCATCGAGGATCCGCGCATCACCAAGGACGGTATTACGACGGCCATCCTCCGCACGCAGTTCGAGCACAACATGCGGGTCCGCGAACTGGTGAGCGACGTGAACACGCTGGTGGCGCGGGTCGGGGGCGCGCAGCGCCGGCTCCGCGGCGCGACGGGCGCGGCGGCCGATACGCTGGCCAGAGTCAATGCGCTTGCCGATAAGCTCGTGACCTCGAGCATCCGGTACAGCGAGCCCAAGCTGCAGACGCACATCACGTATCTCTATAGCATGACGAACATGGCGGATCAGAAGATCGGCCAGGACGCCATCGAGCGGTACGGCGTGTTGCGGAAGGAACTCGATCAGCGGATCCAGGAGGCGAACGAGATTCTGGGGAAGGGGCGGGGGACTGACAACTGAAAATTGACAACGACATGCAAAGAGCAACGATGTAACGTCGTTCGCTGCCCGACTGCCCGACTGCCCGACTGCCCGACTGCTCGACTGCTCGACTGCCCGACTGCCCGACTGCTCGACTGCTCGACACCTCTAACGGCGCATTGACTTCTGCGTTCGACTGGAGTTCCACCGGAATGAGAATCCTCACCGTTCCCCTCGCTATCTTCGCCGCATTGGTGCCCGTTTCCGCAACGGCACAGCGCTGCGCGCCAGACAATGCCGGCCTCGATCTCCCCAAGGGCTTCTGCGCCACGCTCTTCGCCGACAACATCCCCGGCGCCCGCCACATGGCGGTGGCCGCCAACGGCGACGTCTTCGTCGCCACCATCGGCGGGCAGGCGGGCGAGCACGGCGTGACGGTGCTGCGTGACACGCGCCATGACGGCGTCGCCGACGTGCGCGCCGCGTGGGGCGCGTTCCGATCCAGCGAGGTCCGGCTGTTCGATGGCTATCTGTACGTGGAGAACGGCGCGGCAATTCTCCGCTACCGCATGCCCACCGGGCAGATGCGGCCGTCGAGCCCGCCGGACACGATTGTCAAGGATCTCCCGCCGGGCGGGAACCATCCCTTCAAAACGTTCGTGATCGACGGGAACGGAGTGCTGTACGTGAACGTCGGCACGGCCACCAACGCCTGCCAGCCGCAGGACCGGCAGAAGGCGGTGCCCGGTGCCGACCCGTGCGTGGAACGTGAGACCCGCGGCGGCATCTGGAAGTTCGACGCCCGCAAGCTGGATCAGACCGAGACCACCGGCGAACACTTCGCCATCGGCATCCGGAATTCGGTGGGTATGGACATCAACCCCGCTGACAATGCGCTGTGGGTCATGCAGCACGGCCGCGATCAGCTCAGTCTGTGGCCCGAATACACGGACGAAACGAACGCCGAGTCGCCAGCCGAAGAGCTGATTCACGTGAAGGAGGGCGGGGACTACGGGTGGCCGTACTGCTACTTCGACGTGCCCAAGCACGAAATGCTGCTCGCGCCCGAGTACGGCGGCCACGACGATCGCCAGGGGCGCTGCGCCAGCGTGCTCGGTCCGGTGGCCACCTTCCCGGCGCACTGGGCGCCCAACGGTCTCCTGATCTACCGCGACGGTAACTTTCCGGCCCGCTACCGTGACGGTGTGTTCGTGGCGTTCCACGGATCGTGGAATCGCGCGCCAGAGCCGCAGGCGGGATATCGGGTCGTCTTCCAGCCGTTGCACGGCGATCGACCGGGCGGCGGGTACGAAACGTTTGCCGGCGGATTCTTTGCCGACGGCAAGCCCACGGCGCTGGGCGGACGCCCCACCGGGTTGGCCGAGGGCCCCGATGGCGCGCTGTACATTGCCGACGATCAGCACGGCCGCATCTGGCGCGTGGAGTACGTGGGCAGTCGCTGAGGGCGCGCTCCGCTCGGCGGGTCACGCTCAAGTAACACAATCGCGCGGCGTGGGGCGGCGGTGACGGCCTCGCACCGCGCGTGGTATGTTCAGAAGAGTGGGCGCGCGCATTGCTGCCCGATCCTCATCGCGAATAGGCCATGACTGCCAACAGACTCCAGCGGCTGCACGAGGCGGGTCAGTCGATCTGGCTCGACTTCATCGAACGCGACATGCTGCACAACGGCGATCTCGTTCGACGCATCACCGTCGACGCACTCACCGGAATGACGTCGAATCCGACGATCTTCGAGAAGGCCCTCGCCGAGGGCGCAGCGTACGACGCCCAGATCCGCGAGGCTCCCGGCGCATTGTCGGCGCAGCAGCTGTTCGAACTTCTGGCCACGACCGACGTCCGCGACGCGTGCGACGCGTTCGCCGCCATCCATGCCGCCACGAAGGGTGGCGACGGCAACGTCTCCATCGAAGTCTCCCCCGGCCGCGCCCACGATGCGGCCGGCACCGTCGCCGAAGCGCGCCGTCTGTGGACCACGGTCAACCGGCCGAACGTGATGATCAAGGTGCCGGGTACCGTGGAAGGCGCCACGGCCGTGCGGCAGCTCATCGCCGGCGGTATCAATGTCAACATCACGCTTCTTTTTGCCATCGGCGCGCACGATCGCGTGATCGATGCGTACATGGCGGGGCTCGAAGATCGTCTGGCGGCCGGCCAGCCCATCGACCGCGTCCAGTCGGTGGCGAGCTTCTTCGTGAGCCGCGTGGACACCGAGGTGGACAAGCAGCTCGAAGCCCTGCTCGCGGCCAACCCCGGCAAACCGGCGGCGCAGCTCAAGGCGCTGCAGGGCAAGGCCGCGGTGGCCAACGCCAAGCTCGCCTACGCGCTGTTCACCGAGCGGTTCAACACCGACCGGTGGCGTGCGCTGTCGGCCAAAGGCGGAAGGCTGCAGCGCCCGCTCTGGGCCAGCACGAGCACCAAGAACCCGGCCTACCGCGACGTCATGTACGTGGAGGACCTGATCGGGCCCGACACCGTGAACACGATGCCTCCGGCTACGATCGAGGCCTTCCGCGATCACGGCGAGATTCGTCGCACGGTGGATGCCGGCGTCGACCGCGCGAAGCAGGAGATCGCCGCCATCGAGCAGGCGGGGGTGTCGATGCGGCAGGTGACCGACAAGTTGCTCGCCGAAGGCGTGGCGAGCTTCCAGAAGTCCTATGATTCGCTCATCGCCGGGCTCGCGAGCAAATCGCGGCAACTCGGCCGCTCTCTCGCCTCCCGCTGAGGAACGCCGTCGCGTGACGTCTCCGTCGCCCAATCCGAAGGGATTCAGTAGCACGAAGATCGTATGCACGCTGGGACCCGCCACCGCCACGCCCGAGGCCGTCCGCGGCCTCATCGACGCAGGCATGAACGTGGCCCGTATCAACTTCTCCCATGGCACGCACGAGCAACACGCTGAGACGGTGGCCCGTGTGCGGCGAGTGGCCGACGAGGCGGGCCGGCCGATTGCCATTTTGGGGGACCTGCAGGGCCCGCGCATCCGCATCGGCGATCTGGTCCAGCCGTTCGAACTGCCAGAGGGCACGGAATGGGTGCTCGCTCCCGAAGACGAGGCGCACGGCGGTGAGATCCCCGTCACCTATGCCAGGCTGGCCGACGACGTGCACGACGGCGACCGCATCCTGGTGGATGACGGCCTGCTCGAACTGGTTGTGCTCGAGGTCCGCGGGCGCAAGGTGCGGGCGCGCGTGCTCCACGGTGGCCTGCTCAAGAGCCACAAGGGCATGAACCTTCCAGGCGTGCAGGTGTCGGCGCCCTCGATCACGGACAAGGACCGCGAGGACGTGCAATTCGCCGTGGCGCACGGGCTCGAATACGTGGCGCAGAGCTTCGTCCGCCGCGTCGAGGACATTGCCGAGCTGCGGGCCCTCCTGCCGCGCGACATGCTCATCGTGGCCAAGGTCGAGAAGGACTCGGCGCTCGAAAACATCGAGAGCATCGTGCGCGCGTCCGACGGCGTGATGGTGGCCCGCGGCGACCTGGGGGTGGAACTCCCGTTCGAGGAGGTGCCGTTCGCGCAGAAGCGCATCATTGCCATCGCCAACAAGCTCGGCCGCCCCGTGATCACCGCCACCCAGATGCTCGAGTCGATGATCACGCATCCGCGCCCCACCCGCGCCGAAGCCAGCGACGTCGCCAACGCCATACTCGATGGCACCGACGCCGTGATGTTGTCGGCCGAGACTGCGGCCGGCGATTACCCACGGCTGGCCGTCGAAGCGATGACGCGCATCATCCACGAGATCGAACGCCAGCGGGGCGCCCAGCCGCGCGAGGCGTGGCGGGAGCCCGGCGGCGAAGTGTCCAACGAGTTCGCCATTGCGGCGGCCAGCGCCGCGGCGGTGAGCATGCTCAAAGCGCCGGTCCTCATCGTATTCACCAAGAGCGGGTTCAGCGCCCGCATCGTCGCCTCGCAACGGCCCGGCGTGCCGATCCTGGTGCTCACCGACATTCCGCGCACCTACCGTCAACTCGCGCTCGTGTGGGGGGTGATCCCCGAACTCGTGCCGCACTGCAATACCTACGAGGACATGGTGCGGCTGGCCCTCGACGTCGTGCGCCGGCGCGGCCTGGCACGGAAGGGCGACCGCGCCATCGTCACCGCCGGCGTGCCGTTCGACGTGCCCGGCACCACGAACACGCTCAAGGTAGAGACGGTGTGAAGCTCACGTTCCTGGGCACCGGCACGAGTTTTGGCGTGCCCCAGCTGGGGTGCCACTGCAAGGTGTGCAACTCGGCCGACCCCCGGGACAAGCGCACGCGTGTGGGCGCGGTTGTGGAGGGACAGGGCGGCACGCGGCTGCTGCTCGACACGCCGCCCGAACTGCGGCTGCAGCTCATCGCCGCCGGCATCGACCGCGTGGACGCGGTGCTGTTCACGCACGATCACGCCGACCATACGCACGGCATCGACGACATCCGCGCCGTGTCGGTGCGCCGCGACGGCCCACTCCCCTTCTACGGCTCGGAGGAAACGCTCGGCAGCCTCCGCGCCAAGTTCGGCTACGTGTTCGACGAAACGGTTCGGCCGCTGCCCGGCACGTCCAAACCCGAAGGGCGCGCGATCGTGTTCCGGCACGGCGAACCGTTTGTCGTGGGCGGCGTCGAGGTCCTGCCCTTCGGCCTTCCCCACGGACGGGTCACCGCGACCGGGTTCCGCATCGGCGATCTCGCGTACATCACCGACGCCAAGGCCGTGCCCCAGGATGTGTTCGATCAGATCCGTGGCGTGAAGGTCCTGGTGCTCAACGCACTCTTTCGCACGGAACACCCCACGCACCTCAGCATCCCCGATGCCCTTGGCGTGGCCCGCCAGGTGGGCGCGGAGCGCACGTATCTCACGCATCTTACGCACGACAATTTTCACGCCGACCTCGAGGCGGAACTCCCGCGCGGCGTCGCACCGGCCTTCGACGGACTCACGGTGAGGATCGACTGACCATGGCCATACGCATCGACTACACCAACATGCTCGCCGGCGCGGTGTCTGGGGGCATCCCCACCGACGCCTGGGACGCGGCACAGCGCGATTTCGCCGCCACCTACGCCGCCGTCAAGCAGCTGCGCGGCACTGGAGCACTGGCCTTCCTCGACCTCCCGCGCGACAAGGCGCTGCACGACCAGTCGCGCGATTTCGCCAAGGGCGCCCGCGGGAAGTTCGACGACGTCGTGCTCCTCGGCATCGGGGGATCTGCCCTCGGCCCGATCGCGCTGCACCATGCGTTCAACGCGCGCGACTGGAACACGCTCACCAAGAAGGAGCGCCGCGGCCGGCCGCGCTTCCACGTGCTCGACAACGTGGATCCCGGCACGATCGCCCACGTGATGGCCCGCGTGAAGCTCGACCGCACGCTGTTCCTCGTCATCTCCAAGTCGGGTGGCACCGCCGAGACGATGGCCCAGTACCTGATCGTACGCGGCGCGCTCAACGAGCAGCTGGGCGACGGGGCTCGCCAGCACCTGGTGTTCGTCACCGATCCCGAGAAGGGCGCGCTGCGCGAGATCGCGCGCCGCGAACGGGTGGCGGCGCTCGACATTCCGGCCAACGTCGGCGGGCGGTTCAGTGTGCTTACCCCGGTGGGCGTGCTCCCCGCGGCGCTGCTCGGCGTCAGGACCCCGGCGCTGCTCGCCGGCGCCGCCGATATGGAAAAGCGGTGCCGGGCTGCCACGCTGCGCGAGAATCCCGGCGCCGTGTTCGGCGTGCTCCAATGGCTGGCCGACACGCAACTCGGGTGCGGCATCCACGTGCTCATGCCCTACTCCGATCCTCTGAGCGACATCGCCGCCTGGTTCGTGCAGCTGTGGGCGGAGAGCCTGGGCAAGCACCGGAGCCCGGACGACGCCGGTGTGGGCCCCACGCCGCTCGCCTCGCACGGTGTGACCGACCAGCACAGCCAGGTGCAGCTGTTCATGGAAGGCACGCCCAACAAGACGGTGAGCTTGGTCCAGTTGGCGGAGCACCCGGTGGACGTGGCGATCCCCAAGTTGCATCAGGACGTCCCCGAACTGGCCTACCTGGGCGGACACCATCTCGGTGAGCTGATCGACATCGAGCGACGCGCCACGGCAGGCGCCCTGGCTCGCCGCGGACGCCCCAACCTCACCATCCATCTCGACCACGCCGACGAATGGCACGTGGGGGGGCTGATGATGCTCCTCGAGGTCGCCACGATCTATGCCGGCCAGCTGTACGGCGTGAATGCGCTCAACCAACCCGGGGTCGAACTCGGCAAGCAGTTCACCTATGCCATGCTTGGCCGCGCAGACGCCGGGGCGGCGCGCCAGGAGTGGGAGACGCTTCCCAAGCCGGATTCCGACGCGTCAGTCTAGCGGATGGGTTGAATCGGCCCGCGAAATTGGCCAACTTCAAAAGACAGAGGGACTTCCGGGTCCCGGGGGCGCGATCGCGCCCGTCCGGTCCGGTCATGAGGAAGCCATGCCCGACACTCTCGAGACTCTGAATGGGCTGTTCGGCGCCGCGGTTTCGGTAACGAACGGCCGCGTGAAAGTGAACGACGCCAAACCGCTGGCGGGGGCGGCGATGGATACGCTGGCGTGCGCGGCGGTGTTCGACGATGAATTGGAACGGAACCACGCCCGCTGGTTGCTCTGGGAGCTGGGACAGGCGGTGGGCGTGCGGCCGGCGTCCATCCAGGATCTGTACATGGCGCGCGGGCGCGGCGAGGTGCACGGGTTCACCGTGCCGGCTATCAACGTGCGGGGCATGGCCTACGACACGGCGCGCGCGATCTTCCGCACTGCCAACCGCATGAAGGCCGGCGCGTTCATCCTGGAGATCGCGCGGTCGGAGATCGCCTACACCGACCAGCGCCCCGCGGAGTACGTGGCGGTGCTCATCGCCGCGGCGCTGCGCGAAGGGTTCCGCGGACCGCTGTTCATCCAGGGTGACCACTTCCAGGTGAACGCCAAGAAGTTCGCGGCCGATGCGGCAGCCGAGGTGGGCGGCGTGAAGCAGTTGGCGGACGAGGCCATCCATGCCGGCTTCTACAACATCGACATCGACACGTCGACGCTGGTGGACATCTCCAAGCCGACGCTCGACGAGCAGCAGCGGCTGAACTACGAGGTGGGCGTCGACATCCTCAAGGTGGTCCGTGCTGCCGAGCCCGCGGGCGTGACCATATCGGTGGGCGGCGAGATCGGCGAGGTCGGCACGGAGAACAGCACGGTGGGCGAATTGCGTGCCTACATGGACGGGTTCAACCGCGCGCGTCCCAAGGGGATGGTGGGCGTCTCCAAGATCAGCGTGCAGTCGGGCACGTCGCACGGAGGGATCGTGCTGCCGGACGGCTCGATTGCCGACGTGAAGCTGGATCTGGACACGCTCGAACGGCTCTCCAAGGCGGCGCGCGACGAATACGGGCTGTCGGGCGCCGTGCAGCATGGGGCGTCGACGCTCCCCGACAGCGCCTTTCACAATTTTCCCAAGCGGGAGACGGCGGAGATCCATCTGGCGACGAACTTCCAGAACATGCTCTACGACCATCTGCCGGCGGCGCTGCGCGCCGAGATCTACGCCTGGCTCGACGTCAACGCCAAGGGGGAGCGCAAGGCCACCGATTCCGACGAGCAGTTCTATTATAAAACTCGTAAGAAGGCGCTGGGCCCGTTCAAGCGCCGGTTCTGGGATCTGCCGGCCGACGTCAAGGCCACGCTGGCCGCGGCGTACGACGCCAAGTTCACGTTCCTGTTCGAGCAGCTCGCCATCGGCGACACCGTGGCCGTGGTCGCCAAGTACGTGCCGGGGCCGGTCATCCACCGACCGCTGCCGGATGGGGAGACGGCCATCGTGGCTGCCGCACCGGACGACCCCGACGCCGGCGAATGAAATGGAGACGGTCTCATTCTCGAGAGGAGGTTCCAATGACTGACTATACGCGCAACGACGACCGGGCGGTCGTGATCGAGAAATCCGGCCCCGGGGTCATGCCGTTTCTGATCGGACTGGCCGTGGGCGCCGGTGTGGCGCTGCTGTTCGCGCCGCAGTCGGGCGAGGCGACCCGCCGTGACATCGTGCGTCGCGGCCGCCGCGCCAAGCTGCGCGCCCGGGAGTTGGCCGAGGACTTTGGCGACAAGGCCGGGGACGTGTACGAGGACGCGCGCGACCGCGTGGAAGAGGGAATCGATACGGCGCGGGCGGCGGTCACCCGGGGCAAGCGCAAGGTCGACCGGGCAGTGGACAACGGCCGGGCAGCGGCGCATCAGGCGCGTGAGGACCTGGAGCGGCGGCTCGCCGCGGCCAAATCGGCCTACAAGGCCGGCGTGGCATCCGACGACGGCGAAGCCTAGTCTGCCGTCCGTTCCTTTCCGCCCACCGTCGCGCGAAGCATGACCTGGCGGCCACGCTTCTCGGAGCTGCGGTGGGCGGCGCGTGATTACCTCGTGCGCATGTGGGACAATGCGTACGAGGACAACGTGTTGTTCCTCGCCAGCGGCGTCGCGTTCGACATCCTGCTGGCGTCGGTGCCGTTCGTCATCACGCTCGTGTCCGGCGTGACGTTCGCGCTCAATCTGTCGCCGGCCATGTCCAACGCCGAGATCACCGACGTCGTCGACCGCATGCTGCCTCCGCACAGCGAGGCGCTCGGCGCCTCGGTGCATCGCGTCATCAACGACGCGCTGCGGGCCCATCATGGGCTGGGCATCTGGAGCGCGCTCATCTTCCTCTTCCTGTCCACGCGGCTGTTCGCGTCGCTGCGCACAGTGCTCGCCGAAGTGTTCGACATCGAGGCCACCCGCGGCATTATCGAAGGCAAAATCTTCGACATCAAGATGACCCTGCTGGCCACGGCGCTGTTCGTGGCCAATACCGTCATCTCGGCCTATCTGACGATCGCCCGGTCACGGGGGGCGGAGATTCTCATGGACATCGGCCTCCGCAAGGACGTCATGGGAACGCTCGAGTACGCGATCGGGCGCGGCGTGGCGTTCCTGTTTCTCGCCGCCATGTTCTTCGCCATCTACCGCTACCTCCCCGCCCGCCGCGTGCGCTGGCAGACGGCCGTCGTCGCCTCGCTGTTCACGAGCGTGCTGTTCGAAGTCGCCAAGCAATTGTTCTCAGTGTTCATCCACCACTTCAACACGGCGTCGGTATATAGTGGAGCCCTGGCCGCGATCATCATCGTCGTCGTGTGGGTCTACTACTCGGCCATCGTGTTCATCCTCGGCGGCGAGGTAGGGCAGGTGTTTGAACTGCGGCGTACACGGCGCCTGCAGCGCGAAGTCTTCGGGGACTGACTCCGGACCGCCATTCATGACGCCAATCGACCTGCGCAGCGACACCGTCACCAAGCCGTCTCCCGCCATGCGGCGGGCCATGGCCGACGCCGAGGTGGGCGACGACGAGCGCGACGGCGATCCGACCACGCTCCGTCTCGAGCGGCGCGTCGCCGAGCTGCTGGGCAAGGAGCGCGCGCTGTTCTTTCCCAGCGGCGTGATGGCCAATCAGGCGTCGGTGAATCTGCACACGTCGCCGGGCACCGAGGTGATCCTCGACGATGACGCCCACATCATCCACTGGGAGATGGCCGGTGTGGCCGCACTGAGCGGCGCGCAGATCCGGCCCGTGAAGGCATCGGGCCTCGTGGCCACGGCCGATGACATGCGCCGCTACGTGCGCCCCAAGGCGCGCCACGTGACGAGCCCGAGCCTCGTCTGCGTCGAGAACACGCACAACGGCGCCGGAGGCAAGGTCGTGTCGCTCGCCGAAATGCGGGCCATCCGGGCCTTCGCCACGGAACTCAACCTGCCCGTGCACCTCGATGGCGCGCGGCTGTGGAATGCGTCCGTCGCTTCCGGCGTGCCGGTCAACGACTTCGCCGCCACCGCCGACACGGTCATGGTGGCGTTTTCCAAAGGGCTCGGCGCGCCGATCGGCGCCGCCGTGGCCACCTCTGCTCCAGCTGCCGATGAGCTGTGGGGCATTCGCAAGCGGTTCGGCGGCGCCATGCGGCAGTCGGGGGTGATCGCCGCGGCGGCGCTGTTCGGCCTCGAGCACAACTGGTCGCGCTTGGCCGACGACCACGCCCATGCGCGCGAGTTCGCCGGCATCGTAGATGGGGCGGGCAAGGCCCGCGTCGTCGCTCCCGACACGAACATCGTCATGGTCGACCTGCCCGACGGGCGCCCAGCCGGTCCGGTGGTCAGGGCCTGCGCGGCCGAAGGCGTGTTGTTCTCGGCCTGGTCGGCCACGCGCATCCGCGCCGTCACCCATCTGGATGTTTCGGCCGAACAGGTGAGAACGGCCGCCGAAGTGCTGGCGAGGGCGCTGGGCAGGCCCTGACCGTTCGGCTGCCCGAGAAAGGCCTGCTTGAGGGGTCTTCCCCCACCGGCTAGATTTCAGGTGTTCCAGGCCCCGGAGGGCGTGAGCCTTCTAACTCCGTCAGGGCCCCGAAGGCAGCAGCGGCATGAGGTGTCTTGCGTCGCTTCGTCAGGCCTGGGACACTGCGCGGGCGGTGCATCTCCCACATGGGAGGTCCCGCCCGCGCGGCTTTCGCCGGGGCATCCGGCTGCCGAATGACCCGTGTCACTGCCGACACTGCCGATCCGCTGTAGATTGCGAATCGCGCTCGCTCGTTGACTGCCCGACTGCCCGACTGCCCGCTGCCCGGCCCCCTCCCCGTGTCCATCGCTCTCGCACGCAAATACCGCCCCAAGACCTTCGCCGACGTCGCCGTCCAATCGCACGTCGCGAATACGCTCAAGGGGGCGATCGCCCGCGGCCGCGTGGCCCATGGCTATCTGCTGTGCGGCCCGCGCGGCGTGGGCAAGACCACGCTCGCCCGCGTGCTCGCCATGGCGCTCAACTGCGAGCGGCTGAATGCTGCCAAGGCTGCGCTCGCCCAAGGGGGAGGCGCGGACGCCGAAGGCGGAAGCGCTTCGGATGAGACGCTCGCCCGCGAAGCGGGCGAGCCGTGCGGGGTGTGCACGGCGTGCATGCGCATCTGGAGCGGCGGCGCTTCCCTCGACGTCGTCGAGATCGACGCCGCCAGCAACCGGGGCGTGGACGACGCCCGCGAGCTTCGCGAGCGCGCCATGTACGCCCCCTCGAGCGAGCACGGCTATAAGGTGTATATCGTGGACGAGGCGCACATGCTCACGCGCGAGGCGTGGAACGCGCTGCTCAAGATCCTCGAAGAGCCGCCCCCGCGCGTCGTGTTCGTCTTTGCCACGACCGAGCCGCAGAAGATCGCCCAAGCTGCCGCGCCGGTGCTCAGCCGGCTCCAGCGCTTCGACTTCAAACGCATGGGCGCGGCCGACATCCGCGAACGGCTGGAGGTGATTCTGAAGTCCGAGCAGGTGGGCGCCGAGCCCGAAGCGCTGCTCATGATCGCGCGTGCCGCCGACGGTTCGATGCGCGACGCCCTCAGTCTCACCGACCAGGTGCTCTCCATGGACGAGGGGCCGCTCACCGCGGCCCGTGTGCGCGAGGCGCTGGGGCTCGTGCCCGAGGACGAGTTCATCGCCCTGCTCGACATCATCGCCGAACGCCGGGCCGGCGACGTGTTTCCCTTCGTGGCGCGCATCGCCGACGCCGGCGTTGACTTCGGCGTCTTCCTCACAGGGCTCGCCGACATGCTCCGCGCGCAACTCGCCATCGCGCTCGGCGGCACGGTTCCCGAGCTATCCGATGCGGGGCGCCGGGCGCTTTCCGAACGCGTCAACAGGATCCCGGCGGGCGACCTCCTTCGGATGCTGGGCGCTGCCGCCGAACTGGAACCGCAGTTCCGCAAGAGCGGCCAGCAGCAAGTGCTCGTCGAAATGCTCCTCGTGCGCTTTGCTCTCATGGACCGCACCGTCGAAATCGAGGACATGCTGCGGGCGGTGGGGGGCGGCAGCAGCGGCGGGGGTTCGGCGGCCACTCCGCGTCCCGCGCAGGCGGCCCAACCGGTCGTAGCACCGCCGGCACCGCGCCGCGATGCCTCCCCCGTGCGCCGTGCTCCCAGTGCCGATTTGCCGGCCCCGCGCCCTGCCGCGGCCGCAGTGCTGGCCGATGCGCCACCTACGTCCGGGCCAAGACCCGTGCCGCTGGAGCTTTACCTGGTGGCCCAGCGCTGGGACGAACTGGTGCAGCGTGTGCGCTCCGCCGGGATGAGCGTGCTGGCCAGCGCCCTGGAGAACGGCGCCCCGTCGGCGGTGTCGGCCAGGGGAGGCGGCGAGATCGTGATCCAGCAGGCGGAGCCCAACCCGTTCCACGCTGAAGTGATCGAGGAGAAACAGGCGGACTTCCTGGCCGTCCTGCGGGAATTCTTCACCGGTGTGGCGCACATTTCGGTTTCCACCACAGCCCAGGGCGATGCGCCCAAGCGTCTGACCGACGAGATGATCCGCAGCCAGCGGCTGGCCAGGCTCCGCCAGCAGAATCCGCTGCTCGGCGCCGCCATCGATGTCCTCGATCTGGATGTCGTGGATTGAGCCGGCCCGCGCTTGCTTCGCCCCGTTGGTGCGGGGTACTTTAAACCCTCACCCCCGTTGTGGATTCAATGCCAGACTTCATGAAGATCCTGCAGCAGGCGCAGGAGATGCAGGGCAAGGTTCAGCAGATGCAAACCGAGCTGGAGCAGATGGTCGTCACCGGCTCCGCCGGCGGCGGCTTGGTGAGCGTGGAGGTCAACGGGACCGGCGCTGTCCGGGCTGTGAAGATCGACGCCTCGGTGGTCAATCCGGCCGACGTGGAAATGCTGGAAGATCTTGTGGTGGTGGCGGTTACGGAGGCACAGAAGAAGGCCCAGGGCCAGGCCCAGGAGCACATGGGTGCCTTGACGGGCGGACTTCAGCTTCCGTTCAAATTGCCTTTCTAGCGTGTCGGCAATCGACGAGCTGGCCACCGAATTCGCCAAGCTGCCGGGTATTGGTCGCAAGACCGCGCTCCGGCTGACGTACCATTTGCTCAAGCAGCCGGTGGACCAGAGCCGCCGGCTGGCGCAGTCGCTGGTCACGCTGGGCGAGCGAGTGCGACCGTGCGAGCGGTGCTTCAACCTCACGGAAGAGGCGCTGTGCGAGGTGTGCCGCGATCCACGCCGGGACCAGGCGGTCGTCTGCGTCGTCGAGGAGGCGTCGGACATCGGGGCCGTCGAGCGGGCGGGGGAGTTCCGCGGCGTGTACCACGTACTCGGCGGGCGGCTGTCGCCGCTCGACGGCGTGGGTCCTGAGGATCTCACCGTGGCGCAGCTGGTGGAGCGGGTGGCGGCGGGGCAGGTGCGAGAGGTGATCGTGGCGACCAACCCGAGCCTCGAGGGCGAGGCGACCGCACTGCTCGTGCGACGGGAACTTGCGGCGGCGGGTGCCGGGGCCGTGTCGGTCACCCGTATCGCGCTGGGGCTCCCCGTGGGCGGCGATCTGGAGTATGCGGACGGCGTGACCATCGCGCGGGCGCTGTCGGCGCGGAGAGCGATGTAGTGGCGCGCCGCGAACGGGTTGCGATGGTCGCGGGGTTCGTGGGCGGGGTGGTGGTTGGCCTCGTGGCGTGGAGCGCGCAAATTGAGCGTTCGCGTCGCGAACTGTTCAGCCACAGCGCGGTACGGCGGGTGGCCGCTCTCGGCTACCTTAGGGGACGGTCCGGGCCGCAGGCGGCGCGGTTGCTTGCCGAGTACGTGGAGTGGGAGCCCAGACCTCTCCTCCGCCGCCGCGGCGAGCGGATGTTGCAACGGATGCAGGCGAACCTCGAATAGACAGGCGAGATCTCATGCCCGTTGGTGCAGCGAGCTGGTCATTCACGGAGGACGACTCCAACGCCATTACGGGGGCGTTGCAGCACTTCCTCATCGACAGCAGCGCGCGATGTGCGCTGCTGGTGGATCGCACGGGTCAGCTCGTGGCCACGGTCGGCGAGCAGCCGAAGTTCGATGCCACCACGTTCGCCACGCTCACGGCCGCCGATTTCAGCGCCAACGATCAACTCGCCAAGCTCATCGGCGAGTCGGATTTCAACTCGCTCTTCCACCAAGGGGAGAAGGAGTCGATGTATCTGGCGGACGTCGCCGGGCGCGTCATTCTGGTCGTCCTGTTCGATGACCGCACGACCCTGGGCCTGGTCCGGCTGAAGATGAGGCGAACGGTCGTGGAACTCACGCGTCTCTTCGATGTGGTCTTTGCTCGCGGGACGTCGGGAGAGCCGGCGGCCCCAAACATTCTCGCCGGCGCCGACGACGAGATCGACAAGCTGTTCCAGTAACGGGAGACCTGCAGCATGTCGATGATCAACTACGCGTCGCGCGAGATCAACTGCAAGATCGTCTATTACGGCCCGGGGTTGGGCGGCAAGACGTCGAACCTCGAGCACGTCTACGGCAAGGTGCAGCCGGATACGCGCGGCAAGCTCATTTCGCTCGCCACCGAGACCGAGCGCACCCTGTTCTTCGACTTCCTGCCCGTGGACCTCGGCACGATCCGCGGTTTCAAGACGCGCTTCCACCTCTACACGGTGCCCGGCCAGGTGTATTACAACGCCAGCCGCAAGCTCATCCTCAAGGGCGTGGACGGGATCGTCTTCGTGGGCGACTCACAGTTCGAGCGCATGGAAGCGAACCAGGAGGCCATGCAGAACCTGTACGACAACATGGCCGAATACGGGTACGATCTCACGAAGATCCCATTCGTTCTTCAGTATAACAAGCGCGACCTGCCGAACGCGGCGCCCGTCGCCGAGCTCCAGGCGGCCCTCAACCCCGGGTGGGAAGTGGTGGACGCGTCCCGGCACCGCGTGACCCCCGACCCCTATCACGCCGGCGAGAACCTCGTGGAACAACTCCCGACGGGAGAATGGCTGGAGCGGGCTCAGTACTTCGAAGCCGTCGCCATCACCGGCGACGGCGTGTTCGAGACGCTGCGCGCCGTGAGCAAGCTCGTGCTCAAGACGCTGGCCTGAGCGGCGCGGGGCACCGGTGAACCTCCCGAACTGGCTGACCGCGGGGCGCATCGTCGCGGCGCCGTTCATCGCCTGGCTGCCCTTCTCCGGGTCGTCCGAGCTCCGGTTCACGGCCTGGGCCCTGTTCGCCCTCGCCGCGATCACGGACTACATCGACGGCTACCTCGCCCGGTCGCGCGCCCAGGAAACCGACCTCGGGCGCCTGCTCGACCCGCTCGCCGACAAGCTCCTGCTGGTCGCCACCTTCGTCCCGATGTTCGTGCTCATGGGGTCCGGCACCTCGGGGTCGCTCTTTTCGCCGCTCCACACGCCGATGGTGGCCGGCGCTGCCGGCGCCGTGATGAAGACCAGCGGATTGGCCGCGTTTCCCTTCGTCACCCCGTTCGGCCTCATCGGACTCCCCTGGTGGATACTCGCGGTCATCCTCGGCCGCGAAGCGTTCATGTCCGTCTTCCGGCAGATCGCCCGCTCGCGCGGCGTCGTCATCTCCGCCATCGGCCCCGCCAAGTGGAAGACGGCCATGCAGCTCGTGTGGGTGGGGTCGGCCTTCTTCTGGTTCTTCATCGCGACGGTGGCCATGAACCGCCATTGGAGCGGCGACGCCTGGCGCTATTTCGCGAACTTCAATGGGATTGTCGGAGTGTTCATGATGATCGGCGCCACCGTGCTCACCATGTACTCGTTGTGGCTGTACCTGAGTCGCTTCGGGCGGCTCCTCAGCGCCGCGCCGCGATAGACTCGCGCTCTGCCCGCGAGCAGATTGTTGGCGTGGCACGGACCCCGAACGGATGCCCGGACATGAAGATTGAGCTGGTGACGATAGGCGACGAACTGCTCCTGGGCTTCACGCTCGATACGAACGCCGCGTATATCGCCCGCCACCTGGCCGACATCGGCGTCGAGATCGAGCGGCGTACCACGGTGGGCGATGAAGCCGGGCAGATTGCCGTAGCGGTTCGCGAAGGCCTCGACCGCGCCGGCGCCGTGATCACCACCGGCGGTCTCGGCCCCACCAGCGACGACCTCACCAAACCGTCCATTGCCGCGCTGTTCGGCCGCGAGATGCGCTTTGACGAGGAACATTTTGCCTGGATGGCCGAGCGGTGGCGCACTCGCTTCGGCCGCGAGATCCCGGCGGCCAACCGCCAGGAGGCGATGATTCCCGATGGGGCCACCAAACTGCGCAACAACCATGGCTCCGCTCCCGGCATCTGGCTGGAGGACGGGCACGGCCGCTGGGTGGCCATGCTTCCGGGAGTGCCGCGCGAGATGCGTGGGATGCTCGATGACACGCTGCTTCCCTTGCTCCGCGCCCGCGTGAACGGCGACCGCGTCGTCCGCTCGCTCACCCTGCGCACCACCGGACTGGCCGAATCGCTGGTTGCCGAGCGTGTGGCGGCGATCGCCGGCGGCGTGCCCGAAGCATCGCTCGCCTACCTGCCGAACGTTGATGGCGTCGATCTTCGGCTCACGGTTCGCGGGGTTGCCGCGGCCGAAGCCGACCGTCGCCTCGGCGCCGCGGCTGGCCGCCTGCGCGCTGCGTTCGGCGGCGACATCTACGGCGAGGGCGACTCCGATCTTGCGGCCGCGGTGCTCGACACCTGCCGCCATCGCGGACTCAAGATCGCCGTGGGCGAGAGCTGCACCGGCGGCATGGTGGGCGAGCGGCTGACGCGCATTCCAGGGGCGAGCGATGTGTTCGTGGGCGGCGTGATCGCCTACGCCAACGAGATCAAGACGTCCCTGCTTGGCGTGCCCGCCACGACCATTGGCGAGCAAGGCGCGGTGAGCGAGGAGGTGGCCCGCGCCATGGCCACCGGGGCCCGCGCGCGCACCGGCGCCGAGATCGGCATCGCGGTCACCGGCATTGCGGGCCCGGACGGCGGCACTCCCGATAAGCCGGTGGGCACGGTGTGGATCGCGGGCGATCTTGCCGGCGATGTGCGCGCCGTGCTGCTCCATTCGTGGGGCGATCGCCAGGAGGTGCGTGAGCGCTCGGCGCAGGCGGTGCTCAATCTCGTGCGGAAGATGCTCGCCGCCCAGGGCTGAGGTGCCCGCGGCCGGTCACCGTGTCCAGATCAGGATCGCGCCGCAGTACTTGCCATTCGCGGCTTCCACGGGCAGCGAGGCCAAGTTCTTGTAGACCTCGATGGCCTCGATGTTCTGGATGTGCAGGGTCTGGATCAATTCGAACGGGTCGTACAGGCTCGCATTGAAGCCGGGGGGCTGGTCCGTTCCCATGCGCGGTGGGGCAGGCACGATGCCCGAGCTTATGGAATCCTGGATCCGGCCCGCGGGCCAGACCCGCTGACCATCCAGATTGATCAGAATGTGGTTGGTGCTGCACCCCGGAAAGAACAGTTGCGTGCCGTCGGGGTCCTGCCGCAGCCGGAGTCCCGGCACGCGGCGGAGCATGTCGGGCAGGTCGGCCGTCTTCATCTTCTCCAGGTCTTCGTGCGTGTAGAACAGGCCGCTCCCCACGGACTGCGACCGGCGCCGGTAAAACTCGTCGTACTTCATGGTGTACGCGAGCCGCTCCGGCTTGCCGAACTCGCCCACGGCCTGGGACTTGACCGTGGGGAGCGCCGTGACGGACTGCGCGAGGGTGATGGTCTGCTCGGTTGTGGCGTCCGCGGCGACGTCGACCGGGAGGCTCGCCGGCGCGAAGCCGAGTGCGCGCACGGTCAGCGTGCGGTGCCCGGCCGGCACTCCGGCAAGGCGGAACGCGCCCGTAGAATCGGCCGTCGTCACCAGCCCCAGGGTGTCGAGCGAGACCCTGGCGCCCGGTAGGGGGAGGGCGAGCGAGTCCACCACGCGTCCGGTCACGATGCCGGGCGAGCCGGTGGTCTGCTGCGTCCGTGCCGGCGCCGCGGCCACCGCGGTGAGCAGCGCCACGGCCACCCATGCCGATTTGCTCATGAAGCATCGCGTTGGACAACGCATCACGCCTCCCGGCGGGAGATCCCGGCCAGGGCGTCAGCCGTGGTCATCTACCATCCATAGTATGGGGCCAGGCCGGTGGCGCAAGGCGCACCCGGGAAGGTTCTGCGCCGAGGCTATTCTGGCGCGACCTCCACCGGCTCGCCGTGGTCCACGCGGCGGGGCAGGAGCAGGATCAGCGGCACGATGGCCAGAAACGCCACTGCCACGACGAGAAAGATGTGGTTGTAGGCGAGCACCGCGGCCTGCGCGTCCACGCGGAGCCCGAGTAGCGCCAGCGCCCGGCGCTGGGCCGTCTCCAGGCTCGCCCCGAGGGCCTGCATGCCCGCCGCGGTCTCCGCCAGGAACCGCCGCGCGATTGGACTGCCAGTATACTCGGCGAGCCGGGCGTAGTATCGCGACTCCCCGTGCGTGAGCATCGTGGCCGCAATCGCGATCCCGATGCTCCCCATGACCTGCCGCACGACGTTGTAGAGCCCGGTGGCGGCCGTCATCTCAGCGCGCGGAATGTGCGACAGCGCCGCCGTGCTGAGCGCCGCGAACAGGAAGCTGAATCCCGCGCCGGTCACCACCTGCGGCAGCGCCAGATCCCACAGGCCCGTCTGCGTGCTCATGCGGCCCAGCGGCCAGTAGCCCGACACGAGGAGCCCCAGCCCCAGCGCCACCATCAGCCGCGGCCCCAGCCGGTTGTACGACCGCCCCGCGATCGGCATGACGACCAACATGGCGAGACTGCGCGGCATGAGCGCGAGGCCGGCGTCCATGGCGGTGTACCCCTGCAGCCGCTCGAGGAACAGCGGCAGGATGAACAGCGTGGCGCTCAGCCCGGCGCCCATCGTGCCGCCCATGAACGTGGCGGCGCTGAACGACGGATCGCGCAGGAGTCGCAGGTCCACGGCGGGCCGCTCGGCGGTCAGCTCGCGCCACAGGAACAGCGCCATCCCCACCGCCGACAGGATCGCCAGCCGGACGATGAACGACGACTGGAACCAGTCGTTCCGCTCCCCCTCTTCGAGCATCAACTGGAAGGCGCCCAGGCCGACGATCATGAAGCCCAGCCCCGGGAAGTCGATCCCGGCCCGCGTCCGCTTGAGGTACGACGGGTCGGACAGCACGCGCTGCACCATGATCAGGTTCAACAAACCGATCGGCACGTTGATGAAGAACACCCAGGGCCACGAATAGCGGTCGGTGAGCCATCCGCCGAGGGTGGGGCCGATGGCCGGCGCAAGCACGACGCCCATGCCGTACACGCCCATCGCCAGCCCCTGTTCGGAGGGCGGGAAGCTCTCGCGCAGAACGGCCTGCGGCACCGTGATCAACACGCCGCCCGCCATGCCCTGCACGATGCGGTAGAGCACGAGGATCGGCAGCGTGGTCGCGATGCCGCAGAGCATCGAGGCCCCGGTGAACACGGCGATCGCCACCATGTACAGCCGCTTGCGTCCGTAGCGCGCGCTCAGCATGCCGACGATCGGCATGATGAGCACGTTGGCCAGGATGTACCCGGTCACGACCCAGGTGATCTCTTCGATCGTGGCGCCGAGATTGCCGGCCATGTCCGGCAGTGCGACGTTGACGATGCTCGAGTCGAGCACCGCCATGATGTTGCCGATCATCACCGTGCTGGCGATCACCCATTTGCCGCGGTCCCGATCCACCGTTAGGCGCCCTCCGCCGGCGCGGCGGCCATCAGGGGGAGCACGAGGCGCATCGCTCGTTCCACCGCGCGGCGGTCGCTGGGAGACAGGGCGCCGAGCCGGGTTGCCACGATGGCGCGGGCGGCGCGGAAGTACGATTCGAGACGAACGCGGCCGGCGCTGGTGAGCGAGAGGCGGAGGCGGCGGCGGTCGTCGGGATCGGGATGCCGGGTGACCAGCTTGCGGCGCACGAGCCCGTCCAGGAGGCGGGTGACCGCCGGCCGGCTCAACATGAGGTACTCCGCGAGCTGCGACGGCGCGCAGGCCGGATCGGCGTTCACGAACGCGAGGGCGCGGATCTGGGGCAGGGTGAGGCCGTGCGGCCTGGTGCGGCGGAGTTGGGCGCGCACGAGCCGCGACACGGCGAGCCCGGCGTCCACGACGGCCGAGGCGCACCGGTCGGCGCTGCGCCCGCGCTTCGTCAGTGGCAATTGTTGCATAATGTGAACTATAAATCCGCGGCCGGCGTGGCTCAATGGCGGCCAGCCCCGCGTGGCGGCCCGAAGGCGCGGGCGAGCCGCTGCAGGTCGCGCTCGAATCGTTCTTCGCCGTGGTGCACGGCGAGACGGGCTGACGGCTACGCCTCCGCCCGCGCCGCCACGCGGGCGCGCGCCAGCACGTACGATCCAATCACGAGCAGCGCGGCCAGCAGTTGCGCGCCCAGTGTCTGAACCGTGGGGAACAGCGAGAACCAGAGGCCCGCCCAATCCGGGATGAATCCGTGCAGGGCGTGGATCGTGGTCGTGGGAATCCACTGCGCGAGCTGCATCTCCTGTGCCTGCTCGCCCACCATCACCAGCAGCACGCCGCCCAGCAGCACGCCGGTGAGCACGAGCATCTTGCGGTAGGGCAGCCGGCGTTGCGCTACGAAGGTCACCACCGCGACGATGGACGTGAGCGCGAGCCCCACGAGTACGCCGCGCAGCACGATGAGATTTCCCAACTGGAGCCGGTAGCTCTGCAGGAAGAGCACGACCTCGACTCCCTCGCGGTAGAGCGACGTGAAGCCGAGCAATCCGAGCCCCCATAGCAGGCGGCGGCGGGAGATCACCGAGGCGGGCTCCATCGGCTCGGCGGGCGGCCGGTTGGCCACGCCCGCACCCACCATCAGCGCCTTCTTGCGCCGGGTGTGGACGCTGATCCAACCCGTCCAGTAGACCTTGTGGAAGAACCAGTTCATGACAAGCAGTAGCACGAGGATGGCCACGAGGCCCGTGGCCGCCTGGAGGTCGAGGGCGGGCACGCTCTCGGAGAGTTGCGTCATGATGCCAGCCACCGCGAACCATGTGGCGAGCGTCGCCGCAAAGGCGATGGCAGCACCGGCTGCGACCGGGCGCTGGAACCGCTGCTCGCCCCCCACCATGCTAGCCGTGATCGCCGCCAGAACGAGGATGCACTCCAGCCCCTCGCGGAACGTGAGGACGCCGATGTCGAAAATGGCCACGGCACCTGAGGCGTGGGCCGCCCTGGGATCGGGGTTCCCGGACGCGGTGAGCGCCTGCCAGGTCAGGACGGCGGCCACGGCGAGCACCGCCAGCACGAGTGCTACGCGGGTCGCCATACGGCCAGGGCGGGGCAACTCGATGCGCCGGGCTGGCACGCCAGGCGGCGCCAGGGTGGACCCGGCAGACGACGACTCGTTGGGCTCGGTCGGGGGCATATCGAAGCGGCGGAGCGGACGCGAAAATTGGGGCCGCAGCTCCAATAATCCCGATGACAATTGTCGCGATTCAAAAAATAGCCGCCCGTTCCGGGCCGAGTCAACGCTTGTCGCTAGGACGGACCGGGCGCCAAGAGCTGGTCTACGAGCGTAGGCGCACCCCGAAACAACGCCTCGAGGTTCACCGTTGCTTCGTATTCGCCATCCCGAGTGTGGTGTGTCGCCCGGTCACGTTCGACGTGCGGGCCGGCGTCGCCGGGACGCCAAACGCCGATCGTTTGGCGGCGCGGGTCTAAGTCATGCCGGGCGGAACCTGCACCGAATGGACGGAGATGTCGACGACGAGACTGGTGAACTTGCCGATGCAGACATCGCAAGGCGGCGCGACGCAGGCATGCGTGTCCGGAATGGCGCGCACAAGCATCGCGACGAGCCGCGCGCCGTCCTGGCAGGCATTTCGGGTATGATCATTGCACCCGGGCCCTCATGGGACGAACTTTACCTTCATGAAGCACAAGCCCGATTCCAACCATCCCCCCGCCGGGCGGGAAGGGGCCGACGAAGTGTCCACTGCCAAAGCTGCAGCGGCCGAGCGCGAACCTGGGACGCCGATGGCCGAGGCTCAGGATCCGCCGGTAGCTGCCCCCACCGCTGCCCCAGCCGCTCCAAGCGCCCCCGCCGCGACCGACCGAGCCGCCGAGCTCGAAGCGGAAGTCGCCGACCAACGTGACAAGTTGCTCCGCTTGGCTGCAGAGTACGACAACTTCCGCAAGCGAACGGTGCGCGAACGCCAGGAAGCCGAGCTGCGGGGCATGGGGGTCCTGATTCGGGGCCTTATCGACCCGCTCGACGACCTCGGGCGCTTCGCCCACGTGGACCCCGCCACGGTGGATGCGGCGACGGTGGTGCAGGGTGCGGACATGGTGGAGAAGAAGGTCTTCAAGACGCTGGCCGGGCACGGGCTTGAAGTGCTGAACCCACTCGGCCAGCCGTTCAACCCGGCCGTGCACGAGGCGGTCTCGACCACCCGCGCCGAACTCCCCGAGCAGGACCATCGCGTGGCCCAGGTCTACCAGGTCGGGTATACGTTCAACGGCCAGCTGCTTCGACCCGCGCGCGTCGTCGTGACGCAGTGGTACGACGAACCCTAGCAATCCCGCATGCCGCCCAACAAGGACTACTACGCGGTGCTCGGGGTGACCGCTTCCGCGACCCAGGACGAGATCAAGAAGGCGTACCGGAAGCTGGCCAAGAAATTCCACCCCGACGCGAATCCTCACGACCCCAAGGCCGCCGAGCGCTTCAAGGAGATCTCGGAGGCCAATACCGTCGTTGGGGACGTCGAGAAGCGCAAGCAGTACGATGAAATGCGCCGGTTGGGCGCCTTCGGCGGCTTCTCCTCGGGGCGGGGGTCGCGTCCGTCGGGGGCCGGGGCGCAGCAGCCCCCGGGCGGCTACCATTTCGAGGACCTGGACCTGGGCGGACTGGGTGGCTTCGGCGACATCTTCAGCTCGATGTTCGGCGGCGGCCGCACGAAATCGCGCGGACCGGAACGCGGCCAGGACGTCGAGCGGTCCCTGGACGTACCCTTCCGGACGGCGGCCACGGGGGGCAAGGTACCCGTGGAGCTGGAAGTCACCGAAGAATGCGAAACCTGCCACGGATCAGGCGGCGCTCCGGGGGCCAAGTTCCAGACGTGCCCCGAATGCGGCGGGCGCGGCACGATCTCGTTCGGGCAGGGCGGGTTCGCCGTGCAGCGACCCTGCCCGCAGTGCCTGGGACGCGGGCAGGTGCCCAGCGAACGGTGTGCCACTTGTGGGGGGGCGGGCGAGATCCGCGCCCGCCGCAAGGTGTTGATCACCGTGCCGCCGGGCGCCGATACTGGAACGCGTATACGCCTCAAGGGACAGGGCGGGCGCGGTGCCCGCAACGGCCCGCCCGGCGACCTGCTGATCACCATCCAGGTGGCGCCCGACCGCTTCTACGCCCGTGAGGGGCTGGACCTGGTGGCGAAGGTGCCGATCAACATCGCCCAGGCCACGCTCGGCTCCAAGGTGGGGGTGCGCACGCTGGACGGCCGGAAGGTGGCCATTCGCATTCCGGCCGGCACGCCGTCGGGCAAGCGCTTCCGCGTCAAGAGCCAGGGGATCGAGAAGGAAGGCGCACGCGGCGACCTGATCGTCCAGGTGGAGGTCACGGTGCCCGAGAAGCTCAGCCCTGAGCAGGAGAAGATGATGCGGGATTTTGCCGAGGCGGGCGGGCTGAAGTACTAGGGGAGTCGGACAGTCAGACGAGGATTGGCAGCCCCATGCGCGCGGCTGACTCGATGAAGCCGCCGCCCATCATACGGTCGCCAACGTAGAACACCGCCGACTGCCCAGGCGTGATGGCACTCACCGGCTCGTCGAGCGCGAGTTCGATCTCCTCACTGTCCAGGCGCACGACCTCGGCCTGCGCCGCCGGTGCGCGATGGCGGACCTGGACCTCGAGGTGCGTTCCCACGGCGGGCGGATCGACGAGCCAGTTCACCTCGCGGGCCACCAGCCCGCTGCCCAGCAGCTCCTCGCGCGGGCCGATCACCACTGCGCGGTCGGCCGGCCGGATGGCGGTGACGAACATCGGCTCGGCGAACCCGCCCGGGAGCCCTCGACGCTGACCGATGGTGAACCGCGCGTGACCGTCGTGGGTGCCCACCACCTCACCGTTCGACAGCACGAAGGGGCCGCGCGACAGGCTGGGCGCGCCGGCCCCGAGCTTTGCGCGGATGATCTTGGTGTGGTCGCCATCGGGCACGAAGCAGATGTCCTGGCTCTCCAGCTTCTCGGCCACGACCTCGAGCCCCAACCGGTGCGCAGCGGCGCGCGTCTCGGGCTTGGTCTGCGTGCCCACCGGCAGGAGCATGCGTGCGACCACGTCGCGGTCGATGCCCCAGAGGAAGTACGACTGGTCCTTGGACCGGTCTGCTCCGCGGTGCAGCACGCCGTCCACCACGCGCGCGTAATGTCCGGTGGCGATCCACCGCGCGTCGATGCCGTCGGCCTTGTGCACGAGGTCGCGGAATTTCGTGAACGTATTGCAGCGCACGCAGGGAATGGGGGTGCGCCCGCGCGCGTACTCACTCACGAAGTCGTCGATCACGTCGTGTGAGAACGCGCTCTCCAGATTGAGCACGTAATGGGGCACCCCCAACGATTCGCAGACGCGCCGTGCATCGTTGATCGAATCAAGCGAGCAGCACGGACGGTCGACGACTTCGTCGCCGTAGCAGAAGAGCTTCATCGTCGCGCCCACGACGTCGTAGCCCTGCTCGACCAGCATGGCCGCGGCGACCGACGAATCGACGCCGCCCGACATGGCAACCAGCACGCGCTCCTTCACGGCCCGGCTCCCGGGGTCACGCCGCGGCGGCGCCACGCGCCTTGGCCACGAGCCGGGGGAACACCTCGGCCACGCGCTCGACGTCGGCCTCGCTGGTGAGCACGCCCAGGCTCATGCGGATGGCTGCGCTCGCGAGCTGCGGCTTGACGCCGATGGCCGAGAGCACGTACGACGGCGAGTTGGTTCCACTCTGGCAGGCCGAACCGCCCGAGCAGGCGATGCCCTGGAGGTCGAGGGCCATGAGCAGCGACTCGCTCTCGGTGCCCGGAACGCTCACGTTGAGAATGTGCGGCGCTCGCGGCGCGTTGCGCGCGTGCACCACGACGTCGGGGATGCGCTCCACGAGCAGCAGCTGCAGCCGGTCGCGGAGCGTGCGCAGCCGCGCGGACTCGATCGCGTGTTCGTTCACGGCGAGTTCGGCTGCGGTGGCCAGGCCCACGGCGAATGCGACGTTCTCGGTGCCGGGACGGCGGCCGCGATCCTGCGACCCACCGTGGAAGAGCGGCTCGATGCCGGTGCCACGTCGGATGAACAGCGCGCCGCACCCCTTGGGTGCGCCGATCTTGTGCCCCGAAACGGACAACATGTGGAACGGCACCTTGGCCGCATCGATCTCGAGCTTGCCAAAGGCCTGCACGGCATCGGTGTGGAAAATGACGCCGCGCGCGCGCGCCAACTCGGCCAGTTCTGGCACCGACTGGATAGCGCCCATCTCGTTGTTCACCCACATCACCGACGCCACGGCCACGTCGTCGCGCACGCACTCGTCGACCGACGCACGATCGACCAGGCCATCGGCGGTCATGCGCAGCAGCCGCTCCACCGCGCCCTCGCGCGCCGCGGTGTGCACCGCTTCGAGCACTGCCTTGTGCTCAATGGGCGTGGAGACCACGGCGGTCTTGCCGCGGGCCCGGCTGGCGCGCCAGGCGCCGAGCACGGCGAGGTTGTCGGCCTCGGTGCCGCCGGAGGTGAAGCAGATCTCGTCGGCCTGTGCGCCGAGACAGCGGGCCACGCGTTCGCGGGCCTCGTCCAGCGCCACGCGCGCGTCGCGGCCCCACCGGTGGATGCTCGACGGGTTCCCGAAGCGAGGGCCGTAGAACGGCTGCATCGATTCGAGGACCTCCGGGCGCACCGGGGTGGTGGACGAATGGTCGAGGTAGATGGGCGCGGACATCCGTGAAATATACCGCGGGGCCCCCGGTGGTCGCGAGTTCGCGCCGGAATTGGCGGGTCGGGCGCCGTCCTACCGTCTTGCTGTCCTCAAAACGTGGAGACTTCGAGGGCCGTGACGTCGTCCACGCGCATCGTTTCGCTGGTGTAGAACGGCTCGCCGTAGCGGCAGCGTATTAAAGAACCATAATAGGCCGCGTAATGCCGCACGGCGTCGTACAGGGGCTCGCCGTTGGGGTACACCTCACCGGACTGCGTCGCGCCGTCGAACTGAGAGGCGTAGCAGCGCACGGCGTCCATCTTCCGCTCGAACACTTCGGATACGTCCACCACGAACGTGGGCCGGTCGAAGTCCTGCCGGTAGGCGACGGCGTGGATGACCTTGTGCGGCCGGTGCTTGGCGAGTCCGGGGGCCACCTTGGCCAGGCCGGCCACGAAGCAGGCGTCGCGCACGAGCTGCCCGGCGGCGATGTGGTCGGGGTGCCGGCCGTTGAGGGCCGGCGCGATGACGACCCGCGGCTGGAGGCGCCGGATCTCCTCGGCCACCAGCAGCCGCGTTTCCGGCGTGTTGACGATGCCGGCGTCGGGCAGGCCGAGGTTGTTGCGCACGGAGACGCCCAGGATCGCGGCCGCCTGCTCGGCCTCGTGCGCGCGAAGCTCCGCCGAACCGCGCGTGCCGGCCTCGCCCTGCGTCAGGTCGAGAATGCCGGTCGTTCGTCCGCGGGCTGCGGCCACGAGCAGCGTGCCGCCGCACGTGAGTTCGACGTCGTCGCGATGGGCGGCGATGGCGAGAAGATCGATGGACATGCGGCAAACTACAGAGTAGGACGGTAGGACGGTAGGACGGATGACTACGAGACGCCGTCTACTGTCCTACCATCCTACAGTTCACAGGCGAACGGAGCTTCACTCATAGCGAAGGGCCTCCACGGGGTCCAACCTCGCCGCCCTTCGGGCCGGCAGCACTCCGAACACCAGTCCGATGCCGACCGATACCGCGACGGCGATGAGCGTGAGCAGCACGGGCGCGCCGGCGTTGATGTCCATGGCCACGGTGGCGATACGGCCCAGCCCGAGCCCGACGACGATGCCGATGAGGCCGCCGATCCCGGTGAGCGTGGCGGCTTCGACCAAGAACTGCTGCAGGATGTCGCGGCGCGTGGCGCCGACCGCTTTGCGCAAGCCGATCTCGTGGGTGCGCTCGGTGACGCCGATCATCATCACGGCCATCACGCCGATCCCGCCCACCAGCAGCGCCACGGCGCTCAGCACGATCATGACGAGGAAGAACACTCCGGTCAGCTTGTTGAATACGTCGAGGATCTGGTCCTGCGTGAGCAGGTCGAACGTGTCATGGTCGCCCGGATGGAGCTTGCGAGCTTCGCGCATCGCGACGATGACCGCGCTCTGCGCCTCGTCGAGCGTGACCCCCGTGCGGGGCTTCACCGGAATGAACACCATGTTCGTCTTGTCGAGCGTGAACTGATGGTCGAGCATCAGATACGGCACGATGGCCATGATCTGCTGCCCTGGCGGGCTGAAGATGTTCGCCGCGGGCTGATAGAGGCCGATCACCTGCGCCGGGCGCGTTCCGACGTGCATCAGCTTGCCGATCGGATCGATGCTGCCGAACAGCTTCTGCGCCACGTCCACGTCGATCACGGCAACGGCACTGCCGTTCACCTCTTCGGCGTGCGTGAACCACCGCCCTTCGGTGAGCCTGCCGCCCTCGATGTCGGTGTAGTGCGAGTCGGCGCCGATGATCACTTGCTGCTGGGTGCGCACCCCGGCGTACTCGACGCGCGCCATGTATTGCCCCCACATACCGGCATAGGCGATCTCGGGGAGCGCGTCGAGGCGATCGGCCTCCTGCGGCGTCAGGTCGGGGCGGTCGCGCACCCACTTTGGCAGGTCCTGCGGATTAAGGGGCGTCTGCGAGAACACCTTCATCACGTAGAACGTCGTAGGGCCGGCGATCTCGATCGTCTGGACGATCTGCTGCTGGATGCCCTGGACGATGGACGCCATGGCCATGACCGTCGACACGCCGATCACGACGCCGAGGATGGTGAGCGCCGAGCGCACCTTGCTCACGCGGAGCGAATCGAACGCGACGCCGACGTTCTCCCGGAAGCTGTCGGCGAACCTGCTCCAGACGCTCATTCGGCGCGCCTCATTCGGCGTGGAGGGCGGCGATCGGGTCGAGGCGCGCGGCGCGGGCCGCCGGATAGACTCCGAAGACGACGCCCACGCCGGCGCCGAGCGTGAGGGCCAGCGCCACCGACCAGAGCGTCACCCGCGCCGGCAGCGGCGAGACGGCGGCGATCGCTTGTGCGAACAGGAATCCAGCGCCGGCGCCTAGGGCCCCGCCCAGCGTGGCGAGCATGATGGCCTCGACCAGGAACTGCCGGCGGATGTCGCGTTGCGTGGCGCCCACGGACTTGCGAATGCCGATCTCACGCGTCCGCTCGCGTACCGCCATCAACATGATGTTCATGATGACGATGCCGCCGACGACGACGCCGATGGCGACCACGGCCGGGACGACGGCGAACAGCACGGCCGTGAGGCGCTTCCAGAACGACACCAGGGCGTCGGAGGTCTCCACCGAAAAATCGTCAGGCTGTCCGGGCCGCAGATGATGCGCAACCCGCATCGCTTCCTGGGCCGTGGCCATGGCCTGCGCGATCTCCGCCGCCGAGGCCATCTTGACCGAGATCTGTGTGGTCAGCCGCCGGCCGTACACCGACTCGAAGGTGGTGATCGGCATGAGC
Source organism: uncultured Gemmatimonadaceae bacterium (assembly GCA_963728785.1). GTDB lineage: Bacteria > Gemmatimonadota > Gemmatimonadetes > Gemmatimonadales > Gemmatimonadaceae > JAGWRI01. The sequence goes on from CAVSKV010000004.1 coordinate 634,284, forward strand.
GCGAATCCGTCGAACGATTGGCCGAGCACTCGCCCCTTGGGGGCGATCGTTCCGATCACCGTGAACTGCTGGCCGTGGATGCGAATCACCTGGCCCACGGGCGACACGCCGCCGAACAGGTTGGTGGTCACGTCGGCGCCAATGGCCACCACGTAGCGGCGTTCGCGGATGTCGATGTCGCTGATCTGCTGGCCGGCCGTGTAGCGGTAGTCCTGAACGGTCTGGTAGGGAGGCGTGACGCCGAACACGAGCACGCTGCCCAGCGTCCGGTTACGCCATACGACATCGGACCGCGGGGTGGGCCAGCCCGAAGTGAGGCCCACCGCCTGGGCGGCGAGGAGGGCCTGTGCTACGACGGCCGCATCGGCCACGGTGATCGGGGGGCGCCGGCGCGCGCGGTCCATGTCCTCGTCGGAAATGAGCCCGATCTGCACGGGGTCGCGGCGCACCATGAACGAGTTCGCGCCGACCATGTTGTCGGCGATGTTCTCCTTCACGTAGGCGTTCATGCCCTGGATGATCGCCACTACGGCCACCAGGAACGCCACGCTCACCAGGATTCCGAGGAGCGTGAAGAACGACCGCAGCTTGCTCACGCGGATCTGCGTGAACGCCGTCAGGAGGACGTCAGCGAAGCGCATGCTGAAAACTACGTGTCGGACAGTCGAACGGTGAGGCGGTCGGCCGCACAACTACGAACTTACAACGCCGTGCTGCCCGACTGCCCGACTGCCCGACTGTCCGACGGCGCGCCCCGCGCGCAGGGCCCTACTCGTACCGCAGGGCCTCCACGGGGTCCAAGCCCGCCGCTCGCACCGCCGGCAGGAGGCCGAACACGATGCCGGCGAAGGCGCTCCCCAGCAAGGCGATCAGGATCGCCAGCGGAGGCGTGCTCGCGTCGATGGGGGTTGCGTGGCGTACGATGTACGTGAGCCCCCCGCCCACCGCGAGCCCGATCAGCGCACCGAGCGTGGTGAGGGTGGCGGCCTCGACCAGGAACTGCCAGAGGATGGTCGCCCGGGTCGCGCCGAGCGCCTTGCGGACCCCGATTTCGCGGGTGCGTTCGGTGACGCTGATCATCATGATCGCGATGACCCCCACACCGCCCACCAGCAGGCCTACCGCCGACAGCGTGATCATGACCAGGAAGAACACGCCGACGATCTTGTTGTACAGTTCGAGGATCTTCTCGGGCGTCGAGACGAAGAAGTCGTTCGCGATGGCCGGCCGGAGATGCCGGGTCGAGCGGAGGAGGCCGATCGCCTGATCCATGGCCGCGTCGCGACTGGCGCCTGCGACGGGCTTGACCGTGAGGTCGAGCCAGCGCAGGCTGAAATTAAGCCGCCGGTACGCCGTGAGAATGGGCACCACGACTTTCCCGTTGTCGCCGCTGTCGAACGCGTTGGGGATGGGGTCGTACACGCCGATCACCGTGAACACGTTTCCGTTGAGCCGCACGTCCTTGCCCACCGGGTCGGCACCCAGGAAGAGCTTCTCGACGATCTGAGAATTGACCAGTGCCACCGCAGCGCCGGCGTCGTTCTCCTGCGGCGTGAAGTTGCGCCCCTTGGAGATGTCGCCGCCTGAGACGTCGAACCATTCGGGCGTATACGCGTCCACCGTCACGGCGCCCAGTTCGCGGTCGGCGAACTTGATGGGGGCGTTGCTGCTCACGTGCGCCGTGACCGCCTGCACGTCGGCGAGCCCGGCAATCTGCCGAGCCTGGTCCAGCGTCAGCGACGGATTGTGCCGCCACGGGCAGGAGTCGGCCGACCCGTTGCAGCTGTTGATCTCGGAGGGCCAACGGGTGATGAAGAAGGTGGTGGGTCCTGCCGCCGAGATGCTCGCCGATACGCCGGCGTTGATACCGTGCACGGCGGCCGTCATCACGGTCACCACGAACACGCCGACGGCGATGCCGAGAATCGTGAGGCCGGCCCGCACGCGGTTGGACCGGATGGAGTCGAGGGCCATGAACATGCCCTCGACCAGGGCCGAGACCCGCGCTATAACGTTTTTCATATCATTCGGCCCGGATGGCGAGAATGGGGTCGAGACGCGAGGCGCGACTGGCCGGATAGGCGCCGGCGATGATCCCCACGCCGGCGCCGACCGCCACCGACACGACGATCGACCAGGGCGCCACCGCCGCCGGCAGCGGGGACAGCAGGGCCACCACCTTGGCCATCGTGATGCCGAGCGCTACCCCGAACAGCGCACCCACACTGCTCAGCGTGGCGCTCTCCACCAGGAACTGGGCCAGGATGTCCCGGCGGCGCGCCCCGAGCGACTTGCGGATGCCGATCTCGCGCGTCCGCTCGGCCACCGCCACGAGCATGATGTTCATGATCACGATTGCGCCCACCACCAGCCCGATGGCCGGCAGGACGATGCCCGCGAGCACGAGATACTTCTTGATCGTTTCCCACTGCGACAGCGCCGACTCCGAACTCTCCATCACGAAGTTGTCGGGCTCCGCGGGATGCAGCTGGTGCCGGTTGCGCATCACCTCGCGCACGACCTCTTCCAATGGACCGAACGCTGCCGGGGTGGGGGACTGCACTACCACGCCGTACAGGCTCTGCCGCGCGCCGGTGAGCCGCGACATCTCGGAGTGAAACGGCGCGATGACCTGCTGGTCCAGGTTGAGGCCGAACACCGTGCCCTGATGGTCGAGCACGCCGATCACCCGGAACGGGAACCGCCCCACCTTGAGCTCACGGCCTATGGGGTCGAGGTTCGCGAAATACTGGGACACGATCGCGTCACCGATCACGATCACGTCGGCTCCGAGCGCCTCTTCCTGGTCGTCGAACGTGCGCCCTTGCACGATTCGCAGATCCTTGATCTTGAAGTACTGGGGGGTCACCGCCATGGCCAGCACCTGCGCGCCGCCGCCGGCGTAATTCGAACTCACGTTCATCCACCGCACGTCCTGAATGGCCCACCGCGCATCGTCGGGCAGCGCGGCTTTCACCGCCAGCGCATCGTCGACCGTGATCTTGGGACGCCGCTGCCATTCCTTCCACTCGGCGTCGGTCACGTTACCCGTGTTGATATCGGGAAACGGCCGCAGACTGAACGTGTTGATGCCCAGAAACTTGCCCGCGAAGTCCTGTTCCACGTACACGCTCATGCCCTGCACGATGGACACGACGGCGATCAGGAACATGACGCTGATCATCACGCCGAGCAGGGTGAAGAAGCTCTTCAGCTTCTGCACGCGGATCTGGGACAGCGCGAGACGAATGGCTTCGAAGAGCTGCACGGCGGCGCGAGGTGGAGTTGGAGCGCAGACGACCGACCAGGGTTCACCGGTCCGAACGCTGATCCCTACGGGGGAGGGGCCGGGGAAGTGTCAGCCGGAAACGGCGTTCCGCCCCGCCCCCCGCCCCAACAGAAGGTTGAGAGCGGGAAGCCGACAGCTGTCAGGCAACAGCAACGACGCGGTGCCCCGCCGTCGCGAACGCGGGCAAAGGACGACTCTGCTGGGACCCGTCCCGGCGTCGCTGCCGCCGGCTCACGGCCGTGAGCTCACAGCGCATGGCCTTCTGTTGGGGGGTGGAGCGTGGCCGCGGCTATTCGTACCGCAGCGCGTCCACCGGGTCGAGCCGGGACGCCTTGGCAGCCGGGAGCAGCCCGAATAGCACCCCCGTGATCGCGCTCGTGCCCAACGCGGCGACGATGGCCAGCGGCGGGACTGACGCGGGGATCGGCGTGAAGGAACGGACAATCAACGCCACGAGGATCCCGAGCACCAATCCGATCGTCGCGCCGATCCCGGTGAGGGTCACCGCCTCCACCAGGAACTGCCAGAGGATCATCGCCCGGGTGGCGCCCAGCGCCTTGCGCACGCCGATCTCGCGGGTCCGCTCGGTGACGCTGATCATCATGATGGCGACGACGCCGACGCCCCCGACGATGAGCCCGATGCCCGACAGCACGATCATGACGAGGAAGAACATGCCGACCACCTTGTTGTACACTTCGAGGACCTTGTCCTGGGTGATGATGGCGAAGTCGTTGTCGGTTTCCGGGCGAAGACCGTGGTGCTGGCGGAGCAGGGCCGTCACTTCGTCGATGGCCTCGTCGCGCGAGGTCGCGTCGGTGGGGACGACCGAGATGGAGATCTCACGCCGCCCGGCGTTGAGCACGCGGAACGCGGTCTGAATCGGGATGATGGCTTGCGACCGGTCGCCACCCGACAGGAAGCTGGCCGCCGAGTGGTAGACGCCGATCACCGTGAATGGTTCGCCGCGGATGGCGATGACCTTGTCGAGCGGATCGGAATCGCCGAACAATTGCGTGGCCATGACGTCGTTGATGACGGCCACGCGCTGGCCGGCGTCCCCCTCGTTCTGTGTCCAGCTGCGGCCGGGGTAAACGTCGCCGCTGCCGTTGATGATGATCCAGTTGAACGTGAAGGCGCTGATCTGGGCGGCACTGAGCGATCGATCGGCGTACTTCACCGGAAGACCGAGGTCGATTCGGGCGCCGGCCGCGCGGATGCCCGGCAGCGCTTCCATGGCGCTCTGGTCGGCCATGGTGAGCGGCGGGTTGTGGCGCCACGGGCACGTGGCGTCGGTGCCGTCGCACGCGGCGAAGGTGATCGGATACCGCGAGACGAAGAACGTCTTTGGGCCGGCCGATTGGAGGTCCGTCTGGACGCTGGCGTTGATCCCGTGCACCGCCGCCGAGATGACGACCACGACGAAGACGCCCACCGCGATGCCGAGGATCGTCAGGCCGGCGCGCACTTTGTTGCCGCGGATCGACTGGACGGCGATGCCGACGCCCTCGTTGAGGTTGAAGATCCAGGCCTCGAGAATGGAGCGCATGGCTATTCCTGGTGCAGCGCGGCGATGGGGTCGAGCAGGGCGGCGCGGCTGGCCGGGTAGACGCCGGCAATGATGCCGACCCCGCCGCCCACCGCGACCCCGAGCACCACCGACCAGAGCTCCACCGCGGCCGGGAGCGGGCTGAGCACGGAGATCACCTTGGCGAGGCCGAAGCCAACGGCGACGCCGATGGCCGCGCCCACGGTGGCGAGCGTCGTGCTCTCGACGAGGAACTGGCGCAGGATGTCGCGCCGCCGGGCGCCGAGCGCCTTGCGGATGCCGATCTCGCGCGTGCGTTCAGCCACGGCCACCAGCATGATGTTCATGATGACGATGGCGCCGACCAGGAGGCCGATCGCGGGCAGGGCGATGCCGGCAAGCACCAGGTAGCCCTGGATCTTGTTCCAGAAGGCGAGCGCGGAGTCGGACGTCTCCATCGTGAAGTCGTCCGGCTGCGCGGGGTGGAGCTGGTGACGCGCGCGCATCAGTTCACGCACCCGCTCCTCGTTGTCGGCGATCCCGGCGTCGGTGGGGGACTGGACGATCACCGCGTCCACGACGCCATGGGGATTGAGGAAGCGCCGGATGGGCGACCGGGCGGGCGCGACCAGGAAGCCGTCGAGCGACATCCCGAACACGCTTCCCTGCGACTCGGCGACGCCGATGACGGTGTAGGGGATGCCCCCCACGCGCAGCTGGCGGCCGAGCGGATTCAGGCTGGGAAAGAAGTGGTCCTGGACGTCCTTGCCGATCACGACCACGGACGACCCGAGGATGTACTCCTGAACCGTGGGCAGCCTTCCCAGCACGACGCCCATCCGCTTGATGGTGAAATACTGATCGCTCACGCCATAGGCGTTTACGCTGCGCGGTGAGGCGTATGGCGCTTCGACGCTGATGCCGTTGGAGCTGTACTCGGCCCAGAGCGTGCCGGGAGCGAGCGCGTCGGCCACCGGCGCGACGTCGGTATCGTAGATCCGCGGCCGCGTGCGCCACGACCGGCGCTCGGCGTCGTTCACGTCGCCGATGTTCATGTTGGGGCGCTGGCGCAGCTCGAACGAGTTGATCGCGATGAGCTTGCCCATGAGGTCGTTCTTCATGTAGTTGCCCATGCCGCTCACGATGGAGACGACGGCGATCAGGAACATGACGCCGATCATCACGCCGAGCAGCGTGAAGAAGCTCTTGAGCTTCTGCACGCGGATCTGGGCGAACGCGAGACGGATGGCTTCGAAGAAGGACACGGGTGTGCGGGACGGGGGCGATCTGAAAACTAGCAAGGCGGCGAAGCAGTCTCCGCCGCCTTCGAAAACAGGCGTGTGGCCGGTACTACATGCCGGCGCGCTCGGCGAATGCCTCGCGGCGGTCGTCGGTGGCCACCAGGCCATCGCGCAACACGACTACGCGCTTGGCGTGGGCGGCGATGTCGGGCTCGTGGGTGACCATGATCACCGTCTGTCCGCTCGCGGACAGCTGCTCGAACACCTTCATGATCTCTTCCGACGTTGCCGAGTCCAAGTTACCGGTGGGTTCGTCGGCGAGCAGGATGGACGGCCGGTTGACGAGCGCACGGGCGATGGCGACGCGCTGCCGTTGGCCGCCCGACAGTTCGTTCGGCCGGTGGTCCATGCGGCCTTCGAGCTGCACGCTTTCCAGGGCTTCCTTGGCGCGGCGGCGGCGTTCGTCGGCGCCGATGCCGGCGTAGACGAGCGGCAGTTCGACGTTGTGGAGCGCGGTGGCGCGGGGCAGCAGATTGAACGTCTGGAAGACGAACCCGATTTCCTTGTTCCGGATGCGGGCCAGTTGGTCGTCGCTCATTTCCGAGACGAGCGTGCCGTTGAGCCAGTATTCGCCCGACGTCGGCGTGTCGAGGCAGCCGATCACGTTCATCAGCGTGGACTTGCCGGAGCCGGATGGCCCCATGATGGCCACGTATTCGTTGCGGGCGATGGCGACGTCCACGCCCCGGAGTGCGCGAACGATCTCGCCGCCCATGTCGTAGTGCCGCTGGATGCCGCGCGTCACGATGATCCACTTGCTCTCCGGCGCCCGGCCAGCCTGGTGCAGGACGGCGGCGCGCTCCGCAGTCGAACTGAGTGGTGCTTCAGCGGTTTCTTGGCTCACTGGGACCCCGTCTGAGGTTTCTTGGTGTCGACCTTGGTTTCGCGGACGACCGCGCCGTCCTTCAGATCGCGAATGGCCTGGTAGGTACCGGCAACGATGCGCTCGCCTTCCTTGAGCCCGTCCAGGACCTCGAAGTCCTTCTCGCCGGCTATCCCTACTTTTACGGGCCGGAAGGTCACTTTGTTGTCGGCCCCGACTACGAATACTCCCTCGACGTCCTTCTTGCCCACCTGGACCTTCGGTTTTGGCCGGCCCAGTCCCACGGCGGTATCGGCGTTCTGCAGGTCCTGATTCTCGCGCACGGTGAGCGCGATGATCGGAATGGCCAGCACGTTCTTGCGCGTATCGGTGATGACCTTGGCCGTTGCCGAGAAATCGGGCCGCGTATCCTTGGGCACGTTCAGCAGGCGGATGGTGACCTGGTAGTCAACCGCCTGATCGGTGCTCGACGTGGTCGTGGTCGTCGCGCCGCTGACCGAACTGTTGGCGATGTCGGTGACCCGGCCCACGAAGGTGGTGTCGGGGAAGGCATCGATCTGGACCACGGCCGAGTCGCCGATGGCGATGTGGGCGACGTCCGTCTCGTCCACGTTCACCTTGGTCTCCAACTCGGACATGTCACTCACCGTCAGCAGCGTGGCGGCGTCCTTGTTGAGTGTTCCCTGAATGGCCGTCTCGCCCTGCTCGACGTTGAGCCGCGTGACGCGTCCCGACATCGGCGCGTAGATGGTGGTCTTGTCGAGCGACGACTGGGCGTTCTCGAGCGAGGCCTGGGCCTGTGCCACCTGATGGACGGCCGACGAGAGCAAGGCCTGGTTGACGTCGACGGCCGTCTTGAGCTGCTGAAGCGATTCGGCGGTCACGAACTTCGTGTTCGCCTTCTGCAATTCAAGGGAGCGGGCGTACTCGCTCTGGGCCTGCATCAGATTGGCCTTGGCCTGCTCCTGCTGGGCCTTGGCCGAGGCGACATTGGCTTCCCACTGCTTGACCGTGGCCTGGGCGATCGCCGGGTCGATCTGCAGGAGGAATTGACCCTTGGTCACCATATCGCCCTCCTTTACTGAGAGCTTGGTGATCTTGCCCGAGATGTCGGAACTGACGTCCACCTTGGTATGGGGGCTCACCTGGCCACTGGCCGTCACCGACGCCACCAGGTCTGCCCGGCGTACGGGCTCGATGCGCACGTCCACGCCGGCGTTGGACTTGCGGGCGGCTGCGGTGGCGACGACCGCCACGATCGCCAGGATCACGATACCGGCAATGGTGAACTTCACGCGCTTGGTCATGTCCGATCCTCAGGGGCTATCGAAGGGGGCGTCCGACCGCGTTTTCCAACGCGGCGAATGCCTTGTGATAATCGTAGATGGAATTCACGCGATCGACTTCGGCCTGCACATACGTGCCGCGGGCGCTGGTGACGTCCAGGTAGGTAGCCTGGCCGGCGCGATACCGTGCCTCGGCGTACTGGTACTGATCCTGCGCCTGGTCCGCGTTCTGCTGCCGCAGCGCGATCGTGCTGGCCGCCAGCTTCAAGTTGAGGAAGGCCTGCGTGACGTTGGTGCGCGTCTGCAGCTCCTGGGCCTTCACGCCATACGCGGCCGACTGCTGCTGCGCGATGGCCTGCTGCACGCTTTGCTCGCGACTGAAGCCGTCGAAGATGGGCAGCGAGAGTCCGGCGGAAATGGAGAGCGGGGAACGGGTGAACTTGAACGGGAACACGTTGTTGGCGGAGCGAATGCTCTGCATTTGGGCCGCCGAGAGCGTCGGGGATCCGCAGCCGTAGGCCGCGAGTCCGACGCCGGTGCGCAGGGAATCCAGTTGCGAGCAACTCGCGAACGAGCCGGCGATGCTGGCCTGCGCCACGTTCACCGGGTAGTCCGCGTTCGTGTACTGATACGAGTATCCGGTCAGCCCGGTGCTCAGCGACAGTGTGGGCGTATAGCTCGCCTTCGCCGTCCTGACGCCCAGCGCTGCCGCGTGCTCCTGCGAACGCAGGGCGACGATGGCGGGGTTGCGGCTGCCTGCCAGGTCGAGCAGGGAGTCGAGCGAGAACATCGGGGTCTCGATGTTGAACGTCGTCGTGAGTCGCACGCTGTCTGGCTTTGGCACGCCGATTTGCTGATACAGCGCGACCTTGTCCACTTCGGCCGTGTTGTGGGCGGTGAGCGCGGCGATCTGGGCCTGGCCCAGCGCCACCTGCGCGCTCCGGACGTCGAGGATCGTCGCCTGGCCCACTTCCATCTTGGCATTGGCGAGATCGAGCTGCCCCTGGGCCGTGATCACCAGCGTGTCCTGGAGCGCGGCGCTGGCCTGGTCAGCGAGCGCCGTGAGATACGCCGACGTGACGTTGGCGCGGACGGCCTCTGCCTGGCCCGTGATGTTGGCCTCCGTGGCGTTCCGATTCGCGATCTGGAGTTTGGGCTGGATGAAGGACGCCGCATTCAACCGGTAGCTGATGCCGAGGCTGTAGTTCGACGTGACCGCATCCGAGGACCCGCTGAACGTGAGCCCCTGGAACACCTGGCTGCCGGCCTGCTGGTAGCCGGCACCGAACGAGGAACTGACAGTGGGAAGAAACGCCCCGTATGCCGTGCGCACCGCGGCGTTGGCAGTGCGCATGCCGGTGGCGGTCTGGAGATATGTGGGATTGTTCTGCCGGGCGAGGGCGATGGCCTGGGCCAGCGAAAGATCCTGGGCGGAGGGCGGAGGGCCGCCCTGGGCGAGCGCAACCTGACCGGCGAACACAACCAGGGCAGCAGACAGCGAAACGCGCATCGAGGAAGGGTCCTTTGGTGAAGGGTCAGCCCCCCATACGGTGGGTGGCCGAACCCGGTTTCAAGACGGTTTTGCGGGACGGTTCGAGGTCGGGCGCGTCCCGGCGCGGGACCGCGCCCGATCGTGAGCTATCGAGGCAGCTCGTCCCGCTGCGCCACGAGGTTCCTGGCCGGAACCGCCACCCGCAGGAGATGCCCGTTGGCATCCATCCAGATGTCCCGGGTGGCGCCGTCGGCGCCGATCAGCGCGTAGTGCATTGCGCTCACGGTCCCTCGACCCACCCGGATCGGTTCCTGGCCACGTTCCTCGAATCGAAATGTAGCGTGTGTACCGGCTCGCGGATCGATCACGGCGAAGCGGGTTCGCAGGGGAGGAAGCGTTGCAAAATAGTACGGATCGAACGCGCTGGCGTCGAGCGCCAGGGGATCGGTTCCCATGACGTAGTCGCGCGCCGATTCACCATCGGGGGTATGCGTCAGGGTGCTGAACCGTCCGGGGCGCCCGTTGCCGTCCACGTGCGACGTCATCACCCCGCTCACCCGCACCTCGGCTTCGTAGCTGAGCGGCCCGCCCACGGAGTCGGTGGTGAGCCGCAGGGTGATCCGCTCGGCGTTGAACGAAATCGTCGCCGTCGCGCGGTAGGCCTGGCCGCCGCCCGCTGCCGCGCGCACGATGCGGTACGCCTCGCGTCCGATCGGCGCGCCGTTCCTGGTGATCACGAGCGTCCCCTCGTCCACCACGCTCTCCTGCGCGAGAGCGGGGGCGGAGCGTGCCAGGAGCACGGCGGCAAGCAGGAGCGGGACCGGTCTCATTAGTATAAAGGTACCCAGAATGCGAAGGCCTGTTCAGATCGCCGGCGCACCGGCGAGAAAGATGTGCGCTCTCAGCCGCTCGCGGATGCGAGCGTAGAGGCGTTTCCCCTTTTCCGCCGATGCCAGGGTCGGTCGTCCAACCGAGCCCGGACTCCGGTCCGGCACCCGCAGCCAGCCGCGGCGGTACCGTCGCAGCTCATCGGCCGACAACATATAATCCTGCGCCAACGGCATCAGCACCAGTTCAGGCGCAATGTACAGCAGGAGCGACGTATCCATCTCGTCCCCGTGCATCGGTTCCACCTGGCCCTCGAGCAGGTCCGCGAACGCGAGCCCGAAGATGTTCACCACGCGGAGCCGCGCGCTCGACGTGATGACCGTCTCGAGCGCCTCGAGGTGCGGGTCGTGCTCGTGCGCCGTGAGGAGAATGAACTCCTGTACCCCGCCGGACTCCCACGAGTCCACCAGGTCGTTGAGCGTGCGATGCAGCGTCTTGCGCCGTACCGAGGCATTGCCTGCGAACGAGCGTTCCGTCACCACGTTGACCCCGTACTCCACCGTGGGCGCACGCAGCACGTGGAACTCGGCCGACAAATCGTCCGCCAGGCGTTCGATGATGAGCGTGTCGGCACCCAGCGGCATGTGGGGCCCGTGCTGTTCGCACGTGCCGATGGGCAGGATGAGTCGCGGGTCGGCGGCCAGCGTGGCCGCGACCTCGGCGGGGCGCATTTCCTTGAGGCGTCGCGGGCGGGGCGCGCCGGCGTGAGGAGAACTCATGGAGACCGAGTGAGCGATGACCGGCCGGCGCGCTAAACGGCTGCTTGCGGCCTGGTGGCCGGTGGCCGCGGCGCTGGCCCTGCTCGCCGCGTGCCAGTGGTTGAACGGAACCAGGGTAGAGTATCTCGCCGCCGCGGCGCTCGCCACCGTCGTGGCGGGGGCCGGACTGCGCTGGGTACCCGCCCGGGGGCGCCGGTGGGCCGTGGGCTCCACCACGGTGCTGGCGGCGCTGGTGGTGTTCGCGGCATATGCGCAACTGCGCCTCCATCGCATCGACACCGTCTGGCCGGAAGTTCGCTCCGGGCTCGAGAACGACGCACTCGCGACGCTCGATCGGCGGGTGGACGGCGCCGTGGAGGCGATGGAGAGGGCCGCGTCCCGGGCCCTCGATGCTCCCGACGACACCGCATCAGCGTTCGCGGCGCTGGCATCGCTCGTCCCGTCGGAGAGCGCAGGGGAGGCGGGGGTGGTGCTGTACCAGGGGGGCGAACCGCTCGCGTGGGCGGGGCGCATCTACGTCCCCACCGATTCGCTCCGCGACTCGGTGGGGGTGGCGCGCTCGGACTTCTACACCAGTCTCTACTTCACGGCCCGTCGCGGGACCCGGCGCGCCGTGGCCACCGTGCTGCTCGACGCCATGTCCCCGGCCGACCGGCTCACCCATCCCATCGCCGGTGATCTCGCCCGGGAAATCGGCATTTCTGGATTTCGATTCAGGGCCACGCTTCCGCCCGTTGGAGCGGTGTCGTGGCAGGCGCTCTGGGCCCACACCCAGAGACTGATCTACGCCCGGCCAGCGACGGTGGAAGAGACGACCGCACGCTTCGAGGCGCTGCACAGCGCCCGACTGATCGTAGCGCTGGTGGCCCTGATCGCGCTGGCCGCCTTCGTGGTTGCGGCGTGGCGCGTCGAGCGCGGGCTGCCCTGGCGCGTGGCCTCGATCGCCGTGGCGCTGGCGTGCACTTCGCTCGTGCCACTGGGGGCGTTCTCCAACGATTCCCGCCTCTTCGATGCATCGCTCTACTACACCCCAATCGGAGGGGCGCTCACCGCGAACGCCGGAGCTCTGATCATCACGGGAGCGCTCGTACTGCTCGTCCTGATGGCGGTGGTTCGCGGGTTGGCCCACGGTGCTCCGCGTGCCTGGTGGGGCCTGGCCGTTCTGGCGATCGCCGGTCTGGGTCCTTTCCTGCTGCGCGACCTCGCCCGGGGCATCTCGATTCCCATGTACGGGGTGAACCCGCCCCTCTGGCTCGTCTGGGAGGTGGCCATCTTTCTGGCCGGGAGCGCCGTACTGCTGGCCGGCGCCACCGCGGGAAGCGCGGCGCTGGGACCGCGGCGCGGCGTGCCGCCGTGGACCGGGCCGATGCTTGCCGCGGCGGCGGCAATTCTCGCGCCGATCACCTGGCAGCCGGACGGCCGTTGGCCGTGGTGGTACCCGATCCCGTGGATCCTCGCCATCGGAGCGCTGGCCCTGGCGCGGCGATCGCGGGCCCTCGTGTCGAGCGCCGCCACGGTCGCCGCCCTCGGGGCCACCACGCTCGTGTGGGGCGCTACGACGCGAGGACGGATGGCCCTTGCCGAACACGACGTGCATGGCCTCGGCCAGAACGACCCGGCCGTGCTGTCGCTCGTCGAGCGGTTCGCAACGGCAGTGCGTGCCGACCCGGACCCGGCGGCCACACGCGAATGGCTGCTCCGGGCGTACGCCACGTCGCCGCTGGCGCCGGCGGGATTCCCCGTGTGGCTGTCCGTGTGGACGAACGATTCGGTGCCCGCCGCCACCCTTTCGGCGGCGGCGTTTGCTGTAGCGAACGACCAGGCCCGCGACATCGCACGACAAGCGGCGATCGCTGACAGCACGGTGGAATACCCCATAATCGCTCAGCCTGCGGTGGAGTTCGGGGTTGGCGTCCCGACCCGGGCCGGTGTGGTGGTGGTCGTGGCAACGTCCCGCACCCGGCTCATTGCTGCCGATCCGTTCGCCAAGCTGCTCGGCATCGATCAGCCGCCTGAGGCGGCGCCCCCGTACGTACTGCAGTTGGCCGAGCCGTTGGCTCACCCGCCGCCCGGTCCCCCGCACATCGACTGGCGGCGGGAGGGCACGGCGCTGCACGGCGACTGGGTGTCGCCCAGGACCCTTGGCGCGGCGCGGGTGCACGCCGAAGTGGAGCTGCGGTCGGTGGACGCGCTGGTGCAGCGCGGGGCGCTCATCGTGCTGTTCGACCTGGCCATCGTCGGCGTGCTCTGGCTGGCGAGCGTGCTCGCCGACGGCGCCGTGGGCCGCTGGCTGCGCGACCGGCAGCGCCGGTGGCGCCGCAGCTACCGCACGCAGCTCACCGTGGTGATGTTCGGGTTCTTCATGCTTCCGGCCGCCGCGTTCGCCGCCTGGTCGTACCAACAGCTGGCCGCCGACGCGGCCCAGAGCCGCGAACTGCTGGTGGGGGAGACGCTGCGCGCCGTGGCGCCCGTGCCGGGTGACTCGCAATGGGTGGCCCAGGAGTCACGGCGGTTGGCGACGCCCCTGTTCCTGTACCGCGACGGCGAACTGGCTGCGGCCAGCGATCCGCTGCTGGCCGCGCTCGCGCCCACGGGCCGATTCCTCTCACCCGATATGCAGCTGCTGCTGGTGGTCAACGAGGAAGTGTCGGAAAGCCGCGACCAGCGATTCGGTGAGGCGCACGTCCTGTTCGGCTACCGCGCCGTGGAAGATTCCAGCAAGACGCTGGTGCTTGCAGCGCCGGCGCGCGCCGACGATCTCGCCCTCGAGCGCCGCCGGGGCGATCTGGGCGTCCTCGTCATGTTCGTCACCGCGGTAGGGGCGCTTGCCGCCTTCTGGCTGAGCGGCTTCGCCGCCCGCCGGCTCGCCGGCCCCATCAGCACGCTGCGCCAGGCAGCCCTGACGTTGGCCGCCGGCGGACGGGCCCCCGTGCTCGAAGACAGCCCCACGGTGGAGTTCCGCCCTGTGTTCGCGGCATTCCGGCGCATGGCCGATGACCTCGAAGCGAGCCGTGCGGTGACCGCGCACGCCGAACGGGTGCTCGCGTGGGGAGAGATGGCGCGCCAGGTAGCGCACGAGATCAAGAATCCGCTCACCCCCATCCGGCTCGGCGTCCAGCACCTGCAGCGGGCGCGGGCCGACAAGCGCGTGGACTTCGATCGAGTGCTCGACGAAAACGTGAAGCGCATTCTGGCCGAGATCGATCACCTCGATCAGATCGCGCGCGCGTTCAGCCGCTACGGCTCTGTACCCGGCGAGCGGCTCGGGGCCGAGGCTACCGACGTCGCCGCGGCGTTACGCGACCTGATTGGCCTGGAGCGCATGGGTGAGGGAAACATCGAGTGGGGGCTCGAAGGCGCCGAGGGAGCCCGCCTCGCGATGGCGCAGCACGACGAACTGCGCGAGGTGCTGCTGAACGTGTACGAGAACGCCCGCCTGGCCGGCGCCCACAGCGTCGCCACGACGCTGTCCGTGGACGGGCGCGTGGTGATCGAGATACGCGATGACGGCCACGGGATTCCCGCCGACGTGATGCCGCGGGTGTTCGAGCCGCGCTTCTCCACGCGCACGAGCGGCAGCGGGTTGGGATTGGCGATCAGCCGCCGGTTGATCGAGGGGTGGCGCGGGACGGTGGAACTGGAGAGCGAACCCGGGCGGGGGACGCTCGTCCGCATCGTCCTGGAAGCGGCGTAGCTAGAGGCGCACGCGTACCGTCTTCACGTTGACGAATTCGCGCAACCCGAACGCGCTGAGCTCGCGGCCGTAGCCCGAATGCTTCACTCCACCGAACGGGAATCGGGGGTCGGACGCCACCATGGCGTTCACGAACACGGTGCCCGCTTGCAACTCGCGGGCGAACCGCCTGACCTCCGCGGGCTCGCGCGTCCAGGCGCTGGCGCCCAGGCCGTAGCGTGTGTCGTTGGCGATGCGAATGGCGTCGTCTACGTCACGCGCTACGAACAGCGACGCCACCGGACCGAACAGCTCGTCGGTATAGGCCGGCGCTTCGGATGGGATATCGGCCAGCACCGTGGGTTGAAAGAAGAACCCCGGGCCGTCGATCCGGGCGCCTCCCGTGAGCACCCGCGCGCCGAGCGCCACCGACCGGTTGACCTGCTGTTCCAGGTCCGCCAGAGCCTGGGCGCCGGCCAGCGGCCCCACCTGCGTGCGGTCGTCCATCGGGTCGCCCACGATGAGCCCCTGCATGGCGCGCACGAAGCGCGAGGTGAACGCCTCGGCCACATCGCGGTGCACGATGAACCGCTTGGCGGCGATGCATGATTGTCCGTTGTTGACGGTGCGGGCACGCACGGCGACCTCCACCGCGCGATCGATCTCGGCGCTGGGCATGACGAGGAACGGATCGCTGCCGCCCAGCTCGAGCACGGTCTTCTTGAGGTGCCGGCCGGCCGTCATCGCCACGCGTGAACCGGCGCCCTCACTGCCGGTGAGGGTCACGGCCGCCACCCGGTGGTCGGCGACCACCCCGTCCACCGCCGACGCGGCTATTAGTAAAGTCTGAAAGACCCCCGGCGGCGCGCCGGCGTTGGTGAACAGCGCTTCGAGCGCGAGGGCGCACTGGGGCACGTTGCTGGCGTGCTTGAGCAGGGCCACGTTGCCGGCCACGAGCGCCGGCGCCGCAAATCGGATCACTTGCCAGAACGGGAAGTTCCAGGGCATGACGGCGAGCACGACCCCCAGCGGATGGAACTCGACCCGTGCGTCCTCACCCTCAGCCGGAACGTGCTTGGCGGCGAGCATGGCGTGCGCGTGCTCGGCGTAGTAGCGGCAGGCGATGGCGCACTTGGCGGCCTCGTCGCGTGCCGCTCCCAACAGCTTCCCCATCTCCAGCGTCATGAGCATCGCGTATTGGTCGCGGTCGCGGTCGAGCAGGGCGCCCGCCCGGGCGACGATCCGCGCGCGGTCGGCTACGCGCAGCTGGCGCCAGCCAATCGCGGCGGAGGCGGCGCGCGCGAGCCGCGCTTCGAGTTCAGCGGCGGTGTGGGGCGCGAACGCCCGTGCGCGCGCGCCGGTGGCCGGATTGATCGTTTCGATCGGCATGCCCCACCTCCTCGCTCGTCACGCGCCCGCCGGTTCGTCCGAGCCCCAGAGCCCGTCGTCGTGCTCGCCGCCCAGCCAGCGGCGCCACCACGGGGCGCGCCGCTCGCGCTGCGCCACGGCGCGCACCGCCTCGCGCCACGCGCGCTGCATGATGGCCGCGTCCTGGAAGCGTTTTGACACCTCGGGTTCGAGGCCGTGCCGCAGCCAGTCGGCGATCTCTTCCGGAAATTCCGTGACGTCCACGTCGCGGGCCAGGGCGCGGGCCAGAGTGGTGCGCACGTCGCTCTCGCCGTACGGCGGGCTTCCCGACAACGCAAAGTACACGATCGCGGCCATCGAGTAGCAGTCCGCAGCGGTGTCCTGCGGCTCACCGAGCAGCTGCTCGGGCGGAGCGAACGCGGGGGTGCCTCCCGAGCCGGCCGTGTCCTCCCCCCAGATGTTCGCGATGCCGAAGTCGGCGATGCGCCAGCGACGGTAGCGGTCGATGACCACGTTCTCGGGCTTGAGGTCCCGGTGCACGATGCCGATGGAATGCGCCGCGGCCAGGCCGTCGAGCACGAGGTCCACGCGCGGCGCAATCTCGGCCAGCGGACGCGGGCCGGCGCGCTGCACGAGTTCGGCCACCGAACCCGCCTCGGCCAGCTCCATCGTGTACCAGGCCACGTTGCCCCGCGAATCGAAGTCGTAGATCGGGACGATCGCCGGATGCGCGAGCTGGGCGGCCAACTGCGCCTCCCGGCGGAATCGGCTCACCGCCGCCTCATCGCGCGCGATGTACGGGTGCAGCAGCTTGAGCGCCACCTCGCGGCCCAGCGACAGGTCGCGCACCCGCCACACGGAGCCGAACGAGCCCGAACCGAGCGGTGCCAGCACGTCGTAGTCGTCGCCCAGCGCCCAGCGGAGCCGTGCCTCCTCCGACTCGCCGGGCACCTCGGTGTCATCGTCGCCGAGCATCAGCACCGTCCGGCTGCCGACCACGCGATCCACGGCGCGCAGCATCGCCGCTACGCTCGCGAAGCGCTCCTCCGGATGCTCGCGCAAGGCGCGGTCGAGCACCTCGGCCACCGATCTGGGACAGTCGGGGCGTACGAGCGAAATCGGCGGCACGTCGCGCGCCGGAGGCCGTTCACCGGTGAGAGAAAAGAAACAGAGCGACGCCAACTGCCACTGGTCGCTGAGCGCGGTGGGAATCCAACCGGCGCGTTGCCACTCCTGGGGCGATGCCATCAAGGCAGGATCGGGAGAGATGCCATCGGGAATGTCACCGAACGGCACTGCCCACTCCCACCCGAGCATCCACAGCCGCCCCATCGGCGCGATCCAGACCGTCTCGGCGGAGACGGCGCCGTGGGTGGCCCCGGCGTCGTGGAGATAGCTGAGCGCCGACCCCAATTCGCGCATCAGGCGGAGCATGGCCGGCACGTTATCGGGGCCGGCGCGCCGGACCCGGGCCCCAATGGTTTCGCCGGCGATCCAGCGGCGCAGGTACCCGGGGCCGTGGTGCGACACCCCGTACGTCGCCCAGTAGTGGTACGTGGTCGGCACCGCGGGATGGTTCCGGTGCGCCAGGTGGCGCGCTTCGGACTCGAGCCAGTGCGCGTGCGCCGGATTCGGCACCGTGACCAACGACAGCGAGCGGCCGAGCGCGTCGATCAATTCCTGATAGTGCCGGTGGCCGAAGCGCAGCCCTTCGGCGCCCCACGCCCAGTTGGGCGGAAGCTCCCAATGCGTCAGATGCGGCGGAAGCTCGTGGGTGACCGCAAAGGGTTCGGACGATGCCGCCTGTGTCACGCCGGGCTCACCTCACATCCGGGATTCAGCGAGGATGTGCTCGGCGGCCCGCGCCAGTTCGGGGATCTCGACGACGTCCGGCCGCACGGTGACGTCCACCAGCTTCATCTCGAGCGGCTTGCCGGTACGCGGGCGGGCCGACCTGGCCGATGGCACGTGGACCGTGACCGCGACCACCCGCCAGCACGTGCTGGGGCCGGCGAGTTCGCCCTCGGGGTCGAGCGGGTCGAGTTGCAGCGTCTCACCGGTTGCCGGGGCCACAGCGCTCAGGCATTCGGCGAGCACCTGCTCTGGCCGGTCGTGTCGGACCACGCGCAACGTGAACATCGGGCGTCTCCGGAGGTGGCGGAATGCGGGGTCAGCGGGTCGGCACCAGGAGCGGGCCTCGGGTCGGTACGGCCGGCCGCGCGCCGTTGTTCGGAAAAACTATCGGACTGTTGGGGGGGACACTAGGGCGGCGCGTCACGGTCGCGTCGCGGTGAAACCCGGCGTCTGGAACCGCGTACGGTGAAACAGAGACCGCCACTGGGAGATCGCGTGCTTCACTTCATAGGATTCGCCGCTACCGCGGCCGCCACTGTATTTGGATATCTCGCCGCGCGCCGATTCGTGGAAAACAAGCTGCGGTATGTGGACAGCGTGCACACGCTGAAGGCGCCGATCGTCGCCGGTGTGGTCGCGGCGCTCGTTGCCGCACCGATCGTCTGGCTGCTGCCGGTGGTGGGTGGCGGCACGGCGATTCTGTTTGGCACGGGCGTGGCGTTCGGCGTGGCGAATGGTTCCCGCGAGATCCGCAAACGGCTGACCGCTGGCTAACGCCTGTTGACTCTGACGGCCTGCCCGACTGCCCGACAGTCAGGCAGCCGGGCAGCGGAATGAGGACAGGCGCCTTCTGATATGGCGGCGTGAGTTCGACGAACCCCGCAATGAAGTGATGCCGGCCGCGCGCGTCGGGGGCCGATCTTGTCCCAATGCTCGCTGCCATCCGCTCGGCTGCCGTACTCGGCATCGATGCCTACGACGTGACGGTCGAGGTGGACGTATCGCCCGGCCTGCCGCAATGGAGCATCGTGGGCCTCGCCTCCAGTTCGGTCAAGGAGAGCCGCGAACGGGTGATCGCCGCGCTGGCCAATTCGGGGCTTGCCCTCCCGCCGCGGCGGGTCACCGTGGGGCTCTCGCCGGCCGACGTCCACAAGACCGGTGCCGCGTTCGATCTTCCGATCGCCGTCGGGTTGCTCTCCGCGCTCGGCGTCGTACCCGACACGGTCGCCGGCCGCCTCGTCGTGCTCGGGGAGTTGGGACTGGATGGCAGCGTGCGCGCCGTGCGAGGCGTGCTGCCGGTGGCCCGGCGGCTGGCCTCCAGTGGCGCGGGATGCACACTCGTCCTGCCGCGCGACAACGTGGCCGAAGCGGCGTTGACCGGCGGGGTGCCGCTGTGCGCGCCAGACTCGCTGCCGCAGCTCGTGCAATGGCTCCGCGCCGGCGCGCTCCCGGCGCCGCCCGTGCCGGCGTTCGAAGCCCCTGGCGGCGGCGAGGCGGCCGACTTCGGGGACGTCGCGGGGCAGGACGGCGCCAAGCGTGCACTGGAGATCGCTGCGGCGGGCGGTCACAACGTGCTGCTCGTCGGCCCCCCCGGTGCGGGCAAGACGATGCTCGCCCGCCGCCTGCCGTCCATCCTGCCCGCGCTCACGAACGAGGAGGCCCTCCAGGTGACGGCCATCCACTCCGTGGCAGGGTTGACCACCGGTAACGGCGCGTTATGCAGCGCACGCCCGTTTCGTGCCCCGCACCACACGATCTCCACGGCCGGACTCGTCGGCGGTGGCAGTACGCCGCGTCCCGGCGAGGTCAGTCTGGCGCACTATGGCGTGCTATTCCTGGACGAGATGCCGGAGTTCCCGCGCTACGTGCTCGAGTCGCTCCGCCAGCCCATGGAGGACGGGCGGGTGGTGATCGCACGGGCCCTGCAGGCCGTGTCCTTCCCGGCCCGGTTCACCCTGGTGGGCGCGATGAACCCCTGTCCCTGCGGCCATCACGGCTCCAGCGGGTCGCAGCCCTGCGTGTGCGCCGAGAGCGAGGTGCAGAAGTACCGGGGGCGACTGTCCGGGCCGCTGCTCGACCGGATCGACATGCACGTGACGGTCGGGCCGGTGCCGACGCACCTACTGGGGGAGGATGCCGGGCAAACCGGGGACCCATCGGCGTCGATCCGCGCCCGCGTGGACGCGGCCCGCACCCGCCAGCGCCGGCGTTATCAAGATACTAATGATTGGCAATGCAATGCCCACGCCGGTGGGCGCTGGCTCGACCGCCACGGCGGGGTCGGGCGCGAGGCGCGCAGCGTGCTGACGGGTGCCGCCGACGCGCTGCGACTGTCGGCCCGCGCGTACCACCGGGTGATCAAGGTGGCTCGCACGATCGCCGACCTCGCGGGCGACGAAGCGGTGGCGCCGCCGCACGTGGCCGAAGCCCTCCGTTATCGGCCGCGACTGCAGTAGCCGATCAACGAGCGAACGCCCCGGCAAGCCGAAGGTTACCGGGGCGCTCAACCGTGGCGCGTATCAGCCGTCACCAACGGTGCATGGGCAGGTCCGAGGCGACGCTAGAACGCCAACCAGAAATATGTGTAGAGCGTGTTGTTGTCCGAAGCCGAGCGACCGAACCCGTCATAGTTCGTGCTCGACCCGTTGAACTTCGTGTACGCCACGTATTGCACGCCGACGCGGACGTTCTGCCAGAGGTTGTAGGTCAACTCGCCCACGAGGCCCTGGGTGTTGGGGCTCCCGTTGGCGCTGCCGCCCACGGCGGCCGGTTGGTAGAGGATCGCATCCGAACTGCCGGTGGTCTGGAAGTACCCCAGCGACGCACCGTAGTTGAGCGACGTGGCGAGCGCGACGTTGGCCCGAAGGGTGGACAGATTGCCGCTCTGGAACTCGGCGGCCGGACTCGTAGCCGTCACGTCCGCAACGCGGTTCTGCGTCTCGTGGATGTACGTCGCATGGCCGATCACGGCGCCGTCGGCCATCGGGTGCTCATACTGTGCGTCGAACCCGTAGTCGGTGAACTGATTGGTCACTCCGCTCACCCCGGTCGGATACAGCTGGGCGTGGAGGCCATACGTGCCGAGCATGAGATAGTCCTGGCTCATCTGCTGCTGCCAGGCGACGCGCCAGTACGGGGCGACGCCGTCGGTAGCGCTCTCTGCCGTCGCGTCGAGCGGCAGCGCGGCTCCCTGCGGCGCGGCCCGGTACACGGTGAATTCGGTGTAGAGGTGGTTGTCGAGCAGCGAGTAGGCACCGAGCCCGACCACGGCCTGGCCGAGTGTGCCGTCGATGACCGTGCTGGCGATGGGGCCGGGCGCTACCTCGGAACTCATGTACGGCGCGCTCCACGCGGGCACCGTGTTCCACACGTCCTGCACCGTCGGGTTATTGTTGATGGTCACGCCGAACAGAAAGTCCTTTCCGCTCACGGTGTGGTGGCTCGCATAGCGGAGGTCGATGTTGTCCACGCCAAAGCTGCCGTCGGCGGCCGCGTAGGTGAACTGGGAGAAGATGCCGACGTTGGGCGAGATCGCGCCGGCGATGAACAGACTCGCCTGGTCGGGGAACTGCACGGTGCCGTTCTGCGTTCCCGGCGGCGCCTTGGCGGTGTTGGTCACCGAACCCACGAACATGGCGGCCATGGGCGGCATCGTGAGCAGTTTGAGACTGGGATCACTCGCCGAGTCCTTCTGGGCGACGATCGTGGCCAGTCCGGTCATCGTGTATCCATTGAGCTTGAACATCCGGCCGAACGGCGTGAGCGCCGGGAACTGGTAGTGGCAAACGCTGCAGGCCAACCCCGTCTGCCGCGAGAATGCAGGAACGTTGGCGTGCACCTTGGCGAGGGCCGACAGCAGACGGCCGCCGACCACGGCTCGGTCGGCGCGGACGCCGATAGCCGCCGTGGGCGCCTCGGCGCGCGAGCCCGAATGGTCCGCGCGGGCGGCTGCAGGCCACGCCAGGATGGCGAGCGCCAGGATCAGGCGCGGAAATCCGGCGCTGGTGCGGTGCCGTTGCGGGGCACTGGAACTTTGGAATGCGGCGGTCATGGTTTGGCTCCATGATGGTTGATGGCCCACAGGCGAGCGGCGGCGAGCGCAAACGGGGGAGGCTGCGTAAGCGCCGGCATAAACCTCAGTCCTCCCTGAGGTGACGTGAATCATTTGGTTGATACGTCATGCGTTGAGAACTTGCGTTCTCCAATAGGCTGCGCCGTCAGAGAATCGCCGCAGTCGTGTGGGGATGGGCCCTACAAGTTCACGAGGATTTCGGGAAGCGTCCGGGGCTGCCGGCGGACGATCGCGCCCTGCCGGCGGAGGCTATACGGTGTTTGCCATGTCGGGGAGCGCTCCGGCGCCGCCGTAGACGTAGCCCACTACGCCGCCGTAGACGAGGTGCCCGAGCAGTCCGCCGACCAGCAATTCAACGTCGCCGTGCGAGAACACGCCGCTCCCCGAGAGCGGCGCGAACACCGACTGTGCCAGGACGAACAGGCCGCATCCGAACAGCACTCCGCGAAGGAACGGCGTACCCGGGAGCCGGCTTTCCAAAAAGGCGGCGTAGAACATCGCGAACCCTATGCCCACCACGATGTACACCAGCCAGCCCCCGGCCGGCCCGACGGCGGTGTGCGGCGAGATCCCGGTCATCACGCTGCTCAGGGTCTCCCCGATTGCGATCTGCGGGAGCCCGATGGAGGGCTCGACCATCAGGAGGGCGGTCATCGCGGCCGTTGCGATCACTCCGGCGACGGCGGCGCGCTTGGTATCCATGTCAGCTCCCCTCGGTACCGGCAAAGGAATGCGAGACGTCATTGGCGGCGACTATATGCCGGTGCCCGCCGTACGCCGCAAGCGAACGGCCGCGATCTTTGCGAGACGTGAATGGGGTGCGGTTGGGTGGTGCGTCTTGCGGCAGCCTGTCGTAGCCCGCGCCCTGCCGGGGAGGGCGTGGGGAAACTACCATTGAGCAATGACTGCGTACGCGATGAGTCCCGACGGCGCCGCCCCGGGGCGCGAGAGGGCGCTCCTGGACTGGCTTCGCCGCCGGAGGCGCTTGGCCGTCGGATTCAGTGGGGGCGTGGATTCGGCCTACCTGGCGTGCGTGGCCGTGGACACGCTGGGCGCGGAATCAGTTCTCGCCGTGATCGGCCGCAGCGCGTCCTACCCGGCCTCGCAATGGGCGGCGGCGCGGCGCGTGGCCCACGACTTCGGCGTCCCGGTGCTCGAGATCGACACCGATGAGCTACACGACCCGCGCTACACCGCCAATCCGGTAAACCGCTGCTACTTCTGCAAGACCGAACTCTGGAGCAGGATCATCCCGGCGGCGCTTGCGCGCGGGTTCGAAGTCGTGGCCGACGGCACCAACGCCGACGACCGTGGCGACTACCGACCGGGGGCGCGTGCGGGCCGCGAGCACGCGGTGCACTCCCCGCTCGCCGAGGTGGGAATGACCAAGGCCGACATCCGGGAACGGTCGCGCGCTCGGGGGATTCCCACCTGGAAGCAGCCGTCGTCGCCCTGTCTGTCATCACGGCTGCCGTACGGCACAGCCGTCACGATCGAGCGGCTGCGGCAGGTGGAGGTGGCCGAGGAGCAATTGCGCAAGCTCGGTGTGGCGGGCGATCTGCGGGTGCGGCACCATGGCGAGACGGCGAGCGTCGAGATCGGGGCGAGCGAGCTGCCGGGCTGGCTGGTGCCGGAGCGCGAAGCGGAGGTGCTCCTCGCGGTGCGAACGGCGGGCTTTCGCGAGGTAGTGATCGACCCGCGGGGCTTCCGGTCGGGCTCGCTCAACGTCCTGGCCGGCGTGCCCGCCAAAGCACCCGGCGCCGAGCCCCCACCACCAGCGGCCCGTGCGGCTGTTCCTGGCGATTGATTTCGGTGCGGCCACCCGCGCCGCGGTGTTCGCGGCGGCGGCACCCCTTCGCGCGGCGGCTCCCGGGCTGGCGTGGGTGGACGAGGGGCGGCTCCACCTGACTCTCAAGTTCCTGGGTGAACAGCCGGAAGCGGCCGTGCCGCGAGTGGCGGCGGCCATGGACGACGTAGCGGCCGGCCACACGGCGCAAGCGTCGTCGCTCGGCGAATTCGGGGCGTTTCCGAACCTTCGGCGGGTCCGTGTCGTATGGATCGGCATGGACGCCGATCCGCGGCTCGAACTCCTGCATCACGACGTCGAGTTAGCCTGCGCGGGACTGGGCATTCCTATTGAGGGGCGTCCCTTCCGCCCGCACGTGACGCTGGCCCGCGTGAAGCACCTACCATCCGCCGACGTGCTGCGGGCGTTGTCGCGCGAAGCCCGGCGCGGCGCGGGGCACCGCTTTCCCGCCGTCGTCTCCCGAATCGATCTCGTGTGCAGTACGCTTCGCCCGGAAGGGCCGGCGCACCAGCTCCTCCACTCCTCTCCGCTCCGGGAATCCTGACCCATGGGATGCATCGCACGTTTCGGCTGCCTCGTGATGCTCGTGTTGCTCGGCATTGGCGCGTGGCTCACGCGCGACCGCTGGGTGAGCCATTTCTTTCCCTCGGCCGCCCCGGTGGGCCAGGCCCCCATCGGCTGGCAGCCGCTCACGCTCGCCGGCGCACGGAGGGCGCAGGCGGCACTCGACACGCTAGCCGAGATCAAGGGGCCGGTATTCCAGAATGTGGCGGCGGGCGATGCGTCGGCGTACGTGATGAAGGCGTTGCTCGGCAAGCTTCCTGATGAGGCCGACAGTGCCGAGGCGGCGGTGGTGGGCGACGAACTGTACGTGCGGGCGAGCGTGCGGCCCCGGGACCTGGGTGGCGGCGACGCGCTCGGCCCGTTGGCGCCCATGCTCGGCGAGCGCGAACGGATGGAGGTGGTGGGAACCTTCCACGTCGTGCACCCGGGGCTCACCGAGTTCAAGGTGCGTCAGATCAAGTTTGGCTCGTTGACCGTGCCGGGACCCGTGATCCCGAGGCTGCTCGGCCGGATCGCGCGTGGCGCGCATCTGGACAGTCTGAGCGCAGACGGGCTCCCGATCCAGACGCCCCGGTACGTGGTGGACATCCGCGTGGCCGATGGGCACCTGACGCTGTACAAGGGGTTGCCGTGAGCGGCGCGCCGTCGTTGGCTGGGGCGACGGAGGCGGGTAGCTTTCGCGCATGACCCGCAACGTTCGGCCAATCCCGTGAACCGCCGCGTTCTAATCGTGGACGACGAGCAGGGCGTGCGCGCCGCACTCGCCCAGTTGCTCGAGTTCGAGGGCTACGACGTGCGGGGGGCGAACAACGCCGCCGATGGGATCGCCGAATACAAGCGGTGGGGGCCCCAGCTGGTCTTCCTCGACGTGAAGATGGCAGGGATGGACGGGCTCGAAGCGCTCCGGCGACTGCGTGAACTGGACCCGGCGGCGGTGGTGGTAATGATCAGCGGCCACGCGACCATCCAGACGGCGGTCGAGGCCACCCAGCTCGGCGCCTACGACATTCTCGAGAAGCCCCTCGATACCGACCGCATTCTCGTGACGCTGCGCAACGCGCTGTCGCACCTCGCGCTGCACGAGGAAAACACGAGGCTGCGCGAGACCATCGAGTCGCGGTACGAGATCGTAGGCCGATCGGCCGCAATTCGCGCCGTGATCGAGAAGATCGATCGGGTGGCCGGCACGCCGGCCCGAGTGCTGATCACCGGGGAGAACGGCACGGGCAAGGAACTCGTGGCGCGCGCCATCCATCGGCAGTCTCCGCGAGCCCCCGGGCCGTTCGTGGAGGTCAACTGCGCCGCCATCCCCGGGGAGTTGATCGAGAGCGAGTTGTTCGGACACATGAAGGGGTCGTTCACCGGCGCCACGGCAGATCGGGCCGGCAAGTTCGAGCAGGCGAACCGGGGCACGCTGTTCCTGGACGAGATCGGCGACATGAGCCTGGCCGCCCAAGCGAAAGTGCT
The DNA here is from genome assembly GCA_963728785.1 of uncultured Gemmatimonadaceae bacterium. Lineage (GTDB taxonomy): Bacteria > Gemmatimonadota > Gemmatimonadetes > Gemmatimonadales > Gemmatimonadaceae > JAGWRI01. The sequence continues at coordinate 660,415 of CAVSKV010000004.1, forward strand.
CCGGGTGCTGCAGGACGGCGTGGTGACGCGTATCGGCGGCGCCAAGCCGATTCTGGTGGACGTTAGGGTCCTGGCCGCAACGAACAAGCATCTGGAGACGGAGATCGCCGAAGGGCGGTTCCGCGAAGACCTTTTCTACCGCCTGAACGTCGTGCCACTCCACGTGCCGGCGCTGCGGGAGCGCCGGGAAGACATCCCGTTGCTCGTGGCGCACTTCGTCTCCGTCCTCACCGAGCGCGAAGGCATGCCGCCGCGCCGGATCGACGACGACGCGGTGGCTCTGCTGGGCGCCCGGGAGTGGCTGGGCAACGTCCGCGAGTTGCGCAACACCATCGAGCGCCTGCTCATCCTCGCGGCGGGACTGCGCGTGACGGCCGGCGACGTCGAACGGCTGGTAGGCACGGGCGCCGGGACCCCAGCGGAACACGCGATGGGCGCCGTCATGGAGAGCCGTACCTTCGAGGAGTTCAAGTCCGCCGCGGAGCGGGTGTTCCTGTTGGCCAAACTGCGGGCACACGACTGGAACGTGTCAGAAACGGCGCGCGTGCTGGAAATGCCGCGGTCCAACCTGTACAAGAAGATCGAGCGGTACGGGCTGACCCGCGTAATCGCGGGCTGAGCGCCGTCCGCACAAGGAGCGACTGTGGCCGAACGAGACTGGTCGAAGGAACTCGCCAAGATTGACAAGCAGCTGGGGTCGATGCCGGACGAGGAGTTGTTGCCGAAGGACGTGGCGCCGGCCAGGGCGGGCGACGGGCGAAGGGCGGCACCCGATGCCACCCCACCGGCTGGGGGCGGCAAGGGGGCCAGCAAGCCGGCCAAAGCCACCGGGTCGTTCGGCGTCTTTGCTCGGCTCACGCTCTCGGTCGCGCTTGGGTTGGGGATGATCGTCTGGCCCTATCAAGCGCGGTGCGGGTTCGGGCTCGCCGCGTATCTGGCCGCGGTGGTGGTCGTCGTCGTGAGCGGCGGTTGGAGCGCCATATGGACCTGGCGCCACCGGTCGGCTCGCGCGCACGTGCTTTCCCTGTTGATCCTCCTATGGGGACTGATCCTCGGCTCACTCGAGGTGCTGCCCCGCGTAGGTTACGCAAGGCCGGACGCCAATCATCCCGCTGGCTGGGTGTGCAAGTGACGGCGACCCGGCGGGTTCGCAACTCCTGATATCGACATCATGACGACAACGTTCAAGAACTTCATTGGCGGGGCCTGGGTTGAGCCCGCTGGCGGCGAATACTTCGAGAATCGCAACCCGGCGGACCACGACGACGTGATCGGGCGGTTCCCGCGCTCCGACGCGCGGGACGTGCAGAAGGCGGTGGATTCGGCAACGCGGGGCTTCGATCTTTGGAAGCGGACACCGGCGCCGGCCCGCGGGGATGCGATGCGGCGCGCCGGCGACATCCTGGTGCGGCGCAAGGACGAGATCGCCGATCTGATGACGCGTGAGATGGGAAAGCCGTTGGCCGAGACCAAGGGTGACGTGCAGGAGGGGATCGACACGGCGTACTACGCGGCCACCGAGGGGCGGCGGTTGTTCGGCCACACCGTGCCCAGCGAACTGCGCAACAAGTGGGCGATGAGCTTCCGCCGGCCGATCGGCGTGTGCGGCATCATCACGCCGTTCAACTTCCCGCTGGCTATCCCCACCTGGAAGATCTTCCCGGCGCTGCTGTGCGGGAACTCCGTCGTGTTCAAGCCGGCCGAGGACGTGCCGCACACCGGGCATGTGTTCATCGAAGTTCTGCTCGAGGCCGGCGTACCGCCGGAAGTCCTGCAACTCGTGCACGGCATGGGCGAACAGGCGGGCAAGGCCATCGTGGATCACCGCGACGTTCCCGTCGTGTCGTTCACCGGGTCGACCGACACGGGCAGGCTGGTGGGCGAGACGTGCGGGCGGATGCACAAGCGGCTCTCGCTCGAGATGGGAGGCAAGAACGCCCAGATCGTGCTCGACGACGCCGACCTGGATCTGGCGCTGGACGGCGTGCTGTGGGGAGCGTTCGGGACCACGGGCCAACGCTGCACGGCCACGAGCCGGCTCATCGTCCAGAGCGGCGTGCACGATCGTCTTCTCGGCCGGCTCGTAGAGCGCGTGAAGAAGCTCAAGCTGGGCGACGGCCGCAAGGCGGGCACCGACGTCGGGCCGATGATCAACGAGGCGGCCATCCGCAAAACGGAACACTACGTGGACGTGGGGCAGTCGGAGGGGGCGGACCTGTTGTGTGGTGGCCGCCGGGCGACGGGCCGCGGGCTGGACAAGGGCTGGTACTTCGAGCCGACGATCTTTGCCCAGGTCCGCCCCGGGATGCGCATCGAGCAGGAGGAGATCTTCGGGCCGGTGCTGTCGGTGATCCGGGTCGATTCAGCCGACGAGGCGTTCACGGTCAACAACGATGTGAAATACGGGCTCTCGTCGTCGCTGTACACCCGCGATGTGAATCTGGCCTTCCGTGCTCTGCATGAGTTGGACAACGGGATCACCTACGTCAACGCACCGACGATCGGCGCCGAAGCCCATCTGCCCTTCGGCGGCGTGAAGCAGACGGGGAACGGCCATCGCGAGGGCGGGTGGGAGGTATATGAGTTCTATTCTGAGACCAAGGTGGGCTACGTGGACTTCTCGGGGGCGCTGCAGCGGGCGCAGATCGACAATTACTGAGTTCGAACGGGCCGGGCGGCGGCACGTGGGGGTTCGCGGCGCCCGCTTGCATCCCGCCGGGGGTCGCATTAAGTCCCTTGTGACCCGGGTCGGCGGCACGTCGGTGCCGACGCCGAGCGTTTCCGCGCCCACGCCGGGTTGTGGGTTACGCATGTGCAGGACGAGAGGCTGAATGGACGAGATGGACACCCACTCCGCTGACACGCCGGCGCCGCCGGTGCGGAGCGTGACGCCGGAGCAGCGCGTGGACGCGCTGCGCGAGGTGAACCGCAGGTCGCGCCCGCTCGCGTTTCTCTGGGAGTGGACCAAGATCTTCTGGATCTCGGTCGCGCTCTTCCTGGTGATCCGTACGTTCTTCGTGGAGGCGTTCAAGATCCCCACGGGGAGCATGGAGAACACCCTCCAGGCGGGCGACTTCCTGCTCGTCAACAAGCTGGCGTACGGAGCCGAGGTGCCGTTCACGCACGAGCGACTGCCCGCCTTTGGCCACCCCAAGTTCGGCGACGTGATCGTGTTCGACTGGCCGGTGGATCCGACCGTGAACTTCGTGAAGCGGCTGGTGGGATTGCCGGGCGACACGCTGGCCATGCGCGGCGGCATTCTGGTGCGCGATGGCCGCGCGGTGAGCGAGCGCTACGTGCGGCGCGAGGACCCCGACGTGGATGCGTCGGGCGAAGATTTTTCCTGGCAGCGCGACTACCTGGTGCGCAGCGCCCGGGCCGCCGTGAGCTACCATCCCTCGCGCAACAACTGGGGCCCCATCGTCGTGCCGCCCAGGCACTATTTCGTACTGGGGGACAATCGCGACAACTCTCTGGATAGCCGCTACTGGGGATTCGTTCCCGACTCCCTTGTCACGGGGCGCCCCATCCTGATCTATTACAGCTACGCGCCCGACTCGAACCAGGCACTGGCCTGGGTCACCCACGTCCGCTGGAAGCGGCTGGGCGAGTTCGTGCGCTGACCTCTGTGGGTCCCAGCTTCCATGCCCGAGCCCGGGCGGCGCACCTGAGCGCCTAGCACGTCGCCACCAGGAGTCGTCGGTCGTATGCCTTCGCCAGGCCCCAAGAAGACGTCGTTCGAGGAAGGATCGCTCGACCAGTACTTGCGCGACATCAGCGCCTATCCCCTCATCTCCCGCGACGAGGAGGTGGCGCTCGCCCAGCGCATCCGCAAGGACGACCAGGAGGCCCTCGACAAGCTCGTGCGGTCGAACCTCCGCTTCGTGGTCTCGGTGGCCAAGAAGTACCAGAACCAGGGCGTCTCGCTCTCCGACCTGATCAACGAGGGCAACCTCGGTCTCATCCGCGCTGCCCACAAATTCGACGAGACCAAGGGCATCAAGTTCATCTCGTACGCCGTGTGGTGGATCCGGCAGGCGATTCTCCAGGCACTGGCCGAGCAGTCGCGCATCGTGCGCGTGCCCCTCAACCGCGCCGGCACGCTGCACCGCATCGGCAAGCGGGCGAACGTGCTCCTCCAGGAACTGGGCCGCGAGGCCACCCACGCCGAGATCGCCGATGGCATGGACATCACCGAAGAAGAAGTCGCCAAGACGATGTCCATCTCGCAGACGCACCTGTCGCTCGATGCCCCGCTCTCCCCGGGCGAGGACAACAAGCTCCTCGACTACCTGGCCGACAACGTCAGCCCCACCCCCGACGAACAGACATTCGAGAAGGCGCTCACCGAGTCGATCGAGGAGGCGCTCTCGCACCTCAAGGAACGCGAGTCGAAGATTCTACGCCTCTACTTCGGCCTCGGCGACCAGGCGGAACCGATGACGCTCGAGGAGATTGGCGCGTTGCTCGGCATCACCCGCGAACGCGTGCGCCAGATCAAGGAGAAGGCGCTGAGTCGCCTACGCCACGTGTCGCGCGCCCGGGCGTTGGAATCGTATCTGGGGTAGGGTGGGGCAGGGACAGTCGGATAGTCGGGCAGTCGGACAGCAAAGGGGCGCAACGACGCGCCACCTCGCTGCGGGACCGCGCTAGCGGTAGTTCCCGAATTGGAGTTCCACGCCGAAGTCGTGGCTGCGGAGCAGGGTCATCACGGCCTGGAGGTCGTCTCTCGAGGGCGAACTCACGCGGACCTGCTCTCCCTGGATGGCGGCCTGGACCTTCTTGAACTTGGCCTCTTTGATGGCCGCCGCGATCTTCTTGGCGGTGTCGCCGTCGAGTGCGGTCTTGAGCTTCACCTCGCGGCGAACCGTGTCACCACCGGCGGGCTTGACCTCGCCCACGTCGAGGTTCTTGACCGACACGCCCCGCTTGATGAGCCGCGTCTGTACGACGTCGAACAATGACTTCATCTGAAAGTCGCTGTCGGCGACGAGGACGAGCAAGTCCTCGCCCCGCCTGAACTCGATCGTCGCCTTCGAGCCTTTGAAGTCGTAGCGCTGCGCGATCTCCTTCTGCGCCTGGTTGATCGCGTTGTCGACCTCCTGGAGGTCAACGCCGGTGGTGATGTCGAAGGAGGAAGTGGAAGGCATGGTGCGGGGGAGAGAGTCTGAGAGTCAGACAGTCAGACAGGCAGACAGCGGGGAGTTGCGACTGGCTGCACGAAAACGATGACGCGGCCGGAGCGCAAGGACTCCATCTTGCAGCATGCAGAGTCCGAAGAATCTCAAGGTCACCGAGAAGGCAGAGAATCTGGCGGTCCTCGCTTATCGGGTAACGGCCGCGTTCCCCCGTCATGAGCAGTTCGGCCTCACTTCGCAAATGCGGAGGGCCGCCGTGTCCGTGGGGTCCGACATCGCGGGAGGGGGTGCGGTCGCGCCGGCGACCGTCAACTGGCGACGTTTCTGCAGTATGCCCTTGCCTCAGCCGGGGAGTTGGAATTCCAACTGCGGGTCGCCGCTCGCCTCGGATTCGGGAACCCCGCATGGGTCGAGTCGCTCACCGAGGCCGCCGGCGAACTGAAGCGGATGCTCTCCCGTCTGATCGTCTCGCTGAGGAAGCAGCGCCGCTCGCCCCGCACGTAGGCTTGCAGTCCGACTGCCCGACTGCCCGACTGCCCGACTGCCCGACTGCCCGACTGCCCGACTGCCCGACACCGCCCCGGGGGACTAACTTCCCCCACGTGAAAGTCTCCTTCATTACCCTCGGATGCGATAAGAACACCGTCGATTCCGAACGCTACCTCGCGCAGCTCGCCGATCGCGGGGCGGAGTTTGCGGACGACGCATCCCAGGCCGACGTGATCGTCATCAACACCTGCGGGTTCATCGACGCCGCCAAGAAGGAGTCCATCGATGCCATCGTGGGCGCGGGGCGCCTGAAGATCGAGGGTCGCGCCCAGGCCGTGGTCGCGGTGGGCTGTATGGTGCAGCGCCACAAGGACGAATTGGCGGCGGAACTCCCCGAGGTCGATCTCTTTCTTGGCTCGTCGGAGATGGACCGGCTGATTCCGGAATTGGCTGCGCGCGGGCTCATCGACGATGTACCCGTCCTCCATCCGGGGATCCGGATGTTCACCGGCCAGCTCCCCCACGTGCGGTACCTCAAGATCAGTGAGGGGTGCGACCACGGGTGTGCGTTCTGCGCCATCCCGCTGATGCGCGGCCGCCACCGCTCGTTCGCCCTCGACGAGGTCGTGCGCGAGGCGCAGTTGCTCGAGGCCCAGGGTGCGCGCGAGGTGAACCTCGTGGCGCAGGACCTGGCCCACTACGGGCGCGACCGCCGCGACGGGATCGCGCTGCCCGGGCTGCTCAAGGCTCTGGTGCGTGAGACCTCGATGCCCTGGATCCGCATGCTTTATCTCTACTCGGCGGGGCTCACTCCGGAACTGCTGGATCTCATGGCCACCGAGCCGCGCATCCTGCCGTACCTCGACATGCCCATGCAGCACGCCTCAGACTCCGTGCTGGCGCGGATGCGCCGCCCCGAGCGACAGGCTACGATCCGTGCGCGCGTGGCTCGCATCCGCGAGACCGTGCCCGATGTCGCGATCAGGACGACGTGCATCGTTGGCTTCCCGGGCGAGACCGACGCCGACTTCGCCCAGCTATTAGCATTCCTTGAAGAGGTCCAGTTCGACCGCGTCGGCGCCTTCACGTACTCCCGCCAGGACGGCACCCTTGCCGCCGAGATGGAAGACGACGTGCCGGAATCGCTCAAGCAGGAACGGCTCGAACGGCTGAACGAACTCCAACGCCTGGTCACCGCCGACCGGTACGAGGCCCGCGTGGGCCGTACCGTCCGCGCCATGGTGGATCGCGTGCAGGATGACGGCATGGTGCAGGCGCGAACGATCTGGCAGGCCGATGACATTGACGGCGTCACTTGGCTGGATGCCGACGCCGCACTCCCCGGCGCCCTGGTAGACGTCGTGATCGAGGACGTCGACGACTATGACTTCCGCGCCAGGGTGGCCGGCATCGTGGAGCCGCTGCTCGCGCCCGCCAAACGGCGCTGGCTGCCGATGGCCGCCACGACCGTCGGAAGCTTCGGACGATGAGCGGATACTCGCGGTCGGCGGAACTCATGCGGCGGTCGCGCGAGATCTTTCCGGGGGGCGTCAACTCCCCGGTGCGCGCCTTCGGGGGGGTGGGTGGAACGCCCATCGTGGCTGAGCGTGGCGAGGGCTGCCGTCTGTTCGACGTGGACGGCAATGAGTACATCGACTTCGTGCTCTCCTGGGGCCCGCTGGTGCTCGGCCACGCACCCCCTGCGGTGCTCGATGCGCTCGACGAGGCGATGCAACGCGGCACGAGCTTCGGCATGCCCACCGAACTCGAACTGCGGCTGGGCGAGTTGATCCATGAGCGGATGCCGCACCTGGAACGGCTGCGGTTCGTGTCCAGTGGCACGGAAGCCACGATGAGCGCCGTGCGGGTGGCGCGGGCCCACACCGGCCGCGACGGCATCCTCAAGTTCGACGGCTGCTACCACGGCCACGCTGATTCCTTTCTCGTCAAGGCCGGGTCGGGGGTGGCCACGCTTGGCCTGCCCAATTCGCCCGGCGTGCCTTTGGCCCTCGCCGAACTCACCTTGGTAGCGCCCTACAATGACGTGCCGGCCGTGGAGCGGATCGTGGCCGAGCAGGGCGATCGCATCGCGGCCATCATCGTCGAGCCCGTGGTGGGCAACGCGGGGTTCATCCCGCCCGATCCGGCCTTTCTGCCGGCGCTGCGTCGGGCGGCGGACGTGGCGGGCGCGGTGCTGATCTTCGACGAGGTGATGACGGGGTTTCGCATCGCGCCCTCGGGCGCGCCCGAACGGTTCGGGGTGAAGCCCGACCTGACCACGCTCGGCAAGGTGATCGGGGGCGGACTGCCCGTGGCGGCCTACGGCGGGCGGGCCGATTTGATGGACGCGGTGGCACCGGCGGGGCCCGTCTATCAGGCGGGCACACTGTCCGGGAACCCGCTCGCCATGGCTGCCGGATATGCTACTATTAGTATGCTCACGCGCGATCTCCACGATCGCATCGCGGCCCGCACGGCGGCCCTCGTTCAGGGATTCCGGGAGATCGCCGCGCGCCGCGGCGTGCCGTTCACGGCCGACCTCGCCGGGTCCATGTGGGGGTTCTTCTTCCGCGCCGAGCCGGTGCGCAACTTTGCCGACGCCCGCGCGTCCGACAGCGAGCTGTTCAAGCGGTTCTTCCACGAAGCCCTGGCGCGCGGCGTCTACCTGGCCCCATCGCCGTTCGAGGCCGCCTTCATGTCGGCTGCCCATGGCGACTACGACGTGAGCCTGGCCCTGGAACGGATCGACGCGGCGCTGGGAGCGGCGCGTGGCTAGGCGAGCCGTCGCGTTCGCGCTCGTCACCCTCGTCGGCTGTTCCACGATCCTTTACGGGCGCAATCCGGGCCGCGACGTCAACGCCCGATCCGCCCCCGGCCGGCTGGCCGCGGGGCTGCCCCGCGTTCCTCCACCGGTGGCCGACCCCGACCACATCCTACACGTCGCGCTGTTCACCGGCGCGTCGTCGGTACGCCTGTCGGCCACCGGCCCCTGGCAGTTGCTCGAGGGCGACAGCCGGACGTTCCTGGCTCGCGGCCAACCCAATGAAACGTGGCGTGTGCAACACAATGGCGGCGACGTCCGCGCCGTGCGGAGCGACGGGATGCCCACGGTGTGGAAGCCGCGGGCCCTCGTGGCGCGGGCGGACGACTCCACCGCCTACATGCTCGTGGACGGCAAGCGCTACCGCGGCGAGTTGCGGCTGGCGGGCAGTGACACGGGGCTCGTCGTGATCGAGACCGTCGGCGTGGAGGACTACCTGCGGGGAGTCGTGCCCCTCGAGATCGGTGACCGCGCCCCCGGCGACTCCTCGGCGATCCAGGCGCAGGCGGTGACCGCACGCAGCTATGCGTACACCCACCTGGCCGAGCCCGAGAGCGGCGACTACGATCTTACCGCCGGCGTGATGGACCAAGTATACGGCGGAGTGGACGCCGAGTCGGCCGTGGGGAATGCCGCCGTGGCGGCCACCGCCGGCATCGTGGTGATCTACGGTGGGCGCGTGGTCAACGCGCCCTACAGCTCGACGTGCGGCGGGGAAACCGCCGCGCCTTCGGAAGTGTGGCATTCGCCCGATGAACCCTACCTGCGGCCGGTGAGCGACCGGATTCCCGGCACCGACCGCTACTACTGCGACATCGCGCCGCGCTTCAAGTGGACGCGGACGTTGTCGGCCTCCGATCTCAACGGGGCCGTGGCCCGCTATCTGTCGGCCTACGCCGCGGTGCCGGGGGGCGACCCCGGGTTGGTGCGCGACATTTCGGTGATCAACCGCACACCCTCGGGCCGGGTCGGGCAGCTCCGGGTGGAAACCGACCGCGGATCGTACGTTCTCCGGGGCAACGACATGCGGTACGTGCTGCGAAACGTCGGTGGCGAGATCCTCAACAGCACCTATTTTTCAGTGTCCACCGAGCATATGGCAAGCGGAGCGCTGGCCCGCCTCGTGCTCGACGGCCGCGGCTTCGGCCACGGAGTGGGGATGTGCCAGTGGGGTGCGATCGGCCGGGCGAGAGCAGGACAGGACTTTCGCACGATCCTCCGCACCTACTATCCCGGCACGGCGCTGGGCGTCGTGCAATAGGAACGCGGAACGACTGGAGACCGAGGGAAGATGACGGACACGGTGCGGCTCGGGTTGGTGGGGACGGGGGCGATCGCGCAACTGGCGCACCTGCCGGTGCTGAGCAAGATGCGCGGCGTGCAGATTGCCGTGATCTGCGACAACGATCGCGCCAAGGCTCAGGCCCTGGCCGAGCGGTTCGACATCTACGACGTCGTCACCGATATCGAAGATCTACTCGAGATCGACGAGCTGGATGCCGTCATCGTGGCGACGCCCAATCATCTCCACGAGCCGCACGTGCTGAGCGCGCTCGCGGCTGGCAAACACGTGCTGTGCGAGCGCCCGCTGGCCCTTTCCTCACGCGGCATCGAGCGGCTGCTCGCCGCCGCGGCCCGCGCGTCGCGCCGTCTGATGGTGGCCAACAACCACCGATTCCGCACCGACGTGCAAGCGCTGGACCGGTTCCTGCGGGCTGGCGAGCTGGGGCAGGTGAGCGGCATGCGCACCGGCGCCTACCACTTCAAGCGAGCCGATGCGGGCTGGCGCCTTCGCCGCGCCGAGTCTGGGGGCGGTGCGTTCTTCGATTATGGCGTGCCATTGCTCGACCTCGCGCTGTGGCTGGCCGATTTTCCCGAGCCCCGGCGCGTGACCGCGCACATGAACCGGTCGCGGCTGCCGGGTGCCGTCGAGGACGCGATGCTCGTGCACCTCGAGTGCCAGAATGACGTGGTGTTCAGCTTCGACGTGTCAGGGGCGTACGTGGGAGAGGCGGAACGGTGGTGGTTCGAGATCCTGGCAGACCGCGGGAGCGCGCGCTTGGCGCCGCTGCGCGTAGTGAAGGAACTCAACGGCCGTCCGTTCGACGTTTCGCCGGCCGGCGCCGCCAACCGGGAGAGCGCGTTCATCCAGTCGTACAGAGCAGAACTGGCGCATTTTCTGGCCGTGGTGCGGGGCGCGGCGGCCTACGAGCCGCCCACGGATCAGGTCACGCTTCACCGTGTCGTCGAAGCGATCTACAGGTCGGCGGACGAGGGCCAAGAGATCCGCCTGTGACGGCGAGTCTGTTTCGGCCCACGCGCGCCGAACTCGCCGCGACCCTGGCGTCCGCGGTCCTGTTCTTCTACGCCTTCCCCCCGTTCCGGCTCGTGGGCCCGGCATTCCTCTGCCTGGTGCCGTTCGCCGTCGCCGTGGCGCGGGCGGCCGACCGTGGAGACCCGGCTCGAACCGGCGTGCGGCTCGGCATGTGGTTGGGGATCTTCGCCTATGGGGCGAGCATCTATTGGATCGCCACCGCGCTCCTGATCTTCACCAAGCTCGCCATCCTCGGCTACCTCGGAGCGCTATTCGTGCTCACGGTGGTGGCGGCGGCCACGGGCGGGGCGCTGTTCGCCGCGCGGCGCATCACCCGGTGGCCGGTGGCGGCGCTCCTCCCGTTCATCTGGGTGGCGTCGGAGATGGCAATGAACCATCTGTCCGACCTCGCTTTTCCGTGGCTCCCTCTGGGGCTGGCCGTCACGCACACGCCGGTGCTGGCCCAGATCGCGGACATCAGCGGCGTGCATGGGGTGAGCTTCTGGATTGCGCTCACCAACGGGCTCGTGGCCGACATGTGGCTGTCGCGCGGCCGGCACCGCGCCAACGCCATTCGCGGAGTGGCGATAGCGGCCATGGTGTGCGCCGTTGTTGGGTACGGTCAGTGGCGCATGCACACGGTGGCGCTCCGGCCGCTGGGCAGCGTCGGTATCGTGCAGCCGAATATCCCCGAGGACGAGAAACACCAGGCCCAGATGGTGGCCAAGAGCATCGTCATTCTTTCGAACGGCACGCGCGACGCGCTGGCGCAGGACCATCCGCAGTTGGTCGTCTGGCCGGAAACGGCTCTCAGCGGCTATCTGCCCGACCATCCCGACTGGTCTGATTCTCTTCGCGCACTGACCGCGGACAGCGGCGTGCCGCTGCTCACCGGCATGATCGATGTCGAATGGCTGACGCGCACCCGGTACGACGTGTACAACGCGGCGATGCTGATGGCCGACGGGCGGCGGAGCGAGCCCATCTACCACAAGCGACGGCTGGTGCCGTTCGTCGAGCGCGTGCCGTTTCTCAATCCCGACTGGCTCAACTGGGCGGGGCCGTACCTTGCCGGCAACTTCGGCATCGGCGACGGGCCGGTGGTCTACCAGGTGCCGTTCGGGAAGTTCGGCGTGCTCATCTGCTACGAGTCCATTTTCCCGGACGAGTCGCGCCAGTACCGCAACGGCGGCGCTGACTTCCTCATCAACATCACCAACGACGCCTGGTTCGGACACAGCCTGGCGCCGTACCAGCACTATTCCCACCTCGTACTGCGCGCGATCGAAAACCGCACGGCCATCGTCCGCGCCGCGAATACCGGGATCTCGGGATGGATCGACCCCCTGGGCCGCATCCGGGTTGCCACGCCGATCTTCGAGCCCGAAGCGGCGACCTATGCGCTGGAGACCAGCGACGTGCGAACGCCGTACGATGCGCTGGGCGATTTCATCGGGCTGCTCTCGGTGGCCGTGACCCTCGCGCTCGTGGGCCGGGACTGGTGGAGCCGGCGCGCCCCGCGGAGCCACGCGGCATGACGGCGTCCGTCGGCATTGACGTCGGCGGCACGTTCACCGATCTCGTCGCCATCGACGGCGACGGCATCGTGGAAACCAGGAAGGTGCTGAGCACGCCGGCCGACCAGAGCGAGGGCGTGGAGGCTTCGCTCCGTTCGCTCGACCGGCGCGACCTGTCGCGGGTGGTCCACGGCACGACGGTGGCCACCAACATGCTGCTCGAACGGGCCGGCGCGCGCGTCGCGCTCTGCGCCACCGCTGGATTCACCGATCTCCTCGAGCTGCGCCGCCAGGTGCGCGCCTCGCTCTACGACCTCACCCGGCACCATCCGCCGCCGCTGGTGAGCGCCGACCGCGTGGTGCCGGTGGACGAACGGATCACGCCCGACGGGGTGCTCCGTCCGCTGCTGCCTCCGGCCATCGCCGAGGCGGCGGACCGCGTGCAGACTCTCGCGCCCGACATCGTCGCCGTCGCCCTCCTGCACGCCTACCGCGATCCGTCTCACGAACTGGCCTTGGCCGCCGCCATCCGCGAGCGCCTGCCCGGCGTGGAGGTGGTCTGCTCGTCGGACGTGTTCCCCGAGATCCGGGAATACGAGCGTACCGCGACCACCGTTGCCGAGGCGTATCTCCGCCCCGGGGTTGCTCGCTACGTGCGCCGTCTCGCCGATCGGCTGCGTACCCTGTCACTTCCGGCGCTCGGCGTCATGACGTCCAGCGGCGGCATGCGCACCGCGCACGACGCATCGTCGAGCGCGGCACAGCTCGCCCTTTCCGGGCCGGCCGGCGGCGTGGTGGGCGCGGCCGCCGTTCTGCGCGCCGCCGGATTGTCGCGCGCGCTGACCATCGACATCGGCGGCACCAGTGCCGACGTCGGACTCATCCTCGACGGCGAGCCGCTGGTCGAGCCGGGGGGTGAGGTGGCCGGCGTGCCGATCGCGTTGCCGCGGGTACTCGTCGAGACGGTGTCGGCGGGCGGCGGGAGCATCGCCTGGATGGACGACGGGGGCGCCCTGCGCGTCGGTCCGCGGAGCGCAGGGGCCGTGCCGGGGCCGATCGCGTTCGGTCGCGGCGGCACGCAGCCCACCGTGACCGACGCGCACGTGGTGCTCGGCAACATCCGCGCCGAGCGGATGAGCGGCGGTGTGCAACTGGACGTGAATGGTGCGCGGGCCGGGGTCGAGACGATTGCCCGGAAGCTCGGCCGCAGCGCCGGGGACACCGCCCGGGCCATCGTCGCCACGGCCGACGCCACGATGGCGCGCGCGTTGCGGCGGGTGAGCGTGGAACGCGGTGTCGACCCGCGGCAGTGTACGCTCGTCGCGTTCGGCGGCGGGGGACCGCTGCATGCGTGTGGACTGGCCGACATCGTCGGGGCGGCGAACGTGCTTGTGCCGCCGCACGCCGGCGTGCTGAGCGCGCTGGGGCTGGCCATGACGGCCGAGCGCCGGGAGGGGATGGTGAGCGTGATGGCACGGTCGGATGATACGGATGCCGGCGCGCTCGCGCCGGCGATGCGCGGCGCCGAGGCACAGTGCGCGGGTGAGCCCGGGTGGTCGCGCCGCTGGTTCCTGCGCGCTCGGTTCGTGGGGCAGGGGCACGAACTGGACGTGCCCGCGTCGCCGGGCGACGCGCCGGCGGAGATCCGCCACCGCTTCGCCGAGTTGCACCGCTCGCGCGTCGGCTTCGATTTGCCCGTGGACGTCGAGATCGTGAGTGCGCGGTGCGCGGTGAGTGATGCGCCGCGCGCCGTCCGGCTGGAGCGGCACGGCGGTGCCGGCTGGGATGCCGCCTCGCTCACCGATGGCGGCGGCCCGTGCGAGGTGACGCTGGCCGAGCCCCGTTCGGTGGTCTTGCCGGACGCCACGATGCTGGTGTCGCCGGGGTGGACGGCGAGGGCGCTGCCCATGGGCGGCTGGATGTTGGAGCGGGCGCGATGAGCGAATTCGACCTGCTGGAACTGAGCGTGATGGCCAATGCGTTCGCGATGATCGCCGAGGAGATGGGCACGGTACTCGTGCGCAGCGCGTTGTCTCCCAACATTCGCGAGCGGCGCGACGCGTCGGCGGCGCTGTTCGACGGGCGCGGCCGCATGGTGGCGCAGGCGGCGCACATTCCCGTGCATCTGGGCGCCATGCCCGAGTCGGTGCGGGCGGTGATGGCGTGCACCCCGCGGCCTGGTGACGTGTTCATTCTCAACGATCCCTACCGCGGGGGGTCGCACCTGCCCGACCTCACGCTGGTCGAGGCGATCGCGCAGGGCGGTGCGACCGTGGGGTTCGCGGCGGTGCGCGCGCACCATGCCGACGTGGGTGGGATGAGCCCCGGGAGCATGCCGCAGGGGGCCACCGAGCTGGTGCAGGAAGGGCTGATCATTCCCCCGGTGCGGCTCGTCGCGCAGGGCGTGCTCGACGAGATGATACTCGATTTCATCCTCGCCAACGTGCGGACGCCGGCCGAGCGGCGGGGCGATCTGCGGGCACAGCTGGCGGCGTGCGCGGCAGGGGCGGCGGGGTGGCGTGCGCTGCTGGCCCGCGAGGGTCCGGCGCGTGTGGCGGCCGCGGTGGACGCCGTACTCGACTATACCGAGCGGCGGGCCCGCGCCCGCATTGCGGCGCTGGGCGTGCTCGACACGTCGGCGCGCGACGAACTGGAGGGCGACGGAATCACCGACCATCCGGTGCCGGTGGTCGTGCGCGCGCAGGCCGTGGGCGATACGCTGCGGCTCGACTTCACCGGCAGTTCGCCCATGGTGCGCGGCAACGTGAACTGCCCCATCGCGGTGACGCGGGCGGCGGCGGTGTTCGTGCTGCGCACCCTGCTCGACGACGACGTCCCCACGAACGAGGGGATCGCACGGGCCATCGAGCTCGTCGTGCCCGAAGGCTGTGCACTCAATGCGCGGTGGCCGGCGGCCGTGGCCGGGGGCAACGTGGAGATGTCACAGCGAATCACCGACACCCTGATGCTCGCGCTGGCGAGCGCCGGCGTGCCGGTGGCGGCGCAGGGGCAGGGGACCATGAACAACATCACGTTCGGCGGCGCCGGGTGGACGTTCTACGAGACGCTCGGGGGCGGGCAGGGCGCCAGCGCCAAGGCCGACGGGCCCGACGCCGTGCACGTGGGGATGAGCAATACGCTCAATACGCCGGTCGAATCATTGGAAAATGCGTATCCCCTGCGGATCGAGGAGTATGCGGTGCGGCGGGGGTCGGGTGGGGGGGGCAGGCACCGTGGCGGGGACGGCGTGGTGCGGCGCTACCGGGCGCTCGAGCGTTGTACGGTCACGCTGATCACCGAGCGGCGGACCACCGCACCGCGGGGCGCGGCGGGGGGCGGCGACGGGCGGCACGGGCGGAATTCGCTCAACGGCGAAACGATTCCGGCCAAGTGCCGTCTCGAGCTGGAGCCGGGGGATGTGGTGACGATAGAGACGCCGGGGGGTGGGGGCTACGGATAGGCCCGGCCACCCCACTCCAACGACAGGCAGAAAGCGCCGCTCGCAGCGTTCCGCCTGCTGTATTCAGTTTCCTGTTTGTTCCGGGGCCGTGATCGCTTCGCGGAGGCGTTTGCCGATCAGTTCGTGACGGCATCTTGCGCCGGCGATGATGCGCCAGTTCGCGAGCGCGGAGACCGCGCAGATGACTGCGAAGCCGCCGATCATCCGGAGGCCGCCCCACGACGCCACGAACGTCCACCCGCGCATGTAGGCGAGGCCGATGAACAGAGGTACCTGCGGAAGCAACGTCGATTTCAGGATCACTTCACGCTGAATCGGCGCGCGTGCGTGCTTCCACCACTCCAACTCCGCCGGCGTCGGTGGCGGGTCGAGCTTGTCCGGCGCGTGAGCGCCGCCTGTACTCAGTCCGAGCCACGTCACGGGCGCATTCCGCACACGAGTTCCCCGTGGCGGTTCAACACCGCCTCGGGCACGAACATGTCGTCCACGATCCCCGCAATTTCCTCGGCGACGGCCCACTCATCGGCCAGTTGTGCCAGCTCACCTTCCATGGCGCAGCGTTCGGATTCCTCGTGGAACGCCATCTCGAGCGCGAGCTTGATGTCCCATGGATAGTCGGCTATTCCGCGCGCCCCGGCGCGTCGTGACTCCCTCGCGAGCGAACGAATGAACCGGTCGGTCGATCCGGCGGCGTCGAGGAGTGACTCGGCACCCCGGATCCGGCCTGCCGACCCGCCTCGAAAGTTGGCCGCCGTGAGAACTGCCCGTATCAGCCGCTCTGCACCTGCACCCCGTTGAATCGGCCCGCTTCCGTCGTCGCCGGAGGTCAGCGCCCAACTCGACGCACCGTCCGCCACCAGCGCCGTGTGGTGGACGGTGCTCGGCTTGAGCACCGTGACCCGGCCGTCGGGCATGACGGCCCGAACGCGTATGGAACGTCGACCGGTGAGGACAATGGCACCGATCAGGACGGTCGCCGTCGCCCCGGCCACCACCGGGGCCACACCGATGAACCCGTTCATCGCTCCGAGGGCAACCACTCCGCCCGCCAACGGCAGCCCCCGGGTCTTCCACCGCTGGCTGAACTCCCGCGCATACCGCCAGGCCGCCATCTCGGGCCGGTGCGGCTCGCCGACGCGCACCAGTTCCAACCCCTCGCGGGTCTTCGCCAGCCCGATGTTGTCGGTAAACGCGCGGAGCCGCGTGCCGCGGAATTCCCGCTCGCACTGCTCGATGGCTTCCCACCGCTCTTCCAGAGGCGAGAGGTTCCACCGGTGGCACTTCGGGCACACGACCCACAACCGCCCCTTGGCGCCGTCGAATGCCAGCCGTCGTCCCACCGGGAAGGCCGCGATCAACTCGTTGGCGCCAAGCTTGGCGTTGCAGTGGATACAGGTGGAATACACGGGAGGGGACGGGGGATTCGGGCGCCGATGCCTGCCCAATTAGGACCCGGCGTTGAGACCGCGCAAGCGCGGCAGGCTGAGAGTGGTGTACCGCGAGCATTCGGTGTAGAGCAATCACGCTGGGACGCTCGCCTCCAACGCGCGAAGCGGGCCGCTCCGCGGCGCTGGGGCCAGGTGCTGCCCCCGGAGCAGCGCAGCTCCCTTGGCAACCCGTTGCCCGCTTCTCTTTTACGCCGAAAACCAGCTATATTTTCAAGCTTGCCAGTTTGTCCCTAGAGAGGTTCAGGACCATGAAAGCCGACATCCATCCCGCATACGCCACGGCCACCGTCAAGTGCGCCTGCGGCAATACATTCGAAACCCGGTCCACCCAGGCCGAGATCCACACCGACGTCTGCTCCCAGTGCCACCCGTTCTATACGGGCAAGCAGCGCCTCGTGGATACTGCCGGCCGCGTGGAGCGGTTCCGCCAGAAGTTCGGGAAGAAGGCCTGAGCCTCCGCGACCGACTTGCCGACACCCTGGCCCGCGCGGCCGACGTCGAGCGCGCGTTGTCCGATCCCGGCGTCCTGCGCGATTCGCGCAAACTCGCCGAACTGGGACGCGAGCACCGCCGCCTGACCCCGCTGGTCGAGCTGGCTGCCCGGCTCCGCAAGGAAGAGAACGAGCTCGTGCAGGCGCGCGAGCTCGTTTCCGTTGACGACCCCGACATGGCGGCCGAAGCGACGGCCGAAGTCGGGCGCCTGGAGGCGTCGATCGCCGACATGGAGGCGCGCCTCAAGCCGATGCTCGTGCCCCACGACCCGCTCGACGACCGGAACGCGATCGTCGAGATCCGCGCCGGCACGGGGGGCGACGAAGCGGCGCTGTTCGCCGCCGAACTCTATCGCATGTACACCCGCTACGGCGAGCGGCGCGGCTGGAAGTTCGACGTCATGTCGTACTCCGAAGGCACACTCGGTGGTATTAAAGAAGTAATATTCAAGGTGGCGGGCGACGGCGCGTTCGGCGCCATGCGCTGGGAATCGGGCGTGCACCGCGTGCAGCGCGTGCCGGCCACCGAGAGCCAGGGCCGCATCCACACCTCGGCGGCCACGGTGGCCGTGCTCCCGGAGGCCGAGGAGGTGGACGTCCGGATCGACGAGAAGGACCTCCGCATCGACGTGTTCCGTGCCTCGGGACCCGGCGGCCAGGGCGTCAACACCACGGACTCGGCGGTGCGCATCACGCACCTGCCCACCGGCATCGTGATCAGCCAGCAGGACCAGCGCTCGCAGATCCAGAACAAGGCGCGGGCCATGGACGTGCTGCGGGCCCGGCTGCTCGACCTCCGGTTGGCCGAGCGCGAGGCGGAGCGGGCCCGCATGCGCAAGACGCAGGTAGGCACGGGCGACCGCTCGGCCAAGATCCGCACCTACAACTTTCCCCAGAGCCGCATCACCGACCACCGCATCGGCTACACGACGCACAACCTGCAGGGCGTGCTCGACGGCGACATCGGCGGCCTCATGGAAGCCTTGCGTATGGCGGACGTCGAGGAGCGGCTCAGTGTTGCCTGAGCGGCGGCCACCCGGCAGAACGCCAGGCCTCGTGCGCGTGAGCGGGCTCGACTCCCTCACGGTCGGCGCGGTGGTGCAGCACGTGGCCGACGGGTTCGCGGAGCGCGGTCCGGCCGCCGCCACGGGCGTGGCCCGTGAGATCGTGGGCGCACTGCTCGACGTGGGGCGCCACTGGCCGGCCCTGCACGCCGGGGACCGCGCGGATGGAATGCTCCTCGCGCGCGCGCTCGAGGCCGCCCAGCGGCTGTCCCAGGGGATGCCCTTTGCCTACGCGGTAAGACGCGCGGCGTTCCGGTCGCTCATGCTCGAAGTGGACGAGCGGGTGCTGATCCCCCGTCCCGAAACCGAGATGCTGGTGGAACTCGTGCTCGACGCCACGCGCGCGGCGCGCGGCGGGCTGGCGATCGACGTGGGCACGGGGTCTGGTGCGATCGCGCTGGCGTTGGCCCAGGAGGGCACGTTCGACCGCGTGATCGGCGTCGACGTCTCGCTCGACGCGCTCGACGTGGCGCGGTACAACGCCGCGGCGCTGGCCCAGGGGCTTCACTCGCCGGTGGAGTTCCGGCACGGCTCGCTGCTGCGGCCGCTTGCTGGCCTCCGCGCCCGGGCGATCGTGTCCAATCCGCCGTACATTGCCTACGAGGAAGCGGCCGCGCTGGCCCCGGCGGTGCGGGATTGGGAGCCGGCCACTGCGCTGCTGAGTCCCGAAAGCGGGCTCGCCGTGACGCGGGCGCTGGTGGGCGGTGCGGCGTCGCAGTTGGAGTCGGGCGGCGTGCTGGCGCTGGAAGTCGATGCGCGGCGCGCCTCGCTGGTGGCGGAGATGGTGTCTGCCGACACGGCTTTTGCAGACGTCTCGGTGCGGTTCGACCTCACCGGACGCGAACGGTTCGTCCTCGCACGGAGACGGGAATGGAGATGATCGAAGAAAGGGCGAAAGACCTGGGGCGGCTCATCGGCCAGAGCCCGGAGTACCAGGCGCTCAAGCGCGCCAACGAGGCGCTGGCCGATGACAAGGACGCGGTTGGCCTGCTCCGTCAGATGGAGCAGCTTCGCATGGAAGCACAGCGGATGATCGGGCGCGGCGAGCGGCCGACGCCCGAGATGGAGCAGCAACTCGACGATATGCTGGTCAAGGTGCAGGGACAGGCCGTGTACCAGCGGCTGATCGTGTCGCAGGAGAATTTCGACAAGACGATGGGGAAGGTGAACGATTGGATTCTCGACGGCATCGAGAAGGGCGCGTCGAGTCCGATCATCATGCTGGGGTGACATGGCCCGTGGCGCGCTGATCGTGTTCGAGGGGCCGGAGGGCGTCGGCAAGTCGACGCAGCTCCGCCGGCTGAAGTCCTGGATGGAGTCGGGCGGCCGCGTGGTGCACGCGCTGCGCGAACCCGGCGGCACGCCGCTGGGCGACGAAATCCGGCGCCTTCTGCTCGATCCCGCCTCCGACATCACACCGCGCGCCGAGGCCCTGCTGTTCATGGCGTCGCGCGCCCAGTTGCTGGAGTCCATCGTCCGGCCGGCGCTGGCCGCAGGACACGTGGTGCTGCTCGACCGGTTCTTCCTGTCGACGTACGCCTACCAGGGCGCCGGGCGCGGATTGCCGGAGCGCGAGGTCATGGAGGCCAACGCGGTGGCGACCTCTGGGCTGGTGCCGGATCTCACCATGCTCCTCACGCTGCCGGTGAGCGAAGGTCTGGCGCGGGCGGAACAGCGCGCCGAGCGCGACCGCATGGAGCGCAACGCCGACGAGTTCCACCACCGGGTGGCGCAGGCGTTCGCGACCTTCGCCACCGCGGCGTGGCAGGCTTCGCACCCGGAGTGCGGCCCGATCGTGACCATCGATGCATCGGGATCACCGGACGATGTCTTCGTGCGGGTCCTCGCGATCGTGGAGCGGATTCCCAACTTCTTGTAAGTTGCGCCAGGCCGGCCGCGTGCGGCGCGGGTGCGCCGGTCAGGAGTGCTCGGCTGGGTCGGCGCCGCGTATCGGCGCGCTCGAAACCTGAATGACGAGCAGCGCCAGCACCAGCACGTGCACGGCCGTGCACCAGGCGCAGATCCTACCGATCACGCCCAGTTCCTGATAGACCAGCCAGAACACGCTGAGCGTGCCGATCGATGCCCAGGCCAGACTGGCGGAGCGCCAGGCGGGGGATTCCACGTGGCCGCGGGACCGGCTCGACAGGATCGCGAGCGCCAGGGAGACGGCGAACCAGAGAAGCCCCCAGGCCGCGACCGGCACGCCGAACACGACCGACGAGGCAGTGGTGAGCACCTGCTCGCAGTTGACCAGGGAGCCGCCGCTGCACACCAACGGAACGCTGCTGTCGTAATGGAGCAGCGTCAGATAGCCGGCGATGGCCAACCCGACCGCACTGAGCATCACCAGGAGGCGATCGTACGACCGCAGCCGCATCAGGGGGCCTTGTCGGGAAGCGCCTTGATCGCCTGCCGGATCGCTGCGCTGGAGCACACGTCAGCCGGCCGGTTGCCGTCAACGGCGCAGATAGTGGCCGTGATCTGGTTCGCGTTCACCAGGATGGCGTTGGCCGCATCGCCGGATCCGGCGGGCAGCGTGGCGGCGATCTCCGCCTGCGTCCGGTCGGCGAGAACGGCGGGGGAGAACGGAGAGCCGCTCCACATGTACCGCCCCCCGACGAGCATGAAGGGAATTCCACCGGCGCTGGCCTTGTCGACATACGGCGGCCCGTCGTACTGCCGGATGAGGGATTCCTGTTCCTGGGTTGGCGTCTCGAGCGGCGGGTAGCGCCCGTCGGGCCCCGGCTCGGCGCCTTCCATCTCGACCGGCTGGAAGTCGACGTACGGGCTGGAGTAGCTGCCGCCGTGGAACGAGAACGTGGGCGTGCTGGGGTACACGTCGACTGACGACGACGCGGAGTAGGTCAGCCCCGAGAACGTACCGAATCGGGCCAGCGCGGTGATCACCGACCACCGGGCCGCGGCGCAGTACGGGCAGTAGAGCGACCCCATGTAGAGGACGACCGGTTTGGCGGCGGCGGCGGTGTCGGCGTCGCCGACGAAGACGGGGCGGGTGGCTCCGGTGGTGCTCGCGCGCTCCCACACGGCCGCGGGAATGGACGCGAGGTTGGCCATCACGGCAGCAGGTACCGGAACCGGCGCCACCGCGCTCGCGACCGGCCGGCGAGCGCTGCTACGATGGCTGAGGGCGGCGGTGATCGTGGCGACGAGCGCGACGGCGACGACGATGAACACCAGGTATTGTCTGCGAGCCATGAGTCAGTCTCTCGAGAGGGATGTTGGGATTCCGAGGTGCGCGGTCAGCGGGCGACCACCCGTGCGCCCTTGGGCACCACGAAGGTGAACACCGAGTCGTCCACCGGCACATTGACCCGCAACGAGGTGAAGTGCACGCGGCGCGTGACACCGTTGGTCTGCACCACCTCGAACTGGCGGACGTGCCCGTCGGCGTCGTCGATCCACACGGTGGCCTTGGTGAACTCCCGGGGGCCGTCGGGCTTCGGTGTGAGCACCACGACCCGCGTCGGCCGGCCGTCCAGCGTCGCCGCGCCGCCATCCGCGAAGGTGTACTTCGTGAACGGGTCGTCGAGGAACGTGCCGGTGAGGTCCACCGTTCCGCCCCCCTCCGCGGCCGGGCGCCTGATCACCTCGCCGGGTGTGCTGCTGGGAAGGTAGAGCCAGAGCCAGGTGCCGTCGGCCACGATGCGGTCGCCATCGGGATCGCGGAAGCGCACGGCGAGTTTCCCGGGGCGCTGCTGCTGGTAGTCGCCTTCGGCATGGGCCGATGTGCCGGTGAGCACGTTGGACACCGCCTGCTCGAACGTCGCGCGCACGGTGCGCACCTGCGACCAGGCATCCACGGCGTGCTGCACGGCGGCAGCCGCCGGCGACTGCTGGGCGTTCAGCACGGCGGCGCTGGCGAACAGCGCGGCGGCAGCGGCAGTGGCGGAGAGTCGGGTGCGCATGGTTGGCGAGGCAGGAGCGCCGCGCGGTCGGCGCGGCGCTCGAGGGCCTATCCGACCGGGATCGGCGCGGTTCCCGGCGTCGGGAGCACCGACCGCCCGATGGCCGCCGCGATGGCGCGGATCTCGCCCACCAGGCGCGCGAACTGCTCCGGGTAGAGCGATTGGCCGCCGTCGGAGAGCGCGCGGTCGGGGTTGGGGTGCACCTCGACGAGAATCCCGTCGGCGCCGGCGGCGATTGCGGCCCGGCCCATAGGCGTGACCTTCTCGCGCAGCCCCGTGCCGTGGCTGGGGTCGGCGATCATCGGGAGGTGCGACAGCTTCTGCACCACCGGAATTGCGGTCAAGTCGAACAGGTTGCGGGTGGTGGTGTCGAAGCTGCGGATGCCACGCTCGCACAGGATCACCTGGCTGTTGCCCTCGGCCAGGATGTACTCGGCGCTCATGAGCAGGTCGGTGATCGTGGCCGCCATGCCGCGTTTGAGCAGCACGGGCTTGCCGATGCGGCCCACTGCGCGGAGCAGCGAGTAGTTCTGCATGTTGCGGGCGCCGACCTGAATGCAGTCGGCGTATTCGGCGACCAGGTTGGCGCCCTCCTCGTCCAACGCTTCGGTGACGATGGGGAGGCCCGTTTCGCGTTTGGCCACGGCCAACATCTCGAGACCCTTCTTGCCGAGGCCCTGGAAGGCGTAGGGTGAACTGCGCGGCTTGAACGCCCCACCACGGAGCGCGGTGGCGCCGGCGGCGCGCACGGCGCGCGCCGCGGTCACGATCTGGTGCTCGCTCTCCACCGAGCAAGGGCCGGCGATGATGGCCACTTCGCGCCCGCCGAACGACACGCCGGGGGCGATCGTGACCACCGTATTCTGTGGCTGCCACTCGCGCGAAACCTGCTTGTACGGCTTTGAAACGTGAATGACTTCGGCAACGCCCGGCAGGGCCTCGATGCGCGACGAATCGACCCGCCCGTCGTTGCCCACGAGGCCCACCGCCGTGCGCTGTTCGCCCGGCATTGACCGGGCCTGGTAGCCCATTTCCTCGATCGCCTGCACGACGCGTTCCACCTCGTCCGGCGTCGCCCCGTGCTGCATCACCACCAACATGTGCGCTCCTAGATTTCTGTCTGCCACCCGTCGCGAGCGACGAGCAGCGGACCCGTGTATCGCGCGGCCACTGCGGCCTGGATTTCCGCCGTTTCCACCGGCGGATAGAAGTGCGTGAGCACCAGCCTCCGCGGTCCTGCCAGTTCGGCGAGCGCGCCGCACTGCTCCGGCGTCAGATGCTCCGCGATGGCCATGGCCTCGGGGAGCGAGCACTCGCACAGCAGGACATCGCACCCGCTGGCCCACTCGGCGAGGGCGGGGAAGTACCCCGTGTCTCCCGTGTAGACCAGGCGACGCGCGCCGGCCGTCACGGAATATGCCACACTCTCGGGGGTATGGGGAACCTTGAACGCCTCGAGCACGAGATCTTTCCCGATCGGCAGGGGGGTCGCTGGGGCCAGTTCCACCACCTCCAGGGGGAATCCCGGATCCAGCATCCAGGGGCCATAGGCGTCGGCCAGGCGTCGAAACAGGTCGGACGTACCGGCCGGTCCGATCACGGTGAGTGGCGCGGTGCGCGGAGGAAGGATGCCGTACCTGCAGGCGAAGATGAGGGTGGGCAGATCGCCGTGGTGGTCGATGTGGAAGTGGGAGAGCGCGACGTGCGTGATGGCGGGCCAGGGCAGGGCCAACTCGGCCAGCCGGCGCGCCACGCCGCTTCCGCAATCGAGCAGCAGGCGCACGTCGCCCGCTTCCACCAGGTATCCGGCGCAGGCGCGGGTGGGCGCGAGGGCGATCGTGCCGGTGCCGAGGGTGGTGAGCCGCATCATTTCCCCAGGAAGACCATCTTCTTGAGAAAGTCCTTGCCGTTGGCGCGCAGCCGCACGAAGTAGATCCCGGGTGGCACGACGCGGCCGGCGGCGTCGGTGCCGTCCCACTCGAAGCGCGGATCACATCCCGACTCCCCCTGATCGCTGTTGCGCCCGTATTCGCCGGCGGCCATCGACCCGCCCTGGTCGGGGCCCGGCACGATGGTCTTCACCGCATTCCCCCGTAGGTCGTAGATGTCGAGGTGCACGAAGTCCGACGCCGCGAGGTCGAACCAGATGCAGGTGACGCCCGATGCGGGGGCGGGAAAGGGATTCGGGAAATTCTGATAGAGCAGGGTGGTACGGGCGGTTCCCAGGATGACGAAGGTTGCGTTGCTCTGCGCGATGGCCGTGTCCAGCGGGGAGCCGTTGGCGAGCTGGGCCACGACGTTCCAGTTGTACGACGTCTGCGACTGGAGCAGGGCGGCGGGCAGCGTGTACGTGGTGTCTCCGAGGAACTGGGCCAGGAACTCGACCACATTGGTCTTGGCGTTGACCACGCTGAGCGCGTAGCGCCAGGGCCCGGGCGGCGCCGTGACGCCGATGGAATGCCAGACGAAGGTGGGCCGGAGGGTCGGCACCGAGACGTTGTTGAAGCCGTTGGGCGAGAGCAGTGTGAGCCACGGCCCGACGATTCGCGGCGTGCTCACCTCTTCGGAAAAGATGCGGCCGCTGGCCGTGATCCCGCGCAGGCGAAAGTACACGATGGTGTTGGCCTTGAGCAGGCGCGTCAGAAAGAACGTCGCGGTGTCGCCCTGGCGCGCCGCGGTGTACACCGGGTTGGCGAAGTCCGGGGTGTTGGCGATGTCGAGCTGCAGGGTGACGGGGCGCATGGAGTCGGTCACGCCGACGGTGTGCGCGGGGAGGTACGGCGCAGCCGCGATGCTGTCGCCGCTCGGCACGGAAAGCGTGGCGAGTTGGGCGCGCGCGGACGTCCCCGCGATCGCGACCAAGGCAGCGGCGAGGGCCGCCCGAACCGCGGCAGCGCGCATCATGCCGTGGCGGCGGTCTCCGCAGGCTCGCCGGCCGGCGATTCGTCCACCGAGGCCCCCTTCATGCGCACGCTGACGAGCGACGACACTCCGGGTTCCTGCATCGTGACTCCGTACACCGCGTCAGCGGCCTCGGTGGTCGTGCGCGGGTTGTGGGTGATTACGATGAACTGGGTTTTCTCCTTGAATTCGGTGAGCATGCGCACGAACCGGCCGATGTTGGCGTCGTCGAGCGGCGCGTCCACCTCGTCCAGCAGGCAGAAGGGGCTGGGCTTGGTGAGGAAGATGCCGAACAGCAGGGACAGCGCGACGAGCGCCCGCTCGCCGCTCGACAGCAGATGGATGCGTTGCGTGCGTTTGCCGCGCGGCGATGCATGGATCTCGATGTCGCAGTCGAGCGGCGTGTCGGGGGTCTCCAGCCGCAGGTCGCACTCGCCGCCACCGAACAACGTCATGAAGATCTGACGGAAGTTCTCGCGGACCTGCACGAAGGTTTGCAGGAACAGCTCGCGGGCCGTGGCGTCGATTTCCCGGATGGCCTGTTGCAGCGAGTTCCGTGCATCGGTCAGGTCAGTGCGCTGCGCGGTCAGGAACTCCAGGCGCTTGGCAGTCTCGTCGTGTTCCTCGATGGCCAGCACGTTCACGGCGCCCAACTGCTCGAGTTGCTGGCGCAGGTCCTCGGTCTCGGCGCGGAGCGCGTCGTCGTCGAGGTCGAGCGGCTGCGCCGCAGAAATCATCTGATCGAGCGGCTTGCGCCACTCCGTCTCGAGCCGCTCGCGTATGGCAGCGCGGCGGCCTGACAATTCGGTGAACCGCAGTTCCGTGTGGTGGAGGTCGTCGGCCGTGGCGCTTCCTTCATGGCGAGCCCGGTCCAACGCGTGCTCGGCGTCGGTGAGCGCGGCGTCGGTGGTCGCCACGGCCTGCTCGGCCGCGACCAGGAGTTCCTCGCCTTCGGCGAGGGCGGCCCGGAGTGCCTCGAGGTCGGTGTGCCACGCGGCCATTTGCTGGGCGAGCGAGGCATCGCCTTCGGAGATGCCGCCCAACTCGGCGCCCAGCGACTCCAGCCGCTCGGAGGCGGCGGTCAGCTCCTCGCTCAGCCGGCGCTCGCGGTCGGTGGCCACCTGGGCGCGCGCCTGGGCCTGCGCCTGTTCGACCTGCCAGGCGGCACGCTGCTCGCGGGCGCTCTCCTGCTCGGCCTCGGCCTTCGCCTGGGCGGCGCGCGCGTCGGCGATCGCGGTCTGGCATTCGGCAATGCGGGCGCCCAGCGCGCGGGCCCGTTCGTCGAACGCGACGATGATGGTGCGCAGCTCCGCGCATCGGTTGGCGAAGCGGCCGGCCAGCTCGGCGGCATCCTGCACGTCGCGCTCTGCGCGCTGCACGGCGCGAGCGGCTTCGGTGTGCCGGGCGGCCGCCCGGCCGCTGGCGTCGTGCGCCACCGAGGCCGCCCGGGTGGCCACGCCGAGTCGCTCCGCGGCCCGGGCCAGGGCATCGCCGGCAGACTCGACGGTGGCAACTGCCGCCCCGCGCCACGCCTGGGCAGCGGTCAGCCCGGCGCGCAGGGCGAACAGCTCGGCGCGCCGGCGTAGGGGCCCGGGACCGCCGCCCGTGCCGGGGAGCCACACGGCGCCGCGCCCGTCGACAAAGGCGGTGCCGTCGGATTCAGCGCGTACCTCGCCGAGCAGCGCCTGCACCCAGGCCTGCGCCGGGGCGGCGGCTTGGACCGCGGCTCCGAGCGCGTCTGCCGCCTGCAGATCCGTGGACGCCTCCCGGGCCGGATTGGCCCGCGGAAGGCTGAGGTAGGCCACCGGAGCCGCATCGGCGGGCAGCAGCAGGAGGGGGCCAGGGTTGGCCTGCTCGTGCCACTGGCGCACGGCCTCGGCCACCTGGCGGTCGCGCACGAGCACGGCGTGGACGGTGGCCCCGAGGAAGCGCTCCACCAGAACGGCCGACCCCTGATCGGCCGTGATGAAATCGCTGAGCGGGCCGAGCACGGCACCGTCGCCGAAGCGCTCGCGTTCCTTGAGCAGACGGGCGGCTGCCGGGGCGAGGCCCACCCGTTCACGCTCCAGCCCCTCGAGGGCATGCACCTTGCCCTCGAGCCCGGTGATGGACTGCTCGACACGGGCGAGGGCGGCGTGGGCCTCGCCATCCCGTTCACGGGCGCTCTGCTCGGCGTCCCGGGCAACGTGCAGCTCGGTGTCGGCGGCAGCGGCGCGGGTCTGGGCGGCATCGAGTTCGATCCCGGCTGCATCCTGCTCGCCCTGCGCACCGGCAAGCGTGTCGGCGAGGGCCACCCGTTCCGCTTCGAGCGCGCTGGTGCGCGCCGTGGTGTCGTCCAACTCGCGCTGGGCGCGCTCGCGGTCCAACTCGACGCGGCGGGCGCCATCCTGGACGTCGCGCAAGGCCGCGTCGGCGCGCTCGCTGGCGGCACGGGCGGCGGCCACGGTCCCGCGGCAGGCGTCTTCCCGGCGCTGGCGCTCCGCCAACTCGGCTTCGAGCCCGTGGAGGGCCGCTTCCAACTCCCGCCGCTCCGCCAGGGCATGGTCGCGCTCTTCGACCAGTCGGACGCGGGTCGTCTGGCCTGCCGATGCGTCGGCTTCGGCGCGCTCGCGGCGCAGTTGCGTGTTGCGCCGCCGTTCCTCGCCCACCGCCAACTCGCCGCGCAGCAGCTGTGTGCGTTCCCGCTGCTCGGCGACGAGGCGGGCCAATTCACCGCGGCGCGCTTCGGCGCCGGCGCGGGTGTCGTGGGCCGCGTCGCGTGCCTGCTCGGCGGTGGCTATCCTACTTTCAGTATCGGGCAACCGGCCGCGCAGATCCTGCACACGGGTCTCGAGGAGGGCCAGCTCGTCGCGCCAAGCCTGCATCTCCCGAGCGGCGAGGGCGATTTCGACGGTGTACCGCCGGGCGCTCAGCTCGGCGTGACGCTCGGCGCGCCGGCGCTGGCGGGCCAGCGACCGCACCTGCGTGGTGACCTCGGAGATCAGATCGTCGAGGCGCTGCAGGTCGACCGTGGTCTCTTCCAGGCGGCGCTCCGTGGTGCGCCGGCGGTCACGGTACAGACCCACGCCGGCCGCCTCCTCGAATAGCTCGCGGCGGTCGTCGGGGCGGTCGGAGAGCAGGGCGTCGATCATCTTGCTCTCGATCACCACTCCCGTGTCGGCCCCCAACCCGGTGCCGCGCAACAGATCGTGGATGTCGCGCAGGCGGCAGGGCGCGCCGTTGAGCAGGTACTCGCTCTCGCCCGAACGCGACAGCCGACGGGTGATGACCACCTCGTGGAAGGCAACGGGCAGTCCGCCGTCCTCGTTGTCGAAGTGCAGCGAGACCTCGGCCACGTTCACCGCCCGCCGCGCCGACGACCCCTGGAAGATGACCTCTTCCATCTTGGCGCCGCGCAGCAGGCGCGCCCGCTGTTCGCCCAGCACCCAGCGCACGGCGTCCGAGACGTTGGACTTGCCGCAGCCGTTCGGCCCCACGATGGCCGTCACGCCCTCGTCGAACGTGAGCGTCGTGGAATCGGCGAACGACTTGAAGCCGTGCAACTCGAGTCTGGTCAACCGCACTAGAATGGCCTCCCCATTCGGTAGGCGAGCGTGGCGCGTACACCGGCCCGGCGCAGCGCGGCCGCGAGCAGCGTCGTGTCCGACGCCACGGCGAACGCGCCGGCGTAGAGCCACGCCCGGCCGTCGGCCTGACGCAGCGCGTACACCGGCAGCCCGCGCGCGGCGTAGGCCGCCACCCGGGCCGCCGCGGCTCCGGCCGCAACGTCCCGCTCGATCAGATACGCCAGCGGAACCCACACTACCGTTCCGCTCGATTCACTGAGTTGGCCGTGGGAGCGCAGGTGGTCGAGCAGCCCGGCCGCTTCCACGGAGTCTCGAAAGGCGCCGGCGAGCACCCGATATTCGCCGGCGACTCCGTGCGGGATGGCGACGTACGTGCCCGCAGGCGCGTCCGTCCCCACTTGATGCAGCCATAAGATAGCACCGGCCGCCGTATTCGCATCCGCTATCCGAACGGCGTACGCCGCCGCGGCTGCCGAGTCCCCGATCACCTCCGGCAGCACGGCCGTCGGGAGCCCGAACGCCGGCGCGGCCACGGCAGCGCGCTGCGCCGCGCCCCGGGGGCCGGCCTGGTAGTACGGTCCGTGCCCCCGCACGAGGGGCCGTTCCATGAGCCACGCGGCCAGGGCAATGCAGCAGGCGAACAGGGCGGCTCCGAGCAGGCCCGGCGCCGCGCGACGAATGCGCGGGGACAATGTGTGGACGCCAGGGGTCATCATTGCGTGGCCTCGTAGACCCAGTAGGAGTGCTGCGACGCCCGGCCGACGCGCTCGGCCTCATCGCGGGTGGGGAACGGGCCGAGGACCACGCGGTAGATCGACGTCCCGTCGCGTTCGGTGACGAGGATGCGCGCCCGCTGGCCCTCCACCACGATCTGCGATGCAAGATCCCCGGCGTGGCTCTCCGAAAGCAGCGCCGCAAACGAGACGATATACCCCACGGGCGCGGCGAGGGCGGAATCGCGGACCGCGATCCGCCCGCCGCGCCGCGCCGCGCTGTCAGCTGCCAACGCGGCCCTGGCGGCCGAGTCGGCCGCGGCGGCGTCCACGGCCGTTCGTGCGCTGTCGGCAGACGCGAGGTTGAAGCTCACCGGCTGGTCGAGCGACGAGGCCCGTGGGCGGAACCCGTTCCAGTGGAAGGCGAACCAGAAGTCGCCCGCTCCGCCGCTCACACGCCCAGCCGGCCGCAGCGTCTCGCCGTCCACGAAGGTTACGTCGCCGTCCTGCGCCAGGGCGATCGCTCCGTCCGGTCCCACGAAGGGAAGGTCGCGCCGCCAGGCGGTGGCCACCGCGCCGAGCGTGCGCCCGGTGCCGATCGCCACGACCCACGTGGAATCGCCGCCGGCGTTGCGGGCGAGCAGGTAGCGCCCCAACGGATCGACGCGCAGGTCCGACGGCTGGCCGGGCAGGTCGATGTGGTCCGTGACCTGGTCGCGATACCGATCTACCACGCTCACGACGCGGCTGGCTTCGCTGGCTACGAACACGCGATCACCGCTGGGAGACGACACGGCGGCGACGATCGGCGAACGGAAGCGGACGGGTCGATTCCAGTCCAGGGCGCGCGTGTCCAGACTCACGAGACCGGAGTCGACGATCAGGTACAGGCGGTCGCCCACCTGCTCCGGCAGTGGCCGCCAGGTGGCAGGAAAACCGACCGAGTCGAGGACCTTTGATTCGGGAGGGAAGAGCTTCCAGGCCGTGGTCTGGCCGTTTCGTCCGCCCACGATGAGCAGCGTGCCGTCGCTCTGCGGAAACACCGCACGCGCGGGCCGTGGCGGATGGAAGGTCCAGTTCGCGGCCGGGGTGAAGCGCACGACGTTGTTCTTGGCGTCCATGCCGTACAAGGCGCTGCCGTCCTCGGAGGCAGCGCCGAGCAGAGGCGTGACGGCCACCCGATTGGTTTGCCCCAGCCGGAAGTCAATGCGCACGGGGCGTTCCTGGTCGTCGGCGAACACCACGGCGCCGGCGTCGTCGTCGAACGCGAGCACGCGATCCACGGCGGGGGAGGCGTTCGAGCCGGTCCACACCACCGAGTCGAGGTGCGAGTACGTGAACACCCGGGGTGTGCCGCCGGCGCGGGGCACGCGCAGCACGAGCGCGTCAGGGCCGCTCTGCGAGCCGTTGTCGGCAGCGCTCACGGGCACGAGTCCCCGCTGCCCGCCGCCGCACGCGGCGACCACGGCCGCCGCCGCGAGCAGGGTGCGCCGCATCAGAAGCTGGGCCACAGCGACCACGTCCAGAAGCCGTGCCGGCCCGGTTGATCGAGCGGAATGGCGTAGTCCCAACTGATGAGCGCGTAGTCGAACAGGTTCAATCGGAGGCCGGCTCCATAGCTGCGCAGGGGATACCGCTGGTGGGTGAGATCATAGTCGCTCGGGCGCGATCCGTACACCGTCTGGCCGTCCGACCAGGCGAGCCCCTCGTCGTAGAACAGCAGTCCGCTCACCGAAGGGAAGCTGAACGGCAGGCCACCGAGCTGGAGCTTGTCGATGAGCGGGAACCGCAGTTCCACGTTGCCCACGAGCACGCGGCTTCCGAGCAGCTGGAGCGCGCTGCAGTTGGATTCGTTGGCGCCGACCACGGGGCAGTCGGCGGCGAACTCGCTGTTGCGGTCGTATCCGCGCACGAAATCGGGGCGGGCGATGTACTTGGGAAACGCCGTCTCGTCGCGCCCCACGGTGACGTCGGCGTAGAGGCGCGTGGCAACGGTGAGGTAGTTGAAGATGATGGGATCGTAGCGGCGGTAATCGGCCAGATACTCCACCCACTGGTACGCCCCGAACACGGGTGTGACCTGCAGCCGGTAGCGCTGCCCGGCGATCGGGCCGGTGGGCGTATAGAGCGAATTGTCGAACACGTAGGCGGCCTGCGCGTCGAGGTAGTCGAGACTGGGGTCGCGGCGCGTGCTGTCGAAAGCGAACGGCGACACCGAAATGCCGTTGGTCAACGAACGGCTGATGAACCAGCGCTCGCGATCGATGTTGTTGAACCCTCCCCCCAGCTCGACGCGCGCGAAGCGGTTGAACGGATACGACGTGAGCCCGAACACCTGGCGCGCCACGTACGTGGTGATCTCCTGGTGCTCGATCCCGGCAGCGCGGCCATCGGCCGAGTCCACGGAGTCGGCGGTGAGGAAGTAGAACGGTGACTGGGCGAACCCCACCGTGTACTGCCACCGGTGTCCCAGGTCCATGAACGCGGCGTAGGCACGGGCCTCGCTCACGCGGCCGTTGATCTCCACGGCAAGTGCCACGCGGTGGTCGTCGAGCATGTCACCGAGCACCATTGTCGCGCCGCCGAATACGTTGCCGCCGTAGTTGTCGGGCGCATAGCCGATGCTGGGGCGGGCCACGTACTCGGGCAGCAGGCGCACGGTTGCCGGCGTGTCGCGGAATCGGGTGGTATCGGGGAGGCCGAGGCTCATGCTGTCCAGCATCTGGGCCACGGTGACCACGACCGAATCAGGGCGCTGCCGGAGCGACGTCGAATCGCGGGGGGCGGGCTTCGGGGCGGGCGCCCTGGCCACGACTGCCGGTGCGCGGTACGGCGTGCGGGCCAGTGAGTCGGGGTGATCGAGGGCCCACACCGTGTACTTGCCGTCCTCGTAGTACGTGAGGGCAAGGCGGTCGGCGCGGCGAGCCCACGAGATGGCGGGGCTGTACTCGGTGATGCCCGAGACGGCGCCGGCGAGATTGGTGAGCTGGTAGTGCTCACCGGTGCCGAAGTCGTACAGGAAGACGTTGGCCGTGCCGGCGCGGTCGGAGACATAGGCCAGCGAGCGGCCGTCGGGCGACCACTGTGGATTGAGGTTGAGACCGGCCTGGCCCGGGACGAGGGTGATCGATCCCGACGCCATGTGGTAGAGGGCAATGCGCCACTTGGGGAACCGCAGGAGTGCGAAGTTGGCGTCGGGTCCGCGGTCGGTGACGAAGGCGATGGTGGCGCCGTCGGGCGACCAGGCGGGCTGCAGCTCGGCAAACTTGTCGATCGTCAGACGCTGGAGATTCGTGCCGTCGGCGTTCACCACGCAGAGGTCGGTGACGCCGCCGTGGTCGCCGCTGAATGCGATGCGGGTACCGTCGGGCGACCAGCTGGGGCTGGTGACGCTCTCGAACGGCAGCTCGTCGAACCGCGCAATCGGCTTACGGGTGGCCACGTCGAGCACGTACAGCACGTCGCGTCCTGCGTACTGGGCGGTGAAAGCGAGCTTGCGGCCATCCGGCGAGAAGGCGCTCTGCGAATACAGCACGCGCAACTCTTCGAAATTCGGATTCGTGGTGCTCTCCACCAGGCGCTCGATGCGCTTTCCCGTTTGCGCGTCGGCCAGCCACAGGTCGATGAATACCTGGCCGCGGAGGCGGCTGCCGTTGGCGAGGAACGCCACGTCCTTGCCGTCGGGGGAAAGCGTGGGAGCGAGGAAGATGTCACCCCCGCTTTGTTTGGGGTTGAGCAGCGGCTTCGCAATGTCGCGAATCCGCTGCAGGTCGGCGATGGCGGGCAGGTAGCGGCGTTGCAGATACTCCTTCCACTCCTCGCTCAGCGCGTCCATCGACTGCCCGGTTTCACGCGTGATGGCCTTGGCCACGCCCAGGCTGGGCGTGGCGCGCAGAATCTGGCCGATCGCATCGTCCCCCCACCGCTGCCCGATATACGCCCATAGCGAGTGGCCGTAGCGGTACGGGAAGTACTTGTCGGGGTCGTCGGTCATCTCGTCGATCGCCGGGATGGTGCCGTTGAGCGCGGCGTCGCGCATCCACGCATCGGTGAACGGCGTGGACGCGCCCAGCGACAGGTACTCCGCCATGCCCTCGGCGTACCAGAGCGGTGGATCCACCCGGGCCAGCGTCTGCATCCCGTTGCCGGCGTGCCCGTGGGAGAACACGTCGTACTGGAAGGCGTGCACCATCTCATGCGTGAGCACGTGCTCGAAGCTGCCGAAGTCGCCGGTGAAGTTGAGCAGCATGCGGTGGCGCAGGGCTTCCGTCACGCCGCCCGTCGCTTCGCCCAGATCGCCGGTCACGTTGTTCTGCGCGAAATCGGTGCGCGATGCGAACAGGACTATCGGCTTCTTCTCGATGAACTTGTGGTCCAGAATGCGCGACAGGCGGGCGTAGTCCCGTTCCGCCATGCGGGCGGCCTCCATCGTGGCGGCGCGCTCGGCTGGGTAGTAGTAAATGAGAAAATGTTCGGTTTCCAGCAGGTGCCAGTCGAACTGCGCATAGTGGACCTGATTCTGACCGAAGTAGTCCTGGGCCCGCAGCGTTCGGGCGGGCGCGGCCCACAATGCCAGCGCGACCAGCGCCGCGACGCGGCGAATCACGCCCCCGCCTGCCGCGCGGCCACCGGTACGGCCTCGGCGTCGCCCCACAGCCGCTCGAGTTGGTAGAAACTCCGCAGCGTGGGGTGGAACACATGGACCACGAAGTCCACGTAGTCGAGCAGCACCCAGCGGCCCTGGGGCAGCCCCTCGGTGTGCGCGGCGTGCTGGCCGGCGCCGGCCAGCGCTTCGGTAACGTGATTGGCCAGGGCGCGGACGTGGGTGTCCGACGTGCCGCTGGCGATCACGAAGAAGTCGGTCATGTCCGACACGCCGGCGAGGCTCAGGATCACGACGTGTGCGGCCTTGTTGTCAACGCACGTCTGCGCAGCCAACTGGACGAGCCGCGGAACGGAGGAGGCGCGGGAAGCCATGTCGTAGATTAACCCCGGCTGTGGAGCCGCGGGAGCCTGAAACGGCGCGCCGCCGGCCGCGTGGCGGCCAGCGGCGCGCTGCGCCAGCGGGACGTGCCCGCCGGCGCTACTCCTTGATGACCCACACCCGGACTTCGGGCTTCACGTCGGCATGCAGGCGCACCGGCACCTTGTACACGCCAAGGGCCTTGATCGGCTCGTGCAGGTCGATCTGCCGCCGCTCGAGCTCGAAACCCTGGGCTTCGAGCTGATGGTGAATGTCGGCCGCGGTCACCGAGCCAAACAGTTTGCCTTCCTCACCCACCCGGGCCGAGAAGGTGAGGGAGACCTGTTCGAGCCGGCTGGCCACGCTCTGCGCGGCATCACGCCGCTCGTTCTCGGCCGCCTCGAGGCGCGACCGTTCCTGAGCGATGCGCTTGAGGTTGCCCGGCGTCGCCTCGTATGCGAGGCCGCGAGGCAGCAGGAAGTTGCGGGCGTAGCCCGGCCGGACCGTGACCACGTCTCCCGGCTTGCCGAGATTCTCGATGGCCTGGCGAAGGATGATTTGCATAGGAATACCCGAATGCGGTTACGAAGTGGGGCGTGCGCGGTTCCGCCAGTCGGCCCAGGTGTCTCCCAGGCCGAGACCGAACGCCGCGAGCGCCAGCGACATGAAGCCGAGCACAGCAACGACGTTGAGGAACGGCGCCCAGAGCATCACGAACCCGACGGCGGCCGCGACGGCGAGCACCTTGGGCGCGAGGAACCAGGACAGCACCGCCAGCCCGCGCACGGCGTACAGCGCGCCGAAGAACACGAGCAGATTGCGGCCGAACGACTCGAACGCCGACAGCGTCGGCAGAAAGACGATGGTCAGTCCCACGATCAGTCCCCAGACGAGCTGATCGTTGAAGCGAAATTCCCGGAGCGGCGCCAGCGGCGGGCCGAGGCGCGCGCGTCCAAGGCGGTGATACGTGGCCCAGGCGATCGCCAGCGCCGCGAGCGATTCCAACAACAGCAGCGACGGATACAGACCCGTGCCCGCCTTGGCCAGCACTCCCAACTGCACCTGCGTCTGGGCGGGGAGCGAATCGAGCCGCGGCACCTTCTGAACGAGCGCGTTCC
This sequence comes from uncultured Gemmatimonadaceae bacterium, assembly GCA_963728785.1. GTDB lineage: Bacteria > Gemmatimonadota > Gemmatimonadetes > Gemmatimonadales > Gemmatimonadaceae > JAGWRI01. The sequence goes on from CAVSKV010000004.1 coordinate 696,347, forward strand.
AGTCGTCCGGGTACTGTCCGATGAACGAGTTGAGCGTGGTCATCGTCTCGGCGTTGCGCTGCACCAACTCGCTCTGTACGGCGGCGTGCACCTGGGTGCCGCTCACCGGACCCAGCCTGCTCATCACGAGGGCGAGCGCCAGCGCGATGGCCATCGCCACCAGCGCCCGCACGAACAGCGGCCGCCGCACCCCGAACAGGCACACCAGGCCGAATGCGCCCGCCAGCAGCAGACTCCAGCCCCGCTGCAAATTGGCGAACACCGACGGCGTGGCTGGCGGCTGGACGACGGCGTATGCCGCCAGCGCAACGAACGCGAGTGCTACGGTCAGCCGGCCCCCCGCCCACCAGCCCACCACGAAGCACGCGGCGAGCGCCGGCACGAGCAGCGCCAGCGTCTGCTCCACCGGCAACACCGCCCGGAATTGCGGGATGCTGGGCACGAGGACGAACGCCAACATGGCGAGAATGAGCTTGGCCCACCCTCGCTCTGCCGGCGCCGGGGCAGCGGACGCGGCCACGCTAGCTCTGCAGACCGCTGGTGTAGGGGATCAGCGCCAAGTACCGCGCGCGCTTGATCGCCGTGGCCAGTTGCCGTTGGTGGCGCGCACAGGTGCCACTCAACCGGCTGGGCAGGATCTTGCCGTGATCGGTGATGAAACGGCCGAGGGTTCGATCGTCCTTGTAATCGACCCACCGCACACGGCCTTCGCAGAACGGGCAGGTTTTGTTTTGGCGGCGCATGGCTTAATCCTCGTCGTCGTCGTCGTCCTGACGGCGCGCGGCGGCCGCCAGCTCTTCTTCGCTCATCGGGGGCGCACCCGTCTCGTGTTCGTGCAGCGAGAGGAGATAGCGCACCACACCATCGTCGAGCTTCAGCGCGCGCTCGAATTCGGGGAGCGTCAGGGGATCGGCGGTGAACCGGCTCACGACGTAGTAGCCGGTGTCCTTGCGGCCGATGTGGTAGGCCAGCTGGCGGCGACCCCAATGGTCGCTCGTGAGGTCCGCGGGGTTCCCGAGGAGCTCCTGGAAACGCGTCAGCTTTTCGTTGATCGCGGCATCTTCGAGCGTCGAGTCGAAGATATACACCGCCTCGTATGGGCGAGTCATATCGCGGCAATCCTCCCTTTGGTCATGGATCCGCCCCCCGCTGGTTGCCGGAGCGGGGGGAGGGTGCTTGTTATAATCGCCGGAGGGCCGGCGAAGCGAAGCAGAAACCTAACCGATTGTGGCGTCTGGGGTAAAGGGCTGCCACACCGAATCAGGCTGCAGCACCCGCTTCTGCTTGGGCCGGAGCCACGTCTGCCACGCCGTCGGCAAAGGCCTCGATCAGCGCACGCCCTTCGTACGCCGGCGGCGGCGTCACCCCGAGGACCCGGAGCACGGTCGCAGGCACATCGAGAATCGACGCGTCGGCCCGCAAGCGCCGCCCTGCCACCACCGCGCCCCCCGCCATTACGATCGGGATCGTGCGGTCCAGCGGATGCGCGCTGTTGTGGTCGCGTGGGTCGACTCCACCGCCTCCGTGATCGGCAAGCGCGATCAGCAACGTATCGGGGTCTGATTCCACCCCCGCCCAATACGCCAGGCGGGCGAGTGCCGCGTCCATGGCCCGCGTCCCGGCGCCGTAGGCCGGCGACATCCAGCCCTCGGCGTGGCCCGCGCGATCGGCATCGGGCCAATGGAAGAGTATGAGCCCCGAACGCTGCGATTCGAGGGACGGCCGGGCGGCGGTGAGGATCTCGTCCGCACAGTTGCCCCTGAACGACGGCCGCGCCACTCCCAAGTGGCGGGCCAGGGCCCGCGCGACCCGCCGGTAGAGCAGTGGTAGTTCGGCGAGGCAGGCAGTCGTGACGTAGCCGGCCTCATCCAGCAGCGAGGGCAACGGGGACATCGGGCCGCGCGATCGTGGAATGTGAAAGCGGTCGCTGGTCAGCCCGTGTCGGTCCGGTCCCACGCCGGTGAGCAGGGAGCCCATGGCAGCCGCAGTGACGCTCGGCGCCACGGTGCTGGCGATGAAGGTGTGGGCTCCGCCGAGGGCCAGGGCCCGCAGGGTCGCAAGGTTGAACGTGTCGATCGCGTCGCTGCGCAGACCGTCGAGCACGACCACGATCACGCGACGTACGAGGTGGTGCCGTTTCATGGACTCTCCCGGATGGCGGCGGATGATGCGGTCTCCGGGCATGAATGGTCGCCCCGCACGGCAACGAGGCACCGACCGATCGGTCGCCATCCTGTCACAAACCTGCTGTCAGCGTTGGCGGCCTCGGCGCCGCGCCGTCACCGAGCCGTGACGCGCCCATCGCCGAAGCGCGACGGCGCGTCGCAAAGTTTTGTGCGACCCTCACCCATTCGCGATGCCCGCGTCCGCTCCACGCGTTCTCTTTTGCACCGACACCTACCCGCCACAGGTGAACGGGGTGTCGGTGGTCACTGCCCTCTCCGTACGCGGGCTTGCGGAACGCGGGTGGGAGTGCCAAGTGATCGCGCCGCGCTACCCCGCGTCGTGTTACGCACAGGGCGCCGGAGCGGCCGGAGTGGACCCGCGCGATCGGATTACGTCCGTCGCCAGCGTGGCGCTGCCCGTGTACCCCGACATCCGTCTGGCAGCGCCGGCCCTCAGGCGCGTGCTACGGGCGGCACGAGCGTTTGGGCCCGATCTGGTGCACTGCGAGACGGAGTTCGTGCTCGGACGGGTCGGACAGGTCGCGGCGCGGAGGCTGGGGGTTCCCAATGTCACGTCATACCATACGGATTTCGGAAAATACGCGGCGGCCTATGGGGTGCCGTGGCTGCGCGGGGCGACCTCGGCCTACCTCGCCCGCTTCCACGGCCGGTCGCGCCGCACCTATACCCCGTCGGCAGTCGCAGCCGCGGAGCTGGCGCGCATCGGCATTCCCCACGCCGAGGTCTGGGGGCGCGGAGTGGACCTCGACACCTTTTCACCGCACCGGCGCTCGCTGGCCCTCCGGGAGACGATCGGAGTCGGGGCCGAGGCGTTCACCTTTCTCTATGTGGGCCGGCTGGCCGCTGAGAAGAGCGTGGACCGGGTGATCGGCGCCTATCGGCGTGCCGCCGAGCGGTTGACAGCAAGCGCCGTGCGACTGGTGATCGCGGGCGCCGGCCCGGCGGAAGCTGCGCTGCGCGCCGATGCGCCGGCGTCGGTCGTGTTCCTGGGGCACCTGGACCGCGACACGATGCTCCCCGAACTCTATGCGAGCGCCGAAGCGTTCGTGTTCGCCTCGGAGACAGAGACGCTCGGGCTCGTCGTGCTGGAGGCCATGGCGAGCGGCCTTCCGGTGATAGCCGTGCCTGCGGGCGGCGTGGCCGAGCATCTCCGCGACGGCGTCAACGGCCTCGCGGTGCCCTCCGGCAATCTCGATGCCATGGCCGACGCGATGGTGCGGGTGGCCACCGATCAGGTGCTCCACCGGCGGCTCTCGGCTGGCGCACGGGCCACCGCCGAGCCCATGAGTTGGGCGGCAGAACTGGACCGGCTCGACCGCAGCTACCGCGAGTTGCTCGGCTTCGCCGTTCCGGAACCGGCTTGCCGGTAGGCAGGCCGACCCCGCGTCCGCCCCCGTCACCCGCATGATGCGCTTGCTGTTACGTCACGCCCAGGACGGCCCCAACTCCACGCCGAGCGGCATGATGACGTCGTAGGGAACGCCGCTCTGTCGCGAGTGTTCGCGCACCGTCTCCTCGTCCGGCGCATCGTACTCGCAGAAGGTATGCCTGCCGTCTGCTGTGATGTGACTGCGCACCCACGTGATGCCGAGAGCGTTGCACACGATGGTGCTCTCGAGGCACGCGGCCTCGAACTGCTCCGACGACATCGGCGGGAGCGATCGGGTGATCATGAATCTGGGCATGGAAGCTCGCCTCTTAGAGGGGGGTAGGTCCGACTTCCGGCCCCAGGGCAACGACGTCGTCCACGGGAAGACCGGCGATAGCCGCATGCTTGCGGCACTGAAAGGCATCCTGCGCCTCGAACTCGCAGAACGAGTGCCCACCATCCGCGGTGAAATCGCTACGAATCCACTTCATGCCGCCGACATCGTCGCAGGCCTTCACGATGTTGCGGGCGACGTTCTTCATCTGCTCGGCGCTCATCGGAGGAAGCGTACGGGTGACCATGAAACGCGGCATTCGATCCTCCTCGGCAGGGACGGCTAGAATGGCGATCCAACGGCTCGTTGTCAAATCGCATTCGGTGTCGCATTCGGTGTTGCGACGTACTGAAGCACTTGCTCCATGGCCATGTCGAGGCCGTCCCGCCACACGCGGGCGCTCTCCATCTCCTCCATCGCTGCAATGGCCGGAAGCACCCGCGCCTCGAGGTTGTCGCGCTCGGCGTCGGACATCGGCGTGCCGAGCCGGTCGCGAAGCCCCGCGACGGCTCCCGCCAGCCGCACGGCGCGCTCGGCGTGCCCGCCGAGCGCGGCGACTCCGGCCAGCGCTTCGATCACGCGCAGCATGCCGCGTTGGTCGCCCGCGTCCGCCACGTGCGCGAGCGCGTCCTCGAGCAGGGAGCGAGCCTCCGGCAGCCTTCCCTCGCTCGCACTCATCTCGCCCAGGTCGATGAGCACGGCGGCCATCCCGCGCTTGTTGTTCCGCCCGGTGAAGAGCCGCAGTGCCTCGCGGCAACGTTCGCGTGCTTCCGTCTGGTTTCCCTCTTCGCGCGCGAGCCCAGCGAGATGGTTCTGCGTCCAGGCGAGGGTGATCTCATCGCCGGACTTCGCGAGCAGCTGGATCGCGTCCTCATAGCGCACGCGTGCGGCGGCCAAATTGCCCCGCGCGCGCTCGGCGTCGCCGATGTTGACGGTTCCGATCGCGAACGCGCGCAGGTCGCCAGCGTCCCGCAGCATGGAGAGCATGGGCTCCAACAGCCGTATTGCCGCGTCGGCGTCTCCCTGCCGGAGAAGGAGGATTGCGAGGTTGTTACTGGCGATGGACGTTGCCGCCGGGTCGCCGAGTTGCCGCGTCCACTCCAGGTGCTCTTCGAACAGCCGCCTGCCCACGGCGTAGTCGCCGCTCGCGTCGGCCAGCACGCCGGCCGCGTACAGCGCCGAGAGCCGGAGCCTGAGCGGCATTTCCTGCGGCGCAATCGCGAGCGCCTGGCGCATCGCGTCGAGCCCTTCGCGGGCGTAACTGCGCGCGTCCCAGAACTGCCAGAGCGCCACCCCCATGCGAAGGGCTTCGATGACGGCGCCGCGATCCGTCAAACGCCGCATGGCGGCGTTGAGGTTGTCGCGCTCCGCATCGAGCCGATCGTACCAGCCCTCGCCGCGGCGCACGACTTCCGGCTCGGCATTCGCGACGAGATCGCAGAAGTAGGCGGCATGCCGGTCGCTGGTCACGTCGAACTCGCCGGCCGTCGTCAACAATTCGAGCGTGAACGCGTGAACGGGTCGCAGCATCACGTAGCGCGCGTCTCCCGTGGCATCGGTTTGCGGGCGTACCAGGCTGTGATCGGCGAGCGAAGCGAGCACTTCGGCGGCATCGTCTACCGATCCGCCGTCGAGGCAGACGGCGGCGGCACTGGCGGCGGTCACACCGCCGGAGAACATGGCGAGCCGGCGAAAGACAGCCCGCTCGCGGTCGCTGAGCAGGTCGTGGCACCAGGCGATGGCGCCGCGCATGGTCTGCTGGCGCGTCGGAAGGTCGCGGGCGCCGCCACTGAGTGCGTCGAGCGACAACCTGAGCTTGGGGAGCAACGCCTGTGGGGTCATGCTCTTCACGCGAGCAGCGGCGAGTTCGATGGCGAGCGGCACGCCGTCGAGCGTCGTGCAGATGCCGAATACCGCCGCGACGTTGCTTTCATCGAGGACGAAGTCCGGGCGCGCCGCCGTTGCGCGTTCCATGAAGAGCCGCACGGCCGGGTACCGCGCCGCCTCGCGCGGCCGTGGGGCCACATGCGCATCCGGAATGGCGAGCGGCTCGATCGGCACCTCGTGTTCACCGTACACGCGCAGCAGTACCTGGCTCGTGACCAGTGCCTTGAGCTGTGGGCAATCGGCGAGGAGGCTCGACACTACCGAGGCCGCGTCGACGAGGTGCTCGAAATTGTCGAGCACGAGGAGTGCGCGGCGCTCCCGGAGGTGGTCGCGCAGGGCGTCAGGCGATCCCGCCGCGACGCCACGCAGGCCGACCGCCTGTGCGATGCGCGCGTTGAGCGCGTCGGCATCGCGCGCCTCGGTGAGGGGCACGAAATACGCGCCGTCGGGCAGGTTCGCCGGTGGGGCGGCCGCGATGTGGAGTGCGAGCCGCGTCTTGCCGACCCCGCCGGGGCCCGAGAGCGTGAGCAGGCGTGCGCCGTCGCGCTGGAGGAGCGCGAGGATCGTCTTCACCTCGTGCTCGCGGCCGAGGAGCGGCGTGAGCGGCACCGGAATCCGCGGCGCACGCGCGACCGCCGCGCCGGCCGGCAACCGGACCGCGGCCGCCGGTGCGTCCACGATTCCTTCGGCGATCGCCTCGGCGAACGCCGAGACGGTGGGGAATCGGTCGCCGGGAGTCTTCGACATCGCGCGGTGGATCGCGCGCTCGACGCCGTCGGGCACGGGCTCGGTGGTGCGGAGCGGTGGCGCCGGTGCCGTCGCGTGCTGCGCGAGTAGCGCGATCGCGGTCGGGCCCCTGAACGGCGCGTGGCCACCGAGCAGTTCGAACACGACGCACGCGAGGCTGTACTGGTCGCTGCGCGCGTCCAACTCGAACGAGCCGGTCGCCTGCTCGGGACTCATGTAGGCAGGGGTGCCCACGATCATCCCCACCTGGGTGAGGGTCGCGTCCGTCGCCGATTCCATCACGGCCCGCGCGATGCCGAAGTCGGCGACCACGGCGTGCCCCTCCGAGAGCAGCACGTTCTCGGGCTTGATGTCGCGGTGGACGACCCCCCGCCGATGGGCGTAGTCGAGCGCACTCGCCACCTCCCGGGTGATCCGGACGACGTCGGCGAGCGGCATCGCGCCGTCGCGTTCAAGCCGCTGCCGCAGCGACTCGCCGGCGATGAACGGCATCACGTAGTAGAGGAGGCGCGCTTCGTTGTCGGATCCCGGGCTGGCCGCCCCCGAGTCGAACAGCGGCACGATGTGCGGGTGCGTCAGGCGGGCGGCGATTTCGATCTCCCGCAGGAACCGGTCGGCGCCCACCGACCCCGCGATCGTCGCGTCGAGCACCTTGAGCGCCACCGACCGTCCATGGCGCACGTCGGTCGCGAGATACACGGTAGCCACGCCGCCTCGGGCAAGCTCACGCTCAACGCGGTAGCGATCTCCGAGTGCCTGGCGGAGGGGTTCGATCACTTCGGGTTCATGCACGCCATATCGTAACCGCTTTGGCGCGTTGCGCCACCCCCGTGAGCCGAGAGACGATCGACGGTACGACTTGGATGGACGGGGACGGCCCGTGAGCGAACGCCAGTGCGGTCGCCAGACGGCGTCACGTCGGTCTCACCGACACCGAATTCCGCAGCTCCCGATCGATGCAGCGACGCTCTGGCGAAGCGCATGGTGCGCAGTCAGTGCGATCGGTGCGCCGGCCGCCCCAACGAACCACCGCCGGCGGGCATGGCGCGCCGCAGTAGGCCTCCAACAAGGAAGACTCGCGTGGGAGATCCCTCACGGCAACACGTGGTTCGCCCTACGGCGAGGCAATTTGCGACCCGGGAGTTTCATACGCGAGGAATCGTAGCCAGCCGGGCCGAAGCGAAGTTATCGATGCCTGCGCAGGGGGCGAGCGTGGAGCTTGAGCACGTCTCAATGGAGCGGCGGGAGCAGGGCCGGCCGGTCGACCACCGCGCGCTGCTTCGCGACCTCCGCGCTAGAGCCCGCCACGTTCTGGAGCGCAACCATCGGCATGGGCGGACGGCGGAGGGCGTGGAGTTTGCCTACACGCGCCCGGACAACGACAAGTATCCGGACCAGTTCTACTGGGACTCGTGCCTGATTGCGCTCGCGTGGAGCCGGCTCGACCCGTCGCGCGCCCGTGATGAACTGCGAACGCTCGCCGCAGCGATGGAGCCGTCCGGCCGCCTAGGCCACACCGTGTTTTGGTCCGGCCAGGTGCGTCTGGCCCGGTTGCCGGGGTACAATGTCCAGCGACGCGCGGACCATTCGACCGCCACGATCCAGCCGCCGCTGCTGGGCTGGGCGTGGGCGGAAGTCGCGGACCGGTCACCCGACGACCCTCAGTTTCGCGCTGAGGGTCAGATCGTGGTGCGGCGGCACCTCGACTGGCTGGAACAATTCCGGGCTGAAGCCGATGGCCTCATCGGCGTCCTCCAGCCGGACGAGACCGGCATGGACGCGACTCCGGCCTACGATCGCGCGCTGGGGTGGCGGGCGCACCCGTATCCCGGCTTCATCGCGCTGGTACAGGAAAACCGGCGGCGCGGCTTCGACTATCGGCGGGCCCGCGCGGCGGGTTCGTTCACGGCCATCGACGCCCTCGTGAACACGGCGTGGGCGCGGTCGTGGCAGGGTCTGGCGCGGCTGGGAGACCCCGAGGCCGGCTCACGCGCCACGCGTATTGTCGCGGCGCTCGAAGCGCGCCTGTGGGATGCGGAGCAGGGCATCTTCTGCGCGGAGGGCCCCGATCACACGCGCGTGTCCATTGCCACGGCGGCGGGACTCGCCCCCTTGGCACTTCCCCGGCTCTCCGCCGACATCGCGGCGCGCCTCATCGACGATCAGCTTCTGAATCCGTCCCGCTTCTGGCTTCCGTGGCCCGTCCCGAGCACCAGCGCCGAGGAGCCGACCTTCCGCGCCGGCGACACCGGCTGGCCAGTCCACCGGTATTGGCGCGGGCTGACATGGCCGTTCACCTGGTGGTTCGTCCATCAGGGCCTTCGCGGTCATGGACGCCACGGCACCGCGCGTGACCTGGCCGTTCGCACCGCGCAGTTGATCGGCCGCGAGGGCATGCGCGAGTACTTCAACCCGATCACCGGCTGCGGACTGGGCGCGCACTACTTCGCCGTCAGCGCCATCGCGCTCGACCTGCTGACGGCGTCAATCGGCTGACGCGCGCGCGAACGAGGTCACACGTTGAACCGGAACAGCATCACGTCGCCGTCCTGCACGACGTACTCCTTGCCCTCCGAACGCACCACGCCCTTCTCGCGCGCACCCTTCCACCCGCCGTTGGCCACGAACTCGTCGTAGCTCACGGTCTCGGCGCGAATGAACCCGCGCTCGAAGTCGGTGTGGATGACGCCGGCCGCCACGGGAGCGGTGTCGTCGCGGTGGATCGTCCACGCTCGCACTTCCGGTTCGCCCGCCGTGAAGTAGGTCTGCAGGCCGAGCACGTGGTAGCCTGCACGGATGAGCCGGTCGAGTCCCGCCGACTCGATGCCCAGCGAACGCAGGAACTCTGCCCGCTCGTCGGCGGGCAGTTCGGCCAACTCTGCTTCGATCCTGGCGGAGAGGGGAACGATCTCGGCGTGTTCGCCGCTCGCCTCCACGGCCTCGCGCAGCGCGCGCAGGTACGGACCTTCATGTCCGGCGAGCTCGGCGTCGGTGACGTTGGCCGCGTAGAGCACCGGCTTGGTGGTGAGCAGCGACAGCGGCCGCAGCATGGCGAGCTGCTCGGCGGTGAGGCCGGCGTGCCAGAGCGCCTTGCCTTCCCTGAGGAAGGAATGGGCGATCTCGAGCGCGGGCAGCTCCGCCTTGGCATCCTTGTCGCCGGTGCGGGCGGCGCGCTGGGTCTTGTCCAGGCGCTTCTCGAGCACGCTGAGGTCGGCGAGGGCAAGTTCGAACTCGATCACCTCGCGGTCGCGCGCCGGGTCGACGGCGTTCATCACGTGCGTGATGTCGGGATCGTCGAAGCAGCGCACGACGTGGACGATGGCGTCGGTCTCGCGGATGTTCGAAAGGAATTTGTTCCCCAACCCCTCGCCATCGGCCGCGCCCTTGACCAGGCCGGCAATGTCCACGAACTGGACTACGGCGGGCACCGTCTTCTTGGGCTGGACGATCCGGGTCAGGACGTCGAGGCGCGGGTCGGGGACCTCGACCATGCCCACGTTGGGCTCGACGGTGCAGAACGGGTAGTTGGCAGCGTCGGCCTTCGCAGCGGTGAGAGCGTTGAAGAGCGTGGACTTGCCAACGTTGGGGAGACCGACGATGCCGAGTTTGAGCATGGGAAGGGGCGGAAACTGCAACAGAAGGCGGAGAGCCGGAAGCTGACAGCCGCTATCAGCAACTACTACGGGACAGATCGGGGGCAATCCAGGCGAACTGCGGAACTGCGCCTGAAAGCTAATTCAGGAGGAACTTCGGTTGTGCTTCCGCGTGGATCGCGGGCTAGTCTCGCGACGATCACGGGAGGCGACATGCGGGACTTCAAAGGACTCGTCGTATGGCGCCGGGCGCACGCGCTGACAAGGGTGTGCGCGCGCCACGCAGCGAGACTTTGCGAAGTTCCTCAACATCAGCTTCGCGTCGGCTTCCGAACTGGAGTACCGCCTCATCCTCGCCTGGGATTTGGGGCTAATCGGAGATTCCGACTTTCGTTCACTCTCCGATCAGGTCGTCCAGGTACGCCGAATGCTGGCCGGACTGTTGAAGCGCGTCGGGGAGGGCAGGGCGCCGGCCCCGGCGGCTGAGACGGTTCACGGCGCGGTTGCCGATGGCTGACGGCTGTCAGCTTCCAGCTCTCAGCCTTCAGTTGGCGGTGTTGGGGGGGAGTTGAACCGATTCATCGCCGTTTCCACTCCCTCCCGCACCCAGCACTCCACGGCCTCGCCGATCCTCGGCAGAAGATCCTCCACCAGCACCATATCCCGCTTCCCGAACTTGTCGAGTACGAAATCGGCCAGATCGCCCCGCAACCGCCGCTCGTCCTCCGGCCGTATCCCGACTCTCAGCCGTGCGTAGTCCTGCGATTCGAGCGCGGCCTCGATGCTCTTCAGCCCATTGTGGCCGCCGGCCGAGCCCTTGGCGCGGATGCGAAACGTGCCCACCGGCAGCGCCACGTCATCGCCGACCACCAGCAGGTCCGCTGCGGACTTCCACGCCGGCCGCCGCAGATACGGCTTGAGCACGGCGCCGCTGAGATTCATGTACGTGAGCGGTTTGACCAGGCGCACGCGCGTGCCGCCGACGGTCCCCGAGGCGGTCATCGCCTGGCCGTTCTTCTTCCATCCGTCCGAACGGCAAACGCCGGCCAGGTGGTCGAGTACCCACCAGCCGACGTTGTGACGTGTCCGCTCGTATTCCGGGCCCGGATTTCCCAGGCCGACGATGATCTTCATCGGCTCGTCGTCCGACGGCGCGCGTCGCGCGAAGAGCGACCGGAGCAGGGCGCGGAGGATTACTTCTCGGCCTCCGCTTCCTCAGGCTTCGGCTTGCGAATGAGTTCGGGCTCAGCCGGCGCCTCGACCACCGCCTCGGCAGCCGGTGTCTCCTCCACCACCGCCTTGGGCGCGGTCACGACGCAGATCGTCGCCTCTTCCTCATCCAGCACCTCGATGCCTTCGGGAAGCTTGAGGTCGCCCACATGGAAGCTGTGTCCGATGGTCAGATCGGTCACGTCGACATCGACGTGGTTCGGGATCGCGGCCGGATCGACGAGAATCGACACCTCGTGCATCACCTGGTCCAGAATGCCGCCGCTGTTGCGAACGCCGTCGGGCACGCCGATGAACACGAGCGGAACGCTCACCGTCACCTTCTCGCCGGCCACCAGCTCCTGGAAGTCGACGTGGATGATCTCCTTCTTGAACGGATGGCGCTGGATCTCGCGGATCAGCGTGAGCGCCCTTTTGCCGCCCACATCGAGTTCGATGACCGTGCTCGCGTACGCGATGCGCGAGAGCAGCTTCTCGAAGTCGCGCGTGTTGAGCGCCAGAGGCTGCGGGTCGCGCCCGTGGCCGTAGATCACGGCCGGAACGTTTCCTGACTGCCGGAGCTTGCGCGCATTGCCCGTGCCGACGTCGCTGCGCGGAGATGCCGAAAATTGTGCGGTTGCCATTGAGCGATCCTTCGTGAAAAACGGTCCATCCTTGCAGCGAACCGGGAACGGTTTGCGCTACTCTCAGGAGGCTGCGTCCTCCCTACCATGACACCGGTAGGACAGTATGGCGGTAGGACGGTATGACAGAAAACTGCGAAACGCCGTTTCCGTGCTACGGTCCCACTGTCCTACCGTCCTACGGGTCGTCCCCGGGTACCTCTAGTCGAACAAACTGCTCACGCTCTGTTCGGCGTGCGTGAACCGGATGGCCTTCGACAACAACTCACCCACCGACAGAATGGCCAGCTTGTCGAACCGCCGCTCTTCCGGCAGCGCAATCGTGTCGGTCACCGCGACCTCCTCGATCGGCGCGTTCATCAGCCGCTCGCGGGCCGGGCCCGAAAGCAGCGCGTGCGTGGCGCACACGTACACCGAATTGGCGCCTAGCGTCATCAATGCCCGCGCCGCCTCCGACACCGTGCCCGCCGTATCGATCATGTCGTCAGCCAGGATGCAGTCCTTGCCGTCGACCTCGCCCACCACGTTCACCACTTCCGCGACGTTGGCCGCAGGCCGGCGCTTGTCGATGATGGCCAGCGACGCGTTCAACCGCTTGGCGAACCCCCGCGCCATCTTCGCCGAGCCGACGTCCGGCGCCACCACCACGATGTCCTTGAGCTGCTTCTTGCGGTAATGCGCCGTGAACACCGGCATCGCGTACAGGTGGTCCACGGGAATATCGAAGAACCCCTGCAACTGATGCTGGTGGAAATCGATTCCCAGCACCCGGTTCGCACCCGCCGCCATGATCATGTTGGCCAGCAGCTTCGCCCCGATTGCCACACGCGGCTGATCCTTGCGATCCTGCCGCGAGTAGCCGTAGTACGGCATCACCACCGTGACCCGCGCCGCCGAGGCCCGCTTGGCGGCGTCGATCATCAGCAACAACTCCAGAATGTTCTCGGCCGGCGGGTTCGTCGGCTGGATGATGAACACGTCGTTGCCACGCACGTTCTCATCGATCCGCACGAAGATCTCGCCGTCGGCAAACCGCGTGAGCGTGACCTTGCACAGGTCGGTGCCGATCTGCCGCGCGATCTCTTCCGCCAACGCCCGATTGGCCGTTCCGGAGAGCAGCTTGAAGCCGTGGCTGGGTACCGAAAGGCCGTCCATGATTAGCCTTGTAACCTACCGGAGGGTCGGGAGTTAATCAACGTCGCTGGGCGGCGACGTGCGACATTGCCCCCGGTGGATTCGAACCACCATTCTCGGATCCAAAGTCCGATGTCCTGCCATTGGACGAGGGGGCAGCTGGGGCCCCCACAACCTACTCGATCATCCGAATCGGAACAACGTGAGCCGCGGTCCGGGTCTCGATCAGGCGCCCCCCGTCCAGGTCCGCCGCAAGCAGCCCTCGAGCCCCCTCGTCGAACACCCCGAACACGCTGGACCCGGACCCCGCGAGCATCGCGATCCGGGCTCCGGCGCGCTCCAGCGCCTTGCGGTAGCGCCCGATTTCGGGATGTCGTTTCTCCACCGTCTCCTGAAAATCGTTCTCGGCCACTCCCTCCACCTCGGGCCACGAGAGCAGCGCCGCGGCCGGCAGTAGCGCGCCCGTCGGCTCGTATGCCGGCCGCGACTCCGCGAGCCAGCGATACGCCTCGACCGTCCCGATGCCGAACGCTGGCACCACCAGTTGCACGCGCCGGCGCGGCAGAGGGTTGAGCCCCAGCATTCGTTCGCCCCGCCCCCACGCAAAAGCGAGGGGTGCCTCGGTTGCCATGAATGGCACGTCGGCCCCCAGCCGCGCCGCGATTTCGAGCACCCGGACCCCCATGGGCCGCGGGGCCAGGGCCTCGAGAATGCGCAGCACGGTGCCGGCGTCGGCGCTACCACCGCCCAAACCCCCTCCCACGGGAATGCGCTTCACGATCTCGATGGCGAACCCCTCGGGCCACCCCGTGGCTTCCCGGTATGCCAGCGCTGCCCGGTAGGCCAGGTTTTCCTCGGCTGGCCCGAGCCCCCCTCGAGGCACCACGTCCCCTGTGCACTCGACGGCCCGCCCCGCGACCCCGGTGCGCACGGTCACTTCGTCGGCCAGGTCGAGCCGCTGGAAGGCGGTCTCGATCTGGTGGTAGCCCGACGCTTCGCGGCTCAACACCCGAAGCCGGAGGTTGATCTTGGCCTGCGCCGCGCCGCGACCGGCGCGGGTCGCCGGGATGGCCGCGCTCGACGAAGGCGTGCCTGGCAACGCGCTCATCGAGCCGGCTCCGCGGGCGCGGCCACCGCCCGGATCTCACTGTAGGTGATCCCGGCGCGGCCGAAGTACCACAGGCCGATGACCGTGATCGGAATGAAGGAGACGAAGTGAAAGGTGAGAGCCCACGTGGCCGCCGCACTCGCGCCGATGCCGTACACCAGCAGGCCGGCTTTCGCACCGCTCTCGAACACACCCACGAAGCCCGGCGTCGAGGGCAGCGACACGAACAGCACCACCACCCCCTGCACGAACAGCGCCGCCGACAGCGGGACGTCGACATGGACGGCCTTGAAAGCCAGCCAGAACGCAAACGCGTTGAGCATCCAGTGCAACAACGCCCACCAGAGCACGGCGAGAAAGCGGCCGGGGCTTCGCAAGACGCCCAGCCCGCTGGCGAAGGACGTGAGGATGCTGCGGCCGGTGGCCTCGAGTCTGGGTGAGAGTCGCCGCGACAATCGCCCTTGGACGCTGATGACGCGATCCGGGAATCGTGCCAGCAGATAGAGCATCATGAAACCGACCAACGTGAGCGTGATGACCCCGATGGCGACGCTCGACACCGACCGGCCGCCGATCTCGGTGACGCCCGGGAAACGGGGGTCTAGCATGGCCGCGGCCATGAGCAGCAGCACGGCCGCGCCGTCGAACAGGCGGTCGACGGCTACCGACGCCAGACCCACGGAAAACGGCACGTCGGGCCGTTCCCGCGACAGTGCATAGGCCCGGGCCAACTCACCGGGTCTGAACGGCAGGATGTTGCTCGCCATCATGCCGATGGCCACGGAACGCCAGAGTGGGCCGTACGGGAGCTTCGGCGCCACGGGATCGAGAATGATGCGCCAACGAATGGCGCGTAACGGGAAGATCCCCGTCGCGGCCACCGAACACAGAAAGATGAGCGGGATGCTTGCGTCCTGCAGCCGCTCGGTGACGGCGTGCCACGGCACGCCGTGCAGCGCCCACCAGAGTCCCGCCGCGCTCAGCCCGATGCCGAGCACGCCATGCCATCGGATCTTCATCGATTATTCGGCGAGCGCGAGATCGAGCAGGTCGAATAACTCTCCCATCAGATCGGGCGAAGCCGGACTGCCGGAGCGGCGGATCTGCTCGCGAAGCGTGATTGCGCGTTCCACCGCCGCCCGGCCACTGTAAACCAGGGCCCCGATCGGCACCACCGTGTCCTCCACCGGCCTGGGTTCGGCGAACGGCGTGGCGGTGAACGAATCGAGCGCGGCGATCCCCTCGTCCAGCGACGACGCGGCCCCCTCGATGGCGGCAGCCCCGGCTGGCGTGGGTCTGGCCAGGACCGCCGCGGCACCCATTACCGGCGTGCGGAAGGAAGGGATCCCCGGACCCGCCATCACCGGAGTGCGCCGAATGGCCGCCATCTGTACGATGGGCGTGGGTGCCGACGGGGAGACCGGCGCATTGGCGTACGCGATCGTCTGCACGATGCGCTCGATGGTGGCCAGCGACCGCTCGTCCACCGCGTCGGCCACGTTGGCGTACGAGGCCAGGAGCCCGATCACCGCCTGTTCGCCGAAGCTCTCGGCTGCCAGGCGGATGGCGCGCAGCCCGCGGCGCAGGTCGCGGCCCACAAGCTCCCGCGCCTGCGGATCGGAGGTGGCGCGAGCCAGACCCACCAGCGCCTTGAGATGCTCAGCGAGGTGTATCGCCTCGGCGCGAAAACGCTCCCCGGGAGTGGTGGGCGGATTGGGCGCCCGCGTCACGATCATCGGCCCACCGTCATCATAGAAGAAGGAAGCCACGGACACGATGCCGGCGTCGTCGACGCGGTTTTTCGCCGCGGCCGAAGCGGCTTCGAACTTTTCATACTCCGGCGAGGGCGCGTTGGTGGGATTGCCGTCGCGTATCGCGGCGGCAATGCGCCTGAGCAGCGCGGCCGCGGCCCGCAGCACCACCACCTTCTCCACCGAAAGCCGTGGTTCGCCGAGCTCGAGCGACAGGGCCGCGTTCTCGGCCGCCTCGGCCACGTCGGCCAGCGGCGGAAGATCCCTGATTCCCGCCACGCCGCGCAAGGCGCGGATGCGACCCAGTACTGCGTCCGCCGCCGCGCGGTTGTCGGGGCGCGTGGCGAGCAGCTCGAGGCCCGCGGCGATGTTGTTCGCCTCGCCCACGAGGTAGGCGGGGGGCGCGTCCATCGCCGGCGCAGCAGTGCTCCCGCCCAGGCCGGGGGCGAACGCGGCCAGTTCGCGGGTTCGGTCGGCAGCCCGGCGCACCTCGGCATCGCCCCACGTGCGAGCCGCTCGGACCAGGATCTTCAGGTCGTCGATGGTCGAAATCATCGCGGCGCGAAGCGCCGCGGTCCACTCGATCAGGCCGTCACGGGTGGCGTGGGCAATGCTCTCCACGGCCGCGGCCAGTTCGGCCAGCGCGGTCAACTCCGCCATCGTGGCAACGCCACGCAGCGCACGCCCGGTGCGCTGCATTGCCTCGCCGTCCGGGGGGCCGGCAGGCGCCTGCCGCACGAGGCCATCGAGTTGGTCGACGTACTCTGCCGCTTCCAGCACGAAAAAGTCGATGAATGCCACCCGCGACGTCATGCCCGCTCCGTTGAGTTTGGCGCGTTTCGAAGTTAGGACGGCCGACGCGCCGCGTCCATTGCTCGCCGCATCTCGCGCACCGCCCCGGCGAGCCCCACGAACAGGGCGCGGCTCACGATCGAGTGCCCGATGTTGAGCTCTTCCACCGCGCGCAGGGCCGCCACCGGTCCCACATTCGGCACGGTGAGCCCATGTCCGGCGTGGACGGCGAGCCCGAGCGATGCGCCGAGTTCGGCGGCCGCGGCGAGGGAGGCGAGGGGCGCCGGGTCGCCGGGATGGTTGGCGTAGGTTCCGGTGTGCAGCTCCACGGCGCGGGCTCCCAGGGCGCGCGACTGGCGGACGGTCGCCTCGTCGGGGTCGATGAACAGGCTCGACCGGATGCCGGCCCGGTTGAGGCGGGCGATCCCGTCGGCCAGGCGCTTCTCGTCACGGTGCAGGTCGAGCCCCCCCTCGGTCGTGATCTCTTCACGCTTCTCTGGCACGAGGGTAGCCTGGTGAGGCCGCAGGCGCTCGGCAATGGCCAGCATCTCCTCGGTGCACGCCATTTCGAGGTTGAACACGGTGACCGTGCCGGTTCGCAGTCGCTCGACGTCGGCGTCCTGGATGTGGCGCCGGTCCTCGCGCAGGTGTGCAGTGATGCCGTCCGCCCCGGCGTCCTCGCACACCCGCGCCGCGGCGAACGGATCGGGCTCCGTACCGCGCCGCGCCTGTCGCAGGGTCGCGACATGGTCCACGTTGATGTAGAGCCGTTGGTAGGGCAGTCCGCCGCCGGCAGGATCGGTTGCTCGCATCGTCACGCCCCGTTAGGTTCGCAGCAAGACCTCGGTGGAGACACGCGTGAGGAAGTTAATCATCGGCTTGGTGCTCGCAGCGGGATGCCAGTCGGGTGGAACGATGGGATCGCGTCCGGGCACGAGTGCGGCGGAGCCGCTGAATGCCACCGGGGCGGCTTCGCCACGCGCCGCGGTGGACAAGTTCATGGGCGCCGTGAAGGCGCAGGATCTCCAGGCGCTGGGCGGGATCTGGGGCACCAGGAACGGTCCGGCGCGCGAGCAGATGGATGCGAAGCAACTGCAGGAGCGCGAGCTGATCATGCTCTGTTATCTGAAGCATGACACGTACACCGTGCTCGGCGACGCGCCGTCGCTGAATCGCGACCGCGTATTCGCCGTTGAAATCAAGTACGGCACGATCACGCATACCGGGCAGTTCGCGGTGACGAGCGCGGGCGACGGGCGATTCTACGTACAGGCCGTCACCAACATTCAGGACTTCCAGGACGTGTGCGGCAAGAAGTAGCCGGGTCGCCCGATCAATGCTCGCTCAACTCGATCAACACACCGCCGGTAGCGGACGGATGCAGAAACGCGATCCGCTTGCCCTCGGCACCGACGCGAGGAGCGGCGTCGATGAGGCGGAGCCCCGCGGCGCGGCAGCGCGCCAGCGTGGCGTCGAGGTCGTCGACCGCGAAGCAGACGTGATGGATTCCAGGACCGCGCCTGGCCAGGAACTTCGAGATCGGCGAATCGGTTGTCTGACCCTGGAGAAGTTCGACCAGCGAGTCGCCGGCGGACAGCCCCGCGATGCGGGCCCCGTCGGCGTCGTCGAGCGGCACGACGGGCATGCCGAGCACGTCCCGATAGAGGGGCAAGATCGCGTCGAGTGCGGCCACGGCAATTCCGATGTGGGCGATGCGGGTGCCGCGCGGCGGAGATTCGGACATATGGAGCGCTCCGGCTGGGATTGGGCGCTATAACATAACGCTGGGCACCGGGCCGGTCAGGCTCGCGCCAGGGAGAACCGGATGTCGAATACCACGGCAGTAACGGACACGAACTTCGAACAGGAAGTCGAGAAGAACCCGGGCCTCACGATCGTGGACTTCTGGGCCACGTGGTGCGGACCGTGCCGGATGATCGCGCCGGTGCTGGATCAGATCGCCACCCAGTACGCGGGAAAGGTCAAGGTGGCCAAGCTCGACGTGGACACCAACATCAAGACGGCCACCCGCTTCAACGTACGGTCCATCCCGCTTCTCCTGTTCTTCAAGGACGGGAAGGTGGTGGATCAGATCGTGGGTGCGGTTCCGCGAGCGCACATCGAGTCCAAAGTGCAGCAACACGCCGCCTGATCCGTATTGCGGCGGTTCGCGGTGTGCAGCATGTTTTTCCCGGAAGGCAGACGCCGGCGTTCCAGGCGTTCGTTTCATCGATTTCTTCGTCCCCGCGCCCCCGCTGGATGCCGTCCAACGTAGCAGCCCTTCGCTTCCCGTACGCGCGCGTCCTGCTTCCGCGCACGCGCCTCGCGTACATTCACGTCCGCAACCTGCTGGGCGACGCCAAGCGCGACCGGTTGGCGCGCGTGGCCGCCTACGTGGCCGTGTGGCTGCCCGAGGAGTTCCTGGTGTTCTACCTCGTGCGCGGCGAGGTGGTGAACGCCACGATCATGGACGCCGCGGGCTCCCGCGCCGTGGGGATCGCCACGGCGCTCGATCGGATTCCCGCCGAGCCCGAGTACGGCGACATCTGCTTCCATGAGGCGGACGAGCGCCAGCTCGCCTGCATGTTCGCGGCGCAGTCGCGCCCCGATGAACCCTGGTCCGCCGGCATGCGTGTGACCGACCCCGAGGTGCTCTTTCCCTACCTCAAGGCGATGACGTTCGACGGGTTCATGGAGATCGTCGCCGAGGACACGGTGAACTACCTCGTGTTCAACAACGGTGCGGTCCAACGCGCCTTCCTCTCCACCACGCACCACGGCACGCCCCCGGAACGCGTGAGAAAGCTGTTCGCGCGTGAAGGCCGGACCGTGGGCACGCAGCTGCGCCGGTGGTCGGGCCTCGATCCGCTCCCCACGCAGGCGCCGCCGGCGCTCGTGCTGGCCTATCGAGAGGTGACGGCGTCGCTGGTGGCCCGCCTGGCCGCCGACGGCCGAGAGAGCGCCGCGACGCTCGCCGAGTCGGCGCGCCTGAACCTGCTGCCCGACCACCCGGTGCTCGATGGCTTCGGCTTCAACGGACGGGCGGCGGGAGACGTGATCGCCGACGCCGACACGCTCACCAGTGCCGTGGGGGCGTGGATCAAGGAATTCCTGTTCGCCGCCACCGATCATGAAACGGCCTCGCCCGAAACGCTGCTCCACGACGTCACGTGGAGCCGGCGACACATGTTCCGCTCGGCCGGCCTCTATGGGCAGGTCCCGTGGAAGGTCGTGTGACGGCGGCCGACGGTGAAGGCGGAGGTAGGGCGGGGGGAGCCGGCACGGCGCCCGGGCGCCTGTTCGTGGTGAGCACCCCCATCGGCAACATGGGGGATTTTTCGTATCGGGGGGTGGAGACGCTCCGCGCTGCGACCCTGATCCTGGCCGAGGACACCCGCCACTCCCGCCACCTGCTCGACCGCTACGACATCGCCACGCCTACCCAGGCTTACCACGAGCACAATGAAGCCAAGCTCACGCCGCGCGTCATTGAGCGGCTGCAGCGCGGCGACGACGTGGCGCTGGTTACCGATGCCGGAACGCCGCTCGTTTCGGATCCCGGGGCGCGGCTCGTGCGCGCGGCCATCGAAGCAGGCATCACCGTGGTTCCGGTTCCCGGGGCGTCGGCGCTTCTCACCGCGCTCGTGGCCGCTGGCCTTCCCGCCGAGCCGTTCACCTTCTTTGGATTTCTCCCGCGCAGCGGCGCCGAGCGCGCCCGCCGGCTGGTCGAGATGGCGCAATCGCCATTCACCGTGGTGCTCTACGAAGCGCCGGGCCGCCTGTTCGACACGCTCACCGCGCTCGCCGACCGGGCCGGACCCGCGCGGCCGGCCGTGGTGGGGCGCGAACTGACCAAGTTGCACGAGGAGATGCGGCGGGGAACGCTGGCCGAACTGGCGGCGTACTATTCGGAGACGCCGCCCAGGGGGGAAGTCGTGATCGTCGTCGCCGGAGCGCCCGCGCCCGTGCTGGATGAGGCGGCGCTGCGGGAGCGCGCGCGCGAGCTGCGGGCCCAAGGGTACTCGGTGCGCGACACGGCGGCCGAGTTGACGCGGGAGCTCGACGCGCCCCGCAACCTCGCCTACCGCGTAGCGCAGGACGCCCAATGAGGCGCGCGTGGCGCGGCGTGGTGGCGGCAGCGCTCGTGCTGCCGCTGGCCGGCGCCCGCCCGGCCGGCTCGGCCCGTTCGGACGGCGCCGCCCCCCGGCTCACCATCGCACGCCTGCAGTACGAGGGCGGTGGCGATTGGTACGCCAATCCGTCGAGCCTGCCCAACCTGCTCCAGGCAATCCGCGAACGCACCTCGCTCGACGTGGACCGCACCGAGGCCCGCGTCACGTTGATGGACGACAAGCTGTTCGACTATCCGTTCATCCACGTCACCGGGCACGGCAACATTCACTTCAGCGACGCCGAGATCGTGCGGCTCCGCGAATACCTGGAACGCGGCGGGTTCCTGCACGTGGACGACAACTACGGGCTCGACCCGTACTTCCGCCGCGAGATCAAGCGAGTGTTTCCCGACCGACCGCTGGTCGACGTGCCCCTGTCGCACCCGATCTATCACATTGTATATGATTTTCCTAAAGGGCTGCCCAAGATCCACGTGCACGACGGACTGCCGGCGCGCGGCTTCGGCATCTTCCTCGGCGATCGCCTGGCCGTGTACTACTCCTTTTCCAGCGACCTCGGCAACGGGTGGGAAGACCCGGACGTCTACCACGATCCGCCGGCCCTGCACGAGGCGGCGCTGCGCATGGGTGTGAACCTGTTCGTGTACGCCGTGACCAGCCGGCCCACCCCGTGACCGTCGGCGAGTTGGTGGATCGCGAGCGCGTCCGCGCCCGGCGGCTCGAACTGGCGGCCGGTGCCGCGCTCGGCGTCGCCCTGTGCTGCGGGATGGTCGCGGCCGCCGTGCTCCTGCTCGGGCACGCCCGATGGATGGCCCTGCCGCGTGCCCTGCCGCTCGTCGTGTGGGCGCTGCTCGCCGCCGCCGTGGGCGCCGTGGCCCGCGTTACGCACCACCGCCTCCACGAGCGCACGTCGCGCCCCCGCATCGCCGCCGCCATCGAGCGCGAGCGATCGCTGCGTGCCGGCGCACTGCGCGGCGCCCTCGAAGTGGCCAACACCGGCGCCTTTGGCCGCCGCGCCGCGGCCGTGCTCGGAAAGGCCCTGAGCGTCCACGGGACTTCACTCGCGCCGGTGATGCTCGGCCACGCCCGCCGGCGCGCCCTCCGCGTGGGAGCGGCCGCCGCCGTCACCGCCCTCTTGCTCGCCGTCGTGGCGCCGGCGCGCGGCGACGGCCTCATGGCGCTGCTGCGGCCGGTGAGCGCCTGGCGCGGCACGCTGCTCGCGCCGCTCGCGTTTTACGGGCTGCCGCAGCTCGTGCTGAGGGGCGACACGGTGCGCGTGACCGTGGCCGCGACGGGCCGTGGCACCGTGGAACTTCAGGACCGCACCACCGGCGAGGGATGGGCCCGCCGCTCGCTCGCTGTTTCGCCGGCTACAGGACTGGCTTCGATCGTCCTCGGCCCGCTGCGCGCCGACCTGAGCCTCGTCGTCACCGACGGACGCGCGCACAGCGATACGGCCGTCGTGCGCGTGACCGATCGCCCGTTCGTCGGCGCGATCACCATGCGCGCCGTCTATCCACCGTACCTCGACCGTCCCGCCGAGACGCTACCGGTGGGCGAGCCGGTGGTGATCCCCCGCGGCACGACCATCGACCTCACCGGGCGCGCGTCCACGCCGCTCGTCGCCGTCGGGCTGGCCCGGGAACGCGACTCGGTGCCGCTGCATGCCGATGGACGCGCGTTCAGCGGACGGCTCACGCCACCCACCACCGGCAGTTGGAACTGGTATGCGCGCGGCGCCGGGGCGACGGTGCAGGATGTGCCCGCGCCGCTGGACGTCACCGTCGTGCCCGACTCGGCGCCCCGCGTGGACATCCTGGCGCCGCGCGCCGACACGCTCGTCGCCGCGTTCGACACCGTGACCCTGCAGGGGGCGGCCGCCGACGACCACGGGCTCTCGGCGGTGGAGTTGCACCTGTGGCGCGATGGCGCCGGCGGCCAGCGCACCGAGACCGCCCGGCGCCTGGCGGCCAACCAGGGACCGGCGTGGGCCGGGGACGTGCTGGTCGATCTGGCCGCCCAGCAACTGCATCCGGGGGACGCGCTCCACGTGACGCTGTCGGCCGTGGACAATTCGCCGTGGAGCCAGCGCGGCACGAGCCGCGAACTGCTGCTCAAGGTGCCCAGCCTCGACGAACGCCGCGAGATGGCGCGTGCCGCAGCCGATTCGACGGTCACCGCCGTGCGGCGCACGGCGACCGCCGAGCAGAGCCTGCAGGAGCGCACCAGCCAGGCAGCGCGCGAGGGGATGAACCGGGCGGTGGAGAATACGCCACGCGCCGATGCCGCGGCGGCCGACCGGGCGCGGACGATGAGCTACGAGTCGGCTGAGAAGGCCAGGGCGCTGGCCAAGGAACAGCAGGATCTGGCCGACCGCGTACAGCAGTTGCAGAAGTCGGCGGCCCAGCTCCAGGCGCAGCTCGCTCAGGCCGGGGCGCTGGACAGCGCCCTGGCGCGGCAGCTGCGCGAGGCCCAGCAGATGCTCAGGGACGCCCTTACCCCCGACCTGCTGGCCGAGATGCAGAAACTCCAGGGGGCAGCGAAGCAGCTGAACGCGCAGGACGCGCAGCAGTCGTTGGCCAGTCTGGCGGAAATGCAGAAGCGGCTGCGCGAGCAGCTGGAGAAGAGCGCCCAGATGCTCCAGCGTGCGGCGTTCGAGGGCGCCATGCAGACGCTTCACGACGAGGCGCGCGACATCGCGGGGCGCGAGCAGGCGCTGGCCGATTCCGCGCCGCGCCCGGCCGCGGCCGCCGCCGGCCGGTCCGGTTCATTACAGAACGCTAAAAGCGCCGAGGCGGGCACGCGCGACCCGGGTCGCGAGCTGGCGGACCGATCGGACCGGCTGGCCGACGCCATCCATCAGCTGCAACAGAAGCTTGCCGATCAGAACGCCGCGGCCGGCGCCAAACATGCCGACGACGCCCAGACTATGGCCCGCGCGTCCGAACAGTCCATGCGGCAGCGGGCCGACGCACGTTCGGCCGCCGACGAGATGCAGCACGCCGCCCAGGCCATGCAGCAGGCCCGCGACGCGCAGGTGGCCGAGTGGAAGAACGAACTCACGCAGGAACTGGACCGCGCCGTCCAGGAACTGCTCCAGATGGCACGGCAGGAGTCGCGCCTCGAGGACCAGGCACGCGGGGGCCGGGCCGCGCCCGAGCAGCTGCGCGGCGATCAGAGCGCCGTGCAGCAGGGCGTGGAACAAACACAACGCCAGCTCCAGGAACAGGCCCTGAAGACCACGTTGCTCTCGGGACGCGCCCAACGCGCGGTGAGCGACGCGGCGCTGAAGGTGGCGCAGGCCACCAAGTCGGCCGCCGATCCGCGCAATGCAGAACAGACGCCGGTCACCATGGGCGACGCGGCCGACGCGCTCAATCAGGCGGCCGCCGCCCTTGCCCGCGACCGGCAGCGTACCAATGCCGCGAGCTCGGCGTCGGGGTTCGCCGAGATGTTGCAGCAACTCCAGGACGCGGCCAGGAAGCAGGGCTCCATCAATTCGCAGGCCCAGAGCCTGCTCCCGCTGCCCGGTCAGGGCCAGATGAGCCCCGACGCCCAGGCCACGGCGCGCATGCTCGCCAATCAGGAGCGGAGGCTGTCGCAGGAACTCGACGACCTCAGCGATGCCGCGGCAGGCGGCGACCGCGCCGCACAGCTCGCCAAGGAGGCGCGCGCCGTGGCCGACGCGCTCCAGAACGGCCGCGTGGACGCCGCTACGGTCGCCCGCCAGGAGCAGCTACTGCGCCACATGCTCGACGCGGGCCGCTCGCTGCAGAAAGACGAGCGCGACGATTCAGGCAAGCGGGAATCGGAATCCGCCGTGAATCCAGACCTGTTCGCGCCGCAGACCCGGGACGCCGCGGGCCGGGCCGGCGTGAAGTACCGCCCACCAACGTGGGACGAGTTGCGCGGACTGTCGGCCGACGAACGCCGCGCCGTTCTCGAATACTTCAAGCGGATCAATGGCGGCGGCAATCCGTAGGCTCGCCCTGGCCATTGCGCTCCTCGCGCCCGCCGCCGCTCGCGCGCAGCGGACCGACACGTCGGCGTTCTACCGCGCGCTCGACCTCGAAGGTTCGGGCAACTACGGCGCTGCGGCGCCCCTGTACCGCACGGCGCTCCACGGCCCCGACCGCGTGAACGCCATTCTCGGCCTGGAACGCGTGTACTTCGAACTGCACCAGACCGACTCGCTGCTCGCGCCCCTCGACTCGCTCATTGGGCAATTTCCCTCTGAGCCGGTGTTCCGAAGCGTCCAGCTGCGCGCGTACAGCATGCTGGCGCGTGAAGACATGGTGCGTCGGTCGTTCGACGGCTGGATCACGGCCGCCCCGGGCTCGGTCGATCCGTACCGCGAGTACGCACGCCTTCTGCTGCAGAACGGCCGGGCCGCCCAGGCGGACTCGATCATCGGTCTGGCCGGTCGCGCCCTGGGTACGATCTCGCCGCTCCAGATGGAACTCGCGCAGTCGCGCGCCGCGCTGGGCCGGTGGGCATCGGCGGCAATGGCGTGGCGCGACGCGCTCTCCTCCAGGCCCGACCTTGACCAGGCGGCCGCGTACTCGCTGGCGCCGGCGCCCGACGGCGCGCGCGACTCGGTGCGCGCGATATTCCGCGCGCTGCCCGTGGTCCTCGGCCCCCGCCGCGCCCTGGCCGAGCTGGAGATGAGTTGGGGATCCCCGGCTGACGCGTGGGCCGCGCTGCAGGATCTTCCGCCCGACAGCGCCAGCGTGGACGCCTGGCTCGACTTCGCCACGCGGGCCGGCGCCGAGGAGCGGTGGGCGCTGGCCCGCGACGCGTACGTGGCCGCGTTCCGCGCGCGCGGCTCGCCGGCGCTCGCCCTGCAGGCAGCGGCGGCGGCGCTCAACGCCGGCGACGCCGAGACGGCGCTCGTCCTCGCGCCGGCGGGTGGCGTCGATTCGGCCAACGCCGCGGCAACCGTGCTGCCGTTGCGCGTGCGCGCGCTGGCTGCGGCCGGCAAGCCGGCCGAGGCGGACGCGCTGGTGCAGAGCTACGCGCACCTTCTGCTCCCGGTGCAACTGGAGGGGTTGGAGCGGTCGGTGGCGTTTGGATGGGTGCGCACCGGCAATCTCGTGCGGGCGCGGGCAGCGCTCGATCGCGCCGGCTCCGACGCCGACTCGAGCGACGCCGCAGGGTGGCTGGCGCTCTACGAGGGCAATCTCGCGGGCGCCCGCGCCATGCTCCGCAACTCCACCGACGCGTCGCCCGAACTGGCCGAAGCGCTGGGGCTCATCACGCGCATGCAGGAGGACAGCGCACCCGACGTTGGCCGGGCATTCCTCGACCTGGCCCGGCTCGATTCCGCGGGCGCCGTGTCGGCGCTCACGCAGTCCGCCGCCGCCCACGCTGACGCCGCGTCCGCGTTACTGTCGCTGGTGGCGCGCATCGACGAAGCGCGCCACGCCGACAGCGCTGCGGCTGCGATCTGGTCGCGCATTCTGCAGGAGTTTCCCGATAGTCCGGAGGCGCCGGGCGCCGAGTTGGCGTGGGCCCGCCAGCTGCGCCGCACGGGCAATGCCGCCGGGGCCCTGCAGCGGTTGGAACACATGATCCTCACGTATCCGGAAAGCGCGCTCCTGCCGCAGGCGCGGCGCGAACTGGATCTTGCCCGCCAGTCCATTCCTGGGGGCGGGCAGGGCGGGGGACGCCGTGCGGCGGCGGAGCGGCCGGCATGAGGCGGCGGGAATGGTTGCGGCACATGGCGGTGGCCGCGGTGGGGGCGCGTCTGGTGCGCCTGCCGCGGTTCGACATTGCGCACCTGCTCGTGCCCATGGACGACGCGCAAGCGGACCACCTCAAGGCCTACGGGCTCACCTTCGGAGCGCTCAAGGCCGGGCTCAAGTCGGAATGGCTGCTCAATTATCGGGGCGGGTCGTTCCTGCTGCCCGACGTGGAGGAGCTGCGCAAGGAGGCGGCGCTGGACGGCATCACCGCCGAGCCGATGGACGACGCCCGGCTGGCCTCGGTACGCGCGCTCATCCAGAATTCGAACATGGACTCGGTGCCGCTGGAAAAGGCGCCGCGCATTGCCGTCTACACGCCGCCCGACGCCGCGCCCTGGGACGACGCCGTGACCCTGGCCCTCAAGTACGCGGGCATCGCCTACACGCCCATCTACGACGATGAGGTGGAGCACGGCGACCTGAGCAAGTACGACTGGCTGCACCTGCACCACGAGGACTTCACCGGCCAGTTCAACAAGTTCTATCTGGGGTTCCGCGACGCGCCCTGGTTCATCCAGATGGTGCAGACCGCCCTCGCCACGGCACGGAAATACGGATTTGCGAATGTCCCGGCGCTCAAGAAGGACGTCGCCGACCGCATCCGCCAGTTCGTGACCAACGGCGGCTTCCTGTTCGCCATGTGCGGGGCCACGGAAACGCTGGACCTCGCGCTGGCCAGCCACGACGTGGACATCGCGCAACCGTTCTCCGACGGCACCCCCATGGACCCCGACGCCGACCGGAAGATGGACTGGGCGCGCGCCCTCGCCTTCCGCGACGCTCACCTCGAGACGTCGCCCTACGTGAATTCGATGAGCGACATCGACGGCCACCAGGTGAACGACCCGGCCCGCCGTCAGCCACTGGGCACGTTCACCCTGTTCAACTTCTCGGCCAAGTTCGACCCGGTGGCGTCGATGCTCGTGCAGAACCACCGCAGCGTGATCAACGACTTCTATGGGGTCACCACCAGCTTCACCAAGGCCACCCTCAAGCCGGCCGACGTGGTGCTGGCCTTCGAGGAGGGCACGCCCTGGGTCAAGTACATCCACGGCGACTACGGCAAGGGCACCTGGACGTACTATGGCGGCCACGATCCCGAAGACCCGGAGCACGCGATCGGGACCCCCCCACCGACCTGTCGCTCCACAGGAACTCGCCCGGCTACCGACTGATCCTCAACAACGTCCTCTTCCCTGCTGCCAGGAAGAAGCCGCTCAAGACGTGACCCAAGGAGGCGATCACCCCTTGCCATCGCAGGAACAAGCGTTCATTCATTCCGGCATCGTTCCCCCAACGCGCGTCACGTGCACTCAGAAGGAGGCGTATGCGGGTACTATCGCGAAGTCTGGCCGGCCTAGCCGCCGGCGCAGGCCTGGTATTGGCCACGGCGTGCAGTTCGAGCAGCAGCACCGCGCCATCCACCGTGTCGCTCGCTGGCAGCTACTCCCTCACCAGCTTCAGCGAAGGGGGGGTCGATCTTTCGCAAGCAGCGAGCGGCACCTTGGTGCTCACCGGCACTAACTATTCGGTGAACATCGCGATTGCCGGGCCACAACCGGCGGCGATCGTCGACAGCGGCACCTACACGGCCACGACGTCGGGGTCCTTCTCGCAGACCTCCTCGGTCAATGGAACGCAGGCCACCGGCACGTATACGAACACCAGTGGCGTCCTCACGGTGGACGTGACCTCGCAGGGGGTGGCCGTGATACAGTCGTGGCAGAAACATTAGCCGCGACCACCGGAAGCCGGTGATGCAGCACGAACGGTGGCGCACGGTCCGGCAGTTCCTGATCGCGGCCGGGCTGGCCACGCTGGCCACGGCAGCGTCCGCCCAGCAGGCCGTGGTGACGGGCACCGTGCGCGACGCCCAAACGGACTCCGCCATCGCGGGGGCGATCGTGCTCGTGCGTGGCACGCTGCTCGGAGGGACGTCCGATGCCGCGGGAAGCTTCCGGATCGTCGGCGTCCCCGCCGGGCCCGTCACGCTGCGCATCCTCGCGCTGGGGTATCGCGCCGACTCCGTACAACTCACCCTGGCGGGTGACGGGACGCCGGTGATCAGCGTGCGGCTTGCGCCGGCGCCGCTTTCCATTGCGCCGGTGGAGATCACCGCCAGCCGGCGTCCCGAAGAGGTGGCGCAGTCCGCGGTCAGCGTGTCGGTGCTGCCCGCGGCCAGCATCATGAATCGCAACGTGTCGGGGCTCGAAGGGGCATTCCCGTTCGTGCAGGGCGTGACCTTCAATGGCCCAGGTCAGATGGACATCCGCGGCAGCACTGGTACGGCGGCCGGCGTCGGCAGCCGCGTGCTGATTCTGCTCGACGGGCATCCGATGCTGAGCGCCGACGGCGGCGAGATCATCTGGGAAGCGCTTCCCCTGCTCGACGTGGACCGTGTGGAGGTGGTCAAGGGCGCGTACTCTTCGGTCTACGGGAGCAACGCGCTGGGCGGCGTGGCCAACATCATCACGTCGCCCATCGACAGCGCGCCGGAAACCGTCGTGCGCGCCCACTACGACGTGTACCAGGTGCCGGCCCAGTATCAGTTCGCCAGCGGCGCGCTCACCGGCGACGGCATCCAACTGCAACGGTCCGGGACGATCGGCGGGGTCGGCGTGCGCCTGGCCGGCGCGCGAGAGGTATCCGAGGGCGACACGCAGAACGGCAATTTCGACCGCGTGTTCCTCCGCGCCAAGGTGGACGCACCCCGCGGATCGGCGCACCCCTGGGACGGCTACGCCGTCTGGTCGCGGAACGACGCCGGCAACTTCCTCACCTGGCGGTCCAACGACCAGCCGTTCGAAGTCGATTCCGAGTACCTCGGCGACCGGGCGGTATATGAAACATTGTATATGGGCGGCACGGTGACACCGGTGGTCGGCCCGTCGATGGTGCTCAAGGTGAGCCCGTCGGTGAGCTACAACGGGAATCAGGACTACTTCCACACCGACCAGGACTACCACCGGGCCTGGCGCAGTGGCGCCACGGTGCAACTCGCCGCCCAGCCCGACGAGGCCAACACCGTGGTCACCGGCGTGGACGGCGCCTACACCACCGTGACCTCCAACTTTCTGGGCACGCCCGACATCACCGACGTCGGCGTGTTCGCCCAGGACCAGTGGTCGCCCACGCGGCGGTTCGAGGCGACCTTCGGGGCCCGGATGGACTACCACACCACGAACGTGTCGAGTTCCGAGACGTCGCTCAATCCCAAGCTCGCCCTGCGGTACATCGTCGCACCAGAGGTCACGCTCCGGGCCTCGGTCGGCGCCGGCTACCGCGCGCCGAGCGCCATCGAACAGTTCGTATCGGCGGTGGAGTTCGGCTACCGCGTGATCCCCAATCCGTCGCTCACCGGCGAGCACGCCGTGTCGGGGGAAGTCGGCGTGAACGCCGGACTGTGGGGCGGGGCGCGCCTGGATGCCGCGGCGTTCCAGAGCGACTGCCGCGACCTCATCGGTCCCTCGGCTGTTCCCGATTCGGTGTTCGTCTTCCAGTTCCGCAACGTGCAGCGGGCGCGCATTCGAGGGCTCGACGCCGGACTCGACTTGCCGACGGTGGCCAATCTTATGGAGACGCACCTCACCTACCTCTATCTCGACCCGGTGGACCTCGGCACGGACCAGTATCTGCCCTACCGGTCGCGCCACAACGCCACGGCGACGTTCGATTTCCTGGGCGGCCTGGCGGGCGTCGACGTGCAGTACCGGAGCCGCGTAGAATCGGTGCTCGTCTATCCGCTGGACCCGCGAAGCGACATCACGATCGTGGACCTGCGCGCCAATGCCGGGTTTCGCGGCACGGTCCTCCAGGGCAAGGTGTCCAACCTGTTCAACCGGGTGTATCCCGACGTGCAGGAGCGAGTGCCGGGCCAGCCCCGCACGTTCTCGCTCGCCGTCATCCAGCGCTTCTGATCGCCGGCCGTCGGGAGGGATCGCGGTGCCGCGCGTGCCGTCCATTGGTTCTGCCGAGCCCGCGCCCGTCCGCTAGGTTTGTGGAATGCCCGAACCCCGCCTGAGTCCGAAGGTCGCCGCAGCGCTTCGCGCGGCGATCGGGCTCGCCGGGAACCGCGAAGTCTGCTTCGTGTGTACCGAGGACGCCGACGGCGTGCTGCAGACGGCGCGCGTCGTCGCCCGTGGCGACGTGACCAGCGTGCTGGCCCTCCCCGGATTCGCCGTGCGCGGCGAGATCCTGGTGCACAATCATCCCTCGGGCGCCCTCGATCCCTCCGACGCCGACCTCGCCGTGGCCGCGCGGCTGCACGACGACGGCATCGGCTTCGCGATCATCGATAACGACGCCGCGCAACTCTACGTCGTGGTCGAGGTGCCTCGCGCCGCGGAAATGCACCCGATCGATCTCGACGCCCTGTCCCGCGACCTCGGACCGGGCGGCCCCGTGGCCGGCATCCACCAGCGGTACGAGGATCGCCCCGCACAGCGCGAAATGGCGCGTCTCGTGGCGCAAACGTACAACGACGGCGGCGTCGCGCTGCTCGAAGCCGGCACCGGCATCGGTAAGTCGCTCGGCTACCTCGTGCCGGCGTTGCGGTGGGCCGCGGCCAATGGCGAACGCACCGTCGTGTCCACCAACACGATCAATCTCCAGGAACAGCTCGTGCG
Organism: uncultured Gemmatimonadaceae bacterium; assembly: GCA_963728785.1. Classification (GTDB taxonomy): domain Bacteria; phylum Gemmatimonadota; class Gemmatimonadetes; order Gemmatimonadales; family Gemmatimonadaceae; genus JAGWRI01. The sequence continues at coordinate 727,603 of CAVSKV010000004.1, forward strand.
CAAGGATCTTCCCTTTCTTGCCCGGGCCCTCACCGACCAGAAGGTGCGGTTCGCCCTGCTCAAGGGGTGGCGCAACTATCTCTGCCTGGCGCGGCTCGAGCAGGCTCGCGCGTCGGGCTCGTCGCTGTTCGAGGACGGGACGCAGGATGAACTGCAGAGTATCGCGCAGTGGGCCCGCCGCACCGCCGACGGCTCGCTGAGCGACCTCGCGGTGGCGCCGTCACCCGAGATCTGGGATGAGGTGGCCGCCGAGTCGGATCTGTGCACGCGCATGCAATGCCCACACTTCAACGACTGCTTCCTGTTCAAGGCCCGACGCACCGCCGCGCAGGCCGACGTCGTGGTGGTCAACCATCACCTGCTGCTGGCCGACATCGCCGTGCGCCGCGCATCGCAGAACTGGGAGGAGGCCGCCGTCCTCCCGTCGTACCGGCGCATCGTGATCGACGAAGGGCACCACCTGGAGGACGCCGCGGCGGCGCACCTGGGCGGGAGCGTCACCCGCCGCGGGCTGCAGCGCCTGTTCAACCGGATGGAGCGGCGGGGGCGCGGCCTGCTGCCCACGCTCGTCGTCCGGCTCTCGGCGGCCCGTGACCTGCTCGGCGAGGCGAGCCTGGATCTCATCAGCAAGCGTCTCGAACCCTCGGTGCGATCGGCGCGCGACCGGAGCGCCGTTCTGTTCGACGTGCTCGACGAACTCCTGGCGCAGTCGGGTGGACCCGTGCTGCGCCTGACGGACGACTTCGCGCTGCACCCGGCGTGGCGCGGCGGCCTGCGTGTGTCGCTGGAGAACACGCTGGATGAGCTGGCGCTGCTCGACGAAGGGCTCACGCTGCTGCGCGACCGACTGGAGGGAAGTCAACGGGCCGAAGACGCCGCGCCCATGCTGGCCGAGATGCGCGCCGTGTCGCGCCGGCTGCAGAGCGCCGGCGACGCGCTGCGCGACGCGCTCGATCCGGCGCCGGGCAGCGAGACCGTGCGGTGGATCGAAGCGCGCGGCCGAGATCGCGCCGTTGCCGTGTCGAGCGTGCCGCTGGACCTCGCTCCCATCTTGCGTGACGACCTGTTCGCGCGGGTGCAAACGGCCGTCGTCACCAGTGCCACGCTGGCTGCCGAGGGGCGGTTCGACTTCATGGCCGGCCGGCTCGGGCTCACGACGTCGGAGATGGAGCCCGTCACGCGCATCCTGCCGTCGCCGTTCGACTACGAGCAGCAGGCGCTGCTCGCCATTCCCACCGACACGCCCGCCCCCAACCGCGACGTCGACCGTCACGCTCACGCCGTTGCGCACATCCTGCTCGATCTGGCCGACGCGTCGGACGGGGGCGTGTTCGTGCTGTTCACGAGCCACCGCGAAGTGCGCCGCGCCGCCGAGCTGCTGCGGGCCAAGAACGTGGAACGCCGGTGGCCGCTGCTCGTGCACGGCGAGGACTCGCGCGACCGCCTGCTCACGCGCTTCCAGCAATCGGGGCGCGGCGTGCTGCTCGGCACGACCTCATTCTGGGAAGGGGTGGACGTGCCGGGCGAGCCGCTGCGCGCGCTGTTGATCGCAAAGATTCCTTTTCGGGTGCCCAGCGAACCGCTCACGGCGGCGCGCTGTGAGGCCATCGAGGAACGGGGTGGGGACGCGTTCGCGGACTACATGATTCCCGATGCGGCGCTCAAGCTCAAGCAGGGATTCGGGCGGTTGATTCGCTCCGGCACCGACCGCGGGGCCGTCGTGATCGCGGACTCGCGCATCGTCACGGCGCGCTACGGCGCCGAGCTGCTGCGCGGGCTCCCGCCCGCTCATCGCGTCATGGAGCCCTGGGAGGACTTGCGCCCGGTGGTTCGCAGGTTCTACGCACGGGATTAGGGCGCGCCCACCCGGCGCTCCAGGCCGAGGGCCCCAAATGGCCGGTGCCGTCGCCAGCCGTTAGCTTCCGCCCATGCCTTCGTCCGCTCCGCTCCCCTTCGCGCGTCCGTCCAAGATCGTCTGCGTGGGACGCAATTATGCCGAGCATGCCAGGGAACTCGGCAACGATGTGCCCGCCGAGCCGCTCATCTTCCTCAAGCCACCGTCGAGCCTCATTGCGGCCGGGCAACCCATCGTGCTGCCCGCGATGTCCAAGCAGGTGGAATACGAAGGCGAGATCGGTATCCTCCTGGGGCGCTCGCTCAGCCACGCGTCGGAAGCCGAAGCCGGCTCGGCAATCGCCGGCGTGCTCGCCGCCAACGACGTGACGGCGCGCGACCTTCAACGGTCCGATCCGCAGTGGACCCGCGCCAAGGGGTTCGACACGTTCTGCGCCGTGGGCGCGCCGCACGCCCCGCCGGCCGACCTGTCGTCGCTTTCCGTGGTCACCCAAGTAAATGGCAAGGAGCGCCAGCGGGCATCGGCGTCCCTCATGGTCTTCACGATTCCGGCTCTGTTGGCGTATATCTCAAGGGTGATGACGCTCGAGCCGGGGGACCTGGTGCTCACGGGAACGCCGGCCGGCGTCGGGACCCTTGGCCCGGGCGACGAGGTACAAGTGGACGTTCCGGGCTACAGCACCGTACGCAACCCCGTCAGGATGCACGCCTAGTGCTCAAAACCGCCCATCGCCTGGACACCCTGCCCGAGTACGCCATGGCCCGCGCTACGCAGCGCAAGCGCGAGCTGCTGGCGGCCGGTGTGGACGTAATCGATCTTGGCCCCGGCGACGCCGACCTGATGCCGCCGCCGGCAGCGCAGCGGCGGCTGGCCGAGGCGGTGACGGTGCCCGGCATGAACCGCTACGGATTCGGCATCGGGCTGGTGGAGTTCCGCGAGGCGGTGGCGACCTGGATGGCCAAGCGGTTCGGCCTGCGATTCGACCCGATGCGCGAAGTGGTGCCGCTCATCGGCAGCAAGGAGGGGATCTCCCACCTCGCGCTGGCGCACGTCGATCCGGGGCAGGCGACGATCGTGCCCGAACCGGGCTACAACTCGTACGCCGGCGGCACCCGGCTCGCCGGCGGCGAGGTCTACACTTACGCGCTCCGCCCGCGCACCAACTTCCTGGTGGAGCTGGACGACGTGCCGGCCGACGTACTCGGCCGGGCGCGCATCGTCTACCTGAACTACCCCAACAACCCGACGTCGGCCATCGCTCCGCGCGACTACCTGGAGCGCACGGTGCGCCGCTGCTGCGAGTTGGACCTCCTGCTGGTATATGACAATGCATATAGCGAACTGACGTACGACGGGTACGTGGCGCCGAGCATCTTCGAGATCGACGGCGCCCGTGACGTGGCCATCGAATTTCACTCGATGTCCAAGACCTACAACATGACCGGCTGGCGGTGCGGCTGGGCCGTGGCCCGGCCCGAGATCGCCGGTGCGCTCGCCAAGGTGAAGATGTTCACCGATACGGGGTCGTTCCAGGCGGTGCAGGCGGCAGCCGTGGCGGCGCTGGAGGGCTACGACGACTTCGTGCCGGCCAACGTGGCGGTGTTCAGGGAACGCCGTGACGCGGCGGTGGCGGCGTTCCGCGAGGCGGGCTTCGTGTGCGAGACGCCCCGCGCCACGATGTACCTGTGGATCCCGCTGCCCGAGGGGATTCCCAGCGCGGTGTTCGCCGAGCGGCTGCTCGAGGACGAGGGCGTGATCGTGCTCGCCGGCTCCGGCTTCGGCCAGGGCGGCGAGGGATTCTTCCGCATCTCGTTCATCACGAACCCGGACCGGCTTGGCGAGGCGGCGCGTCGCGCCGGCCGCGTGCTCGAGTCGCTCACGGCGGGCGTGCCATGAAGCTCCAATTCGATCGCCGCAAGCGCTCGCCCGGAGGCTTTGCCGCCTCGGTCGCCCTGCACGTGGTGATCGCGCTCCTGCTCGCGCAGATGGTGTTCCGCTACCCCATCGGCGTCCTGCTCCAGGCGTATTCCGCGGCCGAGCACATCAAGCCCGAAGCGCTGCATTACGTGCGCGTCGGACAGCAGACCCCGGCGTCGTCGGTGCAGACGCGGCCCAAGGCGGCCGCCCCCAAGGCGGCGCGGCCGGCGCCGCTCATCGCGCCCACCGTGATTCCCACGCAGGTGCCCACGGCAGTCCCGTCAGCGGCGCCGGCGCGGGCGGCTGGCGGCACCGGCAACGGCCAGGGCGTACCCGGGGGCACGGGGATGGCCACCGGCATCGTGCCCGCACTTCCCGACGCCCGCATCAAAGTGGCGCCCGGCTATTTCACGCTGCCGCTCAAGACGCCCGCCGAGAAGATCGACAGCATGGTGGCCGACATCTACGGCGCGATGCTCGATTCGCTCGAGGCCGCGGGGCACGAGCGTAAGCCGGGCGACTGGACGTTCACCAAGGGCGGCAAGAAGTACGGATGGGACCAGCAGGGCATCCAGCTCGGAAAGTTCATGATCCCCAATGCGCTGTTCGCGTTGCTGCCGCTCAAGGTGCAGGCCAACCCCACCATGAACAACCGGTTCGATGCGGGAATGCGCGAGGACCTGCTCTTCCATGCGCAGATGTCGGTGACCGAGGATGAGTTCAAGCAAGCGGTCGCGCGCATCCGCGAGCGCAACGAGAAGCTGCACGAAGCGCAGGAGAAGGCGAAGTCGGGCAACTCCGCGCCGCCGGATTCGTCCTCGCATTAGCAGGCGGTTCCGGGATCATCTCATTCCAGATTCGTGATGCCCGGGTGCGATCGCGCCGTCAGTCGGCGGGAGGCGGCTCGGCCGGCGCGGCTGCGGGCTCGTGCTCCACGAACGGGCGGAACACCCCGCACACAACGCCGAGGATCGCGAAGTCGTCCGTCGGGCCCACCTCGATGGGCGGCGTCGTTGCGGCCGCGCCCTCGAGCACGATCGCCGCGCCGCGGTGGGTGAGCGTGCGCACCGTGGTCCGGCCGCCTACGCGCGCCGCCACGATGTCGCCGTCCTTGGCCCGCGCCGATGGCGAGACCATCACGTAGTCGTCGGCCAGGATGCCCCGACCGCTCATCGCCTCGTCCGCCGCGCGCAGGAACATCGCGTCGTCGCTGGGCAGGAACCGGCGGTCCATCGTGATGTAGCGCTTGGGTGCCGGCGCCGCGCCCGCTTCGCCCGCCGGCTGCACCGGCAAGCATGGCACCGGCTGCGTCGCACCCGCCGCAGCAAATCCGAAAATGTGCACGCCGCGCGACCGCGATTCGTCGCGCTGGATGTACCCCTTGCTCTCCAGCGAGTGCAACAGGTCCGATACCGTCTTGGTGGACTTGATGCGGAACTTCTTCGCGATCTCGCGAATGCTCGGCTGGTACGTGTGCTCGGCGAGAAAGTCTATCAAATAGTGATAGACGCGCCGTTCCAACTGGGTAAGTGGCTCAGTCATCGGCCCGCCCCGTCCGCGGCGGGGGCGCCCCGCTGCCGGAAGCAGCGATCACGGTCTCCGCGTTCGTCTACGAATGTACGGCTTCTTGCGCGGCTCGGTCAACAGATGTTTGCCGGGCACAATGGTCGGGACTAGTCGGACAGTCGGGCAGTCGGGCGGTCAGGCGGTCAGGCCGTCAGGTGATGCATGGCGGCGTCGATGCGGGCCAGCGACCGCTCCCGACCCAGAAGCACGAGCACCTCGAAAATGCCGGGGCTCACGGCGAGCCCCGTGAGCGCCAGGCGCAACGGCTGGAACACCTTTCCTCCACTCAGCCCCTTGGCGTCGGCCAGCGCGCGCAGGGCCTCTTCCAACGGCGCGGGCTCCCACGCCGCCACGCCGGCCAGCGCGTCGCGCGTCTCGCGCAGCAATTCGGCCATCGCCGGCCGGTCCTTCCATACCTTGGCCTCGGCGTCCGCGTCGTAGCTGATCTCGTCCACCAGGTAGGGCGCCGCCTGCCTCACGATGTCGTCGGTCGTGCGCGAGCGCACCTTGAGCTGGTCGAGCAACGACAGGTACCACTCGCGGCGGTCTCTCAACTGGGCGACCGTGGCCAGCCCTGCCTTGATGATGGCCGGCGTCACCCGCGGCTCGATCTCGGCGCTGGTCAGGATGCTCAGATGCTGCCCGTTCATCCACTCCAGCTTGGCCGTGTCGAACACCGACGCCTTCTTGAGCAGTCCATCCACGCTGAACAGCTCGATCATCTGCGGCACCGTCATCACCTCGATGTCGTGCCCCGGCGACCAGCCGAGCAGGGCCAGAAAGTTGAGCATCGCCTGGGGGAGAATCCCCATGTGCTGGTAGTCGGCCACGGCGGTGGCGCCATGCCGCTTGCTCAGCTTCTTGCCGTCCAGCCCGTGAATCATGGGCAGGTGCGCGAACGTGGGCAGCTCGGCGCCCAACGCGCGGTACAGCATGATCTGCTTGGGCGTGTTGGAGATGTGGTCGTCGCCCCGCATGACCACCGTGATGCGCATGGCGATGTCGTCGGATACCACGGCCATGTTGTAGATCGGCGTTCCGTCCGAGCGGAGGATCACGAAATCCTCGATGTCCTTGTTCGGAAAGCTGATCGTGTCGTGCACCAGGTCGTCCCAGCTCGTGGTTCCTTCCGGCACGCGAAAGCGGATCACGAACGGCAGCCCTGCCGACACCCGGCGAGCCGCCTCATCGCGGGACAGCGCGTCGCACCGCCGGTCGTACTTGAAGGCCTCCTTTCGCGCCTCGGCCTCGGCGCGCCGCGCGTCGAGTTCCTCGCGGGTGCAGAAGCAGCGGTAGGCGGCTCCCGAGTCGAGCAGGCGGCGGGCGTCGGCCTGGTGGCGCGGCAGGTTGGCGCCCTGATAGACTACGTCCTCGTCCCACTTCAGGCCCAGCCACTCGAGCCCTTCGAAGATGGCACGCGTGCTCGCTTCCGTGCTGCGCGCCTTGTCGGTGTCCTCGATGCGCAGCAGAAACTGGCCGCCGTACTTCTTGGCGTACAGCCAGTTGAATAGCGCCGTGCGCGCGCCGCCAACGTGGAGGTAGCCGGTGGGGGAGGGGGCGAAACGGAGACGAGGTGCTGACATGAAGCGGGGTGGGCTGGGGTGGTGGCAGCTGCGCCGTTTATGTGTCCGACTCTCCGACTGCCTGCCTGCCCGAGTGCCCGACTGTCGGTCCCGCCCGCCGGCCTGCGCAACGGTCCCGGCGGGCGCCCCAGCGGAGACGGAGGGATTCGAACCCTCGATAGAGCTTTTAGGCCCTATAACGGTTTAGCAAACCGCCGCCTTCAGCCTCTCGGCCACGTCTCCAGCGGTACGAGAGGCGCAATCTAGGCGTCGGGGGCCGTGGGTTCAACCTGAGGCGAGGGCAGTATCCGCATGCAAGGCAACCGATGCACTCTTCGGGCAACGCCGTACCGCGCGTGCCCGTCACCTTCGACAACTCCACGTGGGTCAAGGGCTACGACCTGCCGGGGCTCAGGGCCGGGTATTCGCGCCAAGTGGCGCCGCACTGGAAGCTCGACGTGTTCGTGGGCGGCTACAACCTGACCAACAGTACGTACTACTCGTTCCTGTTTGTCAGGCCGAACTACGCGGGCCTGGCGCAGACCAAGGACGGCGGCAGCGGAGACGGATGCGTCATTCCGGCGCCGTACAACGCGCCGTACTTCGCCAACGTGACGCTGTCGTACATCTTGTGACGAGCGACCGCGTCAACTGCCCACGGGGAACAGGCCGTCCACCGAAAGGTAGCGCTCGCCGGTGTCGTAGCAGAACGTGAGCACGCGGCTTCCCGCGGGCAGTTCCGGGAGCTTCTTGGCCACGGCGGCCAGCGACGCGCCCGACGACGGTCCGACGAAGATCCCTTCCTCGCGGGCCGCGCGCCGGGCGTACTCGAATCCCTCCTCCTCGGACACCTTGATGGTGCCGTCGACCGTGGCGAGGTCGAGCACGCCCGGAATGAAGCCGGCGCCGATGCCCTGGAGCTTGTGCGGACCCGGGGCGCCGCCCGAGATGACGGCGGACTTCTCGGGTTCCACGGCGAAGGTCTTGAGCTTGGGGAAGCTGGACTTGAGGATCTCGCTCACGCCCGTGATGTGGCCGCCTGTGCCCACGCCCGTGATCAGGACGTCCAGTCCGTCGGGAAAGTCGGCGAGGATTTCCTGGGCCGTGGTGCGTCGGTGGATCTCGGGGTTGGCGGAGTTGTCGAACTGCTGCGGCATCCAGGCGTTGGGTGTCTTCGCGACCAGCTCGCGGGCCCGCTCAATGGCCCCGCGCATGCCCAGTTCGCGGGGCGTGAGGTCGAAGGTCGCGCCAAGCGCGGCAAGGATGCGGCGTCGCTCGATGGACATCGACTCCGGCATCACCAGGACGAGCGTGTAGCCCTTGACCGCAGCGGCGAGCGCGAGGCCGATGCCCGTGTTTCCGGAGGTGGGCTCGATGATGATCGAACCCTTGGCAAGCTTGCCGGTGCGTTCGGCGTCCTCGATCATGGCGACGCCGATGCGGTCCTTGATGCTGCCGCCGGGGTTGGCGCGCTCGAGCTTGAGCCACACATCGGCGCTCGGGCCGAACAGGCGGTTGATGCGGACGTGCGGCGTGTTGCCGATGGTCTGGAGGATGTTCTGGGCGCGCATGTGCGGGTGGCCTCGGGTGCGACGGACGAGTGGCGGCTGACGGCTACGAACCCGTCCATCGGGCTGCGAGTTCGCGTTGCGCCGGTCACGAATGCGCGACGGCCCACCGAGGATTAGGGCGGGCCGTCGGGGTCGAGCAGCGGAGGGCACAGGATTCGAACCTGTAAGCCGCTTTCGCGGCGCCGGTTTTCAAGACCGGTGCAATAGCCGTTCTGCCAGCCCTCCCGACGGGTCCAATCTAATGCGGACCCGGTGCGTGGGCAGGTTCGGAGCGTGCAGGGCCACTACAGAGCGCACGGACTGCACCGAATGAAGACCCTTCGCCCCCCTCTGGCCGAACCGGTCTGGCCGACGAGCACTGCCGCCTTACATTCAGGGACTGGCAATGCGGGGCTCGCGCCTTGCATCCACGGAAACACCGTCCGCCCAACCCGATGCCTGAACGCCCGCCCGTCAACAAGTGGGTAGTCGCCGGTACCGTCCTCATCGGTACCATCATGGCCGTCTTGGACTCGAGCATCGTGAACGTCGCGCTCCCCGACATGCGCGGCACGCTCGGCGCCACGGTGGACGAGATCACCTGGGTCGTCACCGGCTATATCCTCTCCAACGTGATCATCATGCCGATCGTGAGCATGCTCAGCTCGCGATACGGCCGAAAGAACTTCTACGTCTTCAGCATCGCCAGCTTCACCGTCGCGTCCATGGCGTGCGGACTCTCCGCCACGCTCGGCACGATCGTGTTCTGGCGCATCATCCAGGGCATCGGCGGCGGCGTGCTCATCACCGTGTCGCAGGCCATCCTCCGCGAGACCTTCCCGCCGCAGGAGCAGGGGCTGGCGATGGGGATCTACGGCATGGGCGTTGTGCTCGCGCCCGCGTTCGGCCCCACCCTCGGCGGGTGGATCACCGACCAGTACTCCTGGCCCTGGGTGTTCTTCATCAACGTGCCCATCGGCGTGCTCAACGTGATCATGGTCCTGCGGTTCATCGAGGATCCGCCGTACCTCGTGCGCAGCAAGGGGCGCATCGACTGGACCGGCCTCGGTCTGCTCACCGTCGGCCTCGGCGCGCTGCAGCTCATGCTCGAGAACGGCGAGAAGGACAACTGGTGGGACTCCGCCTTCATCACGCGGCTCGCCATTACCGGCGCCGTCGGACTCACCTTCTTCATCTGGCGCGAACTCCGGTCTGACACCCCGGCGGTGGACCTCCGCCTGTTCAGGAACGCGGCCTTCACGTCGGCCACGGCCATCGGCGCCATCCTGGGACTCGGGCTATATGCCGCGCTCTTTCTGCTGCCGCTCTTCCTCCAGAACCTGCTCGGCTACAGCGCCATGGACTCGGGGCTCGTGCTCATGCCGCGCGGACTCGCGATGGCCGTGCTCATGCCGATCGCGGGCCGCGCTTACAACAAGATCGGTCCGCGCGTGCTCGTCGGCGTCGGACTGGTGGTGAGCGCGTACTCCTTCTACGCACTGTCGGACCTCACCACCAGCGTCGGCTTCTGGGACCTGTTCTGGCCGCAGATGTGGCAGGGCGTGGGGTTCGGGCTCATCTTCGTGGCGCTCAGCACCGCGGCGCTTGCCACCATCGAGAAGCCGCGGATGACCGCCGCGGCGGGGCTCTACAACGTGGTGCGCCAGGTGTTCGGCAGCGTTGGTGTGGCGCTCTCCGCCACGCAGCTCACGACCGGCATCTCGCGCTATCACGACATCATCAGCTGGCACGTCGGCGCCACCGATCCGGCCACCCGGTCGTGGCTCCAGATGGTGGCGGGCGGCATGCGCGCCGCCGGCGCTGACGCCTTTACGGCCATGCAGCGGGCACTCGCGCTGCTCGACGGCTCGGTCACGCGGCAGGCCGCCGTGATGGCGTACAACCACGTGTTCGTGCTCATCACGCTGATGTTCGTCGTGTGCCTGCCGCTGGTCGTGTTCCTGCGCGGCGTGGAGCACGCGGCGGGGATGCCGGGGATAGTAGGAGAGTAGGGCAGTCAGGCAGTCGGGCGGTCAAACAGTCGAACACCGAAACGGCGATGATCGCGTTGGACTGATTGCGGGGTCGCTCGGTGATAGCATTGCGCTCGGCGGGACCCTCAACAGGACCGCTGATGGCCGTGGCCGCAAAGCTATCCCCAAGCTCTGCGAGACCCTCGGAGACGAGGCTGCTGAAGCGATGGTTGGGGCTGGATGGAGTCCGTGGAACGGAACCGGGGCGAACTCCACGAGACCAGTGAAATGGCCTTCGCGAGGATCGACGCGAAGCTCAACCGACGCGTCGGCGAACTGCATGAGGAGATGCACGCCGGTTTCGGGCGCCTCGAACGCGAGATCATGCACGTCGAAGCCAAAACCGACCAGCGTTTCGCCGACCTGTTGAAGTGGTCATTCACGTTCTGGATTGGCTCCACCGTCACACTGGCCGGAGCCATCGTTGTGCTTTCCCGCCTGACCCACCGACCCGTCGTTCTTCTGTCCGACTGTCAGTACTTCACCACCGTCGGATCCACGTCGTCCGACCAGGCGAGAATTCCCCCCAGCAGATTCCTCGCCCGCTTGAACCCCAAGGAGCGAAGCGCCTGTACCGCGGTACCGCTCCGGGCGCCCGACCGGCAGATCACCACGATCTCGCGCTCCGGGTCGAGCGTCGGCAACGCCTCCTCGAAGGCGCCAAGCGGTATCAGCCGCGCCCCCGGAATGGCGGCGATCGTGAGTTCGCGCGGCTCCCGCACGTCGATAAGGTCGAAATCGTCCCCCCTCCGGATTTTTTCCGCCAGCTCGACGGGCGTGATATCACCAACCTTCACTTGGACCTCATGGGTGACTTGTGGATCCGGCACCCCGCAGTACTCCTCATACTCTTCCAGGTGCGTGATGGTGCGCGCGCCGCAAGCCGGACAGGCCGGGTCCCTCTGCACGCGCACCGTGCGGAACTGCATGTCCAAAGTATTGATCAACAACAGGCGGCCGGCCAGGGTCTCGCCGATGCCGAGCAGCAGCTTGATGGTCTCGGTGGCCTGGACGGTGCCGATCAGGCCCGGCAGCACGCCCAGCACGCCCCCTTCGGCGCAGCTCGGCACCATTCCCGGCGGCGGCGGCGTGGGGAACAGGCAGCGATAGCAGGGGCCGTCCGCCGTGGCGAACACGCTCGCCTGGCCCTCGAACCGGAAGACGCTCCCGTACACGTTCGGCTTGCCGAGCAGCACGCACAGGTCGTTGGTCAGGTAGCGCGTGCCGAAGTTGTCGGTGCCGTCCACGATCACGTCGTAGTCGCGCGCGATCTCCTCGGCATTCGCTGCCTTGAACGCCGTGTCGTAGGTCTCGACGTGGACGTGAGGGTTGAGGTCATGCAGCCGGTCGCGCGCGCTGTCCACTTTTCGGTGGCCGATGGTGGACGTGCCGTGGACGATCTGGCGCTGGAGGTTGCTGGCGTCCACCACGTCGAAGTCCACGAGTCCGATCGTTCCAACGCCGGCGGCGGCCAGATAGAGCGAGGTGGGCGATCCCAACCCGCCGGCGCCAATCAATAGAACGCGCGAGCCCTTGAGCTTGCGCTGGCCGTCGATCCCCACGTCGGGGAGCAGCAGGTGGCGGGCGTAGCGCCGAACCTCGTCGTGATCGAGTTCCGGTGATTTCCGCTGCGCGTCGCCCGGCGATCCTGTGGTAGAAGCCATGGTTCCCCGTAAGCCGCCGGCGATGGCCGGCACGATCGTCACCTCGGTGGCGTTCAAAATAAGACGTGGGGAAGGGATAGGGTTCCCCGCGGTCGCCGCGCAAGCGGGGGCCCGGTTGAGGATGGCGCCGGTGACCCCGGGGGTTCCCAAGAGTGGACCGAATGCCCCGCAACCAATGAGGCGTCTCGGACGCAGAGCTCCCGGCTGGCGCCCCGTCCCGTCCCGAACGCACCACGCCCCGCGCAACCTTCCGGTCGCGCGGGGCGTGGAACCTTCTGGCCGCCGAAGCGGCCGGATTGGCTCAGTTGCCGAGCTTGGTCACGTTCTCAGCGGCCGGGCCCTTCTGGCCCTGCACGATATCGAACTCAACCTTCTCGCCTTCGGCCAACGACTTGAAGCCGCCGCCCTGAATGGCCGAATGATGCACGAAGCAATCCTTCTGGCCGTCCGCAGGCGTGATGAAACCAAAACCCTTCGCGTCGTTGAACCACTTTACTGTGCCGGTCGTACGCATTGTCGAACTCCTGATATGTGGTGTGTCGGAGTCCGGTGTTGCCGTACTGGCCGACGTACCTGTTTGTTCGTGAACTACGCCGTCACGACGGCCTCCCGACGGGAGCCCCCTGTAGCAAAACAGACCCGCAAACTGACGGGCCCGCTTTCACCCCAGGGATGTTCGGCACCGTTCGGTGCCTTTACTACCCTTTTAAAGGTACCATGCCACCAGCCGGCGCGCAATACGCGCCGCCTGGTGGCCAGTTCGGGCCCCCCAAGGGCAGTCAATCGCTGGTCACGATGAACAGGGGGGCGTGGTCGAAGTCGTAGATCGGCCGCAGCCGGTCCGTATCGTAGTATTTGGCCACGTTCACCACCTTCTTGTCCGACGTCACGCTCGCCATCGGCACGCTGTCGTAGAACCCGCGGTGGATGCTCACCAGCCGGCCGTACTCTTTCCTCATGATCAGGTCGATGGCCAGGTTGCCGAACGCCATCGGCACGATGGAATCGAGCCCGTCGGGATCGCCCGACCGAACCAGATAGCCGAGTCGCTGGTGGACGATGTCGATGCGCTGGCCCCGGTTGTACTTGGGGGACGATGCTTTGAGCGCCGCCGCCACCTGCTCGCCGATGCCGCCCAGCTTGCGGTGCCCGAACATGTCGGCGTCGTCGCTCTCGAAAATCATTCCAGCCTGTGTCGAAAGGCGCGCTCCTTCCGACACCAGCACCACCGCGTACCGGCTTGGATTCCGGTTACGATCGTCGGTCAGCAACTCCGCCAGGCGTTCGACGTCCACCGGGTGCTCGGGAATCACGCAGCGATCCGCCGCGCCGGCCATGGTGGGCAGCAACGCCGTGAACCCGGCGTACCGTCCGAACACCTCGATCACCAGAAACCGCTCGTGCGATCCTGCCGACGTGCGCAGCCGGTGCGTCAATTCGATGGTGCGGGTCACGCACGTGCTGAACCCGATGCAGTAGTCGGTGCCGTACACGTCGTTGTCCATCGTCTTCGGAATCGCGACGATATTCACTCCCTCGTCGTGCAGGCGCTTGGCGTAGCTCAGCGTGTCGTCGCCGCCGATGGGGATCAGCACGTCTACGCCCAGGTGCTCCAGATTCCTGAGCACGTCCCTGGTCACGTCGTTGATCGGCTGGTCGTACCCGGTCAGATGCGCCGGCACCCGTTCGAGCGGCAGGTGGCTCGGCCGTGCGCGCGATGTGTGGAGGAAAGTGCCGCCGGTTCGGCCCGCCCTGTTCACGATGGCTTCCGTCAGCACCTGGACGTGTTCGCCATTGTCGGCCTTCGCGTTGGGCACGTAGTCCACGAGCCCGGCCCAGCCGCGCCGGATGCCGAGCACGCGGTAGCCGTCACGCAGCGCGCGAATCGTGATCGCGCGAATGGCGGGGTTCAACCCCGGTACGTCCCCGCCGCCGGTGAGAATTGCGATCGTGCGCTGAGCGCTGGCCATCCCCAACCTCCGTCGAGCTTCTGTTCGTCCCGGCGAAACTTAGGTGGTCCGCTCGCCAGCGGCCAAGACGCGCGGCCCCTCGGACCGGAATGCCGCGCCGTTCAACCGCCGGCCGCCTTTCGCACGTCGGCCGGAAAATCCTCCATCTCTTGGATGCCCCGTACCTCGATGATGTCGCCGTCCAGCATCGGCGCGCGCCGCGCCCATTCCACGGCGTCCTCCTGCGACTTGCACTTGAGCATCCAGTAGCCACCCACGCATTGCGTGGCTCCGGGGAACGGCCCCTCGATCACCTTCGTCTTCCCGCCGGCGAACTGCACGCGCGCCCCCGCGGCAGGCGGCCGCAGACCGTTGAGCTCCATCAGCACGCCGGCCGCGGTCATCGATTCGTTGAAGCGGGTCATCTTTGCCACGAGGTCGGCCGGTGGGTTGAAGTCCGCCCCCGCGTGCTCGTACACCTTGGGGATCACCAACAGGATGAACCGCATGTTCGTCGTCTCCTCGAAGTTGGTCGTCGCCTGACACCGATTGGACCGGGGTCGCTCGTGGCTCCGGTCTTCGTGGGACCGGGGTCGCTCGTGGCTCCGGTCTTCGTGGGACCGGGGTCGCTCGTGGCTCCGGTCTTCGTGGGACCGGAGCCGGAGAGGCGGTCCGGCCTCGTGATGACGACGAATGTAAGTACCCGGCATGGATGCCGACACGCCCCGGGACAGAGCGCCGGACGCTCTCGCTCCCGATATCGCGGCGGCGGTGACCGTGGGGGGCCGAGGGCGGGTCTGGCGACACGGAGGCGGCGGCAGCTATATGAAGGGCCACCGCCCCATGTCCAGCCGTTCATCATTTGCCCGCTCACCGGATTCGATGCCGATGCCCTTCGCCAGACACGCCGTCCGCCCGTTCCGCGCCGCCACCCTCACGGCCGCTCTCGTGACCGTCACGCCCGCCGCGCTCCGCGCGCAGATCGTGTCGGCGCGCCCCGCCGCTGCGCAGCAGGCCGACCAGGACGGCCGCACGCTCCTGCCCATGAAGGTCACGCGGAGCATCGCCTTCCGGCAGATCGGACCGGCCGTGAGCGGGGGCCGCGTGTCGGCGGTAGCCGGCGTGCCCGGCCAGAGCGACACCTACTACGTGGGAACCGCCGACGGCGGCATCTTCCGGACGACCAACGGGGGCATCACGTGGAAGGCGGAGTTCCAGCACCAGGCGGTGCTCTCGATCGGCGCGCTGGCCGTGGACCCCGTGAACCCCGAGGTAGTATGGGCAGGCACGGGCGAGGCCAACGTTCGCAACAACGTTTCCCACGGCGACGGCATCTACAAGTCCACCGACGGCGGCGCGCACTGGACCAACGTTGGCTTGATGGCCACGCTGCAGATCGCGCGCATCGTAATCGACCCGAACAATCCGAACACCGTGCTCGTGGCGGCCATGGGCAACCCCTGGCGGGACGACCCGCAGCGCGGCGTGTTCCGTACCACGGACGGCGGCCAGACCTGGCAGAAGGTGCTCTACCTCGCGCCCGACGTGGGCTCGGCGGACCTGGCCATGGATCCGGTGAACCCCAACGTACTATATGCGTCTACATATAAATTCCGCCGCACGGCGTGGAGCTACGCCGACGGGGGGCCGGAAGACGCGATCTACAAGTCCACCGACGAGGGCACGACCTGGACCCGGCTCAGCGGCCACGGACTGCCCACGACCCCAGTGAGTCGCATCGGCCTGGCCATCGCGCCCAGCGAGCACAACCGCGTGTACGCCGTGATGGGCTCGAGCGAGGGCGTCATGTGGCGCTCCGAGGACGCTGGCGAGTCATGGACCATGGTGAGCAACGACCCGGAAGCCAACGTCCGTTCATTCTACTTCTCTCACGTCGCCGTGGACCCCACCAATCCCGAGCACGTGTTCACGCTGTCCATGTACCTGATGGATTCGCACGACGCCGGGGCGACCTTCACCCCCATCGCCCTGCAGAACCACGTGGACAACCACGCGATCTGGATCGATCCCTCGGGTTCGGGGCGGATCATCGAGGGTAACGACGGGGGCGTGATCCTGTCGCGGGACGACGGGGCACACTGGGCGTTCGTGCACAACATCGCGATTGGACAGTTCTACCACGTGGCGGCCGACAACGAATTTCCATACGTGGTGTGCGGCGGCCTGCAGGACAACAGTGCGTGGTGCGGGCGTGGATGGACGCAGGATCCGTCGGGCATTCTCGACCGCGCGTGGTACGCTACCAACGGCGGCGACGGCATCTACGCGGTGCCGGCGCCCGACAACTCGGACCTGATCTACAACAGCACGCAGAACGGGTTCCTGATGACGTTCGACCGGACCACGCAGCAGATCCACGACATCGAGCCGTATCCGGCGGACGTTTCCGGGGACGCCGCCGACGAGCTCAAGTATCGCTGGGACTGGGAGTCGGGGTTCGCCGTGTCGCCGCAGAATGCGAGCGTGCTCTACGCGGGCGCCAACGTCGTGTTCAAGAGCGCCGACCGCGGCCGCACGTGGACGCCCATCAGTCCCGATCTCACGCTGAACGACAAGACCAAGCAGGGCTCGTCGGGCGGCAACGTGCGCAAGGACAACTCGGGCGCCGAGGTGTACGACGCGATCCTCATCGTCACCCCCGCGGCGAGCGACTCCAACGTGCTGTGGGTGGGCACCGACGATGGGCTGGTGCAACTGACGCGCGACGGTGGCGCCCACTGGACCGACGTCACCAGCCACATCCCGGAGCTACCGGCGTGGGGGCGCGTGGAGTCGATCAACGTGTCGGCCGTCAACGCCGGCGAGGCGACGATCGCCGTGGACCGGCACTTCAGCGGCGACTTCAAGCCCTACGTCTATGTGACGACCGACTACGGCCAGACCTGGCGTTCGATTGCGGGCGATCTGCCGGCCGGCGTGTACGCCCGGTCGGCGATGCAGGACCCGAAGAATCCGCGCCTGTACTTCGCGGGGCTGGAGAACGGGCTGTACGCCACGTGGGACGCCGGCGCGCACTGGTATCTCATGGGGCTGGGGCTGCCCAACGTTTCGATCTATGACATGTTCATTCAGCCGCAGGAGCACGACCTGATCCTGGCCACGCACGGGCGGTCGGTGTGGGTGTTCGACGACCTCACGCCGTTCGAGCAGTACACGCCCGAGATCGGCAAGGAGCCCGTGCACCTGTTCCCCATTCGAACGGCGGACCGTTTCTGGCGCTGGTCGCAAGTGGAGTTCCTGGGCGACGGCGCGTTCTACGGTCAGAACCCGACTTACGGTGCGACGATCACGTACTACGTGGGCGACTCGCCGGCGGCCCCCGGCAAGCTGGTGATCGCTGACGCTACGGGGCAAGTGGTCAGGACCATGGAAGGCATGCGCGAACTGGGCCCCAACGAGACGGCGCCGGATGAGAGTGTGCCGACTGGGGCGAGCGTCCAGGAGCCCCCCAAAGCCGACAGCGCAGTAAAGCAGAAGGCTGCCCCCTGGGTGCCGACCCAGGAGGGGCTGCACCGCATCTACTGGGATCTGCGCGCCACGGGACCCGTGCGCTGGAACGGCACCAAGGACTTCAACAAGGGGCCGCAGAGCGGCGCCCCGCTGCCGCCGGGCACCTACACGGCGACGCTGACGGTGGCCGGGCACACGCAATCGCAGACGTTCCACGTGGTGAACGATCCGCGGTCGCACGTGGCGCCGGCCGATCTGCAGGCGCAGTACGCGTTCACCGCGGCGCTGTTCCACGATGTGTCGCAGGTCGACGTGGCGCTCAATCGGCTGGACGGGATGCGGGCGCAGGCGTCGGCCCTCGTGGCGGCGGTAAAGGGCACGCCGGACGCGCAGCCGGTGGCTGCCGCCGTCAAGGCGCTCGAAGACGCGATGAACGCCGTCGAGGCGAACCTCACGTGCAATCCGCAGGCCGTCGAGTCGAACGTCGTGGTGGCCGATCGCATCCGCGAGCATTTGGGCGCGCTGGAAGCGATCGCCGAGGGGAGCGATCAGGCGCCGACAGCGGCGCAGCGGGAGCAAATGACTCTGCTCGAGCCGCAGTACCGCGCGGCGCTGCAGGGGTTCAACGACTTTCTCAAGGGCGCGTTCGCGACGTTCAACCGGACCATGGCACAGCGCGGGCTCACCGGGCTGGTGGGCGGAGAGCCCGTGGGGCTCTAGGCGGCCCTCAGTCCGGCGTCACCCGCCGTCCTTCTTCAAGTAAGGCAACGGAATGGGGTGGCCCGCCCGCTCGGCGGCCCAATAGACCGTCACGACCCACCAGCGGGTACCGTCGTCGTACAGCTGAATGCTGTTGATGCCTCGCGCGAACGGCTTCTCGTCGGTCGCGGCGCGGCGCGACTCGTACGTGCTGAACGCCTGCGTGATGCCCGCGAACGTATCCGCGGTGCGCGAGATCTCCCGTTCGTAGAAGCCCGTCTGCTCCAGTCGCGGCCCGATGTTCGTGGCGTAGTCGTCGGCCGTCATCGTGCGGATGTATGGCTTGCCGTCCTGGCCGATGCCGGTGGGGATGAGCCGCGCGCCCGGCGCGAACAGGGAGCGAAAGCGGTCCCAGTTGCGCTTCTGCCCCGCCGGACCGGAAATCACATCGTAGAGCGCCGCGACGATCGCGTTCGCGGACGCGACGTCTTTCGGTTCGGCGGCCATCGTGGCGGGCGTCTGGCCCGCGGCCGACGCCTGGGCGCGGCTCACGCCGGGCGTGAAGACGCAAAGTGCAACGGCAACGAACCAGACGGTCGACATGGGAGCGCGCATGGGATCCGCTTTCAGTTGGGTTGCGCTGACGTTACCGCGGCGGAACGCACGTTGCCAGCCGCCAGCGTCGCCGGTACGTTGGTGGACCGCGCCGCGCAGGCAAACCCGCGGCCTCGCGTTCGCCGCGTTCGCCGCGTTCGCCGCGTTCGCCGCGTCCACGCGCCACTCGAACTCCAGACTTCCTCGCTCATGGGCTCCCGCTTTCTGCTCCTGGCTCTCGCCGTCGGCTCCGCCTCCCTGCCGGTCCGGGCTTCCTCCCAGCGCCCGGCTGCCCCCGGCCCGCGCTTCGAGATCTCGTTCGCCGCCTCGGCGCATGCCGCGCCGATCACCGGCCTGGTCTACGTCGCCCTGTCGCGCACCAACGACGGCCGCCGGTCGCCCATAGACCAGACGGGCGAGGACGGCGTCCCGCTATTCGCCGTCAACGTCTCCAACCTGAGGCCGGGCGAAGCTGTTGTCATCGACGGTTCGTCGTATGGCTACCCGGTGAAGTCGCTGGCCGACATCCCGGCGGGCACCTACTGGGCGGAGCCATTCGTTAACGTGTATACCGAGTTCCGCCGCGCCGACGGCCACACGGTGTGGATGCACATGGACCAGTGGGAAGGCCAGGACTGGAAGCGCTCGCCGGGCAACGTCTATGGCGATCCGGTGAAGATCACCTTCGATCCCAGGTCGACCACGCCGATCGAGCTGGTGGCGGACAAGGTGATTCCACCCATCGCCGAGCCGGCCGACGACCAGTACGTCAAGCACATCAAGCTCCAGAGCGACATCCTCACCAAGTGGTGGGGCCACCCCATCTACCTCGGCGCCGTGGTGTTGCTCCCCAAGGGGTACGACACGCACCCGAACGTGAAGTACCCGATCGTGTACGACGAGGGGCACTTCTCGCTGCGGCCGCCGGGGGGCGGCGCGACCGCCGGCTGGCTCGCCGATTCGACGCCGCGCGTCATTCTCGTCACGCTCCAACATCCGTCGCCCTTCTACGACGATTCCTACGCCGTGAACTCCGCCAACGAGGGGCCGTACGACGACGCGATCATGCAGGAGCTGATCCCGGCGGTGGAGAAGAACTTCCGCGTTATCGGCCAGCCGTGGGCGCGGCTGCTCACGGGCGGCTCCACGGGCGGGTGGATCTCGCTCGCCCAGCAGGTGTTTCATCCCGACTTCTACGGTGGCACCTGGTCGCTCTGTCCCGACGCCGTGGATTTCCGGTATCACCAGATCGTCAACATCTACGCCGACAGCAACGCCTACTGGGCGGACCACGGGTGGATGCGGGTCGAGCGCCCCGATGTGCGCCGTCCCGACGGCAACATCGTGACGATGATGAAGGACGAGAACTGGTACGAACTGGCCGTGGGCGACCACTCCCGTTCCGGCGGGCAGTGGGACATCTGGGAGGCGGCGTACGGTCCGGTGGGCGCCGACGGCTATCCGCAGCGCATCTGGGACAAGCAGAGCGGGGTGATCGATCATGCGGTGGCCGGCTACTGGAAGCAGCACTTCGACCTGCGCAACATTCTTCAGACCCACTGGGCCACGCTCGGCCCGAAGCTCGCCGACAAGATTAATGTGTACGTGGGCGACGCCGACACGTACTATCTGAACGACGCCGTGCACCTGCTCGACGACTTCCTGAGCGGGACCACGTCGCCCCGGTGGACGGGCGAGATCGTGTTCCAACCCGGCGCTCCGCACTGCTGGGGCCCGCCGCTGCCGGCGCTGCTGCAGAAGATGGCCGCGCACATGGGGCGGACCGCGCCGCCGGGGGCGGATGCGAAGGGATGGCGGTATTGATGCGTGTCCGGACGGCCCGTTTCGCGGGCCCTCCGGCCAGCGCGGGTGGAAGCAGTTGGCGGGCGCTGACGGACGCGTGCGGCCTTACCGCCGGTACACGTCCCGCCGATTTCCGACGCGAACCACGGTGACGATCAGCTTGTCGTCGACGATCTCGTAGAGAATCCGGTAATCGCCCTGCCGGATGCGATACTTCTCCTCGCCGCTCAGCTTCTGGCAGCCGGGAGGGCGCGGATCGTCGGCCAGGGCGCGAATCCGCGCGACGATGCGCCGGCGTTCCTTCGCGGGCACGGCCTCGAGTTCCTTGCTGGCCGACTTGACGATGAGGACGCTATAGCTTGCCACGACGCTTCAGATCCCGCACCACGTCCTCGAATGCCAGCCGCGGCTCTTTCGCGCGATCGCGGAACCCGGCCAGGTCGTCGGCGTCCTCGGCGAGGCTCACACGCACCGCCTCGTTCACCAGGTCGGAGATGCTGGCGTCGGTCTCCGCCGCCTTCAGACGGAGCGCCCGGTGAAGGGGCTCGTCCAGATACACGGTCGCGCGCTTCGTGGACGCCATGAGTTGATTTTAGCGCTAAGACGTTATAACGTCAAGACGTTCCGTAGGACCGCGTCTCTCACCGCTCGCCGATGAACACCCGCGTCGTCGTCAGCGACCTCATGCAGCATGGGCACGTCTATCGCCGTACTGAGCCGGCCGGCCGCCCCCAACGGCGCCAGGCGCTGCTACATTGGGCGTATCACAGCCGGAGGTTCCAGATGAAGCAGGCGCTGCGATCGCTCTCGTTCGTGCTCGTCCTCGCTGCCTGCTCGTCCAGGCCGGCTGACCCCCAGCTCCAGTTTGCCACGGTGGGTTTCGTGCTGCAGCTCCCGGCGGGCATGCAGGCGGCGCTCGACGCGCTCGCCCCGGGGTTCAGAACCGTGCGCTCGGACTCCTTCCGTTCGGACGTGAGCCAGGCGGCGGCGCTCGGTGGCGGTGGGTTGCAGGCGATGTTCGCCACGACCGGCGACTTCGACGGCGACGGCACGCTGGACGTGGTCATTGAGGGCGCGGTGCCGGGCGATTCGGCGCTCCACGTGATCGCCATCATGAACGGCAAGACGCCGAGGGCCCTCGAAGTGGCGCGCTACCCGGTGTACGACGCCGACGCCGTGGGGATCTACCTCTCCAAGCCGACCGGCCGCCGCAAGGGATCGTTCGAAGTGATCAACTACCCCGACTCGTCTACGCTCTACACGTACAAATCGGGCGGCTTCGTGGGGGCATCCTTCCGCAGCAACTGACCGCGGTCAGTTGCCTTGCACGGCCCGGATCATCATGCCCGCCGCGGCCAGAGCACCGGCGTACACGGCCGCCACCGACGGCCGGAGTTGTGCCCGGTGGGGCGCACGACCGTTGGTGCCGGAGCATTCGTAGACGAACGCCGGCGGCGTATTCCGCATCGTGAACCGCACTCCCACGTCGGCGTACCGGGCAGCCAGCTTCTTGTAGTGGCTCAGACTGTACTGGTACTGCAGGAAGCGCCCATCCGGGCGCAGGCATTCACGGCTCACGTCGAGGATGCGGTCCACCAGGTCCTGGTCCATGATCTTGAGCGGCAGGCTCGACACCACGGCGTCCACCCCGTCCATCCCTTCCTCCGCCAGCACGGTTGGCAGGGCGCTCGCGCAGGCGTGGCGCACCGTCAGCCGCGAATCGCCAATCCGGCGGCCCGCCTCCACGAATGCCGGGTTGATCTCCAGCGATACGAGCCGCGCGTCGGGGCGCATGCGCCTGAGGATTTCCCGGGTCACGCACCCGGTGCCCACGCCGAGTTCGACGATGTCGGTGGCCCGTGTGAAGTCGGCGCCCGACACCAGCCGGTTCACCAGATAGCGCGAACTTGGCATGATGGTGCCCGACGTGCGGATACTCGTGATATGATGGATCAGGGCGGGCTCCTTGGTGGAAGGCCGTCGGCAGGCCGGTGGCCAATGATACCCCCGAAACGCGATTCGCACCAATTTCGCGGGCGGGACGTGGACCGGGGCCAGGTGGTCAGGCGTCGGGCGGGCCGGCGGCCCTGGCGGGCATCCAGTCCGCGAACGCCTCTCCATACAGATGCCAGACGGTGACGAACAGGGCCGCGACGATGGGACCGACCACGAACCCCACGGCCCCGAACAGGACGATGCCGCCCAAGGTGCTGAGCAGGACGAGCAGGTCGGACATCCGGGCGTCGCGGCCGATCAGACGCGGTCGCAGGAAGTTGTCGCTCGTACTCACGACGAGCACACTCCACAGGAAGAGCGCCACCGCCGCACTACTCTTGCCGGCAATGACGAGGTAGATCACCATCGGAATCCACACAATGCCCGCTCCCACCGCCGGGACGATGGACGCCACGACCGTGACGGTCCCCCAGAACGCCGCCGCCGGCACGCCCAGCGCCCAGAACGCGATGCCGGCCAGCGCCCCCTGGATCATCGCGATGAGCACCGATCCCTTGAGCGTCGCCCGGCCCACGGAAACGAACCGCTCGAGCAACCGGTCCTGGTCGTCCGGCGCGAGCGGCACGTAGACCAGGATGCGGTCCAGAATCTCCGGTCCGTCGCTCAGGAAGTAGAACATGGCGTACAGCATGACGAAGAGCTGCAGCAATAGACTCAGCGTGCCGCGCCCCACCTGCGCCAGGTTGCGGACGAGGAACGTCGCGATGCCGGATGCGGCTTCTCCGGCCTTGGCGGCGAGCTGCTCGCTGGTCGGCACCAGCCGCTGCAGAGTCGGCATCCGGTCAATCAGCGGCAGCTCGCGCAGGCGCTGATCCAGCGGGCCGCCCTCGGCGATCTGCCGCTCGATCCACGGGCCGGCCGCCTGGCTCACGTCCACCGCCTGCGTGGCCACCAGTCCGAGGAACCCGAGCAGAGGCAGGCCCATCACCAGCACGAGCATGACCACGGTGGAACCGGACGCAAGCCCCTTGCGCCCCCGGAGCCGGCGCAGCACCCACGCGTAGAGCGGACGCGCGAGCGCCGAGAACACGGCGGCCAGGAGCACGGCCAGGAGGAAGTGCCGGATCATGACCAGAAACAGCACCGACACGCCGATCGTGAGGGCCAGAAGGAAGGTCCGGCGCGGGCGCTCGGGGGGAGCCGGTGCGGCAGTCATGCCGACGAAGTTCGGGTCGCAGCCCGGGCGCGTCAATGTCGGCCCGGCCGGCGGGAGCCCGCCGGCCACGCGCTCCCGCCGCGGCGCGAGCGGCTACTGGCCCCCCACGGTCAGCCTGGCGACGCCGAACACGCGGTTGCCCTGGGTGCGGAGCACCACCTCGTACCGGCCGGGCGGCACGCGTCCCGTGGTCGGACGCCAGCTGTCCCACACCCGAAAGCCGGCCTCGTGCGCCACGATCTCGATGCTGCGGGACTCACGAATGGTGGCGCCGTCGCGCTTCCACTCGAGCGCCACCTGCGCCGGGAGCGCCGACGGCGCGAACACCTGCACGACAACGACGAGCACCGGGCCCACGCCATCGGGGGCGGCCGGGGAGCGCAGTGTATCGCCGATGGCGAGCGTTTGCTCGTCGATCCCGGCGCCGAACGTCGCGCTCTGCATCCGCAGCGGCACGGGCGGCACGAGCTCGGGAAAGCCGAGCGGTACCGCCACGAACACGGCGGCGGCGAGCGCGAGCCTGATGCGGCCGTTCCACGCCACCGCCGAGTGGCGGGCGAGCGGGACCGCAGCCGCCAGGGAGAGCAGCGCGGCTGTCGGTGTCGCGAACCGCAGACGCAGGCCGAACACCAGCGGCAGGAGCAGGTTGAGCGCCGCGAACGCGACCATGGCGAAGAAAGTGAGGCCGAAGATGGGGCGCGTACGCAGCCAGCGATCGAACACCAGGTCGATGCACGAGAACGCCGCCAGCCCGGCCAGGAACGCGAGGAACAACACGTTGGGCGAGTCGACGACCGTGGAGTACGTGTAGAACGGCAGCAGGAAGAACAGCGTCTCCTGGTACATCACGCGCGTGAAGTACGAGGTGACCTCGTGCGCCATAGTGGGCGGCGTGCGGCCCAGATCCACGCCCGGCAGCCACGCCGGTTCCGCGCCGGCGCCGCGCCCGAAGAACAACGTGGACAGCCACGTGAGAACGAGAAACAGCACCACCCAGAGCACGAGGTGGTAGCGTTCGCGGGCGATGATGACCACCGCGGTGCCCGTGAGCAGGGCCCACGTCGAGTGCAACATCCAGAACAGCCGGCGGCGTCTGACCCAGAAATCGTGAAGCGCCGCCATCCGGCGCGGCGGCGCCGCGCTGGCGGGCCGTCCGGGCTCGGCGGCGGGATCGGTGGTCATCGCGTGGGGTGCGGCGTCGGTCGGGGCTCCGTTCGTGATCGTCCTGTCCCCAAAACTATCGCCCTGCCCCCCGCCGGGCTGCCGAAGCGAGCCGGATGAGACCCGGATAGAAGCGCGGGTCGCGGCGCGCCGCGAGCACGAAGTCGCGCTCCTGCGGACGGCCCTTGGCCCGCATCAGCGCCACCATCTGCGCCCGCGCGTCGGCAGTCCACCTTTGCATGCCCGGCAGCAGCGCGCACACCGGGGCCAACCGGAGGAATGCGTCGCGTTCGTCGGCCGGCCACCGGCGGCGGTCGGAACCCCCGAGCGAGCGCATCACGCGGTCGGCCACGGCGCGCGCCGCGGCTGCGGGAGAGCCGGCGCCGGACCCGGCGAGTTGCATCGTCGCCCGGCGGCTGCACTCGATGAGCCATCGCTCGTCGAAGAAATCCGACGGCCCCATGCGGCCGACGTCGAGGTGCAGGTCTCCGTGGGCCAGCGTGCGCAGGGTGGCGGCGTCGGTGCGGTGCCCGCGGCGGTGCAGGCGGCGGAACTCGCGCTCGGCGAGCATCCCGGTGCGCGCGTCGACGGGGCGAAAACCGAGTCTATAGTAGAACCAGAATGCCCCACTGGCAACGGCTTCGGGGTTCCCGTCGCCCACCTGCTTGGCGTTGACCAGGAACCGACGTACCTGGAAGAGTGACCGGAACATGCGCAGCGCGGCCACCCACAGGTGGGCCGCCTCGCCGCCGCGGAACGACGGGAAGATGTTGAGCCCGGTGTTCGCCTGCCGGTAGAGCGGCGTGACGCCGCCGTAGCCGATGGGAACGCCGTTGGAAAGCATCACGTACCCATAGTTCGCCTCGAGACTCATCCGGTGCTCCGGGAGCACGCCGACGATGGCGATCGATGCGCCCTCGCCCAGATCGGCGAGGTACACTTCGGCGGGGTTCGCTGAGTAGACGGCGAACACCTCACGGCCGCGCGCGGCGAGCGCAGCGCGCGCCACGTCGATCACCTCCCGCGCGCGACCCGGGGCCAGCAGTTCTATCGCCTGCGTGGGCGTGGCGATGTGCCGCACCACGTCGGGCGGCGGGCGGCGCATCGCGCGGCGGAACACGGGCCGCGCGGTGGGGAGCGCGGTGTGCGTGGCCGAGCCCCGGGACCCGGCCAGCCGCCAACGCACCGGGACCTCGGCGGCTTCGTACATCAATTCGAACGTCGTGCGCGCCGTGCCACGCGCAGGCGCGGTGCGGAGCAGCCACGCGAGATCGGTGTCGCGGCGGGCGCCCTTGCGTAACGCCAGCCACTCGCGGGTCGAGAGTTCGCCGCTGTCGAACGCGTCCTCCTCGGCACGCTGCAGGGCAGGGCGCAGCAGCGCGTCGATGAGCGATTCGTCGGTTACAGCCGGCCAGTCGATCTCGGCCTCGCCGGGAAAGTTCGCTTCCAGCCATTCCGCCGTGACCAAGGCGAAGGCGCCGCGGCTGCTCGTGCCGATCATCCCGGAGTCGTCGGCGCGATGCCGCGCCCGCCCGATCGCCTTGATCACGCTGCCGAATCGCGCCAGCGCGCGCTCCGCCGCTGCGAGCACGCGAGGAGAATCGGGGAACCCGCGGAGAAACAGCAGGTCGTCGTGCAGCTGCACGACACGGGCGAACCCGACCGGCGGATGTCGCGTGAGGCGCTCGATCAACGCTTCCTTCTCGTCGCCGGCGCGGAAGTCGGCGCGGATCGCGTGCAGGCGGCGCGCCGGCGAGTCAGGCATCTATCGCAGCGGTCGTCGGATGGGTCATCTGCGGGATGGTGGGCGTGGGGAACCGGCGGGTGCAGCATAGGGATGGCGCCAGAGGGACGCAAGCCGGGGAATCGTCGTGGCGCAGCACGCCTCGGGAGGGGCGTATATTGCGGCCAGTGTGCGTGCTGTCCACTCGGATTCGGAGATGCGGTTGATGAAGCAGCTCGGACGCCAACTTCTGCTCGGAGCGCTTCTCGCCGTCCCGGCGCTTCTCGGAGCGCAGGGGCTGGTGGCCGGCGACACGCTGCAACTCCGGCTGCTCGACCGCGTGGGCAGCGGAAGCCCGTGCGACAACGCGGTACGGGCGCTGGTGATCGCGCCCGTGATGCGCAACGGGCGGGCGGTGGTTCCACCGGGCACCATCGTGGCGGGCCGCGTGACTGGTGCCGGAACGGAGAAGACCGGCAACAAGCACCACTGGCTGGCGCTCGACTTCGACCGCGCGGCGGTCCCCATGGGAGGTGCTACGCCGCAGGACACCGTACACGTCGCGATCGCCACCCGCGTAGCGGCCGTGGACAACGCCCGCGAGGTCGTGGATTCGAACGGGCGTATCCTCGGGCCGCCGATTCCGGCCATCGTGCGGTCCAAGCGCAACTGGACGGTGGTGGCGCTGGGTGTGTTCAGTCCCGTGGCGGCGGTGGTGCTGGCCGCGGCGCTCGAGGCCGAGAACGCGGAGCGCCACCGCGCCGTCGCATTCGACGCGGGCACGGAACTCCGTGTCGTCGTCACGCGCGACGCGCCGTCACTCGATCGCTGGGCGGCGTGGTCGCCGCCGCCGCCGCTGCCCGACAGCTCGCCTCTCGACTCGCTCCTGGCATCGACGCCGTTGCGGGCGACGCTCGGCGCCAACGGACCGTTCGGCGATGTCGTCACGCTCGCCCTCATTGGCTCGGCCGAGCAGGTGCACGGTGCATTCGCCGCCGCGGGCTGGTCGCTGGCTGGCAGCATGTCGCTCCGCACCGACTTCGAGACCTTCCTCAAGGCGGCGCGGGGTGAGGGATACGAGGAGCAGCCGGTGTCCACGTTGATACTCGACGGGCGGCCGCCGGATCTGGCATTCGAGAAACTCACCGACACGTTCGTCAAGCGGCACCACGCGCGGCTCTGGCGTTGGACCGGCGCCGGCGATTCGACGGTCTGGCTGGTGGCCGCCACGCACGACAGCGGCGTGGAGTTCTCGACGGCGCGGCGCACGTTCACGCATCTGGTGGATGCGGACATCGACGTCGAACGCGACAAGA
This sequence comes from uncultured Gemmatimonadaceae bacterium, assembly GCA_963728785.1. Lineage (GTDB taxonomy): Bacteria > Gemmatimonadota > Gemmatimonadetes > Gemmatimonadales > Gemmatimonadaceae > JAGWRI01. The sequence continues at coordinate 755,638 of CAVSKV010000004.1, forward strand.
TCGTGAGCGACCTGATCGCGGCCAACGCCGTGGGCGCGCTTCGTTACGTGCGCCGGTCGGCGCCCCCCGGCGTCGCGACGATGAACGACGGGCGCTCGGTGGTGGTGACCGATTGGCGGCTGGCGGTGCTGCGCCTGGCAGATATCTTGGGACGCTGATCGCGCCGCGTCCGAGGTGGATGCCCGTTTGACAAGAGAACGACGGGTCCCCCATTATCTCATGTTCGGTCTCGACGAAGGATTCGAGCGAACGGCGCTCCCCCCACCAAGGAGTCCCAAGTGAAACGTGTTGTCGCAATCGCCGGCGTCACCGTGTTGCTCGCGTTCAGCGTGTTCGCCTTCTCGGCCCCGTTCGCCCCGCCGCCGAGTTCGCACCCGGTGATGGTTCACTGCCCGGCCGGCAACCACGCCGCATTCGTGACCCCGGAGAGCGTGACGGTCGCCGTTGGCGACAGCGTCAAGTGGAAGACGACCGGCCAGGTGGTCGACTCCCTCATCATCTCCCTCAAGAACGCCAGCCAGACCTGGCCGTTCGCCGGCAGCGCCCCACGCGGCGGGGACAGCACGCAGACCGGCGGCGCCATCACGCGCGGCACCTACGGGTACAACGTGACGCTCCACTGTCGCGTTCAGGGTCAGTCCGACACGGTCGTCGTCATCGATCCGGACATCATCGTCCAGTAGCACGAGGCGTTTCGCGGGGGGCAGGACAGGTGGCTGAGTCTGAAATGTCCCCCTTGCCGGGGGACACGCCCCAGGAAAGCAGCGGCCCGGCCAACCAGCCGGAATACGTCGGGCCGTACCGCGTGCTGCAGGTGCTCGCGCAGGGCGGCATGGGACTGGTGTACGTGGCGGAGCAAGCCGAGCCCGTGCGCCGGCGCGTGGCGCTCAAGGTGATCAAGGCGGGGATGGACACCCGCAAGGTCATCGCCCGGTTCGAGGCCGAGCGCCAGGCGCTGGCCGTCATGGATCACCCCAACATCGCCAAGGTGATCGACGGCGGCGCCACGGCCGAGGGGCGTCCCTACTTCGTCATGGAACTCGTGAAGGGGATCCCCATCACGGAGTACTGTGACGTCCACAAGCTCTCCACCCGCGAACGGCTCGCCATCTTCATCGATGTGTGCCACGCCGTGCAGCACGCCCATCAAAAAAGCGTCATACACCGGGACCTGAAGCCGTCCAACGTTCTCGTGATGCTGCAGGACGGAGAACCGGTGCCCAAGGTCATCGACTTCGGCATCGCCAAGGCCCTCTCGCAGGCGCTTACCGAGCGTACGCTGGTCACGCAGGTGGGCGAGGCGGTGGGCACGCCGGCGTACATGAGCCCGGAGCAGGCGGACCCCTCGGCGCTCGACGTCGACACTCGCACCGACATCTACTCTCTCGGCGTTCTGCTCTACGAGCTGCTCGTGGGCCGCCTGCCGCTCGATCCCGTCGAAATGGGTCTGCCGGCGTTCATGGGGCGCCTCGCGTCACGCGAGGGCAATCCCACCACGCCGAGCGCCAAGCTTTCCACGCTGGGCCCCGCCGCCGGCCTCGCTGCGACGTGCCGGCGCACCGACGTCAAGGCGCTCCGCCGCGAACTGCAGGGGGACCTTGACTGGATCGTGATGAAGGCGCTCGAGCCGGACCGGAGCCGCCGCTACGAGACGGTGAACGGCCTGGCCAAGGACATCGAGCGCTATCTGCATGACGAGCCGGTGGACGCCAGGCCGCCGTCGACGATGTACCGGATTTCCCGGTTCGTGCGGCGGAACCGGCCGGCCGTCGTGGCCGGTGCCTTGGTCGTGGTGGCGCTGGTGATCGGGTTGTCCGTGGCTGCCGTGGGGTTGGTGCGCGCACGACGCGCTGAAACGATCGCCCGGCGCGAGGCGGCGACGGCGCAGCAGGTGGCGGGCTTTCTCACCGGGCTCTTTGCGGTCTCCGATCCCAGCGAGGCACGCGGCAATACGGTGACCGCACGCGAGATCCTCGATCGCGGCGCGGACCGCATTCGCACCGGATTGGCCGGCCAGCCGCTGGTGCAGGCGCAAATGCTGACGACGATCGGCGCCGTCTACCGCGAGATGGGGCTCTTCGCGCAGGCGCAGCCGCTGCTCGAGCAGGCGGTCGCGATCCGCACGGCCGAACTGCCGCCCGATGACTCGGCGCTGCAGACGAGCATTCTCGAACTGGCACGACTGGCGCAGCGTCAGGGCCGCTTTGCGGTAGCTGAGTCTCTGTATAGACAGACGTTGAAGTCGCGCGAGCGCGTGCTCGGCCCTGACCATCCCGACCTCATGGTGGTATTGAGCGGTTTGGGCGGAATGTTCGTGACGCGCGGGCGCTACGTCGAAGCGGAATCGCTGCTCACGCGTGCCGTGGCGCTGCGCACCGCGGGCCAGCAGCCCGAGGATGCCGACTTCGCGGGCCTACTGCGGAACCTCGGGTCGGCGTACCTGGCCGACGGACACTATGCGGAGGCAGAGCCCGTCTACCTGCGTGCACTGGCCATGTACCAGCGCGTCGAGGGCAACGACAGCCCCGACGTGGGTCGCACCCTGAGCAATCTCGGGATCGTCTATTACGAATTGAGGCGCTACGATGAGGCCGAAGGGTACTATCTCCGCGCCGATTCAAACCTCACCCGGACGCTCGGACCCGATCATCCCAACGTCGCGTCCATCAACATCAACCTGGGGGAGATCGCCTGGTTGCGCGGCCAGTACGGCGAAGCGCAGACGCGGCTGCGGCGAGCGCTGGACATCTTCCGCAAAACCGTCGAGCCGGGGTACCCGAGCATCGCCACCGCTGACTACGATCTGGCGAATGTGCTGCGTGACGTGGGGGACACCGGGGAATCCGAAGCGCGCTACCGCGAGGCGATCCAGATTCGCGAGAAGGCATTCGGTGCGAATGCGCCCGATGTGGCCGAGGTGCTCACGGGCTACGCCAAGCTCCTGCGGCAAATGCATCGCCCGCGTCAAGCCGACAGTCTGGAGGCGCGGGCGCGGGCGATCGCCGGAGCGGGGAAGTAGCGAGCGCTGAGGCGTGCCGGCGCTGCGCCTCGCGCGCGCGAGGCGCAATTCGTTACAGTTCGTCCGATTGCTGCTGGGAACGGGCCGTTTACCTTACCCCATTAGTTGCCTGCATGCGCAGACAGTAAGGTATCCGCCTCTCGTCAAATGCTCCCGTGGAGGATTATCATGAACATCCGCTTCTTTGCACTCTCACTCGTGGCCACGGTGGCAATCTCGTCCACCGCCACTGCCCAGCAGCCGGCCGGCTTCTGGACCTACCCGTCGATCAAGGACTACGGCCCGGTACACGTGTGGCCGGAAGCGGGACTCAGGCCCGACGCCAGCACCACCTACAAGGCCGTATTCGATGTCACGCAAGCCGCCCAGGGGGCGGATGAGGTGAGTCCGGGGCTGGTGAAGGTCGCCCGCACGGTGAACGCCTTCGTGGCCGGTGGAACTCCCGTTGACCACCTGAAGTTCGTCGTTCTCATCCACGGGCCGGCCACGCCGATCGCGCTCAGCGCCGACAAGTTTCAGGCCAAGTACGGCCATGCCAATCCGAACCTCGGCGTGATTCAGGCGCTGAAGAACGCGGGCGTGGACGTGAAGGTGTGCGGGAACGGCCTGGGTGAGAACGGGTTCACACCGGCCGATGTGAACTCCAATCTCTCGGTCGCCATGGCGGCGCTCGCCGGGCTCGTGATCCTGCAGAACCAGGGCTACGCCGTGCTCAGCATGTAGAACGGGCGGCCACCGCGGGCGTCGCCACGGTGCGGTGCCCGCGGAAGCCGCGGTCTTTCGTCTGATCAAGGAGCCGTGATGAACGGGCATCGCACACGATGGCTGGTGTCGCTGCTGTGCGTGCTGGGCGCCGCCGCCGGTTGCGCCCGGCCGCGCGGCGGCACTGCTGCGGCGGCCAGCCCTCCGCACGACGACTCGGTGTATCCGCCGTGGTCGCATGGCGACAACGATCCGGCTCTGGCCAAGGGCCTGGAGTTCACGGTCCCCGAGGTGGACAACCTGCCGGATTTTCACGGCAGTCTGGACGATCCCCAACTCGTGCTGTTCGTGGGCGGCAATTACTTCTTTGCCATGGCGCCGCTCGTGCAGGCCTTCGAAGCGGAGCACCCCGACCTGCGCGGCCGCATCTATTACATCACGATCCCTCCGGGCCTGCTGGTCAAGATGATGGGCCAGGGCAACACGATCACGGTTGGAAACATGACCTGGACGGTAGCGCCCGACGTCTACGCCGCCGGCCTCAACGCGGTGGACCAGCAGATCAAGGCCGGAAAGCTCGTTGGACCGGCCACGACGTACGTGACCAATGATCTCACGATCATGGTCCGCAAGGGGAATCCCGCGGGCATCACCTCGGTGGCCGACCTCGGCAAGCCCGGCGTGCGCCTGGTGATGCCCAACCCGCAGTGGGAGGGCGTGGCCCGCCAGGTCCAGAGCACGCTGGCCAAGGTGGGGGGCGCAGCCCTGGTCCAGATGGTCTACGAAACCAAGGTGAAGGACGGCACCACGGTCCTGACCCAGATCCACCACCGCCAATCGCCGCTGTTCCTGATGCAGGGACGGGCCGACGCAGGCATCACGTGGAAGTCGGAGGCGATCTTCCAGGAGGAGGCGGGCCACGCGATCGGTCACGTGGACATTCCGGATCAATTCAACACCACGGCCATCTACGCGGCAGCGATGGTGAAAGGCGCCAGGCACCCGGCGGCGGCGGGGGCCTGGCTCACCTTTTTGCGTTCGCCCGAAGCGTTGAAGATCTTTGAAGGGTATGAATTCAAGCCGGCGCCGCCCGATGCGAAATAGGAGTGCAGGGATGCGGGGCAGGGGATTGTGCGCGCTCGCGGCCGCGATGCTGTGCGTGCCCGCGCGGGCGCCGCTCGCCCAGCGTGTCACCGAGGCGGGCGCGGCCGCCATCGTGCGCCAGGGCAACGGCCGCGGCGCCCCGTCATGCATCAGTTGCCACGGCCCGCAGCTCATGGGGCTCGCGGCCATGGCGTCGCCGCGCATCGCGGGCCAGGACTCGACGTACGTTCTGGCGCAACTCGACGCGTTCGCTGGCGGCGCGCGCAACAATGCCGTGATGCACCCGGTGGCGTCTTCGCTCTCGCCCGCCGAGCGCCAGGCGCTGGCAGCGTACGTGAGCAGAATGCCGGTGCCGAGCGAAGCGCCGGCGTCGGCGGCGGGGACCGCGCCGCCGAACGCCGCCGTCGTGCGGCTCGGCGGGATTTTGGCCACGCGCGGGCGATGGTCGGCGGGCGTGCCGGCGTGCGATCGGTGCCACGGACCCGGCGGGGTCGGAGTGGGGGTCGCCATGCCGCCGCTGGCGGGCCAGTCATCCGTCTATCTCAGCAACCAACTGCGTGCCTACCGGCAGGGGACGCGTCCGCCCGGTGCCCTCGCGCTGATGTCGACGATTGCCAGCCGGATGACGGTCGCCGATCTGGAGGCCGCGTCGGCCTACTATGCGACCCGCTCGCCCGCGCCGCGCCCCAACTCGGGGAACCACCCATGAGGATGTCCACGTTGGCCACCGCGGCGGCCACGGCCCTGATCATCGTCGGCGGGGTGGCGTACTGGCAGGGGCGTGCGCACGCACCGCGAGCACCGGGTGCCGGAACGGCGGGGGGCGCGACGGCGTCCCCCCAGGCGGCCGCGTTCACGCCACCTCCGGATCCCGCCATGCCGACCGACGAGTTCGGCCGGGAAGTGCGGCGCGGGCAGCAGATCTTCGAGCAGACGGGTCTATATGCGAAACGGTATACCGGCAACGTGCTGACGTGTGCCAACTGCCATCTCGATGCCGGCCGGTTGGCGAATTCGGCCCCGTTGTGGGCGGCGTACGTCAGCTATCCGGCGTACCGGAGCAAGAACAAGCACGTGAATACGTTCCAGGAGCGCATGCAGGGGTGCTTCCGGTACAGCATGAACGGCCAGGCGCCGCCATTGGGCGATTCGGTGCTGGTGGCGCTGGAAAGCTATGCCTACTGGCTGGCCACGGGCGCGCGCGTGAACGAGGCGATCGCAGGGCGGGGGTATCCGAAGGTACCCAAGCCGGCGCTCGCCCCCGACGACGCCCGTGGAGCCGCCGTGTACGCGCAGCGATGCGCGCTGTGCCACGGCGCCGACGGGCAGGGCCAGCGCGCGGCGGGGGCGCAGGTATTCCCGCCCTTGTGGGGCCCGCAGTCGTTCAACTGGGGCGCGGGAATGGCCGACGTCAACAACGCCGCGGGGTTCATCAAGGCCAACATGCCGTTTGGCCTCGGCGGAACGCTGAGCGACCAGGACGCCTGGGACGTCGCCACGTTCGTGGATGGCCACGAACGGCCGCAGGATCCGCGCTTTGCCGGCACGGTGGAGAATACGCGCACGCTGTATCACGATTCGCCAATGTCGCGGTACGGGACCGTCGTGAACGGCGTGCGCCTCGGCGAGCACTCGGTGGCGCCGGGGGGCAGCACGCGCGGTGAGGCGGTGCCCCCCGCGCCGTCGCGCTAGCGGTCGGTCTTCCTCGCGCCCGGCGCGGGGTGATGAGGTCCGGCCCGATCGCCGCTTCCGAGTTCGTCTTGCGCGCTCCCGGCCACTTTCCTAAGTTGGCCGCACCCCCAACCAATGGACGCGTCCGATGGTGACGTTCGCATACGCCGCCCGGCGCCGCGTGTCGGCCATCGCCTGCCTGGTGTCGATCGGCTGCACGACCGTTCGCCTGGTGAGCGACTACGACGAGACCACCGACCGCGACGTCTCGGCGCTGCAGAAGCTGGTGGACGATTCGCTGACGGCGCTCGCGCGGCAATCGGCGCCGGCCTGCCTCTATGCGGCGCACGACCGGTTCTACGCCGCCGTGCACTCGGCCCTCAACACACTGGCCATGCGCAACCGGGCCAGGGGCGCACAGAATGCCGCGACCACTGAACAGATCGCGGTGCTCGACACCGTGGAGTTCGCGGCGTTGGAGCAGTTGCATCGCCTGGCCGGCGCGCGGACCCCGCCGGCGTGCATGGATTCCGTGGGCCTGGCGCTCGACCGGCAGGCCATCGACCAGAGTTTCGAAGCCATTCTCCGTCTGGAACTCGCCAAGAAGCGAGGGGGCTGACCGCGGAGATTGGGAAGGCCTGACCGGGAGGGAATCGTGAGTCTCGACGCAGGGCAGTTGGCCGCCACTATGCTGAGCGCCGCGCTGGCGGTGCTCGAGCAGAAGACGCCCGTGATCCGGGCCTACGCTGAAGGGGAGTTCCGGAAGATCGCGCAGGCGATCGTCACCATCGAGGCACTGGTCGCGGCCGATCGTATTTCACCCGCCGAAGCGGCGCTTCACGTGCAGCTGCAGCGGGGCGCGAGCCGTACCGTGCTCATGACCGTGAAGGGGTTGGGTCTGCTCGAAGCCGAAGCGGCGATCAACGCGGCCCTGGACGCGGTTCGCGCCACGGTGAACGCGGCGCTGCCGTTTGAACTGCTGGCCTGACGGTAGGACGGGAGGACAGTTGGACGGATAACTGCGAACGCGGTTCCCGTCCTACCGTCCTACCGTCCAACGGTCCTACTTCTTCTTCGGTATCGGCGTTGCGACGGCCGAGTCTCCCGACGGCACCGTCGGCACCGGCGGCGGGGCCTGGAGCGAGGAGAACATCGACTCGAGGTTGAGTGCGGTGATGATCGCCTTCGTGTCGTTCATCACGCGGGGCACGTCCTGCGGCTGGCCCACGGCCTGCAGCGTCTGAGCGAGCTCGATCCCCGTGGCGATGTACAGATAAGGGATGCCGATCGACGGCTGGTCCACCCAGCCGCGGCGCCTGAGCAGCGACTTGGGGGCCACGAATACACTGTCCCAGAGCGTGCGCGTGCGCCGAACGTCCATGTAGCCGGCGCCTTCAACCAACACGGTATCGGGACCCATGTCCTTGGTCGGAATGAAGATCTTGTCGGCCAATCCCTGCGTCAACGTGTTGGCGCCGAGGCCGAGCGTTTGCGCATAGTTGCCTGCCGTGCGGCTGATGTAGATCGGCCGGTCGCTGTACGAGTCGGCGATCATGCGCAGCACGAAGATGCCCGCCCGGTCGAGGTAGCCGGTGCCGTTGCCGTCCTGGGGCAGGCTCTTGGGATTGATCGTCGCCTGGATGGGGCCCAGTGAGAACGTCGTGGCGTGCTGGACGGGTACGTACTCCGGCACCGCGTCGGCCTGATCCAACGTCATGTTGAGCGGGCTGCGCGTGGGCTTGGGCCAGTCGCCGGCCCGGTAGATCGCCGGTCCGGCCGCCTTGTCATAGGTATAGATGGGCCGCCGGATGAGCTGTCTGACGTACCAGTCGGTGTTGAGCAAAGACGTATTGGCCACGACCACGTCCTTGCGAACGCCCTCCACGTCCTGGGCGTACCACAGCGGGAAGGTGTCGTTGTCGCCGACCACGACGAGCACGCCGTACGGCTCCACCGAATTGAGCATGTCCACGGCGAAGTCGCGCGTGTCGGTCTGGCCGGCGCGCGAGGCCCATTGCCAGTTGGCGAACAGCGGAATCATCACCACGAGCAGCACCGGCGAGCCGAAGAGCCAGCCGTTGCGGGTGGGCAGCTCGACCGTTTCGGCGCCGAGCTTGCGATTCTCGGTCCCGACGAGCGAGCCGAGCGACTCCCACACGAACATCAGACCGAGGGCCGCCCACACGCCCCACGGCGAGAAGCTCCAGATGAAGAAGTAATCGCGGTCGCGAACCTCGCGCGCTACGGTGTTCCCCAACTCGGGCGACTGCGAAGCCCCGTACTTGAAGTTCAGGTAGTAGATGAGGCACAGCGTGACCGTGAACATGAGCGACACGAAATACCACCAACTTCGTCGGTCGCGTTTGAAGTGCACCCATCCTCCGAACAGTCCGAGCACCAGGAAGATCGCCGCCAGCAGGCTCTGGACGCCGGGATTCTGGTCGAGTGCGTCGCGCATCCACTGCCACTTGAAGTACCACCACCACATCCCCACCTGGCCCTGGACGAACGGTGCCTGGCGGTCTTCCAACGACGGCTTGCCGTACTGGCCGCGGTTGAAGTTGTACATGAACGCGTCGTACGTGCCCTTGCTGAACGTGCAGTCGAAGTGCAGGCCGTTGCGGCACGCCGTCGGCTCCCCCTCGTTCATCGCCGGGTAGAACGCGGCGCGGATGGGTTGCGTGGCGAACGGTGTGACGCCGAACCCCAAGGCGAGCAGCGACGCCAGGATGAGCTTCCAGCGCATGAGGAAGCGGGGGCGGCGGACGATGATCGCCAGACCCACCGCCGGCGCGGCCAGCATGCCGGCCATGTGATTCGCGTACCCCAGCCCGAGCAGATAGGCCACGAGTACGATGATCCGGTCGGCCTTGCGGCCGTCGGGATCGTCGCACCAGCGGATCATCAGCCAGGAGATGATGGCGATGCCGGCCAGTGAGATCGTGTACACCTTCTCGTTCACTACCGACTGGTTCCACACGGTGAACGCGGTGGCCCCGATGATCGTAGCGACGCTCGCTCCGACGATGCGGCGCCACCGCTCCGGGAACCAGCCCACGAGCACGCGCTCGGTGGTCAGGAACCACATCGCCGCGGCGACGGCGCTGCAGGCAGCGGCGAAGATGTTGATGCGCATCGCCACCGAGCCGGCGATGGGCAGCAGCGACATCACCCGGCCGAGAAGCACGAACAGCGGGTTGCCCGGTGGGTGCGGCAGGCCGAGCGTATACGCGGCGGCGATGTACTCGCTCGTATCCCACATCGCCGTGCTCGGCGCGAGGGTGACGAGGTAGAGCAGGAAGACCATGGCGCCCGCGATCGCGGCGGCCAGGTAGGATGGGCGGTAGTCGAGGTCGGGCTTTGCGTTGGTCGCCATGACGGTCGGTCAGGGATCGGACAGCACGCGCCCCGCCGGAGGGCGGGGCGTGTCAGGTCACTCCAAAGATGCGGTGGGGCCGTGGGTTAGGAAAGGGAAGGACACGCCAGATTACGATCTGGGTCACTGGCGGGACTTGCACGTTCGGCATTCATTCGGTATGGTGGCAGCGCCCGTCTCCGATGCGGTTCACGTCCACGAGCTTGGAGTCCTTACCATGAATGCCGGCGCAAGTTCCGAGTCCGGTCCCCCTCCGGCCCTCGTTCAGCTCACCCCCGTGCTGGTGGTGGATCGCGTGGAGCCGTGCCTCGCCTTCTGGACCGAACGTTTCGGGTTCACGGTCGAGAACAGGGTGCCAGGACCCGACGGCACGCTCGTCTTCGCGAGCGTGAAGCGCGCAAGCATCGAGGTGATGTATCAGACCCGGGCCAGCGTGGTCGCCGACGACCCCTCTCTCGCCCACGAACTCGACGGCCATTCGGTCACGCTGTTCATCGCGGTGGCCGACTTCGAAGCCGTAGAACGCGCCCTCGCCGGAGCGCCGGTGGTCAAGGCGCGCCATGAGACCTTCTACGGCAGCACGGAGATCTACGTGCGCGAGCCGGGGGGCAACATGGTGGGGTTCGCGGCGTTCAAGTAGAGCGCGCCGAGCGGATATCAAGATCTCGAGGGGCGCGATCCCGGCGGGTTAGTGCCGGAACTGACGCTTGCCGGTGAACACCATCGCCATGCCGTGCTCGTCGGCGGCGTCGATCACTTCGGCGTCGCGCACACTGCCGCCCGGCTGGATGATTGCCTTCACGCCCGCCTCGGCGGCCTGGTCCACGCCGTCGCGGAAGGGGAAGAACGCGTCGGAACCCATCACCGCGCCGACCGTATCGTGCCCCTGGCTGCGCGCCTTGTGGGCCGCCATGAACGACGCGTCCACGCGCGACATCTGGCCGGCGCCGATGCCGATCGTGGCGCGGTTACGGGTGAGCACGATGGCGTTGCTCTTCACGCTCGCGACGGCGCGCCAGGCGAACAGCAACTCGGCCAGTTCCTCGGTGGTCGGATGCCGTTTTGTGGGCACCGTCCAGCCCGCGTCGTCGATGACGCCCGGGGCTCGTTCCTGCACCAGCACGCCGCCTCGCACGCGCTTGTAGTCCAGGCTGTGCGGCGGCCAGGCCGCCTTGCCCTCCAGCACGCGCAGGTTCTTCTTGCGGCCCAGCACCTCCACGGCCGCGTCGTCGAACTTCGGTGCCACGATGCACTCCACGAACAGGCTCGCCACGACGTTGGCCACGTCCTCGTCCACCGGCACGTTGAAGGCGATCACCGACCCGAACGCCGACACGGGATCGCACGCCAGCGCCTTCTCGTATGCCTCGCGTGCCGTCGCACCCACGGCCAGCCCGCACGGCGTGGTGTGCTTGACGATGGCGCACGCCGTCTCGTTCCCGAACGGTTCGATGGCCAGCAACGCGCCCTCGAGATCGATCAGATTATTGAACGAGAGTTCCTTCCCTCCCTTCTGCCTGAGGGCGGCAAGGCCCGCGCCGGGGCGCTCGACGTAGAACGCCGCTGCCTGGCCGGGGTTCTCGCCATAGCGGAGTGACTGCGCCAATTCGAAGCTCATCGCCACGGTCGGCGGGAACAGCTCGCCCCGCTCCCGCGCGAACCAGGTGGCGATCGCGGCGTCGTAGCTGGCCGTGTGCGCGTACACCTTGCCGGCGAGCCCGCGCCGTAGCTCCAGATCGTCGTCGCCCGCCTGCAGCGTGGCCAGGACGCCCGCATAGTCCGCCGGGTCGACCACGACGTATACCGACGCGAAGTTCTTGGCCGCCGAACGCAGCATGCTGGGTCCGCCGATGTCGATGTTCTCGATCACCTGGTCGGCGGTGACCCCGGCCCTCGCCGCCGTTTCGCGAAACGGATACAGATTCACCACCACGAGATCGATGGGCGTGATATGGTGCTCGGCCAACGCCGCCATGTGCTCGGGCAGGTCGCGCCGCGCCAGCAGCCCGCCGTGCACCGCCGGGTGCAACGTCTTCACCCGTCCGTCGAGCATCTCGGGGAAGCCGGTCACCTCGCTCACGTCGCGCACCTTGAGACCGGCGTCGCGCAGCACGCGGGCCGTGCCGCCCGTGGAGATGAGTTCCCAACCGAGAGCGGCGAGCCCCTGGGAGAACTCGACGAGGCCGGACTTGTCGGAGACGGAAAGAAGAGCGCGCATGATTCTCGATGAAGACATTGTCGTGCCTACCTCGGGGACGCCATTGCCATTGCCGCCACGAGCCGGGCCAGCGATCTCACATCCCGCAAATCGATCAGCTCGGCCGGCGAGTGACTATAGCGCAGCGGCCAGCCGATGGGCACATCCGGCACGCCGAAGCGGACGAATTCCGAGCCGTCGTTGCCGCCATTGGTGGTGCCGTATTGCAGCGGAATGTGGTTCGTCTGCGCGATGCGCGTCAGGCGCGCGAACTCGGCAGGGGGCGTGACGCTCGAATTGTCGAGCATTCGAGCTACCGCGCCGTCGCCGATTGGGGTGTCGGCGAAGCGCGACGTCTCGATTGGCGAGTCCGACGACACGAACGTGTCTACGGCGAGCACGCGCTGCACCGACACGCCGAACTCGGCTGCCAGCGCCGCGGCGCCTTCGAGGCCGATCTCCTCGCGCGTCGAGAAGGCGAAGATCACCTTGTGGTTCAGCTTCTTCGGGTCGATGCTGTGCATGGCGAACAGCAGCGACACGTCGCCGGCGCGGTCGTCGATCGATCGGGCCGTGAACCGCTCCTGGCCCAATCGTGCCGCGCACTTGTAGCCGGTCACGGTCATACCCGATTTGACGCCGAGGGCGGCCGGATCCGGGCCGAACCAAGCGTACGCCGCCGGCGCGCCCCCGCGTCCCGCTCGGCCGCGCCCCCCGCGTCCGGCCGCTGCCGCACCGGGTTCATCCGGAATCTCGAATACGCCTCGCACCGCCGAGGCGCTGGTCGCCAGGCAGTCGCGATTCGACGAGGAGCCCTGCGCGTCGCCGTCGCGGTGGAGCAGCGCGGGCTGGCCGCTGAACAGCGTGCCGATGAACCCACCGCGCGCACGAAGCGCCACGCGGCCGTCGGGCTCGATGCCCTCGACGTCGAATCCGACCTCGTCCATGTGGGCCACGATGACCACGGTGTCGCGTTCCGGACCGGCGGCCACGTACAGATTGCCCGCCGTGTCGGTGACCGCGAGCGGGCGGGCCCACGTCGGCAGCTCCGATTGAATCAGCTCTCGCACCGGCTGCTCATGTCCCGATACGGCGTACCGGTCGGTGAGTCGCGCCAGCAGGTCGGCGTACGGCGAGAGGCTGTCGCGGCGTTCGGGCCCCAACGGCAAGGTGGCTTTGGGGATCACCGGTACGTTGGGGGCGCGAACGCCGGCCACCTTGGCCGTCATCGCGAACAGATCGGGCAGCTGCGCGGCTCCGACGGCCTCGATCAGCGTGTTCGGGTCCCGCGACCGCAGTGAGAGTCCGCGGATCGAGCCGAGGTGGACGGCGGCAGGGAGCGCGAGCCGCATCGGTCCCGTGCTGAACGCCTCGCTGCTGTCCGGCGTCCAAGTGGGCTCCGCGCCGACGATCCAAACCGAGTCCACCGCCGGCGTGCGGGCGATGACGCCGATGAGTCCGGCGTAGCTGAACGCGCTCTGCGCCGAGATCACGAACACCGTGGTGCCCACCGCGGGCGTGCTGCGCGCGGCAGCCGCCACGGCGGCACATCCGGCGCGCGACGCGGCCTCGGGGCCCACGGCGTAGTCGCCGACGCGCCATGGCACGAGGTCGCGGAACACGGGATCGAGCAGCTGGATGCCCATTCGCGCGACGTCGGCGCGGCTGCGGGCACCGACGTCGAGCCAGAGATCGTCGATCGTCGTCGGGCCGTCGTGCGGAGTGCGGCCGCGCCAGAGGTGCGTGCTCCGCACGCCGAATACGCCGGGCACCATCTGCACCTCACCGGGCGCAGCTCGGTCGGCGGTCATGATCAGAATGCGCTGGCCTTCATTGAACTGATCCCAGAGCTGGCGGCGCGGGCCGTTCCCGTCCATCTGCACGCGCAGGTAGCCGTCGTCGCGGATCTCGCTCACCACGTAGGCGGGGGCGTCGAGGCCGCACGCGACGATGCGCACCGGCGATCCGTTCCCGCTGGTCATCACGAGGTCGCCCAGGGCATCGCGCGTCCATCCAGGTTGGGCCGCCTGGATGCGGTCGGTGGCGAAGCGCTCGTGGCCGGGGGCTACGGGAAGACGGATCCAGGCCTGCACGGCCGGAATCAACGCCTGGCCTGCCTCCAACTGCGCACTGCCGCCCGCCGCCTGCCCGCGCGCGGTGGGCGCGAGCGCCACCAGCGCCGCGATCGCCGGTACCAAGCTTCTATTGCCCCAACGCATCATCGATCTCCTCGGCAAGTTGCCGGTCGTCCGGATCGGCGTTTCGGTACCCCGCGGCGCGACCCGTGCGGGGCGGTTCCCCGGGCCGGATCACTCCGGCGGCGAGCGCCTGCACGACGCGCGGATAGAGCGCGTGTTCCACGCGCAGCACCCGCGCGGCGAGCGTATGGGCGGTGTCGTCCGGCCGCACGGGAATCGGCCACTGCGCGATCACGTCCCCATGGTCGAACCGTTCGTCCACGAAGTGCACGCTGGGTCCGCTCTCGGCGGCGCCGGCCGCGATCACCGCTTCGTGCACGTGGCGGCCGTACATGCCGGGACCGCCGAACGCCGGGAGCAGCGCCGGGTGTACGTTGACGATGTGACCTGCGTAGGCACGCACCACTTCCTGCGGCACGAGGCGAAGGTATCCTGCGAGTACCACGTAGTCCACCCGCGCGTCGGCCAGCAGGTCACCCAGCGGTGTTCCCTCAGCGTGGGCGCCGGTGCGGATGACGGCCGTAGCGATGCCGCGCGCGCGCGCACGGTCGAGTGCGGGCGCGGTGGGGCGATCGGAGGCGACCAGTACGACGTCCCAGGCGCGGCGGTCGCCGAGCGCGTCGAAATGGTCGAAAATGGCCTGGAGGTTCGATCCGCCGCCCGAGGCAAGTACCGCGATTCGCGCTCTCACGCGCCGAGTGCGAGGAAGCGGGTCACCGCGTCGTCGAGCGTGGCGACGATGGCCTCCGGTTCGGTCGCTGCCGCGAGATCCGCGGCGGGCGTCTCGTCGTTGGGCACGAGCAGGGCGAGGCCGCCCAACGTGAGCCCGGGCTGGATGTCGCGAAACCGGTCGCCGGCGAACAGCGACCGGGTGACGGCGAGGTCGTGGTCCACGGCCGCTTCCTCGAACAGCAGGGTGCCGGGCTTGCGGCAGGCGCAGGGTCCGGAGAATTCCGGGTGGTGCGGGCACACGTACGCGTCGTCGATGTGGGCCCCTTGGGCTTCGAGCAGCTCCTGCATCCGCGCGTTGACGCGTTCGTAGTCGGCCATCGTGAAGAAGCCGCGCGCGATGCCCGACTGGTTGGTCACCACGATCACCGGCACGCCGGCCTCGTTGAGCCGCTGGAGGGCGCGGCCGGCGCCGGGAATGAGCAGCACGTCGGCCGGGCTGTCGGTGAAATGGAAGTCGTGGATGATAGTGCCGTCCCGATCGAGGAACGCCGCGCGCCGCCCGCTCATGCGTCGAGCGCCCGCGAAAGCGCGCCAATGAGCGCCCGGTCGTCGCGCTCGGGCACGCTGCGGAGATCGAGGAGCAGCCGGTCGTCGCGAATGCGTCCCACGACGGCGGGCTCCCCCGCGCGCAGCCGGGCGTCGAGCACCGCCGCGTTGCCGCCGAGCGACAGGGCCACCGACGGGATGGCCACAGTGGGGAAGGCGCCGCCACCGATCGGGGCCTGGGTGGCCACGGTGCAGACATCCGCCCCCGGAGGCAGCGCGGCGCGAATGACCGCGGCGCGTGCGCGGAGCACGTCCACCGTGGTGCCGAGCATCCGCAGCACGGGGATCTCGCGGAAGGCGCGGTCCGGCTCGCGATACACAGCCAGGGTGGCTTCGAGCGCCGCGAGCGTGAGCTTGTCAACGCGGAGGGCGCGGGTGAGCGGGTTGTCGCGGATCCGCGCGATGTCGGCGGCGGCGCCCAGGAGAATGCCGGCCTGGGGTCCGCCGAGCAGCTTGTCGCCGCTCATCGTGACCAGGCGGGCGCCGGCGCGCACGGCGTCGCCCGCCGTGGGTTCGCCGGTAAGGCCGATCCGATCGAGGCCCACGAAAAGGCCGCTCCCCAGATCGTGGATTACCGGAATGCCTCGCGGCTCGGCGATCCGCGCGAGGTCGCGTACCGCCACGTCGGACACGAATCCGTCCATGGCGAAGTTGCTGCGGTGCACCTTGACGATGGCGGCGATGTTCGGCCCCATGGCGCCTTCGTAGTCGGCGAGATGCGTACGGTTGGTGGTCCCCACCTCGACCAGACGGGCGCCGCTCTTGGCCATGATGTCTGGCACGCGGAAGTTGCCGCCGATCTCCACCAGTTCACCGCGCGACACGAGGACGTCACGTCCGTCGGCCACGGTGTTGAGCGCCAGCAGGAGCGCGGCGGCGCCGTTGTTGACCACGACGGCATCCTCCGCTCCGGTCAGCTCGCGCAGCAGCCCCACGCAGTGCACGTAGCGCGATCCACGGCTTCCGGTGTCGAGGTCATATTCGAGATTGCTGAAATCGCCGGCCACAGCATACATGGCCTGGATCGCGGCATCGGCCAGCGGGGCGCGCCCGAGGTTGGTATGGAGCACGACGCCGGTGGCATTGAGCACCGGCCGCAGCGACGGGCGCCTGGCCACGCTCACCGCTGCCGCGACGCGCGCCACCCATTCACCATCGGTGGCCGGCGCCGCCTCGCCGCGCCGCACTTCGTCGAGCACGTCCCGCACGGCGTTCACCACGAGGTTGCGGGGGTTCGCCTCGGCGAGCGCGCGCAGTTCGGTGAGCTCGAGCAGCGCACCGACGCTCGGGATGCCGCGGCGGGGATCGCTCACGGCCCCCCGCCCCCGCCTCCGCCTCCGCCGCGCTTGGCCGCCGCCTTTCCACCGGTGGTATCGGGCTTGGTCTTGACCGTGGAGTCAGGCTTGACGCCACCTTTGGCGGTGTCCGGCTTCACGATTACCTTGGCCGTATCGACCTTGGGCGTGGCGAAGACCCGTGTGGACGTCGCCTTGTAGCCAAGCAGATTGACGAGGTCCGTGGCAGTCACGCGGTACTGCGTGAGCGGCTTCACGTGGGAGCCGAGCGCGAGGTCGATGATCAGCACCGTGGCGGGGGCCGGCCTGGATGGTTTCGGCGCCTCGGGCCCCGCCTTGCGCGGCGCCGGGGCCGGCTTCGGCGCCGCACGTTTCAGGGTGTCGCGCAGTGCGGCGAGGGAATCGGCGCGGTGTGCGGAATCGGCGCGGGCCAGGGCACGCGCGGTGTCGTACTGGGCGAGCGTGCGCACGGCGAGCGCCGTGAGGTGCGCCGAGTCGGCGCTCATGATCCGGAATTGGGCGGTGTCCAGGGGCGCGGCGGGGGCGAGCGGGTGGTCGACCGTCACGCGCAGGGTGACGCTGTCGTCGGCGGCGACGGTCGTGATGCGCGGGCCCACGGTGTCGCGTTTGGCGGCGAGCAGCTCGAGCATGGGCTGCGTGGTCGTTATCACGACGCGCGTGCTGTCCCAGATCTCGCCGACGTCTCGGCTCAGATTCTTGTTGGCGTCCACGTAGCCGGTCACGGTGTACGTGCCGGCCCCGAACGGGCCGAGTTGGAATTCGCCGGTGCTGTCGGCGGTGGTGATGTACCGGATGGTGTCGGGGTGCTGGCCGGGCTTGACGACGGTCTTGGCCGCCGCGCTGTCGGGATCCAGAATCGCCTCGACGACGGCGTTGGCCGCCAAGCGTCCGGTGGACCAGTCGAAGACGCGTCCGACGACGCCGAGGTTGGGCAGGGTGGGGCCGGTGCTGAACACCGTGGTGTACGGCGTCCGCAGAATGTTGCCGCTCAGGTCGGCGAGACCCGGGAGGAGGGTGATGCGGTAGGCCGTGTTCGGGCGCCAGTCGTAGCGCGGCCGGACGTCGATGCGCTCGCGGTGCCAGTCAACGCGCGGTTCGCCGTCGCGGGGCGAGATCAGGAACAAGCCGGTGAGGTCCTGCTTGGGCCCGGAGCGGTCGCTCACGACCCGGTCGAACCGGAAGTCCGCGGCCTTGCCGTGGAAGCCAACGGCATTCGTGTCGGGGGTGACGCCGACGATCTTGGGCGGCGTGTGAATTTCGGGGCCGCCGGGGACGGGGCCCATGTTGGCGCAGCCGATGAGGACGACGAAGGCGATCAGCTTCCGCATAGCGTCTCGACCTTCCGTCGGAGCTGATCGCGCCGCGCGGTCCACTCACCAAGCTTGTCGCGTTCGCTCTGCACGACGGCGGGCGGCGCCTTGGCGGTGAACTTCTCGTTGTCGAGCCGCCCTTGTAGAGCGACGATCTGCCCGTCGAGCGCGGCCAGGTCGGCCGTGAGGCGCGCGCATTCCTTGGCGACGTCGATCAGGCCGGCCAGCGGCACGCTGATCTCCGACCCATCGCGTAGGAGCATCACCGACGCCGCACCCGCCGGAGGCGCGCTGGCCATGGAAAGCGACACTCGGGCCAGCCGCTCGATGGTGGCCGTCTCGTCGGCAAACACGCGCGCCGCGCCGCCGGCCTTGGCGGGGATGATCGCGGCCGCGATCGTCTTGCCGGGGGCAATGGCGTACTCCGCCCGCACCTGCCTCAGGGCGTTCACGGCCTCCCGCACCAGTTCGAACTCCACCCCGCCGGCGCCGCCCGATCCCGCTGCCGCCGGCCATGCCGCGCGCATCAGCAGCGCGCCTTCCGGGCGGGACGGCAGTCGCTGCCATATTGATTCCGTAATGAACGGAACGATCGGGTGGAGCAGACGAAGGGCCACGTCGAACGCATGGACGAGCACCGCCCGCGCCACCTCGCCGTCGGGGCCTCCGGCGGAGAGCCGTCCCTTGATCGCCTCGACGTACCAGTCGGCGAGTTCACTCCACACGAACCGCCGCGCCGTCTCCGCGTACTCGTTGAGGCGCATGCCTTGGGCGCGCTGCACGGGCCGCCAGGCCATGCCGTCGGGGCCCGCACACGGTTCGGTGGGGCGGAGCGGCCCCAAGGCGGCATCGCACTCGGCGACCGCGGCGTCGAGACGCGCCAGGATCCATGCGTCGGCGCGGGTGAGCCGGCTGGCTGCGATCGACTCGAGCGTGGGTACGGGGGCGTGCCCCGCGTTTGACAGCAGGAAACGCGCGATGTTCCACAGCTTGGTGGCGAAGTTGCGCCCGGTGGCGAACGATTTCTCCAGGTCATTGGGATCGAGGATGACGTCGGCGCCGAGCCCCATGCCGGAGATCAAGGTCCACCGCAGGGCATCGGCGCCATACAGCCGGATCACGTCCAGCGGGTCGATGCCGTTGCCGAGCGACTTGGACATCTTCAGGTGGTTCGTGTCGCGCACCGTGCCGTGCAGCAGCACCGTGTGGAACGGCGCCCGCCCCTCGAACTGGTAGCCGGCCATGATCATGCGGGCCACCCAGAAGAACAGGATCTCGGGAGCTGTGACGAGCACGTCGGTGGGGTAGAACGCCCCGAGGTCCGCGGCCCGTTGGTCCGGCCAGCCGAGGGTGGAGAGCGGCCAAAGCCACGACGAGAACCAGGTGTCGAGCACGTCCTCGTCCTGGCGCACCGGACCGCCGCAGTTCGGACACTCCGCGATGAGGTCGCGCCGCGCGAATACGTTGGGCGGGTCGCAATCGTCGCAGTACCACACGGGCACGCGGTGGCCCCACCACAACTGCCGTGAGATGTTCCAGTCGCGGATGTTCTCCAGCCAATTCACGTACACCGCCTCCCACCGTTCGGGCAGGATGCGGATGGCGCCCGTGCGCACGGCCTCGAGCGCCGGTTTGGCGAGCGGGGCCATCTTCACGAACCACTGATCGGAGAGGCGCGGTTCCACCGCCGTGTCGCAGCGGTAGCAGTGGCGCACGTTGTGGGCGTGCGGCTCCGTCTTCACGAGAGCACCGGACGTCTTCAGCGCCTCGACGATCTTGTCGCGCGCCTCGAACCGGTCGAGCCCGGCAAGCCACGGAGGCACGCGCCCGTCGGCGTCGGCCACTTCCTGCATGTGCGCCGCCTCGTCGATCACCACCGGCATCGCCAGTCCGTGGCGCCGGCCCACCTCGAAGTCGTTGGCGTCGTGGGCCGGCGTGATCTTCACCACGCCGGTGCCGAACGCGGGGTCGGCATACTCGTCGGCGATCACGGGAATGTCGCGGTCCACCACCGGCAGCCGCACCGACTTGCCCACGAGGTCGCGATACCGGTCGTCGGCGGGGTTCACCGCCACCGCCACGTCGCCGAGCATCGTCTCGGGGCGCGTCGTGGCCACGACCACGGTGCGGGTCGGGTTACCGCTCACCGGGTACGCCACGTGATACAGCGTGCCTGTCTCCTCCTGGAACTCCGCCTCCTCGTCGCTGAGCGAGGTGAGGCAGCGCGGGCACCAGTGGATGACGCGGTGGCCGCGGTAGACGAGGCCATCCTCGAACAGCCGCACGAACGCTTCGCGTACGCCGCGCGATAGTTCGGGGCTGAACGTGTAGGCGGTGCGCGACCAGTCGGCGGAGCAACCCAGCGCCGCCAACTGCTCGAGGATCGTGCCGCCGGTCTGGGCCACGAACGTTTCGGTGCGCGCGATGAACGCCTCGCGGCCCAGGTCGAAGCGCGTCTTGCCCTCAGCGGCGAGCTGCTTCTCGATGACGTTCTGCGTGGCGATGCCGGCATGGTCGGTGCCCGGCACCCACAGGGCCTCGGTGCCGGCCTGCATGCGGGCCCACCGGACGATCACATCCTGCACCGTGTTGTTGAGCCCGTGCCCAACGTGCAGCACCGCGGTGACGTTCGGCGGCGGCATGACGAGCGTGAACGGCTCCCGGTCGCCGCCGGCGCGCCGGGAGGCCGCCGCGTGGGCGCCGAATGCACCGGCGTCGCGCCAGCGGCGGTAGATCTCGGCCTCCGTGGCGGCGGGATCGTAGCGTTCAGGCAGTTCGGTGGTGGTCGGGCTAGCCATCAGGTCGGGTCACGGAAGTGAGCGCGGGGAACCCGAAAGCTAACGCTCCGCGGGAACGGCATGAAGAGCCAGTGCCGGGCGGGACCGGGCGAGAGATCGCGGTGCGTCGCGAGCGTCGCGCCGGTCAGGCATCAAGAGCCGCGGCGCTGTTCTCGCTGCCGGCGTGCCATGCTACCCGTTGCGCTCGACGCGGAGCCGCGAGACCACGTGGTCCACGCCCGGTACGCCCCCGGCGACGGTGGCAGCGTAGGCGAGCTCGCGGTCGGTGTCCACCCATCCGCTCAGGGCCACCGCGGCGCCCGGTTGCGCTTCGATCTCGATGGCGCGGCTGGCCAGGACGGGGTCGTTGGCGAACGCCTCGAGGACCCGCTCGCCCAGCGTGTCGTCGCATTCCTCGTCGTTCCAGTCGTTCCCGATCTCCTCGCCGGCCTCCGGATCGTCGGCGTCGAAGCCGGGTGCGAGGCCCGCCGGGGCGGGCGCTCGCCGTGACGGTCGCATCGCAAGCCCCGACGCGCCGCCGAGCGTCTGCGCGAGCACGAGCCCCACCGCCACCCCCAGTACACTGCCCACGATAATGCTCGCGACTTGCGACGCGACGTCGGAGCGATCGTGTTGTTCGGACGGTTTCGACATGCGGCGGTGCCCGTGGCGGAGGGTGCCATGGAACGATAACTTCAAACCAGGCGTTGAGCGACTTTCCGGCGTCCGAAATCCTCCGGTGGCACGTCCATGCGCGTCTCCCGACTACAAGAGCAGGAAGAGAGCGTCGAGTCCGAGCCGTTGCCCGTCTCGCGCATCGTCATATGGGCGGTCGTCGGACTGGTGATTCTGGCCGGGCTCGCGCTGTACTTCGGGTACGAGCGCGTCATGGCGCCGCTTCTCTAAACACGTATCGAACGATGATCGATCGGCCTTCGGACATGCTGACGCTCACGCTGCCCGACGGCGCGACCCGCGAAGTCGCGCGGGGCACGCTCCCCGGCGAGGTGGTGAAGTCCATCGGCGAACGCCTGTACCAGGCGGCGGTCGCCGTGGAAGTCAACGGCAAGGTGCAGGACCTGATGACGCCGCTGCGCGACGGGGGCACGTTCCGCGTGCTCACGTCGCGCGACGCCAGGGCCCTCGACGTGCTGCGCCACTCGACGGCGCACCTGCTGGCCACGGCCGTACGGCGCGTCCGCCCCGACGCGAAGATAGGCTTCGGCCCCTCCATCGAGGACGGCTTCTACTACGACTTCGAAGTGGACCACCCGTTCACCACCGAGGACCTGGCGCGCTTCGAACAGGAGATGGCCAAGGTGGCGAAGGAGAAGCTGCCGTTCGTGCGCGCCGAAGTGTCGCGGAACGAGGCCCGGCAGGTGTTCGCCGACGATCCGCTCAAGCTGGAGCGGCTGGGCGAACTCGGTGACGACGAGGTGATCTCGACTTACACCGACGGTCCGTTCGTGGATCTCTGTCGTGGGCCGCACGTGCCCGATACCTCGTACCTCAAGCACTTCAAGCTTCTGCACACGGCGGGGGCCTACTGGCGCGGCGACGAGCACCGCCAGATGCTGCAGCGCATCTACGGCACCGCGTGGTTCAAGAAGGAAGATCTCGACGCGTATCTGCATCGGATCGAGGAGGCCAAGCGCCGTGACCACCGGCTGCTCGGCAAGCAGCTGGACCTGTTCATGTTCCACCAGTTCAGCCCCGGCGCCGCATTCTGGACCGAGCGCGGCACCACGGTCTACAATGCGCTGGTGGAGTACGTGCGCGAGTTGCAGCGGGAGAAGTTCCAGGAAGTGCGCACGCCGCTGCTGTACAACAAGGGGCTGTGGGAGATCTCCGGCCACTGGGGCAAGTACCGCGAGAACATGTTCCTGGTTCTCGACAACGAGACCCAGGAGCACGACGTCTCGCTCAAGCCCATGAACTGCCCCTCGCACTATCTGCTGTACCTGGCCAAGAAGCACTCGTACCGCGAGCTGCCCCTGCGCCTGGCGACGTTCGACGTGCTCCACCGCAATGAGGTGACGGGCGCCCTCTCCGGCCTCACCCGCGTGCGCCAGTTCCAGCAGGACGATTGCCACATCTTCCTCACCGAAGACCAGATCGCCGACGAAGTGCGCTTCGTGGCCGGCCTCATTCTGGACTACTACAAGACGTTCGGTCTGACGGCGACGGTGCGCTTCGCGACGCGTCCCGAAGCCCGCATCGGCGACGACGCAGTCTGGGATCGCGCCGAAGGCGCGTTACGCTCGGCGCTCGAAGTCACCGGGATCCCGTACGAACTGAAGCCCGGCGACGGCGCGTTCTACGGGCCCAAGATCGACTTCGACGTGACGGACTCGCTGGGCCGCCTCTGGCAATTGGGCACCATTCAGCTCGACTACAACGCGCCGGAACGGTTCGACCTCGAATACGTGGGCGAGGACAACACGATGCACCGGCCGGTGGTGATCCACCGGGCGGTGAGCGGCAGCTTCGAACGGTTCATCGCCATCCTCATCGAGCACTTCGCCGGCGCCTTCCCGGTGTGGCTGGCCCCGGAGCAGGTGCGCGTACTGCCGATCACGGACGAGGTGGCTGACGTGGCCCGGAAGATCGTGCGCCGGATGCTCGACGCGGGTATCCGGGCCCACCTCGACGACCGCAAGGAGACGCTGAACTACCGCATTCGCGACGGCGAAATGCTGAAGGTGCCGTACATGGCGGTGGTCGGAAAGCGTGAGGCGGAGGGCGACACCGTGGCGGTGCGGGTGAGAGGGGAGGGGAAGAAGCAGGAGGTGGTCGGGGTCGGGGAGTTCATCGAACGGGTACGGAGCGAAGATAAGGGGCGGAAACTGCTCCCTTGAACGGCTGAACGGCGCAGGGCTGAAACCACGCAGGGCCGTAACGACGCAAACCCGAAACCACGCACGGCCGAAACGGCGCAGGCCCGAACGGGCGGGGAATTAGGAGTGCGCCGGCGGCGCTAGAACCACGGATCGGGTGAAGAAGCGGCCACGCCGCTTCCATCCATTCGCTGTTTCAAGTCTTCCTTGCGTTCGAAGTTTCGGCCCTGCGCTTTTCCCGTCCTGCGCCCGTTCGGCCCCGCGTTTCACCGGTCTTGCGTAGGTTCGGCCCTGCGCCGTATGCCGTTGCGTAGTTTCTCAGTTTACGCCCCTTCTTCCGGGCGATACCTTTCACTCCATGCCAGACCCCAAAACGACTCCCGTCATCGTCTCGGCCGCTCGCACCCCCATCGGCAAGTTTCTCGGCGGCCTTTCCACCCTCTCCGCTCCCGACCTCGGCGCCGTGGCCATCAGGGCCGCGCTCCAGCGCTCGGGCGTCCCGGCTTCCGACGTCCAGGAAGTCATCATGGGCAACGTCATTCAGGGCGGCGTGGGGCAGGCCCCCGCGCGCCAGGCCCAGCTCAAAGCCGGCATCCCGGCGGGCGTCTCGGCGCTCACCGTGAACAAGGTGTGCGGCTCGGGGCTCAAGGCCGTGATGCTCGCCGCCCAGGCCATCAAGGCCGGCGACCGCGAAGTGGTCGTGGCTGGCGGCCAGGAATCGATGTCCAACGCCCCCTACTACGTATATGGTATGCGGAGCGGCGTGAAGCTGGGCGACCAGGCCCTGGTGGACGGGATGATTCGCGACGGGCTCTGGTGCGCCGCGTGCGACGTCCACATGGGCGGCCATGCCGAGTACACCGCGCGCAAGGCCAAGATCACCCGCCAGATGCAGGACGAGTTCGCCGCGAACTCGCACCGCAAGGCCGTGGCGGCCATGGAGGCTGGGCGATTCAAGCCCGAGATCGCGCCGGTGGAAGTCCCGGGCCGCAAAGGGCCCACCATCGTCGATACCGATGAGAGTCCGCGCAAGGACACCACCAATGAGTCGCTCGGCAAGCTGCGCCCCGCCTTCGGCGGCGCAGGGAGCAAGGCCGACGAGCTGAGCGTCACCGCCGGTAACGCGTCGAGCCTCAACGATGGCGGCGCGGCGCTCGTGGTGACCTCCGAGGCCTACGCGAATGCGCATGGCTTGAAGATCATGGCGCGCATCTCGGCCTACGCCACGGGCGCCGTGGAGCCGCAGGAGCTGTTCTTCGCCCCGATTCTCGCCGTGCAGAACCTGATGAAGAAAAGCGGAACGAAGATCGGCGATTACGACTTGATCGAAGCCAACGAGGCGTTCGCCTCGCAGGCGCTGGCCAACGGGGCCGGGCTCGGATGGGATTGGAATCGCGTCAACGTGAACGGCGGCGCCATCGCTCTCGGCCATCCGATCGGGGCCAGCGGCGCACGCGTGCTCACGACGCTCCTCTATGCCATGCAGGATCGCGGAGTCCACACGGGACTTGCCACGCTCTGTCTGGGCGGCGGCGACGCCGTGGCCCTCAGCGTCACCCGGGACTGATGACCATGAAGACCTACGCGCTCATCGAAGACCGCAGGCTCACCCTCCTCGGCGTAGCCGGCTTTGCCGCGGCCCTGGCTGCCGCATCCCAGGTGGCCATTCCGCTGCCCCATACTCCGGTGCCCCTCACCCTGCAGCCCCTGCTCGTGGTGCTGTCGGGCATGATGCTCGGCCCAGCGTACGGTGCGGCGAGCATGGCGGTTTATCTCGCCGCCGGCGCGATCGGCCTGCCGGTGTTCGCCCCCATGGGTGCGCCCGGCATGATGCGATTTGTCGGCCCAACGGGCGGATACCTGCTGGCCTACCCGGTGGCCGCCTATGTGGCGGGTGTGCTGGCGCTTCGCGCGCGGGCCTTCGGCGGTCGAGCGCTCGCCGCCGGGGCCGGTATGCTCATGCTGTACGTGGGCGGACTCGCCCAGTTGGCCTTGCTCACAGGCAGCGTGACCCGTGCTGCGGTGCTCGGCGTGGCGCCGTTCGTGGCGTTCGACGCCGCCAAGGCGCTCGTGGCGGCTGCCGTGACGCGGTCGCCGGCGCCCGATCGGGCGGATTGAGCCGCTCCCGATTTCTCTACGCGCCCACGGGGGCGCTCCGGGCCCCATGGCGCATCGCGATCTTCGTTGCGGTGACGCTCGTGGCGTGGGGAATCGCCGCCACGTTGGTGGCCCCGTCGTTGACGACGGTCACGGCGCGCGCCGGGCTGCCCGGCACGGTGGGCAGCGATGTTGGCGTGATCGGCCTGTTGTGCGGCCATCTGGTGTCGCTGCGCTGGGTGGACAAGCGGCCCTGGTCGGCGGTGTGGCTGGGCCGGAACGCGGCCCGCCCTGCCGCCTGGATCGAAGGGTGGGGGCTGGGCGCGCTGGCCATCGGGCTTCCCTGCCTGGCACTCGTGGCGGTGGGGGCGCTCCACTTCGCGCCCGCCGCTCCGGGTTCGTGGATCGACGCCGCGTTGCGGCTCACCTGGTTCCTGCTGCCCGCGGCGCTATTGGAAGAACTGCTCACCCGCGGGTACGTGTTCGCTGTCCTGACCGAGTCGGCGGGGTGGCCGGTGGCGCTGAGCGTGACGAGCCTGGTGTTCGGCCTGCTCCACTTGCCGAACAACGGCTCCACCGTGGAGTCCATCACCATGGTGACGCTCGCCGGCGTGCTGCTGGGGGCGGTGATATTGGCCACGGGCAGCCTCTATGCCGCGTGGATGGCGCACTTTGCGTGGAATTGGGTGATGGCCGTCCCCTTCCATTCGCCGGTGAGCGGATTTCCGCTCGCCACGCCAAATTACCAGTTGCTCGACGCGGGACCGCGGTGGCTCACCGGCGGCGCGTGGGGGCCCGAAGGGGGCCTCGCCGCCGCGGTGGGCATGATGGCGGCACTCACGTATCTCTATGCGCGGCGCGGTCGTCGCGAGGAGGCATAGCATGACGGATCGGATTGCGGTGCTCGGTGCCGGCCAGATGGGCAACGGCATCGCCCACGTGTTCGCCCAGGCGGGGTACCCGGTGGTGATGATCGACATCTCCGCGGCGGCCCGGGCCAAAGGGCGTGAAACGATCACCAGGAATCTCGACCGGCAAATCAAGAAGGGCGCCCTCCAGGCCGCCGACAAGGACGCCATCCTTGCCCGCATCACCGACCGCGACACGTTGGACGCCGTGTCCGGCGCGTCGCTCGTCATCGAGGCGGTGACCGAGAACCGCGAACTCAAGGCCAGGATCTTCGGCGAACTCGACGCCAAGGCCGACGCCGGCGCGATCCTCGCCACCAACACGAGTTCCATCTCGATCACTGAGATTGCCGGGCGCACCAGTCGCCCCGACGCGGTGATTGGCATGCACTTCATGAACCCCGTGCCCGTGATGCATCTGGTGGAGATCATTCGCGGACTGGCCACCAGCGACGCGACGACGGCCAAGGTGGTGGACCTCGCAAACGCCGTCGGCAAGACGCCGGTCCAGGCCGCCGACTACCCGGGGTTCATCGCCAACCGCATTCTCATGCCGATGATCAACGAGGCGGTGTACTGCCTGATGGAAGGCGTGGGAACCGCCGAAGCGATCGATACCGTGATGAAACTGGGCATGAACCACCCCATGGGGCCGCTCACCTTGGCTGACTTCATCGGGCTCGACACCTGCCTGGCTATTCTTGAAGTATTATATTCCGGACTCGGCGACCCCAAGTACCGGCCCTGCCCGCTCCTCCGCAAGCACGTGGCCGCGGGATGGCTGGGGCGGAAGTCGGGACGCGGCTTCTACCAGTACTGACCGAATGGCCTGGGCGCTCACCCCCCTCAGCGAAGAGCAGCAGGCCATCCAGGAGATGGCGCGCGACTTCGCCGTGGCGGAGATCGCGCCGCACAGCGCGGCGTGGGACCGCGACGCCTATTTCGAGCCGGCGCTCGTGCCCAGGATGGGCGCCCTGGGCTTTCTCGGCATGATGATTCCCGACGGGTACGACGGCCAGGGGCTCGACACGCTCACCTACCTGCTGGCGCTGGAGGAGATCGCCACGGTGGACGCATCGGTGGCGGTGATGATGAGCGTGCACAACTCGCTGCCCACGCAGATGCTCCTGCGCTGGGGCAGTGAGGACCAGAAGGAGCGGTACCTGAAACCGATGGCGCGCGGCGAGATGCTGGGCGCCTTCGCGCTGTCGGAACCCGACGCCGGC
Organism: uncultured Gemmatimonadaceae bacterium; assembly: GCA_963728785.1. Classification (GTDB taxonomy): domain Bacteria; phylum Gemmatimonadota; class Gemmatimonadetes; order Gemmatimonadales; family Gemmatimonadaceae; genus JAGWRI01. Next base: position 783,654 of record CAVSKV010000004.1, read on the forward strand.
TCCGATGCGGCCTCGCTCCGCACGCAGGCCGAGCGCGATGGCGACCACTGGGTGCTCAACGGCACCAAGGCATGGGTCTCGAGCGGGACCAAGAGCGACGTGGTGCTCGTGATGGCCCGCACCGATCACCCGGGCGACCGCCGCGGGGCGCGCGGCATCGGCACGTTCATCGTCACCCCCGACATGCCGGGCTTCAGGGTGGGCCGCAAGGAGGACAAGATGGGGTTGCGCGCCTCCCCCACCGTCCAGCTCCTGTTCGACAACCTGCGCGTACCGGCAGCAAACCTGGTGGGCGAGCCGGGCAGGGGCTTCATCTACGCCATGCAGTCGCTCGACAACGGGCGCCTGGGCATCGCCGCCCAGGCGGTAGGGATCGCCCGCGCAGCGCTCGAGCACTCGGCGGCGTATGCTGCCGAGCGGCGGCAGTTCGGCAAGCCGATCAAGGAATTCCAGGCCGTCCAGTTCAAGCTGGCCGACATGGCGACCCGGGTGTCGGCGTCGCGGGCTCTCCTCCACGCCGCGGCCACGGCCAAGGATCGGGGGGCCCACGTGACACAGTTCTGTTCTATGGCCAAGTTGATGGCCAGCGAGTCCGCCATGTGGGTGACCACCCAGGCGGTGCAGATCTTCGGCGGGTACGGGTACGTGAAGGGCAATCCCGTCGAACGGTTGTTCCGCGACGCGAAGGTGACCGAGATCTACGAGGGTACCTCGGAGATCCAGCGCATCGTGATCGCACGTGAGTTGTATTCCCACCTTGGTCCCACTTCCCTCTGATTTCGAGCCAGCCAATGAAACTCTTCGACACCATCGCCGGCATGGGCCACGAACAGCTCGTGCTCTGCCAGGACACTGCCACGGGATACCGCGGCATCATCGCCATTCACAGCACGACCCTCGGGCCGGCGCTCGGTGGCACGCGGTTCTGGAGCTACGCATCCGACGAAGACGCCATCGTGGACGCGCTGCGCCTGGCGCGCGGCATGACGTACAAGAACGCCGTGGCCGGGCTCAATCTGGGTGGCGGCAAGTCGGTGATCATCGGCGACAACAAGATGGCCAACCGCGAGATGCTGTTCCGCGCCCACGGCCGGTTCGTGGAATCGCTGGGCGGGCGCTACATCACCGCGGAGGACGTCGGCACGAGCACCGCCGACATGGACTTCGTGCACATGGAGACCGACTACGTGACCGGGCTCGCCGGCCGGTCCGGCGATCCGAGTCCGGTGACGGCCCACGGCGTGTTCCGCTCCATCCAGGCGGCGGCCAAGGAGAAGTGGGGGGCCGATGACCTCGGGGGCAAGACGGTGGCGGTCCAAGGGTGCGGCCACGTGGGCTACTACGTATCCAAGGAGCTGCACGAGGCGAGGGCCAAGCTCATCGTCACGGATATCGACCCCGAGCGTGTGAAGCGTGTGGTCAGCGAGTTCGGCGCCCGCGCCGTGGGTCTCGACGAGATCTACGCGGCCCGGGCCGACATCTTCGCCCCCTGCGCGCTGGGCGCTGTCATCAACGACAAGACGATCCCCCAGCTCAAGGTGGAGATCGTGGCCGGTGCCGCCAACAATCAGCTGCTCGAGGAAGAGAAGCACGGGACGGCGCTGGAGAAGAAGGGCATTCTGTACGCGCCCGACTACGTGGCCAACGCCGGCGGCGTGATCAACGTGTACAGCGAACTGGCGGGCTGGACTCCCGAGCGCGCGTTCCGCAAGGCCGACGAGATCTACGACACCGTGCTGCGCGTATTCCACATCGCGAAGCACGACAAGGTGCCGACGTACGAGGCCGCCGACCGGCTGGCCGAGATGCGCATCCGGGCGGTGGGCGCGATGATTCGCACCTGGCCCCAGTGGCCCAATAAGTAACTACTAATGGCCGACGCCAACCGCATCGCCATTGCCGCCGACCACGCCGGCTTCGAGCTGAAGGAGAGGCTCGGAGCCGTGCTCGCCGGCCTCGGCTACCTGGTGGACGATCTGGGCACCGATTCCGCGGCGTCCACGGATTACGCCGATGTCGCGCATCCGCTGGCGGCACAGGTTTCCGAGGGGCGGGTGGCGCGGGGCGTGCTGCTCTGCGGCACCGGTCTGGGCATGAGCTACGTGGCCAATCGCTACCCCGGGGTGCGGGCCGCCGTCAGTTGGTCGCCCGAGATCGCCGAGCTGGCCCGGCGCCACAACGACGCCAACGTGCTCGTGCTGCCGGCGCGGTTCGTGAACGACGAGGCCGCGGTGGCCATCCTCAAGACCTGGCTCGACACCCCGTTCGAGGGCGGCCGCCACCACCGGCGGGTCGCCAAGATCGAACGGGGCTCACCCGCAGGTGGAATCACGCCATGAAGCACTGGGTCGATTGGGACCGCTGTCCGCCGGGCGGCGCGCTGCGCGCCGCCGATCCGGAGATCGCCGGCCTCATCATGCAGGAGATCACGCGGCAGAACGACGGTCTCGAACTCATTGCCAGCGAGAACTTCGTCTCGCCGGCCGTGCTCGAAGCAATGGGCTCGCCGCTCACCAACAAGTACGCCGAGGGGCTGCCCGGCAAGCGCTATTACGGCGGGTGCGAGATCGTGGACCAAGTGGAACAGCTGGCCATCGACCGCGCCAAACAGTTGTTCGGCGCCGAGCACGCCAACGTGCAGCCGCACGCCGGCGCCCAGGCGAACATGGCGGTGTTCATGGCCGTCCTGAAGCCCGGCGACACCTTCCTCGGCATGGCTCTCTCCAACGGTGGCCACCTCACGCACGGCTCGCCGGTGAACTTCTCCGGGCTGCTGTACAACGCCGTGTCGTACGGCGTGACGGACGAGGGGCTGATCGATTACGACGACATGCGCGCCAAGGCCCGCATCCACAGCCCGCGCCTGATCATCGCCGGCTACAGCGCCTACTCGCGCGTCGTCGACTTCGCGGCGTTCGCAGCGATCGCGCGCGAGGTCGGCGCCCTGTTGATGGTCGACATGGCGCACTTCGCCGGCCTCGTGGCGGCGGGAGTGTATCCGTCCCCGGTGCCGCACGCCGACTTCGTCACGAGCACCACGCACAAGACGCTGCGTGGCCCCCGCGGCGGGCTCATCCTGTGTCGGGCGAAGCATGCCAAGGCCGTGGACAAGGCGGTGTTCCCGGGCACGCAGGGCGGACCGTTGGAGCACGTGATCGCCGCCAAGGCCGTGGCGTTCAAGGAAGCGCTCGATCCGTCGTTCGCGACCTATTGCCGACAGATCGTGCGCAACGCCCAGGCGCTGGCCGCGGCGCTGCTCGCCCGCGGCTATCACATCGTGTCGGGCGGCACCGACAACCATCTCATGCTCGTGGACCTGCGGAACCGTGGCGACACGCTCACCGGCAAGGTGGCCGAGTCGGCGCTCAACGCCGCCGGCATCACGGTGAACAAGAACACCGTGCCACGGGAGACGCAGTCGCCATTCGTGACCAGCGGCATCCGCATCGGAACCAGTGCGGTCACCACCCGCGGCATGAAGGAACCGGAGATGGTGCGCATCGCCGAACTCATCGACCGCGTGCTGCGTGCGCCGGGTGACGCAGCCACGACCGACGCGGTGCGCGCCGAGGTGCACGCGCTGGCCGGCGCCTTTCCGCTCTATCCGGCGCCGGACGTCCCCGTTCCGGCATGAGCCAATCCACGGAACGCAGCGCGCTGCCGAGGCGGTTGGGCTTCTGGAGCGCCGTGGCGGTTCTCGTGGGTTCGACGATCGGCTCCGGAATCTTCCGCTCGCCGGCCAGCATCGCCGACCGGCTCCCCGGTCCGCTGCCCCTGGCCGGTGTGTGGGTCACGGGCGGCCTGTTCGCACTCTGCGGCGCGCTCACCCTGGCCGAGGTCGGGTCGGCGTTTCCCGAAACCGGTGGCGTGTACGTGTTCATCCGCGAGGGATTCGGCCGCCTGCCGGCTTTTCTTTTCGGATGGTCCGAACTGACGGTCATTCGCGCCGCGTCGCTCGGGGCCATCGCGATCACGTTCGCGGAGTACGCGCTGCGGGTGGCCGGGTTCAATCCGGCCCTGGCGCCGTATGACGCCTATGCCCACTACCTGGCGGCGGCAGCGATTGCACTGCTCGGCACGGTGAACATCGTCGGGGTCAAGTGGAGCGCGTTGGTGCTCAACGCCACCACGCTGGCCAAGTACGGCGGCTTGTTGTTCATCATCCTGTTCGCGCTCGCCATCGGGCTGCCGCACACGGGCGGCTACTACACGCCGGCTGCCCCCGCGGGCAGTTTCGCGCTGCCCGCCTTCGGCCTTGCGCTCGTGTCCACGCTCTGGGCCTACGACGGCTGGGCCGATCTGAGTTTCGTGGCCGGTGAGGTGCGCGATGCGCAGCGCAACCTCCCGCGCGCGCTCATCACGGGCACGCTCGCCGTGATCGGTATCTACCTTCTTGCCAACATCGCCTACCTAGCCGTGATGCCGGTGAGCGAGATCCGGCACTCGCCCCTCGTGGCGGCCGACGTGGCCCAGCGACTGATCGGGCAGCCCGGCGTGGTGTTCGTGGGTCTCACGGTGATGCTGTCCACGTTCGGCACCCTCACCGGCTCGCTGCTCACCGCGCCGCGAATCTTCTTCGCGATGGCGGACGACGGGCTCTTCTTCCGTGCCGTGGCGGCGGTACACCCGAAGTTCGAGACGCCCTACGTCGCCATCGGACTGAGCAGCCTGCTCGGCATCGTCTTCGTGTTGCTGCGCAGCTTCGAGCAGCTGGCCGACACGTTCGTCACGGCCATCGTGCCGTTCTATGCGTTGGGGGTGGCCTCGGTGTTCGTCCTGCGGCGGCGCGCCGACTACCGTCCCTCCTTCCGCGTGCCGGGTTATCCCGTGGTGCCCGCGCTATTCGTGCTCTCCACGGTCTATCTGCTCGCCAACGCGCTCTGGTCGCCGTCCAGTCGCGTGGCCACGGCCGCCGTGCTCGGGGTCGTCGTGGCGGGCATACCGGTGTATTACGCGACCGTCGGCCGGCGGCCACGCTAGGTCGGGAAGAGTGTGAACATATCGTGCCGTCCGTCGTCCTGTGTCAAGAGCGCCTGGGGAGTTGTGATTGCGGAGCAAACTCCGCATAATGTGCACGTCGGGCATGGGGCCCGGCGTGATCCTGACCGCATGAGATCTTGTGGCTGAACTGACTTTTCGCGACGGCATCATGGACCGCATCCTGCTCCACGAGCGGCGGTTCGACGAGCGAGCATACCTCTTCGTGCTCGCGGCGCTCGAGTATTGCCAGCAGCGATTGTCGGAACGGCGCCACATCACGGGGCGCGAGTTGTCCTGGGCCTGCCGCGATCTGGCGCTGGATCGGTTCGGCGTGATGGCTCGGCCGGTGCTCGAACACTGGGGCGTGCGGAGCAGCGGCGACATCGGTGACGTCGTGTTCACGCTCGTCGACCTCGGATTCCTGCTCAGCCAGCCCACCGACACCCGCGAGGAGTTCGCGGGCGCGTTCGACTTCGACGAGGCATTCGAGCGTGGCTACCCGTGGTGCGGGGCGATTCACGCATGACCACGGCCACAGTGGAATGGCCCGCCTGCCGCAAATGCGGGGCCGGTGTGCTGCTGCCGCTCAGCGACTACGGCCGCGACGGCGCGCCGATCATGTACAAGGCCTGGGCGTGCAGCAATCCCGACTGCGGGTTCAACGTGCGCATCGACAACGGCGAATTGAGCTACGGCCGCACCGTCGGTACGTCGCAGAAGTAGCGCCGTCATGCCGCGCGGCGCCGCCGGCCGCCGCCCCGCCGTATGACCGATCCCCGTCTGCTGGTCCGCGTGGTCACTGCCGCTCAGGCGGCGGCGCGTGACGCGGCCGCCATCGCGGCCGGCACGCCATCGGCCGTGCTCATGGACCGCGCCGGCAGCGCCACGGCACACGAGATCCGGCGTCGGTTTGGCTCGCTCACCGGGCGACGGGTGCTCGTGTGCTGCGGGCCCGGCAACAACGGGGGCGACGGATGGGTGGTGGCGCGCGTGCTCGCCGCCGCCGGCGTCGCGGTGGACGTGTGGGAAGCGGCGCCGGCGAGGTCGGATGACGCGATCGCAGCCCGGGCGCGGGCGCGAGGGGAAGGGGGACGCACGCTGCGTGAGGTCGCGCCCGACGCGGCGCGTGCGGTGGCGTACGATGTGGTGGTCGATGCCCTGCTCGGCACGGGTTCGTCGGGGGCTCCGCGCGGCGCGATCGCCGATGCGGCGGCGATGGTCACCTCCCAGCGCGAGCGGGGCGCGCGTGTGGCCGCCGTGGACTTGCCCACCGGCCTCGACGCGACGACGGGCGACGCGACCCACGCCCTCGCGGCCGATCTCACGCTCACCTACGGCACCGTGAAGCGCGGCCATCTCGTGTCGCGGGGGGTGTGCGGCGACCTCTTGGTGCTCGACATCGGACTTGGGCTGCAGGCAGCGATCGCCGACAACACTCCGCTGCTAGTGGACGAACCCTGGGTGGCCGCACAGGTGCCGGTGATCCATGCCGATGCGCACAAGGGCACGCGTCGCAAGGTGGCCGTGGTCGGAGGCGCCGAGGGCATGTCGGGCGCGGTCATCCTGGCCGCGCGGGCCGCCCTCCGGGCGGGGGCCGGCATGGTGAAGATCATCGCCGACGCCCCTTCGCTCGATGCGGTTCGGCGGGCCGAACCGGCCGTGCTCACCGCTGAATGGCCAGGCACGGCAAACGGCGTGGAACGCGAGATCACCGGATGGGCCGACGCCGTGGCGCTGGGACCCGGGCTGGGCCGCACGCCGCGGTCGCGGGCCCTCGTGGATCGCGTGCTCACGCACTGGCGGGGCCCGGTAGTGCTCGATGCCGACGCGCTCAACGTATTCGCGGGCTCGCTCGATCCGCTGGCCGCGCTGCTCGACGGCCGCAGCGCCGTGCTGACCCCGCATCCGGTCGAGTTCGCGCGGCTCACCGGCACCACGGTGGCCGAGGTGCTCGCCAACCGTTTCGACATCGGGCGTCACCTTGCCGCGCGGCTTCGCGCCACGGTGCTGCTCAAGGGCACGCCCACGGTGATCTTCGCACCGGACGGCGCCGAAAGCCTCGTGACCGCCACGGGCACGCCCGTCCTGGCCACCGGCGGCAGCGGCGACGTGCTCACCGGCATCACCGTGACGCTTCTCGCCCAGATGGTCCGGGCCATGCCGGCTGCCGCCTGCGCCGCCTGGGTGCACGGCCGCGCCGCCGAACTGGTGCAACTCGGTGCTGCGCATCGCGAGGAGCCGTTCAGCGCCGACCTTGACGAACCACTCGACGATGGCGAAGACCGCTCCGGAGTGCGCACTTGGGGCGGGGCGTTGCCGCCGCGGCGAGATGCGCGCGGCCTCATCCTCGATGACGTCGTCGCAGCGCTTCCGGACGTATGGCGCTTGAGCAGCGCTGCACCACGGCCGCCGGTGCTCGTAGAGTTGCCGGCGGTGGAGCACCAGTCGTGAGCAACTCAGGGCACACCGGCATGGGGCCCGGAGCGGAGTTCGACGCCATCCGCCGGCTGCTCGAGCAGTGGGGGCCGCACAGCGCCGGGGCCGGCGACGACGCCGCCGTGCTCGACGTTCCGCCGGGGGAGCATCTGATCGCGAGCGTCGACACTTCGGTGGAGGGCGTGCACTTCCGGCGGGCCTGGCTCACACCCGCGGAAATCGGCTACCGCGCGGTGGCGGCCGCGCTCAGCGATCTCGCCGCCATGGGTGCGCAGCCGCTCGGCGTGCTCACCGCCATCGTGCTTCCCGAACCGTGGCGCGACAAGCTCTCTGAAATCGCCGAGGGCATCGGCGTCGCGGTATCGAGCGCCGAAACAAGGGTCCTGGGCGGCAACATGTCGGCCGGCGCCGAATTCAGCATCACCACCACGGTGCTCGGCCACGCCGGCGCCGTGTTGCGCCGCGACGCCGTGCGTGCAGGCGACGTGCTGTACCTCACCGGCCGGGTAGGGGGCGCTGGAGCGGCACTCTCCGCGCTTCTCGCGGGGCGCGCACCATCGTCCGAGCAGCGCGAGCGGTTCGTTCACCCCGAGCCCCGCATTGCCGAGGCACGCTGGATGGCGGCCGCGGGCGCCACGGCGGCCATCGACATTTCCGACGGCCTGGCGGCTGACGCCGGCCATCTGGCCGCCGCCAGCGGCGTGGGCATCGAGCTCGAGTTGGGAGCCGTGCCCGCAGTCGCTGGTGTTTCGCCGCGCGATGCGCTGGCCAGCGGTGAGGAGTATGAGCTGCTGGTAGCTGCTCCCCCGGGGCTCGATTCGGAGGCCTTCACGGCACAGTTCGACCTGCCGTTGACCGCCGTGGGGCGCGCCGTGGCCGAACACCCCGGCATCGTGGAGGTTCGGAATGCCGGGCGCCGCGTTGCGGTGGGTCCCGGGCACGATCACCTTTCGGGGTGATCCGAACCGTCTTTGCGCTGGCTGTCATCGCACTGGCCACGTGCACCCTGGGTCCGGTGGTGTTGGTGGCCGGCTTGTTGGGAGTGCGCGACAAGCGCGACGGCATCTACCAGCAGTGCATGCATCTGTGGGCGCGGGCGGCCTGTTGGGCGGCCGGTGCGCGGCTGGAAGTGCACGACGAGACGGGCGCGGCGCGGCTGGAAGGGGCCGTGTACATCGCGAACCACGTGAGCTGGTTCGATGTATTCGCGCTGGCCGCCACGCTGCCGCGCTTCAGTTTCGTGGCGAAGAGCGAACTCAGGAAAATCCCGCTGTTCGGACCGGCGGCGGCTGCCGCTGGCATCGTGTTCCTGGAGCGTGACAACCGCAAGCGCGCGTTCGAATCGTACAAGGATGCCGCGGCCCAGGTTCGTGACGGGCGCTCGGTGGTGGTCTACCCGGAGGGCACGCGGGGCTACGACTACCCGCTGCGGCCGTTCAAGAAGGGCCCGTTCGTGCTCGCCATCGCCTCGGAGGCGATGATCGTGCCGACCATCCTGTACGGGGCCCGCGAAGTCATGGCCAAGGGAGCCCTCCGCATCCGTCCGAGCGTAATTCACTTACATTTCCTCGAGCCGATCCCCACCGCGGGGCTCAAGTATACGGACCGCGGCGACGTGATGACGCGCGTCTGGCAGCGTATGGACGGTGCACTGCATGCGCTGTACGGGGTGAAGCTGTCCGATCGTGCCATCGCCAAACCCAACGAACGCGTCGTCTGACCATACCCGACCTCCCATGACCACCATTTCTCACATCCACGCGCGCGAGATTCTCGACAGCCGCGGCAATCCCACCATCGAAGCCGACGTCTTCCTCAGCAACGGCATCAAGGGGCGCGCGGCCGTGCCAAGCGGGGCCAGCACGGGGGAGAACGAGGCCGTCGAACTGCGTGACGGCGACGCCGAGCGCTACGGAGGCAAGGGCGTGCTGACCGCGGTGCGCAACGTCGAAGAGACCATCGGGCCCGCGCTCGCCGGCATGGACCCGACGCGGCAACTCGAGATCGACGCCGCGATGCTCGAAATGGACGGCACGCCGAACAAGGGCAACCTCGGCGCCAACGCGATTCTGTCGGTGTCGCTGGCCACGGCGCGGGCGGCGGCCCAACTCGTGAACCTGCCTCTCTACAGATACTTAGGCGGCCCGCTGGCCCGCGTGATGCCGGTGCCGATGATGAACATCCTCAACGGCGGCGCGCACGCCACCAACAACGTGGACTTTCAGGAATTCATGATCGTGCCGGTGGGCGCCGAGACGTTCGCCGAAGCGCTGCGCATGGGGGCCGAGGTGTTCCACGCGCTCAAGAAGGTCCTGATCAAGCGCAAGCTGTCCACCGGCGTGGGGGACGAAGGCGGCTTCGCTCCCGATCTCAAGAACGACGAGGAAGCGCTGCGCGTGATGATAGAGGCCATCGAGGCGGCCGGCTACGCGCCGGGCCAGGAAGTCGCCCTCGCGCTCGACCCCGCCGCCAGCGAGTTCTACAAGGACGGCGTGTACACCTTCAAGAAGAGCGGCGGCGCGCGCAAGGACGCGGCCGCGATGGTCGAACTGTATGCCGGTTGGCTGGACGAATTTCCCATCGTGTCGATCGAGGATGGGCTGGCCGAGGATGACTGGGACGGATGGCAGCAGCTCACCGAAGCGCTCGGCGAACGGTGTCAGTTGGTGGGCGACGACATCTTCTGCACCAATCCGGAACTGCTCGCCCAGGGCATCGAGCGCGGCGTGGCCAATTCGATTCTCATCAAGGTGAACCAGATCGGCACGCTCAGCGAGACGCTCGAGACCATCGACATGGCGCGGGGCTCCGGGTACCTGTCGGTGATCTCGCACCGGTCGGGCGAGACCGAAGACACCTTCATCGCCGATCTGGCCGTGGCCAGCGGAGTTGAGCAGATCAAGACCGGCTCTGCCAGCCGCACCGACCGCATCGCCAAGTACAATCAGCTGCTGCGCATCGAAGAGGAGTTGGGGGGCGCCGCCGAATTCCCCGGCGGGGCCATCTACGGGCTGTGAGTCCCAAGCGCCGGCTCCCGCGCGGCGCGAAGCGCGCGATCTGGGTGGCCGTGGGCGTCGTCGCGCTGCTCTTCGCTATCCAGGGCGGAGAGTACAGTACCCTCGATCTTCTGCGGCAGCGTAATATGACCGGGGCGTTGCACGCCCAGGTCGACTCGCTTCAGCGCGTCGTGGACTCGCTGGGGCACTACCGCGACCGCGTGTTGCACGATCCCGCGTTGCAGGAACGCATCGGCCGGGAGGAGTTCGGCTGGGTGCGCGGCGACAAGGAACTTCTCTACCGTTTCGCCGCGCCAGATAGCGGCTCGCATTGATCGCCGCCTGTGGGGGAATGCCGGACGGCCGTCGGCATTTTCCGCGCACAGGTTCAGCGATTCAGCGACAGTAGGCCGCCGCGCAACGGCGTAGGCTATTTCTCGAACCCGCCTGGCGAGCCCGCGAGGGGCAGGAGGAGAGGCCATGACCACCGCGCTCGAGTCGCGCCGCAAGTTCTCGATCCTGCTGCTGGCGAGCGATGGCTCGCGGGCCATGGACGCGACCATTCACGTGGCGAGTCTCATCGCCCAGCGCGACGCGGCGCAGATTCGAGTGGTCACGGCGGTGGAGCCGATGCCGTTCGTGACCCCCGAAGGCAACCTGCCGCTGGTGCCCGAGATCGAGACGGCGCGCCACGACGAGTTGAAGCGGCACGTGCTCGACCAGTTGGCCCGATGCGCTCCCGAATCGGCGTCATGGTCCGTGGAGCAAATCGACGGCCGCCCCGACGCGACCATCACCCGCATGGCGCGTGAAGTGAATGCGGATCTCATCGTGCTGGGGCTGGGCGAACACGGCATGATCGACCGCTGGTTCGGCGGCGAGACTGCGCTGCGCGTCCTTCGTCTATCCAGCATTCCCGTGCTGGCCGTGGCCCCCTCAGCCGACGCGCTGCCCAGGCGCGTGGTGGCGGCCATGGATTTCAGCCAGACGAGCGAACGGGCGCTGGCGGCGGCCATGCCCCTGTTCGGCGAGGGAACCAAGCTCAGCATGGCCCACGTGGTGCCGCGCGACATTTCCATGGGTGTGTGGCCGGCTTGGGACGACGCGTACGAGAATGCGGTGCGGGCCAGCTTCGAGGAACTGCGTAAGCGTATACAGATTCCCTCATGGGTGACGGCGGAGGATCTCATTCTGTACGGGGACCCGGCCCGGGAGTTGCTCGGCCAGGCCGAGCGGACGCAGGCCGATCTCATCGTGACGGGCACGCACGGCCACAACCTCGTGGTGCGTACGATCCTGGGCCGCGTGTCTACCAAGCTCATTCGCGGTGCGTGCTGTTCGGTGTTCGCGGTGCCGCCGGAAGTGCGTGAAAGCTGAAGTTCTGAGAAGCCGTGCCGTCGTCCTGCCGCTGGCGACCCTGTTTGTCATCGGCATGGGCGCCGCGGCGCGCGCCGGGACCAACGGCGTAGCGGCCAGCCGTTGGGTGTGGCTCGGCGGGCTGGTGGTGGTTGGGGCGCCGGTCGTGTGGCGCACGTTGCGCGGGGCGCTGGGCGGCCACTTTGCCACCGACGTGGTGGCGATGCTCGCCATCGTCGGAGCCGTGGCGGTCGGCCAGCCGCTGGCGGGACTGGTCATCGTGCTCATGCAGACTGGCGGCGAAGCGCTCGAGCACTACGCCGAGGGGCGCGCATCGCGGGCCATCCGGGAGCTGGAGGCGGCGGCTCCGCGCACGGCGCACCGGCTGAACGGCGGCGGCGTTGCGGATATCACGGTGGACGATATCCAGGTGGGCGACCTGTTGCTGGTGCGGGCCGGGGAACTGGTGCCTTGCGACGGCATCGTGACCGACGGCCACTCACCGGTCGACGCTTCCCGCCTTACCGGCGAACCGATGCCGGTGAGCGCCGAGCCCGGCGTGGCGCTGATGAGCGGCAGCGTCAATGGCGACGGCGCATTGACCATGCGGGCCACGGCGCTGGCCAAGGAGAGCCAGTACGCCCGCATCGTCGACCTGGTGCGCCACGCGCAGGCGAGCAAGTCACCGTTGCAGCGCGTGGCCGACCGCTACGCGGTGTGGTTCACTCCGACCACGCTGATCGTCTGCACGGCCGCGTACTTCGACACGCATGACTGGGTGCGCGTGCTGGCGGTGCTCGTCGTGGCGACGCCCTGTCCGCTCATTCTCGCCACGCCGATCGCGATCATCGGCGGCATCAACGCCGCCGCCCGGCGCATGGTGATCGTGCGCAATGGCGGTGCGCTGGAGCAGCTGAGCCGGGTGAACACGGCCATCTTCGACAAGACCGGCACGCTCACCGTAGGGACGCCCGCCGTCAGCCGCGTGGTGCCGGCGCCCGGCTTCACCGAAGACGAGGTGCTGCGACTGGCCGGTGCCGTGGAGCAGGGGTCGAGCCATCTACTGGCTCGCACGGTGGTGCACGAGGCCGAACGGCGGCTCGGCGGGCTACCCACGGCGCGCCATCTGCGCGAGACGCCGGGCCGCGGGCTCGTGGGCGACGTGGATGGGCGCGAGGTGGCGGTGGGCGCGCGGACGTACATCCTCGAACGGCCGGGAGTGTCGCTCGAGTCGGTGGCAGCGCTGGAGCACGGGGGCAGCGGACTCCGGGCCTACGTAGCCGTGGACGGGCGCCTGGCCGGCATCGTGGAGTATGCCGACCGGCTCCGGCCCGGTATCGCGGGCGTGTTCACCGACCTGGCGCGGCTCGGTATCCACCGCACCGTGCTGCTGTCGGGAGACCACACGCCCAATGCGCGGCAAGTGGCGCGCGAAGTCGGGATCTCGGAAGTGCACGGCGACCTGCTGCCCGAGGACAAGGTGGCGGTCGTGAACCGGCTGTCGCACGAGGGGGCGCGCGTGGTGATGGTGGGCGACGGCATCAACGACGCGCCGGCGCTCACCGCTGCGGACGTGGGAATCGCGCTGGCCGGCCACGGCGGTGGCATCACCGCCGAGGCGGCGGACGTCGTGATTCTGGTGGATGAGCCGGCGCGCGTGGTCGAGGCGATCCGGATCGGCCAGCGGACGCTGCGTGTGGCGCGGCAGAGCATTTGGGCCGGATTGGGATTGAGCGCGGTGGCGATGGTGTTCGCGGCGCAGGGGTACATCGTACCGACCGTGGGCGCGCTGCTGCAGGAAGCGATCGATGTAGCGGTAATCCTGAACGCCCTCAGGACGAGTTCGTCGCCCAAGGCACGGGCTTGACCGGCAGTTGATCGGGGCTACCTTTCAGGCACTGGCGCGGGGTGGAGCAGCCTGGTAGCTCGTCGGGCTCATAACCCGAAGGTCGCGGGTTCAAATCCCGCCCCCGCTATACGCCGGCCGGTCCGAAAGGGCCGGCCGGTTTCTGTTGAGGCGGCCACTGGTTAGGTTATCGGGCCAGTGGCAGGCATGGCAGGGTAGCTCAGGTGGTTAGAGCACGGCACTCATAATGCCGGGGTCGTGGGTTCGAGTCCCACCCCTGCTACTAATTCGTGACGTCGTGAGATCAGGGGTGGACCCGTCGCCCTCGCGCCGAGCGCCGGCATGTGGGCCGCCGAGCCGCGGCCGATCTACACTTGCCCCGTACATCCCGCCGTCTTGACGCCACGATGGCGATCCCACTACGCTGCAAAGGGCCCTATGGGCAATCGGGTCGCTGGTGAATCAGGCGCACGCCATGACAACGACGCCACTTCCCGACCGGGCCGACGCACCGCCGCACGACTCGGCGCGTTCCACGGAGCTGGACTCCATTCCCCGAGATGTGCGCATCGGTCAGCCGCTGCCCTGGGGCGCGCACCGGGTAGGCGATGGAGTCAACTTCTCGCTGTTCAGCCGGCATGCGACCAGAGTGTGGCTGGAGCTCTTCGACCGGCCCGACGACGCGATTCCGTCGCGCCGGATCGAGCTCGACCCCGCGCACCATCGCACGGGAGACGCTTGGCACGTCTGGGTGGGCCGCGCGCCCGTGGGCCAGTTGTACGGGTACCGACTGGACGGTCCGTACCGGCCGGAGGAGGGGTGCCGGTTCAATCCGCACAAGCTGCTTCTCGACCCGTACGCGAGGGCATTGACGGACGTGGACGATTGGGACTTCACGGCTGCGTACGGATACGATCCCGCCGCGCCGGCCGCCGATCTCACCATGTCGGCGAATGACGACGCGCGGGCGATGCCGAAGTGCGTGGTCACCGACGGCGACTTCGACTGGGACGGCGACCGGCCGCCGCGCCACGCGTGGACGGACACGGTGATCTACGAAACGCACGTCCGCGGGGCCACGATCCACCCCAGCGCCGGCGTCGCGCATCCCGGCACCTACCGCGGGTTGATCGAAAAGATCCCGTACTTCGCGGATCTGGGGGTGACGACCATCGAGTTGATGCCGGTTCAGGAATTCAATGAACACGGCATGCAGCGCGTGAACCCGTTCACCGGCGAGCCGCTGCGGAACTACTGGGGCTACAATCCCGTCGCCTTCCTCGCACCCAAGGCTTCCTACGGCGGCCACGACGCGGCGAGCCCGAAGCGACACGAGTTCATGGCGATGGTCAAGGCGTTCCACGCAGCCGGCCTCGAGGTGATCGTGGACATCGTCCTCAATCACACCGCCGAGGCGAACGAGTTGGGGCCCACGCTGTGCTTTCGAGGCATCGACAACCCCATCTTCTACATGCTCGACGATCACGACCGGCGCTTCTACCGGGACTTCACCGGCGTGGGCAACACGCTCAACGCGAACCATCCCGTCGTGCGCGCCTTCATCATCGACGCGCTGCGATACTGGGTGATCGATCTGCACGTGGACGGTTTCCGCTTCGACCTGGCGTCGGTCCTCGGCCGCGACGAGCACGGGCGGATGCTCTCCAACCCGCCGCTGCTGGCGCAGATTGCCGAAGACCCGATTCTGCGCGACGTGAAGCTGATCGCTGAAGCGTGGGATGCCGGCGGCGCCTACCAGGTGGGCAGCTTCGCCGAGCGGCGGTGGGCCGAGTGGAACGGACGATTCCGCGACGACGTGCGCCGCTTCTGGCGCGGCGATCCGGGCACGGCGGGCGCGTTCGCGAGCCGCCTCTGCGGCAGCGCCGACTTATATGCGCGTTCGGGAACGGGACCGGCGGCCAGCATCAACTTCGTCACCTGCCACGACGGTTTCACGCTCAACGACCTGGTGAGCTACGAACGCAAGCACAACGCGCCCAATGGCGAAGGCAACCACGATGGCAGCGACGCCAACTACAGCAGCAATGCTGGCGTCGAGGGCCCGACGGAAGACGCCGTGGTCGAAGGACTGCGGATCCGGCGAATCAAGAACTTCCTGGTGACGCTGTTTGCGTCGCGCGGCGTGCCAATGCTCCTCGGCGGCGACGAGTTTCGCCGCACCCAGGAGGGCAACAACAATGCGTATTGCCAGGACAACGCGGTCAGTTGGTACGACTGGGCACTGGCGGAACGGCACCGCGACATCCGGGCCTTCGCCCGCGGCATGCTCGCCGTGCGGCGGCGGTTTGCCGTGCTCCGGGCGGAGACGTTCTACGATGCCACGACGATTCGCTGGCTGTGGCCCGGTGGAGCGGGGCCGCAGTGGGCGGACCAGAGACTCCGCTCGGTCGCCTGCGTGGTCACCGATGCCGCGGATACCAGGCTCCTGCTGGCCTTCAATGCTGGAGAGACACCGGTGACGTATGCGCTCCCATCGCCGGGCGGTTCGCGGGCCTGGCATCGGGTGGTGGACACCTTTTGCGCCCCGCCGGACGATCTGAGCGCGCCGGGGCACGAACCCCGCGTCGACGACCAGGCCTCGTATCGCCTCGGGCCGCAAAGCGCCGTCATTCTTGCGGCGCTGCCGTAGTGTCTTGCCGCCGGCGCGATGGCCGAGGTCGGCAAGACGAGGCGATGTAGGCGTATCGCTCGCAGAGCTTCCGGGTTCTCCTCACGAAGCTCCCCTCATCGGGCAGTAGCATTCGTGCACAGAGGCAGAGGGCCGGGCCGCGGCAGACGACGGTCGGGAATCGGTGAGACATTGCGAGATGTTCGTCTTCGACTCCGCGCTATCGCGGACCATTCGCCGCCGGTCACGGAGGAGTGGGACGGCGGAAGCACCCGCGGTCGGGCCGCTGTCCCCGCAGTTGCTCGATCGGATGCAACGCTATTGGCAGGCGGCGGACTATCTCACGGTCGGCCAGGTCTGCCTGAGCGAGCATCCTCTACGGCGCGAACCGTCCGCGCCCACGCCGCTGGCCAAGGGACAGCCGCGCAATGAGGTGTTCACCGATGCCTGAGTCAGCCGTGCACGCTCCGCACCGGGGGACGGCCGGGGCAGTGAGCCCACTCGCCGGTGAGCCGGCCCCCGTGAGCATGCTGGTGGACGTGCCGCGGTTGGTGACGGCGTACTACGCCGAGATTCCCGATCCGTTGGTGGATGCCCAGCGCGTGGCGTTCGGCACTTCGGGCCACCGAGGATCATCCCTCACCCTGAGCTTCAACGAGCGCCACATTCTTGCGATCACGCAGGCCATCTGCCTGTACCGCAAGGATCGTGGGATCGACGGACCGTTGTTCATGGGGTTCGACACCCACGCGCTGTCGGTGCCGGCGTTCACTACGGCGCTCGAAGTGCTTGCCGCGAACGACGTGGACGTCATGATCGCGCCCGACGGCGCCTACACGCCCACCCCCGTCATCTCGCACGCCATCCTGACCCACAATCGCGGGCGGGCGGACCATCTGGCCGACGGCATCGTGGTGACGCCGTCGCACAATCCACCCGATGACGGCGGCTTCAAGTACAATCCGCCGCACGGCGGCCCGGCCGGCCCGGACGTCACCGGGTGGATCGAGCCGCGCGCGAACCTCCTGCTCGGCCAGGGCGCGTCCGCCGTTCGACGCATGACGTTTGCCCGCGCGCTCAGTGCGGGGACGACGCACCGGCACGACTTTCTGGAAAGTTACGTCGCTGATTTGTCGTCGGCGGTGGACCTCGACGTAGTGCGGCAGGCGCGGTTGCATCTCGCCGTGGACCCTCTCGGTGGGGCGGGCGTGCAATACTGGCATCGCATTGCGGACCGGTTCGAACTGGACCTCTCCGTGGTGAGTGATGTCGTCGATCCGACCTTCCGATTCATGACGGTGGATCACGACGGGAAGATCCGTATGGATCCGTCGTCACCGTACGCGATGCGCCGTCTCGTCGCGCTGAAAAATCGGTTCGACATCGCCTGGGCCTGCGATCCCGACCACGATCGCCACGGGATCGTCAGCCCGGGCATCGGGCTGATGCCTCCCAATCATTATCTGGCGGTGGTCGTCCAGTACCTGTTCACGCAACGGCCCGAATGGGGCCGCGCCGCGCAGGTGGGAAAGACCGTAGTCACCAGCTCGCTCATCGATCGCGTGGCGGCGCGCCTCGGGCGCACGGTCTGCGATGTGCCCGTGGGCTTCAAGTGGTTCGTGGACGGTCTGCTCGACGGCACCCTGGGCTTTGCCGGCGAAGAGAGCGCGGGGGCCACGTTCCTGAGGCGCGACGGTACGGTCTGGACCACGGACAAGGACGGAATCGTGTCCGGGTTGCTCGCAGCAGAGATGACGGCTCGGTTGGGGCGCAGTCCGGGCGACGCATATCGCGAGCTGACGAGGGTGTTGGGTGAGCCGGTCTACGAGCGCGTAGATCTTCCGGCGACCGCAGAAGAGAAGCGGCGGCTGGCGCGGCTTGCCCCCGCCCAGGTTCACGCCACGCAGCTGGCCGGCGAGCCGATCCAGGCAATGCTGACGCAGGCGACGGGCAATGGGGCGCCGATCGGCGGGCTCAAGGTGGTCGCCGAGCACGGATGGTTCGCGGCGCGCCCCTCGGGCACCGAGAACATCCTCAAGATCTACGCCGAGACCTTCCAGGGGGCGGTCCACCTCGGCCGTATCCTGGATGAGGCAGAAGGAATCGTCCACTCGGCGCTCGCCGACGCTCCGGGCTGAGGGTGGAGGCCGTATGGCTGCTCGAAAGATTCGGAACCTGTCGCTTCGCCGCGATGTCGCGCACCTGGACGAACTCGCCGAACTCGCGCTCGATCTGCGATCGACCTGGAATCACCAAGCCGACGAGGTCTGGAGCCATCTCGACTCCGAGCTCTGGGACCTCACCCACAATCCGTGGATCGTGCTGCAGACGGTTTCCCGGGGAACGCTGCGCGTCGCGCTGGCCGACGCGAACTTCCGGAAGCGGGTGAACGAACTGGTCGAGGCGTCCCGGCACGCGGCGACGGCACCGGGATGGTTCCAGCAGCATCACAGCGAATCGAAGCTGTCGTGCGTGGCCTATTTCTGCATGGAATTCATGCTGAGCGAGGCGCTCCCGATCTACTCGGGCGGTCTGGGGAACGTGGCCGGCGACCAGTTGAAGGCGGCCGACGATCTCGGCGTGCCGGTGGTCGGTGTTGGCCTGCTGTATCAACAGGGCAACTTCCGCCAGGTGATCGACCGCGACGGGGCGCAGCAGGCGTTCTACCCGTACAACGACCCGGGCCAATTGCCGGTGACTCCCCTGCGCGGCCGCGACGGAGGTTGGTTGCGGATACAGATCCCGCTGCCCGGCTACGCGCTGTGGCTTCGCACGTGGCAGGCGCAGGTGGGACGGACCCGCCTGTACCTGCTCGACAGCAACGACGCGGCGAACTTTCCGCCCCACCGTGGAATCACCGGCGAGTTGTACGGCGGTCCTCCCGAGATGCGACTGAAGCAGGAACTCGTGCTCGGCATCGGCGGCTGGCGCCTGCTGCAGGCGCTGGGCCTGCAGCCCGAGGTCTGCCACATGAACGAAGGCCACGCCGCCTTCGCCGTGCTCGAACGCGCACGGCAGTTCATGCGTGAAGCTGGCGTGCCGTTCGACGTGGCCCTGACGGCCACTCGCGCCGGTAACCTGTTCACCACCCACACGCCGGTGGCCGCAGGGTTCGACCAGTTCACGCCGGGGTTGATCACCGAATACCTCGGCACCTATGCGGAGCAGGAACTCGGGTTGTCGCAGAGCGAATTGCTGGCGCTGGGACGCGCTCGCCCGGACGATGCCATCGAACCGTTCAACATGGCGTATCTCGCCGTGCACGGCAGCGGGGCCGTAAGCGGTGTGAGCCAACTCCACGCGAAGGTGAGCCGTGGGATCTTCCAGCCGCTGTTTCCCCGTTGGCCCGAAGTCGAAGTGCCGGTGAGCGCGGTGACCAATGGCATCCATACGCCGAGTTGGGATTCCGCCGAAGCCGATGCCCTCTGGACGCAGGCCTCGAGCAAGGACCGCTGGCGCGGCGCGCTCGGCGGGCTCGAAGACGCCATCCGCGCCGTGCCGGATTCCGCGCTGTGGCAGATGCGCACCGCCGCGCGTGCGTCGCTGGTGGACTACGTGCGTGCGCAGTTTGCTCGCCAGTTGGCGGCTTCGGGAGCCGGGCCGGAAAGAATCGAGGAAGCTCGGCGGGCCCTCGATGGCGGCGCACTGACGCTCGGGTTCGCCCGTCGATTCACCGGCTACAAGCGGCCCACGCTCCTCCTCCACGATTCGGCGCGACTACTACGGATCCTCACCGATCCCGACCGTCCGGCATATCTGATCGTCGCCGGCAAGGCCCATCCGGCCGACAAGGAAGGATGCGATATGGTGCAGGAGTGGGTGACCTTCATGCGCCGTCCGGAAACCCAGGGGCACGTGATCTTTCTGGCCGACGACGACATGCTGCTCACCGAGCGTCTGGTGCAGGGGGTGGACGTCTGGATCAACACGCCGCGCCGCCCGTGGGAGGCCTGCGGGACGAGCGGCATGAAGACCCTGGTGAACGGCGGCCTCAACGTGTCGGAGCTCGACGGGTGGTGGGCTGAGGCGTTCACCGCCGATGTGGGGTGGGCCATCGGGGATCGACGGGTGCACGACAGCGACTTGGCTTGGGATGCCGTAGAAGCCGATGCACTGTACGGCCTGCTGGAACACGAAATCGCACCGGCGTTCTACGCCCGCGGGCCGGACCAGATTCCCCGCGCCTGGATCACCCGGGTTCGGGAGAGCATGGCGCGGTTGACCCCCAGGTTCTCGAGCAATCGCGCGGTCCGCGAGTACACGACGGGCTACTACCTTCCCGCGGCCGCGGCATATCGGGCGCGCTCGGCGGACAAGGCGTCACTGGCGCGGGCGGTCACTGACTGGCGGCGAAACCTGGCGCGGTACTGGAGCGGTCTCACTCTCGGTCCGGTGCAGGTCGCGTCACAGCCCGACCGGCACGAATTCACCGTCGAGGCCGATCTCAACGGCGTCGCGCCAGATACCGTGGCCGTGGAACTCTACGCGGACGGGAAGGACGATGGTCCGCCCGAACGATATGAGATGAAACGCGTGGCACCGATTCCGGGCGCACCTACGCGATTCCGGTTCCGTGCCGACGTGCCGGGTGCGCGCCCGGCTTCGGACTATACGCCGCGCGTGGTGCCAAAGTACCCAAACGTGCCGGCTCCGCTGGAAGCGCCGTGGATCCGGTGGCCGGCGGCGGATTGAGCGATTCGTGGCGAGGAGGCGGTCATGACGAGCACATCGCAGTTCGTTCGGTGGTTCAAGGACATCGGGATGGACGACGTCCCCGCCGTGAGCGGAGAGAATGCGTCATTGGGCGAGATGTATCGCTGGTTGACGCCGGCCGGCGTGCGCTCGACAAGAGCGACATGACGGCGCGCTCCGCCGCCGGCGCACGCGCGCGCGAGATTGTGTATTCGGCGCCGCTCCCGTCGGCGCTCGAGCGTGAGATTCGCGAGGCCTACGCCGAGTTCGGCGCGGAGTACGGACCGGGGCTGACGGTTGCCGTTCGCAGCTCGGCCACTGCCGAGGACCTGCCCACCGCCAGCTTCGCCGGGCAGCACGGGAATTACCTCAACGTGCGGGGAGAAGCGCATCTGCTCGACGCCTACCGGCACTGCCTGGCCAGCCTGTTCACCGATCGGGCCATTCACTACCGGCTCGACAAGGGGTTCGACCACTTCAAGCTGGCCCTCTCCGCCGGGGTGATGAAGATGGTTCTGGGTCGCGCGACCGTTGACATGAATCAGGCAACGCCACGGTCATAGTGAGGGACTCACCCACAGCCCCTCAGACGTTTGCGGCGCTCTAGTTCAATCCCAACTGGTGCGTCACCGCGTCGTAGAGCATCGCCTCCAGAGCGCCAGTGGACCCGCACGAAATCCGGTCGTTGCTGCCCCCAGCGACGTCGACCGCCGTCGGGCTCACGTCGGTCAGGAGCGTCGTGTGCGTCGCGTCCACCGCAGTCACCGTCGTGACCAGCGAGAAATACACCCGGCGGCTGTCGGCAATCGGCCCCGTCATGCCGTTTCCGCAATTGGCGAAGTAGGACACCGGTTGCCCATTCAACCGCCCGCCACTGATGTAGAAGGTCGAAACGCCCATGCGGTGGTTGGGCCGGTCATTGACGTCCACGGTGAACCCGAGCGCGGCGTACGCGGCGCCGAGCGCGGTCCACATTTTGGTTTCCGGAGCGGAGAACGCGCGCTGCGCCCCGGGCGTTACGGTCGTACGCACCGCGCCTTCGTCGACCACCAGTGTCTTTTGCGAGGGCTCGGGGTTCGAGCCGGAGGCGCAGCCGGCGAGGGAAAGGACAACCAACAGGCCGGAGAGAGCGGGGCGCAGATTCATGGACCAAGTCCTGTGAGTGGGCCAGCGCACCAGAATGCTGTCGCGGAACGCGGCGGTCAATGCGGAGTTCAAGAGGCTTTGGGGCAGCCGGGACTCAGCGAGCTGGGGCCAAATGACCGGCGCCGCGGGCCCTATCTGGGCAATCTGGCCAACGTTTGCTTGACTTTCGGCCATTTTGTCGCTGTATAGGGGAAATTATACGCCGCATCGTGTTCGAACACTGGACGGTTGTCTCCAATTGGTGAGTGTTGCAGGCGTCATCGCGCGACGCTGCGCTGAAGCATGCACTCGCTCCCTTTGGGCGAACTGGGACTCTCCAATGCTGCAGCGCTCGTTCCTCCCGACCACCCAACGCATCGTCGACGCGCGCCGCTCACCCGCGGCCTGTGGGCAGACCTGGCCCTCTGTCCGTTGGGTTCTCATAGCCGTTGCCGCGTCGCTCTTTGCCGCCTGCTCTTCGCTCCAGACCGGCGGTGCATCCTTCGGCGACCGCCAGTATTCCCTGGTTGCCCCAGCGGCGGCATTCGCCGGATCGCCGAGCTTCGCCGATCGGGTGGCCAGCAACTCGCTTGCTGAGTCTCCGCTCTATGCCCGCAACATTGCGATCGGCGACTCCACGCTTGCGGCCACGATCATCCACATGCGAAAACTCTCACCGGCGTTCGACTCGGCAATGACCGCTATCGAGCAGTCGGGCATCCCGCTGGTGATCGGCACGGCTCGGCAGCTCAGGCGCGAACTCCCGCCGGGCTACGCCCAGGTCAGCGGATGGCAGGCGCTCACCGCGTTCTACCCGCTCACGCGCACCGGCGCCCCGGGCCGGCGCATTGAGCACATCGCGGTGATCGTGCGCCTCTCGGGGTTGCAATCGGCACTGCGCACCGCTGGCTCCACGGCCGACGATTCGGCGATGTTCAACCGCTATCTCGAGCGCGTGCTGGCCCACGAGATCTACGGTCACGCCATGCCGCAGATCGCCTCCGGCGAGACGGCGCCGATCGCCTGCGACGATCCGACCGGCGCCGGCGACTGGTACAGCGCCTGCGTGATGCAGCGCGAACGACACGTGGAGGCGCAGATCTCCAAGGCCCGCCGCGCGTCCGCTGCCCTCGGAACGCGCTAGCCTGCGGAATGGCGGGAACCCCGACTGCGTCAGCCGGTGCAGCGGGGCCCGAGTGTGCGCGCGCCGGCTGCAGGCCCCGGTACGTTGAACTCATGGCTCGCCCGGCACAGAATTGCGTCGCGAACGGCGCGATCTGGCGCTAGCTTGGGATGTTCACGAACGGGGCCACGGCCGGAGGGTCTAACGCGGTGGAAGTACCGATGAGGCGGCGCGCATGCGCGTACTGATCGTGGAGGACGACCCCGAGTTGCTGCACGCGCTGCGCGACGGCTTCCGGGGGATGCACATGGAAGTGACCACGGCGGCGACGTACGCCGAGGGCCACGAGCGCGCGGTGCTGGGAGCTCACGACGTGATCGTGCTCGACGTGATGCTGCCAGGCGGGTCGGGGTTCGATCTCTGCGCCGACCTCCGCCGCCGCGGGAGCACGACGCCGATCCTCATGCTCACGGCGCGCGACGCGGTGGATGACCGTGTGCGCGGCCTCGACGCCGGCGCCGATGACTACGTCTCCAAGCCGTTCGCGTTCCGTGAGCTGGCGGCGCGCGTGCGCGCGCTGGCCCGGCGCGGCCCGGCCATCGCGCCGGAGCGCGTGGAGGTGGCCGACCTGACGTTGGACCTCAACACGCGCCAGGTCACGCGCGGCGGCCGTGACATCGAGTTGACGGCCAAGGAGTTCGCACTCCTCGAGGTGTTCGCACGGCACGCCGGCGAGGTGCTCGACCGCGCCGCGATCACGGCGCACGTCTGGGACGAGAACCACGATCCGTTCACCAACGTGCTCGAAGTGCTGGTGCGCCGGTTGCGCCGCAAGATCGACGATGACTACGAACCGAAACTGATCCACACCCTGCGCGGCGCCGGCTACCGCTTCGGTCCCTGACCGATGGCGGTCCAGCCGCTCACTGCCCTGCGGTTGCGCCTCACGGCGTGGTACGTGGTAACGCTGGGCCTGATCCTCTCGCTGCTTGGGGCAGGCCTGTTCGTGGTCGTGCGGCGCCAGTTCGGCCGGCAACTCGACGTGTCACTACGCGAATCGACGCAGGAGCTTGAGCGCGCCGCCCGCATTCGCGAGCAGGAGAGCCGGTCGGCGCGGGGCGCGGTGGTGGACGCCGTGGAGGAACTTCACATCCCCGATCGCCAACTCTATCTGCTCGATTCGTTGGGCGGGCCGGTAAAGCCCCCGGTGACCGATGCATGGATACGCGAGGCGGCACGGGCCGCGGCGGTGCAGGGTGCGGTGGACCGGCGGCGCCGCGCGCAACAGGACCACACGCTGCGGCTGCACGCCGAGCGGTTCACGCTGGCTAGCGGCACGACAATGGTGGCGGCGGTGGTGGCCGACCAGGTTGAACTGGAAGACCAGTACGCGGCGCTGATCGTGACGTTCGGGAGCGCGGCGTTCGCGGCGCTCGTGCTCGTGGCGGCCGGCGGGTACTTCCTCTCCGGCAAATCGATGGAGCCGGTGGAACGGAACATCGCCCACATGCGGCGGTTCATGGCCGACGCGGCGCACGAACTGCGCACGCCGGTGGCGGTGATGCGCACGACCGCCGAGGTGACGCTTCAGCAGCAGCGACCCGATGGCGACTACCGGAGCGCGCTGGGCGTGGTGGAGCGGGAGGCGGAACGGCTGAGCGGCATCGTGGACGACCTGTTGACGCTGGCTCGCGCCGACGCCGGCGAGCGCCCCGTGCAGCGGCAGCGCACGTACCTGGACGACCTCGTGCTCGATGCCGTGGACGCGGCGGGCGCGCTCGCCACGGCCAAGGGCGTGGCCTTGCAGGTCGGGGCCTTCGAGGAGGCGACGCTCGACGCCGATCCGACGCTGGTCCGGCAGCTGGTGATGAATCTGCTGCAGAACGCCATCAAGTTCACGCCGGAGGGCGGGCAGGTGCACGTGGACGTGGCGACCCATGACGGGCGACCCACGCTGATCATCGCCGACACCGGCGTCGGCATCGCGCCGGAGCACCTGCCGCACGTGTTCGAGCGTTTCTATCGCGCCGACCAGGCGCGGGTGCGGGCCGAGGGCACGGGGCTCGGCCTGGCGATCGTGCGCTGGGTGGCCGACGTGCACAACGCGGAAATTCACCTCACGTCAACCGTCGGCACGGGGACGCGCGTCACGGTCGTGTTCCCCCGCCTGCCGCGCGCGCCGGTGTCATCATGATGACAGGTCATCGGGATACCGTTCCGTAGTTCTCACGCCGGAGTCTCATGTACAGGTGGATCGTCGCCGCGGCGTCCGCGGCGATCGTCGTGTTCGCCCCCGCGCCGGGCAGAGCCCAGCGGCCGGTCACGCGGGCCGACGCGATTGCGGCGGCGCTGGCCCGTGGCCCGCGCCTCGCCATTGCCGCGGCCGATACCTCGGCGGCGCGCGCCGTGCTGCTCGGTGCACGCGCCTACGCGAACCCGACCCTCAGCGTGAGCGCCACCAAGGACGCTCCGCAGCGGCACGTTTACGCAGACATTCCGCTCGACTTTCCCTGGTTGCGCCGGGCCCGGATCGGAAGCGCCACGGAGGCCCGTGCGGCCGCGCTCGACCAGTTCGCGCTACAGCGGGCGGCGGTCACGTTCGACGCCGAGACCACCTACGTGAACGCCGTGGTCGCCGACGCGCGGGCCCGCCTGTCGCGGCGTAATGCCCAGGATGCCGACTCACTGCGCCGCATGGCGGTGGCCCGGCGCGAGGCGGGCGACGCGAGCGACCTGGACGTCGAACTGGCGACGATCGCTGCCGGGCAGCAGGACAACCAGGCGCTGTCCGATTCGCTCACCGCGTCGGCGACGCTGCTGGATCTGCAGGCGGTGATGGGCGACTCCACGGGCGCGGTGACGATCGCGCTCGCCGATACGTTGTCGCTGTCGGATGCGACGGTGGCTGCTGGGGGAACGCCGCTGGCCGTACGCGCCGCACAGCACGCCGTGTCGGCGGCCAATCAGGCTGTGGACGCCGAGCGACGGAGCGTCTGGGGATCGGCGTCGGTGCAGCTCGGTGTGGATTACCACGACCCCACACAGAGCGGATACCTGCCGGTGGTCGGCATCGCGATTCCGTTCCCGCTGTTCAATCGGAATCAGAGCGGCGTGGCGGCGGCCGAGGCGGACCGCGACCGCGCCCGCGCCGAGTTGCGGCTCATCCAGTTGGAGAGCGCCCGCGATATCGCACGGGTCACCCAGGCGCAGTCCATTGCCCAGCAGCGCGTGGCGCGCGACCGGCAGCTGCTGGCCGGCGCCAACCGGGTGGCGGCCATGGCGCTCACCGCATACCGCGAGGGCGCCTCCGCGTTGAGCACCGTGCTCGAGGCGCAGCGCAACGCGCGCGAGACCCTGGGCCAGTACATCGACGACGTCGGCGCGGCCAATGCGGCCGCTGCCGCCCTGCGACTCCTCACTGCATCGGCACCACGGAATCCATGACCAAGCACACTGCACTCCTGCTCGCGCTGCTCGCCTGCGCGGCCTGTGGCAAGTCACAGTCGGACCAGGGCGAAGGAACCTCGGGCGAGATCCAGCCGGTGGTCGGGGCGCGCACGGCGGTGGTGGGCACGCAGCGGTTCACCGAAACCGTGGCGGCTATCGGTTCGGTGACGCAGCGCCCGGGCCACTTCGCGGCGCTGGCCGCGCCGGCGCCGACCCGTGTGGCGCGGGTGTTCGTGACGCTCGGCCAGCGGGTGAAGACCGGCGACCCCTTGGTGGAGTTCGAACAGCAGAGCTTCGACGCGGCGCTGCGCAGCGCGCAGGCGTCGCTCGACAACGCACAGCGCGCGTACGACCGCGCGCAACGGCTGGCCGCCGACGGCATCGCGGCGCGTAAGGACGTGGAGCAGGCGGGCGCCGATCTGGCCCAGGCCAAGGCCAACGCCGTGGCGGCCGAACGCGACCAGCAACTGTCCACGCTGCGCTCTCCGATCGACGGCGTGGTCACGGTGATGAATGCGGTGCTCGGCGCGTCCGCGGACATGTCCACGATGCTCGTCGAGGTGACCGATCCGAACGCACTCGACGTGGTGCTGGGGCTCACCGCGGCCGACGCGTCCGGCGTGCGCGCCGGACAGCCCGTGTCGGTCGTGGCCGGCCAGTCGATGGGCGGCGAGTCGTTGGGAACGGGGCGGGTGGCCGACGTGGGCGCGGAGCTCGACTCGGTCACGCGCACCGTGCCGGTACGCGTGGTGCTTGCGCGCCCGGCCAGGCCGTTGCGCGTGGGCGAGACGGTGATGGGTGCGATTGCCGTGGGACTACACCCGGGAGCCGTCGCCGTGCCGGCCGAGGCGTTGGTGCCGGAGGGTGAAGGCTACCGCGTGTTCGTGGTTGATTCGGCGGGCATCGCCCACGCCCGTGACGTAACCGTCGGGGCGCGCACCGAGGCGTACGTCGAGATTCTCACGGGTGTGAAAGCCGGCGAGACCGTCGTGACGTACGGTGCGTTCGGTGTCTCCGACAGCGCCAGGATCGAGAAGGGCAAGCCGTGACCGAACCGCGCTCCAGATTCAGCATGTTCGACATCGTCGCCGCGCAGCGGCGATTCATCTACCTGGCCGTGTCCCTGCTCAGTGCCGCCGGCATCTGGGCCGGCATGCACCTGCCGTCGGCCATCTACCCCGAACTGGTCTTTCCCCGCATCACGGTCGTGGCCACCGGGTCTTCTCTGAGCGCCGACCAGGTGGTGTTCAGCATCACGCGGCCGCTGGAAGAGGCGATCAGCACCGTGCTCTACGTACGCCGCGTCGACTCGCGGTCGATCCGCGGCGAGAGTGAGATCCAGGTATTGTTCGCGCCGAATACCGACATGATCTACGCCCTGCAACTCGTGCGGGCGGCGATCAACGAGGTGCAGCCGCAGCTCCCGCCGGGCGTGAGCCTCACGGCCGACCGCCTGACGCCGTCGGTGTACCCCATTCTGTCGTACAATCTCGAGGGCGGCGACCCGGCCACCCTGTACGACATCGCGCGGTACCAGATCAGGCCGATCATCTCCCGCGTGCCCAACGTGGGCCAGGTGGAGGTGCAGGGCTCCGACGTGCGCGAGGTCGAGGTAGTGGGCGATCCGACGCGCCTCGCGGCCCACGGATTGAGCTATGACGACCTCGCCTCGGCGGTGCGCCAGGCAATCGTCGTGAACGCCATCGGACGCGTGGAACAGAACTACCAGCAGTTCCTGGTCGTGACGGCCAACGACGCCCACAGCGTGGACGACATCGCCAACGTGGTCGTCGCGCCAGGGCTGCGGGTGCGCGACCTCGCCACGGTTGCGCTGGGGACGGCTGACCATACGCAGGTGATCGCCGGTGACGGCCGTCCGGCGGCGCTGATCAACATCACGCGGCAGGTGGGCGGCAACACGCTGGCCATTGCCGACAGCGTGGCCAGCGCCATGCGCACGATCTCGAATACGCTGCCGCCGGGCGTGCATCTCAAGGCCGTGTACGACCAGGCCTCGCTGGTGCGCGACGCCGTGAAGGCGGTGCGCGACGCGATCATCATCGGGTCGGTGCTGGCGATCATCATCCTGCTGCTGTTCCTGCGGCATGCGCGCATCACGGCCATCAGCGCCACGTCGATTCCGCTCACGATGATGATCACGCTGTTCCTGATGAGCCTGTTCGGCCAGACGCTGAACCTGATGACGTTGGGCGCGATGGCCATTGCCATCGGACTGGTGATCGACGACGCCGTGGTGATCACCGAGAACATCGTGCGTCACCTGCATCTCAACCCCGATCGCGGCGTCGCCATTCGCGAAGCGGTGCAGGAACTGATCTGGGCGGTGAGTTCGTCCACCCTCACCACGGTGGTGGTGTTCCTGCCGCTGGGGCTGCTGGAAGGCGTCGTCGGCCAATTCTTCTCGGCGCTCTCGCTCACCCTTACCATCGCCGTGCTCGTGTCGCTGGTGCTGGCGTTCACGGTCATTCCGCTACTCAGCGAACAGTACGTGACCGAACGTGACGCGGAGTACGAGCCGGCGGCGGGCACGCCCGGCGGCGCCGGATTCCTGCACGCCCTCGGACGCGGCGTGGATGCGTTGTCGGACCGCTACGAACGGTCGCTCGGCGTGGTGCTGCACCATCGGGGATGGATCCTGGCGGCGGCCATCGTACTCGTGGCCGGCGGGTATGCGGCGTACGGCGCGGCGTCCACCGGGTTCCTGCCCGAGATGGACGAAGGCGCGTTCATCCTCGACTACTGGAGTCCGCAGGGCACCTCGCTCACCGAGACCGACCGCCAGCTCCGGGTGGTGGAGCACATTCTCTCGCAGACGCCGGAGATCACCGGCACGTCGCGGCGGCTCGGCGCCGAACTCGGCCTGTTCGCCACGCAACAGAACCGCGGCGATATCTCGGTGCGGCTCACGCCCGAGGGCCAGCGCAGCCGCACCATCTTCGCTGTGATGGACGAACTGCGCGACAAGCTCGCCGCGGCGGTGCCGCGGTTGCGCATAGAGTTCGTGCAGATCCTCTCCGACGCACTCAACGACATGGCCGGCGTGACGACGCCCGTGGAGATCAAGCTGTTCGGGCCCAACCTCGCACAGTTGGAAGCGTACGCCCGCCAGCTCGACGGCCCCATCGGCAGGATCTCCGGCGTGGCCGATTTGTACGACGGCGTTGTCGATCCCAGCCCGGAACTGGCGCTGCACGTGGACGAAGCGCACGCCACGCGTCTCGGCCTCACCCCCGACCAGGTGGACCAGCAGGTGAGCGGGGCGCTGCTGGGGGTCGACGCCGGCGAGTTGCGTCTCGAGGATCGCGCCATCGGCGTGCGGGTGCGGGCGCCCGATTCGGTGCGCTACGATCCTCTGCGCCTCGGCGCTATTCCCATCGTGGCGCCCGGCACCCGCGCCTCGGCGCCCCTCGCCTCGCTGGCCGCGCTCACGCGTACGTCCACGCGAAGCGAGTTGGACCGCGAGAATCAGCAGCAGTTGGTCACGATGACGTCCGAACTCAGCGGACGGGCCCTGGGCGACGTGATCAAGGAAATCCAGGCCGTGCTGGCCCAGCACCCCGCCCCGGCCGGCGTGCGGGTGGAGCTGGCCGGCCAGTACGCCAGCCAGCAGGATGCATTCCATCAGATGTTGCTGGTGCTAGCGCTGGCAGCGGCGTGCGTGGTGGCGGTGATGGTGATCCAATTCCGGTCGTTCGTCGAGCCGCTGGTCATTCTCGTCGCCGCCCCGCTGTCGTTCGTGGGAGCGATGGTGCTGCTGCTGGTCACGGGCACCGCACTGAACGTATCGTCGTTCATGGGGCTCATCCTGCTCGTGGGGCTGATCGTGAAGAACGGAATCATTCTGCTGGACTTCACGCGTTACCGGATGATCCACAATGCGATGGAGCTGGAGCCGGCCATTCGCGACGCGGCGCGGGTGCGCCTGCGGCCGATTCTCATGACCACCCTGTGCACGCTGTTCGGCCTGCTCCCGCTGGCGCTCGGCATCGGTGCAGGCAGCGAATTGCAGAAACCACTGGCCCTTGCCGTGATCGGCGGCCTCGGACTGTCCACGCCGATCACGCTTTACGTGGTGCCGACGCTGCTGGTGGCGATTCGGGGACGCGCGTACCGCATTACACCCGGCACCGAGTAGGAGATTTCCGGCTGGCCCGGTCCAAGGGGTTGTCGTAGACTTGGGGCAGGTTCGTGACCCGGCGGCGTACGCGCCGCTGTCCCCCGGGAGGTGTCGTCCATGACCGTGCCGACTTTTCGCGAACTGACGCCCGAGGAATGCGAGGCCCTGCTGGCCGTGAACCACGTGGGACGCCTGGCGTTTTCGTTCAAGGACCGCACCGACATCGAACCCATTCACTATGTGTTCGACAACGGGTGGATCTTCGGCCGGACGGCCGAGGGCAGCAAGCTGACGACGATCGGCCATCATCCCTACGTCGCGTTCGAAGTCGATGAGGTCCACGCCATCTTCGACTGGCGCAGCGTGGTGGCGCACGGCACGGTGTACCTTCTGAGCCCGGATTCGGGGGTGGCGACGGCCGCCGAGTACGAGCGGGCGCTCGAATTGCTCCGCCGATTCGTGCCCCGCACGCTCAAGGACGGCGACCCGGCGCCCTTCCGCACGGTGATGTTCGGCATCCATGTGGACGAGATGGCCGGGCGCGAAGCCAAGCAGGGCAAGCGCCGGCGCACGCACAAGGAAAAGAGCGCAAAGTAGCGGGCCGGCGCACGGGCGGCGACCCCGGCAACCGCCCGTTTCCCCATCCGCCGCGCCCCGGTGGGCACTACCGTTTGCGGGCGGGCCCGCTCATCTTGCAACATCCCGGCGAGCGGCGGTGTTCCCCGTTACGCTCAGCGTCCCACCCCGCATTTCCGGCGCACATGTCGAAGTCCAAGCCTTCTGCTACCGTGGCCGCGCAGACGTCCGATCCACCGAGCTCGGCGCTCGCCGTGGCCGACGCGCTCTGCCGCTCGGCAGCCGAATGCTGCCGCCAGCACGACCGCGTGGCGCGCATCGTCGAGCGGTCCGACGTGGAAACCGAGGTTCTGTTCGCCCAGCAGTTCTGCGAACTGATCCACGACGGGTTGGGCAAGTTGCTCGATGCGTACGAGCGGGCGGCGGCCCAGGATCCGGGCACCGAAGGGGCATGGCGCCAGCGCGGTAACGCCCTCTGGCACGCCGGCCGCGACTACCTGCGGCGCCACAACGCCTGCGACGAGGCGGCGCGCAAGCTGCAGCGGCACGACTCCCAACTCCTGGCAGCGTTGGCCATGGAGTTCGAATTCGAGGCATCGGCGCTGCTCGCCCTGCGCCATGCCACCGACGCTTATCGCAAGGAACGGCCCGAGGCCGTCTGATCCTTTACCACGCTTCTTCCGGCAGGGCATGACGACACGCAAGCTGGCGAAGCGGCGGCCGAACCCCTGGTTCCGGCTCCGTCGCTCTCGCATTCAGGGCACCGGGGCATTCGCGATCGTGGATATCCCGAAGGGCACGCGCATCATCGAATACACCGGCGAGCACATCACCAGTGCCGAGGCCGACCGCCGGTACCCCGACGACGACCGGTCCGAGCGGCATCACACGTTCCTGTTCACGCTCAACCAGCGCACGGTGATCGACGCCGCGTACGGCGGCAACGAGGCCCGGTTCATCAATCACTCGTGCGAGCCGAACTGCGATGCGATCATCGAGCGCGGGCACATCTGGATCGACGCGCTCCGCGACATTCCCAAGGGCACTGAACTGGCCTACGACTACCAGTTCGAGCACCTCAGCGACTACACCGCGGCAGACCTGCACATGTACCCCTGCCGGTGCGGAGCTGCCAACTGCCGCGGCACGATCGTGAAGGTGGACGGCAGACGGAAGATCGCCAAGGCATGGCGCGCGTCGCGCGACAAGGTGCACCACGCGGCGAGCCGCCACGCCGGCCACAGGCACCGGAAGGCGTGACGGGCGCGCCGCCCGTGGGCCCCGCGCTCACCGCGCTGCTCGAGCGCGTGGTGGACTACGCCGGCCTCTTTCCACCGGCCCGACTCTCCATGCAGGATGCGGTCCGGGCCTACGCCGAATACCGGCAAGGTGCCGAGGCCTGGATGCTCGGGCGGTTCGTGGTTCCGGCAGCGCGCCTCGACGAGTTCGACGAGGCCGGGGGCGAACTGCTTCCCACGTCGGCCTCCGGGTCGTGGCCTCTGAGCGCGCTCCTCAGCGCCGACGCCGAGACCGACGCACAGTCCATCGTCCGGTTCAACGACCGACACCTCGACGTGCGCCGTGGGGCCGTGCACGTGGACACCGTCGAGCTCAAGGCGTCGCATCGCGCCGAAGTCCTGGCCGCCGGCAAGGTCGTGAGCGGGTTCGACGCGTTCGTGGAAGTCGACGTGCGCGAGGACCCGGATCCTCTCGTCGCGGCCATCGCCGGGGTCGGCGCCAAGGCCAAGATCCGCACCGGCGGCGTGACCGCCGACGCGATTCCCGCCGAGCGCCATGTCGTGCGCTTCATGCGCCGTTGCCTGGAGCACCGCGTGGCGTTCAAGGCTACTGCAGGTCTGCACCACCCGCTGCGCGGGGAATATCCGCTCACGTATGAACCCGATGCGCCGCGCGGCACGCTGTTCGGCTTCCTGAACCTGTTCCTGGCCGCTACCCTCATGCGCCAGGGCGGGGACGACGCTGCCGTGCTCGCCCTGCTTGGCGAAAGCGATCCGTCGGCCATCCGACCCGAAGGCGACCGGGTGCGTTGGCGCGACGTCGTGCTGACCGCCGAGGCGCTGCACGCCGCACGCCACGGAGCCGTGGCGTTCGGGTCCTGCTCGTTTCGCGAGCCCGTAGACGACCTGCGCGGGCTGGGGATACTGTGAACGGCCCGCTCGATCATACGCACGATCCCGCGCTTCGGTCGTGGGTGGCAAGCGCGAACGTGCCCGGCCACGACTTTCCCATCCAGAACCTGCCGTTCGGCGTGTTCCGGCGGCGGGGCGACGGCGGGCAGGCGTGCGTGGGCGTAGCGATCGGCGATCAGATCCTCGATGTCGCGGCCCTCGTGGGGCACGGCCTCGTGAGCGGCGAGGCGCTGCACGCCGCCCGTGCCTGCGAGGATGATACGCTCAACGAATTGATGGGCATGGGCGCCGAAGCGGCACGCGCGCTCCGCCACGCGGTAAGCGACGTGCTGCGAACCGGCGGGGCCGGGGAGCGCCACGCCGCCGAACTGCTGGTGCCGATGGCGGCCGCGGACTTGCTCGTGCCGGCGCGCATTGGCAACTACACCGATTTCTACGCGTCCATCTTTCATGCCACGAACCTCGGCTCGATGTTCCGCCCCGACAACCCGCTGCTGCCCAACTACAAGTACGTGCCGATCGGCTACCACGGACGCGCGTCGTCCATCGTGGCCTCGCCGAGCGAGGTCCGCAGGCCCTGGGGCCAGACCCGCGACGATCCCGCCCAGCCTCCGGCGTTCGGCCCGTCGCGCCGCATGGACTACGAACTCGAGGTGGGCATGTTCGTAGGCGCGGGAAATGCCCTCGGCGTTCCGGTGCCGGTTGCCGAGGCGGAGCGCCATCTGTTCGGTCTCGGTCTGGTGAATGACTGGTCGGCCCGGGACATCCAGCCGTGGGAGTACCAGCCGCTGGGGCCGTTTCTGGCCAAGAACTTCGCCACGACGGTGTCGCCCTGGGTGGTCACGCTCGACGCGCTTGCGCCCTTCCGCGCGCCGGCGTTCGTGCGCCCGGCCGGCGATCCGGCGCCGCTCCCTTATCTGTCGGCGCCCGGCGAACGGGCCGGCATCGCGATAACCCTCGAGGCGTGGCTCACCACGTCGCGCATGCGCGCCGAGGGGGCGGGCGAATTCCTGGTCAGCCGCGGCAGTTTCACCGACATGTACTGGACCGTTGCACAGTTGCTCGCGCACCACACGAGCAACGGGTGCAATCTGCAGCCCGGCGACCTGCTGGCAAGCGGCACGGTGTCGGGGCCGGGTGCGGAGTCGCGGGGGTGTCTGCTCGAGCGCACGTGGAAGGGCACCGAGCCGCTGACGCTCCCTACCGGCGAGACGCGCGCCTTTCTCGAAGACGGGGACGAGGTGGTCTTGCGGGGCTACTGCGAGCGCGACGGCTGTGCCCGCATCGGATTCGGAGAGTGCCGCGGCCAGATCGCGCCGGCCGCGGCAGCCCCCGGCTAGTTCGCCCGCTCGACCTTCGTTTTCGCTTCGGTGGCGATGTCGTACGTCATGCCGGCGCCGGTGAGCGTGAGCTGCGACTTCACCGATTCGCCGCCGGCACTTCCCAGAAAGGCGCCCTCGGGCGTGACCACTGCTACTCCCGTGCCCGCCGACGTCCCCTCCATCGTCACGGCCTGCCCCTGGATGGTACCGGTGCCCGACGTGGTAGCGGTCGATACCCGCATGAGCTTGCGCCCCTTGGTACCATGCACCGTGGTGTCGCCCGACACCTTGTAGGTGGAGATCACCTGGGTGCGGAGTTGCAGCCCGCCCTGCGTTGTCGAGGTGACGAGCGTGTCGGTCCAGGTGGAACCGTCGGCCAGCCCGCCGCGGATGCGCGGCAGCACGTGGACGACCTGGTCGGCCACGCTGGCCAGCAACCCGGCGCTGTCGGCGGGGTCGACCTGTGTGCTGAAATACTCGCCGGCCGGCGACACGAGGGCCCGCACCTTCTTGCCCATCAGAGAGTCGAGACCGGGCGCCGCGCCCATTGGCGTCATCTGCGAGATCGAGTCGATGGTCACCGACATTGCCAGGGTGTCGGCCGACTGGTTCGCCAGCGCCATGGTGAACTTCTGCATGGAAGTGACTTCGTTGTTGCTGCTCTGGCCCATGGCCGTGGTCGTGATGTTTGCGTCGACGGTCAGGCGGTATTGCGCAGTGCCAGGGGCGTACCGAAAGTGCTGGGCCGCGGCCGAACGGACGGGAAGCGCGAGCGTGGCGGCGAGCGCCATGAGGGGGAAGGCGCGGACGGACATGGGATCTCCTGACGGTTGGGTGGCTGCGGCCGCATCGCCGCAGCTGACCTCAGAAACTAGTGGGAGGCTGCACGGGCTGCCATTCGCCGATCGTTGGGAGCGCTCAGAACCGGCCGGTGGACCCGAATCCCTCGCGTCCGGTGTCCCCCGCGTCGATCGGCGCCGTGCGCGACACGGCGGGATGCGCGCACAGCACGAACACCAACTGCGCGAGGCGCTCGCCGTGGGCCACGGTCTGCGGCTCGCGCCCATCGTTGCGCAGCATGAGCTTGATCTCACGGCCCACGTATGCGCGGTCCACCAGGCCCGGCGAATTGCGGATCGTGATGCTGCGTTTGCCGGTGGACGACCGCGGCAGCACGAACATGGCGACGTGCTTGGGAAAGGTGCGGGTGACGTGCAGTCCGGTGCCTACGGTTGCTTCGTCGCCGGGGTGGAGGGTGAGCGATGCGGGAGGCGCGCCGGCCGAAGAAGGCCCCGTCGCGAGGCAGCAGCGCACGTCGTATCCTTCGCTTTCGTCGGCGGCCGAGGGGAGCCACCGGTCGTCGTCGTCCTGCGTGGAGAATCCAAGGTCGAAACGCAGCAAGTCTTCGAGGGGCATGGCGGGGGCGATGAATGGGTGAAGGTCTGCCCACAGTATCGCCGCCGCGTGCACCAGCCGGTACCCCGCGCTCGCAAACCTTTTCTGCCGCCGATCGTAAGGTGAGATCATGACGTCGCCGCCATCCAGGGCGCCCGCGCGCCGCCAGTCCTACTGGGCGGCCAGCCGGTCGCCTCGCTACAGCCTGCTGTTCGCGCTGCCGCTGCTCGTGATCTACGAGGGCCTGGCCGCCGCGCGCCCGGCGCGCGTGGCCGGCGGCGAGATCCGCAATGGCGCCGATGTGCTCCTTCGCGACGTCTCGTACGCGCTCTTCGGCCCGCCGGGGCCGCTGGCCCTCATGGCCGTGGTGATTCTCGCGTGCGCCCTGCTCGTGCACCGCGACGCGCGGCGCGGCGGCGGCGTCCGCCTCGGGCTGTTTCCGCTGATGCTGGCGGAGTCGGCCGTGCTGGCGCTGCTGTTCGGGATCGTCGTCGGCACCGCCACTGCGGAACTGCTCACGCACCTCAGCGCGCTCGCTGCGGGTCCCATCCAGGGCATGGACGCGACGAGCCGACTCATGCTGTCGCTGGGGGCCGGACTCTACGAGGAACTGGTCTTCCGTGTGCTCCTGGTGGGCGGGCTGGCGTTCGGCGGACGTGTGCTGCTCGGGCTGAGCCGGTTCACGGCCGGCGCGATTGCCACGGTCGTGGGCGCACTGGCCTTCTCGGCGTTCCACTACACCGGCCCCTACGGCGAGCCGTTGCAGCTGCAGTCGTTCGTGTTCCGGGCGATCAGCGGCGTGGCGTTCAGCGCGCTCTACCTCACGCGCGGCTTCGGGATCACGGCCTGGACGCACGCCCTGTACGACATCTGGGTTCTCGTCGGCTGACCCGGCAGGCCCCGCGCTCTCACTCGGCGATCGCCGCCGCGAACTCGCGCACGACCTGGCCGGCCGGCTCGATGGCGTGGATCTGCGACACGCTCTTCCCGGCCTGCCAGTAGTCCTCGGTTCCCCCGGCGGCGTGCAATGACTTCTTGAGCTTCCGCACCGACTGCAGGGCGTAGATCGTGCGCATCCAGTGCTTGGTACGGCGGTGCCGGAGCATCCAGCGCGCTATGGGACCGGATTTGGTGCCCAGTTGCCGCACGTAGGCGTTGTTGATCACGGCCACGGGCAC
This sequence comes from uncultured Gemmatimonadaceae bacterium, assembly GCA_963728785.1. Taxonomy (GTDB): domain Bacteria; phylum Gemmatimonadota; class Gemmatimonadetes; order Gemmatimonadales; family Gemmatimonadaceae; genus JAGWRI01. The sequence goes on from CAVSKV010000004.1 coordinate 821,043, forward strand.
GCCGGTGAGTCGCTCTGTGAGCACGATGTCGCCTTCCGACGCGTCGACGATGGCTCGCTTGTAGTCCTCGGCGGCGTTGCACTCGGTGGTCGCGATGAACCGTGTGCCGAGTTGCGCGCCCGCATAGCCCATGTCGAGCACGGCCCGGAACGCCGCCGGCTCGCCGATTCCGCCGGCGCAGATGAGCGGCAGCCCGAGATCGTGCAGCTCGTCGAACAGTTCGCGGGGCGTCTTGGCGCCGGCGTGCCCGCCCGCCCGGCTGTTCACGGCGATGAGGCCGTGCACGCCCCCGTCCCGCGCCTTGAGCGCCCACTTGCGCTCCGTCACGTCGTGGTAGACGATGCCCCCGGCCTGGGCGACGCGGTCCACCACCCAGCGCGGATTTCCCAGCGACGTGACGAAGAATCGCACTCCCTCCTCCACGGCCACGTCCACCCAGCGCCGCATCCGCTCCGCGTACACCCGCGACGACTGCTCGATGAGCGCGTTCATCCCGATGGGCTTAGACGTGAGCCGGCGGATGTAGCGCAGCCCTTCGCGGTATTCGTGGCCATGCACATAGGTGAGCGAGATCGGCTGGACGATCCCGATTCCGCCGGCTTCGGACACCGCCGCCACCAGTTCCGGGTTACTGCACGGGTACATGGCCCCGCAGATCAGGGGCACTTCGATGCCCGCCTGGCGGCTGAACACGGTTTGGCGCACGGTCAGCTCCGGGGGGCGAGGCGCCAGCGCACCGACGCGCGGGCGACCGCGTCGCCCTGCTGATCCGTGATCGTGGCCTCCACGGTGTAGTCCGTTTCGCGGTCCACGGCGGGTGGGTTGCAGCGGCATTCGGCGGTAAGGGTGCCGCGCGCCTTCTTCAGGTATTCGATGGAAAGCGCGCGGACGATGCCGCGGGTGCCGGGCGAGAGGCCGGCGAGCATGGCGGTGCCGCTGGCCACCTCGGCCAGGTTGACGAGGGCCACGGCATGCACCGAGTCGAGGTGATTGCGAACTTTCCGGCGGTCGCGGAGCGTCCACTTGGCGTAGCCAGGCCCCAGTGCCACGATCCGCGCGCCCATGGACCCGGTATAGGGCGCCATTCGGCCGAGCATCAGGCTGAACAGCCAGCGGCCTCCCGGAAGCCGGCTGAGGCGGCGCCACCAGGTGCTGATCGTGGCGCCGGGGGCGTCCATCGAGGCGGGCATTAGGGCCATCGGGTTGGAATCCGGCGGAGCAAATCGGTTCTTTGTGCCCCGCGACCGCATCCTAAGAGGGATGCCGGATGGCGGCAAGGCTGGCCTGGCGGTGCCGCGAAAGGTCGTACGGCGATCGTACGTTTCGATCAGTCGGGCTTCACAGGACGTGCCGGCGGAGTCCGCGAATCGTCCATGATGTGCCACAATGGCGTGGCATGACACTATTAGAATTTGGCCCCAGGATCCCGACGGCTGGGCGGCGACGTGGTTATAGCAGCCGAGCCCGGCACGTGGAACTCCGTGCGAACCGGAGGTGGATTCGGGGGGCAAGGTGGCCGACGGCGGCGGGCGCCGGATGCGCTTCCGGATGGTGGGCTTGGGCGGCTTCGGGGATAGCGTGATCGGGGCGCTGGCCAACTGAGTGCGGGCGGGAAGCAGGGGTTTCGCGGCCGAACCTCGGGTCATCGTCCATCGAAACGTGCCAGAAAGTAGTGTTGATAATGACGTTCTAATGTGCCTTATCACGTTCCACGTAAACACCGTGTTTATAAACTGTTCTGGCAGCATCACATTTATTACGTTACTCTGCCGCCCGCCGATTCTGGGAGTATTAGCCGCTGCGCGTCGTGAGCCCGCCGCAGTATTCATTGGCGCGGCGTCGAAATACCAGGACGCTTGAGTCCTCCGCTGGTCCTGGTATAGCCAGTGATGCAGCGGCCGGCTCTGGAGCGGTGTGGAGGGGGGGGCCCCCGCACCAACGCCAGCTTCTGACAGCCTCGGTAGGCGGCCGCAATCGCTGCTCTCGAGGCAGCTGGAATCGAGAGACTGCCAGCCGCTGGCGACCGTGCACCCACGACCGCACCACGAGCCACTGGCTGTGAGGCATTGCCAGATTGTCAGCATACGCGGTGGGTCGGTGGGCGCCGACGCACTCGGATCCGGCGCCGGTGACATCGGTGCTCAAGACGCGCCAGACCACAAAAGACAGCGGGGGGCGGCCTCTCGGCCACCCCCCGCTGTCTCTCGAGCAACTGCGCTAGTGGATCGTCTGCACGTTTGTTCCGTACTTGGCGTTGATCACGCCGATGAGCGCGTTGGCCACCGCGATGTGGGTAGAGCTGCTCGGGTGCACGCCGTCCAGGGAGATGGCCGTTCCGAATGGGGCCGTCAGGCTGGCCAGGTTGGGCGGGTAGTTGATTGCACCGGGGGTGGCTGCGAGCTGGGCCAGGAGCGTGTTTGGATCCCAGTAGGCGAACCCGATGGAGGCGGCCTCCTGGGCAATGTAGGCGTTGTACGAAGTGATGAGGTTGTACACTGTGGCCTGCTCGGCCACGTCCAGCACCAAGTAGTCGCCCATGCCCGGCACGTCGCCCTTGGCGCAGACGATCAGCGCTGGGCCGCCCTGTGCCACAACTGCCTGCAGGTACGTGATGATCTGGATGTTGATCAGGGACTCGTTACCCGGGGGCGCCAGGCAGTCCGGGTGGACGGTGACTTGGGTGCCCACTGCCTGGCTCAGGCCGCCTACGAACAGCGGGCTGGCGAGAGCCGCGGCAGGGAACAGCTGTGGAGCCGCCCCCGCCTGGACCACGCCAATCAGGACGCCTTTGAGGTTCGGCGCGCCCGCCAGGAGTTGGGTGATCATCGTGTTGTAATTGGCCGTGAACGTGGCCAGGGGGGTCGCGCCGGCCGGCTCCCCTTCGAGCGCGAACGAAAGAACATCGTTGTTCCCGATCCAGATCGTGGCGAATGTCGGCTTGGCCACCAGTGCCCGCTGAGCCTGGGTCAGCCCGCCGAGAATGAACGTGGTGAGCGGGTTGGGCCCGCTCCCGATGATCGACGTTGGATCCAACGAGGTCGCCCCGGGGACAGCCACGTTGTTGATCACGCTGGTTACCGAGGCGGGGTTGCGGAGGTAGCAGGAGCTACCGGTGCTTGGCGGGTATCCGGCTGGAGTCACCCGGGCGCCGGTCTGGAAGACCGAGATGGGCGGTGGGCAGCCCGGGTTCGAAAGCGATGGGTACGCAAACGGCGTCCCGAACTGTTGCGCCAGCAGCACCGCGTAGCTGCGCTGCTGCGTGGAGTCGTTGATGCCGCCCGACTGGTAGCCGGCGGTGAGACTGTTGCCCAGGCTCACATAGCTCTGGAACAGTGGGCCGCCGGCGATGGCCGGCGGGGCGATTGGCTGATCGCCCTGGCAGCTGATCAGGGTCCCGAGGAGCCCTGCGACCGCTGCCCCGCGAAGGAGATGCTTGATACGAGACATCCATGTTCTCCGGTGGGTGGTCTTAGAAAGACGCCTTGAGGCTGATCGAAATGATGTTGGCGAAGAGGGTGTAGACGCCGTTGTTCAATGTCAATCCGCTGATGCTCGGCGATGATGGGTTCGCGATGCGGCCGTCGCGCCCCGGGGTCCAGACGTAGGCGTACGTCGCGTCGAGAATGAGCCCCTTAGTGAGTGGAATTCCCAACCCGACCGTGTAGTTGGCGCGGTCCTGATCGGGCAGGATCGGGGTCACGGTCTGCGGTGAGGCGCCGGCTGCGACACCCGCGAAGCCGACCCGCCACTGCCAGTTGTTGTGCGCCGTGTACTGCGCGCCGAGGCGGATGGCCGAAGAGTTGTTGAAGTCCTCGATGTTCGTGACCGTGCCGAGGGTGGGGTTGGAGAAGTTGATGTCGAGCTGGTGGAACCGCGCCCAGCCGATCCACGCGTAGTCGGCGCTCAGGAGCCAGTGGTCGAACCCGTCGTAGGCGAAACCGATTTCGGCCTGGTCGGGGTGGGCGATCTCGGTGGAGCCGCCCTGGGAGACGAGGGCGCCTCCCGCCTGGAACTGGCTGGCCACGAGGGCGTCCACCGGCGTACCGGCGAGTGCGCCGAACGGATTGCCGGCGGCGAGGGTGAGGCCGGTGGAGACCGGCTGGAACGTCGCCTTGCCGTTGGAATACTTGAAGTTCAGCGATGAGAGATACCGCGCGCCCATGGTCCAGTGATCGGCGATCTGTCCGAAAACGCCAAGGGTGAAGCCGTAGGAGTACGCGGTGCCCTTGAGCGTGCCGCGCGCGAACTCGGTGCCGGCCGGTATGCCGAGCATGCCGAAGGTGATGGGGCCCGTCGGGCCGGCCTCTGCCACCTGCTGCGAGAGGTCGAGGCTCTGAATGAGTTCCACGCTGGAGTAGCCGATCACGGGCCCACCGCCGATCATCCACTTGTCATTCAGCTTCCAGGCAAAGTTGGGCTGGAAGTACATCGTAGCGAGGGACGCCTTGCTGGCCACGAACCGGCCCGGGAACGTGTCCGGCCACTGCGAGGTGAGGCCATAGGGCACGTAGGCGCCGATTCCCCATGAGAAATTCTCGCTCTGCCGGTGCGTGAAGAAGATGTGCGGCGCATACGAGGTCGGTGGGTCGGCGGGATAACGAGCCAGCGTGGTGTCGTGCGTGAACGCGCCGGTCACGGCGATCGAAGCGCCGCCCACGACCAGCGAATTTCCGGAGAGCGCCGCCGCGTATGCCGGGTTCCAGTAAATCGTAGAGGCATCCTTGCACGGCGCGCTGGTGACGGCGTAGCCCCGTGCGATGGCGCAGCTCCCGATCTCGTTGAGCCCGAAACCCTGCGCGTACGCCGACGCGGGGATCGCGAGCAACGCCGCCGCAAGGCCGAGCCCTGTGAAACGGTGAAGACTCATTTTCCTCCTCCTGGTGTGCCGCGACCGCACGTGCCGCGCGGTCGAAACGAGGGGACTGCGAACGAATGACGTCACCGTCGCGTCGTGTGCGAACTATCGCAACGTCGCGAGACGAAGTCGGACAGCCGACATGCTCCACCCGCCATTTGGGAAAAAAGCGTACGGGGTTCTCCGAAGCTCGACAGTAGGGGATTGCCGAATGTCTGACAGGGATTGTCCGACAGAAGGCCGCCGCCGTCAAGGCCGACTCGGGCAGCAGGCTAGGGAGTGTAGCGAACCGCCGAGTACAACGTGGTCCGGCCTGCGTAAGGCGCATCGAGCGACCGCGCCACCCCGAGGCGGACCTCCAGCCCGGGCACGAACAGCTGCGCCAGCCCGCTCACCCGCAGACGGATCTCAGCGCCGAGCGCCCGGTGCCAGTGGTCGAACCGGTCGCCGGCGCTCTCGCTCACCCCTTCATAGTAGGGCGCCAGCACGCCGAGGGGGATCGAGGCGCGATAAGCGAGCAGTGCGCTCCGCGACCCGGCGCTGTCGGGGAGCACACTGCCGTTTGGCAACGCGCTCAGGGGCACACGCGCCGCCGTGAGACTCGAATCGACGAGCGGCGAGGCCAGTCCACCGGCGGCGAACCGCTCCAACGGATTCCCGCTCCCGGCCATGCGGCCATATGTCACCAAGATGGCTGCCGGCAGTGGGCCGAATCCCGTGGCCGCCAGGCCGGCACGCGCCACGAACCGGCGAACGTCGTCGTCGCCGGTGCGCCCCACGTCGCCGTGAACGGCCAGCCGCTCCACTATGGCACGCCGGCCGCTCGATTGCTCCGCCGAACCGGCCCATTCCGCGAACACCACGGACCGCGTGAGATCATTCGTGAAATCTGATAGCGAGAGCCGTTCGACGCCGGCGCCTGCCCGCGCTCGCCATTGGCGCCCGTCGCCGCCGGCGTCGAATGCCGCGGCCACGAGGCCGCCGCTCCGCGTGTCGTCCAGTGCGTTCCCGGTCACCCCACTGGCCGAGCCCAGCGACGGTTCCTGGCGCGCCCAGTGCGCGCCGGCGTCGAGTTCGACGCGCGACCCCCGCCATGCCAGGGCAGCCATGGCTCCGTTCGATTGTGTGCGGGCGCCCCACGACCCGCCCGCCAGCGCGGTGAGGCGCCCGATGACATCCACGTTGCTGGCCGTCAGATTCGCCGCGAACCCGTCAGCTCCGTAGCTCTCGCCCGGCAGGACGCGCGTCTGCCGCGGCCCCAGCCCGTATGGCACGGGCGCGCCCACGGGGGCGGCCGGAAGAGGAGCAGCGGCCGCGGGACGCGGCGGCGCGGCGGCCCCGAACCGGCCGATGATGTCCACCCGATCGGCCGGCGGACTGCGCGGCGGGAGCCCGCGCACGTCGTAGCCGCGGGCGTGCAGGTCGAGAAACCAGATAACGCCGGTGGCCGGGTCCACGGCCGGTGCCACCGCGGCGCCGGTGACCCGAGTGAGCATGAATTCAGCCGGACGTCGGAGGCTCGTGCCCGCTAGGTCGGTCACGCCGCTTCCGTCCGTGGCGTAGACGAGTGTGTCGCCCGAAGGAGTGAAGGTGGCGTCGTACCGATTCACGCTGTCGTTCGGGAAGACGGGCCGCAGCGAGTGGCCGTCTTGGTCGCCGACGAACAGGGCCCAGTGGCCGTCCACCGATACACTCACCACGAAGCGCCTGCCGTCGGGGGCATACCTGGGGCGGAAGTATGAGCGGCGAGGCGTGCCCCCCGCGAGCGTGGAGACACTGCCCGTGTTCAGGTTCACGCGCACCACGTCGCAGCTGCCGGCTGCGCAGCGCGTGGCGATCGCGCTGCGGCCGTCGGGGGCCGGATCGGCGTCCTGCAGGCCGGCGTCGTACGTCACGCGTCGAACGCCGCGCGCCACCTCCCACACGTACAGATCGGGACGCATCGTGCCGTCCGCCTGCCGGGTGAGGCGGTTCACGAGCACGTGCGTGTCATCAAGGAATCTCGGTTCCACGAAGGCCTGGCCTGCCACGGCGCTGAGCGTGGCGATCGGCTTACGGGGTTCAGGATAGAACTGGGTGGCAGGCACGTCTTCAGGATCGCGGGCCAGCATCTCACGCCCCCGGCGCGCCGCGGCCGTGTCGGGGGCCGGCAGCGCGGAAGGCCAGACCACCGTGCGCGCCGGCCCCGTAGCCGAGCGAAGCACGATCGCCACTCGGGATCCGTCGCGCGAGAACGCCGGGTCGCCGGTGCCCCAGTCCAGATGCTGGATCACCGCGCCCTGGACGAGTCCTTGCGCGCCGATGGCGCTACGGGCATCGAGCGCCTGCGCGGTGAGCCGCACCACGAACCGTCCGTAGAGCACGCGCGGCGGGTCGCCGAACACTCCGGTGAACGCATCGTCGAAGGTGCGGTCCACGCGCGCCGACGCCCGGCGCCAGACGTGCGGGAGGGTCGAGTCTCCGTACTGGACGGTGAGCCACTCGAAGAAGGCCGAGCCGGCGAGATAGGCGAAATCGCCGCCGTTGAACGCCCCCCAACTGCTCATCTGGTCATAGGTGGGCAGCGCGCCTTCGAGCGCCCATTGGCGCAGGATGGCCGCGCGCCAGGCGCCATTGGGGCGTCCGCTGCCCGTGACCTTGCCCTCGATGTAGGTGGCGTATCCCTCGATGGCCCACCTCGGAAGCTTGAGCGGAAGCGGGCCGAGGTCGGTCGGCATGAGCGACCAGAACAGGCGGTCGACCGGGTTGCGCGATGGGCGCATGAGGTGCGCGAGGTGGGCGAACTCGTGCGCCGAAAGCATCTCGCCCCAACTGCGCCAGTTGCCGATGTCGGCCCGTGGGTCCGGAGGCACCGGCCAGAAGGTGAGTACTGGCGCGTCGAGCATGGGGAGCGCCGAGCCGTTGGGGAGATCGAACGGGTTGTCCACCACCACGTCCACCGGCCCACCGGGTGTGAACCCCACGAGCCGAGCAACCGCCGAATCCACCGCCTCCATGTGGCTGGCCACGTCGTGCGTCCACGCTTCGTATTCAGGCGGATAGTGAAAGCGGAAGTGCGGGGTCCCGAGTGTTCGCCACTGCTCGTAGGGCCGCGCGGGATCCTGCCCGGCGAGGGCGTGCGCGACGGTCAGGAACGCCACCGCACGCGCCGCGCCGCGCGTGAAATACGAGAGGGGCGAGGCCGCCGGCCCCACCCCTCGAACTCCCCCGCAGGAACTAGGCGTCACGGGACTCGATCAGCCCTCGCCTCCGGCACCCGGTTTCTTGCCTTGCATCACTTCGAGCGCCCACGTGGCCGGAATGACGAACAGCGGCTGCAGGAAGAAGGGCAACAGCGTATTGATCCACACCAGCGCGGTGTAGAACGCGCACAGCGCGATGCCGACATACAGTGTGGCGAGCGGGCCCTGGGTGTTCATGCAAGCTCCTGGGTTCGTAGACCGTGGGGCCAAGTTATCACAGGATGCGCTCCTGTTCCAGAGCATGCTGGCCGCCGGCCCGGGCGGCGCTAGCTTTCGCAAGGTGCGCCCCTCTGGACGGCAGCCATCGGTGCTGCGCGATACCGGCCGCGCGCTCGCCTCGACGAGCGGGCCGCTGGTGCTGGCCGTGTCGGGCGGCTGCGATTCCATGGTGCTGCTCCACGCCGTCGTGGCGGTCGATCGCCACCGGGTGGCGGCCGTGGCGACTTTCGACCACGGCACGGGCGCGGCGGCGCGCGATGCCGCGGCGCTGGTGCGGGCCGAATGCGCCGCGCTGCGCGTGCCCGTGCTTGTTGGCGGGGGGAGGCCCGTCCGCCAGACGGAGTCGGCCTGGCGTGAGGCGCGCTGGGCGTTTCTGCGCACCGTGGCGCGAGCGCATGACGCTCGAGTTGTGACGGCTCACACGCGCGACGATCACCTGGAAACCGTGCTGATGCGCGTGTTGAGAGGGAGCGGGGCCCGCGGATTGGCGGGCCTGAATGCCGAAAGCGCGGTGCTGCGTCCCTTTCTCGCGGTCGATCGGGGCACCATCCGTGCGTTTGCCGAGACCCGGAAGCTGCGGTTCGTTGACGATCCGACGAACGAGTCGCGTCGATATCTCCGGAACCGGATCCGGCTCGATCTGCTGCCTGCGCTTCGGCGGGCGGCCCCCGATATCGACGACGCGCTGTTGGAGTGGTCGGCCGAGGCGGCCGCGGTGCGTAGCCGGCTGGATGCGTTGGCGCGCGTCACGTCGACGGTTCCCGAGGAGGGGCGCCTATCCGTTGCGGCGCCCGCGATGGGGGGGTATTCTCGTGAATCCCTCGGTGCGCTGTGGCCGGCTCTGGCGGCCCGGGTGGGGGTTGCCCTCGACCGAAGGGGAACCGAAAGAGTCGTATCGTTTACTATTAGGGGTAGGGTCGGAGGGCGGGTGCAGGTGTCCGGCGGGTGGGAAGTGCACCGCGGACGCGACTCGTTCGAGTTGCGGCGCTCGGCGCACGAGCTGGTGGCCGAGCTGCCGTTGGAATGCGGCGCCGAAGTGCGCCTCGGGGCCTGGCGGTTTGCGCCCGGCGCCGAACGCGCCGACGATCCATGGACGGCGGTGCTGCCGGCGGACACGGTGAGCGTGGTGCGGCCGTGGCGTCCGGGAGACCGGATGGTGGCGGCGGGCAATGCCCGGGCCCGGCGGGTGAAGCGGTTCTTGAGCGACGCGCGCGTGTCGGGTCCGCACCGGTCGCGGTGGCCGGTGGTAGTGTCGGGTGGAGAAGTGGTCTGGATTCCTGGGGTACGCCGCGGAATTGCGGCAACCGCCCGGCCCGGCAGGTCGGAAGTGTCCTATGCGTGTGAGTTCGACGACCGTGGCTGATCCGCGCCTGATGGGCCGGACCGTGAAGCACATCGTGTTTTCGGAGGAGCAGATCGCCAGCCGGGTGCATGAGCTTGGCGAGGAGATCACGGCTGCCTATCCCGAGGGCGAACTGCTCGTGCTCGGGTTGCTCAAGGGAAGCTTTATATTTCTGAGTGATCTCGTCCGGCAGATCCGGCGATCGTTGCAGGTGGATTTCCTCGTGGCGGCGAGCTACGGGGACGGCGTCGTGTCGGGCGGCGTGGTGCGTCTGCTCTACGATCCCGAAACGACGCTGGAGGGCAAGCATATCTTGTTGGTGGAGGACATCGTGGATACCGGCCGAACGCTGAACCGCCTCATGAGCCTGCTCAAGGAGCGGAACCCGCGGTCGTTGGCGATCTGCGCACTGCTCCACAAGCACATGGCCGAAGAGCTGCGGGACCCTACGCAGTTCGTCGGCTTCGACGCGCCGAACGAATTCCTCGTGGGGTACGGCTTGGATCACGCGGAAAACTTCCGGCACATCCCGTACATCGCGAGTCTGCAGTAGATGCCAACGCAAACGCCGCAAAACAAGCAGCCGAAGGAAGGCAACAACTGGGGTCGTCTCTCCAAGACGATCTCGTTCTGGATTCTGGTGATCCTCATTCCCGTCGCACTGCTGCAGCTGTCGGGCGGGAGGAGCGACCAGGCGCCCGATATCTCGTACACGCAATACAACACGGAGTTGGCGCGCGACAACATCAAGGCCATCACGATCACCGGCGGCAAGACGGGCACGGGCGATTTCAATCAGCCGGTGACCGTGGACGGGCAACAGGCGAAGAAGTTCACGGTCCGCTATCCGGTAGAGAATTCGGAAGCCGAGGTGGCCAAGCTCAACGCCAAGAACGTGGACATCAAGGCCGAAGACGCGCGGCCGTCGATCCTGACGATCGTGATCTCCGTGCTGCCGTGGGTCCTGTTCATCGGGATCTACATCTTCTTCTTCCGCCAGATGCAGGCGGGAGGCAACAAGGCGTTCTCGTTCGGCAAGTCCAAGGCCAAGCTGCTGACCGGCGACACGCCCAAGGTGACGTTCGCCGACGTGGCGGGAGCCGACGAGGCCAAGGAAGAGTTGCAGGAGATCATCGAGTTCCTGCGCGATCCGCAGAAGTTCACGCGACTCGGCGGACGGCTGCCCAAGGGCGCGCTGCTCGTTGGCCCGCCGGGCACCGGCAAGACGCTGCTGGCGCGCGCCGTGGCCGGCGAGGCCGCACGGCCGTTCTTCTCGATGTCGGGCTCCGATTTCGTGGAGATGTTCGTGGGCGTGGGCGCGAGCCGGGTGCGCGACCTGTTCGAGCAGGGCAAGGCGCACGCGCCGTGCATCATCTTCATCGACGAGATCGACGCCGTGGGCCGGCATCGCGGCGCCGGTCTGGGCGGCGGCCACGACGAGCGGGAGCAGACGCTCAACCAGCTGCTGGTGGAGATGGACGGCTTCGAGTCGAACGACGGCGTGATCCTGATTGCGGCCACGAACCGGCCCGACGTGCTCGACCCGGCGCTGCTGCGCCCGGGTCGCTTCGACCGGCAGATCGTGGTGGACGCGCCCGACCTCAGGGGGCGCGAAGGCATTCTCAAGGTGCACATGCGCAACAAGCCGATGGCGCCGGACGTCAGTGTGACCACGCTGGCCCGCGGCACACCGGGCATGGCGGGGGCCGATCTGGCCAACCTCGTGAACGAGGCGGCCTTGCTCGCGGTGCGCCGTGGGCACGACAAGATCTTCATGGCCGACTTCGAGGAGGCCAAGGACAAGGTCATGCTCGGCGCCGAGCGAAAGAGCATGGTGATGAAGGAGGATGAACGCCGGCTCACCGCCTACCACGAGGCGGGGCATGCCATCTGCGGCATCAAGACGCTCGGCAACGATCCGCTGCACAAGGTGACGATCGTGCCGCGCGGCCGCGCACTGGGATTGGCGTTCACGCTTCCCGAGGACGATCGCGTGTCCATCACCCGCCAGCAGATCGAGGCGGGGCTGGTCATGGCGTTCGGCGGACGGGCGGCCGAAGAGCTGATCTTCGGGCACGAGCGGGTGACGACGGGTGCGGCCAGCGACATCCAGCGGGCGACGTCCATTGCGCGCCGGTACGTGACCCAGTGGGGACTGTCCGATGCCATCGGACCAATCCTCGTGGGCGATAACGAGCACGACCTGTTCCTGGGCCGTGAGATCCAGCGCCACCGTGAGGTGTCGGAGCAGACGGCCCAGCTCGTGGATGCAGAAGTGAAGCGCGTGATCAACCGCGCCTACGAGCGGGCCAAGGAGACGCTGCAGGAGCACGTGGACCTGCTGCACGTGGTGGCCGGGGCGCTGCTGGAGCGCGAGACACTGACCCGCGAAGACATCGCCGTGCTGATGCGCGGCGAGAAGCTGCCGCCGCTGTTGCCACCGGCGGTGCTCGCCACCCCGCCGCTCCCGCCGGCCGCCGCCGAGCCACGGCCCAAGAATCCGCCGATGCTGGGGGGGCCGGAGCCGTCTCCGGCGTGAGCGCCCCTGCGGCGGGCGCTCCCGCGTGGCTGGTGCGCGGCAGCGCGTTGCCGCTCGACCGGCCGCGTCTGCTCGGCATCCTGAACGTTACCCCCGACAGCTTCAGCGACGGGGGTAATTTCTTTTCGCACGAGGCCGCGGCCGCGCACGCCGAGCGCATGGCGGCCGAAGGGGCCGACGTGATCGACGTGGGTGGGGAGAGCACGCGGCCGCAGGGTGCCGAGCCGGTGTCGGAGGCCGACGAGTTGGGTCGCGTGCTCCCGGTGATCCGCGAAATCGTGCGGCGGCTGCCCGGCGTGCTCGTGTCGGTGGACACGGTCAAGGCCGCGGTGGCCGACGCCGCGCTGGGCGAGGGCGCCCACATCGTGAACGACGTGTCGGGAGGGCGGCTGGACCCACGGATGGCTGCGGTGTGCGCCCGCCACGGCGCCGGGTTCGTGATCATGCACTCGCGGGGCACGGTGGCCGACATGGCGACCTACGCGCACGCCGAGTACGATGATGTGGTGGAGGCCGTGTTGGGCGAACTTCGACAGCGTGTGGTCGCCGCGCGGGCGGCTGGCGTGGAGCGGGAGCGCATCGTGCTCGATCCAGGGATCGGTTTCTCCAAGCGAACGGAGCATTCGCTGGCCGTGCTGGCAGGGATCTGGCGGCTGTGCGCGACCGGGTATCCAATTCTCGTGGGCGCGTCGCGAAAGCGGTTCCTGGGCGAGATCTCGGGCCTGCCGCAAGCCGCCGGCCGCCTGGCGGGCACCGTGGGGGCGCACGTGACGGCGCTGGTGCTGGGGGCGCGGCTGTTCCGCGTGCACGACGTGCTGCCCGCACGGCAGTCGCTGGACGTGGCATGGGCGGTGCTCGAGGCGGGGGCGGGGGCGGAGACCACGTGAGCATCGTCGAGAACTTCCGGCTGCTCCATGCGGGGTGGCGCGACGTGATCGAGATCCTGATCGTCGCGGCCGTGGTGTACCGGGTGCTCGTGCTGTTTCACCGTACGCGCGGCGTCCAGATCCTGTTTGGCGTGCTGCTGCTGTTCGCGGCCTACGCTGTGGCCTGGCTGCTCAAGCTGGGCATGATCGTGGAGCTGCTTCAATTATTGTTCTCATATGGCGTGTTCGCTGCGCTGGTGGTGTTCCAGCCCGAGCTGCGGGCGGCGCTGGCCCACCTGGGGCGCACGCCGATGGCGCGCTTCCTGCCGCGGCTGGAGATGACCAGCGCAGCCGACGAGATTGGCGAGGCGGTGGAACAGCTGAGCCAGGCGCGGCTGGGGGCGATCATCGCCGTGGAGCGCAAGGTCCCGCTGGATGACTACGTGGCGACGGGTTCCAGGATCAAGGCGCGCGTGTCGGCCGACCTGCTCGTCACGATCTTCACCCCCCACTCCCCGCTGCACGACGGCGCCGTCGTGATCCGCCGCGACTCGATCATCGGGGCGGCGTGCATCCTGCCGCTCACCCAGCACGCGCTCAACGACCGGTCGCTGGGCACGCGCCACCGGGCGGCCATGGGCATCGCCGACGAAACCGACGCGATGGTGATCGTGGTGTCGGAGGAGACGGCACAGATCTCGGTGGCCGAGCGCGGGCGTTTGTGGCGCGATGTCACGCCGGCTTTCGTGCGCGGCCGCCTCAGCGGCGCGGCGTCCGACGGCGGGTTCGACGTGCCGTTGCCGGAGGCGGCAGTCTGACCGCGCGGCGCGCGGCCGCCCTGGCCGCGGCCGCCCTCCTCGTGGTGTACGCGGCCACGCTCGCCCCCGGCGTGACCTTCTGGGACGCCGGGGAATTCATTGCCGCGGCGCACGCGCTGGGGATCCCGCATCCGCCGGGCACTCCGCTGTTCGTCATGCTCCTTCACAGCTGGGCATCGCTGGCCGGCCACGTCGTGCCATACGCGGTGGCCACCAATCTCGTGTCGGCCATGAGCACGGCGGGCGCTGCGGGGCTCGCCGCCTGGCTCATCGCGGACGGCAGGCCGGCCGTCCCCGCGGGCGCGCCGGTGGCCGCGGCCCTCACCGCCGGCACGATGTCCACGGTGTGGCTCAACGCCACCGAGACGGAGGTGTACGCTGCGTCCCTGCTGCTCGCCATGATGACGCTGGTGTCGGCGGCGCGGGCCTCGCGCGAGCCGGGCAGCCGGTGGCTCGTCCTCACCGCATACCTGGTGGCGCTTGCCGTTCCACTCCATCTGAGCGCGCTCGTGGCCACACCGGCGGCAATCGTCCTCGTGGCGCAGCGCAACGACGGCGTGGACATGGCGCGCGCGCTCGCGCTGACCGGGGCGTGGCTGGTGGCCATCGGGGCGGGGCGGGTGAGCGCGGCGCTGCTCGTGGCCGGCGTGGGCGTCCTGACGGGATCGGCGGCGCTGTTCGCGCGACGGGAGGGAGGCCGCCGTGCCGCGGCCACGGCCGCGGGGGTGGCGGGCGCCTGTGCAGTGGCGCTGTCGGCCGTGGCGTTCATGCTCGTGCGCGCGCGGTTCGATCCATTCATCAACCAGGGGAACCCGTCGACGTGGCCGGCGCTGCTCGACGTCGTGGCGCGCCGGCAATACGACGTGGCGCCGCTCTGGCCGCGGCAGGCGCCGGCGTGGCTACAGCTCGCCAACATCGGGCAGTACGCCGATTGGCAGGTGGCGCTGGGCCTGGGCGCCTCGGTGATGCCAAGCGCGGGGCGGACGGTCGCCACGGCGGCCTTTCTGGGGCTCGGCGTGTTGGGTGCGGCGCGACATCGGGACGACGACCGCCGCACGTGGCGCGCGCTCCTCACGCTCCTCGTCTGCGGCACTCTGGGTGTGGCGGCGTATCTGAACCTCAAGGCGGGCCCGTCGTTCGGCGCGGGCGTGTTGCCGGCGTCCGCAGTGCATGAAGCGCGCGAGCGCGACTACTTCTTCTCGCTCGGTTTCTGGGCGTGGGGGCTGTGGGCGGGGTATGGCGCGGTCCGGTTGGCACGGCGGGTCGGGTTGGGCGCTGCCGCCGGCGTGGCGCTGGCCGCTGTCCCCATCGTGCTCAACTGGGGCGCCGTGACGCGACGCCGCGAGCCCGAGGCATCGCTGCCGGCGCGCTGGGCGAGCAGCCTCCTCCGCGCGACGCCCCCTCACGGCGTACTGTTCGGCGCCGGGGACAACGATACGTACCCGCTCTGGTACGCGCAGGAGGTGCTGGGCATCCGCCTCGACGTGCACGTGGTGACGCTGCCGTTGATGCCGGCGGCGTGGTATCGCGCGGAACTGCGCCGCCGCGTGGGGCTGCTGCCGGCGTCCGAGTTGGCCGGCTGGCGGGGCGACGACCTGTCGGAGGCAACCATCAGTGTGCAGCGGGCGGTGCTCGAGGGGCGCCCGGTGGCGGTGTCGGTGCTGGTGCCGGCCGCCGACCGCGAGGTGCTGGGACGGGCCTGGACCGCCAACGGGCTGGTGTTCGTACGTGACCCGGCGGCGGAGTCCGCCGGCGCAGCAAGAATCACCGTCGACACGGTTGGAGCCGCAGGGCTGGCGCCGCCGCTGGCGCGCGAGGCGGTTGGTGTGCGGCCTTCGACCGACCCCGCAGATGGCTATTTTGCGGCGTTGCTGGGGTGTCCGCGTTACGCGCTCGAACGCGCGCGGGGGCGCGCGTCGGAATCCCTTGATTCGCTATGTAACTTCCGGTAAATTAGCATGTTATGCCATTTTCGGACCTGCCGGAGCGGGTGGCTGAAGTGCGGGGCCGGATCAGCGCCGCGGTGGCGCGTGGCGGCCACGGCCAGACGGTGACGCTGGTGGCCGTGACGAAGACCCACGGGGCCGCCGCCGTGGATGCGGCCGTAGCGGCCGGTGTGCCGGACGTAGGGGAGAATCGGGTGCAGGAAGCACTCCAGAAGATGGAAGCCGTGAAGGTCGTGGCCCGCTGGCACCTGATCGGGCACCTCCAGCGGAACAAGGTGAAGGCGCTGTCGCGCTTCTACCTCATGCATTCACTCGACCGGCCCGCGCTGGCCGATGCGATCGATGTCCTGGGGCGCGACGAGGGGCGTACCTTCGACGTACTGATGCAGGTGAACGTGGCGGGTGAGGACTCGAAGGGCGGCTATGCACCGGCCGCGTGGGAGGGGGAAGCCGAGCGGTGGCGCGGGCTGGGCGGGTTGCGCGTGCGGGGCGTGATGGCGATGGCGCCGTTGGACGCCGACGAGGGAACGCTTCGCGCCGTGTTCACGGGGGCCCGTCGGGCGCGCGCCGTGTTGCGCGGGGCGGGCCATGCGGCCACGGAGTTGTCCATGGGAATGTCGAACGATTACGAGATCGCGGTAGAAGAGGGCGCCACCTGCGTCCGCTTGGGTACGGTTCTTTTCGGAGCGAGAGCGCATGATTGATGAAACGTTTCATCTGACGCCACTCGATGTGCGGCGTTACGACTTCGGCCGGGCGATGCGCGGCTACGACCGCGAGCGCGTGGACCAGTTCCGCGACGAAGTTGCCGAGGAGTTGGAGCGGCTGACGCGGTTGAATCTCGAGTTGGAAGCCAAGGCCAAAGGATTCCACGAGCAGCTGCGTGCGTTCCGCGAACGCGACAAGGCGTTGAACGAGGCACTGGTGTCGGCGCAGCAGTTGCGCTCGGAGATCGGCGAACAGGCCGAGCGGGAGGGACAGCTCGTGATCCGGGAGGCGCGGGCCGAAGCCGATCGGCTGCTCGATCAGGCGCGCAGCGATCTCCGCCAGCTGGAACAGCAGATCGTGGCCCTCGAACGCTCGCGGCACACGCAGGTCGCGCAATATCGCGCGGTGCTGGAACGCCAGCTGGCCGAACTCTCCGCGGCCGAGCGGGCCGTCCCTGTGGACCCCGCCTCCGGCAACGGTGAGGGCGCCTGACGGCCGTTCGCATGCCGACGCTCGCCGCCGCCGCAGTGGAACGCCCGCTGGGAACGCTGATCGCCGCGGCCGCCGACGCCGTGCGCGCGCGCTTTCCGCGGCGCCCCGACGCGGCGGTGATTCTCGGCACGGGCCTGGGCGGGATGGCGGAGGAGATCGACGTCGAGGCCGCGATCGCGTACGCCGACATCCCCGGTTTTCCCGTGCCGACGGTGGAGGCCCATGCGGGGCGCCTGCTGTGCGGCACGCTTGCCGGCAGGACGGTGGTGGCCATGCAGGGGCGGTTCCACCGCTACGAGGGGTACTCGCTCAAGCAGGTGACCTTGCCGGTGCGCGTGCTGCACGCGTTGGGTGCGCCCGTGCTCATCGTGTCCAATGCCTGCGGCGGGATGAATCCCAAGTGGGCGCCTGGCGATCTTATGCTCATTGCCGACCACATCAACCTGCTTGGGGACAACCCGCTGATCGGCCCCAACGACGACGGGCTGGGCCCGCGCTTTCCCGACATGTCGGATCCGTACGATGCTGCACTGCGGGCCGTGGCGCGCGAAGTGGCACGGGCCGAAGGGGTGACCCTGCGCGAGGGGGTGTACGCGTCGGTGGCCGGCCCCAATCTGGAGACGCGGGCCGAATACCGCATGTTGCGCCGTCTGGGGGCTGACGTGGTAGGCATGTCCACCGTGCCCGAGGTGATCGTGGCAGTGCACGAAGGGATGCGCGTGCTGGGCCTCTCGATCATCACCGATGCGTGCATTCCGGAGACGCTCAAGCCGACGCACCTGGCCGACGTGATTGCCGTGGCGCGGGCGGCGGAACCGAAGCTGGGCCGGCTGGTGCACGGCGTGCTGGAGCGGATGTGACGCAGGTGCCGGACACGATGCGATTCGCGATGCTGCAGGCCGACCGGTCGGCCGACGATCTGGAGCGCGAACTGCTGGCGCGCTGGGAGTCGGAGGACCTGTTCGGACGCGCGCAGGCGGCCGCCGCGGAGCGGCCGCCGTTCGTGTTCTTCGAAGGGCCGCCGACGGCCAACGGCAAGCCGGGCATCCACCACGTGTTCTCGCGCACGATCAAGGATCTGTTCTGCCGGCACCGGGCCATGAAGGGATTCCGGGTGGAGCGCAAGGCGGGGTGGGACACGCACGGCCTCCCGGTGGAAATCGAAGTCGAGAAGCGGCTAGGCATCAGCGGCAAACAGCAGATCGATCAACTGGGCGTGGCCGAGTTCAACCGACTGTGCCGCGAGAGCGTGTTCACGTATCGCGCCGACTGGGAGAAGCTGAGCAGCCGCATCGGCTACTGGCTGGACTACGCGCAGCCGTACGTCACGTATCACAACGAATACGTGGAGAGCGTGTGGTGGGCGCTCAGGACCCTGTACGACCGGAACTTCCTGTACCGGGGGCACAAGATCCTGCCGTACTGCCCACGGTGCGGCACGGCGCTGTCGAGCCACGAGGTGGCCCAGGGATACGAGGATGTGGATGACCCGAGCATCTACGTGGCGCTGGAGTTGGTCGTAGCGGCCAGCGGTGCGGCCGACGGACGCCGCATCCTGGTGTGGACCACCACGCCGTGGACGCTGGTCTCGAACACGGCGCTCGCCGTGCACCCGGATCTCGGCTACGTCGAGCTGGTGCGCAAGGAAGACCCCGACCGGCGCACGCTCATCCTGGCCGAGTCGCGGGTGAAGGCGGTGCTCGGCGACGACTTCGTGGCGCGCTGGGACCTCGTGCGCCTGCTGCGCGGCGCCGAGCTGGTGGGCATGCGCTACCGCCGGCCCTTCGACTGGCTGCCGTACGGCCCCGGAGAACACGAAATCATCGTGGGCGAGGAGTTCGTATCGGCGGAAGACGGCACGGGCGTGGTCCACATGTCGCCGGCATTCGGGGCCGACGACTACGCCGCGGGGCAGCGCCACGGGCTGGCGTTCCTTCAGCCCGTAGACGCGCGGGGCGAGTTTCCGAGCGACCTGCCGGTTGCGGGAGGCCTGTTCGTCAAGGACGCCGATCCGCTGCTCATCGACGAGTTGAAACGCCGCGGCGTGCTGTGGAAGGCCGGTAAGATCACGCACGCGTATCCGCACTGCTGGCGGTGCGGCACCCCGCTGCTCTATTACGCCCGCACGTCATGGTTCGTGAAGACCACGGCCTACCGCGACCAGATGCTGGCCCGCAACGCGCGGGTGGATTGGCATCCGCCCGAGGTGGGTGAGGGGCGGTTCGGGGAGTGGCTCAAGAACAACATCGACTGGGCGATCTCGCGCGATCGCTACTGGGGCACGCCGCTGCCGGTGTGGATGTGCGACGCCGACGACACGCACGTGGATGTGGTGGGGGGCTTCGCCGATCTGGCAGCGCGAAGCGGCGGCGCCTTGCCGGCCGACTTCGATCCGCACAAACCGCACGTCGACGGATACGCGTGGCGATGCGCGCGCGGCGGGTGTGCGGGCACCATGCGGCGGGTGAGCGAGGTGATCGACACCTGGTTCGATTCGGGCTCGATGTCGTTTGCGCAGTGGGGGTACCCCCATACGCCGGGCAGCCGCGAGCGGATGGAACGGCAGTACCCGGCAGACTTCATCGCCGAGGGCGTGGACCAGACACGCGGGTGGTTCTACTCGCTGCTGGCGATCGCGACGGGGCTGGGCGACGCGCTGCCCAACAACGCCGACCCGGCCACGCGCGGCATGGACGCGCGGGTCGCGCCCTACGGGCACGTCGTGGTGAACGACCTCGTGCTGGACGCCGACGGCCAGAAGATGTCGAAGAGCAAGGGTAACGTGGTCGATCCATGGGCGGTGATCGCCGAGTACGGCGTGGACGCGGTGCGGCTGTTTCTGGTGGCGTCGGCCGACGTGTCGGTGCCGCGCAAGTTCGAGGAGCGCGCGATTCGCGAGCAGGCAGTCCGGTTCCTGCTCACATTGCGCAACGTGTACAGCGGCATGTTCGCCCAGTACGCCAATTTCGGGTGGGCCCCCTCGCCCGCCGACCCACCGGTGACGGATCGGGCTCCCCTCGACCGATGGATGCTATCGCGGCTGGCCGGCGTGGAGCAGGAGGCGGACGCCGCGCTCGAGCGGTACGACGCGACGGCGGCGGCACGCCTGCTGATCCGGTTCGTGGACGACGACGTCGCCAACTGGTACGTGCGCCTGAGCCGCGGCCGGTTCTACGAGGTGGACGGCGACGACAACCGGGCCGCGTTCGCGACGCTGTACGAGGTGCTGTGCACGACCTGCCGGCTGCTCGCCCCCCTGGCGCCGTTCATCAGCGACTGGATGCACCGCGAACTGACCGGGGAGTCGGTGCACCTGGCGCCGTACGTGCGCGCCGAGGCGGCGCCGCGCGACCCTGCGCTGGAGCGGGCCATGGCGGCCGTGCGTACGCTGGCCAAGCTGGGGCGCGCGGCGCGCGAGGAGGCGGGGGTCAGGGTGCGCCACCCTCTGTCGCGGATGGTCTGCGTGGCGCCCGACGTGCCGGAACCGGTGATGGCGCCGCTGATCGAGCTGCTGGCCAACGAATTGAACGTCAAGCGAGTAGAATTCGCGACCACGGGTGACGCCCTGGTGACGCTCGAAGCGAAGCCTAACTTCCGCACGCTCGGCAAGAAGTTCGGCAAGCAGACCCCGCTCGCGGCCCGAGCGGTCCAGGCGCTCACCGCCGATGCCTTGCGGAGATTGCTGCGCGGAGAGCCGGTGGCTGTGGACGCCGGTGGGGAAACGCACGAGCTCGATGCTGACGACGTCACGATCGTGCGACGGGCGTCGGGAGCACTTGTCGTGCAGGAGGAAGCGGGGTTCTTTGCGGCCCTCGACCCGGTCGTGACGCCCGAGTTGCGGCTCGAAGGATTGGCGCGGGAACTGGTCAGCCGCGTGCAGCGGATGCGCAAGGAGTCGGGACTTGCGGTGAGCGACCGGATCGTGCTGTATGTCGGCGGCGAATCCGCCGTGCGGGAAGCCGTGGAGACCCACGGCGCGTGGATCGGCGGTGAAGTGCTGGCGATGGGCGTCGTATGGCGTGAAGACGGCGCAGCAGATGACCAGGCGACGATGCCGGCCGTGGAGCTCGATGGGGCCACGGCACGGATCGCCATAACCAAGGCGGAGTAGCATGGCCACCAAGGGCGCGAACAAGGTGAAGGGACTGTCGAAGAAGCAACTGCAGCACTTCGAGAAGCGACTGATGGATGAGCGCCGGCGCGTGCTCAAGGAACTCGGGCAGTACGACGAGGCCTTTGGCGCCACGCCGCAATCCGCGGACGGCGGGTTGAGCAGCTACTCCTTCCACATGGCAGACCAAGGCACCGATGCCATGGAACGCGAGAAGGCGTTCCTATTCGCAAGCCAGGAGGGGCGGTTCCTCTGGCACATCGACGAAGCGTTGCGCCGGCTGTACCGGGCGCCCGAGACCTACGGGCTCTGCCAGTCGTGCGGCAACCTCATCGGGTTCGAGCGGCTGGATGCGCTGCCGCACGCGCGCTACTGCATCGAATGCAAACAGCGTGAGGAAGATGGCAAGAAATAACGCCGTGCTCTTCTGGCCCGTGCTCGTTACGGTGACCGCGGCCGACGCGGTCACCAAGGCGATGGCCCAGCGCTTTCTCCCGCTTCCGCAACTGCCCCACGAGGTGCTGGGCAACGCTGTGCGTCTCACCCTAGTGTACAATCCGGGCGCGGCGTTCGGCATCAGCTTGGGGCCCTACTCGCGATGGATCTTCATGGCGCTGATCATCGCCGCGCTGTTCATTCTGGCCCGGCTGTATGCCACCACCCGTCCCGGGAACGTAACGCGTACCTTGGCATTGGGGCTCGTCTGTGGTGGCGCGCTCGGGAATCTCGTCGATCGCCTGCGGTCGGGAATGGGCGTGGTGGACTTCATAGACGTCGGAGTGCGTGACGCCCGTTGGCCCACGTTCAATGTGGCCGACATGGCGGTCACGATCGGTGCGGTGGTGCTCGCCTTCGTGTTGTGGGCGGAGGACCGCCGCCTGGCCGCGGCCTCCGCGGCTTCCGCCGTCCGGTCTTCGTCGATGGGCGAGCGTCCCGCCGGCGAACCTTCCTGACCGCCGCTCCATGACCCGTGCCAACGCCAACGGCCGCCAGTTCTGGACCGCCGCCGGATGCATCGTCGTGCTCGACGTGGTCACCAAACTGCTCGCCGTGCGCTATCTGACGCCGTTCGCGCCGCACAACGTGCTGGGATCGTACGGACGGCTCACGCTCGCCTTCAATCCGGGTGCCGCATTCAGCATGTCGCTCGGCCGCTACTCGCGTCTGGCGTTCGGGGCGTTTGCCGCCGGGGCGCTCGTCTGGGTCTGGCTCATCCACCGCGCGAGCCGGCCGGGAGAGACGCTCAAGACGCTGGGGCTGGGGCTCGTCTGGGGTGGCGCGGCAGGGAATCTCCTCGACCGGCTTCAGTCGGCCCGGGGCGTGGTGGACTTCATTGACCTGGGCGTAGGGTCGATTCGATTCTGGACGTTCAACGTCGCTGACTCTGGCGTGACGATCGGCGCCTGTCTGCTCGGCGTGGCGCTCTGGCTCGACGAGCGCCAGCGGCTGCACGCACGTGAGTGAGCGCCCGCCGCGACTCGAGCGGTTCCCCGCGCCTGCCGACGCGCCGCGGCTCGACGTGCTCGTGGCGGCGCGTCTCGACCTCTCGCGCAACCACGCGGCAACGTTGATCGCCCAGGGGCACGTGCTCGTGAATGGCGCCCGCCAGAAGGCGAGCTTCCGGGCCGAACCTGGCACGATGGTGGAGGTGACGGTGCCGCCGCCCCCGGCCCGGGACGTGATCGCCGAGTCCATCCCGTTGGCGGTGGCGTACGAGGACGACGACGTGCTCGTGATCGACAAGCCGGCCGGAATGGTCGTACACCCGGCGCCCGGCAACTGGAGCGGCACGCTGGTCAACGCCCTGAAAGGGCGCGGCGGCGCGCTGGCCGAAGGCGAGAGCGGGGGCGAGGACCGGGCGGGCATCGTGCACCGGCTGGACAAGGAGACGTCGGGGCTGCTGCTCGTGGCCAAGACCGACCGGGCCCACCGCGTGCTGTGCGCCGCCCTGGCCCGGCGGGAGATCGTGCGGCGCTATGCCGCGCTTTGTTGTGGGCATCTTGCCAGCGACGAGGTGACGGTCGACCGCCCGCTGGGGCGCGACCCTCGTGACCGGAAACGCATGGCGGTCGTTCCCACCGGGCGCGCTGCCAAGACGGTCTTCCACCGGCTGGCCCGCTTCGGGGCCGCGGACCTTCTGAGGGCGCACCTGTCCACGGGGCGCACCCATCAGATCCGCGTCCACCTGGCGTCGATCGGCCACCCCGTGGTGGGCGACGACACCTATGGCGGCGGGGGCGCCCGGCGGCTGGTCTCGCTGCCCCCGAAGCGGCATTTTCTCCACGCCGCCTGGTTGGTGTTCCGACACCCGGTAACCGGCGAGCGGGTCGAGCTCCGCTCGCCGCTGCCCGCCGACCTCCGCAGCGCGCTCACCGCCGTGGCCGGCGACGACGTCGTTTTCGGCAGCGCCGATCCTCTGGAATACTTCGGGTTCTACCGCGTTGATGGCTGAGCCACAGGAACTGCGAACGCTGCTCTTTCGCGTCGGATCCACCGTGTACGGATGCGACATCGCGGCGGTGCGCGAGATCGTCCCCTTCCGGCCGGCGACCCGGCTGCCGGGCACCCAGCCCTACGTCAACGGGCTCGTGAACGTCCGGGGAACGATCATCACGGTGGTCGATCTCGGAGCGCGGCTGGCGGCAGGCGCTCCGGCGACGGCGGATGGATCGATCATCGTCGCGGAGGTCGAAGGGAGGCGTCTTGGGCTGGCGGTGGAAGAGGTGATGGACGCGACCCTGCTGAAGGTGGAACCGGCACCGGCGGAGCGGGCTGACGAGGTGGTGCTCGGACTGGGACATCTGGGCGGGACAGTCGTCATAGTACTTGATGTGGCGGCGCTCGTCGCGCAGGTGCTTTTGTGACGTAATGGCAGGCCTTTTTGGCCGTCCGAATATCCGACCGTCGGACAGCCGAACGGCCGGACAGTCAGACAGACGCACGGGCGAGACGGCGATCGCCCAGAGTTGGTCCACACGGGAGCGACATGAGCCACACGGTGTTGATTTGTGATGACGCGATCTTCATGCGCACGATGGTGGGGGACATCCTGCAATCGGCCGGATTCGAGGTCGTGGGCGAGGCGGAGACCGGCGTCCAGGCCGTGGAGAAATACAAGCAGCTGCGGCCGGATCTGGTCACGATGGACATCGTGATGCCGGACATGGGCGGCATCGACGCCGTGCGCGAGATCACCAAGTTCGACCCGCAGGCGAAGATCCTCATGTGCAGCGCGATGGGGCAGCAGGCCCTGGTGGTGGAAGCGATCCAGGCGGGGGCCAAGGACTTCGTCGTGAAACCCTTCCAGCCGAGCCGCGTGCTCGAAGCTGTCCAGCGCGTGCTGGGATAGTCGGCGCGTTGGATATCTCCCAGTACGCCGAGCTGTTCCTCACCGAGAGCCGGGAGCACGTCTCAACCGTGAACCGCTGGCTGCTCGAGTTGGAACGCGGCACCGGCGGCGACGAGCCGGTGAGCGCCATCTTCCGCGCCGTGCACACGGTCAAGGGGATGAGCGCCACGATGGGGTACGGCGTCGTGGCCGAGCTGTCGCACGAGATGGAGAGCCTGCTGGACCGCGTGCGCCGCAAGACGATGCGCATCACGCCGGAGGTCATGGACGTGCTGTTTCGCGCTGCGGACGTGCTCGAGCAGGCGGTGGAGGCTGCGGTGGGGGGGCGCGCCGGCGACGTGAGCGCCGCGCCAGTGCTGGAGCGGCTGCGGGCTCTGGGGCAGGTCGCGCCGCGTGCCCAGGCTGCGGTCGCGGCCCAGCCGTCGGACGAGCAGGCGTGGACGGCGCCGGCGCCGGAGGGGACGGGGCGGCTCGTGCGTGTGCGGCTGGTCAAGGACGCGCCGCTTCGCGGAGTGCGCGCCATTCTCATCGTCCGGGCGCTCAGGAGCCTGGGTGAGGTGACCGGGGTGTCGCCGGCGGTTGCCGCGCTCGAGAGCAATGAGTTCGGTCTCGATTTCGCGGTGCGCCTGCAAACCGATGCGGCGCCGGCCGAGATTGCGCGGGTTGTGCGGAGTGCGGGCGACGTTGCGTTCGTGCAGCTGGGCGAACGCGCGGAGAGTGCGCCACCGCCGGCGCCGGCGGTGCACGAGGCGCCCGTGGGGCCGGCGGCCCACGCAGCGCGCCACGTGCGCGTCGACTTGCGGCGTCTGGACGCACTCATGAACCTGATCGGCGAGCTGGTGATCGCGCGCGGGCGCCTGCAGCAGATCGCCGCCCAGCTGGCCGATCCGTCGCTCGACGAAACGCTGGCCCAGGGCTCACGGCTCATCGCCGACCTGCGCGACGAGATCGTGAGCAGCCGCATGGTGCCGGTGTGGCAAGTGTTCGACCGATTTCCGCGGCTGGTCCGCGACGCGGCGCGGGGGCTGGGCAAGCAGATCAGCTTCGCGATCGAGGGCAAGGACATCGAGTTGGACCGGTCGATATTGGACGAGATCGGAGATCCGATCGTGCATCTGCTGCGCAACGCCGTGGACCACGGCATCGAGGGGCCGGAGGCGCGCGAGCGGGCGGGCAAGGCGCGCGAGGGCCGGCTCGTGCTGTCGGCGGTGCGCGAGCGCGCGGCGGTCGTGATCCGGGTGAGCGACGACGGGCGTGGGATCGATCGGGAGCGCGTGCTCGAGACGGCCAAAGCTGCGGGGCTGGTGGACGCCGGCAAGCCCGACCTGAGCGATGACGAGTTGGTGCGGCTCGTGTCGCGTCCGGGATTCTCGACGGTCGAGCGGGTGACCGATCTTTCGGGGCGTGGGGTGGGCGTGGACGCGGTGCTGTCGCGGGTACGGGCGCTCGGCGGCTCGGTGGACATGAAGACGCAGGCAGGCGTCGGTACGACGGTCACGCTCCGTCTGCCGCTCACGCTGGCCATCCTGCGGGCGGTGCTGACGCGGGTGGAGGCGGAATTGTACGCGGTGCCGATGACTCACGTGTGCGAAACGGTGGAGCTGAAGCCCGACCGGCTGCGTACGCTCCGTGGCCGCGAGGTGCTGACGTTGCGCGACGACGTGCTTCCGCTGCTGCGGCTGCGCGACATCGTGGGGTTGCCGCGGAGCGCGGCCGGCGCGCGGGAACATGTGATCGTGCTCGAACTGGCCGACCACCGCGCGGGCCTGGTGGTGGACGGGTTGGCGGGGCAGGAGGAGATCGTGGTGAAGCAGTACGATCCGGTGCGGTCGGACGTGCAGGCGTTCAGCGGTGCAACGATTCTCGGGGCGGGAGCCCCGGCGCTGATTCTCGACGTGAGCAGTCTCTCCTAACGGAGCCGTCATGGAAGATATTTCGTCTCTCAAGGCGTTGCAGCTCGACGCGCTGCGCGAAGTAGCCAACATTGGCGCGGGTCACGCCGCCACGGCTCTGTCGCAGATGGTGGGCGGCACGATCATGATCAGCGTGCCGCGCGTCAACATCCAGCGGCTGGAGGACGTGGCGCCGCTGGTCGCCGATCCGGACGAGCCGGTGGCGGCCGTGCTCCTGCACATTCTCGGCGACCTGTCGGGGCGCACCCTGCTCGTGTTCCCGAAGACGGCGGCGCTGCAGCTGGCCGAGATGATGCTGCGGCAGCCCCCCGGCTCGGCCAAGGAGTTGGGCGAGTTGGAGCAGTCGGCGATCAAGGAAGCCGGCAACATTCTGAGCAGTGCCTACATGAACGCGCTGAGCGAGTTCATGGGGATGCTGCTGCTGCCGTCGCCGCCCGCGCTGGCCATCGACATGTCGGCGGCGGTGATCACCACGGCGTATCTGCAGTTCGGCACCGACCGCGACTATGTGTTCTGCGTGGAGAGCGACTTCATGCTCAAGGACGTCGCGAAGCGGCTGCGCGGCTTCTTCCTGCTCCTGCCGGATCCGGCGTCGCTGGATGCGATCCTCCGCACCATCCGCGTGACATGACATGGCGGCTACGAGCCTGGGTTCGGAGCGCGACCGCGAGATTCTGAGGTCGTTTGCGCGGCGGATCGATCCGTCCGACGCCGGCGCGCACAATAACCTGGGCGTGTTGTACTTTCACAAAGGCTTATACGAAGAATCGGTGCAGGCGTTCATGCGCGCCCTGGAACTCGACCCGCGCATGCAGGTGGCCCAGCGCAACCTCGAGATCGCCTACTTCAATACCGGCTACTACGACGAGCGTGTGCCGGATCTCAAGGACCGGGTGCGCACCAACCCCGCCGACCTCGACGCGCGGTGGGAACTGGCCCGCACCCATGCCTTGCTCGGCGCGCACCAGCACGCCGTCGACGAATTCCGCGCCCTTCTCCGCTATCGGCCCAACGACGTGGGCGCGATCCTCCAGCTCGGGCTCTCGGAGCGGGCGCTCGACCACCCGGAGCTGGCCCGCGAGTGGCTGGAGAAGGCGCGCGCCCTCGACCCGGCCAGCTCGCTCATCCATTTCTACCTCGGGGAGATTGCCTACAACCACGGGCTCAACGACGAGGCGCTGGCCTCGCTCAGCCGCGCCGTCGAGCTGAATCCGGGCAATCACGATGCCCTGTACCTCATGGGGTTCGTGCTCGGAGACATGGGCCGCCAGGACGAGGCGCGCGCGGTCACCGCGCGGGCCATCAAGCTGAATCCCACGCTCTCGCGCGCCCACGCCAACCTGTCCATCGCCCAGAACAAACCGCAGCGCTACGAGGAAATGGTGGGGGAGCGCGGCGAACGGCGGGTGCAGCAGATGGAGGTGGCGCGGGGAGGACAGCTCGCTCACTACAACCTCGGGCTCGCCTTCCGCCAGAAGGGCTACTATCCCGAAGCGCTGCGCGAGTACCGCCTGGCCATCGACCGCGGCGAAGACGGGGACCTGGTGCAGCAGGCGATGGCCGAGGTCCACCTCCTGAACCGCGACGCCAAGGCCGCGCTCGCGCTGTACGACCAGCTCATCGCCCGCGATGCGGCCAGTCCCAAGTTGTGGAACGAGCGCGGCGTCGCGTTGCACCAGGGCGGGGGATTCGCCGAAGCCGAGCAGAGCTACCGCCGGGCCGTCGCCCTGGACCCAACGTACGCCCTGGCTCGCAACAACCTCGGCGTGGCCCTCTACCATTCCGGCGACGTTGCCGGCGCCGTCGCCGAGTTCCGCGCGGCGCTCGACGCGCGGCCGGCGCTGGCCAGGGCTCGGCTCAACCTGGCGCTGCTCCTCTACCGCGCCCGGCGCCTGGAACAGGCGCTGGAAGCCTACCGTCAGGTGTTATCCTCGGAACCCGAACATCCCGTGGCTTGGAACGGCGTGGGGCACGTGCTCGCCGACTTGCACAAGCTGGAGGACGCCCGCAGTGCCTTCGCGCGGGCCATCCAGGCGCGACCCCGGTACGCCGAAGCGCACTATAACCTGAGCTTCACCCTCTCAAACCTCGGTGACTTCGAAGGCGCCCTGCGCGAGACCAAGCTGGCGCTGGAGATCGACCCCTACTACGTCGCGCAGAAATTCGATCTGGCGATCGACCTCGAATTCGAGGACCCGGATCTCTCCATCCAGCCCGATCTCGGGGGCGAGCGGCGCGCCGGCGAGGGAATAGACGCGTTCGAATTCGACTCGGCGCTGCTCGATAGCGTGTTCACGCAGTTGGCGCCGGCGCCAGCGCAACGCTCCCCGGCGCCCTCCGACACCGATCCGTACGGGATGGCGTCGGACTACCTGAGCAAGGGATTCTTCGACCGCGCCCAGATGGAGGCCCGGCGTGCCATCGCGCGCGGCGCCGATCGCACCGCCGGCAACGTCCTCCTGGGGGAGACCTTCGCGCGGCAGGGGCTGTACGGCGAGGCCCTCGAGCGGTACCGCGAGGCCCGGCGCGAGATTCCCGACGACCCCGCCGCCATGAGGGGCGAGGCGCAGGCCCTGCTCAAGCTGGGCCAGGCCGCCGCCGCGCGGCCGATCGTCGAAACGCTCGTGCTCCGCTCCTGCGAGGATATCGACGTGCTGGTTCTAGCGGCGGCCGTGCGGGCCGCATCGGGCGACCCGGCCGCGGCGCTGGCTACGCTCGACACGGCGCGCCGCATCGCGCCCATGCGGGCCGACGTCCACCAGCAGATGGGCGACATCGCGCGCCGGCTGGGCGACTTCGAAGGGGCGATCGCCGCCTACCGCGCCGCGCTTCAGATCGATCCCCGATTTGCGGGCGTACGCTACGAGCTGGCGCGGCTGCTCATCGAGAAGCGGCAGTTGCGCGAGGCCGAAGCAGAACTCGTCGCCGCCCTCGATGCGGTGCCCACCTACGCCGAGGCTTCGCTCGAATTGGCGGCCCTGCGCCGCATGGCGGGCCGAGCCGACGAAGCGCTGTCCCTGCTCATCGAACTCCTCGAGCGCGACCCCTACCACTTCGACGCCCTGATTGCCCTGGGCGAGACGCTGCTCGCGCTTCACCGCAAGGATGACGCCGTCAAGGCGTTCAAGCGCGTGCGGCGCTTCGATCCGGATCACGCCGGGGCATTGTATCATGAAGGGGTCCTGCTCGCCGAGCGACGCCGCTATCGCGAAGCGATCGAGCGATGGAAACGGGTCCTGTCACTGCCGGCGGCCGGCGAGTACGCGCGACGGGCGCGACGCGAGATCCGCTCGGCCACCGACCTCCAACGCATCTTCACCGAACGCGAGACCTACTGATCATGGCGATCGAAGGCCCCCTCCGCGAACTCGGCATACACGACGTCTTCCAGCTGCTCGATCTGAGCCGCAACACGGGGACGTTGCGCGTGACGTCCGAGCTGCGCGACGACGAAGGTGTGGTGCACTTCGTCGACGGCCGCATCATCCAGGCGAGCATCCGCAGCCGCCCGCTTTCGGTGGAACAACTGTTGCTCGCGTCGGGCAAGATCACCAACGCCGACCTGGCTTCGGCCCGCGATCGGGCAGGGGCCGGCGCGCCCCCGCGCGCCCTCGCCGATGCGCTGGTGGCCGGAGGCGCGGTGTCGCAGCGCGAATTGGAGCGCCAGGTGCGCCAACAGGTGGAGGCCGTCGTATTCGAGCTGATGTCATGGCACGAGGGGTTCTTCTCGTTCGAGGAACTCTCGGCCGCGTCGCTCCCCGGCGCCATGCGGATCAGCGTGTCCACCGAGTCTCTGCTCATGGAGGGCGCGCGACGCATCGACGAGTGGTCGCGCATTGCCCACAAGGTGCCCAATCTGGAAGTGGTCCCCCAGTTTGCACTGGTCACCGGCAATCACGAGGCGCAACTCGACCTGCTGCCGCACGAGTGGGAAGTCCTCACGATGATCGACGGGGAACGCGACCTGCGCGAGATCGCCGCGTCGCTGGGGCGCAGCGACTTCGAGGTGGCCAAGGTGGCGTTTGGCCTCGTGACCACCGGCGTCGTGGATCTTGCCGCACCCGCGCACGGCAGCAGCGATTGGCGGAGCGTGACGGTGGATCAGGAGGCCCCCCTGGACCGGGCCCGCGGCGCGCTGGCCCGCGGCGACTTCGCGGCGGCGCTCGATGCGGCGCGAGCCGCCGGCAATGCGGACGCCACCGAGGCGCGGCTGCTCGTCGCTCGCGCCCTGGCTAAGCAGCACCGACATCCCGAGGCGTTCGAGGAGCTGCGCAACGCGGTGCACGCCGATCCGCTCACCGCGCTCGTGCACCGCGACCTGGGGTTCGCGGCGGCCCGCGTGGGGGAGTTCGCCACGGCGCGGGCGAGCTGGGAGCACTTCCTGCGCCTGTCGCCGGGCGGACTGGATGCGGCGCGCGTCAAGTCGTCGCTGGACGCACTCGTTCGGCTGATGACGTTGATGGAGGCCGACGGCGATGATTGACGACATCTGGCGCTGGAGCGACGAACTGGCCCGCGACCCGGCGAGCCTGGCGTTTCTGCCGTTGGGCGAGGCGCTGCGGCGGCAGGGGCAACTCGACGTTGCGCGGCGGGTGGCCGTCCGCGGACTGGAACGGTATCCCCATCATCCCGACGCCCACGATCTGCTGGCCCGCGTGTACGCCGATTCGGGCGAGTTCCAGAGCGCGTTCGACGAGTGGGACATGGCGCTGCGGCTGTCCCCCGACCATACGGGTTCTTTGAAAGGCATGGCGTTCGTGTGCTTCCAGCAGGGGCGGCTGGACGAGGCCGAGGAGTACCTGCGGCGCGCCGCTCTGGGAGACGCCCCCGATGCCGGCATCAGCACCGCCTTCGACACCGTTCGCCGCAGTGCGGCCACTCCGAGCGCAGCGCACGCCGCCGTGGGGGCCGCTCGGCCGTACGATCCCGACGATCCGGCGTTCGTGTTCGCTTCAGTGCTCGATGGCGGCGAGCGGACGGCGCTCTTGCTCGACGCGTCGGGGTTCGTGTTGGCCGGCGCCTATCTCACCCCCGAGGGGGGCGACGTGGGGCCGGAGGTGGGTGCCCAGCTGAGCGGTGTGTCCGAAGAGGCTCACCGTGCGACGCGCCAACTCGGACTCGGCGAATGGAAGTCGATCGTGTTCGAGACCGAAGCCGCCGTAGTGGCGATGACGCCAGCGGCGGGTGACGGGCTGCTCGTGCTCGCCGCGTCGCGAGCCACCCCGCTCGGGCTGCTGCGCCGCCTGCTCGAACGGTGCGCCGGTCGCGCGCGCGAGTGGCTCGCCAGCCGCGGGTGGGCGCCTGGTACCACCGATGTGACGGAGAATCCGGTATGAGTTCCCCGTTCTCGGCCATGCTGCAGGGCCTCGTGCGGCTGCGGGGCGTGTCGGCCGCAATGCTCGTGGACGAGCACGAAGGCTTGATCATCGACTCGGTGCTGCAGTTCGGCCAGGACGGCGAGCGGGTGGCGGCGCTCGCCGCGTCCCTCCATCGCAAGGCGCGTCTGGCGGCGGCTACCGCGGGGCTGGGCAGCGTCATGTTCATGGAGCTGGAAGCCGCGATGGGGCGCATCTGTGTTGCCGGGCACGACGACATGGTGCTGGTCGCGGTGGCGGCGCCGGCCGCCAACGTGGGGCTGGTCCGGGTGGAGATGCTCAAGGCCGTGCGAGGGCTGGCATGACCGCGCGCGCCGTCGAATCGTGGCTTCAGGCCCCGATGGAGCAGTTCGTCGACGACGCCCGCGTGACGCTCGCCCTACTGCTGCTGCCCAGTGGCCAGGTCCTCGCGGAACACGGGTTCACCAGGTCGCTGGACGTCGCGTCGGCGTGCGCGCTGGCGGCGGCGATCAACGCCTCGGGGGCCGAACTGGGCCGGATGCTCGACGGCCGCCCGTTCAGCGGACTGTACCACGCCGGCCAGGACCGGCAGACCTTCCTGGCCGAGGCGAGGACGCGCCGGGGCACGTACATTTTCTTGACCGTGTTCGACGAGGAGAGTTCGATCGGACTGGTCAGACTGTACTTTGACGAGTTCGCGGCCCGTCTGGCGGCGGCCGAGCCCGAGCCGCGGGGCGAAGCCCAATCCAACCCCGCATTCGCCGACAGCTTCGAGCGAGACCTGAACCGCAGTCTGGCCACGCTGTTCGGCCGGGCCTGACTTCTCACCACCCCCTATCCCACCGTGTCCCTCGTCAACTACACCACCCGCGAGATCACCTGCAAGATCGTCTACTATGGACCGGGCCGGTCCGGAAAGACGACCAATTTGCACTATGTCTACGGGCAGGTTCCTGACGACCGGAAGGGAACGATGGTGTCGCTGGCCACCCAGACCGACCGCACGCTCTTCTTCGACTTCTTGCCATTGGACCTGGGCACGATCTCGGGGTTCAGGACGAAGTTCCAACTCTACACGGTGCCGGGGCAGGTCTACTACGAGTCCACCCGCAAGCTCGTCCTGCAGGGCGCGGACGGCGTGGTGTTCGTGGCCGACAGCCAACGTCGCCAACTCAAAGAAGATATCGAGAGCCTGCGGGACCTGCACGCCAACCTGGCCGAACAGGGGGTGGACGTGCGGAGCATCCCGCTCGTCATTCAATACAACAAGCAGGATCTGCCGCGCGACCTGATCATGGCGCCGGATGAACTCTCTGAAGCAATCAACTTTCGCGGGGTGCCGGAATTCCCAGCCGACGCCCTCCACGGTGCCGGAGTGTTCCAGACGCTCCGGGGCATATCCGAGATCGTACTCAAGCGCCTGAGTGCGTCATCGGGCAACGCGAGGTAGCGTGTGGCAGTAGATCCGCGGATGCGGTTTGAGAGCTACGTGGTGGGGCCGGCCAACGAGGCGGCGGTCGCCGCGGCGCGCGCCGTGGCTGACGCCCCAGGAGTCACCCACAATCCGCTCTTGATCCACGGCGGGCCCGGGGTGGGCAAGTCGCATCTCCTGCTGGCCATCGGCAACGGCGTGGCAAGCAACGCCGCCGTGGATTGCCTGACGGCGGACGAGTTCACCGAGCAGTGGCGAGCCGCCCATGCCGCCGGCGCCACTGTGGCGTGGGAGGCGCGGTTGGCCCGCGCCGACGTGCTCCTGCTCGACGATCTCCACCAGCTGTTGGGCCGTGTTGACGCGCAGCGTGCGCTGGCCCGCGTGATCGCCGCGCGGGAGCAGGCGGACCGCCAGGTGGTGGTGACGAGCGACCGGCCGCTCGGACGACTGGAAGGGATCGACAGCGCGCTGGCGAAGCGCCTGATGCACGGGGTCAGCGTCGAGATCGGCCCGCCAGGCGGTCCGACGGCACCGCCCAGCGCGTTGCTCGACTTCCAGAGCTTCGTCAACGATGTCGCGAGCGCCGTAGCCGAGCACGTGGACGGATGGAAGATGCGCGTGGCCGAAGCGGTGTCGAGCTGGAATGCCGGGGGATACCGCACGACTGCGCTCGAGAGGCTCCTGGACGAGTCGGCGCCGCCGCCAAACTTCGAGGCGGTACTGCGTGGCTTCGGAGCCGCCGTGCGCCGGCTCAAGGAACTCGAGGCCGAAGCGGTGGCGGTCGACCCGGCGCTGGCCGGCCTCGACGCCTTCCACGACCCCGCTCGTCTGCGCGAAGCCGAAGCACTGGTGAACCGCGCAAGGAGTGGGGCGGCGAAGCTGCCGGGTCCCTCGCTGGAGTTTTCGCGCAACGGGTTCGCCGTGGGCGCCTCGAATCAGCGGGCCGTCCAAACGGCCGACGCGGTGGCCGCCGAGCCCGGGCGGCGGTACAACCCGGTCCTCCTTGTCGGGCCGCCGGGCACGGGCAAGACCCACCTGCTCAACGCGCTCGGCAACGAGATGGCGAACGCCAGCGGCGGCGCTGCGGCGGTGGCCTGTGTCGCCGGCCAGGCCTGGGCCGACGAGTT
The DNA here is from genome assembly GCA_963728785.1 of uncultured Gemmatimonadaceae bacterium. Lineage (GTDB taxonomy): Bacteria > Gemmatimonadota > Gemmatimonadetes > Gemmatimonadales > Gemmatimonadaceae > JAGWRI01. The sequence continues at coordinate 855,338 of CAVSKV010000004.1, forward strand.
CCTGACGGCGCTGCGCGACGGGATGGCCGACCCCTGGCGGCAGCGCTACCGCCACGTGGACGCGCTGCTCCTGGACGACGTGCACGCGGTGCCCGGCGAAGAGGGTATGCAGGACGAACTCTTCCATCTCGTCAACGACCTGCTGGGCGCCGGCAAGCAGGTGGTGATGACCAGCGAACGGTCGCTCCAGGACCTTCCCGGGCTGGACCGCCGGATCCGCTCGGCGTTCGAGTCCGGGCTGGTCGTGGAAATGACGCTGCCCGACGCGGCGCTTACCGAAGAGCTCTACCGCCGTTTCCTGGACGGGGTGCCGGCCCGCCTGATCGAACCGCTGGCGCGATATCTTGCCTCGCGTCCCGTGACCGGTGTGTCCGAGATCATCGAGACCGTCCGGCGCCTGACGGCCGCGGCCGACGCCATGGGCACGCCCCTCACGGTGGAGATGGCGAGGCGCGAACTCGACGGGACGGAGCCGGTTCCGGCGCGCCTGTCCACGCCGGTGCGCGCAGCGCCGGCGGTGCGGGGCGCCGCCGACGTGTCGTTCCTCGATCAAGAGAAGGTCGTCTGGGCATGGCGTGACGTGCCGTCGCGGGCGCTCGAGGAACTGCGCTGACATGGCCATCAAGGGCAGCTTGAAGGAGGCCAGCCTCCCGGACGTGCTCCAACTCCTGGCGATGGGCAGGAAGACCGGATGCCTGAGCGTCAGCCACCGCACGAACTTCGGCTACATCTATTTCGACAAGGGCCGCATCTCGTACGCGTCGATCGTCAATCGCCGCGACCGCCTGGGTGACATGCTGGTCAAGAACGGCGTCATCACCGCCGACCAACTCCGCGTGGCGATCGACGCCCAGGAGCGCCAACGCGACCGTCGCATCGGGGAGCTGCTCATGGATATGGGCGTCCTGGCGCGCGACGCCCTGCGCCAGCATATCCGCGAGCAGATCGAGGAAGCGGTCTACTTCCTGTTCACGTGGAACCAAGGCTCGTTCAACTTCGAGGCGGATGTCCAGCCGGAGGAGCAGGAGTTTCTCGTCTCGATCAATCCCGAGACGCTGCTCCTGGAGGGGGCGAGGCGCGTGGACGAATGGACGCTCGTCGAGAAAAAGATTCCGACGTTCGACATCGTGTTCGAGATCGACCGCCCGAAGCTGGCGAAGAGCGACCTCGAACTGAGCCCCGAGCAGCGAGCCATGCTCGAGCTGGTGGACGGCCAGCGCGACGTCCAGCAGATCATCGATGCGTCAGGCCTGGGCGAGTTCGAAATCGGCAAGCTGCTCTATGGACTGGCGACGGCGGGATTCCTCCACCGCATCGGCACCTCGAAGTCGATCGGACCGGAATCGTCCGACGCCCGCGTGGAGGAGCACTACAATCTCGGCGTAGCGTTCTACAAGACGGGCATGCTCGACGAGGCGCTCCGTGAGTTCCGCCGCGTGCTCGACCTTCGCCCGCAGAATCTCCTGGCGCGGTTCTACCTCGGCCTGGTGGCGCTGCGCCAGGAGCGGTGGGCCGACGCGCTCGCCATATACGAGGACGCCGCCTCCCGCCCGGGCGCGGCAGCTGCGATGTACCACAACATGGCCTATGCCCTGGAGCAGTTGGGCCGCTTTGCCGAAGCGGAGCGCGCGCTGCACGAAGCGGGCAAGCGCAGCGGCGGCACCAACCCGGTGATCCAGACGTCGATGGGCATCGTGGCATTGCGCCTCGGCGACCTGGCGGCCGCCGACGAGCGGCTACGGGCGGCGCGCCCCCTGTGGGCGGCCCGCCCGCCTACGTCGGCGTGGTTTCACTATTCGGCGCTCACGGCCGCGCTGCTCGGCGACCTCGCGCGTGCCCAATCCCTGCTTGACGAAGCCGTCGGCGTGCACCCGCACAGCGCCATCCTGCACAACAACCTCGCGGTGGTCCTGGAGCGCCGGAACAATTCGGTCGCCGCCGCCGCGGCGCTCGACCGCGCGCTGACCGAAGACCCGTCGGTGCCCCAGATCCAGAAGAACCTGGGCGATGTCGCCTACCGCGCCGGCCGGTTCGACGAAGCCGTCGCCGCCTACCAACGGGCCGTCAAGATCGACCCCGACCTGGGCGACGACGTCTATCTCAAGCTCGGCAATATCTGCTTTCGCCAGCAGCAGAAGGAAGAAGCGCTGAAGTACTGGGAGCGCGCGCTGGCGCTCGATCCGAGCAACGCGATCGTTCGCACCAACCTCGAAGCCGTGCGGCGGGGGCCGCGATGAGCGGCGTCGAGCCCGTGGACGACGGGTTCCAGGCGCTGCTCGACAAGATCTCGCGCGACCGCGGGTTCCGCTGCGCGAGCTACAAACCCACCTGTCTTCGACGCCGCGTCGGCGTCCGCATGCGCGCCCGCGGCCTCCACCGGTATGCCGACTACGCGGGACTCCTCGACCAGGATGCCGCCGAGTACGAACTGCTGCTCGACGTACTCACGATCAACGTCACCAAACTGTTCCGGAATCGCGAGGCGTACGAGGCCATCGCGCGCGATGTGGTGCCGGCCCTCTGGGATTCCCCGCGGCCGCGCCTACGCGTGTGGAGCGCCGGTTGTGCGTCCGGTGAGGAGCCGTACTCGCTGGCCACGCTGTTCTACCGGCACGCCGAGGAGCGCCGGGCCCTCGGCGATCTGGAACGCGTCGACGTCCTGGCCACCGACATCGACCGTCGCAGTCTGGCCGACGCCGAACGCGGGACGTTCGAGGAGGCCGATTTCAGCGAGACTCCACCGGAATGGCGGGCGCAATACTTTTCGGCGGAGCCGCCGTTCGCCGTGCGGCCGGAAATCCGCCGCCTCGTGCGGTTCCGCGAGCACGACATGCTGCGCGAGCCGTCCGTGCGGCCGGTGAACGACCTGATCGTGTGCCGCAATGCGATCATCTACTTCGATCGCGCGTCGCAGGAACGCCTGTTCGAGGCGTTCCACGCGGCGCTCAGTCCAGGGGGCTTCCTCGTGCTCGGCAAGGTCGAAATGCTGTTCGGCTCTGCCCGGGATTTGTTCGAGCCGGTCAACGGCCGCGAGCGCATCTACCGGCGCCCTGCGTGACCGAGCACCGCGTCGGCATTGCCGACCTCGCCGCGGCCGCAGACGGCACGCTCATCACCATCGGGCTCGGATCGTGCGTGGCGATCGTATTGTACGATGCCTGGGCCCGAGTGGGCGGCCTAGCGCACGTACTGCTTCCTCATCCGGACCCGGAGCGCGTGAGCGACAACCCGGCACGCTATCCGATCACCGCGCTTCCGGTGCTCGTGGCCCGGATGACCGCTCTGGGCGCCGATCGCGAGCGGCTCACGGCGCGAATCGCCGGAGGCGCCAGCATGTTCACGTCGTTGCTTCCCAAGGGGACGGTCACGATCGGCGCCCGCAACGTCGAAGCGGCCCGGGAGACGCTGGCCATAGCGGGCATTCCGCTGGTGGGGGAGGATGTGGGGGCCGACCACGGGCGGAGCGTCTATCTGTCGCTCGCCGACGGAACCGTGGAGGTCCGCTCGCTCGCGCGGGGCACCCGTGTCCTCTAACTCAACGGTGCTCGTCGTGGACGACAGCGCCCTGATGCGGCGCGTGATTTCCGAGTTGATCGCCGAGTCCGGGGAGTTCACCGTGATCGGCACGGCGCGCAACGGGAAGGAAGCGATTGCGCGCGTGCGTGCGCTCGCCCCCGACATCGTGACGCTCGACATCGAGATGCCGGAGCTGGACGGGCTGGGTGCGCTCGAGTCGATCATGAGCGAGGCGCCGCGTCCGGTGGTGATGCTGAGCGCGGCCGAGACGGTGAATGGGCGCGACGCCACGCTCCGCGCCCTGGAACTCGGCGCGGTGGACTTCGTGCGCAAACCGTCGGGGGCGATCAGCGTTGACCTGCCGCGGATCGGCGAGCGGCTGATCGCCGCCCTCCGCGCTGCCCGGCAGGCCAACCTGCGGGCCCTGGGGGCGGTGGCCGCGCGGCGCGAGCCGCCGCGAGCCGCCGCCCCGCGGGGGCCGGGCGCGCCGGCGCGGGCCGTGGCGATCGCCGCCTCCACCGGCGGACCGCGCGCGCTCACGGTGGTGCTCCCCGCGCTGCCCCGTACGCTCGATGCCGCGGTGTTCGTGGTGCAGCACATGCCGGCCGGGTTCACCAAGAGCCTGGCCCAGCGCCTCGACGCGGTGGGGCCGCTGCCGGCGCACGAGGCGGAACGGGGGCAGGTGGTGCAGGTGGGGCACGTGTACGTGGCGCCCGGCGGCGTGCACATGCGCGTGGCCGAGGGTGCGGAACCGACGATTGCGCTCGACGACACGCCGCCATTGTGGGGGGTGCGGCCCGCGGCGGACCCGCTCTTCGCGTCGGTGGCGCACGTGTTCGGGGATCAGGCCGTCGGAGTGGTGCTCACCGGCATGGGCCGCGACGGGGCCGATGGGCTGCGCGCCATGCGCGAGGCCGGCGGCCGGGCCGTGGTGCAGGACCGGGAGACCTCTACGATCTACGGCATGCCGCGGGCCGCGCTGCAGCTGGCAGGGGCCGACCGCGTGGCGGCGCTGGAGGGGGTCGCGCCGGCGATCGTCGAATTGCTGGCAGCTATGAGCCAACCAGTATGATCGAGGAACACTGGGGGCTGCGGGTCAAACCGTTCGCCAACACGCCCGACCCGGCGTTCGTGTACCACTCGCCCGTTTTCGACGAGGGGTTCGCCCGGGTGCTCTACGACGTCACCGATCTGCGCGGGGGGCTGTCGTTGGTCACCGGTGAGATCGGCTGCGGCAAGACGATGCTCGTCGAGGCGCTGCGCCACCGGCTCGCCGGCACGCCGTTCGAGTCCTGGGTCATTCCCTACCCGCGGCTCACCGGCGCGCAGCTGCTGCAGTTCATCGGGGCCGCGGCGGAGCTGCCGCACCCGCCACGGAACAAGCCGGCGCTGGTCGATGCCCTGCGGCGCCGGCTGGCCGATCGGCACGCGGCCGGGGGGAGGCCGGTGGTCATCGTGGACGAGGCGCAACTCGCCAGTCCCAGCCTGCTCGAGGAGTTGCGCCTGCTCACCAACTTCGAGGACCGCACGGACAAGCACCTGCACGTGGTGCTGCTCGGTCAGCCCGAGTTGCGCGCCCGCATTCTGAAGCGTCCGCAGATAGACCAGCGGGTGAGCCTGCGCTTCCATCTCGATCCGCTCGATGCCGGCGACGTGAGGGAGTATGTGGTCCACCGCCTGCGCGTCGCGGGAGCGACCCATGACATTTTCACGGAACAGGCCATGATCGCGCTCGCCGCGCGCAGCGGCGGCGTGCCGCGCCTCGTGAACAATCTGGCCGTGCAAGCGCTGTTCGTAGGCGCCATGCGCGGTCTCACGCGCGTGGACGAGCGTCTCGTGCACGACGTAGCGGACGACCGCGAATGAAGAAGCCGCCCAAGATTCGCTATCGCGAGCTGCTGACCCGGCCGCCGGCTCCAGCCGAAAGCACGCGGGCACCCGCGCCCGCACCTCGAGCGGACGCGGCCGAGCTGCCGCCACCGGGTGCCGAAGCCGCCGCCGTTTCCGCCCTTGCGCTGCCGGCGGAACCGGCGCCCGTCTACGCAGAACTGCCTTCGCCGCTCGTCGAACAGACCGACGCGACCCGCACGACCAGTGGGGAATACCTGGTGTTTCGCGCGGGCCACGAATTGTTTGCACTCCCCCTGGACACGGTGGACGAGGCGATCGACGTCGATGCAGTGCAGCCCATTCCGCAAATGGATGGTGCGATGCTCGGCGTCCTCTCGCTGCGCGGCGCGCTTGTGCCACTTTACGCAGCGGCATCAGCGCTGGGGGTGGCCGACGATTCCCGGGCCGCGGCGCTCGTCTTCGTCACGGCGCGGGGCCGTGTCGCGCTGGCCGTGGATGACGTCGAAGACGTCATGTCCATCGCAACGGAGGAATTGCAGCGCTCGCCGATGGACTTCGGCGACGGAGTGCTGATCGGCGTGGCGCGCCGCGGCGCCGATCTGATCGGGGTGCTCGATGCGGCGGCTCTCGTGGCGGCCTGCCGGCCCGAGGCCGCCATGGAGACCGCATGACCAAACCCCGGATCACCAAGATCGTCTCGTTCCGTCTCGGCGCCGATTTCTTCGCCGCGGACATCTTTGCCGTTGAGCGGGTGCTGCGACACCAGCCACCCACTGCGGTGCCCAACGTGCCTGAATGGATCCAGGGCGTGGTGGAGTATCACGGCCGCGTGCTTCCCGTGGTGGACCTGCGCCGGCGGTTTCAGCTCCCCGTGGTCGCGCCGACGCCGGATACGCGCATCCTGGTGCTCAGGTTCGGCGCCGAATGGGTGGGCGTGGTGGTGGACGCCGTGCTCGAGGTCACGAGTGTCGATGAGGCGCTGTTGTCCCCGCCGCCGGCACTCTTCCGGGGACTTGCCGGCGAGTATCTGCGCGGCATCGTTCGCTTTCGCGACCAGTTGCTGATGCTTCTCGAGGTGGACCGTCTTCTCTCGTCCGATGAGCGGCTGGCGCTCGACCGCGTAGTGGAGGAGGCGCTCCCGCATGGCTGATGCCCCGCTCGCCGGGCGCCGGGCGGAGTACGCCGCGCTGGAAGCACGGCTCGACGCGCCTCACGCAAGCGACGAGCGTGACGCGCTGAAGGCCGAGATCGGGGGCTTCTTCCGGCTGCTGGAGCGGGAGATCGCCGATCTGACGCATCTTAAGGACGACGTCAAGAAACTCGTCGACAAGTGGAAATCCCTCGGCGGCCATTCGCTGGTGCCCGAGTTCGACGCGGCCCGTCCGGTGGTACACGCCGACCACATCGGGGCTTCGACGTTCATCGAGAAGGGATGGAGCCGGCTGTCACTGGGGGACTATGAGGGCGCCGAGACCGCACTCGTCAAGGCAATTGCGCTTTCGCCCGACGATCCTCAGTCGGTGGCGCTGCTCGGGTGGGCGCAGATGCTGGAGGAAAAGTACGACGATGCGCTCATGACGTTCCAGAAAGTACTCGTGCGAGAACCGCTCAACGCCGTGGCCCGCATCAACGTCGGCTACATCTGCCTCAAGAAGGGGATCTTCGGCGAGGCGATCGAGCACCTGTCGAAAGCCATTCGCCTGGATAACGACAAGAAAGCCACGCTCTACGCGCATTTCTACCTCGGTCTCGTGTACCTCGAACGGGACATGTACGGAGACGCGCAGACCTTTTTCCACAAGACGATTGCGCTCGGTCCCAATCTGGTCGAGGCGTACTACGAACTGGGGCGTGCGTACTGGCGCAATGGCCAGCGCGACGAGGCCCGCCAGGCATGGCGCGACGGATCGGCCCAGAACAAGTTCAATCCATGGGGAAAGAAGTGCGCCGAAGTGCTGGAGACGGTGCGGGAGGGAGGAGAACCGTAGCGGCAACCCGCGCCGGTCCGGAAAGGCACGGGACCGGGCTGGCGGCGGACCGATGCGATGCGGGACCGGCGCAGCGCACCCGGGAACCGGCGTGGAAGCGGCGATGGGTGATGGCGTTGGCCGTCCCGGCGTTGGTGGCGCCTCGGCTGGCCTTGGCCCAATCGGCGGCCCCGGTGCGTCTGGACCGTGGGCGGTTTACTGTGGTCGCCTATCAGAAGGACGCCACGCTGGCCCGGTCGATTCTCGATGTCGCGGTGGCCCACGACACCTTTCCGGGGCTGCCGCGCCCTCGGGAGCACGTGCTTATCGCCATCGCGCCCGACGCGGCGCGGTTTCGCGAGTGGGCGGGACCCGGCGCGCCGGAATGGGGTGCGGCGCTCGCCTTCCCCGCGGCCCGGCAGATCGTGCTTCAGGGAAGCAGCGCCGGCGCCGATGCGGGCGACCCAGTGGAAGTCGTGCGGCATGAACTGGCGCATCTGGCGCTGCACGAATACCTCGGCGACCTCGCGCCGCGCTGGTTCGACGAGGGATACGCCAGCTTCTCGGCGCACGAGTTCACCGGGCACGATGCGTTCGCCGCCAACCTGGCGCTCGCGGTGCAGGGCGTGCCGACGCTGGACGGCCTCGAGGGATTCTTCTCGGGCGGGGCGACCACGGCGCGCGCCGGGTACGCCCTCGCCTCGAGCGCCGTGTCCGACATGGCGGCGCTCGATCCGTCGCGGGGGCTCAGCCGCGTGTTCGCGGCGTGGCGCGAGACGGGGTCGCTCGACCAGGCGCTGCGCCGCGCCGACGGAACCACGTTGGACGGTTTCGAGGCGGAGTGGCGCAAACGGGCCCGGCGGCGCTACGGCGCACTGGCGCTAATGGAAGACCTGACGCTCGTCGGGATTCTTCTGCTTGTCGTCATCTTCCCCTTGTGGATTGCACGGCGGCGGCGCGACCGGGCCCGGTTCGCGGCTCTGGTGGCGGCCGATGACGCGGCCGAGATGGCCGAGCGGGACCGCGCCCTGGCCGAACTTCTCGGGCCGTGGCCTGTGAACGAGCGTAACGAGCCCGATGCGGAATGACCGTAAGCGCCTGCCAGTTCTTGGGTTGGCTTGACACCCCACTGGGCTGTCCCTAATCTTCTATTTTATGGCAGAAACCGACTCTTCTACCCGTTCACGCCCCCTGGTTTGGTGGGGAATTGCGCTTGTGACGCTGGCGGCCGGATACGCCGACCTGGCGCGCGGCGGCGATACCATCGCACCGATCCTTCTCGTCGTCGGTTACTGCGTGCTGGTCCCCCTGGCCATACTCAAGTAGTCCGCAGGGCGCCGGCGTGCTCAGAGGGCGAATAGCTCAGTTGGTTAGAGCGCCTGCCTTACACGCAGGAAGTCGGGGGTTCGAGTCCCTCTTCGCCCATCGGCGTCGCAGGAACTACATTCTGTGCGTTCGGGTTGGATTCAATCAGTGGGAGGAGCCGACAGTGAAGGGATTGCAGCGCCGGATGGTGGTTCTGAGCTTGATGACCGTGGCTGTCATGCCGGTAGTAGCGGTGGCGCAGTACGGGTTCAACCCCAATCGCCAGCGTGGGCCGGACCGTGAGACCCCCCACCTCCTCGTCGGGACCTGCCATGCGGTGCCGGCCAGTCTCGGCGTGACCGCCGCCGGCGCTCTGCGCGACCGGATCCAGAGTGAGAACAACATTCGGGACCTGTACGTCATTCCGAACAAGACTGTCAACGACGCGCTCAAGGCGTCGGGCTACGCGGCCGACTCGGCGCTGAGTCAGCAGGACCTGGGGGCGCTCGGCAAGATCGTACGCGCCGACGAGATTCTGGACTGCGACATCGCGCTCACGCCGGATGGCGTGCGCGAGGGCGCCCGTCTCATGCTGGCAAGCGACATCACGCAGGCCCAGCCACTATCCGCCGTTGACGCCAGGGATCCGGCCGGTGCCGCCGAGGCCATGGAGCGCGAACTCACGTTGGCCCGCAAGCAGATCGACGGCAACGAGAAGTGCAAGAACGACCTCCGCGCCGGCAAGCCGCAGGACGCCGTGGTCGATGCACAGAACGCCATCAAGCAGTACCCGAGAGCCACGCTGGCGCGGCTCTGCCTGGCCACCGCCTACGGGCCCGACTTCCTCAAGTACCCGCCCGACTCCGTGCTGTCGGTGACCAACGAGATATTGCGCATCGATCCCGACAACCTGTTTGCGCTCGGCTTGGCCGTGGGCGCCTACGACGCCAAGGGCGATCGGGACGCCGTCATCCAGACGATGCTCAAGATGTACAAGCTGGAGCCGCAGGATCAGTCGCTCGCCAACCGCATCATCAATGCGCTCGGGGCGTCAGATCCGGCCAAAGCGCTCCCGATTCTCGAGGATATGCTCAAGCAGAGCCCGGGCGATCCGAGCATGCTCCAGCAGAAATGGAAGCTGCTCGCCGCGGTCGGCGACCTGAAGGACGCGCTGTCCACGGGTGAGATGATGGCGCGCATCGACAGCGCCCTCGCCGACAGCGACTATTTCCATCGCCAGATTGCCATGGCCACCACCGACAGCAATTGGGCCAAGGTGGCGGAGTACGCGGCAGAAGCGGAGCACAAGTACCCCAAGGATCCCCAGTTCCCCTTCCTGCAGGGCGTTGCGCTGCGCAACACGAATCAGTTGCCCGCGGCCGCCGAGGCGTTTCGCCGCGCGCTGATTGCCGACCCCAAGGACTCGACGGCCGAGTTGTTCCTGGCGCAGACGTTCGTCGACCAGGGGCAGACGGACAGCCTCGTGACCCTCGCCAACCAGGCGATCGCTGCCGGGGGCGACAAGGCGAAGTGGGGGCCGATGCTGCTCGCACCGGTCCAGAGTCTGATGAGCCAGGCCAAGACCGACACGGCGAACGCGACGCAGTACTATCAGCGGTCGCTCGAGCTGTCGATGCACGCCGATACCGTGGCGTCGTCACCCACCACACACTTCTTCATCGGCGTCGCGTCGTTGCAGCTTGCGGTGGCTGCGATGCAGGCCGCGCAGCCCGCCAAGAACTGCGCCGAGGCGAAGCGGGCGCAGGATATGTTCGTCCTCTCGCAGATGAACATGCCCCAGGGCGGTGCGGTCGATGCCGCGACCGCCACGGCGGTCATGCAGGCGATCGCGAAGTACTCGCCAATCGCCGACCAGATGGTCAAGGCCTACTGCAAGAAGCCTTGACCGGTGCCGGATGTGCCCCGACACGTTGACGAAGCCCGCCGGCAGCCACCGGCGGGCTTCGTCGCTTGTGGCGCGCGCCCGGCATGTGTTGCTTTCACCGGGTGACGTCCGACGCCGATCCGTTTGCTCCCCGCATGACGCCCTCCGACCAGCGCACGCCGGACTGGGACAGTGCATACCACGCCCCCGTCATGGTGGCCGACGTGGTCGCGCTGCTTGGCCGGGCTCAACACGCGCTCGACGGCACGCTGGGCGGGGGCGGGCACACCGAAGCATTGCTGCACGCCGGTGGGCGGGTCACGGCGGTGGACCGCGATCCCGAGGCCATCGCCGCCGCCGGTGAACGCCTGGCCTCGTTCGTGCGCGAGGGGCGGTTACGCCTCAAGTTGGGCAACTACGCCACGCTCGACGACGCGGCGCTTGGCGGCGAGCGCTACGACGGCATCCTCCTCGACCTTGGCGTGTCGTCGCACCAGATTGATGCCACGGCGCGTGGCTTCAGCTTCCGCGAAGGTGCGCCGCTCGACATGCGCATGGGGCCCGACGCCACCCGTGACGCGGCGGATTTTCTCAATACGGCCGATGAGGGGGAGCTGGCCTGGGTGTTCCGCGAGTACGGGGACGAACGGCGCGCCATCCGCCTGGCGCGCGAGGTCTCCAAGCGGCGCGCCACGCGGCCCTTTGCCACGAGCGACGACTTCGTCGGTGCCATTCGAGCCACGCTCGGTCCCCGCAGCGGCCCTCCCGAGTTCGCGCGGCTGTTTCAGGCAGTGCGCATCGCGATCAACGAGGAGCTGGGCGGGCTGGAGCGGGCCCTTCCGGCGCTGCGTGACCGTCTTGGCCCGCAGGGCGTGTTCGTCGTCATTTCCTACCATTCCGGCGAGGACCGCATCGTGAAGCGCACGTTCCGGGACTGGAGCACCGCGTGCACCTGTCCCCCACGTCAGCCCGTGTGCACGTGCGGCGGGCGCGCCCTCGGCGCACTGGTCACCAAACGGGGCGTGCGGGCCGGCCCGGCCGAACTCGCCGCCAACCCTCGCTCGCGCAGTGCGCGGCTCCGGGCATGGCGCGCCGCGTGAAGCGTCAGTGGGGTCCGCGATCTCTCATCGCCATCGCGCTGCTGGGTTTCGTTTTGGTGGCCACGGGCGTCATTGCACGGAGGAGCTACGGAATTCGCCAGCAGCGCGCCATCCGGGACCTCGAGCGGCAGCGGGATGCGCTCGAGGCGGAGCGTGTCCGTCTGAGCGGCGAGATCCGCGATTCGTCGAGTCTCACGCGGCTGGCGCCGATCCTGCAGCGCATGAACATGCACATTCCCGCCGATAGTATGGTCGTCAACCTGCCGCGTCCGCGGGCGCATGATCAAGAATAGCCGCGTCGGCATCATCCACTTCACGCTGGCCGCGTTCGCGCTGGCCGTGATCGTGAAGTCGGCCAAGGTGCAGCTCGTGGACGGCAAGGCATGGGCCGCCCAGGCGCGCAACCAGCACTTCCAGAGCCGCGAGGTTCCCGCGTTGCGGGGGGACATTCTCGACGCGGCGGGCCGCACGCTTGCCGAGAGCCGCGACATGGTGCAACTCGGCATCAATCCGCAGGAACTGCGCGACCGGCGCGCCGCGGCCAACGCCCTGCGCCGTGCAGGCGTGGACGCCAAGTGGGTGGCCCGCGCCACGGACACGACGAGAAGGTGGGCGCCGATTCCCGATCAGTTCCGCGCCACCGACGTCGCCGCGCTCACCGCCATGCGCGGCGTATACGCCGCGCCGGTGGTCGACCGCGTGTACCCGGGTTCCGACGCCGCGCGCCGGATCGTGGGGCGCGTCGACGCCTCCGGCCAGCCCGTGGACGGCATCGAGTTGGCGCTCGACAGCTTGTTGCGCGGGCAGGACGGTGCGGCGGCGCTCGTTCGCGACGGATCGGGGCGCAGCTACGCCTCGCCGACGTCGCCCGGGGTGGCACCGCGCGAAGGCAACACGGTGACGCTCACGCTAAACTCCGATCTCCAGCAGATTGCCGAGCGGGCCCTGGCTGACGCGGTGGCGAAGATGGGCGCCGAGGGCGGCGACATCGTGATCGTCGACCCGAATTCCGGCGATGTCCTGGCCATGGCCAGCCGCCGCCGGAATTCCCTCTCCACATCCGCCACCGCCCTCACCGAACCCTTCGAACCGGGTTCGACCATGAAGCCGCTCATCGCCGCGTCGCTTCTCACCCATGGGCTGACGCGGCTCTCCGACACGGTGCCCACCTTTGGCGGCCAACTGACGATCAACGCGCGAACCATCCACGACGACGCCGAGGAAGGGCCAGAGCCCAAGTTCCTGTCGCTCGCCAACGTCATCCGGCGCTCGAGCAACGTGGGCATCGTGCAGTTCGCTGAACGGCTTTCGCCGAGGCAGGAGTACCAGGCGCTGCGCGACTTCGGCTTCGGTACGCCCACCGAAGTGGCCTATCCGGCCGAGTCGCCCGGTATCTTGCGTTCGCCCAAGGACTGGTCCACGCAATCGGGCAACTCCATGGCAATGGGCTACGAGATCGCCGTCACGCCTCTGCAGCTGGCCATGGCATATGCGGCGATCGCCAACGGTGGCGAGCTGCTCCAGCCCGCGATCGTGAAACAGATTCGCACGCTCGGCGGGCGGGTGCTCTACGACCGCCAGCGGCAGGTGGTGCGCCGCGTCATGCCGCCGGCCGTGGCCGCAGAGGTTCGCCAGATGCTGCTCGGCGTGGTGGCCGAGGGCACGGCCGTGCAGGCCGATCTGGCGGACTACTTGTTGGGGGGCAAGACCGGTACGCCACGCCGCAACGTGCACGGCCATTACGCTCCGCACGCGTACACACCCAACTTCGTCGGGCTGTTCCCGGGCAATGCGCCGCAGTTCGTGATCGTCGTCAAGCTCGACAACCCGCAGGGCGCGTACTATAGCTCCAGCACCGCCGCGCCGCTCACCAAGACGATTCTTCAGGCCGCGCTGGCGGCGCGCGATGCCGCGCTCAACCGCACGCAGTTGATGCGGGACGTGGTGTCGAGGTCGGCCGATCGCGGCGCTACGGCCGACACGCCGATCCGTCTGGCGCTGGGGAGCGCGCGCGAGGACTCCGCCGCGGCTGCAGTGGGCGCCGAATCGACCGCAGCCCGCGCGGCGGCCACCGCGGCCCTCGCGGCCGCAACGCCGCCCATCACGTTCGCGCTCCCGGCCGGTGCGCCCGCGCCGCCGCCCGCACGGCCGCGGGCCGTGCCCGACGTGGCCGGCCTGGCGCTGCGCGACGCCGTGCGGGCCCTGCACGACGCCGGGTTCCGGGTGCAACTCGTCCCGGGCGCCCCAGCTGCCACGGCTCCGGCGGCCGGCTCCGTGGCCCCGGCCGGGGCGCTCGTTCGGCTGTGGTACGCATTTTAGACGCATGAGTGTACACACGGACGTCCTGGTCCACGCGCTGCGACATGCCGGGCTGCTGGCCGGCACGCGCGGGCACCTGCCGTCCGTGCTCGCGGCCGTCACCGACGACAGCCGTCAGGTGGTGCGCGGCGGGTTGTTCATCGCCGTGCGCGGATCGGTGCGCGACGGCCATGATTTTCTCGATGCGGCCCGGTCGGCCGGAGCGGCCGCGGTTGTCGTCGAGGACGCGGCGCGCACCGCGCTGCCGACGATCGTCGTGCGCGAGGGGCGCCGTGCCGCCGCGATCGTGGCCAGCGCGGCGTATGGATGGCCGGCTCAGGGGCTGCGCACCATCGGAGTCACCGGCACCAACGGCAAGACGACCACCGTCCACATGCTCCGCCACCTGTTCGACGCGCCGGAGGCGCGCAGTGCGTCGATCGGAACGCTCGGCGTCCTCCTGGGCAGCGACGGCGCCGCGGTCGACGTGGGGACGGGGCTCACGACGCCGGGGCCGGTGGAGCTGCAACGCCTGTTCCGGGCCCTCGCCGACCACGGCGCGCGCACGGTGGCCATGGAGCTGTCGTCCCACGCGCTCCACCAACACCGCGCGGAGGGCGTGACCTGCGCCGCAGCCGTGTTCACCAACCTCACGCGCGATCACCTCGACTACCACGGGACCATGGAGGACTACCTGGCCGCCAAGGCGCTGCTCGTCGAACAGCTGGCGCCCGACGGCGTCATGGTGGTGAACGCCGACGACCACGCGTGGGACGCGCTGCCAGTGCGTGGCCGGCGCGTGCGGTTCGGCGTGGCGTCGGCGGACGCGGACGTCCGCGCCACCGATGCGGAGCCCGGGCCGCGCGGGAGCGCGTTCACGCTCCGCGTGCCAGGCGGCGGAAAGCACCCGCGCGTGCACCTCCCGCTCATCGGCGAATTCAACATCGCCAACGCGCTCGGCGCGGCGGCCGCCGCCTGGGCACTGGGGGAACCGCCGGCCCGCATCGCCGACCGCCTGTCTTCCATGCCGCAGGTGCCGGGCCGCCTGGAGCTCGTGGGCGAGCACCCCACGGTGCTCCGCGACTACAGCCACACGCCCGACGCGCTCGAGCGTGCGCTGGAGGCGCTGCGGCCATTCACGCGCGGCCGGCTCATCTGCGTGTTCGGTGCTGGCGGCGAACGGGATCGCGGCAAGCGACCACTCATGGGCGCCGTGGCCGCCGCCAAAGCCGATGTGGTGGTGGTGACCAGCGACAACCCACGCAGTGAGGATCCCGAACGCATCATCGACGACGTCGTGGCCGGAATCGCGAGCGCCGACTACGTTCGCATGGCGGATCGGCGCGCCGCGATTGCGCGCGCGCTCGAACTGGCCCGCCCCGAAGACGTCGTGCTGCTCGCCGGGAAGGGGCACGAGACCTACCAAGTGGTCGGTACCTCGAACGTGCCTTTCGACGAGCGGGCGATCGTGCGCGAACTGCAGGGATCGACGCCATGAGCATCGAGGTGCGCGCACCCCAGCCGGTCGCGCCACAGTCGGCGGCGGCCTTCTGGACGCGCGACCGCGTGGCCGATGCGCTGGGCCTTGGCCCGCGGGGCGCGGGCCGCTTTGGCCGCGTGTGGACCGACACGCGCACTCTGCAGCGCGGCGATCTGTTCGTCGCGCTGTCGGGAGCCAACTTCGACGGGCACGACTTTCTTGCCCAGGCGGTAGCGGCAGGCGCGGGCGGCGTCGTGGTGTCCCGTCCCGAACGCGCCGCCGGTCTGGGCGTGCCGGTGTACGCGGTCGCGCACACGGAGCGCGGGCTGGGCGCGCTGGCCCGGTACCGGCGCCGGGCGTGGAACGGACCGGTGGTGGCCGTCGTGGGCTCCAACGGCAAGACGAGCACGAAGGAGATGCTGCGCGGGGCCCTCGGCGCCCGGCTCGAGGTGCACGCCTCCGAAGCCAACTACAACAACCTCGTCGGGGTGCCGCTCACCCTGCTGGCCGTTCCCGACCATGCCGACGTCGCCGTAGTCGAGATGGGCACAAACCAGCCCGGGGAGATTGCGGCTCTGCGTGCGATCGCCGAGCCGAGCATCGTGGTCGTGACGTCGATTGCCGAGGAACACCTCGAGGGGCTGGGCGATCTGGCCGGCGTGATGCGCGAGGAAATGTCAGCGCTGGACGGCGTGCCGCTCGCGGTGGTGCCGGCGTCGCAGCCCGAGGTGGTGGCCGCCGCAGCCGGTCGGGCGGGGCGTGTGCTGGCGGCAGGACTCGACGCCGGTGACCTGCGGGCCGACCGCTGGAGCCTGAACGTCGACGGACTCGGCACGGCGGTCGTGGCAGGCGTGGAGGTACACCCCCCGGCGGGCGGCGCGCACCACCTACGCAATGCCATGCTCGTGCTCGCCGTGGCCGACGCTTGCGGAGTCTCATTCGTGGACGCCGCCCTGGGCATCGCCTCGGCGCGCATGCCGGCCATGCGCGGATCGGTGGCCGTGATGGGAGGCGCGTTGTTGATCAACGACGCCTACAACGCCAACCCGGAGTCGGTGCGGGAGGCCGTGGCCCTCCTCGCGCGGGCAGGGAACGGCCGGCCGCGGGTGGCCGTTCTGGGCACGATGCGCGAGATGGGGGTCCATACGCAGCGGGTGCACGACGAGGCCGCGCGGTCCGTGCTCGCCGGGCCGGTGGAACTGCTCGTCGGCATCGGCGAGTTCGGCGATGCGTTCGTCCGTGCCGGAGCGCCTCCCTCGCGCGTCATCACAGCGTCGGATGTCGACTCTGCATGGCAGGCGCTGGCGCCTCGCCTCGCGCCCAACGCCGCGATCCTGTTGAAGGGATCGCGGGGGATGAGGCTCGAGCGGCTGGTTCCCCTACTGGCCGCCTGGGCAGCCGGCCGGGCGGACGGTCAGGCAGGCTGAACGCCTGACGGACAACCGACGCGACCACGCAGGACTCCTGACGCATCTTCGTCGTATTGCAGTTTCGCAGTTCCATCGCTCTCTGACTGTCCGACTGTCCGACTGTCCGACTGCCCGACCGTCCGACTGTCTGACTGTCTCATTGCTGAATTCTCACCTAATCCCCCGTGCTCTACCACTTTCTCGTTCCGTTGGCTCGGCAGTTCAGGATCTTCAACCTGTTCACGTACATCACCTTTCGCGCCGCCGGCGCGGCGGTGACCGCGTTGTTGCTGGCGTTTGTCGTGGGGCCGTGGATCATCCGGCGCCTGCGCGGGGGGGCCGTGACGCAGGGCCTGCGCGAGGGGACCCCCGATTCGCACGCCGGAAAGGGGCAGACCCCCACGATGGGCGGGCTCATCATCCTGCTGGCGTCGGTCGGCTCCACGCTGTTGTGGGCCCGATTGAGCAGCGGCTACATCTGGCTTGCGCTGAGCGTGACGGCGGCGATGGGCGCCATCGGGCTGGTGGATGACGTGCTGAAGCTCCGGCAGAGGCGGGCCGGCGAGAAGAACCTCGGGCTCGTGGAACGCTACAAACTGGCGGGGCAGGTGACGATCGGGCTGCTGCTGGGCGTGTACGTGTGGCAGTTTCCACTGTCGCCCGATCTGCCCGGGGCGTCGACGACGCTGCCGTTCTTCAAGTACGTGCTGGTGGTCCCCATTTCGGCCGCGTTTGCCTGGCTGTACGTGGTATTCACCACCTTCGTGCTCACGGGGGCGAGCAACGCCGTGAACCTCACCGACGGGCTCGATGGACTGGCCGCCGGGTTGTCGGCGATCGCGTTCGCCACATTCGCAGCGTTCGCGTATGTGATCGGCCGCGTGGACTGGAGCCACTATCTGGGATTGTTCTACCTTGCGAACTCGGGTGAGTTGACGGTGTTCTGCGCCGCGATGGCCGGTGCGCTCCTCGCCTTTCTGTGGTTCAACACGCACCCTGCCGAGATCTTCATGGGAGATACGGGTTCGCTGGCACTCGGGGGCGGGCTGGGGGCGGTGGCGATTCTCCTCAAGTCCGAGTTCCTGCTGGTGTTCGTGGGCGGAGTGTTCATGTGCGAGACGCTGTCGGTGATGATTCAGCGAGGGGTGTTCAAGTACCGTCGCCGCCGCTACGGGCTGGAGTATGCAAGGGCGCACCGCGTGTTTCTTCGCGCGCCTATCCACCACCACTTCGAAATGAAGGGCTGGCCGGAAACCCAGGTCGTGGTACGGTTCTGGATTCTGGGGCTGTTGTGCGCGTTCGTCGCCCTGGCCACGCTCAAGGTACGGTGACCGGACCATGAAGCGCATCTCGGAAGCGGCGATGGAACCGGCGTGGCTGCGCGGGGAAATTGCGGTGCTCGGACTGGCCCGAAGCGGCCGCGCGGTGGGGACGCTGCTGGCACGCACGGGTGCCGAGGTGTATGCGTCCGACAACGGGTCGTCGCCGGCGGTGCGGGCAGCGGCCGATGCGCTGCTGGCGGACGGCGCGGCAGTGGACGTGGGGCGACACGATCTCGAGCGCATCGCGCACGCGTCACTCGTCGTGACGAGCCCTGGCGTGCCGCCCGACGCGCCGACGCTGGCGGCGGCGCGCGCGGCGGGCATTCCGGTTGTGAGCGAGGTGGAAGTTGCGTTGAGGTTCCTGCCGTCGCTCCGTTACATCGCCATCACCGGCACCAACGGCAAGACGACCACGACGGCGCTCACCGCTCATCTGCTGCGTGCGCTGGGGCTGCGCGCCGAGGCGGCCGGAAACATCGGCCGGCCGCTGAGCGAGTTGGCGCAGTCGCCCGCGCCGGCACCGTGGGTGGCGCTCGAAGTGTCATCGTTCCAGCTCCATGACACGCCGTCCATCTCGCCCGACGTGGGAGTGCTCACCAACCTCGCACCCAACCACCTCGACCGGTACGACAGCGTGGAAGCGTACTACGGCGACAAGGCGCTGCTCCTCCGCAACGCGTCGGCCGCGTCCACCTGGATCACGAACCGCGATGACGCCGCGTCACAGGCCATGGTCGTGGACGTCGCCGGCGTGCAGGCCGACTTCGCCACGTCGCAGCGCGCCGACGCGTATTTCGACCGGGTGCACGACCGGCTCGTGGTGCTCGGCGAGCCGGTAGCGACGCGCAGCGAACTGCGGCTGGTGGGCGACCACAACGTGGCCAACGCGCTCGCCGCCACGCTGGCCGTGATGATGGCCGATCCGGGGCACCGCACGCGACTGTCCCTGGCCCGTCTCACGCGCGCGCTGCGCGGGTTCGCCGCCCTGGAACATCGCATCGAGCCGGCTGGCGAATGGGGCGGGGTCATCTGGATCAACGACTCCAAGTCGACCAACGTGATGTCCACACTCGTCGCGCTCCGCGGCATGACGCGGCCCACCGTTCTGTTGCTCGGCGGCCGGCACAAGGGCGAGCCGTACACGGCGCTGACCGACGAGTTGCGGCGCACGGTGAAATGCGTGATCGCCTACGGTGAGGCGGCGCCGATCATCGCGCACGACCTGGATCGTGTGGTTCCAGTCTCGGTGCTCGCGTCGGGGGCGCCGTTCGCCGACGTCTTGGCCGCGGGCCGCACAGCGGCTTCGGCCGGCGACGTCGTGCTGCTGTCGCCGGCGTGCTCGAGCTACGACATGTTCGCGAATTACGAGGAGCGGGGAGCGGAGTTCAAGCGACTCGCAGGGGCGGCATGACGGGCTATCGGGCGCCCGACGACCTCATCGCCGGTCCGGCGGAGTCCGCTGCTGCCCGTCGCCCGACGGTGGCGGTGCGGGCCGACGTTCGCGAGCGATGGCGCATGTGCCCGGAGGCCAAGGCGCTGACGTTGATCACGGCAGCCGTGCTGGCATTCGGGCTCGCCGTGCTATACAGCGCCAGCGCGATCGTGGCCATGAACGAAGGGCACTCCAGTGCCTACTATCTGATCCGCCAACTCGAAGGCGCCGCGGTGGGCGTGGTGGCATTTGCCGTCGCAGCCAAAATGGATGCGCAGAGATGGGAGAAGTGGGCCTGGCCGCTCATGTGGGTGGCGATCGCCACGATGACCGCCTGTCTGGTCCTCCCGGCGAGCATCGCACCGCGCATCCACGGGTCCAAGCGGTTTCTGTTCGGCACGTCGTTGCAACCGTCGGAGCTCGCCAAGTTCGCCGTGATCGTCTGGGTGGCCATGCTCACCGTGAAGAAAGGCGATCAGCTCCGCCACCTGACCAAGGGACTGGTTCCATTTCTCCTCGTGATCGGGCTGCTCGACCTCCTTTCATTCCTGGAACCGGACCTGTCGGTGGCGATGGTGTACACGCTGCTCATGGCGGTGATCCTCTATGCCGGCGGAGCCCGCATCGGGCATTTCGTGGTGCTCGGCGTGATCGCCACGCCGTGGGTATGGGCCAAGGCCGAGAAGCTGCAATACGCGATGCTGCGGCTCACCAGCTTCTTCGATCCGGGGTCGGCCCCGGCCACCGTGAGCTACCAGCTGCAGCAGTCGCTCGTGGCGGTGGGGTCGGGGCGGGTGTTCGGCGTGGGATTCGGCGAGGGGCGCCAGCAGTACGGATTTCTGCCCTTCCCGTACAGCGACTTCATCGCCAGCAACATCGGCGAGGAGTGGGGGTTCGTCGGGCTCGCCGCCATCACGTTGGCGTTCGCCGCCTTCGGGCTGTTGGGGTTCCGCATCGCGCGCCAGGCTCGCTCGCCCTTCCTGCAACTCGTGGCCGTGGGACTCACCTTCGTCACCGTGCTGACGGCGCTGCTGCACGTGGGGGTGGTTGTGGGGCTCCTGCCGACCACGGGCCTCACGCTCCCCTTCGTATCGTTCGGCCGCTCGAATCTGGTCCTGACCCTGTTCACCACCGGTGTGCTGGTCAACATCGGAAGCACCAAGGAGCGTGTGTACGGTAGCTCGGCCACCGATCCGTTGAGCGACTGACCGGTGCGCGTGATCTTTGCCGGCGGGGGCACGGGCGGGCATCTCTATCCAGGACTCGCCATCGCGCGGGCCCTGGTTCGGGCCCGGCCCGACGTGGAGCCGTTCTTCGTCGGCGCGCGGCGCGGCATCGAGCGGCACGTGCTGCCGCAGACCGAATTCCAGTACGTACTGCTCGACCTTCATCCGCTCCACCGTCGTGCGGTCTGGAAGAACCTCCGCACCGTAGTCAGCGCACTGATGGCGTGGCGCGGGATAGGCGAGTTGGTCAGGCAGCAGCGGCCGGCGGTTGTCGTTGGCACCGGGGGATACGCCTCAGGGCTGATGCTCGAGTATGCGCGGCGCAAGCGCATTCCCATGGTGCAGCAGGTGGGGGACAGTTACCCGGGCCTCACGGCGCGCCGCTACGCGCGTGACTGTGCCGAGATCTACCTCGCCTTTCCCGAAGCAGCGCGGTTCCTGCACGTCTCTGACCCCGCCAGGCTCATCGACACGGGCGCGCCGATCGATCCGCCGACGTCGATGAGCCTGCCGCGCCCCGCGGCACGGGACAAGTGGGGGTTCCCCCGTGCGGGTGGACACGTCCTCCTCGTCTACGGCGGGAGCCAGGGCGCGCTCGCGATCAACCGTGCCGTGGCGGGATGGATCAATCTCGGCTTGCCAGAGGACCTGTACGTGATCTGGGGGACCGGCAAAGCCACCTATGCGGAATTTGCGCCCTACGAAAGTGAGCGCGTTCGCGTGCGCGACTACCTCGCGCCGATCTCCGACGCGTACGCCGCTGCCGACCTGGCCGTAGCCCGCGCGGGATCGATGACCACCAGCGAGCTATTCGCATGGAAGATCCCCGCGATCCTCGTCCCGTTGCCGACCGCCGCCGCCCAGCACCAGACCACCAATGCCGCAACGCTCGAACACGCCGGCGCCGCCATCCACCTGCCGCAGTTGCAGCTCACGGGTCCCAAGCTCCAAGACTTGATCGGCGGCCTCCTGCGCGACCCAACGCGCCTGCAGGCGCTCGTTGAGGGAGCGGCCCGGCGCGCGCGCCCCCGCGCCGCGGAGACGATCGCCGAACATATCCTCGCCGTCACCGATCGATCCGGCCGCAAGTCTTGAGTGACGGGCCGCGCGACGCCTATATTTCGCGCGCATCCATGCCCCTCATCGATCCCACCGACTCGCGCCCCGTCCACTTCGTGGGCATTGCCGGCGCGGGCATGCGCGCGCTGGCCGAATTACTGGTGCGCCGTGGGGCAGTGGTCACCGGCTGTGACGCCGTGCCGGGCGAGGTGGACGACCTTCGCCGTCTGGGCATCGACGTGGACGAAGGCCACGATCCGGCACACGTCGAAAGCGCACGCGCCCTCGTCGTCACCTCGGCCATGCCGCGTACGCATCCCGAGATCGAGCGGGCGCGTGCGCTCGGCGTTCCCGTCATCCGGCGCGCCGAGGCGCTGGGAGAGGCCACCGCGGGCGGCGAACTCGTGGCCGTCGCCGGCTCGCACGGCAAGTCGACCACAACGGTCATGGCCGCCGAGGCCATGGCGGCGGCGGGGCTCGACCCGACGGCGCTGGCGGGCGCGCGGGTGCACGAATGGAACGGCAACCTCCGAGCGGGCGGCACCACGCTGTACGTCGTGGAGGCGGACGAGTACGACCGGTCGTTCCTCGCGCTGTCACCCACCGTGGCCGTGATCACCAACATCGAGGCCGATCACCTCGACATCTACCGTGACCTCGCCGATATCCGCCGAGCGTTCGTGCAGTTCGCCCGCGGCGCGCGCGCGATCGTGCTCTCCGCCGACGACGAGCAGGCCAACACGCTGCCAACGCCGGACTCGGCCGAGGTCGTGCGATTCGGCGTGCGGACGGCCGGCGCCAGGCTCACCGCCACCGACCTGCGGTTCGCCGCCGGCGGATCCCGCTTCGACGTACGGTTCGACGGCGCCCGCATCGGCGGCGTGCGGCTGCGCGTACCCGGCGTCCACAACGTGCAGAACGCCCTCGCGGCGCTCGGAGCAGGGTTGGCCGAAGGGCGCACGGTCGAGGAGATGGCCCCGGGGCTCGAAACATTCAATGGCGTGGAACGACGCTTCCAGCGCGCAGGCGACGCCGCCGGCGTGACCGTGGTGGACGACTACGCGCACCATCCCACCGAGATTGCCGCCACCCTCGCCGCGGCGCGCCAGGCTTTCCCGGGGCGTCGGCTCGTGGTGGCGTTTCAGCCTCACCTGTACTCGCGCACGCGCGATTTCGCACCCGCATTCGCCGCAGCGCTCGCCGCGGCGGACGCAATCTTCCTCGCCGAGATCTATCCGGCGCGCGAGCGGCCGATTGCCGGAGTGACGTCGGGCCTCATCGCCGATTCGCTCGGGCCGGCCGCCGACCGGCTGCGCTGGCGCGGCGACCGCAACGCGCTGGCCGCCGCGTTGTCCGATTTCGTTCATGAAGGCGACGTCGTGCTCACGATGGGCGCCGGCGACGTGACGAAGACGGCCGGCGAATTGATAAAAAGGCTTGAGGCGCGTCCATGACACCCGGCGACCGGACATCGGGGCCGGAGCACGGGGGCGCGCCTCCCGTGTGGCCACGATGGAAACGCGTCGGGGCCGTGCTGCTCGTGGTTGCGGCGGCGGTGGCGCCCTTCTGGGGGCGCCCGCTGCTTGCACGAATGGCGTTCTTTCGCGTGCGCCGCGTGCAGGTCGAAGGTGCACGGTACACCTCAGCGCGTGACATTTTGCGCCAGTTGAACGTCGATACCACGGTGTCGGTGTGGACCGCGCTCGGTCCCCTCGAACGCCGGGTGGCGCAGTTGCCGGAGGTGCGCGCGGCGGTGATTCGGCGTAAGCTTCCAGGAACGCTCGTCGTCAGGGTCACCGAGCGGGTGCCGGTGGCGCTCGTGCCGACCCCGCACGGGCTCCGTCCGTACGACGAGCACGGACTGCCGCTGCCGATC
Source organism: uncultured Gemmatimonadaceae bacterium (assembly GCA_963728785.1). GTDB lineage: Bacteria > Gemmatimonadota > Gemmatimonadetes > Gemmatimonadales > Gemmatimonadaceae > JAGWRI01. The sequence goes on from CAVSKV010000004.1 coordinate 879,064, forward strand.
GATCCGTCCAGGACCGTGGTTGACGCGCCGATCCTGGCGTATCGTGATACGGCGGCACTGCGATTGTTGGGGGAGCTCCGGCAGCGGGCGCCCGAGTTTTACCAGAGCGTGAGCGACGTCCGGCGGGTGGGAGGCGAGTTGGACCTCTCACTGGGCACGTTCCTCGTCCGCGCGATGGCCGATGTAACCGTTCGCCGGTTGGAAGACCTCGACCCCGTGGAACGCGATCTCGCGTCGCGCGGGCTCAAGGTCTCCGAACTGGATCTTCGATACCGTGACCAAGTGATCGCCCGACTCAAATGAACGCAGAACGCCTCGTTGCCGGTCTCGACATCGGCTCCGCCAAGACCACCGCCATCATCGCCGAAGTCGTCGGCGACCTGCCGCGGCATCCCTCCATCAAGGTGCTGGGCGTGGGGCAGGCGCGCACCACCGGCATGCGGCGCGGCGTGGTGTCTGACATCGAAGAGACCACGCGCTCCATCCGCAAGGCGCTCCAGGACGCCGAGCGCATGGCCGGCGTCCAGGTGCAGGAGCTGTACGCCGGCATCGCCGGCGAACACGTCCAGGCGATGACCAGCAAGGGAATCGTGGCCGTGTCGGGCGACGAGATCACCAAGGCCGACGTGGAACGCGCCAACGAGGTGGCCCGCGCGCAGGCCATTCCGCAGGAGCGGGAGTTGCTGCACGCCATACCGCAGGAATACACGGTGGACAAGAACACCGGGATCCGCGATCCCATCGGGATGAGCGGCATGCGGCTCGAGGTGGAGATGTACCTCGTGACCATCGGCAGCTCGCCGGCCATCAACCTGCGCAAGAGCGTGGAGCGGGCCGGCTACAAGGTGCGCGACCTCGTGCTCGAGCCACTGGCCAGCGCCCTCTCCGTGCTCACCGAAGACGAGAAGGAGCTGGGTGTGGCGCTGGTCGAGATGGGCGCCGGCACCACCGACATCGCCGTGTTCCACGAAGGGAAGATCCGCCACCTCGGCACGATCCCCTTCGGCGGCAACAACGTGACGAGCGACATCGTCCACGGACTCGGGGTCACCCAGTCCGACGCCGAACGCCTCAAGGAGCGCGATGGCTGCGCCTACGAATCACTGGTCGACCCGCAGGACATTCTCCAGCTGCCGAGCACGGTGGCCCAGGGCGACCGGCAGATCCCGCGCGAACTCCTGGCGCACATCATCCACCAGAGAATGGACGAGATCTTCAATCTCGTGCAGAACGACATCACCGACGCGGGATACGCCAACCGGTTGAGCGCCGGCATCGTGCTGACCGGCGGCGCTGCGGCCATGCAGGGTGCGGGCGAACTGGCGGCCGAGGTGTTCGGCACCGGCGTCCGCGTAGGGTCGCCGGCCGAGAACATCGGCGGGCTCACCGACTCGGTGGAGGCACCGCGGTTCGCCACGGTGGTCGGCCTCGCCCAGTTCGGCGCCACGCGGATGGCGCTGGGCGCGACCTCGACTGCGAAACGGCTCTCCGTGGGCGGGGCGGGGATGGAGAAGTGGGTGCAGAAGCTCAAGTTCTGGCTTCAGGACTTCTTCTAACAGTCGGACAGTCGGACAGTCGGGCAGTCAGACCGTCGGACAGTCGCACACAGTCAGGCAGCGTTGCTCGTGAGCGAGGAGCCACCGCTTGCGCTCGATGCCTCCGCCGAATCCCGTGAGCGACCCGTTCGCCCCCACCACGCGGTGGCAGGGCACCACGATCGAGATCGGGTTGTGCGCGTTTGCGGCGCCCACGGCGCGGGAGGCCCTGGGGTTGCCCAGGCGGCGCGCCAGCGCCCCGTAGGACGAGACGCCGCCATAGGGGATCTTGTTCAGTTCGGCCCAGGCCGCGTGCTGGAAGGGCGTCCCCGCGGCGGCGAGGGGCAGGTGGAACGCGCGCAGAGTACCCGCGAAGTACGCATGGAGCTGCCGGCGCGCCTCCTCGAGCACTCGGGAAGCCGGTCCGGCGTTGCCGGAGTCGGCACGCCAGCCGGCCTCTTCCTGAGCGGGCGGTGCGTGCCGGCGAAGTTCGAAATAGACGCCCGCCAGCCCGGTGGCCCGAGCTGCCAACGTCAGTCGGCCGACCGGGCTCGGCATCGTGGTGTAGAATATGGGGTCGGGGATTGCTCGATCGCCGAGAGTAGGAGCGGAGGCGGCAGGGAAACGGGGAGAGTGGACGCTCGCACGTGTAGCGCCCCCGCGTCAACGGTCGGCCAGCGACCTCGCGACATCGGAAATCCACATCAAAAAAGTGCTGTCGCTCCTCGCGGTGTGGACAAGCTGTACGTGCTCTTTTCGTGCAGCCGTCGTCCATACAGCGGGGGTAGTCGGGCGCGGTAAAGGCATTATATTGCCGCAACCGATCTAGCGACTGTGGCGTGCAACAATCGGGTGCGTCCACTGTCGCCGTCCCGTTCCGCGGTCTGCCCGTTCCTCGCCGACCGTTCCCACCTCAGAAGTGCCGGAGTCCCACTCGCATGGTCTTCGAGTTCGAAGAAAACGCGACCCAACGCGCCCGGATGAAAGTCGTGGGCGTCGGCGGCGGTGGTGGCAACGCCGTCAATCGCATGATCGAGGAACGCCTCGAGCACGTCGAGTTCATCTCCGTCAACACTGACAATCAAGCCCTTCTGAACTCGAAGTCGGACATCAAGGTTCAGATCGGCAAGAAACTCACCCGCGGACTGGGCGCCGGCGCGCGGCCGGAGATCGGCCGCCAGGCCATCGAAGAGAATCGGGATGAAGTCGGATCGGCCCTCCAGGGTGCCGACCTCGTCTTCATCACGTGCGGCATGGGAGGCGGAACCGGCACGGGCGCAGCGCCCGTCGTAGCCGAACTGGCGCGCGAAGCCGGCGCGCTCACCGTGGGAATCGTGACCAAGCCGTTCCTGTTCGAAGGACGCAAGCGCATGCGTCAGGCGGAGCAGGGCATCGCCGAGATGCGCAAGAACGTGGACACGATGATCGTCGTGCCCAACGAGCGGCTCCTGGCAGTGGTCGGCAAGGGCATCCCGTTCCAGGACGCGCTCAAGAAGGCCGATGAAGTACTGCTCCATGCGACACAGGGCATCAGCACGCTGATCACCAAGCCCGGCCTCGTGAACGTGGACTTCGCCGACGTACGCACGGTGATGCGCGAGGGTGGCTCGGCCCTCATGGGCACGGGCATCGGTCGTGGCGAGAACCGCGCCATGGAAGCGGCCCAGCAGGCCATCTCGAGCCCGCTGCTCGACAACGTGTCGATCTCCGGGTCGCGCGGCGTGCTGCTCAACATCACGGGCGGCGGCGACCTCACGCTGGGCGAAGTCACGCAAATCAGCGACATCGTCCACGACGCAGCAGGGGACGATGCCGAGATCATCTTTGGCGCGGTGCACGAGCCGGCGATGCAGGGCGAGTTGCGTGTGACCGTCATCGCCACGGGCTTCGACCGGACGGTGACCACGGGCCTCACCCCGGCGCACGACCATCCGATCCTCGGCAAAGGCGCGCCGATCATTCCATTTCCGGGTACGAGAACCGCGCGTGCGGGTGGAATATCCGCACGGTCCGCCGGCAACCAGCCCGGGGACACGCAGCGGGGGGCGCGTCCGGCCGCTACGGACAAGGATAAAGGGGCGGGCGATCTCAGCGACATGGAGATCCCCACCTTCATCCGGAGGCAGATGGATTGAAGGTTCGCACCGCGCGCGCCATCACGTATTCGGTGGTGGCGATTCTTGCCGTCCTCGCCATTCGGGCCACGCCGCCGCTCGCTCAGTTGCCGGCCGCCGCCGTATTGGTCGACTCGGGTCCGGTGCCCAGTTGGAAGCTCAAGTTCGACAGCGTGGCCAGCGGCGAGACCCTGGTCAACGTGCTGGAGCGCGGTGGCCTGAGTGATACGGCCGCCGGACACGCGGTGCTGGCCGCGCGGTCGCTCAATCCGAAGCGCATCCCCACGGGATTGCCCGTGGCCGTGCTCAACGCGTCGCCGGCCGATTCGCAGCCCACCGAGATCGTGGTGCAACTAGCGGTGGACCACTTCCTGCACCTCGTGCGCGGCGGCAGCGGCTGGACCGAGCATGACGAGCGCCTGCCCTGGAAGACCGATACCGTCGCCGTCCGGGGCACGATCCATTCGAACCTTTATCAGGCGCTGTACGACGCGGCAGACACCACGCTCTCCCGCGACGCGCAGAACGCGCTCGTCGTCAAGCTGGCCGACGACGTGTACGAGTACCGGGTCGACATGAGCCGCGACCTGCAGGACGGCGACACCTTCCGCGTGCTCGCCGAGCGCAGTTCACTGTCCAACGGGGCGGTGCGGATCGGCGACATCGTGGCGGCGCAGCTCGAGTTGTCGGGCACCGAGATCGACGCCGTGCACTACACCAACGACAAGGTCGCCGGCGACTACTTCGACCAGCAGGGGCGCTCGCTCAAGGCCGCGTTCCTGAGGGCGCCGCTCCAGTTCAAGTACATCTCCAGCGGCTTCGGCAACCGCTACCACCCGATTCTCAAGCTCTGGCGCGACCACAAGGGCATCGACTACGCGGCCAACGCCGGAACGCCGGTGCGTGCAATCGGCAACGGTGTGGTGGTGCGGGCGGGTTGGGCGAGCGGGTACGGCAATCTGATCGAGATCCGTCATCCCAACGGCTTCTCGTCGCGTTACGGGCACCTGCGGGCGTTTGCCAAGGGCATTCACGCCGGCGCTCGCGTGGACATCGGCGAGACGATCGGCTACGTGGGAATGACCGGGCTCGCCACCGGCCCGCACCTGCACTTCGAGTTCATGGTGCGTGGGGTACAGCGCGACCCGCGCGTGGCGCTCCGGAACGTGGGCGGGGCGCCGATTCCCGGTTCGCTCATGGCCTCGTTCGACACCGTGCGCGACCGCCTCATGGGGCATCTGCTGGCCAGCACGGGCGGCGTGACCGCCACCGTCGCGCAGCGCTAGCGGCGCGGGCGCGCCGGCGCACCGCCGCTTCCCGGGCCTCACGTGCTCTGGCTGATCGCCGTCCTCCTGGGGCTGGCCGGCGCGGCACTGCAGTACGGATGGGGCTCGCCCCGCCGCATCCTCGCCGCGCTCGCGCCGGCCGCGCTCCGGGCAGCCGCCCTCGTGTTCGTCGTGGCGCTCCTGCTCGGGGCCCCCGGCGGGCCGGCCCGCCGCGAGCGGCCCTGGGCGGCCCTCGATGTCTCGGCGAGCATGGCCCGCGCTGGCGACACCCTGGCGTGGCGTGCCGCCGCCGACTCGGCCCGAGCCGTCACCGCGGACTCCCTGTTCCTGTTCGGCGACTCGCTGCGTCCCGGACCGCCCCCGAAGCTTCCCCTGGATACGCGTTCTGATATGGACCCGGTGGTCGAGCGCGCCCTCGCCTCCGGCCGGCCCGTGGTCGTCGTCACCGACGGAGAGGGCGTGGAGGCCGATCTCCTCCGCCGGCTGCCGGCTGGTTCGCGCGTGATCGTGGTGCCCCACGCGCGCTCCCGCGACGTGGCGGCGGTGAACCTCGACGTTCCGCGAGCGATCGTGGGCGGGGATACCGTGGAGGCGCGGCTCACGATCGGCGCCGGTCGCGGCGGGAGCGGGGGCGGCACGGCCCGCCTGTTTCTCGAGGGCCGCCTCCTGGCCGCCGTGCCGTTCGACTCGCTCGGGGCCTACGCCCGGCGCGAGATCACCGTGCGCGTCCGCGTCGCGACGGGTGAAGGGCCCGCGGAACTGCGTGCCGTGGTGTCGTCGGCCGGCGATGCCGAACCGCGCAACGACACGCTGGGTACCGGGCTCGACGTGTCGCGGCAGCCGGGCGCCGTATTCGTCTCCACGTCGCCCGACTACGACGCGCGGTACGCACTCGCCGTGCTGCGCGGGGCGCTGGCCCTACCCACCCGCGCCTTCTACCACCTCTCCCCGGGCAACTGGCGCGAGGACGGCAGCTACGCGCCGGTGACCGAGGCCGAGGTGCGGGCCGCGTTCCGGGATGCGCCTGTGGCCGTGCTGCACGGCGATACGGCCGTGTTCGGCCCGCCCCGCGATGCCACCCGCGCCCCACTCGCGCTCATCGTGCCGACCACGGGCGACGGCAACGAATGGTACGCGAGCGCGGCGCCCGTCTCGCCGCTCGTAGCGGCGTTGGGCGGCGTCGCATGGGACTCGCTCCCGCCGCTGCTCGTGGGCGGGGCGGAGCCTCGGGGGCAGTGGCGCGCCCTCGAAGTCCGTCGCGGACGCGAGGCGCTCGCGCATACGATCATCGCCGGCGACGACTCGCCGCGGCGTGTTGTCGTTGTCGCGGCGTCCGATCTCTGGCGCTGGCAGTTCCGGGGTGGGGCGTCGGCGGATGCCTTCACCGCACTGTGGGGCGGCATCTTCGACTACCTCGCCTCCGAGCGCGCCGACCGTCGCGCCGCGGTGCCCGACGCGCGGCTCGTGCGCGCTGGCGAGGCCGTGACCTGGCGCCGCGGCGCGCCCGGCGACAGCGCCGTGACCGTAGTGCTCATGGGGCGCGGCGGTAAGGCGGTCGACACGCTTCACCTTCGTTTCGCGAGCGGTTCGGCCACCACGACCTCTCGGCCGCTCGCGGCCGGGACGTACGACGCCACGATGGCCGGCGGCTCAGCCGTGCTGGTGGTGAACGCGAGCGACGAACTCGTGCCGCAGCCGCCCGGAGCCGTCTCGGCCGCGGTGGGCGGGGCCCCGGTGCGCGGAGCGGCGCCGCTGGCCCGGGACACCTGGTGGCCGTACGTGCTCATCGTGTTGATACTGTGCGGGGAATGGCTCCTGCGCCGGCGTGCGGGATTGCGATGATCGTCGGGCGCCGCCGCCATTAGATTGCTCCCATGCCGCGCCTTCTCCGAAAATCGAGCGACACGCCCCGCAAGTCCCTCTGGCAGCGCGTCAAGGACGTGGCGCTGCGCGACGTGGGCGTATTGGTGCGCGGCGGCGTCAAGGAGGGCTCGCTCGAACCGCTTGAGCAGCTCCTCCTCGAGGCCGACTTCGGCGTGCCGGTCACGCTGCGTCTCGTGGCCGAAGTCGAGGACAGGGCCAAACGGGGCGCGGTGCGCAGCGACGAAGAATTTCGCGCCGCCTTGGCCGAGGGCATCGAGCGCGCGCTCCGCGCCGGCAACAGCGCCTCCGCGTTCGTTTTCCCCGACGCCAGGCCGACGGTGGTGCTCATCATCGGCGTGAATGGCGCTGGGAAGACCACCTTCATCGGGAAGCTCGCCGCACGGTTCCGCGACGAGGGCAAGCGCGTGATGGTCGCCGCGGGTGACACCTTCCGCGCCGGCGCCATCGACCAGCTCAGGGTATGGGCCCAGCGCACGGGCGCCGAATTCATCGGCGCGCAGCCCGGGGGCGACCCGGCCGCCGTCGCCTTCGACGCAATCGATGCCGCGGTCGCGCGGAACGTGGACGTGCTCATCGTGGACACCGCCGGCCGGCTGCACACGTCGAGCGGGCTGATGGACGAATTGCGCAAGGTCGAGCGCGTGATCGCCAAGCGGCTCCCCGGCGCGCCACACGAGACCCTGCTCGTGCTCGACGGCACGATCGGGCAGAATGCCGTGGCACAGGCCAGGACCTTCGCCGCCGCCGTTCCGGTGACGGGCCTCGTGGTGACCAAGCTCGACGGCACGGCCAAGGGTGGCGTGGTGGTGGCGGTGCACGAAGCGATCGACGTGCCGGTGAAGTTCCTCGGCGTGGGCGAAGCGGCCGAGGACCTCGCGCCATTCGATCCTGCGGAGTTCGCGCGGGAGCTGCTGAGCGACGAGTAGCATGGCGACCGCCGGCCAACGGGTCATGCTCGAAACGCCCATCACGTATCTGAAGGGCGTGGGCCCGCACCGTGCCACGGCGTTCCAGAAAATGAACGTCAAGACCGCCGGCGACCTCGTCTGGCTCGTGCCGCACCGCTACGAGGATGCCAGCACGGTTTCGCACATCGCGACGCTGCGCACTGGCGCCGACGCCACCGTAATCGGGCGCGTCATTTCCAAGGGCGTTCTGCCCACGCGCAAGGGCCTGCGCATCTTCCAGGCCGTACTGCAGGACGACAGCGGCATGATCGAAGCCGCGTGGCCCGGCCAGCCGTTCCTCGACCGCGCGATCAACAAGGGCGACGTGCTGCTCGCGTCGGGCACGGTGCGGTTCTACCATGGCCGCCAACTGGCGCCGCGCGAGTTCGTGAACCTCGGGCCAGACGACGAGGGCACGGCCAAGGGGCGCGTGCTCGCCGTGTACCCGGCCACCGAGGGGCTGTCGTTCAAGGTCATCCGGCACATCGTGGACGCCAATCTCGACGTGCTGCTGCCGCAGGTGAAGGAGTACTTCCCGGCGGAGATCCTCAAGGCGGCGGGAGTCGCCGGCATCGCCGACGCGCTGCGCATGGTCCACCGGCCGCGTACGATGGCCGAGGCGATTGCGGGGCGCGACCGGCTGGCGTTCGAGGAGCTGTTCTTTGTGCACCTGCTGCATCAGCGCGTCAAGGCGCTGGCTCGCGAGACGCGGCGTGGCATCCGGTTCGAGAACAAGCGCAACCTGACCACGCGGCTCCGCGAGTCGTTGCCGTATCAGCTCACCAACGCCCAGGTGCGCGCGCTGCGCGAGATCGTGGCCGATATGTGCAGCGACCGGCGGATGCACCGCCTGCTCCAGGGCGACGTCGGGAGCGGCAAGACGATCGTGGCCGTGTTCGCGGCCCTGCTCGCGCTGGAGAACGGGTACCAGGCCGCGCTGATGGCGCCCACCGAACTGCTGGCCGAGCAGCACCACCGTACGATCACACATCTGCTGTCACCGCTGGGCGTCGAGCCGGTCCTTCTCACGGGCAGCCTCCCGGCGCGGGAGCGCAAGGCGATCGCCAGGCGGTTGGCGCACGCCGAGCCGCCATTGGCCGAGCAATGGCCGGAACTGGTGATCGGCACGCACGCGCTGGTGCAGGAGGCCACGGCGTTCGCGCGGCTCGGCTTCGTGGCGATCGACGAGCAGCATCGGTTCGGCGTGGAGCAGCGCAAGGCGCTGGCCGCCAAAGGTGAGATGCCGGACGTGCTGCTGATGAGCGCCACCCCCATTCCGCGCTCGCTGGCCCTCACGATCTACGGCGACCTCGACCTCAGCTTTCTCGACGAGCGGCCGCCCGGACGGCGCCCCGTCACCACGACCTTCCGCGGCGCCTCGTCGCGCGAGCGTGTGATGCTGTTCGTGGACCGCGAACTGGCCAAGGGGCGCCAGGCGTACATCGTCTATCCCGTGATTGAGGAATCGGAGAAGCTCGATCTCAAGGCGGCGACCACGATGTATGAGCAGCTTCGCGCCGGGCCGTTCGCCCACCGCCGCGTGGCGCTGCTCCACGGGCGGGTGCCGAACGAGGAGCGGGACGACATCATGCGCCGGTTCCGCGACGGCGAGATCGACGTGCTCGTAGCGACGACGGTGATCGAAGTAGGCATCGACGTTCCGAACGCCACGGTGATGGTGATCGAGCACCCCGAGCGGTTCGGCCTGTCACAGCTTCACCAGTTGCGTGGCCGCGTGGGGCGCGGCGGCGAGCAGAGCTACTGCGTCCTGCTGGGCGACGTGGGGCGCGAGGCGCGGAAGCGGCTGCAGATCTTCGTGGACACGGAGGACGGGTTCGCGATTGCCGATGCCGATCTGCGCCTGCGCGGCATGGGCGACCTGTTCGGGGAGCGCCAGAGCGGGGTGCCCACCTTCAAGGTGGCCGACCCGATGCGAGATGCCGGGCTGAGCGAGCTGGCGCGCGTCGCGGCCGAACGGCTGCTGGCCAGGGACCCCGACCTGCGGGCCCGCGAGGACGCACCCCTGCGGCGGGTGCTCGGCGAGCGGTACGCGCGCGCCGTGGAGCTGTTCCATGTCGGGTGACTGGCTCCGGGGTTGACCTCGCAGGGTCCATGCCTGAGGCTTAGGGGGCGCGCGGGGCGGCTCCAACGTTCCCGCGCGCCGTGCGTATTGTTGGCAGTGTCGTGGCTCTGATTCTCGGACTCCCTAAGGACTTCGCTGATGCGTCGAATTGTCGCGCTTTCGCTTGCCGTTGCCGCCCTGTGTGTCGCGGCCCGTCCTGCCTTGGCCCAGTCGGCCGGCATCGCGCCGCTGCCGTCAGGGGTGACGCTCCGCATCAACGGCCCCGCGTCCAACTTGACCGGCGTGCTCTACCAGCAGTCGGTAGACTCGGTGTGGCTGCGGTCGAGGGGCGCCGACCAGGCGGTGCGCGCCATCGCCGTTCCGGCGGTCACGCGCGTGGACCAGGCGCGGCCGGCGTACACCGAGAGCGTGCTGGTGGGCACCGGGCTCGGGATACTGCTGGGCGCCGCGCTCTATCCGATCACGTCCCACAACGACCACGATGTGTTCATCGGGCTGAGCGTGATGGTCGGGGCCGCGGCGGGCCTGATCTTCCCGCACACCGACTGGATTCCCGTTCCGTTCCGCTGACGGCGCGCGGGCGGCTCCGGACCTACTGGGACCTGATCGCCCTCTCTCACCAGGGCCGGTGCCGGAGCGCGTCGGCGCGGTGCCGCTTCGCGGTCCGCCAGGGCGGTGCCGCCCTCGCCAAGTTGCGGTCCTTGGCGTATTGATTTGGCCGATCGGCCTGGCCGCTTCCCTCCGGCTGCGATCCCCAACCGTTCCACGATGTTCCACCCCCCGTCCATCCCATAAGGAGGCAGGATGTCCAGCAGGCGCGGACCATTGCGCTTGATCGCCTGGGCCTTCGTTGCCGCCGGCGCTCTGTGGCCGGCCTCCACGGCGCATGCGCAGCAGAAGAACGATCCGGAGTACACGGCGCTGATCAGGAAGGATCTGACCGACGCACGGATCTCGACCGAGCTGGTCGACCACCTGCCGGCCTCGAGCACGGTGCCCACGCCTCTCAAGGTTCTCGGGCACATCATCGGCGAGCCGGGCATCATCGACCACGGCGAGGACCTGAACCACTATCTGCAGGTCGTGGCCCAGTCGGCGCCCACGCGCGCCAAGTTCTTCACCATCGGCAAGTCGGAAGAAGGGCGTGAGATGGTGGTCCTCGTCATCGCCAACGAGGAGACCATCCGCGACCTGGACAAGTACCGTGGCTATCTCGCGGACCTCACCGATCCCCGCAAGACGAGCGAAGCCAAGGCGAAGGAGTTGGAGAAGGTCGCCAAGCCCGTGTACTGGATCACGAGCGGCATGCACTCGCCGGAGCGGGGCGGGCCCGAGATGCTGATGGAACTGGCCTATCGCCTCGTCGTGGAGGAGACGCCGTTCATCCAACAGATTCGGAACAACGTGATCACGATGATCACCCCCGTGGTGGAGATGGACGGGCGCGACAAGGACGTCGATACGTACTACTTCAACAACGACCGTGCGGAGGGCGACGCCAAGCTGCCGCTCATGTACTGGGGCAAGTACGTCCAGCACGACAACAACCGCGACGGCATGGGGCAATTCCTCGACCTCACCAAGAACATCGAGAAATGGAGCCTCGAGTGGCACCCCACCGTTCTCCACGACCTGCACGAAGCGCAGACGCTGCTCTACGCGTCCACGGGCACCGGCCCGTACAACGAACAACTCGACCCGATCACCATTGACGAATGGTGGTCGCTGGCCGAGAACGACGTGCTCGAGATGACCAAGCGCGGCGTACCGGGCGTGTGGACCTACGGGTTCTACGACGGCTGGGTACCGAACTACATGTTCTACGTGGTGCACGCGCACAACGCCACGGGCCGGTTCTACGAGGTGCAGAGCTATGGTCCTGACACCACGCGGTATCACTTCAATCAGAGCCGCGAGTGGTTCCGCCCCAATCCGGCGCCCAAGGAGATTCTCTGGGGGCCGCGCGCCAACACCAACATCCAGGAGTCGGCCATCCTGTTCGCGCTCAATCGCGTGGCCAGGGACAAGGAGTTGTGGCTGGACGACTACTGGGTCAAGAACCAGAATGCGGTGAACAAGGGCAAGACCGGGCCGGTCTACGGCTGGGTGATTCCCGCCGACCAGCGACGCAAGGCCGATGCGGCCGACGCCGTGAACGAACTGATCGACCAGGGGCTCGAGATCCACCGGGCCACGACGGCGTTCAAGGCCGGCAACATCGACGTCAAGCCCGGTGACTACATCGTGCGGGGCGACCAGCCGTTCCGGACGCTGGCCGACATCTACTTCGCGGTGCAGAACTACGCGGTGGGAAACCCGTCACCGTACGACGACACGGGCTGGACGTTCCAGTACATGCGCGACATCATCATCGCGCCGTGCACCGATGGGAGCCTGCTCACGCAGCCCATGTCCCCCATTTCCGGCCACGTGGAGGCGACGGGCTCCATCACCGGCACCGGCAACACGGTCATCGTCGAGCACACGGGCGACAACAACATCGTCACCTTCCGCTACAAGCTGAAGGACGTGGCCATGCAGGCCGCCGAGCAGGACTTCGACGCCGCCGGCCACCACTTCCGCGCCGGCGCGATCATCATCGACAACGCCATCCGCGGGCAGATCGAGCCGTTGTTCAAGCAGCTCGGCCTGTCGGGGTATGCCGTGGCCTCGGCGCCCGAGGTGAAGACGCACTCGCTCGACATCCCGCGCATCCTGTACCTGCACAGCTGGAATCGTACGCAGGACGAAGGATGGGTGCGTGCCGCACTTGACACGTATGGAATTCCGTATACCTACACGGGCGACAAGGAAGTCGCGCATATGCCGGACATCCGGTCGCAATACGACGTCGTCATCTACCCGCACGTCAGCGGCAACGCGCCGTCGATGCTGAACGGGGTGCCGATGACCGGCACGACGCCGCTGCCGTACGAGAAGAGCGCCAAGTTCCCGAGCCTCGGCGCCAACGATTCCACGGCCGACATCCGCGGTGGCATGGGAGTGGGCGGCCTCATGAACCTTTACAAGTTCGTGCAGGATGGCGGCACCCTGATCACCGAGGGCGCCACATCGACGCTGTTCCCGTCGTACAACCTCACGCCCGGCGTGACGGTGGAGACGCCCGACGACCTGTTCGCGCGCGGCACGATCCTGCGCGGCGTGATCGCCGACATGACCAGCCCCATCGTCTACGGGTTGGCCGACGATCAGATGCCGGTGTACTTCAGCCAGGCGCCGGTGCTCAACGCGGGTGGCGCTGGGCTCGCGGCGGGGCGCGGTGGGCGCGGGGGGAACGACTACAGCCAGAACACGCAGCCGATGGCGTCCCCGATCAAGGACATCTCGGTGCTGCTCCCGGGCGGTGCGCCGCCGTTGCCCGAGGAACTGAATCCGAAGGCGCAGGCGGCGGCTGCCGGTCGCGGCGGCGGCGGGCGCGGTGGCTTCGGCCGCGGGGGTGCGGCGGCCCCGGAGGCGCGTCCGCGAGTGGTCATGCGCTTCCCCACCGATACCACCCAGATGCTCCTGTCCGGTGTGCTCGCTGGCGGGTCCTCCATCGAAGGCCGGGCCCAGGTGGTAGACGATCCCATCGGTAAGGGACACGTCGTGATGTTCGCCATCAGGCCCTTCTGGCGGTGGCAGACGCAGGGCACATACATCCTCGGCTTCAACACGATCATGAACTGGGACCATCTGAGCGCCGGTGAAGGCGCGGGTGGCGGCGCCGGCCGCGGTGGGCGTGGTCGCGGACGGGGCGGAGTGCAGTAGAGTCTGCCCACCTTCCAGGAAGTGTGAGCGGCCCGCGTCACGTGACGCGGGCCGTTTCGCGTGGCGCGCCGGTCGACGTGCCCTACGGGACGATCGGGTGCCCCTCGACGAAATCGTACAGCGTGAGCTGCCGCAACTGGTAGTAGGCCGTCCAATAGCCCCGCAGGGCCTGCACGTATTGCTGGAGCGCCTGATCCTTGTCGTTCTGGGCGATGTACAGATTGTCGATGTCGATCTTTCCGATCACGTAGCGCTCGTAGGCCACCGTAAAGCGCTTGGATGCAACGGTGTCAGCCTTGGCCGACACCATCAAGTTGCGTTCTGCCTGGGCCACGCTCAGCGCCGCGAACCGGGCGTTCTGAATGGTCTGTTCGCGGGCTGCCTGCGACGTGGCGGCGACGCGATCCTGGTCGGCCCGCGCTGCCTGGATGTCCGCCGAGTGCGCCCCCCAACGGATCAGCGGCACCTGCACGCCAAGCGAGAATTGTTGAGCCTGGAGCAGGTTGGAGTACGCCGCGTTGGCCGCCGATCCGCTGGCGTTGAATCCGAAGCTCGCCTCCACGCTCGCTCCGATGCCGCTCGCGAGTTGCGCCTGCGTCACGGCGCGGCGCGCCTGCACGTCCTGAAGTGCAAGCCCGGTGATTGCCGAACTGTTGCGGAGCGCCTCGCTCACGGCCAGCGTGGTGTCGAGTACCACCCTCGGCACGTCGGAGGTGACGACGATCGTCAAGGGCGTATCAGCTGGCACGTTGATGGCGAGCCGGAACGCGGAGAGCGCCCGGTCGTGGTCGAGCTTGGCGCCGTCGAGCGACGTACGGGCACGGAGCAGAGCCAGCTCACTCTGCAGCAAGTCGTTCTCGCCGATCTTGCCCACCTGGAAGCGCCCCTTGTTGAGCGTATAGAGGGTGTCGTTCACCGCCGCGTTGTGTTCCGCGTTCTCCACCGCCATCTGCGCCGAGTACAGGTCGAAAAACGCGCCGGCGGTCTGCTGGGCCACAGCCTCGCGCGACTCGGCGTACTGGCGCCGGGCAATCTCGATGGTCAGATCCTGCTCGCGGCCGTCCCACTTCATGGTGTTGGGGCGCAGGATGTCCTGCTGCAGGCTCACCGTCATCGGGGCTGACGACCAGGTGCGCACCTGCTGGGCGCCACTCATCTGGAACCGCTGCAGCGACGACGACACCGCGAGCGTGCCGCCGGTGAACGGCAACTGTTGCGAGACGGTGAGCCCCAACTGCGAAGTCGTCTGCTGGAGCGGGGTGAACAGCTGCGAGCCATCGGGCTGGACCACGGGTACGATGGCGCGACTGTAGTCAGGCACCGTGCCGCCGAGCGAGACTTGCGGTAACAGCCGGTCGCCGAAGGCGCGATTGCGCGCCCCGGCGGCGACGAGCGCCTGGCGGGCTGCCTGCGCCTGGAGGCCCTGGTGCTCGGCGAGGGCGATCGCCCGTTGGAGCGTGAGTGGCTGCTGGGCGCTGCCGGGTGCGGCGGCGAGCATCGTGCCGCAGAGCACGCCCCCGAGTACGTGTCGCAAGATTGGCATGGGCTATTCGTAGCGGAGGCAGACGACCGGATCCTGCTGCGCGGCGCGCCACGCCGGCACGATCCCGAAGGCAAGGCCGACGGCCAGGGACACGCCGAAGGCCAGGAAGACGGACAGCGAGGAGATCGACGTCTGGATGCCGGCAAAGTGCTGGATGCCGCCGCTGATCGCGGCGCCAAGCAGGATACCGGCCACACCGCCCGCGACGCTGATCAGCAGCGCCTCGCTGAGAAACTGGAACAGGATGTCGCGCTGCGTCGCGCCGGTAGCGCGCCGCACGCCGATCTCCCGGATGCGCTCGAGTACCGATGCCAGCATGATGTTCATGATCCCGATGCCCCCCACGAGCAGAGAGATCGACGCGATGGCGCCGAGCACGACGTTGAAGATGGAGCGGGTGTGCTGCTCTTGGCGGAGCAGCAGTTCGGGCACCGTGATCTCAAAATCCACCACCGTGTTGTGGCGCCGGGCGAGCATGCGCCGCAGCATGTCGGCCACCGGGGCCATGTAGCGGCTGTCGTCCACGCGCACGATGATGCGATCGAGCTGATTGCGGTTCGATTGCTCGGCGCGCGTGGCGGCGTCCGTCGTGTCGCCGGCCTGGGTGACCGTTACCTGGCGCGACGCGGCCTGGATATCCTGCTGTGTCAGCATGGCGCGGTTCCGGTAGCGCACCAGCATCGTCTGCGTGGGCACGTATACGTCCATGTTCGCGTCGCGGATGCCGAGCTGCTGCGACGTCTCGGTGCTCACGGGGCGGTCGGCCAGCACGCCGACCACGGTGAGCCACACGTTCCCGACCTTGATCGTCTTGCCGATGGGATTGGCCGTGGTGAAGAATCGCGTACGCACCCCCCAGCCGATAATCGCCACGGGACTGCCCTCGGCTACCTGGCCGTGCGACCACCCCGTGCCGGCGGCCATGGCGAGGTTGAGCAGGTGGAAGTAGTTCGAGTCCACCCCCACCACCTTCCCTGAGCGGCGCAGCCCCTCGCGGGTGAGCGTCGTGTTGAGGACGATCTCGCCGCTCGTCGCTTGAACGTGAGGCACGACGTCGGCGATCGCCTGGGCGTCGAGCGCCGTCAGTCCGGGCGAGAAGCGGGTCGGTGCCCGCTCGCCCTGGCCGGCGTCGGTGGCCTTCTCCTCCTTCTGCTCCACGATCGGCGTGACGATCACGTTGTTCGATCCGAGCAACTGCAGTTGCGAGATGATCTCCTGCTCGGCCCCTCGCCCGATGGCCAGCATCGCGATCACCGACGCCACGCCAAACAGGATGCCGAGCGAGGTGAGCCCGGCCCGCAGCTTGTTGTGGCCTACGGCCTCGATGGCCGTGCGCACGCTGAACAGCGCGTGCGCGGTGATCTGCGAACGCAACCCGGCGAGGGCGTTTTGGTTGGGCGGCATCCGGCTACTTCCGAGGCTTGCCGGGCGCCGCGCCAGTCGTTCCCCGGGCCGGCGCCGGCTGCTGGGGCAGGGCGGTGTCTCCCGTGGGGGAGGGCGTGATACCCGCCGTTCCTGCCAGGCGCTCCAGAGCCAAGTCCGCGTGATCGGCCGGTAGGCTGAGCAGCACGCCGTCGCCCTCGTTCAGTCCGCGCAGGATGATCACGTCGTCATCGTTCATCGCTCCCAACTTCACCTGCTGCTTCACCACCCGGGATCCGACCTGCTTGTAAACCACGGGGATCCCGCTGTCGCTACTCACGGCTTCGATGGGAACGAAGTTCACGCCGGTGGCTTCGTACGTGTTGATGGCGTTGCCCGTGGTCATGCCCGGGCGCAGCGTGGTATCGGGGCGGTCCACGTTGATGTGCACCTCGAACACCTTGGCATCCGAATTCGGCCGCTGCTCGCCGACATTGGCCACGCTCGTCACCGTGCCGGGCAGCGCCTTGGACGGGTCGGCGTCGAGCGTGATCGCCACCTTCTGGCCCACCACCACCTTGCGGACGTCGATCTCGTTGATGTAGGTGACCGACTCCATCTGGGTGAGATCGGGCAGGGTGGCCACGGCGCCGTCAAACGGATTGACCGTCGAGCCGACCGTCCGCTTCTTGCCGTCCCATTCTTTGACGTAGATGACCATGCCCGGCGCCGGCGCACGAATGGTGAAGCCGGCCATGACTGACTGGACCATCGCGAGCTGGTTCTTCTGGCGGGCCAGGTCGGCCCCGACCTCGCTCATCTTGGCTTGTGCCTGCAGCGTTTGCGTCTTGTAGTCGGCCTTGGCTTGGGCGAGTGCACGGTCCCCCTGCTCGTAGTCGATTTCCACTTGCCGCTGGATGCTCGGCGCCTCGTAAATCGACTGCTCCTTGATGATCTTCTTCTGTTCCAGTGCCAGTTCCTGCGACCGGATGTCCTCGCGCGCCTTCGAGAGCGTGAGCGTCGAGTCCAGCATCGCCTGTTCGTAGTCGGCCTCGGCCTTCTGTACCGCGAGCGTGACGTCGGCCAGCTTGGGTGCGACACTGGCGCGGTCAAGCGTGGCGACCACGTCGCCGGTCTTGACGAGCGACCCCTCGGGGACCAGGGTAGCGATCTTCATCTGGTAGATCTGCGCCTGCATGGCCTCCTGGGGCACGGTGATCTGCACGAACTTGCGCGCGCGCAGTTCGCCGGACGTCGTCACCAGGACGCGGAAGTCGCCGTGCTTCACCTGCGCGACGAGCGCCGGGTCGGCCCCGCGCTCGTTGTGCGCGAAGACCCACGTGACCGGTACGCCGAGCAGGACGATGACCACCGCAGCGATGAACCAGCGGGACCGGACGAAGCGCATGGCGACTCCACCGACAGAGGGGGGGACGGGAACTACCTGCTCATCCGGCCAATCGAGCCGACGCGGCGCTGAACTGCTCAGCGCCATGCGTTCGACACCGCGAACGACCCGATCGTTTCCGGCACGGCGCCGCCGATCCGTGGAGCGGAGCGGCAGTGCCGTGCCTGACGAATATGCAGCGCGCCCCGTCGAGCGCACCGGCTTTCATGAACTCGTAATTGAAACTTCCTCATGCGCTAATGTTTGCCCCGCAGGCCTCGATGCCGCGATCCGGGGGAGGTTGCGGGCGCGGCTGGCCTTGCCGCATCTCGAACTTGTCTGAGATCGCGGTATACAAAGTGTTCCCATTCAATGCGTTACGATGTATTTCCCCCTACTGCGGACGGCTCGAGTGCCGATTACATTCCCGTTCCCCGGTTCGCGGACAGGTCACGTCCGTGATCGCTCGTCCCCGGCCGGGCCTCTACGCTCTCACCGTCGACGCCGACATCGAGCGCGCCATGCGACCCGCGGTCGCCTTTGTCATTGCACTGCTGCTGGTTGGCTGCACCGATCGTCCGATTGCCACTGCCGTGCGGCACGCCGCCGCTCCGCTTGCCAGCACCGCCGCGGGAACGAATCCGGCGGCCGGGCAGGACAGGATCCCCGACGACACCACCACGCCCGATCTGACCCCGATCATGTCGCGGGTCGAGGCTACCTTCTCCCCCACGCTGTCGCAGGTCGCCATTCCCGCGGATGCGTTCTCGACTGCTTCCGACGCCGTGCATCCGGACGTGGCGTGCGACGCCGCCAGCCTGAATGGTGCGCGATGCTGGGCGACCTACACGCCGTACATGAGTTCCGATCCCACATGGGAGAACCCGTCGTTCCTCACGGACGCCGCCGACACCACCTGGCGGCTACCGAACGGCGTGACCAATCCCGTGATCCCCTGGCCGGGGGTCGGCGCCTACAACTCCGATCCGGACCAGGGCTTCGACCCCGGTACGGGGAGGCTCGTGACCTTCTACCGCCGGGTCGACGCCAGTTATAATAATATATTCATAACGTCCACCGGCGATGGGCAGACCTGGAGCCAGCCCAAGCTGGCCTTTCGGGAACTGAACCACAACGCCGTCTCGCCGGCGGTGGTCATCGACGCCCGGCGCAACGCCCGCGTCTGGTACGTGCAGTCGGGCGTCGGCTGTAGCTCCCCCACGACCAGCGTGGCGATGCGAACGGCGAGCCCCGATTCGGGCCAGGCATTCGAGGACGCCGTCTGGTCGGCCCCCGTGACCGTCCAGATGTCGCAGCCGGGCTTCGCGATCTGGCACATGGACGTGATCGCGCTTCCGCGGGAAGCCGGGTACCTCGCCCTGCTGGCCAGCCACCCGAGCACCTCCGACTGTGCCTCCGACGACCTCTGGCTCGCCATCAGCCCCGACGGCGTGCGGTGGCGGGTGTTCCCCGTCCCGATCCTCTGGCGCGGCATGGCGGAGGCCAAGAAGCTGGGCATCCAGACCTGGTACCGGAGCGCGATGCGCTACGATCCCGCTACCGATATGCTTCACATCTGGCCATCGGCGTTCACCGTCAACAGCCGATGGAATATCTATCACGCGCAAGCCAACTTCACGAACCTGCTACGCGTGCTCATGGCCGCCGCGCCCGCCGACCAGCCGTCGGCCGACCTGCACAGGGCGAGCCGCGTGGCAGCTGCCGTCCGTGCGCGCATGCCGTGAGCTTGCCGTTTGAAGGCGCGCGTGGCAAGCTTCCCAGCGCCTTCCTCGTTCCAACGGTGAACTCCCGCATGTTCGCATCTCGATCGCGCCCCCGCCCGCTGGCGAGCGCGTTGCTGGTTCTCGTCGTGGCCTTGGCGCCGTCGGCCTGTCGCCGCGCCGGCCCGAATGCCGCCGGAACCTCCGGAAAGACCATCGGCGTCTCACTGCTCACGCGCGAAGATGAGTTCTACCGTCAGCTCGAAGCCGGGCTGCGCCAGGCCGCCCAGGCGCACGGCTACACGCTCGTCCTCAACTCGGGCGACCGCGACCTGGCCAAGCAACAATCGCAGATCGATGATTTCATCGTGCAGCACGTAGATGCGATCGTGGTCTGCCCGGTGGATTCCAAGGGCATCGGACCGGCGATCCAGCGTGCCAACGCGGCCGGGATTCCCGTGTTCACGGCCGATATCGCGGCCGACGGCGGCCAGGTGGTCTCGCATGTGGCCTCCGACAACGTGGCCGGCGGCCGGCTGGCCGCCGAGTACATCGCCAAGCTGATCGGCGACAAGGGCAACGTGGGCATCATCGGCGAGCCCGACGTCCAGTCCACGATCGATCGCGAAGCCGGGTTCAAGGACGCCCTGAGCGCGCATCCCGACATCCATCTGGTGGCCGATCTCAACGGGTCGGGCACGCGCGACCATGCGCTGAAAGCGGCCGACGACATGCTCCAGGCCCACCCGCATCTCGACGCGATCTTCGCGATCAACGACGAGTCGGCGCTGGGCGCGCTGTCCAGTGCGCAGTCGCACCATGCCCGACTGGTGATCGTCGGCTACGATGCCGGCGCCGAGGCCCAACGCGCCATCGCCGCCGGCAGCCAACTCAAGGCCGACGTGGCGCAGCAGCCCAAGGTGATCGGCGAGCGGACCATCGACGCCATCGCCGACTACCTGGCGGGCAAGGCCCCTCCGGGCCGGATCGCCGTGCCGGTGCGCATCGTCGACGCCGATTCCGTGCGCGCCATGGCCACGGGCGCCAAGCCGTAGGCGCGTGGAGCTCGAAGCCCGCTCGCTGGTCAAGCGCTATCCCGGAGTGCTGGCGCTGGACGACGTGAGCATCGCCGTGCGCGGCCGTGAGGTGCACGCCGTGGCCGGCGAGAACGGCGCCGGCAAGTCCACCCTCATGAAAGTGCTTTCGGGCGCGGTGCGGCCGGACGCGGGCACGCTGGCCGTCGACGGCCACCCGGTGCGCTTCGAGTCGCCTCACGCGGCACACGCGGCCGGCATCCGCATGATTCACCAGGAGCTGAGCCTGGTGCCCGAGTTGTCGGTGGCCGAGAACGTATTCCTCGGCGCCGAGCCGGCACGGCGCGGCGTGGTGGACCGGAAGAGGCAGGAGCGTGATGCACGCGCCGTGCTGGAGCGGCTGGGGCAGGGCCGCCTCGATCCACGCGCCCGGGTGGCGGGACTGCCGCTGGCGGCGCGGCAGATGACGGAGATTGCCAAGGCCGTGGCGGCGCGCGCGCGTGTGCTGATCATGGACGAGCCCACCGCGATCCTGGCACAGGAAGAGACCGATGTGCTCTTTCGCGTGATCGCGCAGTTGCGCGACGATGGCGTGGCGGTGGTGTACATCTCGCACCGGATCGACGAGATCTTCCGCATTGCCGGCCGCATCACGGTGCTGCGCGACGGGCGGCTCGTGACGTCGGCGCCGCTCGCCGAGCTGACACGGGCCGACGTCGTGCGGTTGATGGTGGGGCGCGAGTTGGCGGCCGGCTACCCGCGGCCGGCTGGACTGCCGGGCGCCGAGCTGTTGCGGCTTGAGGGGGTGACGTCGGGGCCGGTGCGGGGCGCGTCGCTCGCCCTCCGCGCCGGCGAGATCGTGGGCCTCGTCGGTCTGGTCGGGGCAGGGCGCACGGAGCTGGCCCGTGCCGTCTTCGGCGCCGCCCCGCGGCGCGAAGGCCGCATGTGGATCGACGGGCGCCCGTTCGCGCCGCGCACCCCCCGCGAGGCGATCGCCGCCGGCGTGGCGCTGCTCCCGGAGGACCGCAAGCGCCAGGGACTGGTGCTCATGGCGGCTATTAAAGATAACGTATCGTTGCCGTCGCTCCCCGCGCTGGCCCGTCGCGGCGTGGTCGACCGGGCGCGCGAGCGCGAGGGCGTTGCCCGGTGGATCGAGGCGCTGGGCGTCCGCACGCCATCTCTCGACCGGCCGGCCCAGCAGCTCTCCGGGGGCAACCAGCAGAAGGTGGTGCTCGCCCGCTGGATGCTGCGCCACGCGCGGGTGCTGCTGTTCGACGAGCCCACGCGCGGCATCGACGTGGGCGCCAAGGCGGAGATCTACTCCCTTATGCGCCGGCTGGCCGACGAAGGCGCCGGCATTCTCATGATCTCGTCCGACCTGCCAGAGGCGCTCGGCATGGCCGACCGGTTGTTCGCCATGCGCGGCGGCCGCATTGTGGGCGAACTGCCACGGGTCGACGCTACCCCCGACCGCGTCGCCGCGCTCATCCTCGGCCAGAGCGAAGCGGCATGACCGGAACCGGCCTGCGTTGGCAGCGGCTCACCGACTACATGCTGGTCGTGGCGACCCTGGTCGAAGCGGGCGTGTTCGCCGCAATCGCGCCCGGCTTCTTCTCCATCGGCAACGCCGTCAACATCGCGCTCAGCATCGCCGTCACCGGCATTCTGGCCGTTGGAATGACGGCGGTGATTCTCACGGCGGGCATCGACCTCTCCGTGGGGTCGGTGGTGGCGCTCACCGGCGTGACCGGCGCCATGGCCGCCGCGCACGGGTTCATGCCGGCCACGGCGGCCCTGGTTGTGGCCGTGCTCGTGGGCACGGCAACCGGCGTGGTGAACGGCACCCTGACGGCCTACTTCCAGGTGCCGGCGTTCGTCTCGACGCTGGCCATGCTCACCATCGCGCGAGGGCTCGCGTTCATCGTGTCGAGCGGGCGGAGCATCGGCGACCTGCCGCCGTCGTTCGGTGCGCTGGGACGCTCGGTCGTGCTGGGCATCCCGGCGCCGGTGCTGGTGATGGCCGTGGTGATGCTCGTCGGATCGTTCGTGCTGCGCCGCACCGTGTTCGGCCGCCACATCTACGCCATCGGCGGCAACACCGAGGCGGCCTGGCTGGCCGGCGTCGATACGAAGCGCGTGATCTGGTGGGTGTATGTGCTCAACGGGGCGCTGGCCGGCATCGCCGGACTCACGCTGGCTTCGCGGCTGGGGGCCGGCGTGCCCAACGCCGGGCAGCAGTACGAACTGGACGTCATCGCGGCCGTCGTGGTGGGTGGGGCGTCGCTGTTCGGCGGACGCGGGACGATCGCCGGCACGCTGTGGGGCGCCGTGTTCATCG
Source organism: uncultured Gemmatimonadaceae bacterium (assembly GCA_963728785.1). GTDB lineage: Bacteria > Gemmatimonadota > Gemmatimonadetes > Gemmatimonadales > Gemmatimonadaceae > JAGWRI01. Next base: position 902,066 of record CAVSKV010000004.1, read on the forward strand.
GCGTGCTCACCAACGGACTCAACTTGGCGAACGTCGACCCCTACGTACAGAAGATCGCGCTCGGTGTAGTGATCGTACTAGCGGTGGTCGGCGACGAGATCAGTCGGCGGAAGCGGGCGGCGGGGTAGGGCGGAACACCCGTCGCAGCAGCCACACCACCAGCACGACCGGTAGCACGGCGAACACCACGAACTTGAGCGCGAAGATCGTGAACAGCCCCACGGCGATCAGCAGAATCACGGGGATGCCGAGGATCGCCATCGTGAAGAACGGACGCAGGGCGAACAGTCGCAGCAGGGCGGCAATCATCAGGCGGGACTCCGCGAGAAGGGGACGCTTGCCCTACGAGTTCACCCGGGCCCGGGGTTTCGCAACCCCCCCGCCGTTGCCAGCCGTGCTCGCCGCCGGGGCACCGGTTCGAGGCAGTCAGGGGGTCTCGATACGACCTTCGGCCACCGCCTCCCAGCCCGTGGGGTGCTTGACCACTTTGTAAATCCGCTCGAACTGCAACCGCGAGATGTCCGTGCTGGTGGGCGTGGAATAGCGTTGCACGACCAGGTATACCTCCATCGTGTCGGCCGGCAGGCGCAGGATCTGCGAGAACCGCACCACGTAGCCGGCCAACGGGGCCCGGCAGTGGGCCACCTTGGGCGAGCCCGTGGTGACCGCCGGTTCGCACGTGCCCTGTACGATGTGGCTGTCGAGAAGTCCGTTGCGCAGCGCGGGCCCGAGGGGTTCACCGCCTGCCAGCCCCGCGGTGCGGGGCAGGAATCGGGGATTGAGCAGCAGATACAGCGACGGGTCGCCCACCGTGAACGCCCCACCGACGGCTTCCTGGTAGATCGCCACCTGGTCGCGAGTCGGCAAATCGGCCAGGGTCAGGCCGTTCCCGCGAACGTAGGCCGCCTCAGGGCGCGGACCACAAGCGAACCCCGCAAGGCCAACGAGGCCGCAAAGGGTCGCTCGGCAGAACCGATTCATGGGCTGGTCTCTCCGGCGGGGGAGGCGCGCAGGGGGTTCGGTCGGAATGGAGCCCCGGTCCAGCAGCTGGACTCGTTCGCTACACGGAAATGTAATGCGCTCTCCGCGCTCCGTCTGACCTTCCCCCCGTCCTGTGGAACGCGGATGATGGGTCCGGCACGAGCCGTGAGGCGTGCCAACGGAACCACTTCACGGGGCCGTGGTGCTCGGGCTTACCCCTGGCGTGCTCTTCGTGGTCGCTGTCTTCGCCTGCCTGATCCCTGCCCCGCGCGCGCCGCCCGCGTGGACCCGTCGGAGATGTTCCACGCCGCCGAGTAGGCCCGGTGCCGGGGCGCCCCGCGCTTGCGCCGGCCAAACCGCGGGGGTACGGTAGGGAATCGCGTATCCTCGCGACCAACGTGCCGCCCTGGCTCACCAGCTTCACCCACGACCTGAAGTTCACCGTGCGTCAACTGGCCAAGGCGCGCGGCTTCACAGCGGTTGCCGTTCTCACTCTCGCTCTGGGCATCGGCGCCAACACCGCGATCTTCACGGTCGTCCACCACCTACTGCTCGCCCCGGTGCCGTACCCCGACGGGAACGGCATCGTGATGCTCATGCGGACGGCGGGCGGGGGCAAGGTGCCGTTCCCGCCGGATACGGCGGTGTTTGCGGCGTGGCGCCTGCGTGTTCACTCGCTCGAAACCTTCGGCGCGGCGGTCGACGAGAAGCTGCTCGTCGCCGAGGCCGGCGCCCCCGATTCGGTGCCGGCCGCCCGGGTCACGCCGGCCTTCATGACGCTGCTGCGGGTTCAGTTGCGGATGGGCCGCGATTTCACCCCCGCCGATGCGCGGTCGGCCGCCGCACCGGCCGCGATCATCAGCTACGGCCTGTGGCAGCGAGCATTCGGCGGCCGGCGCAACGTGCTCGGGACCCTCGTCCATGCGAACGGCCGCCCATATACCGTCGTCGGCGTTGCCCCGCCGGGGTTGGTCATGCCGATGCGGGACGACCAACCGAAAGACGTGCTGCTGCCGCTCGACCTGGATTCCGCGGCCCCAAATCTCGAAGCCTACGCGCGTTTGCGGCCCGGGCTCACGCCGGGAACGGCTTCGCGGGAGATGTTAGCCGTCATGCACGCGATGCCCGGTGCGGCTGCGGAAGGCAATATGGGCGCGCGGGCGATGCGCGCCCAGGACTTCCTGGGTGACCGGCAAACGCAGACGGTGAAGATTCTCTTCGCGGCGGTCGGGGCGCTGCTCCTCATCGCCTGCGCCAACGTCGCCAACCTCCTGCTCGCCCGCGGATGGGCGCGCCGCCGCGAGTTTGCGCTCCGCGTGGCGCTCGGCGCCGGTCGCGCCCGACTGGTGAGCCAAGTGCTCGCGGAGAGCGTCACGCTCGCGATCGTGGGTGGCGCGCTCGGACTTCTCGTCGCGCGGGTGGGGCTGCACGTGATCATCGCCATGCGACCGGGCTACCTCTACGACCTCGCCACGGTGCACATCGATCAGGCCGTGCTCCTGTGGAGCCTCGCGATCTCCGTTGCCTCCGGCTTGGTCTTTGGCGCGACGCCGGCGCTGCTCGCGGGATCTCGGTCCGCCGGAGACGTCCTGCGGTCGGGGGCTCGGACCGCGTCGGGGGGATCAGCGGCCCGCGGGATGCGCGCCGCGCTCGTCGTGGCCGAGGTGGCGCTCTCGCTGATGCTCCTCGTGGGCGCGGGGCTGCTCGTGCGCTCGTTCGTCAGCCTCCTCCGCGTCCCGCTGGGATTCGACGCCAACGGGCTCGTCTATGCCGCGACCTTCCCCAAGCCGTCGGTCAGCAACGAGACCGCGGACGCCGAACAGCAGGACGTGGTCCGGCGGCTGAACGGGTCGCCGGGCATCACGGGCGCCCAGCTGGGGAGCTTCCCGCAAAATGGCCTCATGTATGCCGGCGACTTCCAGACCGAGGGGCCGACGGGCCCGAACGCCACCCACGTCCATCTCGCGTTGTCCACGATCGTCGCGCCGGGATACTTCCGCTTCGCCGGCATCCCGCTGCTCGCCGGGCGCGGGTTCGACTCTACCAGTACCGAGAGCGAAGGTTCGGCCGTGGTGATCAACCGGGCGCTGGCGCAACGGCTGTGGCCCGGTCGGAATGCCATCGGGCTCCGGTTGCGCGCCGGCTCGAAGAGCCCGTGGCTGACGGTGATCGGCGTCGCGGGCGAGGTGCACCTGCCCGGGCGCACGGGGGATCCCTACGAGTTGCAGATGTACCAGGCGGGGGGGCAGTTCCTGGGCCGTGGAGGCATCCTGGTCCGCGCTCGCGATCCGGCGGCGGCCGCTGCCGCGGTCAAGCGCGCACTCGCGGAGGCCGGGCCGTCACTGCGCCTCGTGCAGGTCATCTATCCCAAGGACATCCTCGATGTCGGATTGGCACAGCCGCGGTTCACCATGGCGCTCATCGGCGCGTTCGCGCTCATCGCGCTCGTGCTCACCGCGGTGGGACTGTACGGCGTGGTCGCCTATGCGGTCACCCATCGCACCCGCGAGATCGGCATCCGCGTCGCGCTCGGCGCGCCGCCGGGCGCAGTGTCACGGCTCGTACTGGGGCAGGGGCTCCGGCTCACGGCGGTCGGACTCGTGATCGGTCTGGTCGGGGCCGCGTTCGCCACCCGCGCGCTCACCACGATGCTCATCGGCGTGAACCCGCTCGATCCGCTGACCTTCGTCGCGATTACTGTGCTGCTGCTGGCCACGACGCTGCTCGCCGCGTACGTGCCGACGCGGCGGGCTCTCCGCGTTGACCCGACGGAAGCGCTGCGGGCGGATTAGGGAGGCCCGCCGCATTCGGGCGGCTCGTCCCGGGGCCTCCCGGGCCCCGACCGACCGAGTCGCTAACATCAACGACCGGCCGAGACCCGGTCTCAGCGCACCGTCAGACTAACATGGAACGGAACGCCGAGGCGATGGCCAGCGCGGTCCACGCGGCCCACCCTGAGTAATGTTAGGCCGAAAGTGGTCCGTCGAAATTCAGGCTAGTTGAGTGTGATGGTCTGCATCATGCCGTGCATGAAGTGCGGCTTCCCGTCCTTCGAGTCCGGCACGAAGCAGGCGATGAGATAGGTGCCCGGCGTCATATCGATTGAATAGAAGGTCGAATTGCCAGGTGCCTCGAAGGCCGCCCCACCGAGCGGCTCGCCGGGCGGTGGTCCCTGGGGTTTGCTGAGCCACGTCATGAATTCGTCGGCCGTCTTTCCCGGGGCGAGCCTTATGAATTCGAGTTCGTGCGGCTGGGTGCCCCCGTTCGTGATGGCGAGCGTGTGGTGCCCGGTGGTCAGCGGTTTGGCGAAATGGAAGGCGTACTCGACCAGGGTGACCGAGTCATCAGCCGTGGGAGCGATTGTGGCAACGGTGCTCGGCGTGACCGTGAACGGGTGGAACATCCCCTTCATGAAATGGGGCACGCCGCCCGGCACGTCCACGAAGCACAGCAACACGTACGTGCCGGAGGCGAGTGACAATGTGGCGTTGCTCGTCGCGCCCGGGGCGGGCGCATTCGGTCCTCCCAGAGCCACGGCCCACGCGGGCATCGGGCCGGGGTGCCCCAGGGCCGTGATCAGGTCGCTGGCCGTCTTGCCGCTGTCGAGGCGGACGACGGTGGCGTGGTGGATTCCGGGTCCATCGTTCACGAGTGTGAACGCCACGTAGCCCGCGGGGATCGAATCGGGACCAACGTATGCGAAGTCCTTGGCGTGGATCGTGACGGCTGTGGGCGCGGAGGCTACCGGCGGCGGGGCAGCCTGTTCCTTCTTGGTGCAGGCAGCAGCCGCCGTCAGTACGGCGGCCGCTGCGGTCAGCGTAATGCGGGCACGCATCTTGGGTCCTCGAGTGTGGATGGTTGAGACGAACGCTGCGGTTGGCGGAGAACGCGGAGAGGATCGCACCGATCGGACGCGCCGTCAATGGCACCGGCGCGGATTCGCCTAGCATTGACGATGGGCGACAGGGCCGGCAGTTTCTTGCGCAGCGGGAACCGCGGGCTCGCGCCGGTGTTAGAACCGTCGATTCATTCCGGACTCGCCCGACGCCTCTTCGACGACCTCGAGACATTCTCTCCTTCGTGCAGACACGCACCCCACGGGTTCGTCGAACGATGCTGGCGCTCGCTGCGGCCGTTGTTCCGCTGGCGCGGGCAGCGGCCCAGACGGTGCCTGCGGCCGCCGCCCCCGATTCCAGCGCTTTGCGGCCGGGGCCCGTCGTGCCGTCGTTGTTTACCAAACGCGACGCCTGGCTGGCGCTCGGATTCACGGCGGCGACTGCCGCGGCGCTCCCGTTCGACCAGATCGTGGCGCGCAATATGCAACTGCCGGCGAACCAGAACGAGCCGGGCCTCATCCGTGCCGCCGCCGTATTTCGCGACCTGGCCGATCCGGGCACGGTGTACGTCAGCGGCGGCCTGTTCGCGGTGGGGAAGATCTTCGGCAATACGACCCTGACCGAAATGGGGCTCCACGCGAGCGAGGCACTGGTGATGGCCTCGGTGACTGGCTTCGTGCTCAAGGGCGCGCTCGGGCGGCCGCTCCCGCGCCAGCGCCACGCCGACGCCGACAGCTACAAGTTCGGCCGCGGAATCAACACTGACGGGAACTGGCAGGCGTTTCCGTCCGGGCACACCCTGGCGGCGTTCGCGGTGGCGTCCGCGGTGACGGCCGAGGCGCAGTGGCGCTGGCCCTCACACGCCGGCCTCGTGTGGGTGCTCACCTACGGCGCGGCCTCCGCCGCCGGGATCTCGCGACTATACAATAATGCTCATTGGGTGAGCGACATCGTCTTCGGCGCCGGCATCGGCGTGTTCTCGGGCATCAAGACCGTCCGGTTCGCGCGAACGCACCCTGGCAACTGGTTCGAACGCGTGCTCGGCCATGCCTCGGTGGCGCCGGCGCCCGGGGGCGGGGTGACCCTGGGGCTGCACTTCTCGACGGGAGACGGACCGGGTCGCTGACCCAGCGACCTTACGGCGCCGGCCGGCGTCGGTCGTGCGTACCGTCGAACGGCGCCGTGCCGGCCAGGGGGTGAGAGCGGCGTACGTGCCCCGCGGCCGATTCCAGCGCCTCGCGGTTCTCGATCGTGATGTTCCGTTGCGCCACGGTGATCACCCCCTGTCCCGCCAAGTCGCCCAGCGCGCGGGACACCGACTCGCGCGTGGACCCCACCATCTGTCCAATCAATTGATGGGTGGGCGCTTTGGGGATGTGCCGACCGTCTCCCTGGTCGGCGAGCTGGAGCAGCAGATGGCACACGCGGCCCGGCACGTCCAGCAGGATGAGCCCACCGATCTTGTGGTCGGCCTCCTGCAGCCGCCGGCAGAGGGAGCGGAGCAGGCCGAGCGCTACGCCGGGCATGGCCATCACGATGCGGTAGAGATCTTCACGGTGCAGGGTGAGCAACCGCGAGTCCTCCATGGCCATCACCGTCGTCGTCGGGGCGTCGTCCTCGAACAGCGCCATCTCACCGAAGAACTCGCCGGCCTGCCGGATGGAGAGGATCACTTCACGCCCGTCCTCGGCGATGAGCATGGACTTCACTCGGCCCGAGACGATCACGCAGAACGTGTCCAGCGCGTCGTGGCCGGAGACGATCAACGCGTTCTTGGGAAAGTCGCGCGGGCGGGCTACGCGCGCCAACTCCTCGAGGTCGTTCTCCCGCAGTTGGGCGAACAGCGGGATAGTGCGGAGATAGCTGGTGACGGTCATTGAATCCAATCTTGTTTCAAGGGTCGAAAGAACGCAACCGGGGGCGGTCTTGGGTACGCGATGGCCCCGTCTTGTTGACGCTGCGGCGCACGCAGCGTAACCTGGCCGCGCCCATGCCCCGATCCCGCTTTCCCCATCCGCTCGCCCTGCGTACGGCCTGTATCCTGCTCGCCGCCGGGCTGAGCTACGTGCTGCCCGCGGGCCAGTACCAACGGCAGCTCGATCCGGACACCGGCCGCGGATGGAAATAGGCCCGTCAGGGTCTGGACGGTGCGAGTTCGGCCCGCACGGCCAGGATGACCGTGCGGGCGGTTCCGCCGCCGGCGGCGCTGCCGACTACAATGGTCTGCCCAAGGGGCAGGGTGAGGCCTGTGGTGAGTCGAGTGATCGCGGACGCGCCCCCGACGCTCGCGTTCTTCACCATCGGACCGCTGAGGCTGACCTGCAGATCCACGCTGCGTGTGGCGCCCTCGACAATCAGCTCGCCGACTCGCCCCTCGACGGTGAAGTTCTGAAATCCGGGCGGCTCGGACGCAGCGCTCATCGTGAGGCTGAACATCTGCGACCCTTCGCCCACGGCCGCCGCTCCGTCGGCGAGTAGGCGATACCCGCGGAATCGAAAAAGACCGCGCAGCGCCGCGTCCACGTCAGCGATCGCGGCGTCGTGCACGGCGCTGTCTTCGGCGGCGATGAGCTGAAAACGCAGGACGATCGTCGTCGGCGCGTGATCGTTGGCCTTGAGGACGCTGTCGACGACACCGAGAATGCGCTCCGACGCTCGCACGGTGATGGCTCGCATGCCGGACCCGGCGCTGAACACGCCGCTGTTCGTGCCCTGCACGTAGGGCGACACGAGCTTTGCCGCCTGATCGGGCGCCAACTGCTTCAGGTGAAACGTACGCACGGGCAGCACGACGGTGTCCCGCTGCGCGTGCACGCCCGGTGGGGCGACGAGCGCGAGCACGAGAGCGAAACCGGTAGCGCGACGGAAGCGGGACATATGAGAACCCTCCGGTAGCTGGTCAGTACAGCCAGACGACGGTGATGGCAGGATTTGCGGTCTGGAGCACGGCGGCGCGCACGCCCGGCGGCGGATGCACGGCGAACGCGGCCCGCGCGCCGCGCCGCGCCACGGCGCCGGCGCCGCCCAGCCGCTCCGGTTCTACAGGTTGCGGGGCGGCGAACCGCTCGGCGGCGAGCGTTGGAGTAGGAGTCAGGTGGCCGACCGCCGGTTCCCGAGCAGTGGCGCCGAGCGACGGCCCTGGGGCAGCCACCGCGGGTGGAGGGCCTGCAACGATTGCGGAGGGGCGGCGCGGGGTCTGGTTCGAGGTCTCAGGCCGGGTCGGGCCCGGGGCTGACATCCAGACGGCCATTGCGAGGAGCATTGCAGCCGTCAGGGCGCCGGCCCAGATCGCCCACCCGTGGTCCGGGCGGCGTTGCCCGACTTCCATTCGCCGGGCCCCGGTTGGTTCATCCCGCACCGCGTCCACCAACGCCGCCGTGTCCGCGGCGAGTTGCGCGGCCACGACGCGGCACCGGGCACAACCCCTGACGTGCGCGGCGAGCGGCGTGTCGCCACGGCCGAGCAGTTCGCCGGGCGCGGCATCCAGCATACGAGCCAGCATCGCGTGGCAGGTCATGACCGATAGTCCTCCAGGAGTGCCGAGTGGTGCTCGAGGATTCGCAGCCTGATCGTGCGCCGGGCCCGCAGCAGCAGGCCGCGCACCGTGGCCGGTGCGATTTCCAGGCGTTTCGCGATCTCGGTGGCGTTGAGGCCCTGTACGTCCGAGAGGTCGAACACCTGGCGCTGTCGGGGCGTGAGCTCGGTGGAATAGAGCCGCACGAGGTCGGCCAGGCGAACGGCGGCATCGTCGGCGAGCGCATCGGATGATGGTGAGGCGCCGTCGGCCGGGTGGCGCGCCAGGAGGGAGCGCCTGCGTTCGGCCGTGCGGCGCCGGTTGAGCGCGAAGTTTTGCGTAATGGCATAAAGCCAGGTCGTGAAGTGGCTTCGCCCGTCGAATTCGCCGGACCGCGCGTGAAGCGCGAGCAGCACCTGCTGCGCCACGTCGTCGGCGTCGTCGGCATCGCCGGTCACGGCGGACGCCCAGCCGTGCACGCGAACGCGCACCCGGCGTGCCAGCTCCTCGAACGCAGCGGCGCGACCGCCATGGGCCTGTCGGGCGAGCGAGGCGAGATGGTCGTCGTCGCTGGGGAGGAGAACGGTCAGCTCCGGGGAAGTCACAACCCTTAGATGCTACGACACCGACGGGTGTTTACGCAGGGGCCGGCCGGTCTTGCCCGCCGTTCCAGCGGGCCCCGGCTCCCGATTAGGTTTCACCGTTCATGCCCAGACCACCCGCCCGATGATCGTCGGCCACCTTGGCTTCGCCCTCGGCGCCCGCGCCGTGGATCCCGACGCGCCACTCGCTTGGCTCGTTGCCGCGACGATGGCTCCCGACCTGCTCGACGTGGGGTTGTCGGCGGCCGGATTCTGCAACACGGGGGGGGTCTACACCCACTCGCTCACCGCCATCGCTGCAACGGCCGTGGTCCTTGGGGCGGCCGCCGCCTGGCAGACCCGCAGCGGCAGGACGGCCCTGGTCATCGCGGCCCTCGTCGTGTCGCACCTGCTCGCCGATTACCTGGTGGGGCTCAAGGCGCTCTGGCGAGGGGGCCCGATCGTGGGACTCGATCTGTACCGGTGGCCGTGGGCGGATTTTCTCGTAGAAGGGGCGACGATTGCGGGCGGCTGGTGGGCGGCCCGACGGTGGGGCAACTTGCCGCGCTGGCTCGGCTCGCGGGTCGCCGTGGTGGCCCTGCTGGCGGCGCAACTGGCGGCCGACATGGCCCAGAAGGGTCCGGAGTCCAAGGACGCGACCGCCTGCGCCAAGGCGTGGGTGTTCAAGCAAGAGCGCGGTTATCTGACCGAAAGCGAACATCGCGGCCAGTGACGGCACCACGGCCGGCGAGTAAAATGAGGGGCCCTGTTCCCAGCTTCGAGCCAACCATCGCCATGCGGCGACTTACCTTCGCACTCGCCTTCATCCTCCCCGTCGCTGCGCCGCGTGCGCAGAGCGCTCCGCCGGTGTACACGCACGCCGATACGCTGCGCGGGTCCAATGGCCCGGCGCGCGCCTGGTGGGACGTCACGTTCTACGACCTGCATGTGCGCGTGGTCCCCGCGGACAGCAGCATCAGCGGGTGCACGGGGATCACGTACCGGGTGCTCCGTCCCGATCAGGAAATGCAGATAGACCTGCAACAGCCGATGCAGGTGGACAGCATGATCCAGAGCGGGCGCGCACTCTCCTTCCGCCGCGACGGCAGCGCGTTCTTCGTCGCGCTCGTGGCTCCGCAGCAGGTCGATGCCGAGAACACGATCACGGTGTACTTCCACGGCAAGCCGGTGGTGGCGAAGAATCCCCCGTGGGACGGTGGGTACATATGGCGGCGGGACAGCCTGGGCAACCGCTGGGTGGCCACGGCCAACGAGGGGCTGGGCGCGAGCGCCTGGTGGCCAGACAAGGACTACTTAGCCGACGAGCCGGACAGCCAGCGCATCGCCGTCACCGTGCCCGATCCGATGATCGACGTTTCCAACGGGCGGCTGCGCAGCACGACCCACAACGCCGACCGCACCACGACCTACGAATGGTTCGTGCAGAACCCCATCAACAACTACGACGTCGAAGTGAACGCCGGCAGCTACGCCCACTACAGCGAGACGTACCAGGGCGAGAACGGCCCGCTCACCATGGACTTCTGGCCGCTGGCCTACCACGTGGAAGCCGCCAAGCGGCAGTGGGCGCAGGCCGTGCCGATGATGAAGTGCTTCGAGCACTGGTTCGGGCCGTACCCCTGGTACACGGACGGCTACAAGCTCATCGAGGCGCCGCACCTGGGCATGGAACACCAGAGCGGTGTGGCCTACGGCAACCGGTTCATGAACGGCTATCTTGGGCGCGACCTCTCGCACACCGGGCTCGGGCTGGCGTGGGACTTCATCATCGTGCACGAGAGCGCCCACGAATGGTGGGGGAACAACATCACGATGCAGGATCAGGCCGACATGTGGATCCACGAAGGGTTCGCCAATTACGCCGAGTCGATCTACGAGGAGTGCCAGGCCGGCAAGGAGGCGGGCGCCCGGTACGTGATCGGCGTGCGTGCCAACGTGCGCAACGACCGCCCGATCGTCCCCGCCTACGGCGTCAACGCCGAAGGATCCGGCGACATGTACTACAAGGGCGGGAACATGCTCAACACCATCCGGCAGATCGTGAACGACGACGAGAAGTGGCGCGGCATCCTGCGCGGCCTGAACAAGACGTTCTGGCACCAGACGGTGACCGGGCAGCAGGTGGAGGACTACATCAGCCGGCAGGCCGGTGTCGACCTGAGCAAGGTGTTCCAGCAGTACCTGACGACCACCGAGATCCCGAAGCTCGAATACCGCATCGCCGGCGACACGCTCTGGTCGCGGTGGGCGAACGTCGTACCCGGCTTCGACATGCCGGTGAAGATCCGGTTCGGCGGCGGACGGTCGGCGTTCATCCGGCCGTCGGAGGACTGGCAACCGCTTGCGCTCACGGGCGCCCATGCCCTCGCGCAGCCGGGCGACTTCGCAGTAGACGACAACTTCTACGTGAACGCCGAGAACGTCGGGGCCGCCGCATCCCGTCGGCCGTGACCGTGAGCCCAACGATCATCAACGAATTCCCCTACCCACGGAGTCGTGTTCATGCCTCGCCCCGCTGACGGTCTGCGCACTGCGCTGGCGCTCGTGTTGGTCGCATTCGTCTCGTCGTGCACACTCAAACAGGCCCCTCCATCCGCCGGTGACGCCCTCCCGCCGCTCAAAGTGGTGGACGTCGCCTATATGGACACTGCGGTCAAGGCGTGCAACGACTTCTTCGAGTTCGCCAACGGCGCGTGGCTCAAGAGCGATACGATCCCGGCGGCGTATTCTTCAACCGGCGTGTTTAAGGACATGGCCGACCGCAACGAACTGGTCGTGCGGTCGGTGCTCGAGGACGCCGAAGCGGCGCGCGCCACGCTCTCCGACACGAGCACGCAGCACAAGCTCGGCACCTTCTACGCCACCTGCATGGATTCCACGGCCGCCGACTCGGCGGGGCTCGGCCCGCTCGAGCCCACGCTCGCCGCCATCGACTCGGTCGACGGACAGCCGTCGCTGCTCGCCACCGCGGCGCGTCTCCAGATGAACGGGGCCAACGTCCTGTTCACCTACTACCCGTCGGTGAACGTCCACGATGCAGCGCACTACATTGCCGATGTCGACCGCGGCGGCCTGGGGCTTCCCGACCGCGACTATTACCTGAACCCGGCGGCGTCGGCCGATTCGATGCGACGGGCGTACGTGGTCCACGTCGCGAAGATGTTCTCCCTCGCCGGCGAGGATTCGAGTGCCGCGGCCGCCGATGCCAAGCGCGTGATGGCCGTGGAAACCGAGATGGCCAGGGCCCAGCTGTCGCGCGTAGCGCGCCGCGACCCGAAGGCTTCAGACCATCCGATGGCGCTTGGTGACCTCGCCAGGCTGACGCCCAGCGTGCAGTGGGCCTCCTACTTCCACGACGTCGGCGTCACCGTGCCGCTGGCCAGGCTGAACGTCGACGAACCGGCCTATATGAAGGCGTTGAACGCGCTGCTGGCGAGCCGCCCGCTGGACGATTGGCGCGCCTACCTGCGCTACCATGCGTTGTCCAACGCGGCACCCTGGCTCTCGTCGCCCTTCGTCAACGAGAACTTCGCGTTCAGGTCGCGGTTCACCGGGGCAAAGCAGCTGCTGCCACGGTGGAAACGCTGCCTGCGCGCTACCGACGGCGAGATGGGCGAGGCGCTGGGCCAGGCGTACGTGGCCAGGACCTTCCCGCCCGAGGCCAAGGCCAAGGCCACGCAGGTCATCCACGACGTCCGCGCCGCCTTCAAGCAGCGCCTCATGCAGCTCACCTGGATGTCCGACTCGACGCGCGCCCACGCGCTCGACAAGCTGGCCAGGATGCACGAGAAGATCGGATACCCGGACAAATGGCGTGACTACGGAAAGCTTCGGGTGAGCGACCAGCCATTCGTACTGAACGTGATGGCTGCCGACCGGTTCGAGTGGAACCGCGTGGCCGACCGGCCGGGACAGCCGGTGGACACCACCGAATGGGACATCACGGTGCCCACGGTGAACGCGTACTACGACCCGACCAAGAACGAAATGGTGTTCCCGGCGGGCGCGCTCGTCCCCCAGACCTTCGATCCCAAGGCCGACGACGGCGCCAACTACGGATCGCTGGGCGGCAGCTGGGCGGGGCACGAGCAGACCCACGGGTTCGACGACGAGGGCCGCCACTACGATGCCCAGGGGAACCTCCGCGACTGGTGGACGCCGGCCGACGCCAAGCGGTTCAGTGTGCAGGCGCAACTCGATGCCAAGCAGTATGACGGTTACATCCAGGTGGACACCTTCCACGTGAACGGCGAGTTGACGCTCGGCGAGAACATCGCCGACTACGGTGGGGCGCTCACGGGATACGACGCGTTGCAAGCCGCTCTGGCCCGCGACGGCCGTCCTGGGTTGATCGACGGGTTCACGCCCGAGCAGAGATTCTTCATTTCGTTCGCACAGAGCTTCCGGTCGCACACGCGTCCCGAGGAGCTGCGCAGCCGCGTCACCGTCGATCCGCACTCGCCCGAACGCTGGCGCGTGAACGGCCCGCTGTCCGACATGGAAGCGTTCGCCAAAGCGTTCGGCTGCAAGCCGGGCGATCCGATGGTACGGTTGCGCGACGTCGTGCCGAACATCTGGTAGGACGGTCGGACAGTCGGACAGTCGGGCAGTCTGGCAGACAGACGGATAGACCGCGGGAAGGCGGCAACGTCATAATGGAGAGGCATAGCATGAGAGGGATCGGAAGGCATTTCGGGTGGCGATTTGGAATCGCCACCGGCGTCTGCCTGACCCTGGCCGCGGCGGCGCCCGCGCCCAGGGTCGGACCCCGGCATGGCGCAGTCGTAATTGTGGGAGGAGGAGATCTCGGCCCGGAAATCTGGCACCGGTTCATCGTCCGTGGCGCGCGCGACGGCAACGGGATCATCGTGGCTCCGGCCTACGAAAAGGGGTTCGGCTTCCTGCAAGGAGTGGGAATTGATCAGCACGTCGTGGCGCGCGAGCAATTGGCCGACCTGGCCGATTCGCTCCTGCCGCGCTTCCCCGACCTCCTCGGCATGTCGGAGGACGAAGGCACGGCCTGGGTGGTCCTGGGCGACACCGCCACGATCATCACCCGCGACAAGGCGTTCGTTTATGGTGGACACGATTCCACCGATTTCGGCAAGCCGTTCCTCACGCTCTATCCGGGCGACCGCTACGACCTCGCCGCGCTCATCGCACAGCGCCCGGGAGCCACCGTCCAGCGGTTCGTCCCCAGCGCCTGTTCACGCCCATCGGCGCACACCGCACCGTGGCCGGGGACGACGGCGCGTTCCAGGGCGACGTGGACGAACTCTATCGCTGGGACCTGGGGCTGCTTGATTACCCGGCGTTCACGGCGGCAGGGCGCGACAGCGCGTTGGTTTCCGGGGGCAACCGATCCTCCCCCGATGGGCTCGGCTGGCACGTCGATACCTTCCGCGGCCTCCGGCGCGTGAGTGAGTACGGCACGCCCGACGGGGGTCGCAACGCGTTCGTACGGTTCCCGGCTCGGCGCGCCGCGATCATAATCGTGACGGACGGCGATCGGGTGGACGCGAAGGGGCTGGCCGATCGCATCGCTGCTCGCTTGCTGGACGGAGGGTAGCAAGATTTCATTGACGCGCCGCAGCGCGGGTCCACTTGCCCTCCGGCGCTCGCATCGCTCTAATGCGGGTAGCCCGTCGGCCAGATTCTCCTCACACGGAACACCCATGCGACTCTCGATCGCCACCGCCTGCCTCGTCCTCGTCGCCGCCACGGCGTCGGCGCAGACCAACACCGCGCTCATGGCGGTGGACCACTATGCCCGCTCGCACGACTACGACCTGATCCACCAGCGCATCGTCGTCTCCGACTTCAACTGGGACTCGACGTCGTTCAAGGGCGTGGTGACGACCACGCTCGTTGCGCGGCGCCCCGGCCTGGACTCGATCATCCTCGACGAGGGCGCGCTGCTCGAGAACACCAAGGTCACCGGTCCGAATGGCCGGCTCGTCCGGATGGCACGGCACGGCGACACGCTGGTCGTCTTCCCGTCGCGGCCGGCGGCGTTCGGCGACACCGTGGTGTTCACGGTGGCGTACGACGGCAAGGTGGACAACGGGCGTGGGCTCACCTACATCAGCCCCGACGGTCTCGCGCACCGGCCCCGCCAGATCTGGAGCCAGGGCGAGGACATGGACAACCACTTCTGGTTCCCGACCTACGACTTTCCCAACGACAAGGCGTCGTGGGAACTCGTTGCGACCGTGGACAAGGGGGACGTGGCGGTATCCAACGGCCGCCTGGTGTCGGACGTGGCGCGCGGCGCCACGCACACCATGACGTGGCGCGAAGACCTGCCGTCGGCCACGTACCTCGTGTCGCTCGTCGTGGGGCCATTCGCCAAGATACACGACGATTGGAAGGGCGTGCCGGTGGACTACTACGTCTACCATGCCGACAGCGCCAAGGCCTGGCGGCTGTTCCACCATACGCCGGACATGATCGACACCTACTCGCGGCTCACCGGGGTGAAGTATCCGTGGGCCAAGTATGCGCAAACCACCGTGGCCGATTTCTTCGGCGGCATGGAGAACGTGAGCGCCACGACCCTCGTCGACTGGCTGCCCGACGACCGCGCGTACATGGACCGCCCGTGGTACCTGTGGCTCCTCATCCCGCACGAGCTGGCCCACCAGTGGTTCGGCGATTTCGTGACCACCGAGGACTGGGCCAATCTCTGGCTCAACGAGGGGTTCGCCGAGTTCATGCCGGGCCAGTACTGGGGCCAGAAGCTGGGCGCCCACGCGGCCCAGGACTATTACAGCGACGAATACCGACAGTTCGTGAACACCGACGCCCGCCGCCCGATGGCCCTGGCGTCATACCAGTCTGATAATATCTATCCCAAGGGCGCGCTCGTCCTCCAGATGCTCCAGGACTATCTGGGGGCGCAGCGCTTCTGGGCTTCCATCCACACCTATCTGACCGGCCACGCGGCCGGCAATGCCACGTCGGACGACCTGCGGCAGGCGGTACTCGCCGCCACGGGCGAGAACCTGGACTGGTTCTGGAGCGAGTGGGTGTACGGCGCGGGCTATCCCAAGTTCGACGTTGCGGCGTCGTACGACAGCGCGGCCCACACGCTCGCCCTGCACGTGCAGCAGACCCAGCAGGACACGCTCAAGCCCGACCGCAACGGCGTCGAGTTCCACGTGGCCGACGTGTTCCGCATGCCGGTAACCATCCGCGTCGGTACCGCGCAGGGCGACGTGGTGGCCCACGCGCAACTCGACGCCCGGGACCAGACGATCACCGTCGCAGGTGTGAAGAGCGTGCCCACGATGGTGGTGTTCGACGATGGGAACCACGTGCTCAAGGGGCTCACCTTCGACGAGCCCACGCCGTGGCTCGCCGCCCAGCTCGCGCACGACCCCAACCTCTGGAACCGCGAATGGGCGATCGCCCAGCTCGCGGCGCGTCCCGCCGACACCGGCGCCGGAGTGGCGCTGACCAACGCAGCGCTCCACGCCGACTACTTTCTCACGCGCCAACAGGCAGTGATGGCGCTGGCCGGCTTCGCGGCCGGTGACGCGCTGGACGCCGTGGCCCAAGCTGCGCACGACACGTCGGCTGCGGTGCGGGCCGCTGCGGTGTCGGCGCTCGGGCAGTTGGGCGGCGAACACGCCGTGGGGCTGATTCGTGATGCATTCGCCCACGACACCAGCTACGAAGTGGGGGCGGCGGCCGTGGTGGCCCTCGCCCGCGCCGACTCCGCAGGCGCTCACGCCGTGATCGTTCAGGCTCTCGGCACCCCCTCCTATCGCGAAACGGTCCGCCACTCGGCGCTACAGGCGATCGCTCAACTCAACGACACGGCCCGTACGGCCGATGTCGAGCGGCTGTTGGACCTGGACGGCGCGCCCTCGCAGGTGCTTGGAGTGTTCGCGGCACGGGGCGACACGGCCGCACTCGACATCCTGGTCCGCCATCTGAACGACGAACGTGCCGGCGTGCGCCGCTACGTGCTGCAGGGGTTCAGGGTCGCGCTGTCGCAACCCGACCACGCCGCCGTCATGGCGCGGCTCAAGAGCGCGGTGGCCGGCGTCACGCACGCCGACACACGGAAGTCCGTGGAGGCGCTGATCGCGAAACCGTAATCTCGGGGCGGCGGGCCGGTGCTCGCCGCTTCAACGCCCGTTACTGCCCGTACGGCAGTCGGAAGATGGCCAGTTGCGGCCGCAGCGACGCAGCGAGGGCGCGGGATCCGGGTGCCGAGAAGCGCAGCGTCACGGCGGCGGCGGACGCCGGCGTGTCGAGCCGGTAGAACGCGCCGGTGCCGGGCGGCATGCCGGCGGGCGTCGAGTCGCTGGTGATCGACATGAGCCGCAGCGGCACGGCGTACGGGATGGAAGCCGATGGGCCCGACGTCGCGAACAGCCGCGCCCAGACCTGGTGCAGGTTGCGCGTCAGGAACCGGTCGGCCGGTGGCGCCGTGTTCCGGGGCAGGCCGGGGAGGCTGTCCGTATAGAGCGCGAGGCCGAAGTTGGCGAACAGGACGGGGAACGCTTGGCCGGAGGCCGCCTCTATCCCAGCCACTCCCACCGAGGACGAGTTCTCGATCTTCTTGTAGATGCCGGCGCCATACTGGTCGCCCAGCCAGTGGACGAGCGCCCAGTCGCCCCCGCGCCAGCTGAACCCGGCGTCGGCGTCACTATGGAGTGTGACGCTGGCCGTGTCTGGTTTGAGTGCGTACTCGTACGAATCGTACAGGAATCCGTTCACGAATCCCTGCGACGAGTCGGGAAACAGCTGTGATGGATCGCTGCGGCACGCCGGCGGCGGGCACCGGCTCTCGTAATACAGCGATCCCAGTTCCTCGGCCGCGATGCTCATCCCCTCGTCCAACCAGCCCGCCTGCGGCGACCCGCCGCCCAGGACGACGTGCCGCGAGAAGCTGATCAGATGTTGGAGTTCGTGCAGGAATGTGGCCGGCGTGCTGGACATGACGGCGCTGACGGTATGCGCGCAGCTCACAGAAGCGCCGGGGTCGGGCACGATCGAGTAGAACACCTCGCCGTGGTTGGAATTCGGGTCGGACGCTCCGTCGAAATCCACCGGGTCGAAGAAGCCGAGCACGTAGCCCTGGGCCGCGCATACGTCGCGCGGCGTGTCGGCGTTCACCACCGGCGACATGAGCATGATCACTCGACCGTTCTGGTCCACGTCCGAAGGCTGGCCGAACGCCGTCGTGTCGATTGGGTACAGCGTCTGGTCGAAATACGCGCCGATCTGCTGTACCTGTGAGACGGAGAAGCCTTGCGACGGCGCGAGCGTGTCGATGTACAGGAGCACGTTGCCGCCCACGTAGCGAAGCTGGGCGGCCACCGTCTTCCACGAGCCGCTCGCTGAGGAGAGCGACGAGCGGACGTGGAAGCTGCGCACGCTGCCTGCGGGCGGCGGTGCGACGGTGGCCGCAATCGAAAGCGACATGGCGCGCAGCGATGTGCTCCGAAACGCGCCCGCCTCGGCCATCCGCGCGCCGTTCGCCCGGAGCGCGCCGTCGAACGCCGCTTGCCGAGCGTTCGGGGCGATCGGCGGGAGTGTGCCTGCAACGGCCGCGCCGGCCGGTACGAGCGCAGCCGATGGCACGGCTGCGGGCGACGGCGCGGTATTGGTGGCAGAGAGCGCGTACGACACCGGGGAGTTACCACCCTGGTCGGTCGCGAACTCGGGGACCACGAGATAGCTCGCCCCGGCGCCCGCCAATATGATCGTGGTTCCGCCGTTGCTGCAATCGATGCGCGCTGTCTGCGCGACGGGCAGCCGCAGTGTGTCCGCGATCAGGCAGGGCGCGACCGTCGCATCGGCCGTGGCCGGATTGGTCACGCGGTCTCCGGTAGCGCCACCGCCGCAGCCGGCCAACGCAGCGGCAACGCCGAGCATGGGCGCGCGGACACCGAGGGCGCGAATGGTCGAGCGGGTGGGGTGGGGCATCAACGACGGGCAGGGCGGGGGGGGCGGGGGCGGGGGCGGGGGCGGGGGCGGTCCACGTGATAGCGCACCGGGGCGGCGAAAGTTCCGGAGGCCGCAACGATTCCAAGGTATGCGTTTGCCGACCGGTCTGCCACGTTGTAAGGGAACAGGGTAGGTCTCGCAACGGCCGAAGGTCGGGGCGCAATCACAGCGCCGCTCAGCGCGCTCGGCATACTTTGCTTCGAAGCGTGCCGACACGCTGTGCGGGGGCGCACCGTGATGGATGAGGATTAGTGGCCGGCCCAGGGCGTTTGCTCGTACCCTTTGGTCCAGATCAACACGATTGACGTACACCCTTCGGCCTGATCGGGTGCGATGAACGGCTCGTAGATCTTCTGCTTCAGCGACCGAAACACCTCGACGGCCGCGATGTCCGAGGTTTTCACATATTCACGGATGTGCTTGTCCGGGACGATCGTGGGCGGCTCTCTGCCCCATGTCGGGAGAGGGGTCGGCAGCGTGTCGCCGTCGATGTACACCCTCATTCCGCAGAACGAGCTGCTACGCAGGAACGGCCAGAGTTTGCTGTCGGTTTGCAGGATCTCGTCCATCGAGAGCGACGAGTACTTCTTCATCAGGTCAGCCCCGAATTCCACCGCGCCGAGGTGCTCGCGCATCCGCTCGAACACCCGCGGGAGATCCTTCTCCAGCGCCTCGCTTCGCACCGTGTCGAGATTCACCGGAACGGGCATCAACGTGACGGAGAGTCTGGGTGTCGCCATCGGGACGGTCAGGCGCACGGTCGTCGGTTGGAAGCCCAGCCGGCGCACGATGATGGTGTAGTGGCCATCCGACAGCACGCCGAAATCGAACGCGCCGGACGAGTCGGTGGTCGCCAGAGGCCCACCGAGCAGGAGCTGCAACTCGGCCCTTGCGATGGGGTGTCCGTCGGGGTCCAACACGCGTCCGCGTATTTCCTGCGCGTGCACGGTACCGATCGGAACGAGGTCACGGTGGAACCGCTGCTCGCGGTCAACGTCCTGTGCATGGCGCGACGCGGTGAAGAGCGCGCGCAGCCGGTAGCGGAATCCGTCAACGAGTGACATGGCCCGCGTCGCGCCTCAGGCCCGCCCGAGGACGCGGGCGATCGCGCCCGCCACGCGGTCGTATTCGGACTCTCTCTCCTCCAATTGCCGCCGCCCAGACTTGGTGATCGTGTAGTAACGCGCCTGCCGCTTGGTGGGCGTCTCGTCCCAGCGAGCGGTCACCCAGCCCTTGTTGAGCAGCCGCTCCAATGCGGGGTACAGCGATCCCTGGTCCACGCCCAGCACCCCTTCCGACGTGCGCTCGATGTGCTGCGCGATAGCGTACCCGTGCAGCGGCCGGATGGTGAGCGTGCGGAGGATCATGAGGTCGAGCGTGCCGGAGAGAAGCGGGGAGCGTGCGGAGGGGGCGGAGGAATCAGGCATCGGGACGATCGCCGGTGACGGGGGATGGACTCCATATGGAGATTGCCTACATATACAACGCTCCCGCTGCGGGTGTCAATGATTCCGGGGACGGCGTCCGACCGTGGGACGCGGAATCCCATTCTCGACCACCATGCTTGCGCGCCCGCCCGATTCGCGCGCACTAACTTCTGTCGATGCGGCATGTTGCCGCACGAAGTCCGCGGCACATGCCTTGCTCCTCACCCGGGTGTCCACACGCCATTTACGCGGAGTCCGTGATGCGCCAGTCGCCCCTTCGATCTGCCCTCCTCGCCGCCGCAGTCGCGTTCGCCGGGCCGACGCTCGGCGCCGCCCAGGAACCCCCCGGCGGTGCCACCCCCGTCTCGCTGGCCGACGCCGTGCGCCAGGCCCAGGCGAATTCTCCGTACACGGTGCAGGCGCGCAGCGCGTCGCGTGTGGCGAGCGCCAACGTCAAATCGGCGATCGCGCAATTCCTGCCGAATCTGGGCTTGGGTCAGAGCGCGTCGAAATACAGTGGCGCGACGTATTTCCAGGGGCAGCTCATTCCGCTCACCGGCAATCCGTGGAACTTCGGCAAGGGGTACTCCGCGTACCTTACCCTGTTCGACGGGGGCTCACGCTTTCTCGGCTACCGCACCGCGCGCGCCAGCCTTGCCGCCGCCGATCAGAACCGGGTGATTCAGCAGTATACGATCGCCCTCAACGTCAAGCAGCAGTACTTCAACGTGCTCGCGGCGCGTGAGGCCGAAGCCGCCGCGGAACAGCAGCTTCGCGAGGCGAACGAGCAGATGGCGGTGACGGAAGCGAAGGTGGCCGGCGGCGCCATGTCGCGCGCCGATTCGCTCTCCAGCGCGGTCGCCGTGGGGCAGGCCAAGCTCGCCCTGGTCACCGCGCAGGGCGCCCTCGTCACGGCCAACGCGGCCCTCACGCGGCTGGTCGGGGGCTCGCGAGAGGTAACGGCCGAGGCGTCCGACACGGCGCTCGTTCCCACGATCGGCGTCGACAGCGCGACGCTCGTGCGACTGGCGCTCGAGGGACCGAGCGTGCAGCAGGCCGCCCAGGTCGAACGCGCTAGTCGGTCGAGTTGGTGGGCGTCGTTGAGCGCGTACCTGCCCACGCTGACCGTCAGCTACTCGTCGATGTCTGGATTCACGGGTTCCCAGTTCGTGCTCGGCGGCGGCTCGAAGCTCAACGGATCGAGCAATCAATTCTTGTCGTATTCGTTGAGCTATTCGGTGTTCGACAACTTCCGTCGCGAGGCGACCGTGATTCAGAACAACGCCGCGTCGGACAACGCCAAGGCGCAACTCGCCGACGCCCGTCTCGCCGCGCGCGAGAGTCTGGCGCAGTATCTGGCGCAGTTCCGCACCGCTGAACAGACGATCGAACTCCAGCGGCTGCAGATCGACGCCGCGGAGGAAAACGTGGCGGCCAAGGACGCCCAGTACCGGGCGGGCGCGGCGGCCCTCATCGACGTGCTGACGCAGCAGACGGCGCTCGCGCAGGCCCGCCAGGCCCTCATCCAGGCCCGCCTCAATGCCCGCACCGCCAAGGCCCAGATCGAGGCGATCATCGGCAAGGACGTGGAGTAGCGCGGGGCGCTTGACGCCCTCCGGTACGGCGGCGTATTTCCCTCGTCCGGCCGCGGCCCCTCCCTCCGCGGCGCCGTTTCGCGTTTTTCGACCCTTCTCGTGACGCGCCCTTGCTCGCGTCGGGAGTGTGTTGTGGCCAAGAAGCTTTCCCCCGCCGATCTGCCTGGCACCGACGACGACCGCCGGCCCGCCGCACCATCCGAGATCCCCGAGTCGCCGTTCACGCGCCGCGACTTCCTCGTCCGCGCCGGCAAGTATGGCTTGACGGTCTCGCTCGCCGCGCCGTTCCTGGGCCGTTCGCTGCTGCCGCGGGCGCTCGCGTCGGCAGCCCAGCGTGTGGTGCCCCCGTCGCCGCGGGCCCTGGCTGACGGCATCCTGAGGTCGGCGCCCGCCAGCGCACCGGTGGATCCCAAGCTCTTCTCGGGACTCGAATGGCGCATGCTCGGTCCCTTCCGCGGGGGCCGCACGGACGCGGTCACCGGCGTGCCGGGGCGCCCAAACGAGTTCTATTTCGGCTCGGTGAACGGCGGCCTCTGGAAATCGATTGATGCCGGGCGGGTGTGGGAGCCGGTGTTCGACGGCCAGCCGGTGGGCTCCATCGGCGCCGTGGCCGTGGCTCCGTCGGCCCCCGACACGGTGTACGTGGGGAGCGGCGAGTGCACGCTGCGCGATTCGATCGGCTTCGGCAACGGGGTATATAAGTCCACTGATGGCGGCAAGACGTGGGCGCACCTCGGGCTCGAGGAGACGCAGCACATCGGCAAGATTGCCGTGCACCCACACAATCCGAACATCGTGTTCGTGGCGGCGATCGGGCACTTCTACGCGCCCAATCCGGAGCGCGGCATCTTCCGCAGCAGGGACGGCGGGAAGAGCTGGCAGAAGGTGCTGTTCAGGAACAACGACGTCGGCGCGATCGAGGTCCAGATCGATCCCTCCAACCCCGACGTGGTCTATGCCGGGCTCTGGAACACCCGCCGGCCCCCCTGGTTCGTGTACGCCCCGTCCAACGGACCGGGCGGCGGCATCTTCAAGTCCACCGACGGCGGCACTACCTGGAAGGAGCTCACCGAAGGCCTGCCCACCAAAGGCATGGGCAAGAGCGGTATCGCGATCTCGGCCAGCCATCCGAACCGCGTCTACGCCGTAATCGACAACCTCGAACTCCCACCGGGCGAGAAGCCGCCGGCCACGCCGAGTTCGTTCGGCGAAGGGGCTTCGGGCCAGGGCGGCTTCTTCCGCTCCGACGACGGGGGTGCCCACTGGACCAAGATGTCCGGCGACCCCGCCCTCTGGGGCCGCGGCTGGTACTTCGAGCACGTGGTCTGTGATCCCAGGGATCCCGACATCGTGCACGTGTCCAACGTCGCAGTTTCGCGCACCGAGGACGGCGGGAAGACGTGGGTGGCGCTGCGCGGCTCGCCAGGCGGCGACGACTACCATCAGGCGTGGGTGTCGCCCGACGATCCAAACACGATGATTGTGGCCAGCGATCAGGGCACCATCATCACGCGCAATGCCCGCGCCAAAGATCCGCGTGACGTCACCTGGAGTTCATGGCTCAACCAGCCCACGGCGCAGATGTACCACATCTCGGTGGACTACCGGTTCCCGTACTGGGTGACCGGCGCGCAGCAGGACAGCGGGGCGGTGGCGGTGTGCGTGCGCGGCAAGTTCGGCGAAATCTCCACCCGCGACTGGGAGCCGATCGGCGCGGGCGGCGAGAGCGGCTACACCGCCGGCGACCCGCTGCACCCGGGCATCATCTACGGCGGTTCGGGGAGCCGGTTCGATCTCGCGCTCAACCGCAACGTACCGGGTACCGCAGCACCGGAGGTGCCGGACGGCGTCAAGGTGCGGACGGACTGGACGCAGCCCCTCGTGCTTTCCAGGGCCGATCCGCGCGCATTGTATTATGCAAATCAGTATGTCTTCAAGTCCACCGACTCGGCGCAGACGTGGACGCGGATCAGCGACGACCTCACGCGGCCGGCGCCGGCCGTGCCGACCACGCTCGACGAAGCCGGTGCCGCGGACGTCGATCCCAACCGGGGCAACGGCGGCGTGATCTACACCATCGCTCCCTCGCCGCTGCTCGTGCCGATGGTCTGGGTCGGCACCGACGACGGACTGGTCAAGGTCACGACCGACGAGGGCAAGGAATGGAAGGACGTCACGCCGCCCGCGCTCACGCCGTGGAGCCGCGTGACGATGATCGAGGCGTCGCACTTCGAGTTCACCACGGCGTACGCCAGCGTGGACCGGCACCAGCTCCAGGACTACGATCCGTACATCTACCGGACGCGCGACATGGGGCGCACCTGGGAGAAGATCACCAATGGGCTGCCGGCCGGCGTGTACGTGCACACGGTGCGCGAGGATCCGGAGCGCCAGGGCATGCTGTTCGCCGGTACGGAGCGCGGTGCGTTCATCTCGTTCGACGACGGCGACCACTGGCAGTCGCTGCAGCTCGGCCTGCCCACCACGTCGGTGCGCGACTTCGAGGTCTACGGTGGCGACCTCATCGTCGGCACGCACGGCCGTGGTATCTGGGTGATTGACGACATCAGCACCCTGCGGCAGATCAACGACGCCGTGGCGAGCGCCGACGCGTATCTGTTCAAGCCGGCCAATGCGTACAACTACATGCAGGGCGGCGACAACGGAACCCCGCTGCAGAAGGACGAGCCCCAGACGCCCAACCCACCGGTGGGCGCGTACATCGCCTACTACCTCCGGTCGGATACGTCGGGCGACGCGAAGATCGAAGTCCTCGACCAGGCGGGCACCGTCCGTGCCACCTTCGCCAGCGGCGCCCCCGAAGCGCCGGCCGGCGGCCGCGCCGGCCGCGGCGGACGGGGGGGCATCGCCAACGTGTCGCCGCTCTGGCAGTCGGCTCCCGAGCCGTTCCAGACTTCGGCCGGCATGCACCGGGTAGTGTTCAGCCCGATGGGCGGCGGACGGCGTGGCTTCGGTGGGGGCGGAGGCCGTGGCCGGGGGCGTGGCCGTGCCAGCGGGCCCACCCCACCGATGACCGGCACGTTTACGGCGAGGCTGACGGTCAATGGCAAGACGTACGAACAGCCGTTCGAGATGAAGCCGGATCCCCGGCAGATGGAGTGACGTTCGGGCTGCCAACGGAATCTTTGCGTCGCCATCCGATGCCCGCGGGCGCGGCTACCAGCCGTCTCCCGCGGGCATTACGTTGCAGGTGCACTCGGAGTCCAGGCATTGATCCATTCGCGACATTCCCGTAGGTCCATGGTCCGGTTGCTGCTCGCGCTCGTCGCGGCCTGCGGCGGGCCGGCGCGCAACTCGCAGGATCTGCGCGGGGCGGTGCTTCCCAAGGCCATCGCGCGTCCGGGCTTTGAGCTTACCGACACGCATGGGCGGCCGTTCAACTTTGCCACCGACACCAAGGGCACGTTGACCCTCCTCGCCTTCGGGTACACGCACTGCCCCGACGTGTGTCCGGTGCAGATGGCCAACATCGCCGCGGCCATGCGGCGCCTGTCCCGCACCGACCAGCAGCGAATCCGCGTTGTGTTCGTGACCACCGACCCGCCGCGCGACTCCGCGCAGCGGCTGCGGAGCTGGCTCGACAGCTTCAATCCCGCGTTCGTCGGGCTTCGCGGCACCGAGGCGCAGATCGAAGCCGCCGAGCACGCGGTCGGCGTCGCCATCGCGGCGCGGGAGGCGAGCGCGCCCGGCGACACCAATTACGCGGTCGGACACGCCGCGCAGGTATACGCGTTCACGGCCGACGACAGCGCGCATCGCGCCTACCCGTTCGGCACGCTGCAGCAGGATTGGGCGCACGACCTGCCCGAACTGCTCCGCGGTGCCCACTGATCCCTTCTCCGGCGCGGGCCTTCTGACATGGTGACCCAGGTGCAGTGGTGGTGCTCCGCCCAGGGCACGCGCTGGAGTTGGCGGTGGCGTGCGTATCCGGGCGTCTGGCTCGTCGTGCTGGCCATCGCGTCCGGCTACTGGGCGCTCACGCGCCGATCACCCGACACTCCTTCGGCACGCCGCCGCCGGTGGGTCGGATGGGTCGGCGTCGTGATCATCTGGCTGGCGCTCGATTGGCCGCTCGGGCCGCTGGCCGCCGGGTACCTGGCCAGCGCGCACGCCGTGCAGTTCCTGGTGCTCACGATGATCGCCAGCCCGCTGTTGTTGATTGGCCTCGAACCGGCGCTCACGGCGCGGCCGGAGCCGAGTGGCATCGCGTGGCGCGCGTTGCGGGTGCTGACCACGCCGCTCCTCGCCGCGATCATCTTCAACATTCTCGCCGCGGCCACGCACGTGCCGGCCGTAGTGGACGCCTTGATGGTGTCGCAGTTCGGCGCGTTCGTGCTCGACATCGCCTGGCTCGTGGCCGGCGTCGCGCTCTGGTGGCCGGTGGTGATGAGCGTGCCGAAGCACGAGTTCCCCGTGCTGTTCAAGATCCTGTATGTCTTCCTGGCCACGATGATCCATTCGGGCATCGCGATCGTCATGTTGCTCGCCGATTTTCCGATCTACGGGATCTACCAGTTGGCGCCGCCCATGCCTGGCCTTTCGGCGATGACCGACCTCCAGGTCGCCGGTGGCATCATGGAGATCGGCGGCACAGCGATCGCGTTTGGAGTGATGACGGGGTTGTTCTTCACCTGGGTGAAGCGCACCGACGCGGCAGTGGAGGGGTAGGGTCACCAGCGCCCGATCCGGCCGGATCGGAATGCCGCTCTCCCACGATCCGATCCGGACCTCGCTCCGCGCTCCGGCCCCTACCACGCAATCCCGTAATCTTCCCCGTGATTGCTCGACGCGCCCCACATCGTGTGATGCGCGAAGTCGAACATGATGGCGTTGATCGGGCCCGATGTCCGCTGTGTCGGTTCGAGCCGGTAGCCCATCCGCTCCAGCGCCTGTCTGGTAGAGTCGGGCAGGGAAGTGGCGATCATCATCCGTCCTGGCTCGTTCTCGTGCAACCCGAACGACGACCGCATCTGGTAGCTGTTGATGTTCGGCGCCTCGGACGCCTGTTGCGGCGTCATGCCGAACTCCACCACGTTGAGGAAGAACTGTAGCAGGTTCTGGTCCTGCGAGTCGCCCCCCTGCACGGCGAACGCCAGGTACGGCTTGCCGTCCTTGAGCGCAAGCGTGGGGGTGAGCGTGACGCGCGGGCGCATCCCCGGCTGGATCACGTTGTAGGGGCCGTCCTTGGCATACGTCACGAAGCTCTGCGCGCGCTGGCTCAACCCGATCCCTGTGCGTCCCGCGATCACCGCCGGTACCCAGCCGCCGCTCGGCGTCACCGACACCACCCAGCCCGCCGAGTCGGCTGCCTCGATCGACGTCGTGCCGGCGTAGAAGTCGTTGACGAACGCCGAGTCGGCGCTCGTCGCGTCGTCGGGCATGAACTCCGAGGCCCCCGACATCCGGCCGGCACTCGTGTCCGGCTTCACCGGCACTTGGTCCTGCTGCCCACTCCGCGGTTGGCGGGGCGCTGGCTCGAACGACAGCGGGTTCCACTGCGCGAGCAGATCCTTGAACGGGTTCACGCCGCCCTGGTACGGATACGGATCGCCCGGCTTCACCGTGGAATCGTTGTGCGTCCAGTCGATCTCGGCGAATCGCGACTTGGCATACGCCTTGGAGAGCAGTCCCTGAACGGGCTCGGCAGGCGGGAAGTACGGGTCGCCGTAATAGAAATCGCGGTCGGCGAACGCCAGGTTCATTGTCTGATACAGGGTGTGGATGTACTTGGCCGAGTTGTAACCCATGGCCTTGACGTCAGTGTTCTCCAGAATGTTCAACGCCTGGAGCATCACCGGCCCCTGCTGCCAGATGGGGAGCTTGTAGACCTCGATGCCCTTGTAGTTGGTGTGCAGCGGCTCCTCGATGTGCACCTTCCAGTTTGCCAGGTCCTCCATCGTGAACAGGCCGCCCTCCTCGCGCACGCCGCGCACGATCTCACGGGCGATGTCGCCCTTGTAGAACCTGTCGTACGCCGCATAGATGGCCTGCTTGCGGGTCTTGCCCTGCTTGAGCGCCTGCTGCTCGGCTTCGACGAGTTTACGCCACGTGGCGGCCAGGTCCTTCTGAACGAACACCTCGCCCGCGTACGGCCCGGGGTGCGCGGTGCCTGGGTGTGTAAACATGACGTCGCTGGCGTACCTCCACTGCGCGATCGTGTCCTTGTACTGCTGGATCGTGTTGCAGATCTGCGCCTCGATGGCGTAACCGTCGGCCATCTGGATGGCCGGCGCCAACACCTGCTTGAGCGACAGCTTGCCGTACCCGGCGAGCATCGTGAGCAGGCCGCCTACGGTTCCCGGCGTGACCGCGGCCAGCGGTCCGTACTCGGGCGGAAAGCGATAGCCATTGCTGTGATAGAACTCTGCCGTCGCTCCAGTGGGCGCCACACCCAGCGCGTCGATGCCGATCACCTTGTGCGTGTGCGGATTGTAGATGAGTGCCTGCGTCTCGCCGCCGCACGACAGCGTGTCCCACATGGTGCACCCGGCGGCGAGCATCGCCGCTGCGGCGTCCACCGCATTGCCGCCCTCGGCAAAGATCAGCGCGCCCGCCGTGGCCGACAGCGGCTTGCCCGTGATGGCCAGCCAGTGCGTGGCGTGGAGCGGCGGCTTCTCGGTTTGTGAATAACGCGGATCCTCCGCCTGCCGCGGCTGCGCGGTGCGGGGGCGCGTGCGCTGCGCGTGGAGCGCCACCGGAGTCACCGTGAGCAGCGCGGCGACCGCGAGGTCACGCATGTGAATCTGCAGTCTCGGCATGAGTCCGCTCACGGAACGATCGGTTTGGCTGGCGCCGCCGGCACGATCACGGCCGCCTTGGCATCCAGCAGTGCATTGAACGCCGCGATCTGGTCGCCCAGCAGGAAATCGATCTTGGCCTGCACGGCGGGCCACTGTGCCTGCAGGTCGGCCAGCCGCTTGCTCACGCCATTGGTCACCGGCATGTACGACCCATCGACCTGACTGGCCAGATACGCCCACTGATCGGCGATGCCGTTGGGGAAGTTGATGATGTCCTGTCCGTTGGTGTGCTTGGGCTGTACGAGGTAGACGCTGAGCGAGTCGAGCCGGCCGGCCAGCGCATTGCCCACCGACGACACGCTGTCGCTCTTCGGCAGGTCCTTGGCATGTGCCACGATGGTCTTCACCTGATCGCGCACGTCGTCGAGCCGCTTGGCGTCGTGGAAGATGGCGTTCGTGCGCGCATTGATGGCCTGAATGACGCGCTGTTCCTCCGCCATCTGTGCGGCGGTGAGGTGGATGCGCGGATCCTGCTTCACCGTGAGGGGCGCCGAGTAGCTCTTGCCGTTCGCCGTCAGGCGCACCGTGTACTGGCCGGGCGCCACCACGTACCCGCCGGTTGAGCCGAAGAAGTTCACTCCGCGCGGCGCGTCGAGGGGGGCGGTGCGCAGATCCCACTCCGCGCGGTGCATTCCCGGCGTGCCGGGTACGCCGCGCTCACCAGGCTTCGGCTTGCCCTCGTACGTGCGGATGACGTTGTTGCCGGCGTCGAGCATCTCGAGCTTCACCTTGGCGGAGTCGGTGCCGGCGGCAAGGTCGTAATAGATGATGGCGCCGCTGGGCGGGTTGGCGCCTGCGGGCGCGCTGTTGAGGCCGTCGAACCCGCCGCCCCACTCGGTGAGATACGCGGGGCGGGGCGCGAACAGCTTGGTGTCCGACGGCCCGACGCTCTCCGCGCCCTGCTCGAGCGGACTCACATCGTCGAGAATCCAGAAGGCGCGTCCTTCGGTTGACGCGACCAGATCGCCGTTGCGGAGCTGCAGATCGGTTACCGGCACCGGGGGCAGATTGGCCTGCAGGCTCTGCCAGTGCTGGCCGTCGTCGAACGAAACGTAGGCACCGGTTTCGGCGCCGGCATAGAGCAATCCGCGGCGCACCTTGTCGGCGCGCACCACGCGTGCCTGATCGCCGTCGCGAATTCCGTTCACGAGTTGAGTCCACGAGCGGCCGTAGTCGGTGGTCTTGTAGATGTGCGGCGCCCAGTCGGCCCACTTGTAACCGTCGTAGGTCATGTAGGCCGTGCCGGCGTCCCACGGCGAGACTTCGATGGCGTTCACGAATCCGGGGCCAACGCCCTTGGGTGTGGCGTTGGTCCACGTCTTGCCGCCGTCACGCGTGAGTTGCACGAGGCCGTCGTCGGTGCCTACCCAGATGGTATTCGAGTCGTGGGGCGACGGCGCGATGTAATAGATCGTGTTGTACACTTCGCCGCCCGCGCCCTCGTTGGTGATTGGTGCACCGCCCCATCCCTGGTGCGCCTTCTCGTTCCGCGTCAAGTCGGGGCTGATCGGCGTCCAGGTCTGCCCGCGGTCGTTCGACCGGAACAGCACGTTCCCGCCGTCGTACAGCACATGCGGATCCTGCGGCGACACGGCCAGCGGCGAACTCCAGTTGAACCGGTACGCGATAGAGTCCGACGGCATGTTGAGGTTGAGCTGGGGATACGCCATCACGCTCCGCGTCATGCGTGTCTGCCGGTCGAACTCCTCCAGGATGCCCTGGTAGCAGTCCCCGTAGACGTAGCGTGGGTCGTCCGGGTCGAACACGAGGTGCGAACTCTCGCACCCCGCCACCGGATACCAGTCACCCGCGCGGATGCCTCCCGGCGATGCACTGGGAATCGCGATCGACGTGTTGTCCTGCTGTGCGCCGTACACCCAGTAGGGGTACTGGTTGTCCGTATTCACGCGGTAGATCTGCGCCGTTGGCTGGTTGTCCTGCGTGCTCCAGCTCTTGCCGCCGTCGAGCGTCACCGTGGCGCCGCCGTCGTTGCCATTGATCATGTCGTCATGGTTGCGCGGGTTGATCCACAGGTCGTGGTTGTCGCCGTGCAGTCCGCGCAAGATCTGGAACGACTTGCCCCCGTCGATCGACTTGTTGATCTGCGCGTTCATTACGTAGACGACGTTCTCGTCCTGCGGGTCGGCCATGATGCGCGTGTAGTACCACGACCGCGACCGGATGAGCCGCTCGGCGCTGAGGTGCGTCCACGTGTCGCCGTCGTCGTCCGAGCGGTAGACGCCGCCGGTGTCGCCCGCGGCCTCGACGATCGCGAATACGCGGTGTGGATTGGCGCCGGATACCGAGACGCCGATCCGTCCCACGATGCCGGCGGGCCATCCGTGTCCCGCGACGCGCTTCCACGTTGCGCCGCCGTTGGTGGTCTTGTAGATCGCGCTCCCCGGGCCGCCGCTCCGGATCTGCCAGGGCAGCCGCTGGAAGTCCCAGAAGGCGGCGAACAGCTCACGCGGGTTGGCGGGATTCATCGCCAGGTCGATGGCTGAGACGCTGTCGCTGGGGTGCAGCAGCAGCGTCCAGTGCCCCCCGCCGTCCGTGCTGTTGTAAATCCCACGATCCGGGCCGAACGTCCACCGGCTCCCCTCAGCAGCCGCGAAGACGATGTCCGGGTCGCGCGGGTCGACGACCATCTCTGCGATCGACTTCGTCGCTTCGAGCCCGGTGTACGTCCAGGTCTTGCCGGCGTCGGTGGAGCGGTAGACGCCGTCGCCCCAGGTGGACGACTGCCCCCGCGGCTCACGCTCGCCCATGCCGGCGTACACCACGTTGGGATCCCCGGGCGCCACGGCAAGCGAGCCGACGGAGCCGCGGCGGATCTGCCCGTCCGACACGTTGCGCCAGGTGCCGCCCGCATCCTCCGTCCTCCAGATGCCGCCGCCGGTGGCGCCCATGTAGAAAGTGAGCGGTTCCGAGGCGACCCCGACCACCGTGGTCACCCGGCCACCGCGGTACGGGCCGATGCTGCGCCAGTGCAAGCCGCCGAACTGCGTGGAGTCGAACGTCGCAGCGCCGGTCGGTCGGCTGGCCGTCGAGGGGGCCTGGGCGCGCGCCGCGGACGGCGCCGCGAGGAGCAGGACGGCCGCGCCGAGGGCGCGGACCGGGAAGCGGAAGAAGCGCATGCGCAGGTCCGGTGGAAAGAAGCGGTTCACGGTGGCGTTGGGGGAGCCTGATCGGGCCTGCGGATAATATCACGCTGCAGGACGGCGAGCGACCCCGCCCGCTTACCAATCGCCCCGGTCGCACCCGCGGTTGTACGCCGCGATGAGCGAGAACGGCACGCCCCCATAGCACACCAGCATGCCGCCCCAGAAGGGAATCTGGGCCATGCGCAGATCGGTCATGTGGAACGACCACAGCATCAGGAACACGCCGGCGCAACACCACCCGATGCACTCGCCGCAAGCGCGGACGAACTCCCAGCGGTACAACCGCTCGATCTCACGCTGGGCGGCGAGACGTTCGGCGGCGATGCGTTCGAGTTCCGCCTGGAGTGGCGCGCTGTGGGTGGACGCGGGCACGGGTCGTGGGACGGGGGAGACCGGGGCTCGTTCGGTTCTACCCAGGGCCAGACGGAGGGTTCCGGCCGCCCGCCGCGCTACCCCGCCGCGGGGGGGACGAACTCGTATGCGATTTCCTTGAACATCGGCAGTCGCGCCGCGTGGATGATGTGCACGAGATCGTCGCGTTCGTGAAACTCCATGTTGTCGCGATTGATGACGACCGTATTCGGATTCCTCGCGGCCAGCCGCCGGAACTCCGTGTCGATGAGCCGGAACCGGCGCACCATCAACTCCACGCTCTCATGCGGCCGGTTCCGCTGCATGATGTGCTTCTCGATCGTGTCGGTGCTCGATGTCAGGCAGATCACCCGGTCGGGGTTCCACCAGTCGCCGATCGCGAGCACCGCACGCAGGGCGTCGTGCTCCCCGGGGGGATACTCCGCGATGTGGGCCTCCAGCGTGATCCGCGCGCCCTCGAAGAAGATCACCCGGCCGGCGCGGTCGTGCTCCATCGCGTCCTGGTAGTTGGCGTCGTACAGCCGCGCGAAGTACGCGGTCACCCCCACCGCGTTTCGGCCGGCCTCGATGTCGGCGAGCAGGCGTGGGTCCCACACGCCCTTCTCGCCCTCGCCGTACGCCCCATTGTGATAGAGATCGGCCAGCTGGCGAACCAGCGTGCTCTTGCCGATTCCGGGGCCGCCCACGATTGCCACGCGCATGCTTGGTCTGTCCTCGACGGTTGGGGCATACTAGCCCGCCGCGTTCACTCTGGCAAAGGGGGAGCACATGGGCGATCATCCACCGACCATGCACCGTCACGTGATGAGGCTCGCTTTCGCAATGGCGCTGGCCGCGACGCCCACCCAGGCTCGTGGCCAGGCGGACACCCTCCGGTACACCTTCCGCTACGATCGCAGCGCCCCGGGGCCGCGCCTCGAGGTGGACGTGGACTTTCGCGGGGACCGCACCGGGATCACCCGCCTGGAGATTCCGACGTCGTGGGCCGGCGAGGACAGCCTGTGGAAAGCGATCGTGGAATTCGACGCCGGGCCCGGTGTCACCCTCGGACCACTCATCGACGGCGTTCGCATGCTGGGACATCTGCCGGGTGCGCGCGTCCATCTGCACTATGTGCTGCAGCAGGACTGGACCGGCCCCCTACGCTATCCGCTGTACCACCGCGTGGTCGTGGACAGTACACGGGTCGTGTTCAATCAATCGAACGCGCTTGTGTTTCCGGACCGCATGGGGAGCGCCACTCCGGTGCTGCAGATCCGCTGGACCGGGTTGCCCCAGACATGGCGCATCCTCACCAGCTTCGGACTCAAGGCGACCTTCTCCGGACCCGTCTCGTTGCGCGAGTTCTCCGGTGCATCGTTCGCCGCCGGCGACTTCCAGCTCGTGAGTCCGGCCTCTGACGGCGGCGTGACGATCGAGGCCCAGGGCGCGTGGCGCTTCACCGATCCGGACTTCGCCCAAATGGTGCGGGCGTTGTGGCGGGCGGAGACCGGCTTCTGGGGCGCACCCGCGTTCCACGACCCATTCGTGCTGCTCCTCCCGATCGCCGACGCCCATACGGTCACCGGCACGGCGTTCACTGCCGGATTCGTTGCCGCGGCCGACAGCACAGTGGAACTCGCGGCGCTGGGGCGGTTGCTCGCCCACGAGCTGTTCCACCTGTGGAACGGCCAGCGCCTGGCCGCCACGCGCGGCGAGGCCCGGTACAAGTGGTTCACCGAGGGGTTCACCGACTATTACGCCGACCGCATCTTCCGCGATCTTGGCCGGTACTCGGATTCGGTGTATCTCGCCCGCGTGAACGCCGTGCTCCGAACCTATTACGCATCGCCGGCCCGGCGGGCGAGGCGGGACGAGGTGGCCGCCCGCTATTTCGCTGACCCCGACTGGAAGGCGTATCCGTACGCCCAAGGGTATGCGTTGGCGCTGAATCTCGAGGCGGCTCTGCCGCGGTGGTCGAGGTCGGCCTTCGACCTCGACAGCCTGATGGTCGCCGCGTTCCACGCCGCCGGCGGTGAGAACATCGAGATCACCGATTCGCTGCTCGTGCACCAGGTGCCTGTCGTGGCGCGCCCGCCGTTCGGCGACGCCATCGACCGGTACGTGAACCGCGGCGAGATGGTCCCCGCCGACTCCGCCGCCCTCGGCCGGTGCGTCTCGGTGCGGACCGTGGCGATCTTCACGTTCGACCTCGGATTCGACGCGGCGGCCACGGCGCGCAACCGGGTGGTTCAGGGCGTGCGGGCGGGCGGGCCGGCCGCACAGGCCGGGATCGCCGACGGCATGAAACTCCTCGGCTACAGCTGGAACAGCGACGACGCGTCGAGCCCCGTTCTTCTGCAGATCGACGAAGCCAGCGGCCCACGCCTCGTGCGCTATCTGCCCCACGGCAGCCAGGTCTTCCTCACCCCGCAGTACGTCGCAACCCCCGGCGCGCCGGGGTGTCTCACGCTCGGCAACGAGCCCGCTATTTCTGGGCTGCGCGGTCGCCGAGAAGTTTCGTGGTGAATCGCTGTCCCTCGCCGATGCGTTCGACCTCGACGGCGGTGGACTCGGCGATCTGCTCCAGCCGTGCCAGGCGGTCCGCAATTTCGGCCAGCGTCTTGTCGTCCAGCGCCGGCGCTCCCGCGCGGCGCCGGTGGATCAGCGCGAGAGATATCTTGGCCAAGGTACCGAGCAGGGCCATGAGGCCCGAGAAGACAAGGATGTCGATGAGCATGTTTTCGGTCACGGCGTTCCCTCGTCTCGCGTGGCGAAGAGCGGGGTCGCCCGCCAATACGCAGCAGGTGGACGGGCGGTTTCGCGATGGTCCCGCCTCACGTTCGGTCGGAGTAGCGCGTCCGGGCGTCCAGCGCGTCGATCCGCAGTTGCGGCCGCTGGCCGCCGTAAACGATAGCGTAGAGCCACTCCAACTCGGCCGCCTGCTCGTGGACGGGAACTTCCCGATGCCAGGCTTTGGGACGGCCATCGCTCCCGGGACTCCAACGGTAGCGCCGTGCCTTGAGCAGGTCCTTGGTCTCGATCGGCGAATTCTCGGCCCAGATCCGCACCGTGCCGCGGCGCGCGTTGTCGAGCAGCAGGCGCATCGGGAGCGTGCCGTCGTCCAGCGGCGTGGCGAGCAGGTGAACGACGGCCGCCGCGTCCTGATCGGCGCGGTGGGCCGCGTAGAAGCACCGGCAGCGCTTCATCAGCAGGTATTCGAGTCCAGACGAGGACAGCCCCAATTGCCGCCACGGGATGTCGCGCACCGAACAGGCCCATGGCTTGTCGCGGAACGGCCCCAGTCGCTGCTCGGTGAACGGCCGGTCGAATTCGGCGTTATGGGCAATGACTAACGACACGGACGTGAGGCAGGCCGCCACGGCGGCATCGTCGATGCGCTGGCCGGCCACCTGGGCATCGGTGATTCCGGTAAGGGCCACGATCTCGGGGGGGATCGGCCGGCCGGGATCCTCGAAGAAGTCGAGCACGTCTCCCACGGAGAAAATCCTGCCTGTGTCCGGCGCGTACGTGAATGGCACGATCGAGAGCTGGATGATGGGGTCCCGACGCCAGTCCATCCCCGTCGTCTCGACGTCGAGCGCGGCAGCCGTCTTGAGCGGTCCGTCCCCCGGACCGGGTGTCGCGTAGCTGCGCGGCGGGTCGAACCGGCGCAACACCCGGTAGTCGGGCGAAGCGTCGAGTTGAGCTGCGAGATCGGCGAGGGAGGGGGAGGGGGAGGTCTTTTCGACGGGTCGGGGCACGGAAACCGCGAGGGCTCGGGGGTACGGTGGCCGGATCGCCGCCGCTCCCCTTCTATTTGCCTCCAATCGGCGTGGCGGGCAATGCCCCGGGTACGCGAAGTTGCAACGTACGGGCGAGGCACGCCATGCTTCAGGCATGTCACACCACCTCGTTGGCCGCGTTGTGGCCGGCCTGCTGCTCTCCTTGACCGTGCTCACGCCGGCGCCCGCCACGGCCCAGTCCGCCGCTCAACTCGCCGTCGCCGACTCGTCGCCGTTCCGCCCGCTGGTGCTGCCCACCCCCAACGCCGTGCGGACGGGCAGCGGGCGGCCAGGCGCCGGCTACTGGCAGCAGAAAGTGGACTACAAGATCGCCGCCGTGCTCGATCCCCTGCGCAATCGGATCTCGGGCACGGAGACCATCCACTACAAGAACAACTCCCCGGATTCGCTGCCGTACCTGTGGATGTTCATGGAGCAGAACCTCTGTGCGCCGACGAGCATCACGAACCTGCTCAACCAGCCGCCGCTCAAGTTTCTCGGCAGCGAGTTCGATTTTTCCTGCCAGGGCTTCAACGGGGGGCTCACCCTCGAGTACATCCGGGCGGCGGGTCGCGACGCCGTCCACGCGGTGTACGGCACGACGATGCGCGTGGACCTCGCCACGCCACTCGCACCGGGCGCGTCAGTGGACCTCGACGCCAAGTGGAGCTTCAAGGTGCCGGAGCAGGGCGGTGGGCGCATGGGCCACGACGGTCCGCTGTACGAGGTCGCCCAATGGTACCCGCGCATGGCGGTGTACGACGACGTTCACGGCTGGAACCACGAACCGTACATCGGCGCCGGCGAGTTCTACCTCGAGTACGGCGACTTCGACGTTACCCTCACCGTGCCGTTCAGCTATATCGTTCGTGCCACCGGCGAGCTGCAGAATCCGACCACGGTGCTCACCCCCACCGAGATCGCCCGCCTGGCGCTGGCCCGGAAGTCCGATACCACGGTGCACGTCATCACGAGCCTCGAGCTGAGCGACTTCGCTGTGTTCCGCCCCGTCACGGAGGGCGTGCTCACCTGGCACTTCACGGCGCACGACACCCGCGATTTCGCCTGGGCCGCTGGCCCCGACTTCCTGTGGGACGCCAGCGGGTGGGACAACGTCCTCATCGAGACGCTCTACCGCCGCCGCGCTGACAAGTGGCCCGAGGCGAACCGCATGGGCCGCGAGACGATCAGGTACTTCAGCCAGCAGTGGTACCACTACCCCTACTCCCACGCCACGACGATCGAGGGACCCATTCAGGGAATGGAATACCCGATGCTGACCTTCGTGCCCAACAGCCCCACGCGCGAGGACCAGCAGTGGGCGCTGGCCCATGAGTTCGGCCACGAATGGTTCCCGATGATCGTGGGCAGCAACGAACGGCTGTATCCATGGATGGACGAGGGGTTCAACACGTTCATCGATCTCCACAACGCCGCGCTCTACTTCAAGGGCACCGCCTACGGCGACACGATCGAATCGCACCCGCTGCACCTGTACGCCGAGCACGCCGTGCCGGGCAACGAGCAGCCGATAATCGAGAACCCCACCGAAGTGCGCGACCTGTTCTGGTCTGGCTACCAGAAGCCGGCGCTCATGATGCAGACGCTCCGCTTCGAAGTGTTGGGGCAGCGCCGGTTCGACGACGCCTTCCGCGCCTATATCAAGGCCTGGGCGTTCAAGCATCCCACGCCGGCCGACTTCTTCAGGATCATGCGCGACGAATCGGGCATGGATCTCGACTGGTACTGGCGCGAATGGATCTATACGACGGCGCGTCTCGACCAGTCGGTGGATTCCGTAGTCAATACGCCGGACGGGGCGCGCGTGTATCTGGGCAATCGGGGGACGATGGTCATGCCGGTGGAACTGTCGCTCACCTTCGCCGACCGCGCGATCATGACGGTCAAGCTGCCGATCGAGATGTGGAATCTCGGGAACGAATTCGTCTATCGGGTCCCGCGAGACAAGTCGGTCGTCGCGGCCGAGGTCGATCCACGGCGCGTGCTGCCGGACGTCGATCGGGCGAACAACGCGTGGCGGGCGCGGCCGTAGCCAGCGTTCCGCGAACCCCCGCTGCGGCGCGAAGGAGATCCGTGTGATGGATCGGAAACCAGTGAACGTCCCGCCCATGCGGGCGGTCGAGATCGTGGCGCCCGGTGGGCCCGACGTGCTGAAGATGGGACAACGGCCCCGGCCCAGCCCGGGCGGAGGCGACGTGCTGATCCGCGTGGCGGCGGCCGGCATCAACCGCCCCGACGTCCTGCAGCGTAAGGGCGCCTACCCGCCACCGCCGGGCGCGAGTGAGATCCCGGGGCTCGAAGTGGCTGGCACGGTGGTGGACGTCGGCCCCAACGTCACCGCGTGGACAGTGGGCGACGAGGTGTGCGCCCTGCTGGCCGGCGGCGGATACGCGGAATACTGCATCGCTCCGCAGGAACAGTGCCTGCCGGTGCCGAAGGGATTGTCGATGGTCGAGGCGGCGTCGCTGCCGGAGACCTTCTTCACGGTGTGGAGCAATGTGTTCGACCGCGGACGGCTCGCCGCGGGTGAAGTGTTCCTCGTGCAGGGCGGGGCGAGCGGTATCGGGGTGGCGGCCATTCAGATGGCCGCGGCGGCAGGCGCGCGCGTGTTCGCCACGGCTGGTTCGCCCGAAAAATGCGTGGCCTGTGTTGCCCTGGGCGCGGAGCGCGGCATCAATTACCGCACCGAAGACTTCGTGGAAGTGGTCGGGGAAATCACCAATCGGCGCGGCGCGGACGTGATTCTCGACATGGTCGGCGGCGGCTACGTGCCGCGTGAGCTGGCCCTGCTCGCCGATGACGGCCGGCTGGTGTTCATCGCCACGCTGGGCGGCGCCAACGCCGAGTTCAACATCCGGCAGGTGATGGCCAAGCGACTGACCATCACCGGATCCACGCTTCGGGACCGGTCGCCCCAATTCAAAGGCGCCATCGCGGCAAAGCTGCGCGAGAAGATCTGGCCGCTGCTCGAGTCCGGAGCGATCAGGCCCGTGGTGTACAAGATGTTCCCCCTCGAACAGGCCGCCGCCGCCCACGCCGAGCTGGAAGCGGGGCACCACGTCGGGAAGATCGCGCTCGTCGTGGGAACAAGGTAGGACGGTAGGACGGATAACTGCAGACCGCGGTCGACTGTCCGACTGCCCTACTGTTTCGCCCTCAGATATTGGTCTGGCCACCTCACCTCCACACCCAGTTCCTTCGCCGCGTGGAGTGGGAAGTACGGATCGCGCAGCAGTTGCCGCGCCAGCATCACCACGTCCGCCTTGCCTTCGGCCACGATTGCGTTGGCCTGCTGAGGAGTCGTGATCATCCCCACGGCGCCCGTGGCAATACCGGCGTCGCGGCGGATGCGCTCGGCGAACGGCACCTGATAACCGGGCCCCCAGGGGACCTGGGCCTGCGCCACGTTGCCGCCGCTCGAGCAGTCGATGAGATCCACGCCGATGTCGCGCATCGCTGCGCTCAGAACCACTGATTGCTCGAGATCCCACCCACCCTCGGTCCAGTCACTGGCCGAGATTCGCACGAACAGGGGTAGCCGGTCCGGCCACACGTCGCGCACCGCCCGTGCCACTCGCAGCGGAAAGCGCATCCGGTTCTCCAGGCGGCCGCCGTACTCGTCGTCGCGGTGATTGCTCAGCGGCGAGAGGAACTCGTGCATCAGATAGCCGTGGGCCATGTGAAGCTCGATGACGTCGAACTCCGCTTCGAGCGCCAGCCGCGTGGCGGCCACCCACTGGCCGAGCACGTCGTCCAACTCGCGCGCCGAGAGCGCCCGCGGAAGCGGGTAGTCGTCCGAGAACCGCAGCGCGCTGGGCGCCACCGTTTGCCAACCGCCGTCTGCGATCGCCACCTCGCCATTGCCCTTCCACGGCACCTGGGTCGACGCCTTCCGCCCGGCATGCGCCAGTTGAACGCCCGGCACGGCGCCCTGCCCGCGTATGAATCGCGTGATGCCGCGGAACGCCTGGGCGTGAGTGCTGCTCCAGAGCCCGGTGTCGCCGGGAGAGATGCGCCCTTCGGGGCTCACGGCCGTGGCCTCGGAGAGCACGAGGCCGGCTCCGCCTACGGCCCGGCTGCCAAGGTGAACCATGTGCCAGTCGTTGGGCAGCCCCTCCTGGCTCGAGTACTCGCACATCGGCGACACGAAGATCCGATTCCGGAACGTGATGTCGCGAATGATCAACGGGTCGAACAGCGGAACGATCGTCATGGACAAGATTGTGATGAGAGACTGGCGCGCGGCCGCCTGGCCGCCGCGGCAACCAATAACCAATGAATAGTAGCAGCGGGCCTATCCGGAATCAGCGCGGGTTTCAGGCCCCGGCTCCCGCTCGCCGGCGCCGGCGCGCCGGCCGATGGACGCGCCGCGCGTCGGTGGGTAGCGTGTTGCATGGTCCATTCTGCACCCCGGTTCGATGAAGTGTCGGCGGCGCGCCTGGCGCGCGAGCGTTTTGGCCTCGAGGGCACGGTCCACGCGCTGTACAGCGAGCGCGACCAGAACTTTCTGATCGATGCCGGGGCCGCGGGGCGCGTGGTGCTCAAGATCGCCAACGGCAGGGAAGACCCCGCGATGCTCGAAGCACAGCAGCGGGCGCTCAGCCACCTCGCCGGACGCGTGGCATTCACCCCGCGAATCGTGCCCACCGCAGTTGGCGAGTTGCTGGTGCCGGTCACCGATGGCGAGGGGCGGACGCACCTCGCTTGGGCCATCACGTACCTGCCGGGCCGGCCGCTCGCCGAAACGACGCATCCCTCGCCGGCGTTGCTCGCCGACCTCGGGCGCAGCGTCGCGCGCCTCGATACCGCCCTGGCGGACTTCGACCATCCGGCCGCGCATCGTGAGTTCGTGTGGGATCTGGCGCGGGCGCGCCGCGCGATTTCCGACCGGCGTGCGCTGGTGCGCGACGAAGAACTGGGTCGCGCGATCGACGGCGTGTGTGCCGCCTTCGACCGCTGGACCGCCCCGCATCTCGGGTCGCTCCGGCGCGGCGTGATCCACAACGACCTGAACGACCACAACGTGCTCGTAGGCGGCGTGCGCGGGCCCGACGGTACCGATCAGCGGGTCACCGGGATCGTCGATTTCGGGGACATGGTCGCGAGCTACGGCGTGGGCGACCTCGCGACCGCGATTGCGTATTCGGTACTCGACGCCCCCGACCCGCTGGCGCAGGCGGCCTCCGTGGTCG
Organism: uncultured Gemmatimonadaceae bacterium; assembly: GCA_963728785.1. Taxonomy (GTDB): domain Bacteria; phylum Gemmatimonadota; class Gemmatimonadetes; order Gemmatimonadales; family Gemmatimonadaceae; genus JAGWRI01. The sequence goes on from CAVSKV010000004.1 coordinate 943,318, forward strand.
CGGCGTACCATGCCGAGCGGCCGCTCAGCGAATCGGAACTGGGCGCGCTGTTCGGGCTCGTCGCCATCCGGCTGTGCCTGAGCGCCTGCATGGCCGCACAGCAGATGACGGAGCGCCCCGACAACGCGTATCTCGGCATCAGCCAGCAGCGCGTGCGCGGTGCGCTGCCGCGTCTGGCGGCGATCTCGTTCCCGCTTGCCGACGCGGTGTTCCGTCATGCGTGCGGGCTGGCACCGGTGCCGGCGAGTGCCCGCGTGGTCTCGTGGCTGGGCTGCCACGCGGCGGAATTCGCGCCGGTGCTCGGCGTCGATCTCCGCCGCGAGCCGAGCGTGGTGCTCGACTGGAGCGTGGAAAGTCCGGAGGTGAGCGGCGATCCCGTCGAACGCGACGAGCCGCACCTCACACCGCTCGTCGTCGACGCCATACGGCGGGCCGGAGTACGCGTGGCCGTGGGCCGGTACGACGAACCACGTCTGCTCTACGTGACGCCGTTGTTCGGCGGCGGCTGCGTGACTGACGAGCGGCGCACGATTCACCTGGGGCTCGACCTGTTCGCCGAGGCGGGCACGCCGGTGTTCGCTCCGCTCGCCGGCACCGTGCACGCATTCGCCGACAACGCCCGGGCCCTCGATTACGGTCCGGTGATCATTTTGCGGCACCAGACGGACGATGGCACCGAGTTCTTCACGCTGTACGGCCACCTGAGCCGCGAGTCGCTGGCCGGCCTTGTCGTGGGGCAGGCGGTGGCGCGGGGAACGCGCTTTGCCGCGCTCGGAACCGCCGACGTCAACGGCGGGTGGACACCGCACCTGCACCTGCAAGTGATCGTCGACCTGCTCGGCCTCGGACGCGACGTTCCCGGCGTGGCGCGGGCCAGCCAGCGTCCGGTGTGGCGTGCCCTTTGTCCCGATCCCAATCTGCTCGTCGGCATTCCCGCATACCGGTTTCCGCCGGCCGAGCGGACGCCCGGGCAGACGCTGGCCCAACGACGCGCGCATTTTGGCGGCAACCTCCGCCTGGCCTACCGGACGCCGCTCAAAGCCGCGCGCGGATGGAAACAGTATCTGTTCGACGACACCGGACGCCAGTACGTGGATGCCTACAACAACGTGCCGCACGTGGGGCACGCACACCCGCGCGTGGCACGGGCCGCGTACGATCAGATGCGGGTGCTCAACACGAACACCCGCTATCTGAACGACGTGGTGTCGGAGTACGCCCATCGGCTCACCGCCACCCTGCCAGCGCCGCTCGCCGTCTGCTATCTGACGAATTCGGCCAGCGAAGCCAACGAGCTCGCCCTGCGTCTGGCCCGGGCGTACACCGGCGCCCGCGACCTGATCGTGCTCGAGGCGGCGTACCACGGTAATACCAGTACGCTAATAGATATCAGCCCCTACAAGCACGCGGGCCCGGGGGGAACCGGGGCTCCGTCGTGGGTGCACGTGGCGCCAATCCCCGACGATTACCGCGGCGCGTTCCGCCGCTCCGACCCCGACGCGGGGCCCAAGTACGCCGAGCGGGTGGGCGAGTTGGCCGAGGCAGTGCGGGCCGCCGGCCGCCCGTTGTGCGGATTCATCGCCGAGACCTGCCCCAGCGTCGGCGGCCAGATCGTGCCGCCGGCCGGCTACTTCGCCGAGGCCTATCGCCACGTGCGCGAAGCCGGCGGCGTGTGCATTGCCGACGAGGTCCAGACGGGCCTCGGACGGCTCGGCACGCACTTGTGGGCGTTCGAGGCCTACGGGGTGGTGCCGGATATCGTGGTCATGGGCAAGCCCTTGGGCAACGGGCACCCGCTTGCGGCGGTCGTGACGACCCGCGCCATCGCCGACGCATTCGACAACGGGATGGAGTACTTCAACACGTTCGGTGGGAACACCGTCTCGTGCGCCGTCGGGCTCGCCGTGCTCGACGTGATGCGCGACGAGAGACTGCAGGATCACGCGCGCCTGGTGGGTGAGCGGCTCCTCGGCGGCCTGCGGCCGATGACCGACCGGTACGAACTGGTGGGCGACGTGCGCGGCTCCGGGCTGTTCCTCGGGGTCGAACTCGTGCGCGATCGCGTCACGCTGGAACCGGCCGCGGCCGAAGCGTCGTACGTGGCCAACCGGATGCGGGAGCGGGGCATTCTGCTCGGCACCGACGGCCCGCACCACAACGTCGTGAAGATCCGCCCGCCCATGCCGTTCGACGAACAGGATGCCGATCTGTTGGTGGAGGTGGCGGACCAGGTCTTGCGCGAAATGGGCGGCGCGTAGGCCGTTTCGGGGAGCGCACTGCCTCCCGGGGATCCGGAAACTGGTTGGTCGGGAGGACGCTGAAGCAGGCGCAAGATCCCCGGCGGCATTTGGAGGGTACCAAGAAGGGCTCGAGTCCTCGCAGGACCTGACGCCAAGCTGTCGGAATCGAGCGAATCTTCGCCTTGTAGAGAGCGGAACTTGACCGTATACTTGACTGTATACAGTGGTGACCGCCCCAGGTTCAGCAACGGGATCCACCACATAGTCGGAGGAGCAGGATGCGAGTTCAACGTATCGTCCCTAACGCCGGAATCGGGGCGCGATCCGCCTCATTCAGGCTCGGCGGGTTGACGGAGCTGGCGCTGGTGCTGGCCGCCGTCGCTGCGCTGTCCACTCCGGTGCGCGCGCAGGATGAAGGGGGCGGGGGTTATTTGCTCCACACGCCGACTGCCACGCTCACGCTGCGTACCGGGTACGACTTCGCCAACGCGGGCAGCGATATCTTCAATACGGTGATGAGCGAGTTGACGCTCACCCGCAGCGACTTCAGCAGCCCGACGATTGCGACGGACCTCGCGTTTCGCCTCAGCCCTCAGGTGGACGCCGAGTTCGGCCTTGGATACTCGCGCTCCGCGGCGCAGTCGCAGTTCCGGGGCTGGCTGGACAACAACAATCTGCCTATCGAGCAGAGCACCGAACTCACGCGCGTGCCGTTGACCGTGAACCTCAAGGCGTATCTCCAGCCGCGGGGGCAGGCGATCGGACGGTTCGCGTGGGTGCCGGCGCGGTTCGCGCCGTTCGTCGGGGCAGGGGTGGGTACCATGTATTACAAGTTCCGCCAGGGCGGCGATTTCGTGGACACGGTAACCACCAACGTCTTTTCCGACGTGTTTACGTCATCGGGCTGGACGCCGATGATTGATGGATTCGCGGGGGCGGATTTCACGATCAACCCGAGCATGGCCTTCACTGCTGAGGCGCGCTATTCTTGGGCTCAGGGACAGTTGGGCGGTGATTTTACCGGTTTCAACCGGATTGACCTGTCCGGGGTGGCGATCACCGCCGGTCTCACCTTCAGGTTCTGAGGAGTGGATCATTATGAAGAACCGAGCGATCAATGCCGCGCGCACGGCCGCCGGGCTGCTGGTGCTGGCCGGTGCGGTTCTGGCGATGACGGGGCCTCCTGCCGCCGGGCAGGCGACGCGTACCGATGGACGCTGGGATGCCTGGCTGGGTTGCTGGCAACCCGCAGGCGCTCCCGATGGGGCGAAGGCAGGGCTGATGTGCGTGGTGCCGGCGGCGGGGACGTCGGGCGTGGACGTCGTCACGGTGACCGACGGCAAGACGACCGCCAGCGAGCACATCGAGGCGAACGGCGAGCGCGTGGCCGACACGCGCGACGGCTGCACGGGCTGGCGCAGCGCAGCGTGGTCGAGGGACGGCGAGCGCGTCTTCCTGCATTCGGACTACACCTGCGACAACGGGGTTCACCGCGCGTCGACGGGGCTGATCGCCATGTCGCTCGATGGCCAGTGGATGGACGTGCAGGGCGTGGCGGCGGGCCGTCAGACGGGCGTTCGCGTGTTGGTGTATCGCGAGGCCACGGATCCAGGCACGATCCCCGCCGACATCGCGTCGGCCTTGGGAGATCGGGCCATGGCGGTGGCTGCGGCGCGCGTAGCGGACGCGGCTCCCCTGAACACCGATGATATCATCGAGGCGTCGGACCATCTCGACGCGCCGGTGGTCGAAGCGTGGCTGGCCAATCGCGGCGAGCAAGTGTCGGTGGATGGGAAGCAGCTGGAGGCGCTCGCCAAGGCGGGCGTGCCCGGCGGCGTAACCGACGTGCTGGTCGCGCTGGCCCATCCTGACAAGTTCTCATTGCGTCCCTCGGGCGCCGGTGCAACGGCGACGACGTCCGCGGCGCCGGCGCCCTCCGGGCTGGCCGGTGAGGCCGCGAACCTTCCCGTCTGCCCGTATTCGATGTATGCCTGGGACGCCGCCGGAAGGTGCGCGTATTCACCGTACTACGGCTATGGGGCGTGGGGCTACTCGCCCTACGCATACTGCTCGCCCTACATGATCTATTCCTGTGATCCGTACTCGGCGTACGGATACTATTCCCCGTATTCCGGCTACGGCTACGGCTACGGCTATGGCTACGGCTACGGGTTCGGCGGGTTCGGCGGCTATTACCCGGGAACGCAGCCGGTCATCGTGGTAGTGAATGGGCCGAACTCCAATTTGGGCAACGGCCACTTGGTCAAGGGGCGTGGGTACGTCCAGGGGAGTTCATCGGGGACCGGCGGGGTCAGGCAGTCGGGCTCGTCGGGAGCGTCGCAGTCGGCGGGCTCCGCCGGATCGTCCTCCGCCGGATCGTCGTCCGGAGCCAGCCGGACGGCCCACAAGACGGGTGGTGGCGGGGGCGGCTAGCCGCTGCCCGCGGGCGCGCGCCCGGCGAGCACGGTGACGTTGTCCGTGCCGCCTCGGGCCAGCGCGAGTTCCACCAGCGAGCGGCACAACTGCTCGGACGACTGCATCGTGCGCACGTGTTCGGCGATCTCATCGTCGGACACGTGTTTCGTCAGGCCGTCGCTGCAGAGCACGAGTACGGAACCACGTTCGCTGATGTCGAGGCGCGCCACCTCGGGGGTCGCTTCCTCGGCCCCGATGGCCCGGGCCAGCACGTGCCGGTACGGCGACTTGGCGGCGCGCTCGGCGGGGAGCACTCCCATGTCCACGAGGTCCTGTGCCACCGTCTGGTCGCGCGTAACCTGACGCAGCTCGCCGTCCGAAAAGAAATAGCACCGGCTGTCGCCCACCTGCAGTACGTAGGCTGACGGCCATACGGCGACGACGAGCGTGAGCGTCGTCGCCATGACGGAGGGCAGATGGCCCGCTGCCGCCTGGCGCTGCACCACCGCGTGGGCTTCCGCTGCCCCCTTGCGAAGAGCGGCGAACAGCGCCGTGTCCGACCCGCTCACCACGGCGTGGCAACACTCCATCGTGGACGACACGTAGCCCATGATCGCTTCGACGGCCAGCCGGCTCGCCTCACCGCCGTCGCTGCTTCCGCCGACCCCGTCCGCGACGAGCATGAGCGTGGCCAATCGCTGCCCGTGCGTCGGCAGCAGTTCCGCATGGGGCAGACTGGTCCCGTGTATCATCACCACCGGGTGCACCGTGGCGAGCAGGAAGTGATCCTGATTCTCGCCGCGCACGTGTCCCGCATGGGTGAGCCCGAACAGGTCCAGTTCGTTATCGCGAGGACGCTCTGTCGGGGCCGCCGTCACCGCCCCGGAGAGGGGGTTGTCTCGGCTCACGCCACGATCCTCAAGTGGAGGGGACTCGAGAGTCGCCGCACCTACTGCCCGCGACGGCCGGACTTGACCGAGGTCGCGCGTGGCTTGACCTGGGGTACGGGCCGGTGGGCCGGTGCCTGAAGTTTCGGTGCTTCGGCTTCTGGTTCGGGACGCGACGGCTGTTTGCGCGAGAAATCAGGCACGTGCGTGCGATGCTTTTTCACCGGACCCTCCTGTCGACGGTTGTCCCTCGGCTAAGTTGGCAGAATCGAGCGAGTTGGGCTAGGGTCAATCTGACGGCCAAGCAAATTGAACGGCTGACCCCGGGTTTGGACGGAGTACACGGTCCCGATCAGGGGCCGCGCGCCGGGTCCGCGCCGCTCGGGGCGAGGGGTTCACTTCGTCCGGGAGCCGCGATAGCGTTCCTCGCCATGACCCCTCGCATCGCAGAGCTCGCCGGCCATGTCGGGCAAACGGTCACCGTCCGCGGCTGGGTGACGCACGTCCGGTTTTCGGGCAAGATTGCCTTTGCCGTGATCCGCGACGGCACCGGCACCGCTCAAGCCGTGGTCGTAAAGAGTCAGGTGTCCGCCGAGATCTGGGCCCGCTTCGCCGAGTTGACGCTCGAGACGTCGGTGGCGGTGACCGGCGAGGTGCGCGCGGAGCCGCGCGCGCCCGGTGGTTACGAGTTGGGCGTCAAGGATCTCACGATCGTCGGGCTGAGTCCCACTGACTATCCGATCCAGCCCAAGGAGCACGGCATCGACTTTCTGCTCGACCACCGGCATCTCTGGCTGCGGAGCCCACGGCAACGGGCGATCGCGTCGGTGCGCAACGAGCTCGAGCAGGCGATCCACGATTTCTTCTACGAGCGTGGATTCCTGCGGGTGGACACGCCGATTCTCACGGCGGCAATCGGCGAGCGGAGCGGGCTCTTCTCCACGGAATATTTCGACGAGGGCACGGCCTACTTGGCGCAGACCGGCCAGTTGTACGGCGAGGCGGCGGCCGCGGCGTACGGCAAGATCTACACGTTCGGGCCCACCTTCCGCGCCGAGAAGTCCAAGACGCGGCGGCACCTCACCGAGTTCTGGATGATCGAGCCGGAGGTGGCGTGGAACGATTCGGAGGACAACATGAAGTTGCAGGAGGACTTCGTGTCGTACCTCGTGAAGCGGTGCCTGGAGCGGCGGCAGGCCGAGTTCAAGGAACTGGAACGCGACGTGACGAAGCTCGAGCCCGTGAAGCCGCCCTTCCCACGCATCAATTACACCGACGCTGTGGCCACCCTCCAGAAGAAGGGCAGCACGGTCAAATGGGGGGACGATCTGGGTGCTGAGGACGAGGCCCTGCTGGTCGAGGACTACGACCGCCCGATGTTCGTGATCAATTATCCCAAGGAAGCCAAGGCCTTCTATATGAAGGAGAACCCCGACGATCCGCGCACCGTGCTGTGCGACGACTGTCTGGCGCCCGAGGGATACGGCGAGATCATCGGCGGGTCGCAGCGCGAGGACGATTACGATCGTCTCGTGCAGCGCATCAAGGACGAAGGTCTGCCGATGGACGCCTATGGGTGGTATCTGGACTTGCGTAAGTACGGCACGTTCACCCACGCCGGATTCGGGCTCGGCCTGGAACGCACGGTGGCCTGGATCTGCGGGCTGCAGCACATCCGCGAAGTGATTGCGTTTCCGCGGATGATGTACCGATTGCGGCCGTAGGGGCGGGCAGGGCACGCAGGAGCGGAACGCACGGCGCCCGGAGGTTAGGGCGCCGTTGGCATTTGTGGGGGCGATCGGCCCTGTAGACGAGTTGGTGAAGCCGACGAGCTACCGTCGGTGCGTAGGACGCCAATCGGAAGCGCGAACACGCGAATGTCCAGATTACGCCCCGGGCCATTCGTCTCCCGGCTCACGGCTGACTCACAGGTGAGAGACGGCAGCAACCGATGTTGGGGCCAACCTTTCACTGAAGGTACCCATGCGATACTCTACGCCTTCGCTCGCGCTGGCATGCTCCCTCGCCCTCCTGGCCGGCTGCGACAGAATCAACGCACCTCCGGAGAGCCGCGTCGTTGCTCCACCGGAAAGCCGCGTTGCCTCATTGGAGGTGACGGGAGCACCGGCGCTCCTGCCCCCAGGATTCGTCGCCCAGCTTGCGCCGATCGCCCGGGACAGTGCAGGGGCCGTGGTGTCCGGTGTCAACGTGCAGTGGTCGTCCGACGCGCCGGACCTCGCGACGATTTCCCAGGACGGAGTTGTGGCAGCAATCGGTGGTCACGGCACCGTGACCATCACCGCACGCTCCGGCCAAGCAGCAGGGCAGGTGTTCCTGGAGGTCGCTCCGCTTCCCGGAAAGTTGGCCGTGGAAAATCTTGATGGGGCCACGCTCAGCGCAACCATCTGGATCTTTGGATTCGATGGCAGTCCACCGACCCGGATCGGCGGGTTCTCGCCTTCTCCCGTTGCCTTCGACAGGATGCCGGCTTGGTCACCCGATGGAAGCCAGTTGGCCTTCACCTGCGCCCTCCCAAACCGGTGGGGAATCTGTGTTGTGGCCTCAGACGGGAGGGAGACGGTGATCGGTGCCCCGGCAGACCCTCAACCTGTCTTTGCCCCCGAGTGGAGTCCTGACGGTACGGCAATATTGTTCACAAACTTCCCAGGCGGTTTGAGCCTGATTGACCCAAACGGATCAAACCTCCGCGCATTCGCCATGCCTGTGCTTCTGACATCGGCCTGGCCTGGCGGAGGCAGGTTCTCACCGGACGGAACCCAACTCGCGTTCGAATCGTACATCAACTATTACGACGACCGTGATCTCTGCGTCTTGCGCATCGACCAGCAACAGGCCAACTGCCTTGGCGGAGGTTACGACCCTGCCTGGTCACCAAATGAGACGAATCTCCTGGCGTTCGCGCTCGATAGTCATTTGCTTCTGATGGCCTCCGACGGGTCCGGTCTCCATACGGTGTATGCGGGCCCTGACGTCGTTCGCCTTCCCGCTTGGTCGCCGGACGGACAGTGGATAGCATTTGAACGATTTCAGCCTATTGGCGGCGGCAGAAGCACCTGGTTGATCCGAGCCGACGGCACCAACCTCGTTCGTCTTGGGGGTCCTGGGACGGATTTCGGCAGCCCGGCATGGGGACGATAGCCTAACGAAAATTCGCCGGCAGATCTGGCTCGGCAGCCATGCCGCAGCTAGACCTGCCGGGCTGGATTTTCCAACTTGATGCCGAAGGCCGTGCAGGAGCCCGCGCTCTCAACAGCGGCCCAAACAAGTGCCGTTGCTAGGCTACACTTCGCTGGGGTCGTACGAGAATGCCGCGGTTTGACGCGGGGGAGCAGATACTCGCAGATCGCGCACTTCTGACGGTGCGCGGCTGCTGCCGCAAGCGGCGACGGCAACCAGCGCAACGATACGGGTGCGACGTGTAGGCCTTCCTGAGGAGCGCCGCTCAGCCGTGCGAAACCTCGGGGTCGGGCGCCAGCCCGCGTTCCGCGCCTCATTCAGTCGACGCGTCAACGATATCCCCGGGCCGGCCATTCCTCACGGCGCCTCCGGAGGACACCCGCGCCAGAGGCCGTACCCGCCAGTGTAGGTGGTCGGGAGCGTGCCACTCACCACGGGCAAATTCAGATTCTGCGTCACCATTGTCCCATCGCCTCGGTGATACTCGAGCGCGCCGGTGAAGATTGAGTCCTGCGGAGCCCGCCAATGATCAGCGTCTACCGAGATCTGGTAGTCGCCGTAGAGCTCTTGATTGAGGTCAAGCGTCTCTCCGGGCTGGATGCGAATGGCGCCGCAGAACGCGCCGTTTCCCCGCCCGCCGGGAAACACGATTTGAAGTTCGAGCACGTCCACCGCGCTTTCCCCCGCCGTCACCTGTACGATGGGGGCGTAGTACCAGTGATCGTCTCCCTCGTACCGATACTCGACCATATGGGCGTCCACGACGTCGAGGCCTCCCGTGCCGTAGGGGAGTGCCGGCAGCACCGTCACCTCGAGCGAAGCCCGCAGCCCTCCGACGACCGCCGTAATGGTGGTCGCCCCGGGGCCGACTGCGGTGACGGTGCCCAAGTAGCTATTCGGCGGCTGGAGCCCCTCCACGGTCGCGACCGTCGTGTCCGCCGAGGACCATGACACATTGTAGCCCGTGGTCACCCACTTGCCGTCCTCGTCAGAAAGCACGGCCGTCACTCTGCGACTCGACCCGGGGACCATGTTCTGCGCGTCCGTAGGAGTCACGATCCGGAGATCCGATCCTCGTACCACTACATCGGCGGTTGTGACCGCATCCCGCCAAGTCGCCGTGATGGTCGCCTTGCCGCGGGCCACGCTGCTGACGACTCCCGCCGCGCTGACCCGAGCCACGGTTGGCACGCTCGATGTCCATGTGACGGCCGGGGCTGCAACGACCGATCCGCCTGCATAGGCGGCGACCGACAACGCCGTGTCCGCCCCAAGGGGAATGGTGATGGAGCGAGCGTTGAGCGTGAGCCGCGGCGATGCCGCGTCGGAGCCGGCGATACTCGCGTGATCTCCACCACAACCGGCAAGCAGTGCGAGTGCAAACCAAAGGAACAAACACCGCATGAGGACCTCCTCGTATGGGATGTGACTCACGCCAATGTCTCATGCAGGCGTTTGGCCAGTGTGAGCCCACCGTGATTTTCGGCGGCGATGACGAAGTGATCGTCCGCGGGCTGGGGGCGGAGCGCTGAATGACCTGTCGCCGGAAGACGGCGGACCATATTGTACGGTCATGCCGTCGTTCACCATGCTGGGGAGAATCGGACTTGAGCAGCGCACGGGCGAGGAGCTCGACGCGTTGCTCCGGCAGCCGAAGCGGCTGGCACTGCTGGCCTATCTCGCGCTTCCACGACCCGGCAGTTGGCATCGGCGGGACTCGCTCCTATCGGTGTTCTGGCCCGACGCCGACGCGGCGCGCGGACGCACCGCGCTCCGCAACGCGCTGTATGTGCTGCGCCAGCATCTCGAGGAAGGCGCGCTGCGAACCCGCGGTGATGAGGAGGTGTCGCTCGACCCCGACCGCTTCACAACCGACATCGCCCTGCTCGAGGCAGACCTCCTGGCGGGCAACCCGGAGGCGGCGCTCGCGCGCTACACCGGAGAGCTCCTGCCCGCGCTATTCGTGCCCGGCGCGGAGCCGTTCGAGAAATGGCTCGACACGGAGCGAAAGCGCGTGCTCGGACTTGCTGTTCGCGCTGCGCAGGCGCTGTCCGACGAGCGCGAGGCCGCCGGCGACCTGGCGGGCGCCACGAGTGCAGCGGCCCGAAACGCGGAGTTGAGCCCGGATGACGAGCCCGCTCTGCGGCGGTTGTTGACGCTGCTCGATCGCGCCGGCGCGTCCACCCAAGCCCTGGCCGTGTACGAGAAGTTCCGCGCCCGCGTCGACGCGGAATACGGTGCGGAGCCATCGGCGGCAACCAGCGATCTGGCGCGGGAGATCAGGTCGCGCGCGCAACCCGCGGCCACCCCGCCCGCTCGTCGAGTGGGCACTCCAGCTTCGCCGGCCCATCCCTCCCCCGTTCTCCCGGCAACCGCTCCGGCTCCATCGCCGCCACCGGTCACGGACGCTCTCCCGCCTGTCTCGGCGCCGGTACAGTGGCGAGGCCGCCGCGGCCGGTTCGCCGTCCTGCTGCTCGCGGTCCCCGTCGTGCTGCTGGTCGCCTTGCGCTGGCTCCGACCCGGCGAGGCGGATGCGGCCACGCGCACCTTGCTCGTGATGCCCATGGAGAATGCGACGGGCGACACGGGTCTCGCCTATCTGGCCACCGGCATCGCCGAGGACCTCGCCACGCGGCTGCGGGGCATCCCGGGACTGGCGCGGATCCGCTCCGCTGCCCGTGCTGAGTGGCCACGCGCCACCCAGGCGAACCTGTCGTTGCTCGGCCAAGAGTTCGGGGCCGAGTTGGCACTGCGGATGCGCCTCACGAGCTTCAGGGACTCCCTCGGCGTCTCCGGTGACGTCGTCGACCTGGCGTCGGGCGCCGCCAGGCCAATCGGAACACTCCGCTTCATCGCGGATTCGGTGCGCGACCTCGAGAGCCGGCTTGCCGCGGCGGTGGTGGGCACGGCGTACCGCCGCCCGCTCCCGGAAGAACCACGCGCACCAATCCGGCCGGTGGATCCCGAGTCGTATCTCCTGACGCTGAAAGGGTGGCAGGCGCTGCTCACCGTGCGGGACAACGCAGCAGCGGCGCGGCTCTTTTCCGAAGCCACCCGGCTGGACCCCGGCAACGCGCGGGCGTGGGCGGGGATGAGTTCCACGCGGACGGCCGACGCCGTGACGTGGGCCGTTCCCTTCGACGAGGGAATGGCGGTGGCCGAGGCCGCGGCGAGCCGCGCTCTCGCGCTGGACTCTCTGCAGGGAACCGCGCTCGCCAATCTCGGGGTCCTGCGGGGGCTCCGCGACTGGAACGTCGCCGAGGCGGAATCGCTCTTCGCCCGCGCCGCCGCGGCCGAACCCTCGAACCCCGAAATCTACCTGATCGAGGCGGCGCTCTACCGGCATGCGTGGCAGTGGGAGAAGGCCCGCGACGCCATTCGGATCGCCCGGCAACTCGATCCGCTGAACGCCCTGTACGCCGAGCGGGAAGCGGTGCTGTCGCTGTGCGCCGGCCGGCCCGACGCCGCACTCACGGTGTACCAGGCGGCTCAGCGGCTCGATCCCGCCGCAGACGGCGTGCGCGACGGGATCGCCCGGGCCCTGGCGGGCCAAGGACGGTGGAAGGAAGCGCTCGCAGAGCTCGGCTCGCCGGACAGTTCGGGAGAGCGCGGGTACTGGGCCTGGCGGGCGGCGCATGCCCGTCCGCGCCTCAAGGCACTGCTCACCGCAGGGCACACCGCTTGGGTTTCGCGCGCCAAGCTGGGCACCGTCTACATCGCCGCCGGGGATGTCGACACGGGGCTCGACTTGCTCGAGGCGGAGGCCCGCGCCGGTGACGTGGGGATCTACCGTCTCCCCTGCCAGCCCGACGTGGACCGCGCCCGCGATTTCCCTCGCTTCAAGGCGCTACTCGAGACCGCGCGCCGTACGCTGCCACGCTGACCTGCCTCAGAATTTCACACGGGCGCCGAGCTGGGCCCGCCACCGCGACGCGTCCTGCACGACTTGGTTCCTCGGTGGGAGCACCACCCTCCCGTCAGTCGTCGTGATCAGCGAGTACACGGGCCGGTTCGCCGCGGCGTCCCAGCCCGTCACGGTCACCAGCCCCGTGCGCGCTTCCCCCGCGCTCGTTTCGCGGATCAATCCCCACCGCCCGTTCAGCATCCGCGGCACGTTGAATAGATCCGCGGAGAGTTCCACGCCGTGCGCGCGCAGGGGCGTCGTCCACGATATCCGCGCATCGAACGTGCTGTACGACGGATTTCGGCACGAATTGCGCTGCATGATCCGGCCGCGTTGATCGCGCAGGCACGCTTCTCCCTCGATGAAGTGATCGAGGGCCGCGTACTGCGCGGGCGACGCGAGTGTGATGTCCGCCGCGTTTCTGGGAACGTAGAACAGGTCGTTGGAGGGGATGCCGTCGGCGTTCGCGTCGCCGCTGACCGCGTAAGCGTACGGCCGTCCCGACTGGAGTCGCGCCAGCATGCCGACCATCACACCGCCGGGCAGCGGCAGGGCCGCGCTTGCCGTGAAACTCTGCGGGACGTCGTACCCCGACCGGGTGAGGTTCCGGACCGCCATCGTGCCGTCGATAGGCGCCGTCTGCAGGGTGAGGATGGCGCTGCTCCGGTTCACCGTGAACAGATCCTCGGTGCGGGACCACTGCCACCCGAGCTGGGCGTACCCGCCGTTCTCCCAGCGCTTGCTCATCGACAGCGTGAGTGAGCGAAAGCGGTCGCGCGATCGGTTCTCGAACACGAACACCTGCTGAAAGCGCGAGTCGAGCCGGGCCGGCATCACTACCCCGGTCGGCGAGATCGTGCCGTACATCGTCCGCCCCTCGGCCGTGGTGATGCCGGGCTGCAGATTGACGTCGGATACGTACGCCGCATCGCGTGTGCGACTCAGCATCAGGTCGATGGATGCCAGGAGGCCCCGGCCCAGCGAGCGGTCGATTCCGGCGACGAATTTCTCCGCCTCGGGAAAGCGGAAGTCGCTGGAAAACGCGACGACGTTGGACGGAGGCACGGGCCGGCTGGTCGGGTTGAGACACCGGGTCGGCCGCTGCGCTACGTCGGCGATCGGCGGCGGGACGCCATCGGTGGGCGTGCAGATGAGCGTCTGCTGATCGAGCCCGGTATTGCTGAACGCGCCCCCCATCCACGTGAACGGCGTCTCCCCGGTGAACCCACCGGCGCCGAGGCGCAGCACGGTGCGCCAGTCGTCGGAGAGGTCGAAGCGCGCGCCGAGGCGCGGAGCGAGGACGGCATTCCCCGAGGGGAACCTTCCCGTGTCGAGGTGCCCCAGCACGGATGTGGTATCGAGCGCCGGATTGGTGAGCGGATGGTCCACGAATGGCACGTCGACGCGTACGCCGACCGTTACCTCCAGGCGATTCGTCGGCGTCCAACGGTCCTGGGCGTACGCCGCGAGCACGCGGGCGTTGAAATCCGCCAGTGGGCCACCCGGGCGCAACGGGAGGTTCACCTCGTAGCGGTCCGGGGCGAGCTGCTCGAGCGCGTCGACGTTCGGAAAGCGCCAAACCCCCCACTGGTTCACGAACAGGTTGTCCTCGAAATGCAGGAGCTGGAGCCGCCCTCCCACGGTGATCGCGTGCCGCCCGCCAGTCCAGGTGCTGTTCTCCGTCACCTCGATCACTTGCTGGTCGAGCCGAGTGCCCTGGGCGCTGACTACGGACCCGCCTGCGAGGTACGTGCCAATTTGGTCGCCCTGCACCAGAAAGAGCGGAACGTTGAGGTTCGACGAGACCCGCTCGCCGATCGTCTCGTATCCGGCCAGGACTTCGTGCCGCCAGCGCTCCCGCGCCGACCAGGCGTGCACTCGCGTGGCGTGCACGGCCGCCGTCCGCCGGTCGCCGCTCCTCGACAGTTGCCATCCGTCGCGGTTGAGCCGGTCCCGCACCTCACGATTGAATTCGTCGCTCGACGCCTGCACCCAGTTGTGGGTGAGTTCGATGCGCGAGCCGTCGGTGCCCTGCCACGAGAGCTTGGTGAAGAGGTTGGCGTCGGGCTGGCGTATCACAGGCGGCTCGGGCCCACCGGGATCGAACCCGTACACGGTTCGGAAAACCTCCGCGGTGCGGTGCGCGGTGGAATCACTGATGCCCGTGCCCGGCGCGCCCGCTTCGGGACCGACGAACGGCGTGGCGCTCTGCTGCAGGTCGAGCGTCAGGAACCAGTGCACCCGGTCGCGGCGGACCGGACCTCCCATGACGACGCCGTACTGTATCCGGTCGAAAGTGTTCACCGCGCGGCCGGCCGTGTCGGTCCCAACGAGGAAGGGGCGCTGCAGCGAGGTGAAGACGGAGCCCTCGAACCGGTTGCCGCCCGAGCGCGTGACCGCATTGATCTGCCCGCCGGCGAATCCGCCTTCGCGCACGTCGAATGGCGCCACCAGCACGCGCAGGCCGTCGAGCGCCTCGACGGAGATCGCATTCGCGCCGGCCAGGCTGCCCGGCGTGCGGCCCACGCCATACAGGTCTCCCGCCGTGGCGCCGTCGACGAGAATCGCGTTGTACCCCGGGTGCTGTCCGCTGATGGAGTTCAGATCGCGTCCGAGTGCCTGGGGCACCGCGGCGAAGAGGCGAGTGAAGTCGCGGTTGAAGAGCGGGAGCGCGCGGATCCCGTCGCCGGGGACGATGTAGCCCGGACCTTGAGCGGAGAGCGCCGGGGCGCGCACCGAAACCGCCGGCAGCGCGCGCGCGGCCGCCTCGCCGACCGGCAGCCGCACCCAGACGAGATCTCCGACCTCGAGGCGCAGTTCGCGTGGAGGAGCCGGCCGGCGGCCCAGCATGCGGACCTCGAGGATGAAAGGGCCGCTGGCCGCTTGGGCGTCGAGGCGAAAGCGTCCTCGATCGTCGGTCACCGCACGGTACTCGGCGCCCGAGGCCGCATGGCGAAGAATGACGAGGGCGCCGGCCACGGGCTGATCGAGGGAGTCCACTGCCATGCCTTCCACCACTGCTCCCCCCACGCGTTGAGCCTGGAGGACGGGAGAAGCGAGGGCAAGCAATACGGCCAACGCCAGGTGAGGGGGGCACACTGAGCGCACGCGAACAGTATAGCATCGCTCCGTCTTTCCGGCGACGCCGACGTCCACCAACTGGGCCACGCGCGAACGGTCTGCTGTTCGAGAGGTACCCGCGGGTTGGGGCCCCACCTCTCGCTACTCTGTGCCTGCATTGCGAATTCGTCCAGCGAACGCCGCGCGGTTCAGCTGCATGCCAGGCCTCCTTCCGTCCGTGACCGGGGTGGTCCCGCCTGAGCCCCGAACCATTCCTCTCCCGGCTCACGCCTAGCTCACGCCCGACAGACGGCAGCCCTTGAAGTTGTGGTCACCTCTCTGACCGACGGTGCCCATGCGTGGGCGACATTCATGCTCTACTGGACGACGCATCTCCCTTAAATGCTCGAGGGCTGTAATGACCCGAATCACATGCAGCTGGGTGTTCGTGTTCATCGCGGCAGTTGTCTCGATGTCCTCGTGCAACAGCCCTACCGATTTCCGGGCACGCGAACCGTATCAGCCGCCCACGCCGCCTGACACGCTGCCGGCCACGCTCGAGATCTCCGGCCCACCGTGGCTGCTGGTACATAGCTCGGAGCTGATGGGGGTGATGGCCAAGAACGAGCGCGGCCAAGTGGTCGACGTGCGCGCCCGCGGGCTCTGGTGGTCCAGCGACTCGTCGGTCGCGTCAATCTCCAACGACGGCGTGGTCTACGGGGTCGGGCTCGGATTGGTGACGATCCATCTAAACGTGGGTGCCATCACGGCGGCGATCTCCCTGCGGGTCACGGCTCGGGTGAGGATCACCGTGCAACCCTTTGTCCTACCGGCTCCTTACTGGCCCATGGCTGTCGGGGACACGCTGCGGTTCGTGGCAACTATGATCGACGCCAACGGAGTTTCAATCGGCCAATGGCCATCTGTGACGTGGGCGTCGAGTAACCCGGACGCGGTGAGCGTGAACGCCGCCGGCGTGGTGGTCGCCAGCCAGCCTGGTACGCACGCCGTGATCACGGCCACGACGGGAGGAGACGGGGCGGCGATGGCGGACGTTCATGTTGCGGACGGCTTTTCCGGTGGGATGGCGACGGTTCGTTTCGCGCATGCTGCCTTCGGGGTCGGCCCGGTGACGTTTCTGTCCCTGCCGGGCCAGGGCGTGCCTGTCACGCTGTCATTTGGTGAATCCGTCGAACGACAAATTCCGTCGGGCCAACTTGTCGTCCAGACGAGTGGCCTTCCTTCCGGTGACCAAACGTATGCTTCGTTCTATGGCGGAGCTGCGGAACTTCTCCGAACCGGCGATCACCTGTCGCTCTATGCGGTGGGGGACGCGACCCAAGCGGATCTGATCCGGACGTGGGACAACACCCCTTCCAGTAGCGTGCCATCCGATTCCGGGCTCGTCCGGTTAGTACAGGGAAGCGCGTTCCCGGCCGTCTTCCTGCGGGCGACCGGCGCACCGATCAATGGGCCGCCCGAGCAGTGCTACTTCGACCCCGGCGACCAAAGCGAGTACTATCGGCGCGGTGCGGGGCCCTTCGACATCATCTTGCAAACGAAATATGGATCGGAGGCGGCCGCGCGGATCGCCACCGAGGCGCAAGCGGGGCGCGCCGTGACCCTGGTGCTGCTGGGGAACACTCCGGCAACCGCGGGCGTGCTGGCGTTTCGGGATCCATGACCGCCATTCGGGAACCGTCCGTTGACTATGCGCGTCCTCGTATTCCGGGATTCATGAGCCCGATCGGGCCTGCAGACGATTTCGTGATGCTAGTGATGTAAGACCGATGTGCGCGTGGTGAGTCGATGCCGTCCATCCCGCTGGAGATACCGAACATGAACCGAGTCCACATTCGCCTCGCGTTGCCTCTGGGCGACGGATCCCCTCGACCCTTGGGGCCCATGAGGTGGAAGAAGAGGGCCCCGTTGGCGGTCGCACTCATCCTAGCCGCCGCCTCGATGCCCTCATGTAACAGCCCTACCGATTCGCGGACACGGGAACTGTCGGCGCCGATAACACTGGAAATCTCGGCCCCGGAAACGCTGGTGGTGCATGCATCGGCGCTGATGAACGTGACGGCGAAGAACGGGCGCGGAGATGCCGTTCGGCTGACTGCGCAGGCGCGGTGGTGGACGGGCGACTCGTCGGTCGCCTCGGTCTCCGACGGCGGCGTGGTCTACGCCATCCAACGCGGGACTGCGACGATATACCTCAACGTGGGTGACGTGACCGGCACGGTCGCGCTGCGGGTCGTGGTGCGGGTCAGGGTGGTCCCCGCCGAATCCTTCCTTGGACAGGCGACGTACTGGCCCATGGCGATCGGCGACACACTGCGGTTCAGGGCAACCATGCTCGACGTGAACGGAGTTCCGATCGGTGAATTCCCGTCGGCGACCTGGACCTCGAGTAACCCGGACGCGGTGAGCGTAAGCGCGGCCGGCGAGGCGGTCGCCCGCCAACCCAATACGGTCGCCACGATCACGGCGTCGACGGCGGACGGTCCAGCGACGGCGGACGTCCACGTCACGAACAACCTCGCCGCGGAGTTGGCGACCGTTCGCTTCGCGCACGCCGCCCTCGGGGTCGGCCCGGCGACGTTCCGGTTCCCGTCCAACCTGGGAGCGTCGATCACGCTGTCATTCGGTGAATCCGTCGAACGACAGACCCCGGCGGGACAACTTGTCGTCCAGACGAGCGGCTTTCCTTTCGGCGACCCTGCGTACGATGCGTACTGGAGCGGAGCGGCGGAACTTCTCCGCCCCGGCGATCACCTGTCGCTCTATGTGGTGGGGGACGCGACCCAAGCGTTTCTAACTCCGGCGTGGGACAACACCCCTTCCAGTCGCGTGCCATCCGATACCGGGCTCGTCCGGTTGGTACAGGGCTGGAGCCCGTTCGGGGTCGTCTACCTGCGGGCGACCGGCGCACCGGCCGACGGGCTCCCGGAGCTGTGTTACTTCGATCCCGCCAGCGTCAGCGATTATTACCCGCTTGGCGCGGGGCCCTTCGACGTCATCTTACAAACGAAATATGGACCGAAGGCGGCCGCGCGTATCGCCGCCGAGGCGCAGGCCGGCCGCGCCGTCACCCTTGTCCTCATCGGGAACGATGCGAAAACCGCGGGCGTCCTGGCATTCCGGGATCCGTGACATCCATGCGGCACCGCGCTGCACTCGCGCTGGCCTGGCTCGTTATCGCGTGCGGCGCGCCGGGGGACGGCGCCACCGGCGGCGGCACCGAGCGCGCGCTCTGCGCGCCCACGCTTCCGGTCACGCGGTACAGCTACTCGGACGCCGACGCGCCGATTCCGAACCACTTTCTCACCTCGACGGCAGGCACGGTGGCCTTCTCCGACCACACGCCGCCCGGCAACCCGATCACCAACGCCGGGGCGACGCTCGGCCGCGTGCTCTTCTACGACGTGCGCCTCTCGGCCAACGACCGAATTGCCTGTGCATCCTGTCACCGGCAGGCGCTGGGCTTCGGTGACACCGGGCGCTTCAGCCCCGGCCTGCATGGCGCCCACCATGCGCGACGGACGATGGCGCTGGCCAACGCGCGGTTCAACCCCACCGGCCGGTTCTTCTGGGACGAGCGTGCGCCGTCGTTGGAAGCACAGGTGCTGCAACCCATTCAGGATAGCGTCGAGATGGGGATGGACCTCGACGCACTCGAGCGCAAGCTCAGCGCCACACCGTACTACCCCGCGCTTTTCGCCGCCGCGTTTGGCGCGACCGACGTAACCCGGACCCGTATCGCGTTGGCCCTCGCCCAGTTCGTGCGCGCACTGCTGTCGACGGAATCGCGCTTCGATGCGCTGTTCGCCACCGGCGGCGCCCCGGATTCCTCGCGCCTTACCGCGCAGGAGCGAGACGGGATGCGAATCTTCAACACCGTTGGGTGCGTCAACTGCCACCGTACGATCGCGCAGTTCGCGGACAAGGCCAACGACAACGGGCTGGATTCCATCGCGGCAGATACCGGCGAGGGGCAGGGCCGGTTCAAGCCCTCGTCGCTGCGCAACATCGCCGTTCGGCCGCCGTACATGCACGACGGCCGATTCGCCACGTTGCGTCAGGTCGTGGAGTTCTACGACCACGGCGTCCAGACGAGTCCATTTCTCGATCCACGACTTCGCGAGGCGGACGGCTCGCCCCGGCGACTGCACTTGACCTCAGATCAGGTTAATGCACTCGTCACGTTCCTCGAAGCGCTCACAGACTCCGCCTTTCTCCACGCCCCGAAATTCTCCGATCCGTTCGCCTGCAGCCGAGTGCGCTGACGGGTCGTGGCTGCCCTCCGACTGTCTGACTGTCTGACTGTCTGACTGTCTGACTGTCCGACTGTCCGATTGTCCTACCGTTCTTCTTCCCCCTTCACCTCGTCCCACAGCCGGTCCAGCGGCTCGAGCCCCGCGGTCTTCACGTCCATCCCGCGGTGCTTCGCCTTTTCCTCGATCCCCCGGAACCGCCGCGCGAACTTGTCGTTCGCCTTGTCGAGCGCCAGCGCCGGGTGCACCCCTGCCTTGCGGCACACATTCACCACCGCGAACAGCAGATCGCCCAGTTCGGCTTCCAGCCGGCCATGAGCATGATCGTATAGCGCTCCGTGCGCCGGACGCTCGGGCATCCGCGCCAACTCGTCGCGCACCTCGCCCAGCTCCTCCTCCACCTTGCCCAGGGGGCCCTCCACGCCGGGCCAATCGAACCCCACGCCGGCCGCTCGGTCCTGCAACCGAAACGCGCGATGCAGGCTCGGCAGCCCGGACGGTAACCCGTCCACGATGCTCTCGCGCTTCTTCGCCTTCTGCCGCTCCCACGGTTCGCGCGCGCCGTCGCCGTACAGGTGCGGATGCCGACCCTTCATCTTCGTGATGAACGTTTCGGCCACGTCGTCGAACGTGAATGCTCCCCGTTCCTCGGCCACGACCGAGTGGAACAGGACCTGGAGCAGGAGGTCGCCCAGTTCCTCCCGCAGCTGCCGGTCGTCGCCCGCGCGGATGGCGTCGTCCACCTCGTGGGCTTCCTCGATCAGGTAGGGCCGCAAGGACTCGTGCGTCTGGGCGGCATCCCATTCGCAACGCTTGCGTAGATCCTTCATCAAGTCGAGCGTATCTTCAAGTGGCCGTTTCACTTGCCTCGCCTCCGTGCGTCCGATATACTACCCGCCCTGCAAATGATAGGTCAATGATACGGGCCATGACGCGCGCCTGGGTCGAAATTGACCTCGGCGCGCTCCGGCGCAACGCTGACAAGATCGCCGCCGCGGCGCGCGTTCCGCTGCTGCCGACGGTCAAGGCCGACGCCTATGGACTGGGCGCCGTGGGTGTCGCGCGCGCCCTCGAAGCCGCCGAGCCTTGGGGCTACGGGGTGGGGACGATCGAGGAGGGGGAGGAACTGCGCGCCGCCGGCATCACGCGGCCGATCCTCGTGCTCACCCCCATTCTGCCAGAGACCTTCGAGGCCGCACGCGCCGCCGGCCTCCGACCTGCGCTCGGCGACCGCGAGGCGATCACCGCCTGGGGACCGAGCGGAGCGCCGTGGCACCTGTCAATCGATACCGGCATGAACCGCGCCGGCATCCCGTGGCGCGACATCGGTGCCAGTCGCGACTTGCTGGCCCGGTTCCCGCCCGAAGGGGCGTTCACGCACTTTCACTCCGTGCTCAAGGACCGTGCGTCCGTGGCCGTGCAGACCCGGCGCTTCCGCGACGCGTTGGCTCAGCTCGCCCACCGGCCGCGGCTGCTGCACACCGAATCATCGGCCGCCATCGAGCACAACGCGGGGCCGTCCCAGTGGGATCTCGTGCGGCCCGGGATCTTTCTCTATGGTGTGGGAACGGCAGCCGGACTCGATCCCGAACCCGTGGTCGCGGTGCGGGCGCGGATCGTCGAGCTGCGGGCCATCCGCGACGGCGATACGGTGAGCTATGGCGCCACGTACCCGCCGCCGGGCTCCCACCCGGAAGACTGGCCGCGGCACATCGCGACGCTGCCGCTCGGGTACGCCGACGGCTACCGCCGGGCTCTGGGCAATCGGGGGTGGGCGCTGGTGCATGGACGGCGTGTCCCGGTGGCCGGCGCAGTGACGATGGACATGACGATGCTCGACGTCACCGAAGTGCCCTGCGCCGTCGGCGACGTGGTCACGCTCGTCGGGCGGGATGGCGGCGACCTGCTGACCGTGCAGGACGTGGCGCGGTTCGGCCACTTGTCGCCGTACGAACTGCTCACCGAACTGCATTCGCGTCTGCCGCGCATCTACGAGGACCACGCATGACAAGACGCGCCGCAATCGTGGTCATGGACGGCGTCGGCATCGGCGCGGCGCCCGACGCCGCGGCCTACGGCGACGTCGGCAGCGATACGCTGGGCAACATCTCGCGCGCGGTGCCGGGCGGATTCGTCCTGCCGCATTTGCAGGCGGCCGGGCTCGGCAACATCGCGCCGCTGGCTGGAGTCGAACCTACGCGTCATGCCAGTTGTGCGTGGGGGCTCATGGAGCCGAAGTCGGCCGGCAAGGACAGCACAACGGGCCACTGGGAGATTGCCGGGCTGCATCTGGCGCGCCCGTTCCCGACCTACCCGCATGGATTTCCGGCGGAAGTGGTGCAGGATTTCGTGCGGCTCACGGGGCGGGGCGTGATCGGCAACGTCGTAGGCAGCGGCACCGTGGTCATCGATCGGTTTGGTCCCGAGCACCAACGGACGGGCAAATGGATTCTTTATACGTCGGCGGATTCGGTATTCCAGGTCGCGGCCCACGAGGAGACGGTTCCGGTCGAGGAACTCTATCGCGGGTGCGAGACCGCGCGGCAGATGCTGGTGCCGCCGCATGATGTGTCCCGGGTCATCGCCCGGCCCTTCGTGGGTGCGCCAGGCGCCTATACGCGCACAAGGAACCGGCGGGATTTCTCCATTCAGCCTCTCGGCGAGACGCTACTCGACGCGCTGGCCAGAGGGGGAATTCCTCGCACGGGGGTGGGGAAAGTGGACGATCTGTTCGCGGGACGGGGGATCACATCGCACCATTACGCGGACAATGCCGAGGGACTGGCGGCTATCGCCGAGTGGATCGACGGTGGCGGTGGTGGGTTCCTGTTCGCCAACCTGCTAGATTTCGACCAACAATTCGGGCACCGGAACGACGTTCCGGGGTTCTATGGGGCGCTGCGCCAATTCGACGCGGCGCTTCCCGCTCTAGTGTCCGCCCTCCGCGAGGACGACCTGCTGTTCATCACCGCCGACCACGGGAACGATCCGACCACGCCGTCTACCGACCACGCGCGCGAATGCGTGCCTCTCTTGGTATGCGGCCCGAGGGTGCATCCGCGGGATTTGGGACGCCGGAGCACGTTTTCGGACCTCGGCGCTACGGTGGCTGAATGGCTGGGCGTGGCGTTTCGAGGCCGCGGGACCTCGTTCCTGTCGGAGCTCGTCGCGTCGTGAGCGTCCGTGCGGGGGTCACGTCCGATTCGGACGCCTTGGTGGCACGCGCCCTGGGCGCTCTCCGCGACGCGGCAGCGCGGGCCATGGAAGAGGCGTACGCTCCCTACTCCGGGTTCCGCGTGGGCGCGGCCTTGCTCACGCCAGACGCCGCGGTCGTCGCCGGATGCAACGTCGAGAACGCGTCGTACCCGGCCGGCGTGTGCGCGGAGCGCGTCGCTCTCGGCTCCGCGGTGGCCCAGGGGCATCGCCAGTTCCTGGCGCTTGCCATCGCCACCGAAGCGGCCGAGCCCACGCCGCCCTGCGGCATGTGCCGCCAGGCGCTCGTCGAATTCGCTCCGGACCTCGTGGTCCTGAGTGTCACGCGGGGCGGGCGCGAGGCCCGCTGGACCCTGGCCGATCTGCTGCCGCACGCCTTCACGCCGCATTCTCTCGATCACAGTCGTCACTAGCCACACGTGGACGGTGTCAGTGTTCCTGCCCCGTAGTCGAAGGGTTTCGCTCCTCATCGCGGCGGTCGCCATCGCCGTGATTGCGGCGTGCAGCGATAATCTCGAATCGAACGCCGCCTGCCCGTCGCTCTGCCCGGGCCAGGCCATCGCCATGCGCGATACGGTGATCGATGCGGTGATCCTCGACACGACCGTGACCGGATTCCCGGCCATCGGCCAGGAGCAGTACCTGCTGATCTCGACGCGCGGCGACACGATCGACACGCGTGCGATCCTCCGGTTCGATTCGCTGCCCACGACGTGGCGGCGGGGCACGGCAGTCGTCGATTCGTCCATCCACGCGGTGGACAGCGCGTTTCTGGTGCTGCGGATGGACACGTCGCTCGCCCTGCCGAACGCGCCGATCACGGTCAACGTGTACGACGTCGAGACGGGCAATCAGGACAGCACGGCCACCGACACGGCCGTCGCCGTGCTGGCGCCGCTCTTCTCCGCCGATCGGTTGCTCGGATCGCAGACCTATGCGCCCGACTCGTTGGGCCAGGACAGCGTGAAGATTCCCATTTCGAACGATTCCCTCCTGGCCTACATCACGGCCAACAAGCGGCTCCGCTTGGGCGTGCAGGTCACGGGGTCGTCTCGCGCCGAGCTCCGCGTGGGTACGTCGCTGACGTCGATAGCCGGCATCATGTTCAAGCCGGCTGCGGCGGGCGATACGACCGGGGTGACCTTCTCCACCGTCTACCCCATGACGCGCACGCCGGTGGGCAGTTCGTTGCTCAGCGACCTGTCGGACTACCTCATCGTGGTGCACGGCACGCCGCCCAGCTCGTCGCCATTGCTGCGGGTGGGCGGTCTGCCGGGCGAGCGCGTGTACATCCGGTTCAACCTGCCGTCGGGCATCGTCGATTCCACCACCATCGTCCGGGCGACGCTGCTCCTCAATCAGGTGCCGAACCTGTTGTCTCCTGATGCCCACGATACGATGACGATCTGGCCGCAGGCGGTGCTGGCGACGAATGCGGTCACCGATCTGTACCGGGCGCTGGGCCTGCTCTCGGCCGTCGGCACCCTGGGCCTCGACACCCTGGAACGGTTTGCCCCGGCCGACAGCGGCCTGCGGCAGTTCGAGATGGTCCAGCTCGTGCGCCTGTGGCACACGTCTCTGGCCACGTCCGATCCGCGAGCCCTGGCGCTCGTGGCCCAGCTCGAAGGCGCTTCGGGAGCCGAGTACTGGTTCACGCCAGCTTCCGGTGCGCTAAGCCTCCGGCCGCGCATCCGCATCATCTATTCGACGAATCAGATCACCGGGATCACGCCATGAAGAGCCGCACGTTGCCACTGGCCCGAGCGCTCGTCACGCTGATCGTCATGGGTGTTCCCCTGGTGCTGCATGCGCAGGGCACGCTGAGTGTGCAGGGGTTGGGCTATCCCCCGGGGCAGTTCAGCGCCCGGGCGATGGGAACGGGCGGCGCCCTCGGTGAATTCGACCCTGCATCGCCAGTGAATCCGGCGGCGCTGATCGAGTTCGGCAGCGCCGCGTTGTCGGTGCAGATGGCGCCGGAATTCCGCCGCGTGACGGACGGGAGCACTACCTCCAACTCGAGCACCCAGCGGTTCCCGGTGTTCATCGGCGCCCTGCCGTTCAGCGACAAGCTCATCGTCGGCGTGTCATCGTCCACGCTCCTCGATCGCTCCTGGCAGACCACCACGCCGCAGCAGCAGATCCTGAACGGCGATACCGTGGCGTTCAATTCGACGACGACCAGCGACGGTTCGGTGAACGACATGGCGTTCACCGTCGCTTACATGCCCTTGACCTGGCTGCGGTTCGGCGTCGCCGCCCACGCGATCAACGGACGCGACATCGTGACCACGCGGCTGACATTCGCCGATACCGTGCGGTACGGGAACAGCGTCCTGCCGATCACCAACACGTTCACCGGCAACGCGCTGTCGGTGGGCACGGAACTAGTCGACCCGTCGCTCGGCGGGCTCGCCGTGTCGTACCGGCGCGGTGGACGCTTCGAGCAGACCGTGGGCGATACGCTCATCGCCAAGTCCGGCGTACCCGACCGGTTCGGGCTGGGCCTCATGTTCACCGGGCTCGCCGGGACGACGCTCGCCTTCCGCACGGCATACGACACCTGGTCGCGGTTCGGCTCGATGGATTCAGCCAGTGGCCCCGCCATGAACTCATGGGACTCTTCGCTCGGCATGGAGTATGCCGGGCCCAAGCTCGGCGAACTTCCGCTGACCCTGCGGGTGGGCACGCGCTGGCGCGACCTGCCGTTCCCCGCCCAGGGCCATCAGGTGCACGAGTCGTCGGTGTCGGGCGGGCTCGGCCTCGGCCTGGCGCAGGGGCACGCCATGTTCGATCTCGGACTGGTCCACTCGGCACGCACCGCGGGCATCAATATTTCCGAGTCGGCCTGGACGCTGAACGCTGGTCTCACCATTCGGCCGTGATCGGGCGACGTGGAGACGGGCCCACGATCCGCTGACGCTCCCCTGATCCTCGTCGCCGACGACGTCCAGGCCAACGTCGAGTTGCTGTTCGACCAGCTCCACGTGCTGGGCTTCCGAGCCATCGCCGCCGCCGACGGGCCCAGCGCCCTCACCGCGGCGTTCGAACACCGCCCGGATCTGTGCATTCTCGACGTGGCGATGCCGGCGGGCAACCTCGGGTGTGACGATCGTGACACCGGGTTCGAGGTCTGCCGGCGTATCAAACGCGATCCGCGCACGTCGCGCGTGCCCGTCATCTTCGTCACGGCGCTCAGGGGCACGACCGACCGCGTGAAGGGGATCGAGGCGGGCGGCGACGACTTTCTCACGAAGCCACACAATCGCCTCGTGCTCGGCGCACGAGTGCGCAGCCTGTTGCGCTTGAAGGGCGCCATGGATGCGCTGGCGGCAAGCTCGCGCAAGCTAGGCGAGCTGGAGAAGCTGCGCGACGATCTGATGAAAATGATCGTGCACGACCTCAAGTCGCCGCTCACGAGTGTGCTGGCCACCCTGGAACTGCTCCTCGACGAGGATTTCGGCTCGCTCACCGAGGCCCAGCGCCGCGCGCTCGCCGAGGTCGAAGGCAAGGCCGAAGATCTGCTGTCGCTCATCGAGGATCTGCTCGAGATCCGGCGCATCGAAGAAACCACGGTGGCGCTCAAGCTCGAGCCGATCGCGCCGGCCGCGCTGCTCCACGAAATCGTGCACGAATGGACCATCCGCCTGCAGCAGGCCGGCGCGACGGCCACGGTGGACGTATCCGATGATGCGCCGGTGTTCGAAGCGGACCGGGCGCTGCTCCGTCGAGTGCTCGGCAACCTCGTGCAGAACGCCGTCACCCACTCGGCCCACGCCGTGGCCATCCAGCTCACGGCACGCCGTGAGGGAGACGCCATCCTGTTCACCGTGGCCGACAACGGCCCGGGTATCCCGCCCGAGTATCAGGACATCATCTTCCGTAAGTTCGAACAGGTACGCAGCCCGAACGCCGCGCACCTCAGCGGGTCGGGACTCGGCCTCGCGTTCTGCAAGCTCGTGGTAACGGCGCACGGGGGACGGATCTGGGTCCAGAGCACCGGGGCCGGTCAGGGTAGCGCATTCCACTTCACCGTCCCCATACATCCGCCTACGCCTGCCTCCGCGGCACCGGCGCCGTGAAGATCCTCCTGCGCACGTTCGGCTGCCGTGCCAACCAGGCCGATAGCGAAGCCGTGCGCGCACTCGTCATCGCCGCCGGCCACGAGGTGGTCGACAATGCGACGGCCGCCGACGTGGCCGTGTTCAATTCCTGCGCCGTCACGTCGCAAGCCGAAGCCGATCTTCGCCAGGCCGTGCGCCGCGCTGCGCGGGAATCGCCGCGGTTACGGTCGATCGTGATGGGGTGCGTGGCCGGCCTCGACGACCGGCAGCCCGCACTGGCGGCGCTCCCCGGCGTTGCACACGTGGTGCCGGGTGGCGATGCCCGGGCGGTGGCGCGCGCTCTCGGCATCGATGCTTCGGGGACAGCCACGGGAGCCCGGCAGGACGGCACGCGCGCGCTCCTGAGGATCCAGGACGGCTGCGACGAGCACTGTACCTTCTGCGCCACCACGATGGCCAGAGGGGCCAATCGCAGCCGGGCTGCAGACGAACTCGTCCGCGAAGCGGGCGCGCTCGCCGAGCATCACCCGGAAATCGTGCTCACCGGCATCCACATCGGGGCGTACGGAACCGACCTCGGGATATCGCTCGGCGCCCTGCTCGAACGGCTCGTGCGCGACGTGCCGCGCGTGCGCTTTCGCCTTTCGTCGGTGGAGGCGACGGAGGTGGACGACCGCCTCGCCGCGCTGCTTACCGCCGGTGACGACCGGGTCGCCCCGTTTCTGCACGCGCCGTTGCAGTCGGGCTCGGCGCCGCTGCTTCGCCGGATGGGCCGGCACTGGTACACGCCCGACCAGTACGCCGTACGCGTCGAACGGTTGGCGGCCCGCCGGGTGGCGTTCGGACTGGGCGCGGACGTCATCACCGGATTTCCCGGCGAGACCGACGATGACCACGCGCGCACCGTCGCGCTGTGCGAGCGGCTGCCGTTCACCTACCTCCACGTATTCCCGTTCTCGCGCCGCCCGGGCACGGCGGCCATGCGACTCCCCGATCCGGTCACCCCACGGGTGTCCCGCGCCCGCGCCGTCGAGTTGCGCGCGCTGGCGGCGCGCAAGCAGGCGGCGTACGTTGCCTCGCGCGCCGGTGCCCGGGCCGATGTGATCGTCGTCGGCAGGGGAGCCGACCGTACGGGGCTCACCGAGGACTATTTGACCGTTCGATTAGCCGACCCGACGTTGCCAAGAGGGCACCGGTTCGTCGCTTGGCTGGGCGCCGGCGCCGGCGGCTCGCTCGTGGCAGCAGTCCACCGCTATCTTTAACCTTCCCCGAGACGTTCACCCGCCGCCGACATGAGTTCCGACGCCCGTCCGACCGTCTACATCGAGACCTACGGCTGCCAGATGAACGTCAGCGATTCCGAGCTGATGCTCGGATTGCTCGCCGCGCACGGCTACGGCCAGGCGGCTGATCCCCGATCCGCCGATGTGATCCTGGTCAATACGTGCGCCATTCGCGAGCACGCCGAGCAGCGGGTGATCGGCCGGGTGGGCGAACTCAAGCGCGACATGAAGCCGGGCTCGGTCGTTGGGGTCACCGGGTGCATGGCCCAGCGGTTGGGTCCGCGGCTCCTCGAGTCGGCCCGTCATGTGAGTTTTGTGATAGGGCCGGACAGCTACCGCGCGCTGCCGACGCTGGTCGACCGGGCACGTCGCGGCGAGCGCGCCACCGCCACGACCTTCGATCTCGAGGAACACTACGAGGACTTCACGCCGCGCCGGTTCGACAAGGTCAAGGCCTGGATCCCCGTCCAGCGAGGGTGTGACTACCGTTGCACGTACTGCATCGTGCCCACGACGCGCGGTCCCGAGCGGAGCCGCCAGCTCGCCGACGTCGTGCGTGAGGCGGCCGACGTCGTCGCCGAAGGCATGAGCGAGGTCGTGCTCCTCGGGCAGACCGTGAACTCGTACGACGACGGCACGCACGATTTCGCCGACCTGCTCCGAGCCGTGGGCACGGTGCCGGGCATCCGCCGCGTACGATTCACCAGCCCGCACCCCAACGACTTCAGCGACCGAGTGATCACCGCGATGGCCGAGGTGCCCGCGGTGTGCGAGCACGTCCATCTCCCGATGCAGTCGGGCAGCACGCGCGTGCTCAAGCGCATGCTGCGGCGCTACACGCGCGAGGGATACTTCGAATGCGTCGAGCGGCTGCGCGCCGCGATCCCCGGGCTCAGCCTCACCACCGACGTCATCGTCGGGTTTCCGGGCGAGACCGACGCCGACTTCGACGAGACCTTGAGTGCCGTGCGCGCGATCGGCTTCGCCGATGCCTTCACGTTCAAGTTCTCCCTGCGTGAAGGCACGCCGGCCACCCGCCTGCCGGCCAGCGACACGGTGACCGACGCCGTGGCCAGCGAGCGGCTGGCTCGCCTGGTCGAGACCGTCCGCGGTGGCGCGCGCCAACGGAACCTCGGGCTGCTCGGCCGCCGCGTCGAGGTGCTGGCGGAGAAGGAGGCCCGCCGCGGCGGCGACCTGCTTCAGGCGCGAACCCGCGACTTCAAGACGGTGCTCGTTCCGGGCGATGCCGCGCTGCTCGGCCGGTACTTCACCGTCGAACTCACCGGCACCACCGGCTCGACGTTCACAGGCGCCATCGTGACGGAGCGGCAGCCGCTCCCCCTGGCGGGATGAAGAACCTCGTCGAAGAGATGGTTCGCGAGATTCACGGGCAACTGCTCGCCAAGGGCGGGGGATTCTGCGCCTGTCAGCAGTGTGCGGATGACGTGTCTGCCTGGGTTCTCAACCATCTTCGGCCTCGATACGCGAACACCGGCACGGGATGGGCGCTGGCCAACCTCGAGTTGCGCAGCGACCAGGGCCGCGCGGAGCTCGCGGTCTGGGTGCTCGACGCCATGAAGCGCGTCGCGGCGTCTCCCAGACACGATCCGTCCCACAAAGTCACTCCCCCCCCCGCCGCCGGCTGACGTCCCGCGCATCGGGACGGGGGCCGCCCCGTTTCCGCTGCGCCATGCCACTGTTCGCTGCCGCTGTCGTTTCGTACGTGGCCGGCCTGCTCCTCGGCTTCGCCGGCGCGGGCGGCATGGCCGCGATCGCCGCTGCCGCCGCTGCCATTGCAGCCTGGCGGCTCGGCCGGCTGGCTCCGGCGGGTGGGGCCCTGCTCGTAGCGGCCGGCATCCTGGTGGCGGGCGCCACGGCGCGCGACGACGCCCGATGCCTCGACACCCTCGCCTTGCGGCGCGCACTGCGTGTGGAGCTGCTGGACGCCGCCGAGCCGGGGATGCTGGCGCGCGGCACCGCGCTCGCCTGCCACGCGATCGTGTCGCTCGCCGTGGAGCAGGGCAGTGCGCGCGGCGGCTCCATCGTGACGGCGTTCGGAACGGTGATCCGGACGCAGCGCGGCCTGTTGCTGCAGCACGCCAGGCTGCGGCTTCCGCAGCCAGGGTCGCTGCTGGCGCGGTGGCGCGATCGCGCCGGCATCCGCGTGGATGCGCTGTTCGGGTCCGACGCTGCTCTCGCCCGCGCCCTGCTCGTCGCCGACCAGCGCGGCATACCCGCCGAAACCCGCGATCGTTATGCCGCCGCCGGGCTCGCCCACATGCTCTCCATCTCGGGTCTGCACGTCGCCCTCATCGCGGTCGCCGCAGATCTGGTGTTCCAGCTGTTCCGCCTGTCACGGCGTCGCGCCCATGTCGCCACGCTGGCCGTGATCGGTGGCTACGTGGCCATGCTCGGGGCGCCGTCGCCGGCGCTCCGCGCGGCGGTGATGCTCGGGGTGATCGTCGTGTCGCGCCGCTGGCAGCGCCCCGTGTCCCCCTGGTCCGTGCTCGCCATTGGGGCCGCCATTCCGCTGGCCGACCCACGGGCCGTTGCCGCGGTTGGATATCAGTTGAGCGTCGCCGGGGTCGCGGCGCTCATCGCCGCCGGCGCGCTCGCCCGCCGCTGGCCCTGGCTTCGCGCCGGCCCCCCCGGAGTGCGGGCCGTGACAGGCATCGTGCTCAGTTCGACCATGGCCACCGTCGTTACCGCGCCGCTCGTCGCCTGGAGTTTCGGCCGGATCAGCCTCATCGGACCCCTCACCAACGTCCTGGCCGCGCCCCTTATCGCGCTCGCACAACCGATGATGTTCCTGGCGCTCGCGATGTCGCCCGTTCCGTTGGTCGCGCGGTGGTTCGCGGACGCGGCGCATCCGGTGCTGCAGGCGTTCGATTTCGTTGCTGCGTCGGCTGCGGGCGTTCCCGGCGCGGCGATGGTCGTGGCGCCGTCGGCGCTGGCGGCAGCGTTCGGCGTCGTGTTCGCCGTAGCCCTCGTCGTGGCCTGTGTGAGCCGCTTTCCGGCACGCGGGGCGACGGTCGCCGCCGCCGCGCTTGGGGTGATCGCGTGGGCGCCCCTGGCGCCGGCAGGAAGCGGGCGCACGGAGCTGCACATGATCGATGTGGGCCAGGGCGACGCCATTGCCCTGCGCACGGTGCGCGGCCACTGGGTGCTGATGGACGCGGGGCGCGTCTGGCGCGGGGGCGACGCCGGCCGCTCCACGGTCGTGCCGTACCTTGCCCACCGTGGGGGAACGCTGGCCGCGTTCATCCTGTCGCATCCGCACGATGATCACGTGGGCGGTGCGGCCAGCGTGCTGCGCGCCTTGCGTCCGCGCGACTACTATGACGCAGCGTATACACGCGCAGGCGAGGCGTACCAGGCGTCGCTGTTCGAGGCGCGCCGCGACGGTGTGACCTGGCACCGCGTCCATCCCGGCGACTCCCTGGTCGTGGACGAGGTCACCCTCACGTTCCTCGGACCCGATTCCGCTTGGGTCTCAGGGCTCCGCGACGCCAACGAAGCAAGCGCCATCGTGCTCGTGCGCGTAGGCCGGGTGCGCATGCTGCTCGTGGGCGACGCCGAGCGTGGCGAAGAGCACTGGCTCCTGGCGCATGAGCGCCGGTTTCTCGACGCCGACGTGCTCAAGGTGGGGCACCACGGAAGTTCCACGAGCACGACGCCCGAGTTCCTGAGTGCGGTGTCGCCCCGCGTGGCGCTCGTCTCGGTGGGCGCGGGCAACAGCTATGGCCATCCCAGTGCTTCGGTCATGCGCCGGTTGGCTGCCGCTGGCGCACAGGTGCTGCGCACGGACCGCGTGTCCACCGTGGTCGTGCGAACTGACGGTCAGACCGTCACGGTCCGCGCAGGCGACGACGAGTGGGCAGTGTCGCCTGCCGATGCGCTCACCACCAGCGCGCGCGCAAGGTCCGTCCAGATGTCTTCTGGCGATTCGAGGCCGATGCTGAGGCGCAGCATGCCGGGGCTGAGCCCCTCCTCCAACCGCGCCGCCTCGCCGATGACGCGGTGTGTGAGCCCCGCCGGATGCTGAATGAGCGTGTCGGTCGAGCCCAGACTTACGGCAGGCGTAATGAGGTCTACTTCGCGGAGCACCGCGGCGGCCGCGTCGAATCCGCCGGCCACGTCGAAGCCGATCATCGCGCCGGGACCACGCATCTGGCGTCCGATGAGCGCTTGGGGATCACCGCCCGCCAATCCGGGAAAGTACACGCGTTCTACGGCCGGGTTCACCGCCAGGCGTTCGGCGATCGTGATCGCGCTGGCCTGGGCCGTGCGCACGCGCACGGCCAATGTCTGGAGCCCGCGATGCAGCAGGTACGCCCCCATCGGGTGGAGCACGGCCCCCGTGAGAATGCGGACCTGGCGAAGCGCGCCGGCCCAGTCGTCGTTGGTGGCGATGACGCCGGCCATCACGTCGCCGTGGCCGCCGATGTACTTGGTGGCGCTGTGCAGGGAAAGCGTGGCGCCGAGCGCCAGGGGCTGCTGGAGCACGGGAGTGGCGAAGGTCGAATCGACCAGCACCGGCACACGCCCCGCTTGGCGGACCACGTCCGCGATGTCGACCAGCGCGAGCGTGGGATTCCCCGGCGTCTCGATGACGACCAGTGATGTGTCGGGGCGGATGGCCTCTGCCACGCCGTCTGCCGTCGCCCAGGTCACTTCGAGCGAGAGGAGCTGCGAAGCGAGCAGGTGATCCGTGCCGCCGTACAGCGGTCGCACGGCGACCACGTGGGTGCCGCGCTGGCGAGCGACGAGCAGGGCTGCGGTGACCGCCGCCATGCCCGAGCCGTAGCTCACCGCGTCGCTGGCGTCCTCCAATTCCGCGAATGCGCGCTCGAAGCGGTCGACGGTCGGGTTGGCGAGCCGGGCGTAGATGGCGTTCCGCTGAGGGCGGTCGCCGGCGATCATCGCATCGATGTCCTGGATGGCGTCGCTGAGTTCGCCGATCGGGTAGGTGGTGGACAGATCCAGTGGCGCGGCGTGGACGCCGAGGCGTCGGAAGTCTTCGCGACCGGCGTGCACGCCGGCGGTGTCGATCGATCTGACAATCATGGAATTTGCTTCCGTGTAGTCCATGACTGTAGAATACTATTCGGGGCAGCTGTCCGTCTAGCGAATATATTTCGGGACACCCATGGAAAATGGACCGATTGACCAAACGGATCACAAACTTCTGGCCCTCCTCGCGAACAATGCTCGGCTCTCGAACAAGGAGCTTGCGGCGCGGGTCGGATTGGCCCCATCGAGCTGTCACGAGCGGGTGCGGCGGCTGATCGAGACCGGGGCGGTACAGGGGTTTCATGCCGTCGTGAATCCGGCCGTGCTCGGCTACGGCATCGAGGCGATGATCGCCGTACGCATTCGGCAGCACTCGCGCGAGAACTTCGAGCGGTTTCGCGCCTATGTGGTCACGATTCCCGAGGTCGTGGACGTGTATCACGTCAGTGGCGAGATCGACTTTCTCGTGCACGTGGTGGCGCGGGACGCACAGCACCTGCGCGATCTGGCGCTCGACCGGTTCCTGTCGCGGAAGGAAGTAGGGCACATCGAGACCGAGTTGATCTTCGATCACGTGCGGCCGTTGGTTCGCGCGTAACCGTCGCGGTCCCTTCGCGGTCCTTGTGCGGTCGGCCGCCAGCGGGCTCCGCCAAGGCGCTCGTGCCGGCCAGCGCGGAATTTCCGGACTTGCCCGGCGCGCCACTTGGCCCTCACTTTCCCAGTCGGTTCCTCCCCCACCGAGGAAGGCTTCGTGGTCAATCACACGTCGACGTCGGTCGTCACGATCGAGCGGTTCATCATCGAGCAGGAGCGGGCGCTTCCCGACGCGAGCGGGGACCTGTCGAACGTCCTGTACGATCTCGCGCTGGCCGCCAAGATGATCACCAACAAGGTGCGCAGCGCTGGCTTGGTCGACATCCTCGGGTCGGCGAGCACGGAGAACGTACAGGGCGAGATTCAGCAGAAGCTCGACCTCTTCGCCAACGAGACGATCGTGAAGGCGATGGACCACACCGGCCGGCTGTGCGCCATGGCGTCGGAAGAGGAGGAGGGGATCATCCCCATTCCGTCCGAATTCCGCACGGGCAAGTACGCCTTGCTGTTCGATCCGCTCGACGGATCTTCGAACATCGACGTCAACGTGCCGGTGGGCACGATCTTCTCGGTGGTGCCCAAGATCACGCGCGGCCGGGACGGCGTGATGGAGGACATGCTGCAACCGGGCCGCCGCCAGGTGGCCGCCGGCTACGTCATCTACGGCTCGAGCACGATGCTGGTGTACACCACCGGGCAGGGAGCGCACGGGTTCACGCTCGATCCGTCGATCGGCGAGTTCCTGCTGTCACATCCCAACATCCAGATCCCCCAGTCCGGCCGCTACCTCTCGGTGAACGACTCGTACTCTCAGTTGTGGGACGAGGACGTGCGCGCCCTCATGCGGCGCTACCGCGGGCTGGAGGGTGACCACAAGCCACTCAACATTCGGTACGTGGGGTCGCTGGTTGCCGACTTCCATCGCAATCTGCTCGGCGGCGGCATCTTCGCCTATCCCCGCAATCGCAAGTCGCCGGCTGGCAAACTCCGCCTCTTGTACGAGGCGAATCCGCTGGCGTTCATCGTGGAGCAGGCAGGTGGACTGGCCAGTGACGGAGCGCAGCGGATCCTGGATGTGCAGCCGACCGAGTTGCACCAGCGCACGCCGTTGTATATCGGGAGCCGGGCGGATGTGGAGTTGGCGGAACGGGTGCTGCGGGGAGAGATGGCGACAGCATAGCAGCAAAGGGCGAGTGGAGAAACGCCGCAGGGCCGAAACCACGCAGGGCCGAGACGACGCAGGGCCGGGACGACGCAGGACCGGACCTGCGCGAAGCCGAGACGGCGCAGGGCGGAAACGGCGCGTGGCCAAACCTGCGCAGGGGCGAAACGGAGCGGGGGCGGGAAAGGTGTCCGTTGCCTCTGGGGTCAGCGCATGCGCTTCATCAGGGCCTCGAGCATGCGGCGAGTGACGCTCGCCAGCCCGGCCAGTCGCTGGTAGTCCCGATCGGTGATCATGTTGTAATCGCGGCAGAGCCGCAAATGGTGTTGTGTCTCGCGCAGGGAGCCCGCGGAGATGGCGAAGAAGCGGCGCCGGTCGGCGATCGTGGGGCGGCCGCATCCCTCGGCAATGTTTGCGCCCACCGAATCGGCCGCGCGTCGGGCCTGTCGCCAGAGGTCGGCTGCCTGCCGCGCTGCGGATGCATTGGACGCCCGGCGCACTTCCGCGGCCAACACGCAGGCAGCATCCCACACCCGCAGGTCCCGGATGTTCAGAGTAGTCGCCATGCCGGCAAGCTGCACCGCTTGAGACGGCTATGCGGCAACGTTCGAGTGCACGTCGTATCTTTTTCGTAGTTTGCCTACACTCGCTGGGTTCCCCCCCTCCTCATCCCCCGCCTCTTCGGCCCTGCGCAGTTTCGGCGGTGCGCTGTTTCGGTCTCGCGTAGTTTCGGCGGTGCGTGCTACCGGCCCTGCGCCGTCTCTCAGTTCTCGCCTCCTCGGTGCATCCATGCCCCGTTTGCCAATGTCGTCTCCATCCGGCATCCCCGTCCCTCCCGTCCTCCGTCCGGACGACGCTCCCGTCGACTACGCGGGCGACCTCGGCGATCCCGGCCACTACCCGTTCACCCGCGGCATCCAACCGGATATGTACCGCGGCCGGCTCTGGACCATGCGGCAGTACGCGGGCTTCGGCACGGCTGCCGAGACGAACGCCCGGTTTCGGCTGTTGCTCGAAGCCGGGCAGACGGGGCTGTCGGTGGCGTTCGATCTTCCCACGCAGATGGGGATCGATTCCGACTCGCCGCGGGCGCTCGGTGAGGTCGGGCGCGTGGGCGTGGCGATCGACACCGTGGATGACATGCACACGCTGCTCGCCGAGCTGCCGCTCGATCGCGTGTCCACCTCGATGACCATCAACGCCACGGCGTCCATGCTGCTCGCCATGTACATCGTGGTCGCCGAGGAGCGCGGCATCGCGCGCGGCGGGCTCAGCGGCACCATCCAGAACGACGTTTTGAAGGAGTACATCGCCCGCGGCACGTACATCTTTCCGCCCGAGCCGTCGCTGGCCCTGATTGCCGACGTGTTCCGGTTCTGTGCCGACGAACTGCCCAACTGGAATCCGATCTCCATCTCCGGCTACCATATGCGCGAGGCCGGAGCCACCGCAGCGCAGGAGCTGGCGTTCACCTTTGCCAACGCGGTGGAATACGTCCAGCGCGCCATCGCGGCTGGCCTCGACGTGAACGCGTTCGCGCCGCGCCTGTCGTACTTCTTCGCGGCGCACAACGATCTGTTCGAAGAGGTAGCCAAATTCCGCGCCGCGCGGCGGCTCTACGCGCGCCTGATGCGCGGCCGGTTCGGCGCCGACGACCGGAGCTGCCGCCTGCGCTTCCATACGCAAACGGGCGGCGTCACCCTCCAGGCGCAGCAGCCGCTCAACAACGTGGTTCGCGTCACGGTGCAGGCGCTTGCCGCGGTGCTCGGCGGCACGCAGTCGCTGCATACGAACGGATACGACGAAGCGCTCGCCCTTCCCACTGAGTTGGCGGCCACGCTCGCCCTCCGCACGCAGCAGATCATCGGCTACGAGTCGGGGGTGACGCTCACGGCCGATCCACTGGCCGGGAGCTACCACGTGGAGCGACTCACCAACGAGTTGGAGCGGGCGGCGACCGAGCTCATGGACCAGGTGGATGCGCGCGGCGGCGCGGCGCGCGCCATCGAGGCGCGGTTCTTCCAGCAAGAGATCGCGCGCAGCGCGTACGAATATCAGCTCAGCGTCGAGCGCGGCGACACCGTGGTGATCGGCGTCAACACGTTCGCCGATGGCGCGCCGCCCCCGGTGATCCCGACCCCCGACTACAGCGAACTCGAGCGCGGCCAGGTGGCTCGTGTGCGCGAGAGCAAGGCCCGCCGCGACGCCGGCGGTGCTGCGCGCGCGCTCCTGGCACTCGGCGCGGCCGCGGATCCGTACGCCAAGGGCGGGGCGGCTGCGAGCCGCCCGGCCCTCATGCCGCTGATCATTGACGCTGTCCGGGCCCGCGCCACGGTCGGCGAGATCTCCGACGTGCTGCGTGCCCGGTGGGGCGAGTACCGGCCGGTCTGACGCGCAATCCGCCGAAGCTTCCGGCTCGAGCGCGGCACGATGATGCGGTGCGCGGATGCGGCGCAGCACCCTGGGTGCACTTGTAGGCCCCTCACGTGGCGGGTAGCTTTCGCACTCCTAAGTCTCAACGAAATGCCTACTTACGAATATCGCTGTCCCAAAGGTCACGAGTTCGAGAAGTTCTATCGGACGATCAGCTCGTCCGAGCTGGAAGTCGTGTGCCCTGAATGCGGCGTGATGGCACATCGCCATATGTCCGTTGGGGCGGGACTGGTGTTCAAAGGCTCCGGCTTCTACCTCACAGATTACGGGAAGAACGCCCACGCAACACGCGGTGGCGCAAAGGCTTCCACATCTGAGTCGGATGGGCCGCCGACGCCGCCCGCCGACGCCGCGGCCACGCCGCCCAAGCCGGCCGCCGACGCCGGCTCGGCCGCACCGGCCCCGGCGCCCGCCGCCGACAAGGGCGGTGGCGCCTCCAACGGCGGCAAGAGCCCCCCGAAGAGAGACACGTGATGTCCGGTGAAGATCGGCTCCGCGCCGAGCTCACCCGCGCGGCGCGAGCCTTGTGTGCGCCCGATGACGTGAGTCCGGTACTCGAGCGCCCGCGCGACCCGTCCTTCGGCGATTGGGCGACGAATCTCGCCATGGTGCTGGCCAAGGGTCTGGGCAGGAAGCCGCGCGAATTCGCGCAGGAAATCATTGACCGCCTTGATTTGGCGCGCGCCGGCGTCACCTCGGCGGAGATCGCGGGGCCGGGGTTCATCAATTTCCGCGTGGCCATTGATACGCTGGCCCAAGGCCTTGAAGCGCTCCTCACCCTGGCGGGCGACTATGGCCGCGACCATGCGGGACGCGGCCAGCCGGTGAACGTGGAGTTCGTGTCGGCCAATCCCACCGGGCCGTTGCACGTGGGGCACGGGCGGCAGGCCGCTCTGGGCGACGCCATCTCGTCGCTGCTCCAAGCCACGGGCTGGAACGTGACGCGGGAATTCTATTACAACGACGCCGGCGCGCAGATTGCGAATCTCTCGGTCAGCGTGCAGGCGCGCATCGCTCAGCTCCGCGGTGGTGACGCGGAAATCCCCGAGGGCGGCTATCACGGGGAGTACATCCGCGAGATCGCCCAACGGTACGTTGAACTGCACCCGGCCGATCCCGACGGAGCCGATCTCGACGGCGTGCGCCGGTTCGCGGTGCAGGAGCTGCGCCAGGAACAGGACCGTGACCTTCAGGCATTCGGCGTCAAGTTCGACGTCTACTTCCTGGAGTCGTCGCTGTACGCCGAGGGAAAGGTGGACGAGACCATTCGCCGTCTCGTGGCTGCCGGGCATACGTACGAGAAGGATGGCGCGCTCTGGCTCAAGACCACGGATTTCGGCGACGACAAGGACCGCGTGATGGTGCGCAGCCCGGACAAGGGCGGCGAGCCGACCTACTTCGTACCGGACGTGGCCTACCACGCGACCAAGTGGGAGCGCGGGTTTCATCGCGCCATCAACGTGCAGGGCTCCGACCACCACAGCACGGTGACGCGCGTGCGCATCGGCCTCCAGGCGCTCGACATCGGGATTCCTGAAGGCTATCCCGAGTACGTGCTGCACCAGATGGTCACCGTGATGAAGGGCGGGGAGGAGGTGAAGATCTCCAAGCGCGCGGGCAGCTACGTGACCGTGCGCGACCTGATCGACGAGGTGGGTCGCGATGCCGTCCGCTATTTCTTCCTGATGCGGAAGGGAGATTCGCAGCTCCAGTTCGACGTCGATCTGGCGCGGGCGCAGTCCGAAGAGAACCCCGTGTACTACATCCAGATGGCCCATGCGCGCATGTCCGGCATCTTCCGGGTCGGGGAGATCGACTCGGCTGCCGTTTCGCCCGACGGCGTGGACTTCGCCCAGCTGTCGCGGCCGGATGAGCAGGAGCTGATCAAGGCGTTGCTCGACTATCCGTCGCTGCTGTCGGGTGCGGCGGCGGCGCTCGAGCCACATCGCGTCGCCACGTACCTGCACGAGACGGCCGGCAAGATCCACCTCTGGTATCATTCGGCGCACGTGCTCAACGAACCGGAGCCCGTCATGAGGGCCCGCCTCGTGCTGGCCCGCGCCGCGCAGATCGTGCTGCACAACGGACTCACCCTACTCGGCATCACCGCCCCGGAGCGCATGTGACGCACGCGGTACTGGTCGTGGGCTCGGTCGCCCTGGACTCGGTCGAGACCCCGTTCGGCAAGGCCGACAACGTGATCGGCGGGTCGGCCAACTACTTCTCCGCGTCGGCCAGCCATCTCGCTCCCGTGCAGGTGGTGGGGGTGGTCGGCAACGACTATCCGCTGGACCAGCTCGCGCCCCTGATCAGGCGCGGCGTCGACTTCGCGGGTGTCGAACAGGCCGACGGCGCCTCGTTCCGTTGGCGCGGCCGCTACCGGCACGACCTCAATGTGGCCGAGACGCTCGAGACGCACCTGGGCGTGTTCTCCAACTTTCACCCGAAGATCCCGGAGCAGTTCCGCGCTGCGCCGTTCGTCTTTCTCGGGAACATCGACCCGCGTCTGCAGCTGGATGTGCTGGAGCAGGTCCGCGAGCCCAAGTTCGTGGCCTGTGACACGATGAACTTCTGGATCGAGAGCCGGCGGCCGGAATTGCTGGCCCTCCTCGAGCGCGTCGACGCGATCACGCTCAATGACGGTGAGGCCCGGCAACTCACGGAGCAATTCAACCTCGTCCGGGCAGCGCGCTGGATCATGGATCGCGGGCCCAAGCTCGTGATCATCAAGAAGGGCGAACACGGCGCGTTCATGTTCACGTCGTCGTCGGTATTCTTCGCTCCGGCGTACCCGCTGGAAGAGGTGTTCGATCCCACCGGCGCTGGTGATTCGTTCGCCGGCGGCTTCATGGGCTACCTCGCGCACACCGACGACCTCGGCGAGGTCAGCCTGCGGCGCGCCGTGGTATACGGCAGCGCGATGGGCTCGTTTGCGGTGGAGAAGTTCTCGGTAGACCGGCTGTTGGAAATTACGAACGGCGATCTGGAGCGGCGCGTGCGGGAATTCCACCGCCTGGTGACCTTCGAGTCGGAACTCGCGCCGTGAGCGACGGGCCGCTCGAGTACCGTTCGGCCGGGGTCGACATCGCGGCGGCGGACGACGCCAAGCACCGCATCAGGCGCCTGGTCGAATCCACGTTCACCGCCGGCACCGCTGGCAAGTTCGGCGGCTTCGGCGGCCTGTTTCGCATGCCGACCGACGCGACGCGCCCCCTGCTCGTGTCCAGCGCCGACGGCGTGGGCACCAAGATCAAGGTGGCCATCGAGGCCGACCGCCACGACACAGTGGGCCACGATCTCGTGAACCACTGTGTGAACGACATTCTCGTGCAGGGCGCGGTCCCGCTGTTCTTCCTCGACTATGTGGCGTTCGGGCGTCTGGTGCCGAGCGTCGTCGAGGGCGTAGTGCGGGGCGTAGCCGCCGGCTGCCGCGAGAACGGGTGCGCCCTCATGGGCGGCGAAACTGCCGAGATGCCGGGACTCTACACGCCGCCGGACTACGACCTGGCCGGGTTCATCGTCGGCTATGTGGACGAGGATGCCGTGCTCGGCCCCGACCGCGTGCGCGAAGGCGACGTGCTCCTCGGGTTGCCCAGCACCGGGCTCCACACCAACGGATATTCACTCGCCCGGCGCATCGTAGCGGAGCGCATGCACCTCGGCCCAGGCGATCCGTTTCCCGGAGAAGCCGGCTCGGTGGCTGACGTGCTCCTGCGTGTGCATCGTTCGTACCTGTCGGCCCTGCGCCCGCTGCTCGGCCGCGTTCGTGCGATGGCGCACATCACGGGCGGGGGGCTTCCCGGCAACTTGAATCGCGCGCTCCCCGACAGCCTCGACGCCGAGGTGGACGCTCGCACATGGAACGTGCCCAACGCATTCGCACAGCTGCAACGGGCCGGTGGCGTGGCCACTCAAGAAATGTTCCGCGCGTTCAACATGGGCGTCGGTATGGTAGCGATCACGGCTCCGGATGAAGCGGACGCCGTGCTGGCCGGTGCCGCGGCGGCGGGCGTGACGGGATGGCGGCTCGGCCGCGTCGTGCGCGGCTCCGGCCGCGTGCACATCCTACACGCGGAGGAGGTATGAGAAATCCATGGGCAGCGGTGGCGGCGTCGCTCGTGCTGATTGGCGCCGGTTCGGCACACGCTCAGTCGTCGTCATGTCCGTCCGGCGCGGTGGGCAGCGCGGCGCAGGTGAGTCAGGACGCGTGTCAGCAGGCGGTGGACGTGTTCAAGTACATGGCGCCCCAGCTCGGGGCGGCGGTCGCGGGCGGCAATGCGACTCTCGGGCAGGGCGGTACGCTGGGCGGGTTCGGCCACTTCTCGCTCGGTCTGCGCGCCAACGTCGTGACGGCTACGCTTCCCCAGGTGGACCAGTTCCAGACGAGCGTAACCGGCGCGCAGCAGGGAACGCTGCCCATCAAGGACAACCAGCCCCTCCCGATGCCCGTGGCCGACGCCGCGATCGGCCTGTGGAGCGGGATTCCCGTGGGCGTTACGAACGTGGCGGGCATCGACGCGCTGGTGAACGTGGCCTACATCCCGGACGTCAGCCAGAACAGCCTCAGCGTGAAGACCCCCAACGGGTCCCTCAAGTTCGGCTACGGCGTGCGCGTGGGCATCGTGCAGGAATCGATCGTACTCCCCGGCGTCGCCGTCACCTACCTCACGCGCGATCTGCCGACGGTGAATCTCCAGGGCACGTCGGGCCTCAGTACGTTCAACGTGTCCAACGTGCACATTGGCACGACGGC
Organism: uncultured Gemmatimonadaceae bacterium; assembly: GCA_963728785.1. GTDB lineage: Bacteria > Gemmatimonadota > Gemmatimonadetes > Gemmatimonadales > Gemmatimonadaceae > JAGWRI01. The sequence continues at coordinate 985,808 of CAVSKV010000004.1, forward strand.
GTACCGACTGGTGGCGAGCAAGCATTTCGTGGTGTTCGGGCTCGCCGCCGGCGTGGGCCAGGACACGTACAGCCAGTCGGCAACAGTGCAGGCCACGGCGCTTGGGCAGACGTCGTCGCAGGTGAAGCTGTCGCAGGACGTGACCCGCACCAACGTGTTCGCCGATCTGTCCATCAAGCTGGCCGTCCTCAGCTTGGTCGGCGAAGTGGGCCAGGTGTCGGGTGGCGCGGTCAGTACGTATAATCAGTTCTCGAAGGACGCCAACGCCTCGCGCCTTTACGGTTCCGTGGGGCTCCGCTTCGCCTGGTAGCGCATGACGGATCGTGACGGCTCGGCGTTCATGCGCCGGGCACTGCAACTCGCCCGCCGGGGCTGGGGACAGACGGCGCCGAACCCGATGGTCGGCGCCGTCGTCGTCAGCGAAGGCGCGGTCGTGGGAGAGGGCCATCACGCGCGGTACGGCGAACCACACGCCGAGGTGGCGGCACTGGCCGCGGCCGGCGACCGCGCGCGGGGAGCCACGTTGTACGTCACCCTCGAACCGTGTGCGCACCACGGCAAGACGCCGCCCTGCAGCGAAGCCATCGTTGCCGCCGGCATTGCCCATGTGGTGATCGCGGCGCCCGACGCGAACCCGGAGGCTGCCGGGGGCATCGCGCGGCTCCGCGCCGCCGGGATCGAGGTGGACATCGGGGACGGGGCGGCCGGAACCCGTGAGCTGAACGCCACCCACTTCCACCGGTTCGAGCACCCGGAGCGGCCGTTCGTCACGCTCAAGCTCGCCGTCTCGATCGATACCGCGATCGCCGCTGCCGACCGGACCACGACCACGCATCTCACAGGGCCGGAATCGCGGCGCGAAGTGCACCGGCTGCGCGCCGGACAGGACGCGATCGCCGTGGGCGTGGGCACGGTGCTCGCCGACGATCCGCAACTCACCGTGCGGCATTGGGAAGCGCCCCGCGTGCCGCCTACACGTGTCGTCTTCGACTCGACGCTCCGTACGCCCCTCGAGTCGGTGCTGGTGCGCACCGCACGCCAGGCGCCCGTGGTTCTCGTGGCGCGAACCGCCGTCCCGGCAAAGGCGCGCGCGTTCGAAGCGGCCGGAATCACGATCGTGACCGCGCTGACGTTCTCTGAAGCGCTGTCGGCGCTCGCCGAGCGGGGCCTCGGGTCGCTGCTCGTGGAGGGCGGGGCTCGCCTGGCCGGCAGCTTTCTCGCGAACGCCGCCGTGGATCGGTTGATTATCTTTCGGGCGCCGGTGGTGCTGGGTGCCGGGGCGCTCAACGCCTTCGCCTTTGCGCCGCCGGCCGACGTCGCGTGCCTGGAGCGGTTGCCCGTGCTGGAACGCTGTGTGCTGGGCGTGGACGTGATGACGACCTATGCGCTGGGAGCGCCTTAGTGTTCAGCGGGCTGGTTGACAGTGTCGGGACGCTCGATCGCGTGGCCCAAACGGAGGCGGGACGCGAGTTCCGCATCACCTGCGGCTACGACGACCTCACCGCCGGCGAGAGCATCGCCGTCAATGGGGCCTGTTTGACCGTGCGCGAGCATGGGCCCGGCTGGTTTACCGTGGCCGCCATCGGCACGACCGTCGACCGGACCATGCTCGGCGGCTGGCGCGCGGGGCGCCGGGTGAATCTCGAGCGCGCGTTGCGCCTCGGCGACCGGCTGGGCGGGCACCTGGTGCTCGGCCACGTGGACGGCGTCGGACGCGTGCAGGGCGTCATACAGCGCGGCGACGCGCGGCTGGTCGATCTTGCCCTGCCGGCGGAGGTCGCGGAACTTATGGTGCCGCACGGCTCTCTCACGGTAGACGGCGTGAGCCTCACCGTGAATGCCCTTCCGGCCAGCGACGTCGTGCAGATTTCTTTGATCGAGTACACGCTGCGCCACACCACCCTCGGCGGGCTGCGCGCGGGCGACGAGGCCCAGGTGGAGGCGGACGTGATCGGCAAGTACGTACAGCGACTGACGGCGTCCTACCGGACGCAACCCATATGACTTTTGGCACCGTAGAGCAGGCGATCGCCGACGTTGCGGCCGGCAAGTTCGTGATCGTCGCCGACGACGAAGACCGCGAGAATGAAGGCGACCTCATCTGCGCCGCCCAGCTGGTGACGCCGGACATGGTGAATTTCATGATCCGGAACGCGGGCGGCCTCGTCTGCCTGGCACTGCCCCCGGAGCGCGTGGACCAACTCGACCTCGCGCCGATGAGCGAGACCAACCCCGACGAATACCGCACGGCGTATACGGTGAGCGTCGACGCCCAGGCGCGGTTTGGCGTCACCACGGGAATCAGCGCGCACGACCGCGCGACGACCATCCGGGTGGCCGTCGACCCGGCCACGACCCCCGACGATCTGCGGCATGGGGGCCACGTGTTTCCCCTGCGGGCGCGGGAGGGCGGGGTGCTGCAGCGGGTCGGCCACACCGAAGCCGCGGTGGATCTGGCCCGGCTGGCCGGCCTCTACCCGGCCGGCGTGATCTGCGAAATCCTCAACGTGGACGGCAGCGCAGCGCGGCGCGAGAGCCTCGAGCGGTTCGCTGATGCGCACGGGTTCACGTTCATCACCGTGGCCCAGCTCGTGGCCCACCGCCTCAAGCACGAACGGTTGGTGCACCGCGTGGCCGAAGCGCGGCTGCCCACCGAGCACGGCATATGGCGCATCTTCGGCTACCGCAATGATGTGGACCCGCACGAGCATGTGGCGCTCGTGTTCGGCGACGTGGCGGGCGGTGAGAGCGTGCTGGTGCGCATGCATTCCAAGTGCCTCACCGGCGACGTGTTCCATTCCAAGCGCTGCGACTGCGGTTGGCAGCTCGATACGGCCATGCGCATGATCGCCGAAGAAGGGCGCGGCGTGATCGTGTACCTCGACCAGGAAGGGCGGGGTATCGGGCTGCTCAACAAGCTCAAGGCCTACGAATTGCAGGACACGGGCATCGATACCGTCGAGGCGAACGAACGGCTCGGGTTCAAGCCCGACCTTCGCAACTACGGTATCGGCGCCCAGATCCTGCTTGACATCGGGCTCGAGGCCATCCGGCCGATCACCAACAATCCGCGCAAGATGATCGGGCTGGAGGGCTACGGGCTACGCGTCGAAGAGCGCGTGCCGATCGTACAGCCGGCACAGGACGAGAATGCCGATTACATGAAAGCGAAGCGTGAAAAGCTCGGACATCTCCTCGTCTCCTAAATGGCTGAATTCACGGGAACTCCCTCGGGCCAAGGCCGCCGTGTCGCGGTGCTGGCCAGTCGGTTCAACGACTCGATCACGACGAGGCTGGCCGATGGGGCGATGGATGCCCTGGTGCGCCACGGGGTGGCCGCCGCCGATGTGGACCTCGTGTGGGTCCCGGGTGCGTGGGAACTGCCCGTTGCCGCCCGGCGGCTCATGGCCAGCGACCGTTACGACGCGGTCGTCGCAGTGGGCGCCGTGATCCGCGGTGAGACTCCGCACTTCGATTACGTGGCGGGCGAGGCGTCGCGCGGGCTGGCCCGTGCGTCGGCGGAATTCGAGACGCCCGTCGGGTTCGGGTTGCTCACCTGCGATACGGTGGAGCAGGCCGAGGCTCGCGCCGGCGGCGGGCATGGCAACAAGGGGTGGGACGCGGCGCTGGCCGCGCTGGAGATGATCGATCTGCTCGACCGCCTGGACGTCCCGGATGAGGGTTGAGACGCGCGCCCGGGCACGGGCGCTGCAGGCGGTGTACGCGTGGGACCTGCGCGGCGCGCCCGACCTGGACCGGGTGGCCACGGCGATCTGGGACGATCTCGCCATCGCGCCCGACGAGCGACACCTGGCCGGCCTGCTCGTGCGCGAGATCATCGCCCACGGCGATGAGATCGATCGTCAACTGGCCGAAGTCACCACGAACTGGCGGCTGGAGCGGCTGGGAGTCATCGAGCGCACGGTGCTGCGCGTGGCCGCCGCCGAACTGTACCGCGGCGAGACGCCGGCCCGCGTCGTGATCCAAGAAGCGATCCGACTTGCCGAGCGTTACGGGAGCGAGCAAAGCGCGCGATTCGTGAACGGCGTGGTCGACGCCCTCGCCCGCCGCATGGGACGCCTCTAGTGCGCATCCTCGTCGTCAACTGGCAGGACCGCGAGAATCCGCTGGCCGGGGGCGCGGAGATTCACCTGCACGAGATCTTCGGCCGCCTCGCCGCCAAGGGGCATGAGATCGTCCTGCTCTGCGGCGGCTGGCCGGACGCGCCGTCGCGCGCCGTGTTCGACGGGATCGACGTGCACCGCGTGGGCACGCGGCACACATTTCCGTTCCTCGCCCGCCGGTACCACGCGCAGCGACTCACCGGTACGTACGACGTGCTGGTGGAGGATGTGAACAAGATTCCGCTCTATACGCCCCGCTGGGGAGCGCCGCGGTTGATGACCCTCGTGCCGCATCTGTTCGGCGCCACCGCGTTCCGGGAGTTCGCGGCCCCGCTGGCCGCGGCCGTCTGGATCGCCGAGCGGCCGCTGGGCCGCGTCTACCGCAACGTGCCGTTCGAGGCGATCAGCGAGAGCACCAGGGACGACCTGGCCCACCGGGGAATTGAACGGGCGCAGATCGAGGTGATCTATCCCGGCATCGACAGCGCGGCCTATACCCCGGCGCCCGGATCGCGCGCGCCGCTGCCGACGTTCACCTATCTCGGCCGACTCAAGCACTACAAGGGAGTGCACCTGGTGATCCGGGCTTTCGCCGCCATGCAGCACCGGAATGCGGTGTTGGAAATCGCCGGAGCGGGGGACTACCGTCCGCAGCTCGAACAGTTGGCAAGGTCGCTTGACCTGGCCTCGCGCGTGCGGTTTCTTGGGCGTATCGGCGAGCAGGACAAGCTGGCGTTGCTGCGCCGGTCGTGGGCACTGGCGTTCGCATCGCCCAAGGAGGGGTGGGGAATCACGAATCTGGAGGCCGCAGCCTGCGCCACGCCCGTGGTTGCCTCGAATTCTCCGGGAATTCGCGAATCGGTGCGCGACGGCGAGACCGGGTTCCTCGTGCCGCACGGCGACACCGATGCCATGGCGGCGGCGCTGGACCGGCTGGCCGCGGACCCCATGCTCGTCGAACGGTTGGGCGGCCAGGCGCGGCGCTTTGCCGAAAGCTTTACGTGGGAACGGGCTGCCGAGCAGACCGAACAGCACCTGGCCCGCATCCTTGCTATGGAGGTCTCTGGCTGATGGAGATCATTTTGCACGGGCACCACGCCCCGATGTCTCCCCGACTGCAACGTCGGGCCCGCGAGGCCGTGAGCAAGCTCGCCCGGCGGCTGGGCCGCCCCGTGGATGCGGTCGTTCGCTTCGAGGAAGATGGGCCCGCCCGGCGCGTCGAAATCACGCTCCACGCTCCGCGCCGCAAGCCGATCATCGCTGAAGCCCGCGCTCGGTACACCGGGACGGCGTTGGGCGAGGCGCTCGATCGTTTAGGCGTGCAGATTGACCGGGTGCGCCGCCAACGCCTCGCCCGGCGCCTCGCCCGCGTATGAGCCCCTCGCCGAAGGGTGTTACCAATCCGCCGCTCACGGCGGGGCGCCTGCTGGAACGCATGCGCGATACCCTCGAACTGTCGCTGGTCGACGGCACCGGGTCGTTGGAGCGGGTCATCACGAGCCCCAACATCTCGAGCCCGGGCCTCGTACTCGCCGGCTACACCGAACGCTTTCCCGGCCACCGGCTCCAGGTGCTCGGCGAGACCGAGGTCACGTACCTCGATACCCGACCGCCGGACGAGCGGCGGCGTGTCCTTCATCTGTTCTTCTCGCACGCCATACCGTGCGTGTTCGTGACCAAGGGACTTCCGCTTCCCGCCGGCGTCGTCGACGCGGCGCGCGCGGCCGGCGTCCCGGTGTTCACCTCGGCACTCAAGACCAACGAGTTCTACACCCGCATCAAACCGTGGCTCGAGGACGAATTCGCCCCCACCACGAGCATCCACGGCTCCCTGGCCGACGTCTTCGGCGTGGGGCTGCTCTTCATGGGGCGCAGCGGCATCGGGAAGTCGGAGTGCGTGCTCGACCTCGTGGAGCGCGGGCATCGCCTGGTGGCGGATGACCTCGTGTTCGTCAAACGTCGCGGTACCGACGTGCTCATCGGCAGTGGCCACGAGATGCAGCGTCACTGCATGGAAATCCGCGGAGTGGGGCTGGTGGACGTGCCGGCGGTATTCGGCATTCGGGCGGTACGCCAGCAGAAGCGCATCGAGGTCGTGGTACAGCTCGAGGAGTGGCACCAGGACATGCCGATTGATCGCACCGGGCTCGACGGCGAGTCGACGGCGATTCTCGACGTCGAATTACCGAAGATCACCGTCCCGCTCAACCCCGGCAAGAACATCACCGTGGTCGCTGAGGTGATCGCGATGAACCATCTGCTCAAGTACAGCGGGTTCGATCCCGCCGAGCGATTCAACGCCCGGCTCATCGGACACATGCGCGCGGCAGCCGACGTTACGCGGTACCTGCAGGAAGACAATGAATAGCACACCCCGCGCCATCGTCGCCGGCCACGGCGAATTCGCTGCCGGTCTGGTATCGGCCGTGGAGCAGATCACGGGGCGCGGCCACCTGTTCCATCCCATTGCCGTCCCCGAGTTGAGCGCCACCGACATCGAGGCGTTGCTCCGGGAGACGATGGAGCGCACCGGAGCGCGGGTGTTGTTCACCGATCTGCACGCCGGCAGCTGTACGATGGCGGCGCGCCGCATCCTGCGTGGGATGCCCGATGCGGTGCTCGTTTCCGGCGCCAATTTGCCGGCGCTGCTCGACTTCGCCTTCGCCGACGCCAAGCCAGCCGCTACCGCGGCGCGCCACGCGGCCGACCGCGGACGCGCCTCCATCGACGCCGTCGAAGGCACGCCGTGACGCTCGCGTTGTACCGCATCGACGACCGGCTGATTCACGGACAGGTGTTGCTCGGGTGGGGCCAGCCCCTCGATGCCGGCTTCATCGTACTCGTGGACGACGCGGTGGCCGCCAGCGAATGGGAGCGCGAGCTGTACCGCATGGCCGTGCCGCCCGGCATGGACGTGTACTTCCATACGGCGGCCGACGGCGCAGCCGAACTCGACCGCTACCGCGCCGACCCCCGTCCCGGCATCCTGCTCACCGGCGACGTGAACACCATGCGAGCACTCGTTGCGGCCAACGGGATCCCCGCCGTGAACGTGGGGGGAATCCACCACCGCAGCGACCGCGTGCAACGGTTGCGCTACGTGTTCCTGGCCCCCGACGAAGAGCAGGCCCTGCGCGACATGGCCGCCCGCGGCGTCGCGGTGACGGCGCAGGACGTGCCCTCGGCCCGGCCCGTGTCGCTGGACGAGATCCTGGCCGCGAGCGCCGCCTCGTGATGTTCGCCGGCGTGCTCCCGATCGCCCTCCTGGGCGGCGTCGCCGGGCTCGACACGGTGAGCTTCCCGCAGGCGATGATCTCGCGGCCCATCGTGGCCGCTACGTTGGGCGGTGCGCTCGTGGGCGCTCCGGCCCCGGGACTTCTCGTGGGCGCTGTACTCGAGTTGATCGCGCTCGAGACGCTCCCCGTGGGCGCGTCCCGCTACCCGGAATGGGGCTCGGCTTCGGTCGTGGCGGGCAGCATCTACGGAGCCACCGCTGGATCGGCGGTAGGCGCGCTGACGGTGGCCGTGCTGGGCGGCCTGATCGTGGCCTGGCTCGGGGGCTGGACGATGGTCAAGGTCCGGCAGCGCAACGCGGTCGTCGCCACGGCGCACCAACCCGCCCTCGACGCCGGCTCGCGGGGGGCAGTGGTGGGAGTGCAATTGGCGGGGCTCACCGCCGACCTCGTGCGCGGCATCGTGCTGAGCGGGCTGGCGTATGCCGCCCTGGTGCCGGCCGAAGCCGCGCTGCTCGCCCGCTGGACTCTCTCCGAACGCTCGTCGCGGGCTGCCCTGGTCGCCACGGCTGCCAGCGTGGCCGCGGCCGCCGCGTGGAAACTCTTCCACTCCACGAGTTGGGCCCGCTGGTTCTTCCTCGGCGGCCTGGGCCTCGGGTTGCTCGCCTTGGCGGTACGATGACGGCCCCGTCCGCCGTGCATCCACCCCTGCCGTGGCGCGTCCGCGCCGCCATCCTCCTGCGGCTGTTCGCCATCCAGGGATCGTGGAATTACGAAACGCTAATGGGAAACGGGATGGCGTTCTGCCTCGAGCCGGCGCTCCGGTCGCTGCCCGGCGGCGTGCGCACGCCTCGGTTCAAGGAAGCGATCGCCCGAGAGAGCCGATACTTCAATGCGCATCCGTACCTCGCGGCGTTCGCCGTGGGGGCGCTGGCCCGCGCCGAGCTGGACGGCGAGGCTCCCGAACGGATCGAACGGTTCCGCGCCGCGCTGTGCGGCCCGTTGGGAAGCGTGGGAGACCGGCTCGTCTGGGCTGGGTGGCTTCCCCTGTCGTCGTGGGTGGCGCTCGCCCTGTTCGGTTGGCGCGCGTCGGCAGCGGCTGTCGTCATCACATTTCTGCTCTTCTACAACGTGGCCCACGTGGCGCTCCTGGTTTGGGGGCTGACCACGGGGTGGAACCGGGGGCTGGCCGTCGCCGGCGGACTGGCGCACCCGGTGCTGCGGCGGGGACCGACCATCGTCGGCCGGGCGGCCGCCCTCGCTGCCGGCGTGGGCATTCCGCTCGCCCTCGCGCGCCTCGTGGGTGCGGAGCGGGCGCTGTTGAGTGAAATTCTACTGGCAGCGCTCGTCGGCGCGGTGATCGTGGTCAAGGCGCAGGCCAAACTCGAAGGCTGGCGGTTCGCTCTGCTCGTCGTGTCCGCCGTCGTCCTCTTCTCGGTGATCCGCTGATGCCCGAACGCACCGCGACGATCGTCAACCAGGTGGGCCTGCACGCACGACCGGCGGCGCAGATCGTGAAGCTGGCTTCCCGGTTCAAGAGCGACATTACGCTCGTCCGCGACGACCTCGAGGTCAACGCCAAGAGCATCATGGGCGTGATGATGCTGGCTGCCGAGCGCGGCACCCAGCTCGTCCTGCGCGCGGAGGGCCCCGACGCCGACACCGCCCTCGACGCCCTCGTCACGCTCATCGCCGACGGATTCGGAGAGCCCTAGAGTGGACCGCACCCTGATCGGAATTCCCGCGTCGCCCGGCATCGCCGTCGGCACCATCCACCTCTTGCGGTGGGAGGTGCCGGACGTACCGCACCGCCTGATCCCGGAAGACCAGATCCCGGCCGAGCTGCGGCGTTTTCATGCCGCCGTCGACCGCGCCAAGGAGCGGTTGAATCGCGTGCGTGTGCGCGTCGAAGCCGTGGCCGGCCGCGAGGAAGCGGCAATCTTCGACGTGCAGCACTCGATCCTCGAAGACACCGAACTCCTGTCGGGGGTCGAGGAATTCATCCGCCAGCAGCTGGCCGCCGAGAAAGCGTTCGACCTGGTGATGCTCGAGTGGCGGCAGCGGTTCGCCCGCCACTCAGTGGCGATGCTCCGCGAGCGGGTGAGTGACCTCACCGACGTGCACATTCGCGTGCTCTCGCTGCTGCTCGACCTGCCCGATCACGATCCGGTGGACCTGCCGCGCGGGGCGCGTGTCATCCTGGTCACGCACGACCTGACGCCGGGCCTCACGGTGCAACTCGACCGCGAAGCCATCGTCGGCATTGCCACCGACGCCGGCACCCGCACGTCGCACGTGGCCATCCTCGCCCGGTCGTTGCACCTGCCGGCGGTGGTCGGGTTGCGCACCGCGGCCAAGTCCCTCGTCGGCGGCGAGCGCGCCATCCTCGACGGCAGCAGCGGTACGATCACCGTCAATCCCGCCGACGTCGAGATCGAGCAGTATCGCGAGCGCGCCCGCCAGGAGGAGGTGATCGAGGGCGAGCTCCGCCGGCTGGCCACGCTGGAGAGCGTGACCCTCGACGCCGTACCGATCGTGCTGCATGCCAACGTCGACCTGCCCGAGGACGCTGAGGCGGCGCGCGCCAGCGGGGCCGAGGGCGTTGGGCTGATGCGCACCGAATTCCTCGTCATGGGCCGCGCCACGATGCCCGACGAGGAAGAGCAGTATCGCAGCTACCGGCGCGTGATCGAGGCGTTCGCCGGGATGCCGGTGGTGATTCGCACCTTCGACATCGGCGGCGACAAGCTGCCCGTGGGCGGATTCGCCGCCGAAGCGAACCCGTTCCTCGGTTGGCGCGCCATTCGGATGTGCCTCGACCAACCGGCCATCTTTCGTACGCAACTCAGGGCGCTGCTGCGCGCCGGTGTGCACGGCGACCTGCGCATCATGCTCCCCCTGGTCGTGTCGGTGGCCGAGGTGCGGCAGGCCCGCGTCCTGCTTGCCGAGGCGGAGCAGGAACTCGCCGCGCGCGGCGTGGAGTACCGGCGCGACATTCCAGTCGGCATCATGGTCGAGACCCCGGCCGCCGCCGTCGCCGCCGACACGTTCACGCGCGAGGTCGCCTTCCTCAGCATCGGCACCAACGACCTCGTGCAGTACACGTTGGCGGTGGACCGCGGAAACGCCAACCTTGCCAATCGGTTCACGCCGTTGCACCCGGCAGTGCTCCGGCTCATCCGCCGCATCGTCGATATGGGAGATCAGGCCGGTCTCGAGGTTGGGGTGTGCGGCGAGATGGCGTCGCAGCCCATCATGGCGTATGCGCTGCTCGGACTCGGCGTGCGCAAGTTGAGCGTGGCTCCGCGGTCGCTGCCGCTCGTCAAGCGCATCGTGCGCAGCATCAACGTGCGTGACGCCGAGGTGGCGGCCACCGCGGCGCTTCACGCCGACACGGCTGAGGCCGCCGAGGGGGAATTGGTGCTGCGCCTGCGTGAGGCGATCGGCGACCTCGCGTTCCACTGATCGCGGGTTGCCGGGGCAAGAGCGTTCCCCTTATTCTCCAAGTTGCGCGGCGCATCCGGCCTCGCCGCCCATGCCGTCCACCTTCGACCGAGCAACTCGTGCGCGACCGTCACCCGTTCACCTCCGAGTCCGTCACCGAAGGCCATCCCGACAAAGTGGCCGACGCGATCTCCGACGCAATTCTCGACGCCATTCTCACCGACGATGCCAACGCGCGCGTCGCCTGCGAGACGCTGGTGACCACGGGCATGGCGTGCGTCGCCGGGGAGATCACCACCAACACGTACGTCCACATCCCCGACATCGTCCGCGCCACGATCCGCGACATTGGATACACCGACGCCGGCTACGGATTCGATTCGAACACCTGCTCGGTGCTCAGTACGATCGACCGCCAGTCGCCGGACATTGCGTTGGGGGTGGACACGGGCGGGGCGGGCGACCAGGGGATGATGTTCGGCTACGCGTCGGATGAGACCGAAGAACTCATGCCGATGCCGATCATGCTGGCCCACCGACTCACGCGGGCGCTGGCCCAGGCGCGGAAGAGCGGGGCCATGCCCTGGTTGCGTCCCGACGGCAAATCGCAGGTCACCGTGATCTACGAGGACCACCGTCCCGTGGCGGTGGACACGGTCGTCGTCTCGACGCAGCACGCGCCGGGGGTATCGAACCGTCGCATCCGGAGCGAGATCCTCGACGGCATCATCGAACCGGTGATTCCCGCCGAGCTGCGCACCAAGCGGCCAAAGTACCACATCAACCCTACGGGCCGTTTCGTGGTCGGCGGGCCGCAGGGCGATGCCGGGCTCACCGGGCGTAAGATTATCGTCGACACCTACGGCGGCATGGGCCGCCACGGGGGCGGCGCGTTCAGCGGCAAGGACCCCTCCAAGGTCGATCGGTCGGGGTCGTACGCGGCGCGCTGGGTCGCCAAGAACATCGTGGCTGCCAAGCTCGCCGCGCGGTGCGAGGTGCAACTGGCCTACGCCATCGGCGTGGCCGAGCCCGTATCGGTGATGGTCGATACTTTCGGCACCGGCCGGGTGACCGATCAGGTGATCCGGCGCGCCGTGGTCGATACCTTCGACCTCACGCCGCGCGGAATCATCGACGCCCTCGACCTCCGCAAGCCGATATTCTCGGCCACGTCGGCGTACGGTCACTTCGGACGCGCACCGGAAAAGTTCGGACGGGGCAGGAATCGGCGGACGACGTTCACGTGGGAGCGCATCGATCGCGCGGTCGACCTGCGGCGCGGCGTCCGGTGATGCGCGCGAGGGGCGAATGGTCGAGGTCGTAGTAGCCAAGCTGGCGGTCGATGCATCGACGCATGCCTATGTCGTCATCCTGCAGGAGAAGGATGGCGACCGCGTCCTGCCGATCTGGATCGGGCAGCCGGAGGCCGAGTCGATCATCATCGAGATGCATCACATCGCGCGCACGCGCCCGCTCACGCACGACCTGTGCCGGGGCCTCATCACCACGCTCGGCGCCGATCTGGCGCGGGTCGAGATCACCCGGATCGAAGAGCGCACTTACTTTGCCGAAATGCATCTCGTGCGCGGTGCGGAGCGGTTGACCGTGGATGCCCGTCCCTCCGACAGCATCGCGGTCGCGCTGCGCTTCGGGGCGCCTATCTTCGCCGACGAGGCGCTGCTCAACGAAGGTGGCGAGGACTGGGAGCCGAACGCCGCCCCGCCGCCCGCGGAGCCATCGGAGCTTTCGGCCGAGCGGCTCAAGGCCTACCTCGAGCGGTTGCGACCTGAGGACTTTGGCAAGTTCAATCCGTGAGGCCGGTGCGCTCACCATGCCGCTGATCCACGCCTGGCATCGGTGGCCGGCGTTGATGGTCGGGTTGGCGGTCCTCGCGGTGCCGGCTGCGGCGCAGACGGGCTCCGTGGTTCCGCTGGGCCAGGTGCGGACCGTGGACGGCCACGTGCGGCGCCCCGGCCCCGGCACCACGCCGCTGCCGCTGGGGCACCAATTCGTGGTGTTGCACCGGGTGGGACAGGACCACGCCGGTCCCATCGACTCCATGCGCACCGACGCGGCCGGAGCATATCACTTTACATATAAAACCAGCGGTGCGCCCGATGCCGTGTACTTCGCGTCCACGCGCTTTGCCGGCATCGCCTACTTCACGGCTCCACTCCAGGCGCCGCACGTGGCCGGCGGCGATGCCGACATCACGGTGTTCGACACGACCAGCACCGGTGTCACGCTCCAGCTCGCGGGCCGGCACGTGGTCGTGGGCGCTCCCGGGGCCGACGGCGTGCGGACGGTGGGCGAGGTGTTCGATCTGGGCAACGACGGCGGCAAGACGCTCATCACACGCGACTCACTCACGCCCTTGTGGACCGCGCCGCTTCCCACCGGCGCCCTCGCCCCGTCGGTGAGCGAAGGCGACGTGGCCCCCGGCGCAGTGTCGTTCGACGACCACGAAATTCGCATGTTCGCGCCGGTGAGCCCCGGCGTGCGCCAGCTCGCCGTCACCTACGGACTGCCGGCCGATGCATTCCCCCTCCGTCTTCCGCTGCCGGCCGGGGCCGCCGCCCTCGAGGTCCTGCTCGAAGAGCCGACGGCCACCCCCGCGCTCGAAGGCTTGGTGCAACAAGCGTCGGTCACCGCGCAGGGACGGGCGTTCAAGCGCTACCTGGCGCGGAACGTACCGGTGGGCGCCGTACTGCGCATCGACGTTGCGGCGGTTTCCGACGCCGGTCGCACCCGGTTCGTTGCCGGCATCGTTCTCGCGATGGCCGCTCTCATGCTGGCCGCGCTCGTACTCGCGCTCCGTCGCCGCGGGCGGCGGGCGCCCGGGGGCGCAACGCCCGCCGGGGTGGCCGCCGTGGCGCCCGTGCTCCTGGGCGCCACTCGGATGGAGCAGCTCCGCTTCGAGCTGGCTCGTCTCGACGCGGCGTTCGCCGGCGAAGCGTCGGCCGACGAAGCGCGTACCACGCGGTATCGGGCCGACCGCGCGGCGATCGAAGCACGCATTGCCGACGCGCTTGCCGAGAGCGCCCGCGCGCCCTAGATTCGCCCCCACAATCGATACGCGAGGGCGGGACACGGAAACCGGTGCGATGCCGGTGCGGCCCCGCCACTGTAACGGGCAAATGACGTGCGCTGACGACGCCACTGACGAGAGTCGGGAAGGCCAGCGCGACGGCCCGGAGCCAGGAGACGACCCGCCCTCGCGCCACGATCATCGGTTCTCGGGGGAGGACCTGTGGCGGCTCTGGCGGCGCATTCGGCGTTCGACCCGGCCCTGCGGACATCCTGCCTCGGCCATGGGATGTCTTTTTTGCGATTGCACGCCTTCCTTGCTCTCTGGTGTCTGGCCGGTTCGGGGTGTGCCGCCCCGCAGCGGGACGCCGCCCGCACGCTCGGCCTGCCAATTGACGTCGACGATTTCGGTGACACGTTGCGCGCGCCGGCCGCCGCGGAGGTGCGTGTCGTCTCGCTCAATCCGACGACCACCGAAATCGTCTTTGCCATCGGCGCGGGCGGCCGGCTCGTGGGGCGGTCGCAATGGGACAGCTGGCCCGCGGCCGCCCGGAGGGTGCCAGCGCTCGGCCCGGCCGTGCGCCCCAATGTCGAGGCCGTGCTCGCCGCCCATCCCGATCTGGTGCTGCTCTACGCGAGCGCCGACGATCGCGCCGCCGCGGCACGGTTCCGCGCGTCCGGCATCACGGTCGCCGCGCTGCGCGTCGACCGGATTGCCGACTTCCGGCGGGCCACGCGCGATATCGGCGCCTTGCTCGGTGATTCGGCGCGCGCCGCGGCCGTCGTGGACTCGGTCGACCGTACCCTGGCGCGCGTCAGAGCGGCCACGCGTCGGCTGCCGCAGGTGCGCGTCTTCATGTCGGCGTGGGATCAGCCGATCATCGCCATCGGCGGCGGGAGTTTTCTCGACGAACTGATCGCGATCGCCGGCGGTCGGAACGTCTATGCCGACGTGGCGTCCCCGTCGCCGACGGTGACCCTGGAGGATGTCGTGGCCCGCGACCCCGACGTCGTGCTGGCCAGTCCGGAAGCGCGCGGGCGCATGCTCGCCGATCCGTGGTGGCGCGCGCTGCGCGCCGTGCGGCAGGGCCGCGTGCTCGCCTTCGACACCGCCGTGGTCGGACGGCCGTCGGTGGTGATGGGCGCGGCCGCCGTGTCGCTCGCCCGTCTGTTGCATCCGGGGATCCTCCCGTGAGCCGCCGGGCGTGGCGGTGGGCGGCGGCAGCCGGCTTGTTGGTCGTCCTCGTGCTGCTCGGAGTGGCTCTCGGAAGCGTGCACCTCTCGCTCGGTGAGGCGTTCCGCGGGCTGATGGGGCAGGGGGATCAGAACGTCGTGACCATCGTCCGCGTGCTGCGTGTCCCCCGCGTGGCGCTGGCTGTGCTCGTAGGCGCCGGACTCGGCATGAGCGGCGCATCTCTCCAGGGGGTCATGCGCAATCCGCTGGCCGAGCCCTACCTGCTCGGGGTGTCGGGGGGCGCTGCGGTGGGGGCCGTGATCGCGGTAGCACTCGGCGCCGCGGCCGACTTCGTGCCGCTGGCCGCGTTCGCCGGCGCCGTCATGGCCGTGACGGTCGCGTTCTCCGTCGCCCACGCGGCTCCCGGTCGCGGCGATGCCGGCGTGCTGCTCATGGCGGGCGTCATCGTGGGCGCGTTTGCCAATGCTGCGATCATGCTCCTGCTCGCCAACGCCGATCCCAACGTGATGCGCAGCGCGCTGTGGTGGATGATGGGTTCGGTGAGCGACGCGACGTGGCCGCAGGTGGCGTGGCTGGCCGTGTACGTGGTCGGGGGCGGCACGCTGCTCATCGGATGGGGACGCGAAATCGACATCCTGGCGCTCGGCGAGGACGCGGCGGCCGGCCTCGGACTGGACGCCGATCGCGCGGCGCGTCGAGTGTATCTCGTGGCGTCGTTGCTCGCCGCGGCCACCGTGGCCGCGGCGGGCCTGATCGGGTTCGTAGGGCTCGTGGTGCCGCACATCGCCCGGCGGCTGGGGGCCGGCGCGCAGCGCGGCGTCATCCTGGGCAGCGCGCTCGTCGGCGCCGCGCTCGTGGTAGCGGCCGATCTGGCCGCGCGCACCGCACTGCCGCCCGCCGAGCTCCCCCTCGGCGCGGTGACGGCGATCATCGGCGTGCCGTTCTTCCTCGTCCAGTTGCGGAGGCTGCGGTGATCGCGTTCGAACGCGTGGTCCTGCGCTATCGCGACGCCGTGCGCGACGCCGTACATGACGTGAGCTTCGACGCCGTCCGCGGGCGCATGACGGCGATCGTCGGGCCCAACGGCAGCGGCAAGAGCACTCTCGTGCGCGCGCTTCTCGGCCGCCAGCCCGTGCGGTCGGGACGCATCACAGTGGACGGGCGCGACGTGGCCGGCCTGTCGCGGCAGGAAGTTGCCCGTCACGTGGCCGTGGTCACGCAGCGTGAGGAACTTGCGTTCCCCACGCCCGTGCGCGACTACGTCGGGCTGGGCCGCTTTCCCCATCGCGGCGCATGGCGTGGCGCCGTGGCGGCCGACCGCGAGGCGATCGCGCGCGGCGTGGCGCTGGCCGGTGTCGGAGCGTTGCTCGACCGCGCCGTGGACACGCTGTCCGGCGGCGAATGGCAGCGTGTTCGCATCGCGCGCGCTCTCGCGCAGGGCGGGCAAGCCCTCGTGCTCGACGAGCCGACCACCTATCTCGACATCGCGCACGAAATGGAAGCCTTCGAACTGCTCGGCCAGCTGGCCCGCGACGGAATGGCCGTGCTGCTGGTGAGTCACCAGTTGAACCTCGTGGCGAGGTTCGCCGATCGGTTGGTGTTGCTCTTCGAAGGAACGGTGGCCGCGTCGGGAACGCCTGACGACGTGATGCGGGGAGAGATTCTCGAGCGCGTGTATGGGTGGCCACTCGTCGTCACCCGCGATCCCGCCGTGGGAGCGCCCGCGCTCGTGCCGCTGCGCGGACGCGCGCGCGCGGTTCCGCCGAACACCTCGTCCTCCCCCGATCTATGAATCGCCGCTGCCAATTCCTCTTGCCGCTCGTCCTCTCGCTCGTCGCCCGCGAGGTGCTCCCGGCACAGACGCCGGATACGGCCCGCGTGACCGCAGTCGTGACTACGGCCACCCGCCTGCCCGAGGCGCAGCGCGACGTGCCCGCGTCCGTCACCGTGATCACCGGCGCCCAGCTGCGCGCCCTCGGCATCACGTCGGTGGCCGACGCACTGCTCGCAACCCCGAGCGCCGCGATCGTACAGACCGGCTCGTTCGGCGGGGCCACGTCGCTGTTCCTTCGCGGCGGCGAGAGTGACTATGTCAAGGTGCTCATCGACGGCGTGCCGGCCAACGATCCCGGCGGCGCGATCGACTTGAGCA
Organism: uncultured Gemmatimonadaceae bacterium; assembly: GCA_963728785.1. Lineage (GTDB taxonomy): Bacteria > Gemmatimonadota > Gemmatimonadetes > Gemmatimonadales > Gemmatimonadaceae > JAGWRI01. The sequence continues at coordinate 1,002,983 of CAVSKV010000004.1, forward strand.
CGCTCACCACCGACAACGTCGACCACATCGAGATCCTTCGTGGACCGGCCAGCGTGTTGTACGGCGCCGATGCCGTGAGCGGTGTCGTGCAGATCTTCACTCGCAGCGGCGCTGCCGGGCAGCGCTTGAGCGTCGAGGCGCGCGGTGGCACGTATCACACCGGTGACGCGTCGGCGTCGGTGCGAGGCGGCGTACCCCTCACGGCCGGTCCCACGGCCGACTATTCGCTCTCCGTCTCGCGCCACCAGACCGACGGGGTCTACGCGTTCAACAACCAGTTTGCCGAGACCGTGGTGAGCGGGGCCGCCAACTTCGCTCCTGACCCCGACGACGCGTTTCATCTCACCCTGCGCTACACCGATTCGCGCTACCACTACCCCACGAACAGCGCAGGCCAGGTGACCGACAGCAACACGTACGACTCCGGTGACCGCACGGTGCTCGGGGCGACGTACGATCACGCGTTCTCGCGTGCGGCCGCCCTCGTCGTGAGCCTCTCCTCGGACCAGACCACCGGCGGCACTACGCAGTACCCCGACGTCCTGGACGACAATCTGTACCTCTCGCTCGACAACATCCGGCGGCGGAGCGCCGACGCGCGCCTCAATCTGCGCGACCCGCAAGGGCGCGGCGTGCTCACCCTTGGCGCCGCGGCGACGGCCGAGGACGAGCAGTCGCAGGCGCAGGGAGCGTCCTACGGCTCGCCCTATTCGTCCATCTTCTCCGCCTCCCGCCGCACCAACGCCGCGTACGTCCAGGCACTCTGGACCCCCGTCACGCGGCTCACGGTCGTGGCGGGCGCACGGCTCGACGACAACAAGGATTTCGGCGCCTTCGGCACCTACCGCGCAGGCATCAACTACATCACTGCCTCCGGCACGCGGCTCCGGGCCGGTGCCGGCACCGCGTTCCGAACGCCCACCTTCTACGAGAACTTCTCCGCCGGCTACGTGACTGGAAATCCGTCCCTCCGCCCCGAGCACGCCGGAGCCTGGGACGCCGGTGTGGAACAGCCGCTGCTCGACGGGCGCCTCACGCTCGGCGTGACCGCGTTCTCGCAAGTCTTCCGAGACATGATCGACTATACCGGTGGCACTACGGCGTGTGGGTACAGTTACTGCAACGTGGCCCGGGCGCGCGCCTCCGGCCTCGAATACGAGGCCGTGGTGACGCCCGCATCGTTCCTGTCGGCGACGTTCGGATTCACCCACCTCGCCACCCGCGTGCTCTCGGCCGGCTTCGACACCACCACCGGCGGCCTCTACCACCTCGGCCAACCCCTCATCCGCCGCCCCGCCACGAGTTGGAACGCGGCCCTCTCGGGCTCGTCGTCGTCGCGGGGTTCGCTCGACGTGCAATTCATGTACGTCGGCCAGCGCGCCGATCGTGACTTCCGCCCGTATCCCGCCGTGCCAGTGACCCTTCCGGCATATCTGCGCGTGGATCTGGGGGCCGCGTATCCCCTCACGCTGCTGCCGGCCGGCCGGGGTACCACGCTCACCCTGCGCGTCCAGAATCTCGCCGGGGCGCGGTATCAGTCGGTGTTCAACTTTCTTGCGCCAGGCCGTACCGTGATGGCCGGCATGCGACTGACGCTGTGAGGGCGACGGCGGGCCAAGCCGGATTATCTTTCCCGCATGCCATTCCTGGTGAGCGACGCCATCGTGCTGCACGCATTCGACTACCTCGAATCGTCGCGCATCCTGAGGCTCGCAACGCGGGAAGGAGGCCTCCGGTCGGCGCTCGCCAAAGGCGCCCGTCGTTCTCAGCGAAGGTTCGGCACCGCCCTTGACCTGTTCGCGCAGGGAAGCGCGCAGCTCTCCACCAAGGCGGGCCGCGATCTCGACATGCTCACCGGATTCGACGTGGTCGCGTCGCGCCCCGAATTGGGTCAGGATCTGGGCCGGTTCACCGGCGCGTCGGCGATCGCCGAGCTGGTGCTGCATTTCTCTACCGAGCACGCCGATCCTGCGCTGTTCGACGCCATTGCCGGCACACTCGACGCCATCGCCTCGGCGCCCTCCGATCGCGCGCTCGACGCCACGCTTGCCGGCGCCTGGCGTGTGATTGCGGCGCTCGGGTTCACGCCGGCACTCGCCGAATGCGCCGAGTGCCACGCCGCCCTGGACGAGGAAGCGACGGCCGTGTTCAGCCATGGAGCCGGCGGCGTCCTGTGCGCCCGGTGCGCGCGGCTCGTTTCGGGAGGGCGCCGCATGCCGCCGGAGGCGCGCATGGCGCTACGGATTTGGACCTCCGGAGGCGACGCCGAGCCGCTCGCCGGCGCTTCGGCTCGCGCCCACCAGCGGCTGCTGCGCGAATTCCTGCTGCACCACGTGGTGGACGGCCGCCCGCTACGGGCGTTCGAACTGTGGGAGCAGGGCGCCTGGAGCGGCGCATGATCGTCGGCACCGCGGGACATATCGACCACGGCAAGACCACGCTCGTGCGCGCCCTCACGGGGATCGACACCGACCGGCTCCCCGAAGAGAAGCGGCGCGGGATCACGATCGAACTCGGCTTCGCGCCCCTGGTGCTGGACGGCCTCGGCACCGTGGGGATCGTGGACGTACCGGGGCACGAAGCGTTCGTCCGCACCATGCTCGCGGGCGCTGCCGGCATCGACGTCGGGCTGCTCGTCGTGGCGGCGGATGACGGCGTGCGCCCGCAGACGCGGGAACACCTCGCGATCCTCGACTTGCTCGACGTGCACGGGGGTGTCGTAGCGCTTACCAAGTGCGATCTCGTCGATGCCGACTGGATCGATCTCGTGGAAGAGGACCTGCGCCCGCTATTTCGGGGAACGGGGTTCGCGCATGCACCCGTGGTCCGCGTCAGACCGGGGGACGACGCGGCCCTCGAGGCGCTTCGTTCGGCGCTCGGCGACGCGTTGCGTGCCACCGCGGAGCGCAATCCCCACGATCTCTTCCGTCTGCCTGTAGACCGCGTGTTCAGCGTGCGCGGCACCGGCACCGTGGTCACTGGTACGGCGTGGAGCGGCTCGCTGGCGCGCGACGCGGAAGTTCGCATTCTTCCCTCCGGCCGTATGGCGCGTGTGCGCGGAATCCAGAACTACGGGGTGTCGGCCGACCTCGCGTACCCGGGCCAACGCACGGCCGTCGCCTTGGGCGGGGTGGACGTGGCCGAAATCCACCGCGGCGACGTGATCGTGAGCGACGCGGGCTGGCAGCCCACGCGCACCGTGCGCGCCGACGCCACTCTCCTGGCCGACGCCCCGCGATCGCTCGGGCCCCGGACGGCCGTGCGATTCCACCTTGGCACAGCTGAAGTCGGAGCCCGGGTGGTGGCCGTCGGCGGGTCCCTCGCTCCCGGAGGCACCCGACCTGTGCGCATCGCTCTCGACGCGCCCGTCGTGGCCAGGGGAGGCGACCGGTTCGTGTTGCGCACCGCATCGCCGCTGGCCACGATCGGCGGCGGCGTGGTGACTGACGCGCAAGCGGGCCGCCGTTCGAAGCCGTTCGACACCCCGGGCCTGGATCCGGTGCGACGCCTGCGCGCGTTGCTGCACGACGCCGGGCCGCGCGGAGTGTCGGTCATGTCGCTCCCGGTCCGCCTTGGGGCGGGCCAGCACGATCTCGCCCGGGCCATTGCCAGCACAGGAGCAGTCCGCGCGCCGCGGAGCGACAGCCTGCTGGCATCCGGAGCGCTCGACGCCGATGGCGAACGACTGCTCGGATTCCTGGATGCCTACCACCGGTCGCACCCGCTAGCGTCAGGCGCGTCTCTGCAGGAGCTCCGGACCCGGTTGCGAGTGCCGGCTGAGTTCGTTGAACTGCTCCTCCGGCGCGGCGTGGAGGAGGGCGAGATCGAGACCAACGGCGGGGAGGTCCGTCGACGGGGCTGGGCTCCATCCCTATCGCCGGCCCAATCGGCGACTCTCGATCGCATCGTGGCTCGGCTGGTAGACCAGGGCCGGGAACCCGCATCGGTGGAGGAGCTGGCCGTGGAGTTTGGGCCGCACGCCGGTGAGATCTTGCGGGTGGCTGCCGGCCGTCGCCTCGTGACCCAAGTCGAAGCAAATCGGTACTATGCGGCGGCCCAATTGCAGCAGATTCTAGATCAGGTCAGTGCCGCCTTTGCCGGCGGGCGGGAGCTTGCGCCTAGCGAGCTACGGGAGGCTCTGGGCCTCAGCCGCAAGTACGTGATTCCGCTCCTGGAGTACTGCGACCGCTCGGGGCTCACGGCGAGGCGCGGCGAGGGCCGGGTCTGGATGGGCAAGCCGGCCAAAGCGTAACTTTCTGTCGTTCCAATCGTTCCAACAGTGCAAAATCTTGACACCCTGGCCCTGGGGACCTACTATTTCTGACGTAGTCCCGCAGTGTCATTCACCCTTTCAGGAGTCTTGACGAACATCCTGTCTCGTTAGCTCGGAGTACATATGTTGAACCGCTGGGCAGCACTTGCGCTCGTGCTCGCCCTTTGTGCGTTCACGCCAAAGTATGCGGCGGGGCAGCAGTCGTCAGACCTGTCCCGAGGGCGCAAGGCTGGGGGGGGGTTGGGGCAGAACTACCCCAATCCTTTCAATCCGGAGACTACCATCCCGTTCATGATCGGCGACTCGACATGCTCGGATGGTGGCAAGGCGCACGTGGTTTCCCTCAGGATCTACAACATTCTGGCGCAGCAGGTCGCTGTGCCGGTCCTGCAGGGGGTTCTTCCGCGTCTGGTGCCGGTGCTGCTGTGGGCCGGCCCGTGGCCAACTTGACGTTGACCTGCGGGACGTACACGGCGTACTGGGACGGGAAGATCATGAACACGAATACCGAAGTCCCGTCGGGCCTGTACGTGTATGAGCTCGTGATCGACGGGGACCGCCTCGTGAGGAAGATGTTCGTCGCGAAGTGACCCCTCCAGTGCGAGTCATTGATTGGGAGCGCCCCGGCAGTCGCCGGGGCGCTTCTGCATTCGGGGGCCGGCAGTGGCCGCCGCGTCCCGGCCCCCGTGCGCCCCATCGGCAGACGCCGGCGACTCTGGCGCAGGCTGGGATGGAAAACCCCGCCGCTATGGCGGGATCGCCCGGCACCGAGATTGCCACCAGATTGCGGTAGCGCGCCATGCGGGCGCGCCACTGGAGAACGCCACGCCATGATCAATTCAGAGAGACTGACTGTAAAGGCCGCCGAAGCGCTGACGAGCGCCGTCGCCGATGCGCGACGAGCGGGCAATCCGGTGGTGTACGACATGCATCTCCTCGTCGCGCTGCTGGCGCAGGACGAGGGGATCGTCGTGCCCGTGCTGCAGAAACTCGGCGCCAACGTGACCGCCATCCGCGAGCAGCTTGCGCAGGAGATCGGCCGCCTGCCCAAGCAGAGCGATGCGCAGCCCAATCTGTCTCGCGAATTGAGCGGCGTGTTCGACAAGGCGGAGGACGAAGCCAAGGCCCTCGGCGACGAATACGTGTCCACCGAGCATCTGCTTGTAGCTCTTTCCGACGCCAAAGGCACGGAGAGCAAACGCATCCTGAATGCGGCGGGCGCGACGCACGCCGCTCTGCTCGAGGCGCTGGCCGCCGTGCGCGGCACCCATCGTGTGACGGACCAGAGCCCTGAGAAGCAGTACCAGGCGTTGCAGCGCTACACGCGCGATCTCACCGACGCGGCGCGGCGCGGCAAGCTCGACCCCGTCATCGGCCGCGACGAGGAGATCCGGCGGGTCATCCAGGTGCTGTCGCGCCGCACCAAGAACAACCCCGTGCTGATCGGCGAGCCGGGTGTGGGCAAGACGGCCATCGTCGAAGGGCTGGCGCAGCGCATCGTGAACGGCGACGTGCCCGAGAGCCTCAAGAACAAACGTCTCGTGGCGCTCGACCTTGGTGCACTCATCGCCGGCGCCAAGTTCCGCGGCGAATTCGAGGAACGCCTCAAGGCCGTGCTCAAGGAGCTCACCGAGAGCCAGGGCCAGTTCGTCGTGTTCATTGATGAACTGCACAACCTGGTGGGCGCCGGCAAGGCCGAGGGCGCGATGGACGCCGGCAACATGCTGAAGCCGATGCTCGCTCGCGGCGAGCTGCGCGTGGTTGGCGCGACGACGCTCGACGAGTACCGCCAGCACGTGGAGAAGGACGCCGCGCTCGAGCGGCGCTTCCAGCCGGTGTACGTGGGCGAGCCGAGCGTCGAGAACACCATCGCCATCCTGCGCGGGCTCAAGGAACGATACGAGGCGCACCACGGCGTGCGCATCACCGACGGCGCGATCATTGCTGCCGCCACGCTTTCGAATCGCTATATCGGCGACCGGTTCCTCCCTGACAAGGCCATCGACCTCATGGACGAGGCCGCGTCGCGCCTTCGCATCGAGATCGACTCCATGCCCCAGGAGATCGATGAGGTCGAGCGGCGGATCATGCAGCTCCAGATCGAACTCACCGCGCTCAAGAAGGAAAAGGACAAGGCGTCGGTGGAGCGCCGCAACGCGATCGAGCGCGAACTGGCCGACCTGCAGGAAAAGAGTTCGGGGATGAAGGCCCAGTGGCAGCAGGAGAAGGAGACCCTCGGCAACGTCGGCAAGATCAAGCAGGAGATCGACCAGACGCGCATCGCGGCCGAGCAGGCGACGCGGGCCGGCGATCTCACCAAGGCCGCCGAGTTGACCTACGGGCGCATTCCGGAGCTCGAGCGGCGGATGAAGGAGGCCGAGTCGAAGCTGGCCAGCCAGGGCGGCCGCCCGCAGTTCCTCAAGGAGGAGGTCACGGCCGACGACATCGCCGAAGTCGTGGCGCGTTGGACGGGGATCCCGGTCTCGCGCATGCTCGAGAGCGAACGGGAGCGCCTCACCAAGCTCGACCGCGAACTGGCCGAACGCGTGGTGGGGCAGGACGAAGCCGTGGAAGCCGTGGCCAACGCGGTGCGCCGTTCGCGCGCCGGGTTGCAGGATCCGAACCGGCCCATCGGGTCGTTCATCTTCCTCGGCCCCACCGGCGTGGGCAAGACGGAAACGGCGCGCGCGCTGGCCGAGTTCCTGTTCGACGACGAGCACGCGATGGTGCGCATCGACATGTCGGAGTATATGGAGAAGCACGCCGTCGCGCGGCTCATCGGTGCGCCGCCGGGATACGTCGGCTACGAGGAAGGCGGGCAACTGACCGAAGCCGTGCGCCGCCGCCCGTATTCGGTGATCCTGTTCGATGAGATCGAGAAGGCCCACCCGGACGTGTTCAACATCCTGCTCCAGATTCTCGACGACGGGCGGCTCACCGATTCGCAGGGACGCACGGTGGACTTCCGCAACACCGTGATCATCATGACCTCGAACATCGGCAGTCCGTACATCCTGGAGCACACGGGCGGCAACTGGGCGGAGACGGAGCGGCAGGTAACGCAGGCGCTGCGGCAGACCTTCCGTCCGGAATTCCTCAACCGCGTGGACGATGTGGTGGTCTTCCGGCCGCTGGGCAGGGAGGAGATCGTCCGCATCGTGGATCTGCAACTGGCGCACCTGGAACAGCTGCTTGCCGATCGGAAGCTCACGTTGGAAGTGACGCCGGAGGCCAAGCGCCTGCTGGCCGAAGAGGGCTACGACCCGGCCTTCGGCGCGCGCCCTCTCAAGCGCGCAATCCAGCGCCTGGTGCAGAACCCGCTGGCGATGGCCGTGCTCGAAGGCAAGTTCTCCGAGGGCGACCTGGTGGTGGTGACCCTGGGACCTGGCGGGGGAATCGCGTTCGAGCGCGGTCATCCGGTCGTCACGGCTGCCGCGACCGCGTGACGCCCGACGCGCCGCGCGTTCCGGCGCCGCCGCCGGCGCCGGGATCGGACGAAGCCTGGATGGCCGAGGCGTTTGACGAGGCGCGGGCCGCCGCCGAAGGGGGTGACGTGCCCGTCGGGGCAGTGATCGTTCGCCGCGGAGTGGTCGTGGCGCGCGCCGCCAATCGTACGGTGCGCGATCACGATCCGACGGCCCACGCCGAGTTGCTCGCCATTCGCCTGGCTTCCCAGGCTATCGGAGATTGGCGTTTGGTTGACTGTACGCTATACGTGACCCTCGAGCCGTGCGCCATGTGCGCCGGAGCGATCGTGCTGGCCCGGCTCGACCGCCTCGTCTTCGGCGCATGGGACGAGAAAGCCGGGATGGTGGGATCGGTAGGCGACCTCGTGCGCCATGCGCGGCTCAACCACCGGGCGCAGGTGCGGGGTGGGGTGGACGAGGTCCGGTGCTCCGCGCTCGTGCGCGCCTTCTTCGCCGGCCGGCGGAGCGACTGAACGTGGCTTTGTGCTGCCCGGCTTGCCGGGCCTCTTCGGTCCGCGTCGTAGAACGGGTGTCCGTACGCAGGCTGGCGGCCTGCTGGGCCGAGCAGGGCAGCGTGTCGGCCCGGTTCGGGCCGGCGGCCGTCCTCGCCAACATCAGGCAGGACCTCGGCGTTGACGAAGTTCGCATCATGCGGTGTGGCGAGTGCGGACTCGAACATGCCGATCCGATGCGAACGTGGACCGCGGATCACTATCCCGTCCAGGATCACGGTTGGGGGTTCGACCATCAGTTGGCTCTGGAGACGCTGGGCGACGGCCGCGGACGGCCGCTTCTCGAAATCGGATGCGCCGACGGCGCCTTCCTGCGCCGCGCTGGCGAGGCGGGCTTTACCTGCACTGGCGTCGACTTCGCTCCGCTCAGTGTTGCGGCGGCGCGGGCCGCCGGGCTGGACGTACGAGGCGCCGGCGTTTCCTCGCTTGTTGAGGCCGTCGAGGACGCGGCGCCGTTCGCGGTCATCGCGATGTTCCAGATCATCGAACACCTCGAACAGCCGGACGCGACATTCGCCGACATCAGGTTGGTCGCACGGCCGGGCACCAGGTTGCTCATCGGGTGCCCGGCGCCACTGCGCTTTTCCCGGGCCTATGCCCATCATGAACTCATCGGCCTCAGCGAGTTCTGGGACTATCCGCCGCAACACACGATGCGGTGGACGGTCGCCGCCATGCGGCGTTTCCTCGATCGCCACGGGTGGGACCTCGTTCGGGCGCGCGCCGAACCGTTCCAGTTGATCGGCTCGGCGGCCCATCTCGTCTCTGCCGACGGGCGAGCGGCTGGGTGGTACGACCGGCCCGCGCGCCGGCGAGTGGCGACTGCGCGCCGCCTGGCGCAGCTCGCGGCCACCGGGGCACCCTGGCGGCGATCGGGGATCCGGCTGTTCGTCGAGGCCGAGGCGCGGCCCCCAGCGCAGGGCTGACTCCCGTTGGGTGGCCGTCGGTAGGGCGTCCGGGCAAGGACGGCTCGGCCCGGACGCCTCTGTCGGGGCGCCGCGCGGGGCGCCATCTTGGCACGCTTCCAGATCCGGCATTTGTCTCGATCCACGGAGTAGCCGTCATGTCCCCCAGCCGACGCAGCTTCTTCAAGTGGACCGCCGCAGTCGGGGGCGCCATTGGGCTCGGCGCCCTTCCCGACCTCACCTTCGGCGCTCCGATTCCACGTCCCGATCACCGCCGGCGCGTGCCACCGGAGCCGGCCCCGAATCCGCTGGAAATACTGATCATCGGCGGGACCGGGTTCACCGGGCCCGAACAGGTGAACTACGCCCTGGGTCGCGGGCATCATATCACATTGTTCAATCGCAACAAGACCCGGCCCGATTTCTTCAAGGGCAGGGTCACCGAGCTGATCGGTGATCTGAACACCGACACGAGCGCACTCGATGGGAAACATTTCGACGTTGTGATCGACAATCCGACCACGTCGCCGATCTGGGTCCGCAACGTCGCTCGTTCCATGGCCGGCCACACCAAGCACTACATCTTCATCTCGACCATGTCGGTGTATCCGGACAACAGCAAGCCCGGCGCCGACGAGACCGACGGCCTCACGCCCATGCCGGCCGGTCTGGATCCGTTCGGCGTTCCCGCCTCCGAAGCGCGCAAGTATTACGGTGCGTTCAAGACGTTCTGCGAGGGATTCGTCCAGCAGACCTATCCCGGTATCAATACGATCATCCGCCCGGGGCTGATCGTCGGGCCTTTGGACGCGTCGGATCGGTTCACCTACTGGCCGTACCGCATCAACATGGGCGGCGAGGTGCTGGCCCCGGACAAGCCGGACGACCCCACGCAGTACATCGATTCGCGCGACCTCGCGGAATGGACCATTCGGATGGCCGAGAACGACGAAATGGGGATCTACAACGCCTGTGGGCCGGCGGCGCCGACGACCATGGCGGAGATGCTCTACGGGATCAAGGCCGTGACCACGGCAGGTGCCCAATTCACGTGGGTGCCGGCCGACTTCCTCGCGGCGCGTGCCGTCCGCGGCTGGCGGCACATGCCGGTGTGGGTCCCTCCCACCGGCGCCACGGCCGGGTTCCTGCGTAAGAGCAACACCCGCGCGCTCGCCAAGGGGCTCACGTTCCGGCCGCTCGCCGTGACTGCAAAGGACGTACTCGACTGGAACGTCACGCGGCCCCCCGCCGAACTCGACGCGCTCGCGCAAGGTGCGGTGGCCGGCATCTCGGCGCAGAAGGAAGCCGAGGTGCTCGCGGCGTGGCACGCCTCCCAGTCTGGCACATGAACGCAGGCGGCCCGGATCCTGTCCATTCGGCGGTCCGGCGCGTGGTGGATGTGCGCCCAGACGAGACGCGCGCGATGCTCATGTCGTTCGCGTATTTCTTCTTCGTGCTGAGCGGCTACTTCATCCTACGCCCGATTCGCGACGCGGTGGCGGCTGCATCCGGCGTTTCCCAGCTCCCCTGGCTGTTCGCCGGCACGCTCGCCGCGATGCTGGTGTGCAATCCGATGTTCTCGGCGCTCGTGGTGAAGTTCCCGGTGCGCAAGTTCATTGCGATCACGTACCACTTCTTCATCGCCAACCTGTTCGGGTTCTATGTGGTGATGCGCGTCTTCGCGCCGGCGGAGGGGTCGGTGGGCGACGTATGGACGGGCCGCGCGTTCTTCGTGTGGACGAGCGTGTTCAACCTGTTCGTGGTCTCGGTATTCTGGTGTTTCATGGCGGACATCTTCAGAAGCGGGCAGGGCAAGCGTCTGTTCGGGTTCATCGGCGTCGGGGGAACCCTCGGGGCGATTGCGGGGTCGGGGCTGACGGCGGAGATGGCGCCCCGGATCGGCGTCGTGAATCTGCTGCTCGTCTCAGCGGCGCTGCTCGAGCTGGCCGTGGTGATGGTGGTCCTGTTCCCCGTGCACGGCCTGGGGGGCGTGACGGCCGTGGACTCGGACCAGTTCGACCGTGCGCCCATCGGCGGGAGCATGTGGGGCGGGTTCACGAGCGTGATGAAGTCCCCATACCTGGCGGGAATCGCGGTGTTTCTGATTCTCTACACCGTGGGCAATACGTTCCTGTATGCCGAGCAGACCGACATCGTGGGCCGGTTCTACGCGGGACGTGCCGCGCGCACCGCGGTGTTGGCGCAGATCGATCTCCTGGGCCAGACCCTCACCGTTCTCATCCAGATGTTCCTTACTGGCCGTGTGATCCGGTGGATCGGGCTCACCGCCACGCTCGCCGTGCTTCCCGTGCTCACGATGGTCGGGTTCGGTGCGCTCGGCACGGTGCCCGTGTTCGCAACCCTGGCCGCATTCATCGTCCTCCGGCGGGCGAGCAATTTCGCGCTCACCAATCCGGCCATGGAGGTGCTGTTCACCGTGGTACCCCGCGAGGACAAATACAAAGCGAAGGCATTCATTGAGACATTCGTATATCGGGGCGGTGACCAGGTGGCGGTCTGGACGTATGCCGGCCTCACCGCGCTCGGACTCGGATTGGCGGGCATCGCGTTTGCGGCCATACCGATGGCTGCGGTCTGGCTGATGCTCGGGCTCTGGCTGGGGCGGCGGCAGGCCGAACTGGCGGGGGAGGGGCCGGCGCGTGCGGAGCCCGCGGCCGTGCCAGAAGTCGCATGATGGGCGCGACCCATTCGGGCCCCGATGAGGCGCCAGCCTGCGCTGCATCGCGTTGACACGTCGCGACTTGCGGTCTAAGTTTGAAGGTTCTTGGACAGGTGGCCGAGTGGCTGAAGGCACCGGTCTCGAAAACCGGCATACCGGCAACGGTATCGTGAGTTCGAATCTCACCCTGTCCGCTGCTGAACATATTTGGCGCGCTGCCGCGGTCGCACGTCAGGCAGCGCACTGCTCTTGGATGGGTGGCCGAGTGGTTTAAGGCGCACGCCTGGAAAGTGTGTGTACGTCAAAAGCGTACCGTGGGTTCGAATCCCACCCCATCCGTGACCGCCAGCGGGCCCTACGGTTTGCGCACCGCGGTCGTGTCCGTCGTGGTCGGCGCCGCGGTCCCCAGGGTGAAGCTCTGCAGGTAGAGGTTGAGCGACCCGAACGGGAGGCCCGATTTCATCTGCACGATCAGCCGGCGGTCGTCGTCGCTGATCCAGATCTCGGCGTGCCCGCCTTCGCCGAACATCGCCGAAGTCTTGATCGTGGGCTTGAGCACCAGGCACATGAACTTCCCGGCGGGCACTTCGATCTCCTCGCGGCGTTCGACGTCCACGATCACCGGATTCTTGTCGGCCACGAAGTACCGGTTCCACTCGTAGTGCTGGCCGACGGCGAGGGGCACGGTGCGCACGAAATAGATGAACGACTCGTCGTCGAGCGGTGCCGGGACGGTGACGCTCGTATCCTTGCCGTTCTTTGTGAAGATCCCCTGGGCCGGGAAGATGTCGTAGATCGTATTGCGGGAGTAGCGACCTTCGTGGATGTCCTGGTGATAACGATAGGACACGAGGCTCGTGGCGTCGAACCAGCTCGTGTAGTTGTCGTGGACGCCGAACCAGGCCGGGCCCCCATTCACCGAGAAGCGGACGCGGTAGGCCTCGTGCCCGCGCACCGTGTCGCGGGCCTCGACCACGACTTCGGCCCGTCCTACCGGCAACCAGCCGAACTTGCTCTGGAAGATCATTCTTTCACCGACGGCGAACGGCCAGCCCTGGGGCTTGCCCGGACCCGTCGAGTCGGTGCGAACGGGCGCGGCCGAGGCCTGCCCTCGCGCCACCGTGGGCGCGGCGAGAGCGAGGACGAAGACGATCAAGGCAAGCGGGCGAGCGCGCATTATTGAAAGGTGAGTGGCTGGTTCCTACAGAGCAACCCTTTTCAACCCCTCCATGTTCCCCCGCGCTTCATTTTTCCGCGCCGATTCGCCATATTGCGAGGCGATGCCCGCCTCCTCTCTCACCATTCTCGACGCGCGATCGCTCCAGAGAACCCTCCGTCGAATGGCCGATGAAATCGTCGAGTTGAACGACGGCACGGACGATCTGCTCATTGTTGGCATTCAGCGCCGCGGAGTTCAACTCGCGGCGCGAATCGTATCGATGATCGACGAACGCGAACACGTCACCGTGCCGCAGGGCGCGCTCGACATCACGCTCTATCGCGACGACCTGCAGACCGTGGGACCGCGTCCCGTGGTCGGGCCGACGGACATCCCGTGGGATATCGACGGCAAGCACGTGGTGATTGTGGACGACGTGCTGTACACCGGGCGCACAGTGCGCGCGGCGCTCGACGAACTGGCCGACTTCGGCCGTCCCAAGCGTATCGCCCTGGCGGTGCTCATCGACCGCGGCGGGCGGGAACTGCCGATCCACGCCGACGTCGTGGGGAAGAAGCTCGACGTTCCACCCGGCAGCCGCATCGACGTGCTGGTGACGGAACTCGACGGCCGCGACGCCGTGGTGCAGATCCGGCCGGAAGCCGGCACATGACGGGACCGCTCGGGAAGGACCTTCTCGGGCTCGAACCGCTGACCGGCCAGCAGATCTCGTTGATCCTGGATACCGCCGAGCCGTTCAAGGAAATCAGCGAGCGCGCGATCAAGAAGGTCCCCACGCTTCGTGGCGCCACCATCGTCAACCTCTTCTTCGAGGCCTCCACGCGCACGCGCGTGTCGTTCGAGTTCGCCGAGAAGCGGCTTTCGGCCGATACGGTGAATGTCGGGGCGTCGGGATCGAGCGTGTCCAAGGGCGAGACGCTGGTCGACACGGCGCGGAACCTCGAGGCGATGCGCATCGACATGGTGGTCATCCGCCACGGGGCCTCCGGTGCTGCCCAGTTCCTGGCCGACCGCATCGAGTCCAATGTGATCAACGCGGGCGACGGCACGCACGAGCATCCCACGCAAGGGCTGCTCGACCTGCTCACCCTGCGCGACCACTTCAAGAAGTTGGCGGGGCTCAAGGTGTGCATCTGCGGCGACGTGCTCCACTCGCGTGTCGCGCGTTCGAACATCTGGGGGCTCACCAAGATGGGCGCCCAGGTGGCGGTGTGCGGCCCGCGGTCGCTCCTCCCCAACGCGATCGACGAAATGGGCGTGACGATCTTCGATCACATCGACGACGCCATCGGCTGGGCCGATGCTCTCAACATTCTGCGCCTCCAGCTCGAACGCATGACGGCGGGCTACATCCCGTCGCTGCGCGAGTACAATCGCGTATTCGGCGTGTCGCGCGAACGGTTGGAGCGAGCTGGCCGCGACGTGCTCATCCTCCATCCGGGCCCCATGAATCGCGGCGTCGAAATCGACTCCGACGTGGCCGACGGACCGTTCAGCGTGATCCTCGATCAGGTGACCAACGGTGTGGCCGTGCGGATGGCCGTGCTCTATCTGCTCTCGGGCGGCCGCCCGGAACTGGCCGAAGCCGCCAAGGGCGGCGGCGGACGATGAGTAAAATGATATTGTTGCGGGGTGGCCGCGTGGTGGACCCCTCGCAGCGGCTCGACGCCGTGAGCGACGTGCTGATCGCCGACGGCACGATCGCCGAGGTCGGTCCGCGGGTGGCCGAGGGTGCCCCCACTGCCGAGATCGTGGACTGCGCCGGCCTGGTCGTCACGCCGGGCTTCATCGACGTCCACTGCCATCTGCGCGAGCCCGGCCGCGAGGACGTCGAGACGATCGCCACCGGCGCCCGGGCCGCGGCCGTCGGCGGGTTCACCGCCGTGTGCGCCATGCCCAACACGGACCCCGTCACCGACAACCAGGCGGCCGTGGGATTCATCGTGCGCCAGTCGCAACGGGCCGATGCTGCCCGCGTCTACCCGATCGGCGCCGTGTCGGTTGGCCAGAAAGGCGTCTCGCTGGCCGAGTTCGGCGAGATGGTGGCGGCGGGCGCGGTGGCGGTGAGCGACGATGGCAAGCCGGTGGTGAGCGCCCACCTCATGCGCACGGCGCTCGAGTACGCGCGGAACTTCGGCATTCCGGTAGCCGACCACTGCGAGGAGCCGACGCTCGCCTTTGGCGGAGCCATGCACGAAGGGCTCATGAGCGCCAAACTGGGACTCAAGGGCATCCCCCCGGAGGCCGAGGAAATCATGGCCATCCGCGACATCCTGCTTGCCCGGCGCACCGGCGGCCACGTGCACCTGTGCCACATGAGCACCCGGGGATCGGTGGACCTCATCCGGTGGGGCAAGGAGCGGCACATCAATGTCACGGCCGAGGTGTGCCCGCACCATATCTCGCTCACCGAAGCGGCGGTGGGGAACTACAATACGAACGCCAAGATGAATCCGCCGCTGCGCACGGCCGACGATGTCGAAGCGCTCCGCGACGCGGTGCGCGACGGCACGATCGACGTGATCGCCACCGACCACGCGCCGCACCATTACGACGAGAAGGAACGCGAGTTCGCCGACGCTCCCAATGGTATCGTCGGGCTGGAAACAGCACTCGCCGTCAACGTCACGTGGCTGGTCATGTCGGGCATCATCGACGTGCCCACGCTCGTCGAACGGATGTCCGTGGCCCCGGCGCGCATCTTCCACCTTCCGGGTGGAACGCTCCGCAGGGGCAGTCCAGCCGACGTCACGGTGTTCGATCCCGCCGCCGAGTGGACGGTGGACCCGGCCAAGTTCCGGTCGAAGGGCCGGAACTCGCCGTACGCCGGGATGACGCTCAGCGGGCGGGTCCACTACACACTGGTCGATGGGCGCGTCATCCACCGGATCGCGGGGTGAGGGGTGGCTGCCGAAGCCGACCTCCGCGCTGACATCGTCCGCGTCTGCCGCCGGCTGGACGCCCGTGGGCTGATTGCCGGCGCGGACGGCAACGTGTCCGTCCGGTTGGACGACGGGAACCTCTTGGTCACGCCGGCGGGTATGTTGAAAGTGGAACTCCGGCCCGAGGACCTGGTCGTGGTGGACCCTGGGGGACATCTCGTTTCCGGGAACCATCTTGCGTCGTCAGAGGTAAGGATGCATATAGGCATCTACAGCCGGCGGCCAGACGTGCGTGCTGTGGTCCACGCCCATCCGCCGACGGCGACGGCTTTCGGGGTCGTGGGTGAGGACTTCATGGCGCCCGTGTTGCCCGAAGTTGTACTCCAGATGGGCGGGGTCCCTCTCGTCCCGTACGCCACACCGGGCGGCGAGCCTCTCGCCGACCAGTTTGAACCCTTCCTGCCCGATCACGACGCTTTTCTCATGGCTAATCATGGCGCCACGACTGTCGGTCCCACCCTCGCCATCGCGCACCAGCGAATGGAAAGCTTGGAGCATGCCGCGCGCATCATGCTCGCCGCGCGGCAGCTGGGGCGGGTCCGGACATTGACCGACTCGCAAGCAGCCGAACTGCGCGCATCCGCCAAAGCGGCGCGGGGCACCGAATGACCAAGAAGAATTCCAACTCCTCGCTCGATGTCGTGACCGCGCTCATGGAGGAGCGCGCCAAGTTCGAGACGTGGCTCGCCGCGCTCGAATCGCGACGCGGCACGACGCCGCGCAACGTCTACGACCGCGTGCGCCTCGACTACGAGACTCGCTTGTCCGGCGTGATGGACGAGCTCAAGTCGCACGCCGCCGAACTGGAGGAGCAGGCGGGGCGCTATACGGCGCGGCTGGCGGAACTGGCCGACCAGGAGCAGGCGCAGCGGGAAGCGCGCGCCGAGGCCGAGCTCCGCGCCCACGTGGGCGAACTGTCGCCCAACGAATGGGACGCGACGGCGAAAGCGGCGGACGAGTCCCTCGCGGGGATCGCTGCCGAACAGGCCGTGGCCGGCGCCGACCTGAACCGGGTTCACGAGCTGTTGGCCGCGGCCACCGCCACGTCGCCCACGGTTGCTGAACCCGAGCCCGCTCCGGAACCGCCGGAGCGGGCAGTGCAAGCAGAGCCGAAGGCGCGGCCCGAGCCCGCCTCCACGGGCAGGCCGCATGAACCCGAGGGCCGCCACGGACCGCCGCCGGCACCCGGAAGCCGGACGCCGGAAGAGTCGTCGTTCGACGAGCTGGCGTTCCTCAAGTCGGTCGTCTCGCCGCTCGGGTCGAGGACGCCGGCGCAACCGTTGGCCAGGCCAGTCAAGCCGAGCGGGCCGCAGATCACTCAGGACCAGAGCGACACGCTGGCCGAATCGCTGGTGTCGAGGGCCGGCCAGTCGCCGCAGGAGCGCGCGGCCTTCGTCCAGGAACCCGACGACGACCCGACGGCCGGGCTGGTCGGCAAGGCGGGCGATCCGAGCCGGCTCGGCGGCCAACCCTACGCCGCCAACGTGGCCGGGAACAGTCCGATCGTGCTCCGTCCGTCGGGTGCGGTGGAGCAGCCCAAGACGCTCAAGTGTGGGGAATGCGGGGCGATGAACTACCCCACCGAATGGTACTGCGAGCGGTGTGGGGCCGAACTGGCAGCGCTCTGAGGTTTGCCGACAGCGCAACCGGATGCGAAGAAGGGCCGCGACGTCGTCGCGGCCCTTCTTCGCAAGACGGGAACGGCGCCGGCTACTTGGCGCGCGCGATCTGACTCTTGTGACGCCCTGCGGCGTTGCGGTGCAGCAGCCCCTTTCTGGCGGCGCGATCGGCGAGCTTCACTGCCGCGATCTTGTCAGCCTGCGAAGCACCGGGCGCCTTGGCCTTCTTCAGCGCGGTCCTGAGCGTCGCGCGTTGCGCGCGGTTGCGCACCGTAGCGGCCCGGGATTTCCGCATGTTCTTCTTCGCGGATGCGATTTTTGGCACGAAATTCTCCGAGATATACCTGTGATTTCGCGCAGCTGCGCGAACGGAGCAACCTAGGCGGCCCACAGGGGGTTGTCAAGCGCGCGGAAAGCGCCGATGTCGTGATATCACAGCACTTTGACACTCTTTGCCAGGCTCACTAGCTTACCCGCGTCGGCCCTGCCCGAGCGGCCGCCTCGCCCCGCGCCTCCAGCCCACCGTTGAATACATTCCAGACCATCCTCTTCGTCGCGCCGGTCCTGCTGTTTTCCGTGATCGCGCACGAATATGCGCACGGATACGCCGCACTGCGCCAGGGGGATCCCACCGCCTATCAACTCGGGCGCCTCACCTGGAATCCGGTGAAGCACATCGACCCCTTCATGACCTTGCTGCTCCCCGCCGTGCTGCTCATCGCCACGCATGGGCAGATGGTGCTGGGGGGGGCGAAACCGGTGCCGGTGAATCCGCGCAATTACCGGAACTTCAAGCGCGGCGACATCATCGTGTCGCTCGCCGGCGTTACGGCCAATCTGGCCCTCGCCATCTGCTGCGCGCTGGCGATCGTGTTGCTCGGCCTGGTCGGACGGGCGATCCCTCCGGCCGGGACCACGGTGGCCATTCTGCAGGTGATGCTGAGCTACGGGATCTGGCTCAACCTCATCCTCATTGCGTTCAACCTCATACCGATCCCGCCGCTCGACGGCTCGCACGTCATGAAGTACCTGCTGCCCGTGTCGTGGGCCGTGCGTTACGAGGCGTTGTCGCGCTACGGCATCATCGTGCTCGTAGCCCTGCT
The DNA here is from genome assembly GCA_963728785.1 of uncultured Gemmatimonadaceae bacterium. Taxonomy (GTDB): domain Bacteria; phylum Gemmatimonadota; class Gemmatimonadetes; order Gemmatimonadales; family Gemmatimonadaceae; genus JAGWRI01. Next base: position 1,021,664 of record CAVSKV010000004.1, read on the forward strand.
GTATTTCGGCGGCCCCCTGCTCATGGCATGGATGCAACCAGCGATCCACGCCACCGACCTGCTCCTGCGGGTCGTCAACCCGTTTGTGATGACCAACGCGCAGCAGTGGGCGCCGTCATGAGCCCTGAGCAGATGGGCCACGATATCGAGGCAGGCGACGCAACCTTCGTGGTGGAGCTCACCTCGTTTTCGGGACCGCTCGACCTGCTCCTCTCGCTGATTCGCGAAGAGCAGGTGGACATCTACGACATCCCGATCGCGCGCATTGCCGAACAGTTCCTGCGGCGCATCGGGACGCTCGGCCTCAACGAGGCGGCCGAGTATCTCGAGATGGCGGCCCGGCTGCTGCGCATCAAGGCGCAGATTCTCCTGCCCTGGGGCGACGCCGAAGCCTGGGAGGATCCGCGTGCGGAACTCGTGCGCCGCCTGCTCGAATACCAGCAGATGCGCGAAGTGGTGGACCTGCTCGAACGCCGCGGCGAGGAGCGTCGCAACCAATTCGCCCGCGCGTTCGTCCCACCCGACGCGCCGCCGCCGCCCGCCCCGCTCGCCATGTCGCTCAGCGAACTGCTGGCCGCGGTGGACCGTGTGCTGCGGGCCACCAAGCGGCCCGACCTTCACGACATCGTCTCGCGCCCGCTCGACGTGCCGGGTGCGGTTGCCGTGATCCGGGCGCTGCTCAGCCTGCGAGCCCGCATCCGATGGACGGAGATCGTGACGCGCGACGCCGAGCCGTCGTTGGTACTGTCGACTCTCATAGGGCTGCTCGAGCTCGCGAAGGTGGGCGAGCTTCGCGTGCATCAACCGCAACCATTCGCAAACGTGGAGATCGAGCGTGACGCCGCTGGCGAAGCTGCTTGAAGCCGCGTTGTTCGCCAGCGCGCGGCCGATTCCGCTCGACGAACTGGCCGCGTTGGACCAGGATGCCCCGCTGGCGGCCGTCACGGCCGCGCTCGAGGAACTGCGCGAGCACTACAACGTGGACGGGCATGGCGTCGAACTGCTGGAACTCGGTGGCGGCTGGCAGATCTTGACGCGCGCCGAATACACCGAAGCCATCGAACGTGCCCAGCTGGCGGCGCGCCCACAGCGTCTGTCCTCAGCGGCGCTCGAGACGCTGGCCATCATCGCCTATCGCCAGCCGATCGGCCGCGCCGAGATCGAGGAGATCCGCGGCGTGAACGTGGGCAGCGTGCTCAAGGCGCTGCACGAGCGCGGGCTGGTGGACGTGGTCGGACGCGCCGAAGAGCTGGGCCGGCCACTCCTGTACGGCACGACGTCGCTCTTCCTGGAACACTTTGCGTTGCGGCATCTGCAGGAGCTGCCGCGGGCCGACGAGCTGGCCATCGCCCTTCGGGGCGCGCCGCCGATCGTCGAATGAGCACTCCGATGCGCATCCAACGCGCGCTGGCGCGCGCGGGTGTCGCGTCGCGCCGCCACGCGGAAGAGTTGATCGCCGCCGGGCGTGTGACCGTCAATGGCGCGGTGGCGCGTATCGGCCAGAGCGTCGACGCCGACCGCGACCGCATTCTTGTGGACGGCCGCCCCGTCGCGGCGCCACCGGCCACGACCTGGCTGCTGCTCCACAAGCCCGCCGGGGTCATGACGACGCGGTCCGACCCGGCCGGCCGCCGCACGGTGTTCGACCTCGTGACTGCCGTGCCCGGACTCGTGTACGTGGGCCGGCTCGACTACCTCACCGAAGGCGCTCTCCTCATGACAACCGACGGCGCGGCGGCGCACGCGCTCACGCATCCGAGCCGCGAGATCGAGCGGACCTATGTGGCCACGGTGCGAGGCGACGCCCCGGCCGCGGCCCGCGTCGCGCGTCACGGTGTGCAACTGGAGGATGGACCGGTACGTTTGCGCGACCTGGCCGTGCGGCGGCTGCCATCGGGCCAGTGGGAGTTCGAGGTCACGATCACGGAAGGGCGCAAGCACGAGGTGCGCCGTCTCTGCCAGGCGCTCGGCCTCGCGGTGGAGCGCCTGGTGCGGATTCGTTACGGGCCGATCGCGCTGGGCACGCTCCCCAGCGGAAAGGCCCGGGCCCTCACACCGGCAGAAGTGATCGCTATTGACGCCTGCGCGGCGGGCAGCCCAGGCTGAGTCCGGTGAACCGCCGCCCGGGGGCGGGGTACATCACGTTGCCTTCGTGCGCCATCCTTCAACCCTCGCTGGAGCGGTCGTGGAACCACAGCACACATCGTCGGCGGACTCGCGTCTGGTACACGACGTCACCACGCAGGTCGCGCGACGCGTCGTCGGCCAGGACTACATGGTCGAACGGCTCCTGATCAGCCTGCTCACGGGCGGGCACGTGCTGCTCGAGGGCGTGCCCGGGCTGGCCAAGACGCTCACCGTGCGGACGCTCGCCGAGACGATTTCCACGACATTCCAGCGCATCCAGTTCACGCCCGACCTTCTCCCCGCCGACGTCCTCGGCACGCAAGTGTACGAGCAGGGCTCCGGCCAGTTCGTGGTCAAGAAGGGGCCGATCTTCGCCAACATCATTCTGGCCGACGAGATCAACCGCGCGCCGGCCAAGGTGCAGGCGGCGCTGCTCGAAGCGATGCAGGAGAAGCAGGTCACGATCGGTGGCACCACATACACCCTCGACGAGCCGTTCCTGGTACTGGCCACGCAGAATCCCATCGAGCAGGAGGGCACCTACCCGCTTCCCGAGGCGCAGGTGGACCGGTTCATGCTCAAGCTGCGGGTGGGGTACCCGAGCCGCGACGAGGAGAAGGAGATCATGCGCCGCATGGCGGGTGGCGTACCCATTGCCGTGGAGGCGGTGGCCAGCCCCCAAGCGATCCTGGAGGCGCGGCGGCGGATCGCCGAACTCTACATGGACGACCGCATCGTGGACTACATCGTGGACATCGTGCACGCCACGCGCGAGCCGGCGGCGGCGGGGCTGCCCGATCTCGTGCCGCTGATCGAGTTCGGGGCGAGTCCGCGCGCCACGATCGCCCTCGCCCAGGCCTCGCGCGCCCACGCCTTCCTGCGGGGGCGGGCGTTCGTCACCCCCGACGACGTCAAGGCGATCGGTCCCGACGTGCTCCGTCACCGGGTGCTCACCACGTACGAGGCCGAAGCCGAAGAGGTCACGGCCGACGAGATCGTGCGCCGCGTGCTCGCCGCGGTCGAGAGTCCGTGACCGCGGTCGGTCCGCGCACGGCGCTCGTGCCGCCGGACGTACTGCGACAGGTCCGGCTGATCGAGTTGCGCACGCGAGGGCTGGTCAACTCCCTGTTCGCGGGCGAATACCGGTCGGTGTTCAAGGGCCAGGGCATGGAGTTCTCCGAGGTCCGTGAATACCAGGCCGGTGACGAGGTGCGGAACATCGACTGGAACGTGACCGCGCGCATGCGGCGGCCATATGTAAAGCGTTATATCGAGGAACGCGAGCTGACCGTCATGCTGGCCGTCGACCTGTCGGGGTCGGAGCGGTTCGGCACGCGGCGGCGGTTCAAGAGCGAGGTGGCCGTGGAGCTGGCCGCGGTGCTCGCCATGTCGGCCATCCGCAACAACGATCGGGTGGGCACGCTGTTCTTCACCGATCGCGTGGAGCACGTGGTGCCGCCACGTAAAGGCCGCCGCCATGCCCTGCGCGTGCTCCGCGACCTGCTGGTGTTCCAGCCCCGAGGGCGGGGCACCGATCTCAACGGCGCGTTGGACTACCTGAGCAAGATGCTCGCCCACACCGCAGTCGTGTTCGTGGTGTCCGACTTCCTCGGCGCCGATGTCGAGCGGCCGCTCAAGCTGCTCGCCCAACGGCACGATGTCGTGGCCGTGACGGTCGAGGATCCCGCCGAAATGGCCTTGCCCGACGTGGGGCTCGCCCGCCTGGTCGATCCGGAGACGGGCCAGATGATCGACGTGAACACGAGCGACCGGGCACTGCGTGCCGCCTACGAGGCGCGCGTGCGCGGCGAGCGCGACCGCCGCCGGCACCTGCTCCGGCGGCTGGCCATCGATGAGGTGCCCATACACACCGAGGCCCCGATCATCGAGCCGCTACTCAAGTTCTTCCGCACGCGCGAGACGCGTGCCCGGCGGCGTTAGCGTGCGCGTCAGCGCGATCGTGCTGCTGCTGGGCCTCCCGGGGCTCGCCGCGCGGGGGCAGACGCCCATCGCGGCTGCCACCTCGGTGGACGTGCACCCAGACACGGTCACCGTCGGCCAGCCGTTCACCGTCGTGGTGCGGGTGCGCGCGCCGCTCGGGGCCGCCATTGCGTTCCCGGCCGGGCCTGACTCCGCGGCTTCGGTCCAGGCGCTCGATCTGGCCGTCCTGCGCGAGGAGCGGGTGTCCGGCGCAGTCGTACGGACCGCCGCCTACCGGCTGGCCGCCTGGGACGTCGGCACGCTCTCCATCGCGCTCCCCGACGTGATGGTGCGTTCGGGCGATGCGGTGCAGGCCCTGTCGCTCGCCGGGCCTACCGTGTTCGTGCGCAGCGTCCTGCCTCGTGACTCCGCGCAGCGGGTGCCGAAGCCCGCCCGCGATCTGCTCGTCGGATGGCCCATTCCGTGGTGGATCCTCGCCGTGCTGGCGTTGATCGCGTTCCTGCTCTGGTTGGGCCGCCGCCGGCGGACGCCGGCCCCCGTCCCGAGCGCCGCGCCGCCGTTCGAGCGCGCCCAGCGCGAGTTTGCCCGCGTCGCGGCGTTGGCGCTCGTCGAGGCCGGGGAGCGGGGACGGTACGTGACGCTGATGGTGGAAGTGCTGCGCGACTACCTCGCGTCGCGGTTCCCGCTGGCCCAGCTTTCGCTCACGACCGACGAATTGCTGGCCGAGGTTCGCGAAGCGGCCACCGTGCCCGCCGAACGGCTGGCTCATCTGCTCCACGAAGCCGATCTGGTGAAGTTCGCCCGGCGTACCCTCAGCACCGACCAGGCGCTGGCGCTGGGTGAGGAGGCACGGGCGATCGTCAGCCACGAGCACGTGGCGTCCACGCCGGCCGCGCAGGCGGAGGCCGCCTGATGCCCTCTTGGCACATCGAACTGGCCACCCCGCTCGCTCTCGTCCTTCTAATCGCCCTGCCCGCATGGTGGTGGTGGCGCCGCCGCCACGAGCATGGTGGCATTGTCTTCTCGCAGGTCAGCGTGCTGGCCGCCGTGGCCGTCCCGCGCCGCCGGTGGACGCGGGTGCTCCTGGCCCTGCGCAACGCTATGCTCCTGCTGGCCGTGGTGGCGCTGGCCCGGCCACGCGCGGGTTCCCGCGCTGAGAACGTGACCAGCGAGGGGATCAACATCGTCATTGCCATCGATCTGTCGAGCTCCATGCTGTCGCAGGACTTCCAGCCCGACAACCGGCTGGAAGTCGCCAAGCGGACGGTGAAGCAGTTCATCGCCGAGCGCACGAGCGACCGGATCGGGGTCGTTGCATTTGCTTCGGAAGCGCTCACCCAGGTGCCGCTCACCACCGACTACGCCGTGGTCAACGCCGCGGTGGACAACCTCCAGGCGGGCCAGCTCGAGGATGGCACGGCCATCGGCACGGCGATTGCCACCGCCGCCAACCGGTTGCGTGAAGCCCCGGGCCGCTCGCGCGTCATGATATTGCTCACCGACGGCGTGAACAATCGCGGTTCGATCGATCCGCGAACCGCGGCCCGCGCCGCCGCCGAGTTCGGGATCAAGATATACACCATCGGCGTCGGCACCGAAGGGATGGCGCCGGTGCCGGTGGGGCGAGGGCTGTTCGGGCTGCGGTACGAGAATCGACCGGTGGAGATCGATGAAGCGCTGCTCACCGACGTTGCCAACGTCACCGGCGGAAAGTACTTCCGCGCCCGCGATGCCGCGGCGCTGCGCCACATCTATCAGCAGATCGACGAGATGGAGCGGGTGCCCGTGCAGACCAAGACGTACGTGCAGTTCACCGAGTTGTACCGATGGCCCTTGGGGCTCGCACTGGCGTGCCTGCTTTTCGAGCTGGGACTTACCGCGTGGAAGGCGCCGCTGCCGTGACCGTGGATTACCCCTGGCTGCTGCTGCTCGCCCTCGCGCTCCCTGCCCTGGTGGCGGCAGGGCTCGTGCGAGCCGACCGCGGCCGACGGGCGCGCCTTGCTCGATTCGGCGACGCGGCGATCGTGTCGCGCCTCATGCCGGGCGACGCAGCACACGGCTCGGGCTGGCGCACCGCCCGTCTGGCCGGTGCCTGCGCGCTGGCCGGCGTGGCGCTGGCCGGTCCGCGGTGGGGCACCGAACACGCCGTGGATCGCGCCCGCGGCATCGACATGGTGCTCGCCCTCGACGTGTCGCTGTCCATGCGGGCCACTGACGTGAAGCCCGACCGCTTGGAGCGCATGAAGCAGGAAGTGCGCCGGCTGCGCGCCCTGTCGCCCGGCGACCGCGTGGGCCTCATCGTGTTCGCCGGGCGGAGCTACGTGTTGTCGCCGCTCACCGTGGACGAGAGTGCGCTCGATCTGTTTCTCGACAACCTCGATCCATCGATCGTCGGGCAGCCCGGCAGCACGATCTCGGGAGCCATTCGCCAGGGCACCGACCTGCTGTCGTTGAGCAACGATGGTGCCGACCGCGCGCTGGTGCTGATGAGCGATGGCGAGGCCTTCGAGCCCGAGGAAGACGTGGTGGCCGAAGCGCGGAGGGCCGGGGAAAAGGGCGTCAGCCTTGTGACGGTCGGGTTCGGCACCACGGAGGGTTCGACCATTCCGCTGCGGGCCCCCGACGGCTCGATCACCCTCAAACGCGACCAGAACGGCCAGATCGTAGTCACGCACTACGTGCCCGACATGCTACGCGCGGCCGCAGCGGCCGCGCACGGCACCTTCATCGATGCCGGGGTCACCGACAAGGCGGCACGCATCAGGCAGGCGCTGTCCACGCTGCGCACCCAGGCGCATGCCCTGGACGCGGGTGAGGCACGAACGCCCCGCTTCCAACTGTTCCTGCTGCCGGCGATCCTCCTCCTGCTGCTCGACGCCGTGCTCGCTGACCGGCACGCCGTGCGGCGGCCGGCCGTCGGCGCGTCGGCCGCTGCCACGGTGGCCGCCGTTCTGCTCGTGACGGTTCTCGGTGGATGCGCCGGTACGCGCGAATCGGCGGCCGCGGCCCGCGCGTACCGCGCCGCTGAGTATCCACAGGCGGTAGCGCTCTACCGCGGCGCCATCGAGCAGGGCGACTTGCGGCCGCGCACGATCTACGACTTCGGCACCGCGTATCTGGCGGTCGACTCGCTGCAGGATGCGGCCGACGCCCTGGAGCGCGTGATCGACCTGCCGGACGCCGAGGTCCGGTATCGCGCGCTGTTCAATTTCGGCCTGGCGCACCTAAGGCGCGGCCTGAGGGCCTCGTCCGGCGGGAGCACCGACGACTTCGACGCGGCGCTGGCGGCGTACAAGAAGGCGCTCCTGATGCGCCATGACGACGTCGACGCGAAGTGGAATTACGAACTCGCGCTGCACGCCAAGAAGGAGGGCGGTGGGGGCGGCGGCGGCGGGGGCCAGAACAACACGAACCCATCGCCGGCGCCGCAGGCGCCCACACCGAGCGGCGGACTCGGGCTCAACCAGGCCGATCAGATCCTGGCCAGCGCGGCCCGCGAGGAGCGCGACGTGCAGGCCAAGCAGCAGCGAAAGTCGCGCGCCACCGTGCCCCCCAACGGGAAGGACTGGTAGCGATGATCGGCATCTTGCTCGCCGCCCAGCTTGCCGTCGTGGCCCACGCCGCTGATACCGTCGGGGCGTGCGAACCGCTCGATCTGTCCGTCGCCGTTTCGGCGCCCGGTACGAGTCTCCCCCGGCTCGTCGTACCATCGTTGGCGCCATTCGACGTGATGCGGGCGTCCACGATGCCGCAGGGGGACCGGGATTCGCGTGCCGTGCCCTCGGTGATGGTGGAATACCGGTACACGCTGGTCGCCGCTGAACCCGGGACATACACCATCCCGGCGTTCGAAGCGCGGCTGGGCTCGGCATCGGCCCGCACGACGCCGTTGCGCATCGTCGTTACCCCGTCCGGGAGCGGGGGGGAACCCGCGATGCTCACGCGCGCCCGCATCGACACCGGCAACGAGATTGGGCTCCGCGCCGCGGAGCCGGACACGATATACGTGGGGCAGCAGGCCGACTACACCGTCTCGGTCTTTCTCAACGCGGCCATGCGCAACCGTCTGAAGCGCAATCCGACCTTCTACCCACCCGACATGCAGTCGGTGCTGGCGTACGATCTGCCCGACGGGGGATCGCAGCGCAACTCGGTCACCGTCTCGCGCTGTTTTGACGCACTCGTATACCGCCGCGCGGTCTTCCCCCTGCAGGCGGGGCGCATCGTCGTCCCGCCGGCCCAGCTCACCTACTCGCTTCCTGTAGGGGTCAGCTTCTTCAGCCGTGAGGAATCGCACGAACTGCAGACCGACAGCGCGGTCGTCGTGGCCATCGATCCCCCGGGCGCGGGACGGCCCGCGGACTACGACGGCGCGGTGGGCCAGCTGCAACTCGACCTTCGGGTCCAGTCGCCATCGGCGCGGGTGGGCGATCCACTCACGGTCACCGTGCGGGTCTCCGGTACTGGAAACATCAAGCTGATGCCGCGCCCGCATCTCGATATCCCGGGGGTCACGCTGGTGCCGTCGGACGAACGCGTCCGGATGGATTCCACCGGGAGGCGAATTGGGGGAAGCAAGGAATTCGATTGGATCCTCACGCCGCGCGTGGCTGGCGAACTGGATGTGCGACCGGTTCGATACAGCTACTTCGATCCCGGGACCCGTCGCTACGCAACCGCAACGTCGCCCGCCGCCAAGGTGAACGTCGAGTCGGGCACGCTGGCCGCGCTCGATACGACGCGCGCCCAGGACACGCTCTCGCTGCGCACGCTGTACCGCGGCCCACTCGGCATGCCGTTGTCGTCGTACCCTCTCTTCTGGTGGGCGCTGGCGCTGGCCCCGTTGCCCGCGCTCGGCGCGCGGTGGCGCGGCCGGCGCCGGTCAGGCAAGCGACAGGTCGTGCCCGCCCATGTGCGGCTCGAACAGGCGGCGCACGCGTCGACCGCAACAGGCGACGGCCGCACACTGCGTCACACGTTCGTGGCCGCGCTCGCCGACCGTCTGGGGCTTGACGCCGAAACGTTCACCAGCGTCGGCGGGCTGCGGCGCGCCCTCCGTCGTTCGGGCACGCCCACCGATGTGGCCGAGGCGGCCGAAGCGCTGCTTCGTGAACTCGATGCCGCCGCCTTCTCGGCGGGCGGCACGCTGGCCGCCGACGCCGGCGTGCGCGCCCTCGAACTCGTCCGGCGCATTGATGCAGGCGCGCTGCCCCGGCACGAGTTGCCCTTCCGCACGGGCGTCCTGATCGTGCTCCTGGCCGTCGGGGTCGGCGGCGCCTTGCACGCGCTCCAGAGCGATGGCGCGGTGCAGGACTTCCGGACCGGAGTGACCGCGTACGCCCAGCGCGACTTCACGGCGTCGCGCAGCGCCTTCGGCCGCGTCGTCGCTGCGGAACCCCGTGCGGCGGACGGATGGGCCAACCTCGGAACCGCGGCCTGGGCGGCACGCGACACCGTGCGCGCCGTCATCGGCTGGCGGAGGGCGTTGGGCCTCGAGCCGCTGGCGTCCGATGCGCGCGATCGGCTGGCGCTCGTGCACGGCGTCACGATTCTGTCGCCGGGCTTCGTGCCGCCGGTGCCGCCTAATCTGATCCTGACGTTGCTCGCCATCAGTTGGCTGGTGGTCTGCGCCACCTGGCATCCGGCGTTGCGCCGGCGACAGCCGTGGCTGCGGGCCCTGCCAGCGCCGTTCGCGGTGGGCACGGCTGTGCTGGGGCTGTGCGCGATCGCCGTCGCCGGACGCCTCGACGCGCACGGCCTCGCCGTGGTACGGGCCGACACGATGCTCAGCGACGATCCGGTTCTCGGCGCCGATCGGAGGGCGGAGGTCGTGACCGGCGAGACGGTGCGAGTGCTGGCGCAGCAGGGCGCGTGGTTCCGGGTCGAACTCGATGGCAGCCGCCAGGGTTGGCTGCCCTTGCAGCAGCTGGTGGCGCTCGACGCGCCGTTGCCGCCGTCGCTCGATTGACCGGCGGCTCCGCGTGTCGGTAGCTTCCACGCGATGTCCGCCTCAGCAGAATCCAGCGCCCCGGGGGCTACGCGCATCGCCGTGCTGCCTAGCGCGGTCGCCGATCAGATCGCCGCGGGCGAGGTCGTCGAGCGCCCGGCGTCGGTGGTCAAGGAGCTGATCGAGAACGCCCTCGATGCCGGGGCCACGTCCGTGGATGTCGACGTGGAGGATGGCGGTCGCCAGCGCATCCGGGTGAGCGATGACGGGGTAGGGATGGGGCAGGAAGATGCGGTCCTGGCTCTTTCGCGCCATGCCACGTCGAAGATCCGTGCGGCGGCCGACCTCGTCGGGGTTGCGAGCTTCGGGTTTCGGGGCGAAGCGCTGCCGGCGATCTGTTCGGTTTCGCAGCTCGAGATCGAGACGGCCCCGCTGGATGGCGCCGGCACGCGCGTGCGGGCCCAGGCGGGGACGGTCCAGGACACGCGTGACGCGGCCCGCCAGCGCGGTACGACGGTGTCGGTCGGCCACCTGTTCTACAACGCGCCTGCGCGGTTCAAGTTCATGCGCGGGGCGCGATCCGAATGGCGCGCGATTCTTGACGCGGTGACCAGCATCGCGCTCACCCGCCGCAACGTCCGCCTCACGCTCACCCACGACGGCAAGAACGTGCTCTCGCTGCCGCCCGCTTCGTCGCTGCGCGCCCGACTCGCCGCGCTCTGGGGCGGGCGCTACGCCGAACGCTTCCTCGACGTGGACGACGTTCGCGGTCCGACCCGCGTGTCGGGCCTCGTCGAACGCCCGGCCGACGTGGGCACGGCCGGCCGCCGGGTACACGTGTCGGTGAATGGCCGCGCCGTCCGCGACCCCGGCATCGTGCGGGCCGCAGAAGCCGCGTACAAGTCCACCATTCCGCCGGGGGTGCGTCCCACGCTGTTCCTCGACGTCGAGGTGGCGGCCGACGCGGTCGACGTGAACGTGCATCCGTCCAAGGCCGAAGTGCGCTTCCGCGACCGCTGGAACCTCGAGCGCACGGTGGAGGAGGCGGTGCGGCGCGCTCTCGGTACCTTCGCCGCGGGAGCGGCCATCGGCCGCCCACCCGTTCCCTTCCCGACCGCGCGGCGCTTCGACGGGGCGCCCGTGGATGTCGAAGCATTGCAGGGACGGCGCGTGCCGGGGGAGGGGCTGTTCGAGGAGTCGGGCAGTCGGGCAGTCGGACAGTCGGGCAGTCCGAGAACGGAAGGGCAGGGCGACGAGGCGGCAGGGGCATTGGCGACTCCGCCGCTCATCCAACTGCGCCGCACGTACCTTCTGTTCGAGAGTGACGGTGGTGTGGTGCTCATCGACCAGCACTCGGCGCATGAACGCGTGCTGTACGAACGGTTCATGGGCGCGCTCACCCGCGGCGACGCGCCGGCGCAGCGCCTTCTCTTTCCACTCACGCTCCATCTAGGGCCTGCCGAAGCCGAAGCGTTCGAGGAGAACCGCGCCCTGTTCGAGAAGCTCGGGTTCGAGATCGAGGGGTTCGGCGGTCATACGCTCATCGTGCGGAGCGTACCGATGCCACACCCGCGGTTCGAAGCCGAACGCTGCTTGCGCGAGACCCTCGATGCGCTCACCGGCGACCGGTTTGCCGCGGTGGCACAGCGGCACGAGCGGTTGGCGGCAACGGTGGCCTGCAAGGCGGCGATCAAGGCAGGCGACGCGCTGTCGCCGGCCGAGATGCGAGGCTTGTTCTCCGACCTGAGCCGCACCACGCTCCCGGCCCACGACGTGCACGGGCGGTCCACCGTCGTCCAGTTGTCATGGGACGAACTCGAGCGGCGATTTGGACGAAAGTAGGTTGCGGGTGATCGCCGGTCCGACGGCCGCCGGCAAGTCGGCAGTCGCCCTCTGGCTGGCCGCGCGGCAGGGCGCGTCGATCGTCAGTGCTGATTCGCGGCAGATCTACGCCGGATTCGACGTGGGCACCGCCAAACCGACCGCCGCCGAACGCAGCCGTGTGCCGCACTACGGTGTCGACCTCCTCGACCCGACGCAGCGCTATTCGGCGGCGGATTGGGCTGCCGACGCCGAGCGGTGGCTGGTCGAGATCGTGGCTGGGGGCCGGGCGCCGCTCGTCGTGGGTGGCACGGGGTTCTACCTGCGTGCTCTGTTCGGTCCGCTGTTCGAGGCACCGGAGCTGGATGCCGCTCGTCGTTCGGCCCTCGCCGACACGTTTGCCGGCGCCCCGGTTGCCGAGTTGCGCCGGTGGTGCGAGCGGCTCGACCCCCCGCGCGCCCACCTCGGCCGGACGCAGTTGTTGCGCGCCATCGAAGTGGCATTGCTCACTGGCCGGCGGGTGAGCGACCTTCACCGCGAGCGGGCCCGCCCGCCGCGTTGGCGCGCGCGTTATCTTCTCGTGGACCCGGGGCCGGCGCTCGCTGAGCGGATCGCGGCGCGCGTTGACGCCATGCTCGCGGGGGGTTGGGTGGACGAGGTCCGGCAACTCGCGGCGCATGTGCCGGCCAGTGCGCCGGCGTGGCAGGCCACCGGCTACGGCGTGCTGCGGTCGGTGGCCGGAGGAACGGAATCACTCGGGCGCGGGCGTGAACTCGTGATCACGGAGACGCGGCAGTACGCGAAGCGGCAGCGGACCTGGTTTCGCCATCAATTGACGGGCGAGTCGGTCACCACGCTCGACCCCGGGCGCGCCGACTGGCGTGAGATTGCCGAATGGTGGTGGCAGGCGAACGAGGAGGCATGACGCGGTGAACATCGGCATCACCTGTTATCCCACGTACGGCGGATCGGGTGCGGTGGCGACCGAACTCGGCATCGCCCTCGCCCATCGCGGTCACGAGATCCATTTCATCACCTACCGGCAACCGTTCCGACTGCCGGCGTTCCTGCCGCACGTCTTCTTCCACGAAGTGGATGTGGGCCGCTACCCCCTGTTCGAGTATCCGCCCTATGACCTGGCGCTTGCCGTGCGCATGCACGAGGTCGTGTTGGCCCATGGGCTCGACATCCTCCACTGCCACTACGCGATCCCGCACGCGACGAGCGCGTGGATCGCCCGCGAGATGCTCGGCGAATCGCGCCCGGACATCAAGGTGCTGACCACGCTTCACGGCACCGACATCACAATCGTCGGCCAGGATCCATCGTTCCACGCGATCACCAAGTTCTCCATCGAGAAGTCCGATGGCCTCACGGCCGTCTCGCAGTTCCTGCAGAAGGAGACGGTGAACGCATTCGGCTGCACGGGCGCCCGCATCGAGGTGATCCCCAACTTCATCGATCCCACGGTATACGATCGGGCGCGCTATCCAGGATCGCAGGGCGCATTCGGCGATGGGCGTCCCGTGCTCATGCACATCTCGAACTTCCGCCCCGTCAAGCGCATTGCCGACGTGGTGCGGGTGTTCGCGCGCGTGAACACCGAGCTACCGTGCCTGCTAGTCATGGTGGGAGACGGGCCTGACCGCATCGTGGCGGAGCGCGAAGCGAGTCGCCTGGGCGTACAGGATGCGGTGATGTTTCTTGGCAAGATCGAATCGGTGGCAGCGCTGCTCGCGTCGGCCGATCTCTACCTCCTTCCCACCGATCGCGAATCGTTCGGACTCAGTGCGCTCGAGGCGCTCGCCAGCGGCACGCCCGTGATCGGGGCCGACGTCGGCGGACTTCCCGAAGTCGTGACCAGCGGTGTCACCGGCGCGCTCCGCGCCGTGGGCGACGTGGAGGCGATGGCCACGGCCGCGCTCGATATCCTGCGGGACCGCGACCGCTGGCAGGCCATGAGCAGGGCCGCGGCGGCCGACGCCCGTCGGCGTTACTCGCTCAACGACGTGGTGGCCCACTACGAGCGTTTCTACGCCGACGCGCTCGGTTAGCCCCGTGCAGGTCACCGTCCCCGCCGTGGCGCTTTACGACGGGCGTACGGGCGCCGATCTGGTCGCCCTGCTCGGCGTACCGGACGTCGCCATCTTCGACGCGATCGGGTCGACGCTCGACGTGGCTCACACCCGCGCCGCGGCCGGCGCGCTCCCCGGAACGCTTGTGCTCGCCGACGCGCAGACCGCTGGACGCGGCCGCCAGGGCCGGGGGTGGGTGTCCGAGCCCGGCGCCGGCATCTGGCTGACGCTCGTCGAACGTCCACGGGATCCATTGGCTGTGGACGTGCTCTCGCTGCGGCTGGGACTGCACGCCGCTCGCGCCCTCGATCGGTTCGCACCGGCACCCGTTGGGCTCAAGTGGCCCAACGATCTCTACGTCGGCGCCCGGAAGCTCGCCGGCATTCTCGTCGAGGCGCGATGGCGCGAAGGCGCCGTCGATTGGATCGCCATCGGGTTCGGCCTCAACGTTCGGGCGCCCACTGGAGTGCCTGCCGCAGCGGGCCTCCGCGCCGACGCGCTGCGGCTCGACGTCCTGGCGGCTCTGGTACCCGCTCTGCGAAGCGCGGCCGCCGAAGCCGGTCCGCTCCGCGCCGACGAACTCGGCCAATACGCGGCGCGCGACGTGGCCCGCGGCCGCTCCTGCCGTGAACCCCTGACCGGCGTCGTCGCCGGCATCGACGCGTCCGGCGCGCTCGTGATCGAAACCGACACCGGCACCCGGCGCGCGCGGGCCGGTTCCCTCGTGCTTCTGGAGGACGTGTGAATCTCGTGTTCGATGTGGGCAATACCGAAACGACCGTCGGCCTCTTCGACGCTGCGACGTTGCGCGGGCATTGGCGCGTCGCTTCCGATCCGGCCCGCACGCCCGACGAGATGGGCGTGCTCCTGCGCGCGATCCTCGCGGGGCACGGCTTCGATCACAACGCCGTGACCGGCGTGGCGATTGCGTCGGTCGTGCCGCCCATCACGTTTCCGCTACGCGAAGCATGCGAGCGGTGGGTGGCCCATGCGCGGGTGGTGGTGATCGATCCGACGTCGAACCTGCCCATTCGCCTCGACGTCGACGAACCGCTGAGCGTGGGCGCCGACCGCATCATCAATACGCTCGCCGTGAGCCAGTTCCACAAGCGCGACGCGATCGTGGTGGACCTGGGAACCGCCACGACCTACGACTGCGTGACCCGCGACGGCGTGTTCTTTGGCGGGATCATCGCTCCCGGAGTGCGGACCTCGGCCGAAACGTTGTTCCGGCGTACGTCCAAGCTGCCGGCCACCGAGTTGGTAGCCCCCGAACGGGCGATCGGAAGGCGGACCGACACGAACATCCGGGCCGGAGTGATGTTCGGTGCGGCGGACGCGATCGACGGGCTGGTGGCCCGAATCAAGGCCGAATGGCCCGGCAACGAGTCGCCCATGGTGATCGCCACCGGCGGGCTCGCTGACGCATTCCGCAGTCTATGCCGGTCGATCGACGTCATCGACCCATATCTCACGCTCACGGGGCTCGATCTCGCGTTCCGGCTGCTCACCGGATAGCCGGCTTTGGCGGCCGCGCCCCGGCCTGCGACGCCCCTTCTTGGCGGGGCGCCATCCTTGAAACGCTTTCAGCGTTCGATGGCGCGTGAGGGACGGCGGCAGATGGCTGCCCTATCGCCAATTCGGCCGCACGGGTGCGTCATTTTGGCGCGCTCTCGCTGCACGTAAGTCGCTTGTGTCGAACGACATACCGGCGTCCGTCAGCGCCAGGCGAGCCTTGCATCCAGCCTTCAACAGAACTAGCTTGAAGGCTGATTAGCACTCAGCAGATACGAGTGCTAACAGTGGTTTGTGGTCCCATTTTGAATCCATTTCAACTTCATCAGCATCAATCGGAGGGGAAGTACCCATGGCAACCAAGAGCGCTTCGGGTGTGAAGGTCGCGCCGTTGGCCGATCGGGTCGTGATCAAGCCGATGGAAGAGGCCGAGCAGATGCGCGGCGGGCTGTACATCCCGGATACCGCGAAGGAGAAGCCCCAGCAGGGCGAAATCATCGCCGTCGGCCCGGGCCGCTTCGAGAAGGACAAGCGTGTGCCGATGGAGGTCAAGGTCGGCGACAAGGTTCTGTACGGGAAGTACAGCGGCACCGAAGTCACCGTCGACGGCGAGCAGGTGCTCATTCTTCGCGAGTCCGACGTTCTCGCGGTCGTCGGCTGAGTCCCGTTCTCATCCATCAACATTTCCTCGTAGAGGATTACGACTATGGCAGCAAAGGAACTCCACTTCAATGTGGAAGCGCGCGCGGCTCTCAAGCGCGGCGTTGATCAGCTCGCCGAGGCAGTGAAGGTCACCCTCGGCCCGAAGGGCAGGAATGTGGTTATCGACAAGAAGTTCGGTGCTCCCACCGTCACGAAGGACGGCGTCACCGTGGCCAAGGAGATCGAATTGGCCGATCCAATCGAGAACATGGGCGCGCAGATGGTCAAGGAAGTGGCCACTAAGACGTCCGACCTCGCCGGCGACGGCACGACAACGGCGACGGTGCTCGCCCAGGCGATCTTCCGTGAAGGCCTGAAGAACGTGACCGCGGGCGCGAACCCGATGGCGATCAAGCGCGGCATCGACAAGGCCGTTACTGCGGTGATCGACGAACTCAAGAAGATCAGCGTCCCGACCACGGGGAAGAAGGAGATCGCCCAGGTTGGCACCATCTCGGCCAATAACGACGCCGAGATCGGCAAGCTCATCTCCGAGGCGATGGAGAAGGTGGGCAAGGACGGCGTGATCACCGTCGAGGAGGCGCGCGGCCTCGAGACCACGCTCGAGACGGTGGATGGCATGCAATTCGATCGCGGGTACGTCTCGCCCTACTTCGTCACCGACCCGGAGAAGATGGAGGCCGTGCTCGAGGACGCCTACATCCTGATCCACGACAAGAAGGTCTCGGCCATGAAGGACCTGCTCCCGGTCCTCGAGAAGGTGGCCCAGACCGGCAAGCCGCTGCTCATCATCGCCGAGGACATCGAAGGTGAGGCGATGGCGACGCTCGTCGTCAACAAGCTGCGCGGCACCCTCAAGGTGTGCGCCGTCAAGGCGCCGGGCTTCGGTGACCGCCGCAAGGCGATGCTCGAAGACATCGCCGTGCTGACGGCCGGCCAGGTGATCAGCGAGGAAGTCGGGTTCAAGCTCGAGAACGCCGTCCTCGGCGACCTCGGCCGCGCCAAGCGAGTCGTGGTCGACAAGGACAACACCACCCTCATCGACGGAAACGGCGAAGAGAAGAAGATCGAGGGCCGGATCGCCGAGATCCGCGTCGCCATCGACAAGAGCACGTCCGATTACGACAAGGAAAAGCTCCAGGAGCGTCTGGCCAAGCTGGCCGGCGGCGTCGCGGTGATCAACGTCGGTGCGGCAACCGAGGCCGAGATGAAGGAGAAGAAGGCGCGTGTCGAGGACGCATTGCACGCGACCCGCGCGGCCGTGGAAGAGGGTATCGTTCCCGGCGGTGGCGTGGCGCTCATCCGCGCCCAGCGCGCGCTCAAGGGTCTCAAGATAGGCGAGCCCGACGAGCAGATCGGCGTCGACATCATTCGCCGCGCGATCGAGGAACCCATCCGCATGATCGTGTACAATGCGGGCGGCGAAGGTTCGATCGTGGTCGAGAAGGTGCGGGGATCCAAGGATGATGCCTTCGGCTACAACGCCCTCACCGACACGTACGAGAATCTCGTGCAGGCTGGCGTCATCGACCCGACCAAGGTGACCCGCACGGCGCTGCAGAATGCGGCCTCGATCGCCGGTCTTCTGCTCACGACCGAAGCGCTGGTGGTGGAGAAGAAGGAAGAGAAGCCGGCCCCGGCTGCGCCGGGCGGCGGCATGGGCGGGATGTACTAGTACCGCAGCTGGCGGCTGTCAGTCGTCAGGTGGAAGCGAAACGGGCGGGGCGGGGCTGCGACAGCGGCACCGCCCCGCTTCGTGCTGTGGTAGCGCGCGACGGAGAACCGGGCGAGTTACAGCGAAAGCGCGTACTGGCGCGGCGCGTCGCGGCCGCCGGTGGCGTCGAAGGGCCCGACGATCTCGCTCTGCAGGGCGGTGACCACCTCTCCTCGATACACGGTCCGCTCGAGTTCGCGCTCGGTGGTCTCGCGGGCCACGTCGGGCGCGTTGCACTTCTGGCTCAGATGGGCGAGCACGACGTGCTTCACTCGCGGCGTGACGCTGTCGCGGATCAGGGCGGCGGCGTGCCGATTGGCCAGATGCCCATGGTCGCCGGCGATGCGCGCCTGCACCACCGGCGGGTACGGGCCAGCCCGCAGCATCCCTTCGTCGTGGTTCGACTCGAGCACCAGGATGTCCACGTCGCGGCATAGCGCCCGCACGCCGTCGCTCACGTGCCCGATGTCGGTACAGACCGTGGCCCGCGCGCCGCTGGCCCGCGCCGTTACCACCACGCCGACCGGCTCGGCCGCGTCGTGCGGCGTGCGCGCCGTGGCCACGTCCATCGTCGAGAAGGCGAGCGCGGCGCCGGCGTCGAAGACGCGCACGTGCGTCCCCGCGAGCTCGGAGGCGTGGGCCACCGTGCCGCGGCTCGCGTGCAGCGACCATCCCCAGCGGCGGGCGGCGGCCGCCGCTCCCTTGACGTGGTCGGTGTGCTCGTGCGTGACGACACAGGCTTCGATCGATTCCGGGGCCACGCCGACCGCCATGAGCCGCGCAGCCAGCGTCCGCACGCCGAAACCGGCGTCGATCAGGATCCGGCCGTCGGCCGCCTCGATCAAGACGGCATTGCCGCCGCTCCCGCTCCCCAGCACCCAGAGCCGCACGCTACTCGGCCGTCCAGCGCCGGGCATAGGCCGCGCGCAACTGCGCGCGGCCGGCGTCGGTCAACGCCACGCCACGACGCTGCATCACCCGCTCGGCCGTCATCAGGAACTTCTCGAACTCGTGGGTGCCGAAGGGCGGGGCGTCGCCCCAGGCGAAGGGCGGCACCACCTTGGGCATCACCGACCCCCCGAACACGTTCGCCCCCGCGCCGACGATGGTCCCCGTGGTGAGCCGCACGCCGATCCCGGTCTTCGCATGGTCGCCGATCATCGCCCCCAGGAACTGCAGCCCGGTGTTGCGCATCCCGCCCGGCGTCCAGAGCGACACCGGCCCATATGTGTTCTTCAAATTGCTGGTGATCGTGCCCGCGCCCAGATTGACCCAGCGCCCCAGGTACGAGTGCCCCACGAATCCGTCGTGCCCCTTGTTGCTGTGGCCGAGCACGACCGACGTGCTCAATTCCCCGTGGACCTTGCACCCGTCGCCGATCGAACTGGCGGCGATGCGGCCGTCACCCACCACGGAATGCCGGCCCACCACGCACGGTCCGACGATCCGCGTGAACGCCAGGACGGTGGCGCCCTCGCGCACCAGGATCGGGCCCGCCGTCGTGTCGAAGAACACCATCGGTTCCACGACCGCGTCGCGCTCCACCAGGACCGGATGATGCCCGGTGCCGGCACCATGGTCAGGCGCGAGCGGAACCGCCCCGTTGCGCAAATGGCCGATGTCCTCGCTCAACAGCGCGGGGAGGTCGCGGATGAAGTGCCACACCTCGTCCACCCACCGCCCCTCCACCGCTGTGCCGGGCGCGCCCGGCGCCACCAGCGCCTCCAACGCAAGTTCGCCGTCCTGCAGATCATCCACGGCGAGCGCCGCCTGGAGGCGCACGGCGGCCACGCGCCCGCCGCACTGCCACGAGTCGGAGTCGAGAGCGCGAACGGGCGCCACTGCGCAGCGGGCGTTGGCCAGGATGGCGCCCGCCGGGAGCACGTCCGAGGCTGTGGGAGGCGCCCCCGCCTCCGCGAAGTCGCGCAACAGCGCCGCGCTCACGTGGCCCACCGCTGGCCGGCCCAGCGCGCGCTCCCACCGCTCCCGCAGGAGCAGGGCGCCCGCCCGCAATTCACCGGCCGGCCGCACCAGCGCGAACGGCTGGAAGGACCGCGCCTGCGCGTCGTCGTACAGATAGAGGTCGCTCACCGCTGGTCTCGCACCGAATCGGGAAGTTGCGCGAGCAGTTCTTTCAGGGCGTGCGACCTCTCCACCGTCGTCACGAGGGTCAGGCCGTCTCGCGCCACCACCACGAGGTCGTGCACGCCATACAACACGACGGCGCCGTGTTCGGCGTGCACCACGTTGTCACGCGACTCCACGGCGTAGGCGTCGCCGGCCATCGCGTTTCCCGCATCGTCGCAGCGGCGCACCCGGCGCAGCGCGCCCCACACGCCGATGTCGTCCCAGCCGAAGTCCCCGCGTATCACCAGGACGTGCGCACTCCGCTCCATCACGCCGACGTCTACAGAGATCGGCGTCACGTGCGCGAAGAACGCCGCCAGGTCGTCGCCGTAGGCCGCGAGCGCCGGGGCCACCTCCGGCGTGTGCGCGCGCAGTTCGGCGAGATAGTCGCCTACGCGCCACACGAAGATGCCCGAATTCCAGAGATAGCCGTGGGCACACATCTCGGCCGCACGCGCCGCGTCGGGCTTCTCCACGAACCGCGCCACCCGCCGTAGCCCCGGCGCCAGTTCATCGGACGGTTGCACGTAGCCGAATCCCGGATCGGGGCGGGAAGGCACGATGCCGACGGTCACCAGGCTGGCGTGGCGCTCAGCTGCCTCGGCGGCGCGCGTCAGGGCGCGACGGAAGCCGTCGGAGTCGCCCACCGCCCAGTCCGCGTGCACCGAAAGCATGATTGCCTCAGGGCCGTCGGCCGCGGCGATGCGGTGCGCCGCCCAGGCCAACGCCGCCGCCGTGCCTGCCGGCTGCGGCTCGGCCACCAGGTTGGCCCGCGGGATCTCCGGGGCAAGCGACGCGATCGCGGGAACGAGCGACGCGTTCGTGAGTATCAGGGTGTGCGCCGCGTCGGCCAACGGACGTACCCGGTCGAGCGCGTCGCGGAGCAAGGGCTGGTCACTCACCAACGGCAGCAACTGCTTGGGCCGATCGGGCGTGCTGACCGGCCAGAACCGCGATCCGACGCCACCCGCCAGGACTACCACCCATCGAGTCATGCGATGTCCTCCGCTCCCAGGCCTTCGGACGACAGCCCGACCAGCTCAATGGCGCGGGCGTACAAGCGCCTGGGGCTGAACGGCTTGGTAAGGAATTCACTCGCCCCGGTGGCCATGGCCCGCCGTTGGTACTCTGCTTCGCCGGCTGCCGTGAGGATGATGCACGGGAGCTCACGCCAGCGCGGATCGGCGCGCATGGTCGCCAGCACCTCCAGGCCACTCTGGTATGGCATCATGACGTCGAGGAGCACGAGGCCGATGTCGGGCTCCTTCTCCAGCAGCGCCAGTGCTTCCCGGCCGTCATACGCGAGCGAGACCCTGAACGGGCCCTGCTCCAACTTCATCTTGATGATGCGACCGATGTGCGGTTCGTCGTCGGCGACGAGCACATGGCATTCCGCGCGCGGGGACGACACCGGTCAAACGAGTGCGGCGATGTGCTCTCGATTGCGGCGCAATTCGTACAGCAACTGGCCGACGTTCGCCCCCGGCGCGAGAAGCACGAACAGCACGGCCTCGCTGCTCAGGGCGGAGACGAGGGCCAGGCCGTCGCCGTGCTCCAGCACCGCGGTCACCAGCTCGCCGCGTCCGCTGGCCGCGCCGAGGTCGTCGGCCGAGGCGATAATGGGCGGGATGCGCGCCGCGAGATCCTCCGCGTCGAGACCGGCGACCACCTGGCTGTCGATCAACAGTCCGTCGCGGCCGAGGACGACCGCGGCCTCCACTCCGTCGCGCTGCCGGATGGCGGCGACGAGGTCATGAATGCTCGCCATTTCCGCTCCTTGGAAAGTGTTCGCGAAGCTAGAGATCGCCCGGAGCGAAGTCAAGCGACGGCAATCGCTTGAAGTCGCTCCGCTCATCCGGTATTCTTCGCCCTTACGCTCCCACTCGGCCGGCGGACTCGGTCCCCTAATGATACCACGAATCCCGATCACTCTCGGCGCGGTCGCGGCCGCGCTGTGCATGGGTTGCGGGGCGCTCAGCGCTCCCAAGGCCCAGTTCCCGGTCACCATCACCGCAGCCACGGTGTACGCGCTCAACGGCGCGGCGCCTTCCACGCCGGCGGGCCTCGACTTCCTGACTGGCACGGCAGTGGTCGTCAGCGCGAGCTTCTCGTTCAACGTGGCGCTCGACATCGATTCGTTGGGGCGCGTAGTCGTGTACCCGGCGCGCCGGCTGGCGGATTCGCTCGTGACGACCGTTGCGGTTGGCCTCCAGAAGATCGACGTGAACTTCGACGACTATAACCAGGCCACCAAGAGCGGTTATGTCATCGACTCCACTCTCGTCGTGCCGGTTGGTACGACGGTCGGCTTCAACGTGTACAGCACGACGACCTGCACCGCCTACTCGCTCGGCTCGTCGTACTACGGAAAGTTCGTCGTCGACAGCATTGATCCGGTGCAGCGCGCGCTGTACGTGCGTCTCGCGTCGGATCCCAACTGTGGGTACGTGACTCTGACGTCCGGCCTTCCGACCAAGTGAGCCATGCACGACCCCCGCATGTTGCGCGAACGGATCGACGTGCTGCGCGACGCCGCACGCCGGCGGGGGGCGGCTGACGCGCTTCTGCCCGTCATCGCGCGGGGGGAGGCCTTCGACAGGGACCGCCGCGCGCTCATCACGTCGGTCGAAGAGAAGAAGGCGGCGCGCAACGCCACGTCCCAGGAGGTGGCCCGCCGCAAGCGCGCCAAGGAAGACGCCGGCGATCTGATCGCTGAGGGACGAGCCCTGGGCGATGCCATCGCCGCCGAGGAGGCGAGCCTCGCCGAGGTCGAAGCCGCACTCCAGCATGTGCTGCTCGAGATTCCCAACGTCACGCTCCCCGATGTGCCCGAGGGCGGGGAAGCGCACAACGTCGTCGTGAAGGCATGGGGCACGCCCCGCGAGTCGGCGGGCGTCCGGCCGCATTGGGAAGTCATGGGGGATCTCGGGATGCTCGATCAGCAGCGCGCGGCCAAGATCAGCGGGTCGGGGTTCGTCGTCTATCGCGGTCGTGGGGCGCGCCTCGTGCGCTCGTTGCTCTCCATGTTCATGGACACCCACGCCCGCGAGCACGGCTACGAGGAGGTCTGGCCGCCGCAGCTCGTGACCCGCACGACGATGACCGGCACCGGCCAACTTCCCAAGTTCGAAGACGATGCGTACGGCACCCGGGGCGACGATCTCTTTCTGATCCCGACCGCCGAGGTCCCGGTCACCAATCTCTACCGCGACGAGATTCTGAACGGCCAGCAGCTGCCGATGGCGTTCGTTGCGTATTCGCGGTGCTACCGTCGCGAGGCGGGCTCGGCCGGCAAGGACACGCGCGGCATTCTGAGGACCCATGAGTTCGACAAAGTCGAACTGGTGCGCTACGCGGCCGACGACGATTCGGAGCGCCAGCTCGAGATCCTCACTCGGCATGCGGAGACGATGCTCGAACGGCTGGAGATCCCGTACCGCCGCAAGCTGCTGGCTGCAGGAGACACCGGCTTCGCATCGGCCAAGACGTACGACCTCGAGGCGTGGGCACCTGGGGTGGGCGCGTGGCTCGAAGTGTCGTCGTGCAGTACGTTCACCGACTTCCAGGCGCGGCGGGCCAACATCCGCTACCGGCCGGCGCCGGGCGAGAAACCGCGGTTCGTCCACACTCTCAACGGGTCGGGGCTCGCGTTCCCGCGCACCATCGCGTGCCTGCTCGAGCACCACCAACTGCCCGACGGATCTGTCGCGATCCCGGCGGCGCTGCAGCCGTACCTGGGGACGGAACGGCTCGCGTGATACGCATGCGCCGCGGCGCGCCGGAAGTGCTCGTTGCTACGCTGATCGTCCTCCTGCTCGGCTCATACGTGTTCTATACCCAACGCGTGGTGACGTCGCTGCGTGTGGCGGCCGCGCGTTCGAGCACTATGTACTCGCGGGTCTACCGCGCGCTCGGCGATACCACGGAAGGCGCCGCGCTCCAGGCGCTGCTCGACATCTCACGGGACATCCGCGAACAAGGCGTGCCGCTCATCGTGACCGACAGCACCGGCGTGCCGCGCTTTCACGCCAATCTGCCGTTCGACCCGCACGACTCGTTGGGGGACGACGATCCGGGCGTCCGCAGCTACGTCGCCGTGCTCGATGGGGAGAACCCGCCCGTCGTGGAAGCGCCGCTCGAGGTGCACTACGGCAATACGCCGCTCGTGTACTGGCTGGGGATCATCCCTCCGCTGCAGGTGGTCACGGCCCTGCTGCTCCTGCTCGCCGGATTCTTCATCATCCGCACGCGCAGCGACGCGGCGCGCGAGCACCTGTGGGCCGGTATGGCGCGGGAGTCGGCGCACCAACTCGGCACCCCGTTGTCGAGCATCGCCGGATGGATCGAGCTGCTCGAAGAACGCGGCGACAGCGACCCAGCGGCGCAGGCCATGGCACGGCACATGCGCGCCGATGTGGACCGGCTCGATCGGGTGGCGCACCGGTTCGAACGCATCGGGCGTGAGCCCAAGCGCGACCCCGTGGATCTGAGGGCGATCGTCGATCGCGTGGCGACCTACTTCCGGGCGCGCGTGCCGACTCTCGCCAACACGGTTGTCATCGACGTCGAGCACCCCGACGGCGCGCTGACCGTGTCCGGTGACGCCGTGCTCCTGGAGTGGGCGGTCGAGGTGCTCGTCAAGAACGCCCTCGACGCGATGGCCGGGCGGGGCGGACGGATCGCGATTTCGGCCGCCCGGCTTCCCGAGCACGGATACCGGATCCGCGTGGCCGACGAAGGCCCCGGCATCCCGCGCGAACTGCGCGACCGGGTGTTCGAACCCGGCTTCTCCACCAAGCAGGCCGGATGGGGGATCGGGCTGTCGCTCGCCAAACGCATCGTGGAGGAGAATCACGGGGGGCGTCTCGTGCTCGTGCCCACCGACCGGGGTGCCACGTTCGACGTTATACTCCATTGATGGCCCGCACCTCCCCGGATACGCTGCTCGACGGGCTCAATCCCGCGCAGCGCGAAGCCGTTCTCCACCACGAAGGCCCGATCCTCGTTCTCGCCGGCGCCGGCTCCGGCAAGACGCGGGTGCTCACCCGGCGCATCGCCCGCCTGATCCAGGCCCACGGCGTGCGCCCGTCGCAGATTCTCGCCGTCACGTTCACGAACAAGGCCGCCGGGGAGATGCGTGATCGCATCGCCGCGTTGCTCGAACACGAGCCCGCCGGCATGTGGGCCGGCACGTTTCACAGCGTTGGAGCGCGGCTGCTCCGCGGCACCGCGCACCTCGTGGGCCGTGCGCCCGCGTTCACCATCTATGACGAGAACGATTCCGAGGCCGTGGTGAAGCGGCTCATGGACCGGCACCGGATCTCGCCCAAGCAGTACGCGGTGCGCGCCGTACGCGGTGCCATCTCCGACGCCAAGAACGCGCTCGTTTCTCCCGACGAGTTCGCTTCGCTGGCCCGCGATCCTTTTGCCCAGGCCGTGGCCAAGGTGTACGCCGACTACGATCCCACGCTTCAGCGGGCAAACGCCGCCGACTTCGACGACCTGCTGCTCCTGCCGGTCCGGATTCTGGAACGGCACCCCAACGAGCTCGCGCGCCTCCGTGCCCAGTTCCGCTACGTGCTCGTGGACGAGTATCAGGACACCAACCGCGCCCAGTACCGGCTCGTGCAGCTGCTCGGCGGCGGTCACGGCAACGTGTGCGTGGTCGGCGACGACGACCAATCCATTTACGGCTGGCGCGGCGCCGACATTCGCAACATTCTCGACTTCGAAAAGGATTTCCCCAGCGCCCACGTCGTGCGCCTTGAGGAGAACTACCGCTCCACGCCGCCCATCCTCGAACTGGCCAACGTCGTCATTTCGGCCAACAGCGATCGCATGGGCAAGACGCTGCGCGCCACCCGCACCGGCGGCGATCGGGTGACGGCCGTGCGCGCTCTGGACGAACGCGACGAGGCCGACTGGCTGGTCGACGAACTGCGCCGCCAACGCACAGCCGACGGCTGGCAACTCCGCGACTTCGCCGTGTTGTACCGCACCAACGCGCAGAGCCGCGCGCTCGAAGAGGCGCTGCGCCGCCACGCCGTGCCGTACCGGCTCGTCGGCGCCGTCCGGTTCTACGACCGCCGCGAGATCCGCGACCTCATGGGGTACCTCAAACTCGTCGCGAACCCGTCGGACGACGAGGCGTTTCGCCGCGCCATCTCCGTGCCCCGGCGGGGGGTGGGCGACGCCACGGTGGATCTGGTCGCCGACCGGGCCCGGGCCGCGGGCATCCCGCTGTTCGAAGCCGCCACGCGCGATGACTGCCTGGACGGTGTCCGCCCCGCCACGCGCGCCGCTCTTGCCGACTTCGTCGCCCTCATCGGGCGGTTCCGCGACCAGGCGCGCGAGTCGGCCGTGGACGAACTGCTCGCCGCGCTCGTGGCCGACATCCGCTATGCCGAGTACCTGGGCAACGATGGGGAGGAGCTCGCTCGCGACCGGCTCGACAACGTTCGGGAACTCATTGCCGGCGCGTCGGAAACGGTGGCCGACGTCGAGGGGGAGGTCGGCCTCAGTCCGCTCGATGTCTTTCTGCAGCGCGCCAGTCTCGTGGCCGACGTCGACAAGCTGACCGCCGACGCCGACGCCGTGACCTTGATGACTCTCCACAACGCCAAGGGACTCGAGTTTCCGGTGGTATTCATTGCCGGCCTCGAAGACGGCCTCTTTCCGCTCGCCAGAGCCTACGACGATCCCAAGATGCTCGAGGAAGAGCGCCGGCTATTCTATGTAGGCATCACGCGTGCCGAGCGCCGACTGTACCTCCTGCATGCCGAGTCGCGCCGCCGAAACGGCGAGTTTCTGCCCTCGCGACCATCCAGCTTCCTGGCCGCGATCCCGGACGGCATGCTCGAGCGGCGCGACACCATTCGCGTGCGGAGCAGCGGGCGCGGGGTGATGACGGGATTCGGCGGACGCTCCGACACTCGCCCCATCGGCGGTTGGGAGGGAGGCTCGTCGCTGATCTTCGACGACGATATCATTCCCTCGAATTCCGCGGCTGCGCGCCGTCCCGGACGGCCGATCGGCGGAGTGGACGTCGAAGACGAATCACAGGACGCCGCGACCATCGCCATCGGGGCGCGGGTCAAGCACCGGAAGTTCGGCTCGGGTACCATCGCGGAGATCACCGGCGCCGGTGCGCAAACTAAGGTGCGGGTGGATTTCGACGACGAAGCGGTGGGACGAAAGACCCTCGTCGTTGCGCAAGCGAACCTCGAACGCGGAATCGACTAGTGGCCGTTTCGCTCGACGACGTACGACATATCGCGGCGCTGGCCCGCCTGGGCCTCACCGACGACCGCGCGCAAGCGCTCACCGCGGAATTGAACACCATCCTCGGCCATATGGACGTGTTGTCCAGGGTCGATACGAGCGCCGTGGTGTCGGCCGCTGAATCGGCGGCCGGCATGCCGCTCCGCGCCGACGGCGGCCCGCCCGACACCCTGGCCCGCCGTCCCGATGCATTCTCGCCATCGGTGCGCGACGGACTGCTGCTCGTGCCACGCCTGGCGACGCACGAGACGGGAGAGGAGTCGTGAGCGCCGCGGCACGCGAAGCCGTGGCCGCCGCCGCGCGCCGGGCCGACGAGGTCGGGGCGGGAAAGGACGGCCTCAACATCTTCGCCTGGCGCGACGACGCCGACGCCCGCGCCCAGGCCGACTCCGCCCCCGACGGGCCCCTGGCCGCCCTCCCGGTGGCCGTGAAGGACAACATCGCCACGACGACGCTGCCCACCACGTGTGGGTCGCATATCCTGCGCGGTTACGTCAGCCCGTACGAGGCGACCGTGGTCACGCGACTTCGCGCCGCCGGCGGCGTCGTATTCGGAAAGACGAATATGGACGAATTCGCCATGGGATCGTCCACCGAGCACAGCGCCTACGGACCCACCCGCAACCCAGTGGCGCCCGACCGTGTGCCTGGTGGCTCGTCCGGCGGGTCCGCCGCCGCGGTGGCCGCCGGCATCGTGCGCATCAGCCTCGGATCGGAGACCGGCGGTTCGGTGCGGCAGCCGGCCGCCCTGTGCGGCGTGGTCGGCGTGAAGCCCACCTATGGCCGCGTCAGCCGATACGGACTCGTCGCCTTCGCCTCGTCGCTCGACCAGGTCGGGGTGCTCGGCGCCACGGTGGACGACGCCGCGCTGGCGCTCGGCGTGATCGCCGGCCGCGATCCGCGCGACGCCACGTCGGTGGACCATCCGGTGCCCGACTACCGCGCTGCCGCGCAGGCGCCGCTGGCAGGCATGGTGATCGGCAAGCCACGCGAGTATTTCCCCGATGATCTCGAACCGCGGCTCCGGCAACGGTGCGAGCGCGCACTCGAACTGTTCCGCGGGCAGGGCGCCGAAATCCGCGACGTGTCGCTGCCTCATACGGCGCTCGCCATTCCGGTGTACTACATCGTGGCGCCCGCCGAAGCGTCGTCCAACCTCGCCCGGTTCGACGGCGTGCGGTACGGACTCCGCCTCGAAGGCGACGGCCTGCGCGGCATGTATGAGGCCACCCGCTCCCAGGGGTTCGGTCCCGAAGTAACCCGCCGCATCATGCTCGGCACGTACGTGTTGTCGGCTGGCTATTACGATGCGTACTACCGCAAGGCGCAGCAGGTCAGGCAGCTGATTACCCAGGACTTCTCCCGCGCGTTCGCGAGCGGGGTGCACCTGCTGTTCACGCCGACCACTCCCACGCCCGCGTTCCCGATCGGCGCCACCACCGATCCGTACGCCATGTATCTCAACGACATCTTCACGGCCACCGCCAACCTGGCCGGGGTGCCGGCGATGTCGCAGCCCATCGGACGCGTGGACAACCTGCCGGTGGGCGGCCAGCTCATCGCGCCGCATTTCGAAGAGGCGCGGATGTTCACGGCCGCTTACGCTCTCGAGCGCGCCCTCGGCGGGGAGGCCCACCGATGAGCGACCGGAACATCGACGCGCTCGCCCAGCGCTACGAGATGGTCGTTGGGCTCGAGGTGCACGTCCAGCTCAAGACCGCAACCAAGGCCTTCTGTGGCTGCTCCTCATCGTTCGGTGCGGCGCCCAACACCAACACCTGCCCGGTGTGCCTCGCGCTGCCAGGCGCGCTCCCGGTGCTCAACGCACACGCCGTCGAATTGGCCGTGCGTACGGCGCTGGCGCTCGAGTGCACCGTGCATCCCGTCTCGATCTTTGCGCGCAAGAACTACTTCTATCCCGACCTGCCCAAGGGCTACCAGATCTCGCAGTTCGACAGGCCGCTGGCCACGGAGGGCCGGCTCGCCGTCGGCCGGCGCACCGTCGGCATCACGCGCGTCCACATGGAAGAGGACGCCGGCAAGTCCATCCACGACCGCTATCCGGGCGTGACCGCCATTGACCTCAACCGGGCCGGCGTGCCGCTCATCGAGATCGTGAGCGAGCCCGACATGCGCTCGGCTGCCGACGCCGGCGCCTATCTCCACGCCCTCAAGCAGGTGCTCGAGTACGTCGACGTGAGCGACGTGAGCATGGAGGAAGGCTCGTTGCGCGTGGATGCCAACATCAGCGTGCGCCCGCACGGGATGGTGGCCCTCGGCACCAAGACCGAAGTCAAGAACATGAATTCGTTCTCGGGCGTCGAGCGAGCGCTGGAGGCGGAGTTCGCGCGGCAGTGCCTGTTGGTCGACGCCGGTGGACGCGTGGAACAGCAAACCATGTTGTGGGACGGCAACGCGGGGGAAGTGCGGCCGGCCCGGAGCAAGGAGGGGAGCCACGACTACCGGTACTTCCCGGAGCCTGACTTGCCGCCGCTCATCGTGGCGCACGACTTCGTCGAAGGCGTCCGCCAGAGTCTGCCGGAACTTCCGGCGGCGCGCCGGGCGCGGTATGCGGCGGCCTACGCCCTCAGTGCCTACGACATCGAGGTGCTAACGGCAAGCCCGCGCCTCTCCGCCTACTTCGAAGAGACGGTCCGCATCCACGGCGACGCCAAGGCCGCGGCCAATTGGGTGATGGGGGAGGTGCTCGCCGCGGTCAAGACCGGCGGAGGCGACATCACCGGATTTCCGGTCGATCCGCCACACCTTGCGGCGCTGCTGGACCTCGTGCGCGACGGCGTCGTGAGCCACACGGCCGGCAAGCAGATCTTCGCCACCTTGGTCGCGTCGGGCGGCGAGCCGGCCGAGATCGCCAAGCGGTCGGGCTTGGTGCAGGTGTCGGACCAGGGCGCCCTGGGCGCGTGGATCGACGAGGTCATCGCCGCCATGCCCGCCGAGGCCGAGCGATTCCGAAACGGAGAAAAGAAGCTGCAGGGCCTGCTGATCGGCGCCGTGATGAAGAGGTCCAAAGGGAGCGCCGACCCCAAGCGCGTCGCTCAGCTGCTCGTCGAGCGGCTCGGGTCGTAGACCGGCGCCGGCAGGCCCTTGGCGTAGTCCAGGCTTGGCGCCGGCAGCCCGAAGTGCTTTTGTGCGTGTTCACGAACGGCGTCGTCGCCGCCCTCACGCAGCGCCTGGCGGCGCACGCGCTTGGCCCGGCGCAGCCGTTCGTCGCCCGACGGATCGTGGCCATAGGGCTCGGAATGGTCCAGCCGGCGCATGAGATCCACGATGAAGTCGAACGATCGTTCCATGTACGCGCCCACTTCGGCATCCTGCAGGTCCCAGCGGCTGTTCTCGGCCATTAACTGGAAGATGCGCTGCCACGACTCCGAATCCGCCACGTGTACCATGCCCCGAAAGATCCGACGGTTGGTGGTCGTGCTGAACAGCGTCGGGCTCAGAATGCCGTCGAGCAGGGCATCGGAGGTCGAATGGTCGAGCAGGATGAGGTCGCGCGCCCGGCGGCTGTAGCGTTCCCCGAGGTGTGTCTCGAAGCGGCTCTCCCAGTAACTGTGGCCGATGGACGACGTGGATGACGTGACCGTGAGCTGCATCGGAACGAAGTAGTTGTGTGCTACGGCATCTGCTGCCAGATGGGCGAGGTAGCCGAGGGCGAAGGCGCGCAGCGGTTCGTCGCCTGCTGCCTCGTGGATGTCGAATCCCACGTCCCACGAGTGACAGTGCCGGCCGGCCGGGGCGTACTTCTTGGCGATGCTCGTGTCAGCCGCGATCGACCCATAGAGGAAATCGTAGGGAAACGCCCGCAGCAGGTCGGCCACGGTTCCCGGCAGCAGCTGGAGCGACCGCAGCACCGCCTCGCCCAGGAACACGTGGGTGCCGGGGGTCCAGGCCAAAGCGGCGTGCGGCCAGGCAATCAACAGAAACGCGGCGATAGAGCAGATCGCCGCGCCCCGACCAAGCGTCATGTGCCCTGGCGCCGGTGCCGACGCACACGCGGCGCGCGGTCGTGCGGCGGCTCGAGTTCCGCCGCGTCGGCAACCGACCGTTCCTCGTCCTCCTCGACGGCTCGGTCTTCCTGCGCCTCGAGCTCGGCCCGCCGCGCGCGACGCGCCTGGTGGCCCCGCAGCGCCCGCATACCTGCCCGGATCCCCCGCGCCGCCGAAGCGGTAGTGAGGAACAGGTCTTCTGCCTCGTCCTGAACCGCGCCCAGCAGGACGTCGAAGTCCCGTACGCGCTCGCCGGTGATGTCGGCAATCTCCCGCAACTGGGCGTCGAATCGTTCCACAGTCTCGCTGAGGCGCTCCACGTCGCCGCGGACCGTAATCGAGATCTCCTCGGCGTTCTGCATCACACCCCGCGTCCGCTCGATCACCGGCGCGAAATCCTGGCGCAGTCCGTCGAGCACAGCCGTCAATTGCATGAATCGGCGCCGCACGTACCACGCCGCTGGAAACACCAGGAGGACTAGCAGCAGGAGAACGAGCGTCAGCACACCGCTCGCCACGTGGGTCAATTGGTCGAACCATCCGCGCTCCACCAACTGCCGAGCCACGACCGTGTCGGGCAGTGTCGCAACCGCTTGGAGCATCCACGCGCTCGCGCGCACCAACAGAGCCGGTATCATGGGTGGGTACAGTGAGGGTACGTAGGCGCAGGCACCGGTGTCAAGCGAACGGATGCACGCTTGACTCGCCAACCGTGCCGCGGTCATTCTTCGCCATCGCCGTTCTTTCCATTTACCGTCTGCCTCCCGGGTCCTGGCCCGCGCCATGAGCGCTCTGCAGTTCGTCGTCCACGGAGGGCGCCCCCTCTCCGGCTCCATCCGTCCCTCGGGCAACAAGAACGCCGCGCTTCCCATCGTGGCGGCGAGCCTGCTCACCGACCAGCCGGTGACGCTCACCAACGTGCCACGCATTCGGGACGTGGAAACCCTCGTCGAACTGGTGCGCTCCGTCGGCGCGTCCGCCGAGTGGACCGAGCCCAACACCCTCGCGGTTCACGCCAAGACCGTGCACGCGGCGCGGCTCGATCCGGCGCTCTGCGCGCGCATCCGAGCCTCCATCCTTCTCGCTGCGCCGCTGCTCGTGCGGAGCGGGGCGGTCACTCTGCCGCCGCCGGGCGGTGACGTCATCGGCCGCCGGCGGCTCGACACCCACTTTCACGTGCTCCGCGAGCTCGGTGCGGAGTTCACGTTGTCGGACCGGTACGAACTGCGCACCAGGGGGTTCACCGGTGCCGACGTGTTCCTCGACGAGCCCAGCGTCACAGCAACCGAGAACGCCCTCATGGCGGCCGCCGCCGCCCGCGGCACTACCGTGCTCCGCAACGCGGCCAGCGAACCGCACGTGCAGGATCTGGCCCGTTTCCTCGTCGCGCTCGGCGCCAGGATCGACGGTATCGGCACCAACACGCTGACCATCGAGGGCGTGACGGCGTTCGGTAGCGCCTCCCACGCCATCGGGCCCGATCATATCGAGGTCGGGTCGTTCATCGGCTTGGCGGCCGTTACGAACTCGGCCCTCCGCATTGAACGCGCCGGGATCGAGCACCTGCGCTCCACTCGCATGGGCTTCGAACGATTGGGTATCGTCTGCGAGGTCGAGGGCGCCGACCTCATCGTGCCGGCCGACCAGCCTCGAATCATCCAGCCGGACCTCGGCGGGCACGTGCCGAAGCTCGAGGACCAGCCGTGG
This sequence comes from uncultured Gemmatimonadaceae bacterium, assembly GCA_963728785.1. GTDB lineage: Bacteria > Gemmatimonadota > Gemmatimonadetes > Gemmatimonadales > Gemmatimonadaceae > JAGWRI01. The sequence continues at coordinate 1,054,589 of CAVSKV010000004.1, forward strand.
CCTGCCTTCCCGGCCGACCTCATGTCGATCGCGATCGTTGCCGCCACGCAATGCCAGGGCGTGATCCTCATGCACGAGAAGATGTTCGAGTCGCGTCTGTTCTTCGTCGACAAGCTCGTGAGCATGGGCGCCCGCATCGTTCTCTGCGACCCGCACCGGGCGCTCGTCGTCGGGCCGTCGCCGCTCCATGCAGGCAACGTTGATTCGCCCGACATCCGGGCCGGGATGGCCATGCTGCTCGCCGCCCTTGCCGCGCCGGGTACGAGCACTATCCACAACGTGCAACAGATCGAGCGCGGCTACGAGCGCATAGACCAGCGGCTTCGCGCTCTGGGCGCTCAGATTGAACGCGTGGAAGTCGGCGGGGCGTGAGCGCCGTCCTCCCCGACGTCGAAGTCGTCGAGGACCTGGCCTCAATCGGCTTCGTGGCGTTCACCACCACCCGGGCCTTTGGCAGTCTCGGTACCGGCACCGAAGAGCCCGTGCGTCAAGTGATGGCGCGGTGGCAGACGCTCTCCTCGCGTTTGGAAGCGATTGGGGTCCGGCGCCTTGCGACTGCCACGCAGGTGCATGGGCGCGAAGTGATGATCCACGGCGGCCAATGGCAGGGATGGCTTCGCATCGCGGCCGCCGACGGCCATGCTTGCCCGGCGGGTTCGGCGACCGCGGTCGCCGTCACCGTGGCGGATTGCGTGCCCGTATTTCTGGCCCACCCATCTGGCGCCATGGCATTGCTGCATTCCGGCTGGCGGGGAACCGAGGCGCGAATCGTCGAGGCGGGTCTCCGCGCGCTCGGCGCGATGGGGTGCCCCGCCGGTGAGCTGGTCATGCACCTCGGTCCCGCCATCTGTGGCGGTTGCTACGAAGTGAGCCCCGACGTCCGCGGTCGGTTGACCGGTCAGCAGGTGGGCCGGCCAACGCCCGTGGACCTTCGTGCGCTCATCGCCGCACACGCGCAATCGTGTGGAGTCCGAACCATTTCCATGAGCCGCTGGTGCACGCGCTGTGACAACGGACGTTTCTTCTCGCATAGGGCGGGAGACGCCGGGCGTCAGATTTCTCTGATGGCGCCGTCGCCCGCTGCGTTCGCTTGACTCGCTAGCGCGAACCCAGTAGGTTGCAATTCACGCGCGGCGCACGCCGGGCGGTAATGTGGGGGAGGTTCCCCACATTTTTTTATCCCGTAAATGCAGTTGCCAAGAAACGTGAACGAAGAGCTGGAACGCATTGTCAGTCAAGAGCTTGCCTCGTCTGGATTCGACCTCGTTGAACTCCGTCGCGGGGGAACGAAGTCGCGTCCTCTGATCGAGGTTCGGATTGACCGGCGGGATGGCGGCAAGGTCACGATAGATGATTGTGCGCGCGCCTCGCGAGCCATCGAAGCGAGGCTCGACGCGAGCGGCTCGGTGGCGGATCGATATGTGTTGCAGGTCTCGTCTCCGGGCGAACGGCCGCTGCGAACAGCGGCGGAATGGCGCCGGTTCGCGGGACGGTGGGCCAACGTGCTCAGTCCTGTGCACGGTGGCAGGTTCGAGGCGAGAATCATCGCCGTTGATGAGGCCGGCGGTACGGAAGTGGTGGAACTTGAACTGGATTCGGGCGAGCGGCGGCACGTGTCGCTCGCTGAGGTGAGAGAGGCGCGGCTGTCGTTCCGCGCATGAGAGAACCGAGGCGCGGAAGAGGCGGGACCCACGAGTGGGCGGGACCACGAACGCAGGTCGGCTGTTGTCGCCGGCCCCTGACGAGGATGCTTGGATGGTGAGCTCAGCAGAAATCTTGGCCGCATTTCGCGAGGTGTCCAACACCAAGCAACTCGATCGCGCGGAACTCTACGGGCTTCTGCAGGACGGCATCATGGCGGCGCTCGCCAAGAAGTACGGCGCCAATGTGCAGGCCGAGGTCACCATCGACGACGCCAAGGGCGATATCAAGATCGTTCTCCTCAAGACGGTCGTCGATGTGGTGGAAGACCCCAGCCGCGAGATATCCGTCGAGGACGCCCGCCTGTACGACGAGGAGTTCGATGCCGGCGACGTGCTCGAAGAGCCGGTGGATTTCACCGTGTTCGGCCGCGCGGCCGTACAGGCCGCGAAGCAGCGCATCATCCAGCGCGTGCGCGAAGGCGAACGTACCCGCATCCGCGACGAATTCAGTTCGCGTGTGGGGGAACTGCTCTCGGGCGAGGTCCAGCAGATCGAGCGCGGCAAGCTCGTGATCATGCTGAACAAGTTCCGCGAGGCCGAGGCGATCGTGCCCTACCGCGAGCAGAACCACCGCGAGCATTTCCACCAGGGCGAGCCGATCCGCGCCGTTCTCAAGAAGGTCGAGGAGACACCCAAGGGTCCGCGGCTGATCCTCACCCGCGGCGATCCGCTCTTCGTCAAGGCGCTGTTCAAGCTCGAGGTGCCCGAAATCCAGCAGGGAATCGTCGAGATCAAGGCATCGGCCCGCGAGGTGGGCAGCCGCACGAAGATTGCGGTCTTTTCACGCGACGACGCGATCGATCCGGTGGGCGCATGCGTGGGGCTCAAGGGCTCGCGCGTGCAGGCCGTAGTCAACGAACTCGGCGGCGAGCGCATCGATATCGTACCCTGGTCCCCCGATCCGGAGCGGTTCGCCAAGCTGGCGCTCGCCCCGGCCCGCGTGGCCCGCGTGTTCAGCGATCCGGTAACCAAGACCATCCAGGCAGTGGTGGACGAGGACCAGCTCTCGCTGGCCATCGGCCGCAATGGCCAAAACGTCCGCCTCGCCTCCGAATTGACAGGCTGGAAGATCGACCTCTATTCGAGCCGCGAGTGGCTGGAACGCGGCGGCGAGGGCGCGATCTTCGCGCCGCTGCCGGAGGAGGAGGGCGACGTGGCCGACGTGAAGCTCACCGAAATCGAGGGCATGCCACCGGCGACGGTCGCGATCCTCGAAGAGGCGGGCTATCGTACGCTCAACGACATCATCGACCTCGAGCGCGACGATTTCCTGCGGTTGACGGGCATCACGCTCGACGATGCCGACCGGCTCATGGCGATCCTGGCCGAACTCACCGAAGAGGGTTCGAACGAAGAGACGGCGTCGGCGGCAACCCAGGCGCCGGCCGAGCTTCAGACGGAGCCGCCCCCCGTTGACGGGGGTGGCGCAGCGGCGTGACCCCGGACCAGGCGCGCCGCGTGTTGGGCCTCGTCGGTCTCGGGGTGCGGGCGCGGAACGCCACCGTGGGTGTGGAGCAGGTGCGCGCCGCTGCCAAGAAGGACCGGCTCGTGCTCGTGCTGGTGGCGAGCGACGCGGCGGAACATAGCATGGACAAACTGCGCCCGCTGCTGCGGGCGCGGCGAATCCCGACCATCGAAGGACTGGCGGCCGCCGAGCTCGGGGCCGCTGCAGGACGCACACAGACGGCTGCAATCGGCATCGTCGACCGGTCGCTGGCCGATGGCATTCTCGGCGTGGTGGAAACGGGCGCGGTCAGGCCCACTTAGGAGGATCGTTTGAGCAAGCTTCGCGTACACGACATGGCTGGGGAATTCGGAGTCCCTGCTGACGAAGTGATCGGATTGCTTCGGCAGATGGACATTCCCGTGCGCAGCCATCTGAGTGTGCTCACCGACGATCAGGTGGCACGCCTTCGGGCACGGTGGGAGCGCGAAAAGCGCGCTCGTGCAGAGCAGGAGAAGGACTCCGCAGCCGCTTCTCCGCGCCGGCGCCGCTCAGCCGCCGGTGCCGCCGCCAAGACTGTGAAGCCTGCCAAGCCATCCAAGCCGTGGACACCCCGCGCCAAGAAAGCGGCCAAGGCCGCGGCGGAAGCCCCGCCGGCCGTCGAGCCGGCCGCCGCCGCGGCTGCGCCCGCGGCCCCGGTACGTCGTAGGCGCAAAGCCGCCGACGTCGCGGCGGCCGCCGAAGCTGCCCAGAAGGCCGAGGAGGCGCAGCGGGCCGCTGCCGAAGCCGCGGCCATCGCCGCCGAAGCCGCCGCCGCCGCAGCCGAAGCGGCGAGGGAGGCCGAAGAAGCCGCGGCCGCCGAGGCCGCCGCAGCCGAACCGATCTCCTCGGAAGAGGAAGAGGCCGAACAGGTCGTCGCCGAGGAGGAGGCTGCCCAAGCGGCCGAGCCGAGATCGGTGTCGTCGCGTGCCGAAGTGGGCGCAGCTCCGGCGCGCGAGCGCCCCCGTCCGCGTCCGGTCACGCCGGGCGCCCCGCGTCCCCGTCCCGTGGCGAGCGGTTCGCCGTTCATGCCGCCGCGCCCCGTTGCGTCCGCCGCACCGGGAGGCGGTGTTGCCGCGCCCCCGCGCCGCGAGGAGAGGGGCGGAGGCCAGAAGCCAGGGGCTCCGGTCGAGCGCGGCCGTCGGAAGAAGGGCCGCCGGGGTCAGGTGGACCAGGGCGCGGTGGACGCCAACATCTCCAAGACGATGGCGGCCATGCGTGGTGCGCCTTCGCGCCGCAGCTCCAGTGACTCCCGCCGCGGCCACCGCGAGGAAGTCGAGGCGGCCCGTGTCGCCGAGGCCGAGCGCGAGAAGCGCTTGGTGCGGGTCAACGAGTTCATTACGGTGAGCGAACTCGCCCAGATCCTCAAAGTGCCGGCCACCGAGATCGTGGCCTTCGCGTTCAAGAACCTCGGATTGATGATCACCATCAATCAGCGGCTCGACTTCGACCAGATCGAGCTGATCGCCGGCGAATTCGGATTCCAGGCAGTGCGCGAAGACGCCTACCAGGCCGAAGACGTCATGGCGGTGCAGGAAGACCAGCCCGAGGATCTCGTGTCGCGGCCGCCCGTGGTGACCATCATGGGCCACGTCGACCACGGCAAGACTTCGCTGCTCGATTACATCCGCCATGCGAACGTCGTGGCCGGCGAATCGGGCGGCATCACGCAGCACATCGGTGCCTACCACGTCACGCTGCCCAACGGCAAGTCCGTCACCTTCCTCGATACCCCGGGCCACGAGGCGTTCACCGCCATGCGCGCCCGCGGCGCCCAGGTCACCGACATCGTCGTGCTCGTCGTCGCCGCGGACGACGCGGTCATGCCGCAGACCATCGAGGCGATCTCGCACGCCCGCAACGCCGGCGTGCCGCTGATCGTGGCCATTAACAAGATCGACTTGCCGCAGGCCAACCCGGCCAAGGTCAAGCAGGACCTCTTGCAGCACGGGGTGGTGCTCGAGGAGTTCGGCGGGCAGACGCTGTCCAGCGAGATCTCCGCCAAGAAGGGCACGAACATCGACACCCTGCTCGACCAGATCCTGCTCCAGTCGGAAATCCTCGACCTCAAGGCCAATCCCAACCGGCCGGCCACCGGCTCCGTGATCGAGGCCCAGCTCGACGCTGGCAAGGGCCCCGTAGCTACGGTGCTCATCCAGAACGGCACGCTGCACGTCGGAGAGGACTTCATCTGCGGTATGCACTCCGGCCGCGTCCGCGCCTTGCTCGACGAGCGCGGCAACCCAGTGAAGGACGCCGGTCCGGGCATTCCGGTGCAGGTGCTCGGCGTGGAAGGGGTGCCGATGGCTGGCGACCAGTTACTGGTGGTTGACGACGCCGGCGCGGCGCGCGAGATCGCGCAACGGCGCCAGCGCCTGGACCGTGAGGCCAAGAGCCGGCGCACGTCGCGCGGCGTGTCACTCGAGGACTTCATCGAGCACGCGGCCAGCGGCGAACGTCGCACCCTGCGCATCGTCATCAAGGCGGACCAAGGGGGCCCGGCCGAAGCCCTGGCCGACGCGCTGCAGCAGCTCTCCACGGCCGAAGTTCAGGTCGAGGTCGTGCATCGCGGCGTCGGTGCCATCTCGGAGAGCGACATTCTCCTCGCCAAGGCCTCGGGGGCCGTCATCATCGGCTTCCACGTACGGCCCGACAACAATGCCCGCACGGCGGCCGAGCGCGAGGGCGTGGACATCAAGCTCTACCGGATCATCTACGAGGCCGTGGCCGACGTGCGCGCCGCGCTCGAAGGTATGCTCCGGCCTGAAGAGCGCGAAGTCATCTTCGGCGAGGCCGAGGTGCGGCAGGTGTTCAAGGTGTCGCGCATCGGTACGATCGCCGGCTGCTACGTCCGCAGCGGCATGATCAACCGCCAGGGCCGCGTGCGCGTGATCCGCGACGGCGTCGAAGTCTACGATGGCGTCATCGGGTCGCTCCGCCGGTTCAAGGACGACGTGCGCGAAGTGAAGGACGGCTTCGAGTGCGGCATCGGGGTCGAGAACTTCAACGACCTCAAGGTGGGCGACGTGATCGAGTGCTACCGGACCGAGGAGATTGCCCGGTCCCTCGGCTCCTCGCCGGCCACTTAAGCGCGCTTCCGGCGCGGCGGTGCCGCACCGGGGCTGGAGTAGGGGTATTCATGGCTGCAGACAATCGACGTCCCGACCGCGTGGCCGAGGGGATTCGCGAAGTGGTGGCGATCTTCCTCGCCGAAGAGGTCAAAGACCCGCGCATCGTGGGGCTGGTGACGGTCACCGGCGTCGACGTGACGCGCGACCTGCGCCACGCCAAGGTGTTCGTGAGCATCATGGGGTCGGACGCCGAGCGCGCGGCCACGGTGGAGGGGCTGGCCAGCCTCGCCGCGCACCTCCGCTCGCATGTTGGACGAACCTTACGCCTTCGCCTCGCCCCCGAGATCACCTTCCGGCTCGACGAGACCATCGCCCGCGCGGCCCGCATCGAGTCGCTGCTCGCCCAGGTGCGCGAGGGAAAGCCGGTGGATGGGGCCCAGGACGACTGACGGCCTCCTGCTCGTCGACAAGCCGGCGGGCATGACGTCACACGACGTCGTCTCGCTGGCCCGGCGCGGCGTGGGGGAGTCGCGAATCGGACATGCGGGCACCCTCGACCCCTTCGCCACCGGCCTCCTCGTCCTGCTCGTGGGGCGGGGCACCCGGCTCATTCCGTACCTCGACGCCGAACCCAAGGTGTACGAGGCCACGATCTGCTTCGGCGCCGCCACCGATACCGATGATTCAACCGGTCACGTCACGCGCCAGGTCGGCCTTCCGTCGCCGGGAGCCGTGGACGCGGCACTCGCCACTATGGTGGGCGATCTCGAGCAGCGTCCTCCGGCCTACTCCGCCAAGCAGGTCGAGGGCGTGCGCGCCTACGCCGCCGCCCGGCGTGGCCGCCCGCTCGACCTCGCCCCGGTGACCGTGCGCGTGCATGGGTGGACGGTGCGCGCCCGCCGGCACGCCGAACTCGACGTCATCGTGATCTGCGCCGGCGGTACCTACGTGCGTGCCCTCGCGCGCGATCTGGGAAAAGCCGCAGGAAGCGCTGCGCACCTCACGGCGCTCCGCCGCACCAGCGCCGGCCGGTTCGACGTGTCCACCGCCCAGCCGATCGACGCCGTCCAGCGGGGCGAGGCGCACCTCAGGCCCCTCCTCGATGCCGTTGCCCACCTCCCCACACAGCCGTTGGACGGCGACGACCGGCGGCTCGTGGCCCATGGCCGCGCCGTGCCCGCACGCATTCCTGGCGAATTCGGGGCCCTCACCGCCGACGGAACGCTGCTCGCCGTGGCCGAGCGCCTCGGCGATGTCTGGCAGCCCAAGGTCGTGATCGGCGATGCCTGAAGCGCACCCACTAGTCCCCCTCCAGGTAAGCGGTTCGGTCGTCACCGTGGGCACCTTCGATGGGGTCCACCGGGGCCATCAGTACGTGCTCGCCCGCCTCCGGGAGCAGGGCGCAACGCTCGGGCTTCCGACGCTGGTCGTCACCTTCGAGCCGCATCCGCTCGAGATCATCCGGCCGTCCGACGCCCCGATGCGGCTCACCGTCCGCCAGGAGAAGCTCCTCGCGCTCGCCGCGTGCGGCGTGGACTACGTGGCTCAGATCCCGTTCACGGCTTCGTTCCGCGAACTCAGCGCCGAGGCGTTCATCCGCGACGTACTGGTGCGCCGGTACGGCATGCGCGCGCTCCTGCTGGGCCACGACCACAGCTTCGGTCGCGGCCGTGAAGGCGATGAGGCGCTCGTCCGTGAAATCGCTCACGATGCCGGGTTCGCCTTCGAAGTCGTCGACGCGTTGGCGCTCCCGTCTGGCGGTCGGCTGTCGTCGAGTGTGATCCGCGACGCCGTGGCCTCGGCCGACCTTGCGCGAGTTGCCCTGGGATTGGGCCGACCCTACGAGGCGGTGGGTCGCGTGACCGTGGGCCGCGGCCGGGGGCGGGGGCTCGGCTTCCCCACCGTCAACATCGCACTTCCGTCCCGCCGGAAACTGCTGCCGCCGGTGGGCGTTTACGCTGTGCGGGTGACCAGCGCCGCCGGCACGTTCGGCGGTATGATGAATCTCGGGCCGCGGCCCACCTTTGGTGACGACACCGTGGCGCTCGAGGTGCACCTGTTCGGGGCCGCCGGCGACTGGTACGGCCGGCCGGTCGCCGTCGAGTTCGTCGCCCGCCTGCGGGACACGAAGAAGTTCAGCGGTCCCGATGAGCTTGCCGCGCAGTTGAAATCCGACGCCGAGAATGCCCGTCGCGCGTTGACGGAAGTTCTCTCGCCGGATACCCTTATAGGTTCCGCGTAAATCCCTTTCTCCCACCTCCGTCGCATGTCGAACCTGAAGTATCGCCTGCTGACTATCGGCGCCTCGATCCTCGTCTCCATCTCGGTTTCTGGTTCCACGCAACCAAGTGGTGAAGTACCGCGGGTCCGACGGCATGCTGCACGACACGACCGAACGCCACATCCCCCTCCGTCGCGGGCTGGACCTGCAGGGGGGCATCCACCTGACGCTCGAAGTCGATACGTCCAAGCAGTCCATCACACCCGACAAGATCCCGGATGCCATCGATCGCGCGCTCAAGACCGTGCGCACCCGTATCGAAGGGTTCGGCGTCTCCGAGTCCGTGGTCCAGAAGGCCGGCAACGACCGCATCATCGTCGAGATTCCCGGCTACGACGACCCGACGCGTGCCGAAAAACTCGTCAAGGATCAGGCGTTCCTCGAGTTCCTGATCACCGACAAGACGCAGGCGTTGCAGAAGGTGGCGCCGCGCTTCGACCAGATCATCAAGGACGCGGGCGTCGCCGCGGCCAAGGTCCCCGCGGGGCAAACGGCGGTGGAACCGCCCGCCAGCGGGGCCGCCGGCCTGCAGACCCTGCTCACAGGCGGAGATACGACAAAGGGAAAGGGCGCCGCGGCCAAGCCGGCGGGCGACACGACGACGGTCGACTCACTTGGCGCGAAAGCCGGCGGCGCATTCTCCAACGCCATCTCGCCCGGCAACATGTACGGCCAGTACTTCGTGCCGTTCAGCAAAGTCGCCGAGATCGAAGCGTACTTGCAGATGCCGGCTATCAAGGCCGCCATCCCGCCAGGCAAGCGCATCATCTGGGGCACCGACTCCACGCAGTATGGCGCGGACTGGTACCGCGCGCTGTACGTGACGGACGACAAGGCGATCACGACCGGCACCTACATCACGGACGCACGGCCGTCTCAGAGCCCCACCGACGGCACCGTGGTGGAGTTCACGCTCAATAACGAGGGCGGACGCCGTTTCCGCGTCGAGACCGGGCGCCACGTGGGCGACTACATGGCCATCGTGCTCGACAATCGGGTCATGGGACAGCCGCCGGTCATCCAGAGCGCCATCGGCACGCGTGGCCAGATTACCCTCGGCGGCAAGGACCTCGCCGCCGCCCAGGACCTGGCGCTCGTGCTTCGGGCCGGCGCGCTCCCGGTGCCACTCAAGGTCGCCGAGGCGGTCGTCATAGGTCCGCGGCTCGGCAAGGACTCCATCCAAAAGGGGTTCAACGCCGGCATGATCGCCATCATCGCAATCGTGCTGATCCTGGTGATCTACTATCGGTTTGCGGGAATGCTGGCCGTGTGCGGACTGGCCATCTACGTGCTCTACACGCTGGCCGCGCTGGCCGGCTTCGACGCCGTGCTCACAATGCCCGGCCTGGCCGGCATGGTGCTCTCGATCGGCATCGCGGTGGATGCCAACGTGCTCGTGTTCGAGCGCATCCGGGAAGAGTTGGACCGCGGCAAGACTGTCCGTACCGCCATCGACGAGGGCTTCCGGCACGCCATGCCCGCCATCATCGACTCCAACATCTCGACTATCCTCACGGCGTCCGTGTTGTACCAGTGGGGGAGCGGTCCGGTGCGGGGCTTCGCCGTGACGCTCATTGCGGGCGTGGCGGCGTCCATGATCGCGGCCATCTTCGTCGTGCGAACCCTTTTCCTCCTGTGGCTGTCCCGCTCGCGCGGCGCCCAGACGTTGAGCATCTAAATGCTGCGCATCCTCCACGGCACCAGCTACGACTTCATCAAGTACTGGCGGCATGCCGCCGTCATCACCATCGCGTTCATCCTCGTCGGGCTCACGTCGCTCGCCATCCGCGGTGCGCACTACAGCATCGAGTTCACCGGCGGGACGACGCTGCAGGTGGAGTTCGCCAAGGCGCCCAACCCCGACGTCATCCGCTCCACCGTGGACGGCGCCGGCTTCGCCGGGTCCACCATCCAACAGTTCGGCTCGCCCACGGAGTTCACGATCAGCGCCCAGCCCAAGAGTGGCAACGCCGCACTCGGCTCGGCCGACAGCACGGCCAAACAGATCGAGGCCGCCCTGCACACCCAGTTCGGCGACACCTCGCAGGTGCGCGTCGTGCAGTCGCAGTACATCGGCCCGCAGGTCGGCGCCGAGCTGCGGCGTAACGCGATGATCGCGGTGGCGATCTCCTTCCTCGTCACCCTTATCTACCTCGCCATCCGGTTCGAATGGCGATTCGGCGTCGCCGCCGTGGTTGCCACGGCCCACGACATCTTCACCACGCTGGCCTTTCTCGCCATGCTGCGGCTGGAGATCTCGCTTACCGTCGTCGCCGCCATCCTCACCGTGATCGGCTACTCGCTGAACGACACGATCATCATCTTCGATCGCGTACGCGAGGACCTGCGCAAGCAGCGAAAGGAGCCGCTGCGCGACACCATGAACCGTGCCATCAACGAGACGCTGCCGCGCTCGATCCTGACCCACGTGACCACGCTCACCGCCACGCTCGCGCTGCTCTTCTTTGCGGGCGAAGTCATCCGGCCGTTCGCATGGCTCATGGCGTTCGGCATCTTTACCGGAACGTTCAGCTCCATCTACGTGGCCGGCGCGCTGCTGCTCTGGATCGAGGCCAAATGGCCGCGGGCGGTCGAAGGCCGGGGTGGGGCGGCAGCCGCGGCGGTCCAGCAGCAACGGCGCAAGGCCCGCTGACGTCGCCCGGAACCGCCGCGCTCGCCGCGGCGGTTCGACGTTCCATGGCCGACTTCATCGACAGCCACGCCCACCTGGCCGACCCGGCATTCGACGACGACCGCGAAGCCGTCATCGAGCGCGCCCGCCAGACAGGGGCACGCGCCGTTGTTTGCATCGGGGAATCGCTCGCCGCCGCTGGGCGCGCCCGCGCCCTTGCCAACGACCATCCCGGCTTCGTGTGGTTCACCGCCGGCGTGCACCCACACGACGCGGCCGGGTTCGATCCCGTGCGGGACCCCGAGCGAATCGCCGAGGAAGTCCGGCACGGCGCTGTCGCCGTCGGCGAGTGCGGACTGGACTACCACTATGAGCACTCGCCCCGGTCCGAACAGCGGCGCGCCTTCAGCGCCCAACTGGCGCTTGCCCGCGACCTCGGGAGAGCGGTGGTGGTGCACGCTCGCGAGGCCGAGGAAGACACGCGCGCGATGGTCGAGGAAGCGGGGGCCGGGGGGGTGCGCGGCGTCCTCCACTGCTTCACCGGATCGCACCGCCTGGCCGAGACCGCGCTCGCCGTGGGCTGGTACGTCTCGTTCAGTGGCGTCGTGACCTTCAAGAAATGGGAGGATGACGCGCTCCTCCGGCTCGTGCCCGAGGATCGCCTGCTCATCGAGTCCGATTCCCCGTACCTCGCCCCCGTTCCGCACCGCGGCAAGCGCAACGAGCCGGCCTGGGTGAGCCTCACACTCGCCCGCGTCGCCCAGGCACGCGGCGCCGATGCGTCCGCGCTCGGCGAGGGCGTCACGCGCAACGCGGCGCGGCTGTTCGGTCTGGCGATCCCTGGGCTCGCCTGAGTAGGTTCCCGGCGTTCGTCCTTACGTCGACCCCTTCGCCGGCCCAGCGCCGGCCGATCCCTCGGAGACCCTTCGCATGCCGACCACGCTGCATACCGACAAGGCCCCGGCGGCCATTGGCCCCTACTCCCAGGGCGTGATCCACAACGGATTCCTGTTCACTGCCGGCCAGATCGCCATCGATCCGACTACCGGGAACGTCGTGCCCGGCGACGTCGTTGCGCAGACCGAGCGCGTGCTCGCCAACCTGCAGGCCATTCTCACGGCGGCCGGCGCCACGTGGAACGATGTCGTGAAGACCACGGTATTCCTCCACGACATGAGCGACTTCCCCCTCGTGAACGATGCCTACGCCCGCGCCTTCGGCGAGGCGCGGCCGGCCCGCTCGACGGTCCAGGTGTCCGCGCTGCCGCGGAACGTGCTGGTGGAGATCGAAGCGGTCGTCGCCGTGCGATGACCACCTCCGCGACCCACGCCGAACTGCTGCGGCTCACCGCCTTCGCACGCTGCGCCGGCTGCGCTGCGAAACTCGGCCTGGGCGACCTCTCCGAAGCCCTCGAGGGCGTTCCGCACCAGAGCGACCCTCGCCTGCTCGTGGGCCGCGAGACCTTCGACGACGCCGGCGTGTTCGTCCTCGCGCCTGACCTCGCCCTCGTCCAGACGGTCGACTTCTTCGCGCCGATCGTCGACGACCCGTATCTGTTCGGGCAGATCGCCGCCGCCAACGCGCTTTCCGATGTGTACGCGATGGGCGGCGAGCCGCTCACCGCGCTCAACATCGTCGGGTTCCCGGCTGGCAAGCTGCCCCTCGAGGTGCTGGGCCACATCCTTCGCGGCGGTCAGGACAAGGTGCATGAAGCCGGCGCCTTCGTCGTAGGCGGCCACACGATCATCGACGAGGAGCTCAAATTCGGCGTGGCCGTCACCGGCCGCGTGCACCCCGATCGGATCCTCACCAACGCCGCCGCCCGCCCGGGCGACCGGCTCGTGCTGACCAAGGCCATCGGCACGGGACTTCTTGCCACCGCCGAGAAACAGGGTGAGCTGAGTGATCACGAGGCCGAGGCGCTCCACGACTCCATGCGCGCCCTCAACGCTGAGGCGAGCCGAGCGGCGCTGGCCGTGGGGGTGCGGTGCGCCACCGACGTCACCGGGTTCGCGCTGCTCGGCCATGCATCGCACATCGCGCGGGCAAGTGGCGTGACGTTGGTTATCAACGCCGCCGCCGTCCCGACGCTCTCTGGCGCCGTCGCCGCATGGGCGCGCGGCGTGCGCACCGGTGGTGCGGAGCGCAACCTCGCATTCCTCCATGACAAGGTTGAATGGAACGCCGCGAGCGATGCGGAACGCGCCGTGCTGCTCGATCCGCAGACGTCCGGCGGGCTTCTCGTTGCCGTTCCACCGGATCGGCTGGCGGAGTATGTTTCCAGGGTGCCTGGCGCCGTGGAAATCGGTGAAGTGCGGACCGCCGGGGCCCGCGGGCTGGTGCTCGCGTGACCGGGGGAGTGGAGGGGGCCTGGTGGCTTCCGCAGTCTTCAAAACTGTTGCGACCTGACGACGTCGGGTTGGGTGGGTTCGATTCCCATGCACTCCCGCCATACGCGCTGGCCGGCATCTATGCGTAAATATATATATTCGCGCCAGGGCCGGTGGGCGGCCGGCATCGTGGTGACGGCGATCGTGGCCGGGGCGGCGACGGCCCGGGCCCAGAAACCGGATTCGGCGCGCGCCAAGATGCCCGACACGGCCCGCTCGCCCGTCGTCATTCCCCGAACGGTGCTCGACACCGGTCGCACCACCGATACGCTGCGGGGTCCCCATCCCGAACTGCCGCCACCGCTCTCGCCCGGCCGGTCGTTCGCCTACTCGTTCCTCTTCCCCGGGTACGCCCAGACGGTGCTCGGCCGCCCCAAGGCGGCCGCGCTGTTCCTCGCCTTCGAGGCCCTGGCCGTGACCATGCTGCACCAGGCCGACTTCGACTTGCGCCAGGCCCGCAACGCCGGCCCCGACAGCGTGGTGGTGTCGTGGTGGGATCCGGTCACCGGACAGAAGGGGCCCGTGCTCGCGCCGTCGCCGTACGACTCCACGCTCGTTCGCAGCCGGCGCTCCCACGTCGAGGACTGGGTGGCGGCGATCATTGCCAACCACCTCTTCTCCGGTCTCGACGCCTACGTCGCCGCCAACCTCTGGGACGTGCCCGCCGAATTGTTCGTGCAGCCCGCGTCGGGCGGGGGCGCGAACCTGGGCCTCCACATCCGTGTTCCATGAACACCCGGGCGCCGATCGGCGTGTTCGATTCCGGCATCGGCGGGCTCACCGTGGTGCACGAGCTGATGCGGCAGCTTCCGCATGAGAGCATCCTGTACTTCGGCGACACGGCACGTGTTCCCTACGGCAACAAGGGACCGGAGACGGTCCAGCGCTACAGCCGTGAGATCGCCGACTTCCTCGAGGCGCGCGGCGTGAAGGCGATCGTCGTCGCCTGTAACACCGCCACCGCGCACGCCCTTCCCATGCTTCGCGCCGAGCGTCGGCTGCCCGTCATCGGCGTCGTGGAGCCCGGGGCGCGCGCCGCCGTCGCCGCCACGCATACGGGTGTCATCGGCGTCATCGGCACGCTCGGGACGGTACGCTCCGGTGCGTATGAACGGGCCATCCACGCGCTCCGCGCCGACGCCCGGATCGTCGCCCAGCCGTGCCCGCTGTTCGTGCCCCTGGTTGAGGAGGGATGGACCGATCGCGACGCCACGCGCCTCATCGCGCGCGAATACCTCGAGCCCGTCGTGCGCGCGAAGGTCGACACGGTCGTGCTCGGGTGCACGCACTACCCGCTGCTCAAGCCGCTGCTCCACGATGTGCTCGGCCCCGGCGTGCGGCTCATCGACAGCGCGCAGGAAACGGCCGCCGAGACGGCGCGCGTGCTGGCGGAGCAGGGTCTTGCCGCTCCGCCCGGCGCCGAGCTGTCATATCGCTTCGTGTGCTCCGACGAGCCGTCGCGCTTTCTCGCGTTAGGGCAGCGATTCCTGGGCCGCGCGATCGACGCCGTGGAGCGCCACCCCCTCGGCTGACCCATCCCACCGCCGCAGCTCCACGCGGTCGGGCGTCAGCCGCAGGAAGGTCGGGGCGTCGAGCCACGATCCTGCGTTCGCGTACACACCCCCGGATGGCATCCGCTCCAAGGTCGCTACGTGCGAGTGGCCAAACACCACCAGCTCCAGACCGGGCTCGAGCGCGAACCGCTGCGCCGCCGCCTCACGCAGCCCGCGGCCACCATCGCGCGCGGCGTACGAGCGGCTGGCGTGCGAACTGCCGCCGGCGAGCGCCGTCGCCCAGTCGGGATGAATGCAGCGAAAAGCGCGAATGGCGAGCGGATTGCGAAGCACGGTACGCAGCGCCCGGTAGCGGCGGTCTTCCCGAGTCCGCAATCCGTCGCCGTGCTCCATGTACGTCCGCCATCCCGCCAGCTCGCCCCGCCACGGACCGAGCTGAAAGTCGATGCCGGCGTCCTCGCGCAGGATCTCTCCGCCCCAGCAGTCGTGGTTGCCGGCGATCATCAGCACCGGAATTCCTGCGTCGCGCAGATCGGCGAGCGCCGCCAGCACCCGGAACGCAGCGCGCGGCATCACCCGCTTCCACTCGAACCAGAACTCGAACAGATCGCCGTTGATCACCAGCGACCCGGCCCGGCCGGGGAGCGCGCGCAGGAATTGGCGCAGCGAACGTTCCACCAATGAAGGCGCGAATCCGAGGTGCGTGTCCGAGAATACGTAGCAGGGCGAGGGGAGCACGCGCTGATTCTAGCGCCACGGGAGCGTCTTTACAAACCGCACCGGCGCTCTATTGTTCGCGCCAGATGAATCTCGATCGTGCGCGACCCACGCCCGGCGGATGCCGCCCATGAGCCACGTTCAAGTGAGCGAGCTGCGCGTGCGCTATGCGGAAACCGACCAGATGGGCGTCGTGTACCACGCCAACTATCTCGTCTGGTGCGAGATCGGGCGCACCGACTTCATCCGGCAGTTCGGCGTCAGCTACGCCGAGTTGGAGCGTCGCGGCGTGTCGCTGGCCGTTTCTGAAGCAACCCTGCGGTACCACGGGGCCGCCCGCTACGACGACCGTATCCGCGTCGAGACTCGACTCGCCGACGTGCGGTCGCGCGCCATCGGCTTCGACTACCACATTGCGAACGCCGACACCGGGGAGCGCCTGGTATCTGCGCGCATCACGCTCGTGTCGCTCGACCGCTCGGGGCGTCCCTCCGCGCTGCCGCCGGAATTCCGTGCACGCCTGCAGTCGGCGTTGTAGCCGGGCCGCCGGAGCCGCGGCGCTCTTTGCCGCCACGGCGTGTGCGCCGCGGCTGGCGCCGCTCGCGGGTGCGCCTGCGCCGGCCCGCTTTCCCGACGCTACGTTGGGGTCCCATCGTCGCAAGGTCGTATTCCGGTGGGAAATGACCGACGCCGGCCTCGTGGCGCGCGGCGAAGGGGCCGCCCGCCTTGCGCCGCCGGACAGCGCTCGGCTCGACTTCTTCCTCGCCGGCGGGATGGGCAGCGGCGCCGCCGTGCTCATCGGCGACGAACTCCGGTTGCCGCCAGGCGGGCCCGGCGCTCCCCCCGTCCCGCCGACCGCACTGCTGTGGGCCGCTCTCGGACGGCTCGCCGTCCCGGCACTCCCCGACACGAACGCCCGCCTCGAGGGTACCACCCTCGTCGCCGATCTCGGCCGTCCCGTCCAGTGGCGGGTGACCTTCGGCCAGGGACAGCTCCGCCGGGTCGAACGTGTGGACGGCGGTCGGGTACGGGAATGGGTCTCACGGACATCCGACGGTCACATCCGCTATCATAATGAAAGTGACCGCCGCACCTTCGATCTCGTCATCATTACGTCGGATGACACCGGACCATTCGATGCCACGTTGTGGACGTTTCCTTAAGCTGCTGCTCCCGCTCGCGCTGGGCGCGTGCGCGGTGCATTACGGATTCTCCCAAGGGACCTTCCCTCCGGCAATCAAGACGATGGCCATTCTGCCCCTCGACAACAGCACCGCGTCCCCCGACGTGCAGCGCGAGCTGTTCGACGCCATGCGTAACGAGCTTGGAAAGCGATTGGGCGTGCGCGACGCGCCGGAGGCACGCGCCGACGCTGTCGTGAGCGGCACGATTACCACGTACGAAGCCGACGTGCCGGTGTCGTATAGCGCGAATCCCAACGAGGCCGTCTCGGCGCGGCGCAAGCTGCAGATCACGCTCGACATCCAGATCGTCGACCAGAAGACCGGCAAGACGCTGTGGAGCCAGAAAGGGCTGAGCGGCTCGGGCGAGTACGCCGAGCGCGCGGAAGGCGACGGGCGCAAGGAAGCCATCCAACACCTGCTCGACGCGATCGTCGAAGGTGCGCAGTCGCAATGGTGAAGGCCCGTGCGGGCCGCAGCTCGGTGGGCTGCCTGTTCACGTTGCTCCTCGTGGCGGCTGGCATCTACTTCGGCCTCAACGTCGCCGAGGCGTACTGGAACTTCTACCAGTACGAGGACGCCATGAAGCAGGAGTTGAGGTTCAACGGCCTGCGCCCGGATTCGCTCATCCTCGTCCACCTGTGGCTCCAGGCCGACTCACTGGGCCTGCCGGCGGACGCCAAGGAGATCTCGATCGAGCGTGACCCACGCGATCGAACCATCAAGATCTCGGCAGATTACGTCGAGTTGATCGAACTACCGCTTACGGTGCGCGCGTTCACCTTTCATCCGCACGCCGAGGACACGTATTGAGCGACGCTTCACCGCCCGCCGCGCGCATCATGTCGTGGGAGGAGGCGCGCGCATGGCGGCGTGCCGTACCGGGACGGGTCGTGTTCACCAACGGCGTGTTTGACCTCCTGCATCCCGGGCACGTCGATCTTTTGCTGGGCGCGCGTCGGCAGGGGGACGCGCTCGTCGTGGGGCTCAACGCCGATGTGTCGGTGCGGAGGCTCAAGGGACCGGGGCGCCCGGTGCGCGGCGAGGCGGAGCGCGCCTATGTCCTCGCGGCGCTGGCGCCCGTTGACGCCGTGGTGCTGTTCGCGCAGAACACCCCCCTGGAATTGATCCGGGCGCTCGAGCCGGACGTCCTCGTGAAGGGCGGCGATTACACGGAAGCGACCATTGTCGGCGCACCCGACGTGCGCGCGCGCGGCGGCGACGTGGTGGTCATCCCACTCACGCCGGGCCAATCCACCACCTCCATCATCGAGAAGCTGCGTGGCTGATCACACTGCGTCCCCGCGCGACGGCCGCGCCAATGACGAGATGCGCCCGGTGTCCCTCGAACGGCGTGCGTCGGCCTACGCAGAAGGCTCGTGTCTGGCCGCGTTCGGCGGCACGCGAGTCCTGTGCACGGCCTCGGTCGAACAGGGCGTGCCGGGCTGGCGCAAGGGCAGCGGCCTCGGCTGGATCACCGCCGAGTACGCCATGCTGCCGCGCGCCACGCACACCCGCAGCCCGCGCGAGCGCTCGCAACTCGGCGGTCGCACGCAGGAAATCCAACGCCTCATCGGGCGCAGCGTGCGTGCCATGCTGGATGGTTTCACGTTCGGCGAGTACACCGTGCGCGTGGACTGCGACGTGCTGCAGGCGGACGGCGGCACCCGCACGGCCGCGATCACCGGGGCGTGCGTAGCCGTGAGCGACGCGTTTGGCTGGATGGTGGCCACGGGCAAGCTGGGCGGATCTCCGGTGCGCCGCCGCGTGGCTGCGGTGAGTGTTGGGATCGTGGGTGGGGAGCCGCGGCTCGATCTCGAGTATCGCGAGGATGTGGCCGCCGACGTGGACATGAACGTCGTGATGAGCAGCGCCGGCGAGTTCGTGGAAGTGCAGGGCACGGGCGAGAAGCAGACGTTCGACCGCCGCCAACTCGAGCAGATGCTCGGGCTCGCCGAACAGGGCATTCGCGCACTCGACGCGGTGCAGCGGCGAGCACTGGGAGCTTGACGCTGCGCGTGTTGCTGTTGGCCACGCGAAGCGCTGGCAAGCTGGCCGAATTGCGACCGATGTTCACGGCCGCCGAGTGGATGGTGCGCGATTTGGGCGAAGCAGGGGTGGCGGAGTCGCCCGAAGAGGAGAGCCTCGAGGCGTTCGATACGTTCGAGGAGAACGCGCGCTCCAAGGCGCACTATTTCTGGACGCGGAGCGGCGGCCTTCCGGTCGTAGCCGAAGATTCCGGCCTCGAAGTGTTGGCGCTGGGGGGCGCCCCCGGGGTGCTGAGCAAGCGCTGGAGCGGGCGCCGGGACCTGAGTGGCCGGGCACTCGACCAGGCGAACAACGCGATGCTATTGGAACGGCTGAGCGGCGCTGCTGATCGTCGGGCGCGGTACGTCTGCGCGGCGGTATTCTGGGACGGCCGGCGGGAGGTGGTATCGCGGGGAGAGACGGCGGGGGCGATCGGGGAGCAGCGAGCCGGCGGCGACAGCGGATTCGGGTACGATCCGTACTTCGTGAGCGGCGAACTCGGACGGGCGTTCTCCTCGGTGTCGCGTGAAGTGAAGGCGGCAGTGAGTCATCGCGGGCGGGCGATCGCGCAGCTGTTGAAATCGCTGGAGCAACGCGGTTGACGGGACTAGCCGGCGCCTCTAGAATTATGGGCTCGCGGGGCGTAGCGTAGCCTGGTATCGCGCCTGCTTTGGGAGCAGGAGGTCCCCGGTTCAAATCCGGGCGCCCCGACCTAGGGAAGGCGAGGGAGACGGCCTTCCTTGCGGACGAAGCGCCAGTAGCTCAGTTGGATAGAGCAACAGCCTTCTAAGCTGTAGGTCGGGGGTTCGATTCCCTCCTGGCGCACCACTCTTTGCGCAGTTTGGTTTCAGTTGAGCGAGCAGAGTGCGCCGGTGCCAAGCGCCGATTACGCCACCGCGAGGCGACGTGGCGGTGCGCAGGATTTCGGCTTTGGGGCGATGTGCGGGAAGGACGGTAACGTGCCTGTTTCCACGTGCAACGACCCACCTGGCCCAGTTGACCGTGGGTTTTGTTCGACAGACGGTCAGGAGTAGAATCAGCGTCGTAGGGTGCGAACGAGACTCACGACATGGGGTCTGCCCGCGGTCCTGCGCCACTTGCCGTCGCCATATTCGTTTGACCGGGTGCAGGCAATGGAAAGGACGCTCGCCATGGAAGTCCTCTCCAAACGCTGATGCGTTAGTTTTCATGGTGAATGCCGTGCCGATACGTGGCTCGAGGTGTCGGCGCTCGTCTCGAACGACCGGGTTTGGGCGCAGGATGTGGGGGGTGTGGCGCGACGCGCCGTTAGCTCAATTGGCAGAGCAAGTGACTCTTAATCACTAGGTTGTAGGTTCGATTCCTACACGGCGCATGCGACCGGCGGACTTGGGGCGGGCGATGGCTTCGGGTTGCGGTCGGTGCAGAGTGGAAAATCTTGTTTCAAACGCTTGACGTAGCAGGGGCAGTGTTGTTATTGTTATAGGCTGTCGCCAATAGGCGACAATCGAGCTGATTGATAATTGAATTGGGAAGATGGATGTGCGAGGCGAACTCGTTGATCCGGGCCCGTTCAGGGGATCCCGGGGAGAGTTCAAACTGAACATTCTGTGATTCGGACATGCTGTCTACGCGACAGCGTGGGCAGCGTTTTCGAGGAGCTATTTCGAACTCATTGGAGAGTTTGATCCTGGCTCAGGACGAACGCTGGCGGCGTGCTTAACACATGCAAGTCACGGGGGCCCGCAAGGGCAACCGGCGAACGGGTGCGTAACACGTGAGCAACCTGCCGATGTCTGGGGGATAGCCGGCCCAACGGCCGGGTAATACCGCATACGCTCTCTGGTCGGCATCGACTGGAGAGGAAACCTCCGGGGGACATCGAGGGGCTCGCGGCCTATCAGCTAGTTGGTGAGGTCACGGCTCACCAAGGCGACGACGGGTAGCTGGTCTGAGAGGATGGCCAGCCACATTGGGACTGAGATACGGCCCAGACTCCTACGGGAGGCAGCAGTGGGGAATCTTGCGCAATGGCCGAAAGGCTGACGCAGCGACGCCGCGTGTGGGAGGAAGCCCTTCGGGGTGTAAACCACTGTTGCCCGGGACGAAACGCCTTTTTCGAGAGGCTTGACGGTACCGGGTGAGGAAGCACCGGCTAACTCCGTGCCAGCAGCCGCGGTAATACGGAGGGTGCGAGCGTTGTCCGGAATCACTGGGCGTAAAGGGCGCGTAGGTGGCGTGGTAAGCGTGCGGTGAAAGCCCGGGGCTCAACTCCGGGTCGGCCGTGCGAACTGCCATGCTTGAGCACGGTAGGGGCCAATGGAATTCCGGGTGTAGCGGTGGAATGCGTAGAGATCCGGAAGAACACCGGTGGCGAAGGCGGTTGGCTGGGCCGTTGCTGACACTGATGCGCGACAGCGTGGGGAGCAAACAGGATTAGATACCCTGGTAGTCCACGCCGTAAACGATGGGCACTAGGTGCTTGGGGGAGCGACCCCTTGAGTGCCGGCGCTAACGCATGAAGTGCCCCGCCTGGGGAGTACGGCCGCAAGGCTGAAACTCAAAGGAATTGACGGGGGCCCGCACAAGCGGTGGAGCATGTGGTTTAATTCGACGCAACGCGAAGAACCTTACCTAGGCTTGACATGCACGGGACGGTCACCAGAAACGGTGGCCTCTCTTCGGAGTCCGTGCACAGGTGCTGCATGGCTGTCGTCAGCTCGTGTCGTGAGATGTTGGGTTAAGTCCCGCAACGAGCGCAACCCCTGTCCCTAGTTGCCAGCGGGTAATGCCGGGAACTCTAGGGAGACTGCCGGTGCCAAACCGGAGGAAGGTGGGGACGACGTCAAGTCATCATGGTCCTTACGTCTAGGGCTACACACGTGCTACAATGGCCGGGACAGTGGGCTGCAAGCGCGCAAGCGTGAGCCAATCCCTTAAACCCGGCCTCAGTTCGGATTGTCGGCTGCAACTCGCCGGCATGAAGCTGGAATCGCTAGTAATCGTGGATCAGCTACGCCACGGTGAATACGTTCCCGGGCCTTGTACACACCGCCCGTCACGCCATGGAAGCTGTGAGTGCCCGAAGTCCGTGTCGGAACCCGCAAGGGACCAAGCGGCCGAAGGCAAGCGCAGTGACTGGGGCGAAGTCGTAACAAGGTAGCCGTAGGGGAACCTGCGGCTGGATCACCTCCTTAACGGATCGAGCGAGTAGGCGCCCTTCGGGGTCGCTGAAAGTCTTCCGCAAGTCGCTCGTCTCGGCATCCCTTCCCAATTCAATTTCTGCTTCGCGGCGCTCACGCGAGCGCCGCCCTTGCTGTTTGACAACGGAAGTATGGTAGATCGTGGGATAAGCGAATCATCATGAGAGATTTCAACGAAGCACTGTATGAAGTCACTCTGAAGAAATCGCGCGTGCTTTGCTTGACACGATTTTGTAGTCAAGCGAACGAAAGCAAGTGGGGGATGCCTGGGCACACAGAGGCGATGAAGGCCGTGGTAAGCTGCGATAAGCCAAGGGGAGCGGCACACACGCATTGATCCTTGGATGGCCGAATGGGGAAACCCGGCCGCTGGTAACAGCGGTCATCCCGTCGCAAGGCGGGAAGCAAACCTGGGGAACTGAAACATCTAAGTACCCAGAGGAAGAGAAATCAACCGAGATGTCCGTAGTAGCGGCGAGCGAACCGGACCGAGCCCAAACCGATCTCCTTGTGGGATCGGGGTTGTAGGACCCACGCACGGTTCCATCGAAGTCAGCCGAAGTCCTCTGGAAAGGGGCGCCAAAGACGGTGACAGCCCGGTACGCGAAGACGACGTGGTGGAGCTAGTGGAGTTCCTGAGTAACGCCCGGTACGAGAGTCCGGGCGTGAAGCTGGGGGGACCACCCTCCAAGGCTAAAGACTCCTGTGTGACCGATAGTGGACGAGTACCGTGAGGGACAGGTGAAAAGCACCCCTGTGCGGGGAGTGAAAGAGATCCTGAAACCACTTGCTTACAAGCGGTCGGAGGCAGCAGCGGGCTTCGGCTCGACTGTCTGCTGACGGCGTGCCTTTTGCATTATGATCCGGCGAGTTGCTCCTCGCGAGCGAGGCTAAGCTGGTCTCCAGCGGAGCCAAAGCGAAAGCGAGTCCTGTAACGAGGGCGATTACAGTTCGCGGGGGCAGACCCGAAGCCAGGGCGATCTACCCATGAGCAGGGTGAAGCTGAGGTAACACTCAGTGGAGGCCCGAACCGGTGTGGGTTGAAAACCGCTCGGATGACTTGTGGGTAGGGGTGAAAGGCCAATCAAGCCTGGAGATAGCTGGTTCTCCCCGAAATCTATTGAGGTAGAGCCTCAGGGCATGGTCCGTGGGGGTAGAGCGACTGGATGGGCGCGGGAGCCAAAGCGGCTTACCAACCCCAACCAAACTCCGAATACCATAGGACTGGACCCTGGGAGGCAGTCGTTGAGCGATAATGTCCAACGGCGAGAGGGAAAGAACCCAGAGCCACAGCTAAGGTCCCGAAGTGATCACTGAGTATAGCGAAGGATGTGTTCGTGCCGTGACAACGAGGAGGTTGGCTTAGAAGCAGCCATTCCTTTAAAGAGTGCGTAATAGCTCACTCGTCCAGCGTGAATGCGCCGAGAATGGTCGGGATTAAGTGATCCACCGAAGCTTGGCCTGCTGACCTAGTCAGCGGGGTAGGGGAGCGTTCCGGTAACTGTGAAGGGTCCGTGGAAACGTTGACCTGGAGTGGCCGGAAGTGAGGATGCCGGAATGAGTACGCGCAAACGCGGGTGAAAACCCCGCGCACCGAAAACCCAAGGGTTCCTGCGCCATGGCAATCAGCGCAGGGTGAGGCGGACCCTAAGGCGAGGCCCCAAAGGCGTAGCCGATGGACAGCCGGTTGACATTCCGGCCCCGCCGTCACGTGTTGAATCCATCCGGGACACAGGAACGAAGGAGCTGCGGCCATGTGGACGGCCGTGTAAGGGCGTAGGCGCAAGCCGAGACCTGATGCCGAGGACGCGTCGCAAGACAAGTCCGAGAGTTCTGGAGTCTACTGGCGAGAAAAGCGGATGGGGGAGCGTGGCGGTGTCCGTACCGTAAACCGACACAGGTGGGTGAGGCGAGTAGCCTCAGGTGAACGAGTGAAACCGGGTCAAGGAACTCGGCATAATGTTCCCGTAACTTCGGAAGAAGGGAAGCCAAGGGGGGTGACATGCACAATGAAGCGCCCCTTGGTCGCAGCGAATCGGCCCAAGCGACTGTTTAGCAAAAACACAGGTGTGTGCCAAGCCGCACAAGGCGCCGTATACACACTGACGCCTGCCCGGTGCCGGAAGGTTAAGGGGAGGGGTTAGCCGCAAGGCGAAGCTCTGAGCCGAAGCCCCGGTAAACGGCGGCCGTAACTATAACGGTCCTAAGGTAGCGAAATTCCTTGTCGGGTAAGTTCCGACCTGCACGAATGGCGTAACGACTTGGGCACTGTCTCGACCCGGTGCTCGGCGAAATTGCAGTCTCGGTGAGGATTCCGAGTCCCCGCGACAGGACAAAAAGACCCCATGCA
The DNA here is from genome assembly GCA_963728785.1 of uncultured Gemmatimonadaceae bacterium. Taxonomy (GTDB): domain Bacteria; phylum Gemmatimonadota; class Gemmatimonadetes; order Gemmatimonadales; family Gemmatimonadaceae; genus JAGWRI01. Next base: position 1,079,121 of record CAVSKV010000004.1, read on the forward strand.
CCTTTACTGTAGCTTGCCATTGGACGTTGCACTGCGCTGTGTAGCATAGGTGGGAGCCATTGAGACCCGGGCGCTAGCTCGGGTGGAGGCACCAGTGAAATACCACCCTGCGAATTGCGACGCCCTCACCACGACGGGCAAACCCCGTCTGGGACCGTGGCAGGTAGGCAGTTTGACTGGGGCGGTCGCCTCCGAAAGAGTAACGGAGGCGCGCGCAAGGTTGGCTCAGCGCGGTCGGTACTCGCGCTTCTAGAGTGTAACGGCAGAAGCCAGCCTGACGGTGAGACGGACACGTCGAGCCGCCACGAAAGTGGGCCGTAGTGATCCGGTAGCCCGGTGTGGAGCGGCTATCGCGCAACGGATAAAAGGTACGCTGGGGATAACAGGCTTATCGCGCCCGAGAGTTCACATCGACGGCGCGGTTTGGCACCTCGATGTCGGCTTATCACATCCTGGGGCTGGAGAAGGTCCCAAGGGTCCGGCTGTTCGCCGGTTAAAGTGGTACATGAGCTGGGTTCAGAACGTCGTGAGACAGTTCGGTCTGTATCCGTCGTGGGCGTTGGAGAGTTGAGGGAAGCGGACTCTAGTACGAGAGGACCGAGTCGGACGACCCGCTCGTGTCCCGGTTGTCCCGCCAGGGGCAACGCCGGGTAGCGATGGTCGGTCGTGATAACCGCTGAATGCATCTAAGTGGGAAGCACCTCCCAAGATGAACTCTCCCGGGGCCATGAGCCCCCTGAAGGGCCGGGGTAGACCACCCCGTCGATAGGCCGCCCGTGGAAGCGTGGCAACACGCTCCGAGCGCAGCGGTCCTAATCGCCCGTGCGGCTTGACTACTCCCAAGTAGCAACTGCAAGCAAAGCCACTAGCGATTTTTGTGGATTCGATCCACGATCTACCATGCCTCCGAAGTCATCATATTCGCTGGCGACCAGAGCGTAGGGGCCACACCCGTTCCCATTCCGAACACGGCCGTTAAGCCCTACAGCGCCGATGGTACTCCGCCCGAGAGGGCGCGGGAGAGTAGGCCGTCGCCGGCACTCCTTCACTTCGCCCCGGTCGTGATCTCACGGCCGGGGCGAAGTGCGTTTTCCCAGTGACGCAGAACCCCATGCCGGTCGTCCTCTGTCGGCACCCAGTTCGGCGCCGTTCCGTTCCCCTCCGCTCCCCCGCTTCCATGCCCCGCGCTGGCATCGTCACCGTCGCCGGAAAGCCCAACGCCGGGAAGTCCACGCTCCTCAACCGGGTCGTGGGCCAGAAGCTGAGTATCGTGAGCGCCAAACCCCAGTCCACCAGGGACCGCATCGTCGGCATCCACACTAGCGGCGACACGCAGATGGTGGTGCTCGACACGCCGGGACTCCTCAACCCCCGCTACGCCCTGCAGCGCGCCATGCGCGTGACCGCGCTCAAGGCGCTCGAAGACGCCGACGTCATCGTCTACCTAGTCGACGCCACGGAGAACGATCCATCGTCGCTCACCGAAGCGGCGGAGCTGACCCGCACGCCACGCGCCCCCGTGCTCACGGCCCTCAACAAGATCGACCGCCTGTCGAGCGAGGAACGGGCCGCCCTCGCCCGTCAGTCGCCGGAGGCATTCCCCATCTCCGCCGCCACGGGGGAGGGCGTCGATGCGCTCCTCGCCGCCTGCCGAGGACATCTGCCCGAATCGCCGTTCCTCTATCCGGAAGACGAACTGAGCACGCAGACGGTGCGCTTCTTCACCGCCGAACTGGTTCGCGAAACGGCGCTCGAGCAACTGGAGCAAGAACTGCCGTACAGTGTAGCGTGCGAGATCGAGGAGTTCCGCGAAGGCCAGGTCCCGGTGTACATTCGAGCGGTCCTCTACGTCGAGCGGGAAAGCCAGAAGCGAATCCTGATCGGCGCCAAGGGAGCCCGCGTTCGGCAGATCGGCCAGGCGGCGCGCGCCAAGATCGAATCGCTCGTCGGTGAGCGGGTATATCTGGATCTGTGGGTGAAGGTGCTTCCCAACTGGCGCAAGAACGCCGTGGCCCTCGGCCGCTTCGGCTATCGCGTACCTGAGGAACCGTCGCAATGAGCGTCTCGCCGCAACTGCTCCAGATCCTGGTCTGCCCCAAGTGCAAGGGTCCGCTGGAATACAGGCCGGCAGGCCAGGAACTGTTGTGCGTGGCCTGCCGGCTCAAGTATCCCGTGCGCGACGACATCCCGATCATGCTGATCGATGAGGCGATTCTCTACTAACCACCGCCGGATTCTCTCGATCGCGACGCTGGCAGCTGCGCTCGGCACGAGCCTTGGCGCCGCGCCGTTGCGCGCGCAGGGTGGGGTCGCCACCGCCGGCGGGCTCGAACTCGTGTTGCCGGTGGGCGCCCGCGCCGTCGGACTCGCCCAGGCCGTGGTGGCCGACTTCCTGGGCAGCGAGAGCGTGTGGTGGAATCCGGCGGCCATGGCGCGGGAGCAGACGAGCGAGGTCGCCATCCACCACAGCCAGACATTCGCCGTCACGGGGGACGCCATCACGCTGGTCGTTCCCGCGGCCCCGGTGGGAGTGGTGGCCCTTTCGGCCGACCTGTACAGCTACGGCACGCAGGACGTGACCGACGCTACGGGGACCTACGGCACGTTCACGCCGCGCGCGACGATCTTTGCCGCCACGTTCGCCGGCAACGTCGGGTCGCACGCATCGGTGGGGCTCAACTACAAGTTCTACCAGCGCGGGATCAATTGCAGTGGGGGCTGCTCCGGCCTTCCGACACAGGGCGCGTCGACGACGGCCCTGGACTTCGGCGCCCAGTTCCGTCCGCTGAACGATTCGTCTCTCTACATCGGGGTGGCCCTGCGCAACGTCGGGCCCCGGCTTCAGGAGAATGACGCGCCTCAGGCAGACGCGCTTCCGACGCGCCTCGACATCGGGGTCACCTACGTGCCTCACATCGCCTCCTTGGGGCCGGAAGCGGAACTGCGCCTCGGGGCTGGGGTGGTGAACTCGATCCCGGCGACTGGCCCCGGCCTGCGTCTGGGAGCCGATCTGGGCTGGCAGCAGAAGGTCCACGTTCGGGCCGGATACGTGTACCAGGGACCCGGGGGCTCCGGACCGACAATCGGCCTAGGGGCGTCTACCGGGCGGCTGGTTCTGGATATCGCCCGCATGTTCAGCGACGACGTGGCCAACACGGGCCAGCCGCCCACGTATTTCTCCCTGCGCCTGCTGTTTTGATGCGACGGTGGACGGCGGCAGGGCTCGCGCTGGCCGTAGCTGCAGCGCCAGCCGCGTCGCAGCGGATGACGCCCCCATTGCGCGCCGCGGCTCTGCCCGCGCCGGCCCTGGGCGTCTGGCCCGCGGCGGTCCCCCTGCCCAAGCCGTTCGCTCTCGAGATCCCACCCTGGACGGCACCAATCGCGTCTGCCATCCTCCCGGGAGTCGGCCAGGCAGTGCTCCACCAGCAACGCTTCCTTGCCTACCTGGCCGTCGAAGGGTTCGTGTGGCTGCAGTACTTCAAGGACGAGCGGGATTGGCGGCAGCAGCGCGCCGCCTATCGCGACCTGGCGGCACAAGTGGCGCGCTCCCCGTTCACGTCCAATCCGCCTATAGGCACGTGGCCCTACTACGAAGAGATGGAGCATTTCCTGGAAAGCGGCGTATACAGCTTGTCCGGGTCCGCGACGAACGTACAGCCCGAGACGGACGAGTCAACGTATAACGGGGCGATGTGGCTCCTGGCGCGCCAGAACTTCTGGCCCAATCCTTCACTGCCGCCGCCGGTGAATTCGCCGCAGTACCAGCAGGCTCTGCAGTTTTACGAGAGCCGAGCCGTACAGCCGGAATATCGGTGGTCGTGGCGCAACGCCCAACTCGAGCAGGACCTCTACCGGTGGACCATCAACAAGGCCAACGATGCGGTGCGCCGGGCCACCTCGGACCTGGGGATCATCCTGGCCAACCACGTGCTGAGCGCGGTGGATGCGTTTGCGACACTACGTCTGCAGGTGACGGGGGGGGCGGTGGGCGACTATCGCGTGGGCCTGACGGTGCCTTTGCCGTGGCCGCATCGGTAGCTCGCCGGCCGAGCGTATGACAGTGTAAGCGGTAGGGGCATCGCAACTTGCGGCGCCAGTGGCGTTTGACTTGATCTGTGGCGTCCGGTATCTTGGCCACAGCAGTGCATCTCCCACTTATCCCACGTGACCGCGGACAAGCAAAAGCTCCTCGTCTTTTCGTTGAACGAGCAGTCCCTGCCCCTAGTCGTCGAAGGTTGGCTACTGGGGCTCGGGCTTCCCGTCGTCGCCGTGAAGACGTCGGACGAGTTGCTGGCGATGGCGTTGAGGGGGCGCCCGCGCGTTGCAGTGTTCGATTGCCGCAAGGACTCCGCGACCGCGTACGCTGCCAGCGCGCGGCTGAAGGGGGACTCGTATACCGCGGTGGTGCCTACGGTGATGGTCACGGCGAACGACGACGATGCCTTCGCCCGGGCGTTCGCTGCCGGGGCGGACGAGGTGATCCGGGAGTCGCTGGGCGAGGAGGAGGCGCGAATCCGGCTGGATTCCATGCTCCGGCGTTCTGATCGCGACCTGGTGGTGCACCCTTCGACGCGGCTACCAGGCGCAGTGGAGATCGAGGCGGAGGTGACGCGGCGCCTCCATCGCGGGGATCCGTTCGGGATGTGCTACGCGGACCTCGACCATTTCAAGGAGTACAACGACCGCTATTCGTACTACGACGGGGACCGGTGCATCCGCATCCTCGCCAAGGTGTTGCACGACGTGGTCAAGGGGGTGTGCTTCGACGACGGGTTCGTCGGACACATCGGCGGCGACGACTTCATCTTCGTCATTCCGATGGCGGCCGTGTCGGAAGTGTGCGCCGAGATCGTCTTCGTGTTCGACACGCTGATTCCGTACCAGTATTCTGAACAGGACCGGCGCGCCGGTTATTTTTTCGGGAAGGATCGCCGCGGACAACTGCACCGCGTCCCGTTGATGACGGTGTCAATCGGTGTGGTGACGAACGCGCGGAGAAAGTTCACGCATGCTGCCCAGATGAGCGAGTTGGCCACAGAAATGAAGAGCTACGCAAAGACGCTACCGGGGTCGGTGTTCACGATCGATCGTCGAACGGACGATTCGGTGCTCGAAGCAAAGGACGTCGAGCGCGCCGGGGCGGCCGGCGGAGCGGAGGGGCAGTGAACGTTTCATGTCCCGAGTGCCGGTCCGTGTTCCGGGTGGATCCGGCCAAGCTGCCCTCAGGGCCGGTCCGGGCGCGGTGCTCTGTGTGCGGCGGGGTGATCACGGTCGTCGCCGACGGCGTCGAAAGGGACGAGTTCGCCAGCGTACCGGCACGGGCCCCTGGGGTGCCAACGCCGCCTGCAACGCGGGCGGCGCCGCGCACGCCCATGGTGCCACGTGCGGTGACACCCGCTCAGGCCATCCCGGCAGTCAAGCCGCCGCCTCCTCCTTTGGCAACGCCCCCGTCTCCTCGTTCGCCCGTCCAGCCGGTGGTGGCGCCGGGTGCGCTTAGGCGCCCGGCCATGACGCCGCCGTTCGCGGGGCCGCGGGGTGTCATGCAGCCGTTCGCCGGGCCCCGAAGTTCCACGCCGCCGGGGCCTCCGGCGCCGTCAGCCACTTGGCCGGTTCGTGCGCCGATGGGGCCGCCGTCCGCTGTGCCGCGTTCGCGGCCGGCGCCCACGCCTCCCGCGCCGCCGCGGCAGGCAGTGCCTCCTTCTGTGGCGCCGACGCCGACGCGAACTCCGACTCCGACTCCGACTCCGACTCCGACTTCAGCTTCTGCTCCCGCTCCGGTCGCTGCCGCGCCGGCCGTGGCGGCCGGGCCCCAGCGCATTCCGATCAACCCGTTCTTGGCCAACGATCCGAACGCCAAGGCCAAACGGCTGGCGCGAGCCCTGATTTCAGATCTTCTGGTCTACTTCCCGCAAAAGCGTGAGGAGGGGCTTCGGGACGGCACGCTCAAGGAGCTGTTCCGCGAGGAGATCAGGAAGAGCTACGAGGAGTTCCTCGAGCAGGTCGGCCAGGCATTTGCTGAGAGCACGACGCACTTCGTGGACGCGTTGAACGATATTCTCGCCGATGGCCAGAAGGTGTTCACGGGTCCGTACACGGGGTAGAGCGAAACCCGCGCTGCGGCTATCTTTGACGTTGGAACGCTTGCGCCGAGCCGTCCGCGCCATTCGCGGCGGCTCGTGTCTTACCGGAGAGAGCCATGGCGGAGAGCGAACGGATCAGAGCGCTGCGCGGGTACGAAGACCGCCTGTCCGAGATGCGGAGGTATCTTTGACATCGGCGGCAAGCGGGAGGCGCTGGCAGGGCTCGAGGCGCGTATGGTCGACCCGGCGTTCTGGAACGACCAGGACGCGGCGCGCGCGGTGGTGCAGCGAGTCAAGGCGCTCAAGGTCTGGGTGGAGCCGTTCCAGTCGCTGACCGCGCGCATGACGAGCGCTCTCGAGCTGGCGGAGATGCTCGACACCGAACCCGACCCGGAAATGGAGCACGACCTGGACCGCGACATCGCGCGGCTGAGCGACGAGCTCGAGGCGTTCCGGCTGCGATCCATGCTCTCGGGCCCTGATGACTTCCGCGACGCGCAGGTGGAGATCAGCGCCGGGGCCGGCGGCACGGAAGCACAGGACTGGGCGCAGATGCTCATGCGCATGTACTCGCGATGGGCGGAACGGCGCGGCTACGCGATCGAGATCCTCGATCTGAGCGACGGCGAAGAGGCGGGGATCAAGGGGGCCGTTCTGGAGATCAAGGGCGCCTATGCCTACGGATTCCTCAAGGCCGAAACCGGCGTGCATCGACTGGTTCGCATCTCGCCGTTCGACGCGCAGTCCAGGCGGCACACGAGCTTCGCGTCGGTATTCGTGTACCCGGTGGTGGACGACACGATCACCATCGACATCCGCGAAGAGGATCTCAAGATGGACGTGTTCCGGGCCTCGGGCGCCGGTGGCCAGCACGTGAACAAGACGAGTTCGGCGGTGCGGCTCACGCACATCCCCAGCGGGATCGTCGTCTCGTCACAGCAGGAGCGATCGCAGCACAAGAACAAGCAGACGGCGCTCAAGATGCTCAAGAACCGCCTGTACAAGCTCGAGGCGGAGAAGCAGGCGAAGAAGAAGGCCGAACTCGACGCGACCAAGGCCGACGTGACGTTCGGCAGCCAGATTCGCAGTTACGTCTTCCAGCCCTACACGATGGTCAACGACCATCGCACGGAACTGAAGATTCCCGACGTGCAGAAGGTCATGGACGGCGGCATCGATCCGTTCATCGAAGCGTATCTCACCGGCGCCGGATCGGCGGCATGACGGACGATCTGAACTTCGTCCAGCAGGCGCGGCGGGAGAAGCTGGCCGAACTCGAGGCGCGCGGTGTGCGCCCGTACGCGTACCGGTTCGCGCGCACTCACGACGCCCAGGCGGCGCTGGCGCTGCTGCCCGAGGGCACGGACGAGGGGCCGGCGGTACGCCTGGCCGGGCGCGTGGTGGCGTGGCGCGCCCACGGCAAGACGGCGTTCGCGCACATGGCCGACCAGTCCGGGCGCATCCAGGTCTATTTCAAGAAGGACACGTTGGGGGCGGATGCGTTCGCCCTCCTCGAACTCTTCGACATCGGCGACGTCATCGGCGTGAGCGGCCCGCTGTTCCGGACGCGGACCGGAGAGGTGACGGTGCGCGTGGAGTCAGTGGAGATGCTCGCCAAGTCGCTCCGGCCGCTGCCATACGGCAAGGAAGAGACGGTGGACGGCGTGACGGTGCGGCATTCCGGGTTCGCCGACGCCGAGCAGCGCTCGAGGCAGCGGTACGCCGACCTCGCCGTGCACGCCGAGGTGCGCGCGCTGTTCACGGCCCGCACGCGGATGATCGGGGCGATTCGCGGGTTCCTCGACGGGCGGGAGTTCCTGGAGGTGGAGACGCCGGTGCTGCAGCCGCTGTACGGCGGCGCGGCTGCCAAGCCGTTCGTCACGCAGCACAACGCGCTCGACATGCCCCTTTACCTGCGCATCGCCGACGAGCTGTACCTCAAGCGACTCATCGTGGGCGGCCTGGAACGCGTGTACGAGATCGGCCATGACTTCCGCAACGAGGGCATCGACCGGACCCACAATCCGGAGTTCACGATGCTCGAGTTCTACCAAGCGTATGCCGACTATGAGGACATGATGACGGTGGTCGAGGCGCTGATCGCCGAGGCCGCGCGGGCGGTGGCCGCCGTGCCGGGATTCGCCGACCGGGTACCCGTGCTGTCGCCGCCCTTCCCGCGCCTCGAGTGGGTGCCGTCGCTGAATGCCGTGATGGGCCGCGACACCATGGGCCTGTCGGACGCGGAGCTGCGAGCCGAAGCGCGGCGCCACGGCGTGGAACGTTCGGACGACCTGAGCCGCGCCAAGCTGCTGGACGAACTGTTCCAGGCGCTGGTCGAAGCGAAGATCGACGCCCCGACGTTCGTGGTGGACTATCCCCACGAGTTGTCGCCGTTGGCCAAGCCGAAGCGGGGGAACCCGGCGCTGACGGAGCGGTTCGAACTGTTCGCCCGGGGGAAGGAGTTGGCCAACGCGTTCAGCGAGCTCAACGACCCCATCGACCAGCGGGCGCGGTTCGAGGCGCAGGGACGGCTGCGGGCGGCCGGCGACGAGGAAGCCGCGGGGCCGGACGAGGACTACCTGCGCGCCATGGAGTACGGCATGCCGCCGACCGGTGGTGTGGGCATCGGCGTCGACCGGCTGTTCATGTACCTCACCGACACGGCGAATATTCGCGACGTGATCCTCTTTCCCACGATGCGGCCGGAATGACACGCCTCGAGTTCGCGATCGCCTGGCGCTACCTGCGTAGCCGCCGTGGGTCGCGACTGCTTTCCCTGATCAGCGTGATCGCGATGGGCGGTGTGATCATCGGTGTGAGCGCGCTGATCCTGATCAACGGCGTGATGACGGGGCTGCAGACGGACCTCCGCGACAAGATCCTGCTGGGCAGCCCGGACCTGCGGGTGCTGACGTTCGGCGACGACCTGACGATGGCGCGGTGGGACACGGTCCTGCCGATCGTGCGCCGACAGGCCGGCGTCGTGGCCGCCGCGCCGTTCGTGCTGGTGCAGGCGATCATGACCAGCGGGCACCAGTACACGGACGGCGTGATGGTGATGGGAATCGAGCCGCAGAGCCCGCGGAATGCGCCGGTGACGGCGATCCGTACGACGGCAACGGCCGGCGACTTCACCTTCCAGACGGCCGACGGCCGCAGCCGGGGCATCGTGCTCGGCGAACGGCTGGCGACGCGGCTCGACGTCCATCCGGGCCTCGACACGGTGACCCTGCTCTCGCTGGGCGGCAGCCGGATCTCGCCGGTGACGGGAAACATCGAGCCGCACGTGGAGCAACTGCCGGTGACCGGCATCTTCTCGAGCGGGATGTACGAATATGACAACACATATGTATTCACGTCGGTGGAGACCGCCCAGGACATCGGGCAGTTGGGCCATGACGTGACCGGCATCGAGGTCAAGACGCGGGACCTGTGGACGGCCTCGACCGTATCCAAGGCGCTCGCCGACACGCTCGGGTACCCGTACCGCACGGAGGACTGGAGGGATCAGAATTCCTCGTTGTTTCAGGCCCTCAAGCTCGAGAAGCTGGGCATGGCGGTGATCCTGCTGCTGATCGTGCTCGTGGCGGCGTTCAACATCGTGAGCACGCTGACCATGGTGGTGGCCGACAAGACGCGGGAGATCGGGATCCTGCGGGCGATGGGGATGCCGGCCCGGTCGATCCGCCGGATCTTCCTCCTGCAGGGCGTGGTCATCGGGCTCGTGGGCACCGGACTGGGGGTGGCGATCGGCGTGACGCTAGGGGTGGGCGTGGACCGCTACAAGCTGATCCCTCTCGATCCGTCGATATATTTCATCGACCACCTACCGGTGACGACACAACCGTTGGACGTGGCGTGGATCGTGGTGGCGAGTTTGGCGATCGCCGCGCTGGCAACGATCTATCCCGCGGTGCAGGCGGCGAAGCTGTATCCCGTCGAAGCAATTCGGCACGAATGATGGTCCTCGAAGCGGTCGACCTGTCCAAGACGTACGTCGGCGGTGACGGCGGGCTGCTCACCGTACTGGACGGAGTGTGCCTGGAGGTGGCGGCCGGCGAGATGATTGCCATCGTCGGGGCGAGCGGGGCGGGCAAGAGCACGCTGCTCCACCTGCTCGGGGCGCTGGACGCGCCGACGCGGGGCGGGGTGCGGCTCGAGGGGCAGTCGCTGGCCGGCCTCGACGACGACGAGTTGTCGCGGCTCCGCAACGAGCGCATCGGGTTCGTGTTCCAGTTCCACCACCTGTTGCGCGAGTTCAGCGCGCTCGAGAACGTCATGATGCCATTGCGCGTGGGCGGCCGGGCGCCGGCCGTGGCGCGGGCCCGGGCAGTGGATCTGTTGGAGCGCGTGGGGCTCGGGCCGCGAATGCACCACCGGCCGGCCGAGCTGTCTGGGGGCGAGCAGCAGCGCACCGCGGTGGCGCGCGCGCTCGCCATGGCCCCGGTCATCGTCCTGGCCGACGAGCCGTCGGGCAACCTCGACCACTTCAACAGCGAGCGGTTGCACGACCTCCTGGCGTCGCTGGCCCGCGACCTGTCGATCGCGATGGTCGTGGTGACGCACAACCGGTCGCTGGCCGCGCGAGCCGATCGTGTGTTGCTGCTGGAGGACGGGGTGCTGCGTCCCACGGAATTGCACGAGGTGCTGGCCTGATGCTCTGTGACAACTGCCACGATCGCGACGCGGTGGTGCACCTCACGCAGATCGAGAACAACAGCGTGACGCAGATTCATCTGTGCGAGCGGTGCGCCGCGGAGCGCGGCGTCGAGACGACGATCGCCGAGACCAAACATCCGCTGGGCGAGTTGCTGCACTCCGTGCAGGCGCAGATGGCGGCGCCCGAGGACCTCGGGGAGCCATGCGCCTTCTGCGGGTCGACGATGGCGGATTTCCGGGCGACGGGGCGGTGGGGGTGCGCGCGATGCTACGTGACGTTCGAAGCGCCCATGCGCGGGTTGCTGCGGCGCCTGCACGGCAGTTCTCAGCACGTGGGCGAGACGCCGCAGGTGCCGAAATCGGAGTCGGTGGAGCGCGTAGCGAAGTTGGGTGAGCTCCGGGAGCGTTTGCGTCGGGCGATCGATGCCGAACAGTTCGAGCTGGCGGCCGATCTGCGGGACCGGATCCGGGTGCTGGAATGATCGATCTCACCCTGCTCCCCGATGGAGGGGTCGGATGGCTCGACGCCTCGGGCCGCAACGCCGACATCGTCCTCTCGACGCGCGTGCGCCTGGCGCGCAATCTCGAGGGGTTTGCGTTCACGGCCAGGGCCCGGGACGGCGAACGGCTGCGCGTGCTTTCGCAGGTGAACGCGGCGGTGGGGGAGATCAGGGTGCTGGACGGGAGCCACACGCTGCGGGTGGACGAGATGGAAGTGCTGGACCGGTTGCTGCTGCACGAACGGCACCTGGTGAGCAAGGAGTTGGCGGGACTGGACGACCCCCATCCCCTGCGCAGCGGCGCCGCGGTGGTAGTCGGTGACCAGGTGAGCGTGATGGTCAACGAGGAGGACCACTTGCGGCTTCAGGCGATGCGGTCGGGGTTCGCACTGCCCGAGGCGTTCGCCCGGATTCGCGACGTGGAGCGTGAACTGGGAGCACGGCTGCCCTTCGCGTATCACGCAGAATTCGGCTTTCTCACCGCCTGTCCGACCAATGTGGGCACGGGGATGCGGGCGTCCGTTCTGATCCACCTGCCGGGGCTCGTATTGACCAAGGAGATCGGAAAGGTCCTGGCGGGGCTGCAACAGATGGGCCTCACCCACCGTGGGCTCTATGGGGAGGGAAGCGAAGTCGTGGGGAATTTCTTCCAGATTTCCAACCAGACGACGCTGGGGCGGTCGGAGGAGGACCTGCTCGACCAGCTGCTCCGCGTGGTGGGGCACGTGGTGGAGCGTGAGGAGGAAGCGAGGCGTGTTCTCTTGCGGGACGCCGGTTATATTATTGAGGACAAGCTGTGGCGCGCGTTCGGCACCCTGCGGTATGCGCGGAGCCTGACGTTCGAGGAAGCGATGAACTTCCTGAGCGGGGTCCGGCTGGCCGTTGGGCTGAAACTGATCCGTGGCCTCGGTGTATATACGCTCAACAAGCTCCTGATCTTCTCCCAAGCCGCACACCTGGCGTACGCCGAGGGACGGCCGCTCAGCGAGAGCGAGACGTGTCAGGCGCGCGCGCGGTACGTACGGCACGCGCTCGAAACGGAAGCCGGATCGGCCGGATGAAGCAGTTCCGGCCGGACTCGAGGGGATGATGAACGGCTATAACTTCACCGAGCGGGTCAGGAAGGTCCTCGCCATGGCGCGCGAGGAAGCCGCGCGTTTGCATCACGAGTACGTGGGCACGGAGCACATCCTGCTCGGCCTCATTCGTGAAGGCGAGGGCGTGGCGGCCACGGTGCTGCAGAACCTCAACGTCGATCTCGACGAAGTGCAGCAGAAGATCGAGGACACGGTGCGCAAGGGGAAGGCGGCCCAGGCCACCGGGCCCGACTTGCCGTACACCTCGCGGGCCAAGAAGGTGCTCGAACTGGCCATGGCCGAGGCGCGCGAGCTGAACCACAGCTACGTGGGCACCGAGCATCTGCTGCTGGGGCTGCTCCGCGAGGAGAAGGGGATCGCCGCGCAAGTGCTGACCGAGGCCGGGGTGAGCCTCGAGGCGGCGCGGGCCGAGACGCTGCGCATTCTGGGCACTGACGTGCAGGCGGGGGCCACGGCTCAGCAGGGCACGGGCCCGCAGCCGCAGGCGGCGGCGCCCAAGGGCGACAAGAAGTCCAAGACGCCCGCGCTCGACCACTTCTGCCGCGACCTCACGCAGCTGGCGGCCGAGGGGCAGCTCGACCCGACGATCGGCCGCGCCAAGGAGATCCAGCGGGTCATGGAGGTTCTGACCCGCCGTAAGAAGAACAATCCGGTGCTGATCGGCGAGCCGGGCGTGGGCAAGACGGCGATCGTCGAAGGGTTGGCGCAACTGATCGCCAACGGCGAGTGCCCGGAATCGCTGCGCGACAACCGGGTGTTGTCGCTCGACATGGCGGCGGTCATCGCTGGCACCAAGTACCGCGGCCAGTTCGAGGAGCGCCTCAAGGCGGTGATGAACGAGATCGCGCAGAACAAGAACGTGATTCTGTTCATCGATGAACTTCACACACTGGTGGGCGCCGGGGCGGCCGAAGGCGCCATCGACGCGAGCAACATGCTCAAGCCGGCGCTGGCCCGCGGTGAACTGCAGTGCGTGGGCGCGTCGACGCTCAACGAGTATCGCAAGTACATCGAGAAGGACGGGGCGCTGGAGCGCCGGTTTCAGACGGTGATCGTCGATCCGCCGACGGTGGACGAGACGATCGAGATCCTCAAGGGGCTGCGCCAGAAGTACGAGGATCACCATCACGTGACGATTCCGGATACGACGCTCGTGGCGGCGGCCAAGCTCTCGGAGCGCTACATCACGGACCGGTTCCTCCCGGACAAGGCGATCGACGTGATCGACGAGGCGGGGGCACGGGCGCGGCTGGCCGCACAGGCGCCGCCGCCGGAAGTAGCGGAGCTGAAGCAGGCGCTGGAGAAGGTGAGCGCCGACAAGGAAGCGGCGGTGCGCGACCAGAATTTCGAGCGTGCGGCCGCCCTGCGCGACCAGGAACGCGAGCTGCAGGGTCAGATCCGTGAGAAGCAGGAGGCATGGGAGAAGCGGCGCCAGTCGTATCGGCCGGTGCTTGGCGAGGAGGAGATCGCGTTCATCGTCAGCCGGTGGACGGGCATCCCCGTCACCCGGCTCCAGGAAGCCGAGACGACGCGCCTGTTGCGAATGGAGGACGAGCTGCACGAATCGGTCATTGGCCAGGACGAGGCGATCCGGGCGCTTTCGCGCTCCATCCGGCGCAGCCGGGCGGGGCTCAAGGATCCCAACCGGCCGATCGGATCGTTCATCTTCAGCGGGCCCACGGGCGTGGGCAAGACGGAGTTGGCGCGGGCCCTTGCCAAGTTCCTGTTCGCCGACCAGCAGGCGCTGATCCGCGTGGACATGAGCGAGTACATGGAGAAGTTCTCCGTGTCGCGGCTGATCGGCGCGCCGCCGGGGTACGTGGGGTACGAGGATTCGGGCACGCTGACCAAGGCCGTTCGGCGCAAGCCGTACAGCGTGATCCTGCTCGACGAAATCGAAAAGGCGCACCCCGATGTGTTCAACATCCTGCTCCAGGTGCTCGACGAGGGCCACCTCACGGACAACTACGGCCGGGTGATCGACTTCAAGAACACGGTGGTGATCATGACGTCGAACGTGGGGGCCCGGGACATCACCAAGGGCAAGGCCCTCGGATTCACGGCAGGCGACGTCCAGTCGAATTTCGAAAGGATTGCCGAACGGGTGCGGGAGGAGTTGAAGAACGTGTTCAACCCCGAGTTCCTGAACCGGTTAGACGACACGATCGTGTTCCACCCGCTGGATCGCGGGCACATCGCGCAGATCGTTCAGGTGATGTTGAAGGACGTGCGGAAGCGGCTGAGCGAAGAAGAGTTGACGTTGAGCCTGACCGATGCGGCAACCGACTTCCTCGTGAAGCATGGGTACGACGAGAGTTACGGCGCGCGCCCCCTGAAGCGCGCCATTCAGCGGTACATCGAGGACCCGTTGTCGGAAAAGATTCTCCTGGCCGAGTTCTCGCGCGGAGAGGAGCTGGAGGTGGACGTCGCTCCCGATGGAACGAAGCTGGACTTTCGGGTACTCACGGGCACCACCAAGGCGTAGTCCGCACCGCGACGGCCGGCCGACCCCTTCCGGGCCAGGCCGGCCGCATTGTGTATATTTAGGATTCCCATGCGCAGACTGGTGTTACCTCTCATCGCCCTCCTCGCGACGGCGTCCGCGGCAGCCGCGCAGGACGCCGGCGGGGTCGGGGCGTGTTCGCAACCGGATTCCATCGATTTCCGAGGCAACACCCGCCTCGGGGACGCGTTGCTGCGCAGCGACGCCGGCATCACGGCGGGGGCGACCCTGAACTACCGGGCGCTCCAGCGCGCCGTGAAGGCGCTGTATGGGACCCTGCAGTTCCAGGACGTGCGGGCGCTCTGCGAGCCACTCGCCGGCGGAAAATCAATGCTGGTGTTCCAGCTCAAGGAACGCCCGATGCTCGTGGACGTCGATGTGGAGGGGCCCGACAAGGTGTCGCCGAGCACGGTGCGGGACCAGGTGGACCTGCTCGTCGGACGGCCGATCGATCCCGCCCAGGTGGCCCAGACGCTCGTGAAGATCGATTCGGTGTACGAGGCCAACGGGTACGCCGTGGCCGAGGTGCGTGCCGAAACGACGTACGTGGACAGCGCATCGGCCCGGATCATGTTTCATATCGACGAAGGGCACCGCACGGCGGTATCGGGCGTGCGCGTTGCGGGGAACAAGGCGCTCAACACCAAGCAGATCGTCGGCGCCATGAGCACAAAGCCCGAAGGCTTCTTCTTCTGGGACAAGGGCGAACTCGACGACGCCAAGCTGGCCGGCGACATCACCCAGAACATTCCGGGCCTGTACGCCGACCACGGGTTCATCGACATGCAGGTGATGAGGGACACCACGCTGCTCGACCGGAAGGCGGGCAAGGCACTGGTGAGTCTGGAGGTGAAGGAGGGTCCGCAGTATCACGTAGGCGATTTTTCAGTGGAAGGAGCGCGGCAGTTCTCCAGCTTGCAGATCGCGACGCTATATCCGTTCACGCCGCGGTCCAAGACGCTGATGGAGACGCTGAAGGGGATGCTGCATCCGGGCGCGGGGCAGGACCGGACGATCTTCGACCGATCGGAGTGGCAGGCGGCCACGCAAAAGGTGCAGGATGCGTACGACGACGAGGGGTACCTGTACGTCCAGATCAATCCGATCGTCGAGCGGTCGATCTCCGCCGACTCGAGCCCCACGGTGAACCTGCGGTGGGAGATCCAGGAGGGGTCGCCGGCGATCATCAACCGGGTCGACATTGCGGGAAACGATCTGACCAACGAGACCTGCATCCGGCGCCAGCTGATGGTGGTTCCGGGCGACGTGTTCAACAAGTCGCGGCTCATGCAGAGCTACCAGAATATTTCCAACCTGGGCTTCTTCGATTCGCCGCTGCCCGAGCCGAAGGTGGACCAATCCGATGAACAGGGCGACGTGAACATCACGTTCAACGTCAAGGAGAAGCGCACGGGGAACGTCAACTTCGGCGCGTCAGTGGGCCAGGGAACCGGGCTGGGTGGATTCATCGGATTCGACCAGCCCAATCTGTTCGGCAAGTGCAAGAAAGGCTCGATCCAGTGGCAGAAGGGGCAGTACATCAACGATTTCAACGTGTCGTACACGGACCCGGCGATCCAGGAGTCCAACTACTCGGGCACGCTCACGGCGTACCATTCGCAGTCGCGGTTCACGATCCAGAACGTGGGCCAGAGCACGACCACGGGCGCCCAGATCCAGTTCGGCCTGCCGGTGCGCGGTTCCCGCTTCACGCGGTTGTTCCTGAATTACAACGCCGAGTCGGTGAAGTACGGGAGTGAGGGGCTGGTCGGCACGATCTCGGCATGCACCAACTCGGCTGGCCAATCGGCGACCTGCTTCCGGTCCAGCGCGGGGGCGACGCTCGATCACGACACGCGTCTGGGGATGCCGTTCCCGACGTCAGGCGTGCACGAGTCGTTCAACGTCCAATACAATGGTGGCCCGCTGGGCGGCTCGGCGACCTTCACCCGCCTCACGGGTGAGATGCGGTCCTATGCCACGCTCGGCACGCTGGGCGGCGGTCCGTCACTCGGGTCCGGGATGCCGGTCGTGCTGGGGCTGTCCACGTCGTGGGGCGCGATCTTCGGCAATCCGGGTCCGTTCTTCGTGTCGCAGTCGTTCTCCATGGGCGGCGTGCAGTACGGGGAGCCCCTCCCCGGCTACAACGAGTTCTCGATCACGCCGCTCGGGTATGTGGACGAAACGAGCGCATACACGGCACAGCGCGGGTCGTTCGGCAACGCGTTCTTCAGCGCGACCGCCGAGTTGGGAATCCGGGTGAGCCAGCAGCTCTATCTGGACGCGTTCTACGACGGCGGTAACGTCTACGCACGGCCGGCGGACTTCAACCCCACACGCCTGTTCCGTAGCGCCGGCGTTGGCGGGTCGGTGGTGACGCCGCTCGGGCCGCTGGGGATCGACTTGGGATACGGGTTGGACCGCGTGAACGCCAACGGGGTCAAGACGCCGGCATGGCAGGTACACTTCAAGTTCGGACAGTTCTACTAATCGGAGCGCTCATGAATTCCATTTGTCGTGCGGCGACCATCGCGGCCGTCGGCCTCGTGCTCGTGGCGATGCCGTCCCGCGCCCAGCAGCCCACGGGACCGAAGATCGTGTACGTGAACACCCAAGCCTTGCTCGAAGTCGCGCCGGGGCGCGCGGCAGCGGAGTCGACGTTCAACACGGAATCGGCGGCCTGGGCCGACGAGCTGAGCAAGATGAGCACGAATATCCAGACGATGATCAGCGACTACACGAAAGCCGAGGCGACGCTGACCGACGCGGCCAAGCAGGCGAGGCAGAAGGCCATCCAGGGCAAGCAGCAGGAGTATGCGGACCGCCAGAACGCACTCCAGCAGCAGGCGCAGTCGAGGCAGACGGAGTTGATGGGTCCCGTGATGCAGGCCGTGCGCGACATGCTAGACAGGATGCGCGATGAGAACGGCTACGCGCTGATCATCGATTCGCAGGCGGTGCTGAGCGCCGACAAGAATCTCGATGTCACGGACAAGGTGATAACCCGGCTGAAGATCGCCGCGGCGGCGAAGAAGGACTCGGCCGCCAATCCGATCAAGAAGCTGGAAACCCCGCGCAACGAGTGATGGCGGGCCGGGCGGCGCGCGGCGGCGGCGGTGAGAACGGAGACGTTCTCACCGCCGCCGCGATCGCCCGGTTGGTCGAGGGCGAACTCATGGGAGACGGGATGGTCGCCGTGCGCGCCATCGCCCCACTCGACCGGGCCCGCGCCGATCAGTTGAGCTTTTGCGCTTCGGCCAAGTACGCGCCGTTCATGGAATCGTCGGCGGCAGGCGTCGTACTCGTGACGCCGGAATTGGCCAAGCTGCCGTCGCCGGCCGCGGCGCGCGTCGTCGTGTCGAAGCCGCACGACGCATTAATGGCGCTCATTCCGAGGTTCTATCGAGCGCCCGAGCGGGCGCCCGGCATCCATCCCACGGTGATCATCGGGGCCGGAGTCACGATCGGCGACGCGCCGAGCATCGGGCCGTACGCGGTGATCGAAAGCCGCGCCGTGCTCGGCGATCGAGTCACGATCGGCGCCCACGCGGTGGTGGGCGCGGGGGCGCGCCTGGGCGACGACGTTCAGCTCTATGCCGGATCGACCGTCTACGCCAATGCGCAACTGGGCCGGCGGGTGATCATCCAGTCGGGCGCGCGCATCGGGTCGGACGGCTTCGGCTACGTATTCCGGGGCGACCGCCACGAGAAGATCCCGCACGTGGGCGGCTGCATTCTCGAGGACGACGTCGAGGTGGGTGCCAATTCGACGATCGATCGCGGGAGCATCGACGACACGGTGATCGGGGCCGGGACGAAGTTGGACAATCTGGTGCAGGTGGGGCACAACGTCCGGATCGGCCGGTTGTGCCTGCTGATGGCGCAGGTTGGCGTGGCCGGATCGGTGCGCATCGAGGACGGCTGCATTCTGGCCGGACAGGTGGGTGTGTCGGGCCACCACACGATCGGCAAGGGCGCGACGCTGGCCGCGCAGGCGGGCGTATTCGGGGACATCCCCGCCGGGGAGACGTGGTCCGGCTATCCGGCTCGCCCGCACAGGGAAGCACTGCGGGCGCAGGCCGCGCTGTTCAAGCTGCCGGGGCTGCTGCGGCGCATCGAACGGCTGCTGACGCGTTCGGAAGACGGCGCATGAGACGGCGCACGATCTCCATGCCCCAGAGCCTCGAGGGCGTCGGGCTGCACCTCGGCGTGACCTGCCGGCTCACATTCCGGCCGGCGCCGAGCGGGCAGGGCGTCGCGTTCCGGCGCACCGATCTGCCTGGCGACCCGTTGATCCCGGCCACCATCGACACCGCCGTGCTCAGCGAGCGCCGCACGCAGATTGGCGAGGACCCGGTATCGGTGCACACCGTGGAGCACGTGCTGGCGGCGGTGGCGGCGCTGGGGATCGACGACGTGACGATCGAGCTTGACGGTCCGGAGCCGCCGATCCTGGACGGCAGCGCCGCACCGTTCGTGGAGGCACTCAGGCGGGCGGGGATCGCGCCTCAGCCCGGGATCGTCCAGTTTTGGGACCTGCGCCAGGCCGTGCGGGTGGCTGATGGGGATTCGGTGTACGAGGCGCACCCCGCGCCGGAGTTGGAGCTGGACGTCACGATCGACTTTCCGCACCCGCTGATCGGGCGACAGAGGTGGGCGTCGGGCGTGAACGAATCGGTGTTCGTTTCGGAGCTGGCATCGGCCCGGACGTTCGGGTTCACTCGTGAGGTGGAGCCGTTGCGCGCGATGGGGCTGATCCGCGGGGCGTCGACGCAGAACGCGGTGGTGCTGGACGAGTCGGCGGTGGTAGACAACGTCCTGCGGTGGCCAGATGAATTCGTGCGCCACAAGGTGCTGGACTGTGTGGGAGATCTGGCGCTCGCCGGGGCGCGGGTGCGGGCGCGGGTCGTGGCGGTGAAGCCGAGCCACCGCGGCACCCTGAAGCTCGTGCGGGCGATGCGTGAGGCGCTCAAGAAGGAGACGACCGTGCTGGAAATCGACGACATCATCAAGGTGCTGCCGCACCGGTATCCGTTCCTGCTCGTGGATCGCATTCTCGAAATGGAGCCGCGAAAGCGCATCGTGGGGCTCAAGAACGTGACGATCAACGAGCCCTTCTTCCAGGGGCATTTCCCGGGCCATCCGATCATGCCCGGGGTGCTGGTCATCGAGGCGATGGCGCAGGTGGGCGGCATGCTGCTCATGGGCACGTTCCCGGATCCGCAGAACAAAGTCGTGTACTTCACGTCGCTGGACCACGTGAAGTGGCGGCGGCCGGTGCGCCCGGGCGATCAGCTCCGGTTCGAACTCGACGTGGTGCACATTCGCGGCGCGTTGTGCAAAATGAAGGGCGTGGCCAAGGTCGATGGCGAGATCGTCGCCGAAGCCGAGATGGGCGCGATGGTGCGCGACCGATGAGCGCGAACATCCATCCCAGCGCGATCGTCGATCCGGGTGCGAAGATCGGCGACGGCGTCGAGATCGGGCCCTGGTCGATTGTCGGTGAGGACTGCACGATCGGCGACGGCTGCAAGCTCGCCGCGCGGACGGTGCTGGAGCGGCATGTGACGCTCGCGCCGCGCGTGACCGTGGGGATCGGGTCGATCCTCGGCGGTGCTCCGCAGGACCTCAAGTTCAAGGGCGAACGGACCACCGTGGAAATCGGCGAGAACACGGTGATCCGCGAGTACGTGACGATCAATCGCGCCACCAGCCAGTCGTACCGGACGACGGTGGGGCGCGACTGCTTCGTGATGTCGTACGTCCACTTGGCGCACGACTGCCACGTGGGCAACAACGTGATTCTGGGCAACAACGTGCAATTCGCGGGGCACGTGACCGTGCACGACCGGGCGATCGTGTCGGGGCAGAGCGCGGCGCACCAGTTCGTGAAGATCGGCGCCTATTCGTTCGTGGGCGGGTGTTCGCGCATCGCCAAGGACGTTCCGCCGTACGTGAAGGCCGTGGGCAACCCCATCAGACTGTTCGGGCTGAACAGCATCGGGCTGCAGCGCAACAACTTTCCCGAACCGGTGGTGCTGGAACTGAAGCGGGCGTATCGCCTGTTCTTCAAGTCCGAACTGAACGTGTCGCAGGCGCGGGCCAAGGCACGGACCGATCTCCAGATGTTCCCTGAAGTCGAGGCGTTCCTGCAGTTCTTCGACGAGAGCGATCGCGGGGTGGTGGTGTGAGCGATATTCGTGTGGGGGTGATCGGGGCAGGCGCGCTCGGGTTCCATCACGTGCGCATCATGCGCGAGATGCCGGGCGTGGCGTTCGCCGGGTTCTACGAAGCCGACGCGGCGCGGGCGGCGCACGTGACGAAGGAACTGGGCGTTCCGGCGTTCCCCAGCGTCGAGGCCCTGCTGGACGCGGTCGACGCGGCGACGATCGTCGTGCCGACGCCGGCCCACTTCGCCGTGGCCAGCATGGCGCTCGAGCGCGGCAAGCACCTGCTCATCGAGAAGCCGATCGCCGCCACGTTGGCCGAGGCCGACGAGTTGGTGGCGATCGCGAAGCGCACCGGCGCCCTCATCCAGACCGGCCACGTGGAGCGATTCAACCGCGCCATCCGGGCCGCGCTGCCGTACGTGGATGCGCCCCGGTTCATCGAGAGCGACCGGCTCGCGCCGTTCAACCCGCGCGGCTCCGACGTGGCCGTGGTACTCGATCTCATGATCCACGACATCGACCTGGTGCGCACGCTCGTGGGGAGCGCGGTGTCGGGCCTGACCGCGGTGGGCATCCCGGTGCTCACCCCGTTCGTGGACATCGCCAATGCGCGCATCGAGTTCGCGTCGGGCGCCGTGGCCAACATCACGGCGAGCCGCGTGTCGCGCGAGCGCATGCGGAAGCTGCGCATCTTTCAGGGGAGCGGGTACCTGTCGCTCGACCTCGCGGCCGGTATCGGGGAGTTCTATCGGCTTCGCACCGACGTGGATCTGGCGGAACTGGCCAAGGCCGCGGCGTCGGTGGAAGCGTTCGTAGAGCGCGTGCCGCTGGAGGCTCCCGAGGGAGAGCCGCTGCGCCTTGAATTCGAGAGCTTCCTCCGGGCGGTGCGCGGGACGGCGCCGGTGGTGGTGAGCGGCCAGGACGGACGCGAGGCGCTGGCCGTCGCGCTGCGCATCGTCGGCGAGATCGAGCGGACGCTGCCGGCGCTCAAGGGCGCCGGAGACCACGCGCGTGCGTGACATCGTGTTCGTCGCCGGGGAGGCCTCCGGCGACCTGCACGCCTCCGGGGTGGCCCGTGAACTCAAGGCGCGCGGCGCGCCGTTCGCACTCGTCGGAATCGGGGGCGATCAGATGAGCGCCGCCGGCGTGGAGCTGATCGAACACGCCGACCAGTTGGCGGTGATGGGATTCGTCGAGGTGCTGCGCCACGTGCCCAGGCACTGGGCGCTGCTGCGCCAGCTCGAAGCCCGCATTCGCTCGGGGCGCGTAGCGCTGGTCATCCTGATCGACTATCCGGGATTCAACATGAAGGTCGCCAAAGCGGCGGCCGACGCCGGCGTCCCCGTGCTGTACTACATCACGCCGCAGGTCTGGGCGTGGGGGGCGGGCCGTCTCGACAAGCTGGCACGCTGGGTGACGAAGGCGGCGGTCATCCTTCCGTTCGAGCAGGCGCTGCTGGCCCAGCACGGAATCGACGCGGAGTTCGTCGGGCACCCGTTGCTCGACGGCGTGGCAGCGCTGCCCGGCGAGGCCGATGCGCGCGTTGCCCTCGGCCTGCGTGCGGATGCCCCGGTGCTCGCTCTCTTTCCAGGAAGCCGGGCCCAGGAAATCCTGCGCCACCTCGACGATTTCGTGCGGGTGGCGGACGAACTTCGCCGTCGCGACCCGCGTCTCCAGGTGGTCGTGAGCGTCGCCCCCACGGTGGACCTGGATCCGGGCCAGTGCCCGTATCCCATGGTGCGCGGGGCGTCGTTCACCGTGTTGCGCGCGGCCGATGCCGCGATGTGCAAGAGTGGGACGACGACCCTCGAAGCCGCGGTGGCCGGCTGCCCGCTGGTGGTCGCGTATCGGACGAGCAAGGTCACCTACGCCCTGGCCCGGCGGCTGGTGCGCATTCCGCACATAGGCCTGGTGAACGTGGTCGCGGGGCGGGAGGTGGCACCGGAGTTCGTGCAGAACGCGCTGCGTCCTACGGCGGTGGCCGACGCGCTCCAACCCCTGCTGCGACGTGGCGACCCGGCGCGTGACCGCATGCTGACCGGGCTGGCCGATGTGCGCGCGGCGCTGGGCACGCCAGGGGCCGCAGGGCGCGTGGCTGACATGGCGGCGGCGCTGGCCGCGGACGTCGGCCCGCGATGAGCGACCGCACGGCCGATTGGCGGACGCGGTGGATCGCACGGCTGGGAGTCGGGCTCGTATGGCTGCTGGCGCGCACGTGGCGCATGCGCTTCGTGAACGATGCCGCCCTCTGTGAGGCCCGCCGCCGCCGACAACCAGTCGTCATCGCAATCTGGCACGGGCAGCTGCTGCCGCAGCTGTGGGCGCACCGCGGGCAGAATATTAGTGTGTTGATAAGCGAACACCGCGACGGGGAGTTGATTGCCCGCATCGCGCAGGCCCTGGGGTACCGCACGGTGCGTGGGTCGACGACGCGGGGGGCCAGCCGGGCGCTCGTCGGAATGGCGCAGGAATTGGCCGCCGGGTTCGACGTGGGGATCACGCCAGACGGACCCCGGGGGCCGGACCACAGCTTCGCCGCGGGGGCGCTGCTGGTGTCGCAGCGATCGGGCCGCCCGATCGTGCCATTCGGGGCCCATGCGTCTCGAGCGTGGCACTTGAGGAGCTGGGACCGGTTCACGATTCCTAAGCCGTTCGCGCGAGTCACGATCGCCTACGGCGACTTCATCAGCCCCCCGGAGGGCAATCCGCGCGACCTCAGCGCCCAGACGGGACGCTACCGCGAGGCTCTGGACGCGGCCGTGGCTCGGGCCGCTGGAACGGGGGGGGGGTGCATGACCGGCTCGACGGTGCATCGGCTCTGGTTCGGCAAAGGGCCCTTGGCTGGGGCTGCCAGGATCGGTCTGTGGCCCGCCGCGGCCGTGTACCAGGCCCTGGTCGGCGCCAGAAACGTCCTTTATGACGCCGGAGCGCTGCCGGTGCGCCCCAGCGCCATCCCGGCGATCGCGGTGGGCAACCTGACGGTCGGGGGCACGGGCAAGACCCCCGTCTCGGCCTGGATCGCCGGCGAATTGGCGGGCCGGGGAGCCAAGCCCGCCATCGTCTTCCGGGGGTATGGGGGCGACGAACCTCAGGTGCACACCCGGCTCAATCCGGCGGTCCCGGTAGTGGTCGAGGGCGACCGCGCGGCCGGACTGGCGCGGGCCCGGGCGCTGGGGGCCACGATCGCGGTGCTCGACGATGCGTTCCAGCACCGGGGGGTGACGCGGTTCGCGGACGTGGTGCTCGTGTCGGCGGAACGGGGGCTCGATGCGTGGCGGATGTTGCCTGCGGGGCCATTCCGGGAGCCGCCGTCGGCACTCCGCCGCTCGGCCCTGGTGGTGGTGACCCGGAAGACGGCCAGCGCCGACCGGGCCGCCCAGGTACTGGCGGCCGCGAAGGCGATTTCGGGGACGCCGGGAGCCGTGGTGCATCTGGCGCCCGCGTCCCTGGAGCCAACGGGGGCCGGCCAGTCGCTGCCGCTCTCGGCGGTGGCCGGGCGCCGCATCGTGCTGATCACGGGCGTCGGTGAACCGGAACTGCTCGCCGGCCAGTTGAGTGGCGCGGGCGCCCAGGTCGAACTGTGGGCTTTCCCGGACCACCATGCGTTCAGCGACCGGGAATTGGCCCGGGTGGGGGCCGCGTCGGCGCGGGGCGACGCGCTCGTCGTGTGCACCCTCAAGGACGCCGTCAAGATATCGGCGCGGTGGCCCGGGCCCGGACCGCTATGGTATGTTTCACAACGGCTGACCGTGGACCAGGGGATGGAACACCTGGAGCGTCTGCTCGACGCAGCGGCCGCCGCGACCCGATTCAACCCTCCAACCGCCGGCTAGCGCCTGCTCTCATCCGACTCCCATGGCAACCGATCTGAGACTGCCAACCCATAGAATCGTCCGCCCCGACAAGGACCGCTTTCTCGACGAGGACAACCCGTTCGAGGCCATGATGTCGCGGTTCGACCGTGCGGCGGAGTTGCTCGACCTCGAACCCGGGCTGTACAAGGTCCTGCGGCATCCCGAAAAGCAGATCATCATCTCCATCCCCGTGATGCTCGACAGTGGTGAAGTCGAGGTATACACGGGGTATCGCGTCTTGTACAACACCTCGCGCGGGCCGGCCAAAGGCGGCATTCGGTTCGACGAACACGTGACGCTCGAGGAGGTGAAGGCGCTGGCGGCGTGGATGACCTGGAAGTGCGCCGTGGTCAACCTGCCGTTCGGTGGATCCAAAGGCGGCGTAATCTGCGATCCGCTCAAGATGAGCGTGGGCGAGCTGGAGCGGCTCACGAGGCGCTACACCTCGGGCATCATGAACACCTTGGGGCCGGACTCCGACGTGCCGGCGCCGGACGTGAATACGAACGAACGCGTGATGGCGTGGGTGATGGACACGTATTCGATGCACATGCGGCACACGGTGACCGCCGTCGTTACGGGCAAGCCGGTGGAGATGGGCGGGTCACTCGGCCGCCGCGAAGCAACCGGCCGCGGGTGCATGATCGTGACCAAGGAGGCTCTCAAGCACCTCGGGATGGAGATCAAGGGCACGACGGTGGCCGTGCAGGGCTTCGGCAACGTGGGATCGGTGGCGGCGCACCTGCTGGTGCGGGAAGGGTGCAGGATCCAGGCGATCAGCGACCGCACCGGCGCCTATTACAACAAGGCGGGCCTCGACATCGACGTGGCCATCAAGCACGTGCTGGATCACAAGTCGCTGGAGGGGTTCACGGGCGGCGACCCGATCTCGAACGCCGACCTGCTGACGCTGGACGTGGACGTGCTGGTGCCGGCGGCGCTGGAGAACGTGATCACGAGCAAGAACGCCGACAAGATCCGCGCCAAGGTCATCTGCGAGGGGGCCAACGGGCCGACGACGGCAAAGGCCGACGAGATCCTGGACGAGAAGGGGGTGTTCGTGATCCCCGACATCCTGGCTAATGCGGGCGGTGTCACCGTCTCGTATTTTGAGTGGGTGCAGGACCGCGGCGGGTATTTCTGGACCGAGGACGTGGTGAACGAACGGCTGAACGACATCATGCGGAACAGTTTTGCCGACGTGTTGCGCCTGTCCACCACGCACAAGGTGAACATGCGCACGGCGGCCTACATGTTGGCCATCAGCCGCGTGGCCACGGTGCACCGGCTCCGCGGCGTCTACGCATGAGGCGGCGCCAGGGGCGCGCCGCGTGCAGGTGATTCTCGCCGCCATCGGAAAGCCGCGTAACGCGGCGCTGGCGGCGGCGATCGCGTTCTACGAGATGCGCGCCGGCCGGTACTGGCCGCTCGTGGTGCACGAGGTTCGGGAAGAGCCGGCGCGGTCGGCGTCCCCCGAGCTGGTGCGGGCGCGCGAGGGCGAGCGTCTGGCGGCCAAGGTCGGCACGGCCGATCTCGTGGTGTGCGACGAACGCGGTGAGGCGATGACGTCCGAGGCATTCGCCCGCTACCTGCAGGCGTCGCGCGAGCGGGCCCACGACGTCGCGTTCGTGGTCGGAGGGGCGTACGGCGTCGCGGCCGACCTGCGCGACCGGGCGGCCAAGCGCCTCGCACTGGCGCCGTGGACCCTGCCGCACGAGATGGCGCGGCTCGTCCTGACCGAGCAGTTGTACCGGGCGGGGACCATCGTGCGCGGCGAGCCGTACCACAAGTGATCGACTCTGCGCGGCCACCGGCACGTGGCTAACGCGCCCGCGGCGCCGCTATCTTGATGGGCATGCACGTCCCCGTCGTTCGATGAGTGAACCGCGCGTGGTCACCGACGCGCTGGGCGGTTCCCCGCTGTCACGGGCCGTGCAGGCGGGCCGTCTGGACGCGGCCGTCGTGGCGCCGCGGCCGGCGAGCGCCGATGCGTGGCGCGCGCGGGCTCTGGAGATCGGGGGCGCAGCCGGGCCCGGGTGGCTGCCGGCGTTGCGCGGGGCGTTCGGCGCGGATGGAAACGCCCTGTCGCGTTTGGAGCGCGTGGCGCGCGCAGGCGGCGTGGTGGTGACCACCGGCCAGCAGCCCGGGCTGTTCGGCGGTCCGGTGTACACCTGGTCCAAGGCGATCGGCGCGCTCGCTATGGCCGACGCCATCGAGCGGGAGACCGGAGTACCCGCGGCGCCGGTCTTCTGGGCCGCCACCGACGACGCCGATTACGCGGAAGCGAACCACACCGCCGTCGTGGAGAATGGCGGCGTGCGCCTGCTCGTGGCCGCTGTGGCACCGCCCGCGGGCACGCCCATGGCGCGGGCGTCCCTCGGCGCGATGAAGCCGCTGCTGGATCTGTTGCAGACCGCTTGCGGGTCGATGGCCTTCGAAGAGGCCTACGCGGCGGCGGCATCGGCGTACGTGGAAGGGGCCACGGTGGGGAGCGCCTACGTGCACCTGGTCCGCGCGTTGCTGGACCCGCTGGGCGTCGCCGTGCTCGACGCGTCGCATACGGCCGTGCAACATGCTGGGGCGGGCGTGCTGCGCCTGGCGTTGGAACGCGCCGCTGCCATCGACGCCGCGCTTGCCGCGCGGGACGCATGGCTGACCGAGCGCCAGTTCGAGCCGCAGGTGGCCCATGTTCCCGGGCTGTCCACGGTGTTCGTGTACGAGGACGGCGCGAAGCGGCGTGTACCGCTGGGTGAAGCCCCCGCGTTGGCCAGGACGGCCTCGCCCGAGACCCTCGGTCCGAACGTGCTGCTGCGCCCGGTGCTCGAGCGGGCGATTCTCCCGACGGTGAGTTACCTGGGCGGTCCCGGAGAACTCGCCTATTTCGCGCAGCTGTCGGCGGTCGCCGGTGCGTTGGACGCGGCGCAACCGCTGGCCGTGCCGAGGTGGTCGTGTACGATCGTCGAGCCCGCGGTGGACCGTGCCCTGTTGCGGCTGGGGATCGGGCTCGACGAACTGGGCGACGCTGACGCGTTGGAAGGGCGGGTGGCGGGCGCATCGATTCCCGGCGACGTGGGCCGGGCGCTCGCCGAGTTGCGCGGTGCGATCGATGAGGGGGTGGCCGGCATGGGCGCCGCTGACACGCGGGCGGCCGACGGACCGCTGCTGCGTCCCGAGGTAATTGAGGGGGCGCGTCGCCAGTTGGCGTTCCGCGTGGACCGTCTGGAGCGGCGGCTGGTGGCGGCGGCCAAGCGCCGGGGCGGCGATGCGCTGCGAGACCTGCGCATGGTGCAGGCGTTCCTGCGGCCCGAGGGGCGGCGGCAGGAGCGGACGCTCAACTTCATTCCGTTCCTGGCGCGGCACGGCGACGCCCTCTGGCGTACGATGTGTGCCGCGGCGGCGGAGCACGCCGTTCGCGTGGTGGGCAGCGGAGCGGCGCGTGGCGGTTGAGCCGCGGTCCGGCGACGCGGCGATGGTGGACCATCGCGCGCCGCGGAAACACACCGGGGCTGCGGCGGCCCTGGTGGCGGCGGGCATCCTGGGCTCGCGGGTATTGGGCCTGATCCGGAACTCGCTCATCGCGCGATATCTGGGCACGACTGTCGCGGCCGATGCCTGGACGGCGGCATTCAAGATTCCTAATGTGCTCCAGAACCTGTTCGGCGAAGGGGCGCTGTCGGCGGCGTTCGTGCCGGTGTACGCGCGGCTGCTCGGGGCCGGCGATGACCGTGAGGCGGAACGGGTGGCCGGTGCCGTGGCGGCAATCCTGGGGCTCACCATCGCCGTGTTCGTGCTCGTGGGCGTGCTGGCGGCGCCCCTCCTGATCTACGCCATCGCTCCGGGGTTCACCGGTGAGCGCCGCGAACTGACGATCGTGCTCACCCGCATCCTCTTTCCGGGAGCCGGCCTGCTCGTGCTTTCGGCTTGGTGCCTGGGCGTCCTGAACAGCCACCGGAAGTTCCTCGTCTCGTACTCCGCCCCGATCGCCTGGAACGTGGTGCTGATCGCGGCGCTCGTCTGGTGGGGACGGATGCCGGACAAGGCGACGGTGGTGGGCCGTCTCGCGTGGGCGTCGGTCGTGGGCAGCCTGCTGCAGTTCGCGGTGCAGCTTCCTGCGGTGCGCGGGCTCGTGCCGGGCCTGCGGCTGGCGTTCGATTCGGCGAGCGCGAACGTGCGCGACGTCCTGCGCAACTTCGGCCCCGCGTTCGTGAGCCGCGGCGTGGTGCAGATCAGCAGCTACGTCGACCAGTTCCTGACCAGCTTCCTGCCCAACGGCATGGTGGCCGTGTTCGGATTCGCCACCACGTTGTACGTGCTGCCGGTGAGTCTCTTCGGCGGGTCCGTTTCGGTGGCCGAACTGCCCGAGATGTCGCGGGCCACGGCGGAACAGCATGAAACGGGCGGGCTGCTGCGCCCGCGCCTCGACGCCGGGCTGCGGCGAATCGCGTTCCTCGTCGTGCCGTCGGCCGTGGCCTTTCTGGCCCTGGGCGACGTGCTCACGAGCGTGGTGTTTCAGCATGGCCACTTCACGGCCACCGACTCGGTGTATACCTGGGCCGTGCTGTGCGGTTCAGCGGTGGGTTTGCTCGCCGGCACCCTCGGGCGGCTGTACTCGTCCACCTACTACGCGCTCCGTGATACCCGGACACCGCTCCGGTTCGCCACGATTCGCGTGGCTCTCACCACCGTGCTGGGCGTCGTGTTCGCGTTCGGGGTACCCCGATGGTTCGGTCTGGACCCGCGCTGGGGCGCCGCGGGGCTTTCGGCTTCGGCGGGCATGGCGGCCTGGGTGGAGTTCACGCTGCTGCGATCGCAGCTCAACGCGCGGATCGGCGCGACCGGACTGCCCGCGCGATTCACGATCACGCTGTGGGGGCTGGCCGTGGCCAGCGCCGCGCTGGCGGTGCTCGTGCAGACCGGCACCGCGCATTGGGGGCGCATGGCCGGTGGAATCGTCGTGATCGCGGTCTACGGCGGTGCGTACCTCGGGGGCGCGATGCTGCTGCGCGTGCCCGAGGCGCATGGGATTCTTTCGGGCTTCGCGCGTCGATTCCGCGTGGGCCGGTGACCGGCCCCGGCTGGTGGCCGGGGACGATATAATTCACCCGTGACCCTGCCGGCGAGCGTTCTCGATCGGGCGAGCCATCTCCCCGAGTCTCCGGGCGTCTATCTGTGGAAGGACGCCCAGGGGACGGTGCTGTACGTGGGCAAGGCCAAGCGGCTGCGCTCGCGCGTGCGCAGCTACCTGGCCGCCGAGCGTCTCGAGAACCCGAAGACCCGCGTCATGATGCGCCAGGTGGCCGATCTCGAGACGATCGTCGTGCCGACCGAGCCGGCGGCGTTGATCCTCGAGTCGAACCTGATCAAGGAGCACCGGCCGCGGTACAATGTCGTGCTCCGCGACGACAAATCGTATCCGTACATCAAGGTGACGGTGCAGGAGGCGTTCCCGCGGGTGCTCGTCACGCGGCGACTCCTCAACGACGGCGCCCGCTACTTCGGGCCGTACACCGACGTGGGGGCGATGCGCCGGGCCCTCAACGTGGTGAAGCGCCTGTTCACCGTGCGGTCGTGCAGCTACGACATGCCGCGCCAGATGCCCGATCGGCCGTGCCTGGACTACTACATCAAGCGGTGCAAGGCGCCCTGCGTGTTCCTGCAGAGCCAAGCCGACTACCGGTCGATGATCGACGAGGTGCTGGTGTTCCTGGACGGCCGGGCCGACGAGGTGGTCCGCCGCGTGAAGGGGCGCATGGACGCGGCCGCGGCGGCGCTCGACTTCGAACGGGCGGCGGAACTCCGCGATGCGCTCAAGCACCTGGACCGCATGGAAGAGCCGACGGTTGTCCTGGAGGTAGAGGGGGGTGACCGCGACGTGATCGGATTCGCGCGCGACGGGGACGACGCGTGCGTGGTGCTGCTGCGCATTCGCGGCGGGAAGCTGCTGGGCCGCGAGCACCAGTTCGTGGAGCACGTGGAGGGTGAGAGCGACGCTGCCGCGCTGTCGGCGTACCTGGTGGGCGGGTACCTGCCGCTCGACGAGCACGCCCCCGAGGCGATCCTCCCGTTCGCGAGCGAAGATCCGGAGTTGACGCAAGCGTCGCTCGATCCCGTGCGGCTCGTCGTGCCCCAGCGGGGCCCGAAGCGGGAGCTGGTGGCGCTCGCCGAGCAGAATGCTCGCCACCTGCTCGAGGAGGCCCTGCTCGAAGGGGACGAGACCACTGAGCGGGCGGGCGATCCGGTATACGAGCTGCAGCGTCAGCTCGGGCTCCAGAAGCTTCCGCGTACGCTGGTCTGCTTCGACGTCTCGCATGCCCAGGGCACTGACACGGTCGCCTCGGCCGTGTGGTTCCAGAACGGCCGGCCGCACCGCGCCGAGTATCGTAAGTTCAAGGTGAAGTCAGTGGAGGGGATAGACGACTTCGCGTCGATGCACGAAGTCGTGGGCCGCTACTTCGCCCGTCGCGGCGAAGACCAGAAGCCGCTGCCCGATCTCGTGGTCATCGACGGCGGCAGGGGGCAGCTCGGCGCGGCGCACAACGCCCTCGTGGAACTGGGCCTTGGCGAGATGCCGATGATCAGCCTGGCGAAGCGAGAGGAAGAGATCTTCGTCATCGGGCGCAGCGAGTCGC
Organism: uncultured Gemmatimonadaceae bacterium; assembly: GCA_963728785.1. Lineage (GTDB taxonomy): Bacteria > Gemmatimonadota > Gemmatimonadetes > Gemmatimonadales > Gemmatimonadaceae > JAGWRI01. The sequence continues at coordinate 1,110,613 of CAVSKV010000004.1, forward strand.
TGCGCCTGCCGCGGCGCTCGCCGGCCCTGCGCATGCTGCAGCAGGCGCGGGATGAAGCGCACCGATTCGCGATTAGCTTTCAGCGTGACCGCCGCAAGGTGCGCACCGTCACGTCGGCGTTGCTCGAAATTCCGGGGGTCGGACCGGCCAGGCGGCGGCAGTTGCTCCAGGCGTTCGGATCGCTGCAAGGGGTGCGCGACGCCACGACCGAGGCGATCGCCGGCCTGCCGGGCTTCAGTGAGAAGTCGGCTCAGCGCGTGCTCATCGCCCTTCGGGCGTCATCGCCCACCGCACCGCCGCCGGATCACCCGGCGGCGCCACGTTCGACCGAGGAATCTCCGTGACGCATTGGCACCTCGAGTGCTCAGCCTGCTCCCACTCGGCACCGGGCGACCGCCTGGCCACGGTCTGTCCGGAATGCGGCCAGCCGTATCTGGTTCGGTACGACATGCCTTCGCCTCGCCGCGACGCCATTGCCCAGCGCTGGGACATGTGGCGTTACCGCTCGATGATGCCGGTGCTGGCCGAGGAGGAGCCCGTGTCGCTCGGCGAAGGAGCGACGCCCATGCAGGAACTGCCGGCGCTTGCCCGGGCAATCGGCGTGCGCCGTCTGTGGGTCAAGGATGAGGCGCTCAACCCGACGGCGTCGTTCAAGGCCCGAGGCATGAGCGCGGCCGTGACCCGGGCGGCCGGCCACCACGTGCCGGGGTTCGTGGTACCGACGGCCGGCAACGCGGGGGCGGCGCTCACCGCGTACGCGGCGGCAGCCAGGCTGCCGGTGCGGGTGTACGCGCCGGCGACCACGCCCAAACCAATTCTCGACACGATCGCCGCGCTGGGCGCCGACCTGCAGCTAGTGGATGGCCATATCGGCGACGCGGGCAAACAGGCCAAGGCGTTCGCCGCCAAGAGCGGGTATTTCGATGTGTCGACGCTGCGCGAGCCGTACCGCATCGAAGGCAAGAAGACGATGGGCATCGAGGTTGCCGAGCAGCTGGGCTGGCGCCTGCCCACGCACATCGTCTATCCCACGGGCGGCGGCACGGGTCTGATCGGAATGTGGAAGGTGTTCGCCGAGCTGCGGGCCTACGGATGGCTGGCGCCCGACGAGGCGTTCCCGCGAATGGTCGTGGCGCAGTCAGCGGGCTGCGCCCCGATGGTGCGGGCATTCCAGGCGGGGGCCGAGAGGGCCGTGCCGTGGGAGAACCCGGAAACGTACGCGAGTGGGCTGCGGGTGCCGGGGCCGCTGGGCGACCGGCTCATTCTGCGGGCGCTGCAGGAGAGTGGGGGCGATGCCTGCGCGGTGGGCGACGACGCGATCCGCGCCGCCACGGCCCGCCTGGCCCGCGCGTCGGGGATCGACGCGTGTCCCGAGGGTGGGTGCGCGTTCGCCGCGACCGAGCAGCTGGCCAGGGCCGGGCGCATTCCGGCCGACGCCGAGGTGGTGGTGTTCAATACCGGCAGCGGCGCCTCATACCGGTACTGATATGTCCATCGCGCTGCTCGACCCGTTCAGCGGGATCTCCGGCGACATGACGCTCGGCGCGCTCGTTGCCGTCGGGCTCGATCCAGAATGGCTGCGGGCGCTTCCGGCACGGATGGGGCTGGACGGCGTGACCGTTCGAATCACCGACGTGCAGCGTGCGTCGATCGCTTGCACCAAGGTGGACTTCGCCATTCCTGCCCAGCCGCACGGCCGACATCTGAAGCAGATTCGCGAGCTGGTGCAGCGGAGCGATGCGCCTGGCGGAGTGAAGGTCCGGGCCGACGCGGCGTTCACGGCGATCGCCGAGCAGGAGGCGGCGATCCATGGCACGACGGTGGAGCGTGTGCACCTGCACGAAGTCGGCGCAGTGGACGCGATCCTCGACGTAGTGGGGGCGATCTGGGGGTTCGAGCAGCTGGGCGTGGACCGGGTGTACTGCGGTCCACTCAGCGTAGGCGACGGGTTCGTGGACGCCGCACATGGGCGGCTGCCGGTGCCGGCGCCGGCCACCATGCGGCTGCTCGAGGGGCTGCTGGTGCGGCCCGGCCCGGAGGGCTCCGGGGAGCTGGTGACGCCTACTGGAGCGGCGCTGGTGCGCGTGCTGTCGTCGGGGCCGATGCCGGCGGAGTTCGTGCCGCGCCGCAGCGGGTTCGGGGCCGGGACGAGGGAGTTCGAGGGGCGGCCGAATGCGCTCCGCATCGTGCTCGCCGATCGAGACGGCCGGCCGGGGATGGAGGTGGAATATCTGGTGCAACTGGCTTGCGACCTCGACGACCTTGCCGGCGAGTACGTGGCCGGTGCCGCCGACCGGCTACGCGAAGCCGGCGCCCTGGACGTCGTCGTCATCCCCACCATCATGAAGAAGGGGCGGCCGGGCACGCGGATCGAGGTGCTGTGCCACGCTTCCCTCGCCGGGGGGTTGGAAGCGTTGCTGCTGGATGAGACCACGACACTCGGGGTCCGGCGAATGGTGGTGGAGCGGCACGCCGCTCCGCGCGAGACGGGCATCGTGCGGGTTGGGGGGCACGAAATCCGTGTCAAGGTGGCCCTGCTCGCGGGGGGCATCCGCCGAGCGAAACCGGAGTATGACGACGTCGCACGGGCAGCCCTGGCGACAGGGCGAACCCTGCGGGATATATTTGTTGAGGCTGCCGAACTGGCGAACCGAGCCTGACCGCCGTGCCCCCCAAGGTCGAGCCTGATGGGGCGCTCTATCTGCTGTTGCACCCGTCAATTTCCAGGAGTCTCTGATGCCGGTCATTCGGTCGACGACCATCACGTCGTCCCTGTTAGCAATGGCGCTCGCGCTACCTCTGGCGGCCCAGCAGCCCAAGCCGTGCGCCGTTGACGAGGGCAATCCCTCCGAAGTCGCGCGGGCGTTTCTCATCATCTCCGAAGTGGCGAACGCCAAGGGCGCCGATTCGGCATCGGTCAAGAAGAAGCTGTCCGACGCCGTCGGGCTCCTCGCCGCTGCTGGGCCGAATGCACCCAATCCGGTCGGCCACGCATACGAGCTGGGCAAGCTCTTGGTGCTCTGGACCGCGCAGCCTGGCATGCCGCTCAACACGACCCGGGGCGCCGTGGGGTTCGCGACGAACCCGCAGCAAGGCCTGAATCTGCCGGCGGCCATCGACTCGGCCTTCAGCGTCGTGGAGAAGGCCATGCCGGAGTGCGACGCGACAACGCAGATCTGGCGCAGCCAGAAGGTGTGGAGCAATCTGGTCAACGCGGCGGTGCAGGAGTTGAACGCGGGGAGCGTCGACTCCGCCGAAGCGCACGCCAATGAGTCCCTGTTGCTGAATCGCAAGGCCCCGTACGCCTACATGGTGCTTGCCCAGGTGGCGCAGCGGCGCAACCAGGCGGACCAGGCGATGGAACTCTTCCAGAAGACGATCGACGCCGCGTCGAGCGACTCGATCTACAACGAGGTGAAGTACAGCTCGCTGCTCAACCTGGGCCACCTCGCGGCGGAAGCAGCGCATGACGACTCGACCAAAGCTTCCAAGTACAACGCCGTCGCGTTGGATGCATTCAAGACACTGTCCGCCGACACGACGGCACCGCCGGGCTACCACATCGACGCCGTCAACGGGCTGGTGGGCGTCGAACTCGCGATGGGGGATACCGCGTCGGTGCGGGCGGTATACAGACGGCAGCTCGACAACCCCATGGCGTTCTCGTTCACCGACGTCATCCAGGCCGGCGTGTGGGCCACGAACGCCGGCGATTCGGCATCGGCGGTGAAGTTGTTCCACGCGGCATACGAGATGAATCCGTATCACCGCGACGCGCTCTCGAACTTGGCGTTGATCGAAATGAAGCAGCAGAAATACGACACGGCCCTCGTGTTGCTCGACCGGCTCAAGGCGGTGGACCCCAACGGTGCAAATTCGCGCTTGTTCGTGTTCACGTACGCCGGGCTCGCCAAGAAGTTTGCCGACCTCAACCACGACATCGTGGCGCGGTTCAACAAGACCAAGGACGTGAAGCTGAGGAAGATCCTGACCGACTCCGCGACGCTCACGACGGATTCCAACCGCGTCTACACGGACTTGGCGGTCAAGACGAACGTGGCCATGGATAGCGTGCCCGTGGCGGTCCGGTTCTCGCAATTCAGCAACGTCGACAACAAGGTCACGTTGGTCGGTTCGATCGACAATCGTACAGGTGCCGACAAGACGTACACGGTCAAGGTGGACTTTCTCGATAACAAGGGGAACGTCGTGGCGTCGCAGCAGACCACCGTCGGCCCGGTGGCCGGCCACGGCAGCGGTTCCTTCACGGTGAGCGTAACTGCGCCGGGGATCACGGCTTTCCGGTACGCCCCGCTCGACAACTGAACGGCCGTTATTGCATAGGGAGCAAAGGGTCCGCCTTCCGGCGGGCCCTTTGCCTTTCCCACGAGGAAAGTGTGCGGAAGTAGCCGTGATTTCTTGATTTCCGGGTCCAGACTTCCTAAGTTGCATGAGCTTGGCCGCGAGCGCGCGCCGGCGCGGTCCGTCGAAGGGGATGTGGGCTGCTTACCGATCCACCCCCGCCCGTCATGGTGCCCCGATGGTCAGAGTCTCCAACGTCACATCCGGTAGCGTCGCCGAGGAACTGGGCATCGCGCCCGGCACCGAGTTGCTCACCGTCAACGGCCGCGAGCTGGGAGACTTCCTCGACTGGGAGTTCCTGACAGCGGACGACGAGCTCGTAATCGAGGCGCGCCAGCCGGACGGCGAGGCCGTGGTGTACGAGCTCGAGCGCCCGGAAGGCGAGGTGCTGGGCGTTCAGTTGGAGCCCCCTACCGTGCGGCGGTGCGCCAACCGGTGCGAGTTCTGCTTCATCGAAGGGCTGCCCAAGGGACTTCGGAAGGCGCTCTACGTCCGGGACGATGACTATCGGCTCTCGTTCGCGTACGGAAATTTCGCGACGCTGTCCAACCTCAAGGACCGTGACATCGCGCGCATTCTCGAATATCGGCTCTCGCCGCTCTACGTGTCGGTGCACGCGACGCCGTGGGAAGCGCGCCGGGTGATGCTCAACAATCCGCGCGTGCCGAACGTGGTGGACCAGTTGACACGGCTCGCCGCCGGAGGCATCCGGTTCCATACGCAGATGGTGATCGTGCCCGGGATCAACGACGGTGAGGTGCTCGAACAGTCGCTGGCCGATCTCTGGGCGCTGGGCGAAGCGGTCATGTCAGTGGCGGTCGTGCCGGTGGGGCTCACCCAGTTCTCCCACCTGTACACCGGCCAGTCCATGGACGCCGCCAGGGCGGGCCGCCTGCTCGATCATCTGGCCCGATGGGCCGCGCGGGGCGGGTCGGAACGCGGCGATCCATGGGTATTCGGTTCGGACGAGTTGTACCTGCTGGCGGGGCGGCCGCTCCCAACGCCTGAACACTACGGCGATTTCGTGCAGATCGAGAACGGCGTTGGGGCAGTGGCCGCACTGCGCATGCGCGTGCATCTGGGGCTGGCGTCGCTCCCGCGCCTCGACGGGCGGCGCATCGGCGTCGTGACCGGCGTATCGATGCGCGATCTCATGCCGGAACTGCTCGGCGAACTGGCGGCGCGGACGGGCGCGACGTTCGAGTTGATCGTGGTGGAGAACTCTCTGTTCGGGCCAACGACGACCACCGCCGGCCTGCTCGTCGGAGCCGATATCCGGCGTGCACTCCGGGCCCGCGACGACCTCGATCTGGCGCTGATTCCGGCCGAGACGATCAACGACGACGGAATGTTCCTTGATGACGAACGGTTCATCGCGCTGCGCGAGGAGCTTCCCATTCCAGTATATGCATCGTCCGACTTCATCGACGCCCTCGTGCCGGAAGGCGATGTGCGGTCGCGGGGAGCGCACGCCGCATGAGCATCCCCGTGGTGGCGCTTGTGGGACGTCCGAACGTCGGCAAGTCACAGCTGTTCAACCGCATCGTGGGCACCAACACGGCCATCGTGTCAGAGGAGGCCGGCACGACGCGCGACCGGCACTTCGCACGGGCGGATTGGAACGGCCGTCCGTTCTGGCTGGTCGACACCGGGGGGCTCACCGACGACCCGCGCATGCCGATGGACCGCGAGATCCGCCGCCAAGTGGAGGTGGCGATCGGCGAGGCCGACCTGCTGGTGTTTATGGTGGACGCCATAGCCGGACTCCACCCCAACGACGCGCGGGTGGCTGAGCTGCTGCGCGGGAGCGGCAAGCCATGGATGCTGGTGGTCAACAAGGTGGACGATCCCCGCGCGACGGACTACTTCGAGTTCTATGAACTCGGGGCGGGCGAGCCCGTGCCGGTGTCGGCGATCAACGGCAAGGGGTCGGGCGACATGCTCGATGTGCTCGTTTCGCATCTCCCGCGCCGCGACGAGCCCCAGGACGACGCCCTCCACGTGGCCGTGATCGGCCGGCCCAACGTCGGCAAGTCATCGCTCGTGAACCGCCTATTGGGTGCCGACCGTCTGGTCGTGTCCGACGAAGCGGGAACGACCCGCGATGCCATCGACACGCCGATGATGTACCATGGCCGCACGCTCGTGTTCATCGATACGGCAGGGCTGCGTCGCCAGACCAAGATCGAGGACGGCATCGAGTTCTACTCGTCGTTGCGCAGCCGGCGGGCGATCGAGCGTGCCGACATCTGCGTGCTCGTGATCGACGCCGTGGAGGGGCTGCACAACCAGGACTTGAAGATCGCGACACTCGCTTGGGATGCCGGCCGCGGCCTCGTGATCGTGGTCAACAAATGGGACCTGGCGGAGAAGGACGACAAGGCCAGCGCTCGCTTCGAGAAGTCGTGCCGCGAGAAGGCGCCGTACCTCGCCTTCGTGCCGTTCGTATTCACGTCCGCGCTCACCGGTCAGCGCGTGCAGCGGCTGCTGGAACTGCTGCTCAAGGTGTCTGACGAGCGGGACAAGCGGATCACGACGTCTCAGGTCAACGACCGGCTGCAGCAACTGCTGGCCCGGCTTCAGCCGCCGCAGGCCGCAGGGTTCGAGGTCAAATTGAACTACGCCACGCAGGTCGAAGTCGCGCCGCCCACGATCGCCGTGTTCGGCAACCATCCGGAACTCGTGGAAGAGAACTACGTGCGGTACCTGCACAACGGATTCCGGGAGGCGTGGGGCTTCACCGGCAACCCGCTTCGCATCATCATGCGGCGCAAGGCGAGCTGACGTGCACCCACTAGTCGGCGTGCTGATTGCGTATGCCGCGGGCTCGATTCCCGCGGCCTACCTGGCCGGCCGGTTGGCGGGGGTGGATCTGCGGACGAGAGGGTCGGGCAATCTGGGCGCAACCAATGTGGTGCGGGTGCTCGGACTGAAAGTCGGATTGGTCGTGTTCGCGGTCGACCTGGCCAAGGGGGCGGTGCCGGTGGCCCTGCTGCCGGGAGTAACGACCGGGTCGGCCCCGGGGCCGTGGTTGCCGATCATGTACGGCACCGCAGCCATTCTCGGCCACGTCCGGCCGGTGTGGCTCAGGTTCAGCAAGGGTGGAAAGGGAGTGGCCACGGCTTGCGGCGTGTTCCTGGCTCTGGCCCCGGTCCCCACGCTGCTTGCCCTGGCCGTGTTCACCGCAACGTTCGGGGGCACCGGGTACGTATCGCTCGGATCGCTGACAGCGGCGGCGGCGCTGCCGGTTCTCGTGGCCGCGGCCATCGGATGGCGGCAACCCGTGTTCGCGGTGGCCGTGCTGATCGCGGCGTTCGTGTTCTGGACGCACCGGCCGAACATGCAACGCTTGCGGCGTGGTGAAGAGCACCGGTTCTCGAAGATGGGTGCTCTGGGCATGCCAGTCGGGTTGCTTCTCGGCGCGCTTGTTGCGGCCGGTGGTGTGGCGTGGATCATGCGGAGTCTGCGGTGATGCGGTGCGCCGTGGTGGGCGCGGGCGCGTGGGGCACGGCGCTGGCACGGCTTCTGGCCTTCAAGGGCCACGACGTGCGGTTGTGGGTGTACGAGTCCGACGTGGCTGATGCGATCAACGCGCGACATGAGAACGCGCTGTACCTGCCGGGCGCGGCGCTCCCCAAAAATCTCGTGGCCACGCACGCACATCGGGAGGCGCTGGCGGACGCGGCATTCGTGGTATACGCCACGCCGGCCCAGCACCTGCGGGGCATTGCGGCGGCGGGGGCGCGATACGTGCGGTCGGATGCCACGCTGGTCGTGGCGTCGAAGGGTGTGGAGCGCGTCACGCTCGCATTGATGTCGGACGTGATCGAGCACGAGGTGCCCAATCACGACGTGGTGGCGATCTCGGGTCCGAGCTTCGCCGCCGAAGTCGCCGCGGGGCTGCCCACGGCGGTCGTGGCCGCTGCCCGCAACCCAGGCGCCGCGACGGCCGTGCAGGCGGCGTTCGCCGGCGCAGCGTTCCGCGTGTACACCCACGACGACCTCGTCGGGGTGGAACTGGGCGGCGCGCTCAAGAACGTGATGGCGGTGGCGACCGGCATCCACGACGGCGTGGGGTTGGGCAACAACTCGCGGGCCGCGCTGATCACTCGCGGTCTGGCCGAGATGACCCGGCTGGGTGTGGCGCTGGGTGCCAACCCGGCGACCTTCGCCGGCCTGGCCGGCCTTGGCGATCTGGTGCTCACGTGCACCGGGTCGCTCAGCCGCAATCGCGCTCTGGGGGTGGAGATCGGGCGCGGGCGGTCGCTTGCCGAGGTGTTGAAGGGCAAGCACACGGTGGCCGAGGGCGTGGAGACGACGGCCAGTGCCGTGGAGCTGGCCAAGCGTGAGGGCGTGGAGATGCCGATCGCCGCCGGGGTCTACCGCATTCTGTTCGAGGGGCACACCGCCAAAGCGGCTGTACAGGAACTCATGGCGCGCGAACTGCGCGCGGAGCAAGACCGATGAATGCACCCGATCCGATCCAGGAATTCTTCTCCATTGGCGAAGTCTGCGATCTCACGGGACTCAAGCCGCACGTGCTCCGGTACTGGGAGAGCCAGTTCAAATTTCTCAGCCCGGCCAAGAACCGGTCGGGCAATCGCGTCTATCAGCGGCGCGAAATCGAACTCGTGCTCCTCGTCAAGCATCTCCTGTACGAAGAGAAGTACACGATCGACGGGGCGCGCCAGAAGGTGGACGAACGGCGGAAGGCGGGTGAACTGCGCGACCTTGCCTTCGGGGCGCTGAACGTCGAGGCCCTGGCTGCCCTGGAGACGGCGCTTCGCGAGCTGCATGACCTCCTGCAAGGCGAGGGTGGGGAGGATGGGGACGCCTGATGCGCCTGCTACTCACCAACGACGACGGGATTCTGGCCCACGGACTCGATTGCCTCCAGCAGGCCGCCGAGGCGATCGGTGAGGTTACGGTGGTGGCCCCCGACCGCGAACAGAGCGCCACCAGCCATTCGCTCACGTTGCAATATCCGCTGCGCCCGGTGCAGCTGGCAGAGCGGCGCTACCAGGTGGACGGGACCCCCACGGACTGCGTGATGCTGGCCGTCGAGTCGCTGCTCCCCGCACGTCCGGACTTCGTGATCAGCGGCATCAACCACGGGCACAATATGGGGGAGGACGTGCTGTACTCGGGCACGGTGGCCGCGGCCATGGAGGGATTGTCGCTCGGCATTCCGTCGATCGCCGTGTCGTTCGCCGGCGGCGATGTGCGCGCTGATCTGTCGCATCTCCAGGCCCAGGTGCCGGGGCTCTCGCGGTTGCTTCGGCACCTCACGTCGCTGCCGCGGTTCCCGGCCCACACCCTGTTCAACGTGAATCTTCCACCGGTGGCGCCCGAGGGAGTCAAGGGGGTGCGGCTCACCCGGCTGGGCCGCCGTGCCTATTCCGGATCTCTGAGACCGATGCAGGATCCGTGGGGCCGGCCCATCTACTGGATCGGCGGCGGCACGATCAGCTGGAGCGGAGAAGACGATTCTGACTTCCGCGCCATCGAAGAGGGCTATATCTCCGTGACGCCGCTGCACCTGGACGTCACCAACTACGACATCCTGCGAACGGCGAGTGAATGGTGGCGCGACCTCCCATAGAATCGGAACTGCGCGGTCCGCGACAGCGGCTGGTCGAGACGTTGCGCGACAAGGGCATCAGCGACCTCGCTGTATTGCGTGCGTTCGAACGAACGCCGCGGCACGAGTTCGTGCCCACCGGCATCCGGCACCGCGCCTACGAAGACACGGCGCTGCCGATCGGCAACGGGCAGACCATCTCCCAGCCGTCCATCCACGGCCGCTACCTCCAGTTGCTCAAGCTCACGGGGCACGAGCGGGTGCTGGAGGTCGGCACCGGCTCGGGCTACCAGACGGTGCTGCTGTCGCACCTCGTGGACCAGGTGTTCTCGGTCGAGCGCGTGGCCGCCCTCATGGACGGCGCCCGCCAGGTCATTCAGCGCCTCGACGCCAAGAACGTCTCACTCCTCACCGGCGATGGCACGGTGGGGTGGCGGGAGTACGCGCCCTATGACGCCATTCTCGTGAGTGCGGCATCGCCCCACGTACCGGCGCCGTTGCTCGAGCAGTTGGCCGACGGCGGACGTCTGCTCGCGCCCGTCGGTGGCCGGGCCGACCAAACGCTGGTGCTCCTCACGCGCCGCGGTGACACCTTCGACCGCGAAGACCTGGACGCGGTGCGGTTCGTCCCATTGCTCGGCCGACACGGGTGGACGCCGTAGGCCGATCAGGCGCGTCCGCCGAGCGCCGAATCGTGGTCAGCGGACAGGTGCAGGGCGTTGGGTACCGGTGGTTCGCGCGCGAAACCGCCCTTGCTCTCGGCGTGACGGGATGGGCGCGCAACATGCCCGACGGAACGGTGGTGCTCGAGATCGTCGCACCGGAGTCGGTCGTCGCGAAGTTCGTGGCCGAGTTGCGGGTTGGCCCGCCAGGAGCCTCAGTGGCCGACGTGCTGGTGAAGGAGCGCGCCGACGGCTCGCCCTTGCCTGACCGCTTCATCGTCGTACGTTGATCGTGGCCGATCTCTCATCGCACCCCACCGTGTCTCTCGCCGACGATCTCCTCCGCACCATTCGCGACGTGCCCGACTTCCCGAAACCGGGTATCGTGTTCAAGGACATCACGCCGGTGCTACTCGACGCATCGCTGTTCCGGCGCGTTACTGACGCGATCGCCAATCCATTCACGAGGAGCCGCATAAGCCGTGTGGTGGCCATCGAGAGTCGCGGCTTCATCCTCGGCGCGCCCGTGGCGCAACTGCTCGGCGCAGGTCTCGTGCCAATGCGCAAACCGGGGAAGCTTCCCGCGGCCCGCGAACGCGAGGAGTACGCGCTGGAATACGGAAGCGACGCGCTCGAGATGCACGCCGACGCCATCCCACCCGGAGCCCGAGTGCTGGTGGTGGACGACGTGCTCGCCACTGGCGGCACCGCGGCGGCCGCCTGCCGGCTGGTGGAACGTATGGGGGGAGAGGTCGTCGGACTGAGCTTTCTCATGGTTCTCGCGTTCCTCAACGGCGCCGACGAACTGGAAGGCCGGTGCATCGAGACGATTATCACGGTGTAGGGCAGGGCAAACGGGCGTGGGGGGAAGCTGAACGATGAGAAAGCGGGGAAGGGGGGCGCTTTACCAGGGGGCTTGGCCCCCGTAAATTGAATGTTTCCCGTTGTTTAGCGCGTCGACACTCGCCCCTGTAGCTCAGGTGGATAGAGCAGCGGTTTCCTAAACCGTTGGCCGGGTGTTCGAGTCACCCCAGGGGCATCACACTTTCAATTCCTCATGAGCGAACCCGTCGCACCAATTAGCCGTGGCCCGAGTCCCGAAGAGACGGTTGTCGAGTGGCTGCAGCGCAACGCCCGCACCCTCACGATCACGGTAGTCGTACTCGCCGTCGCCGCCGGCGGCTACTGGTTCTCCTCCAGGTCGGTGGAGTTGAAGAACGAGAATGCCGCGCGCGCCCTCAATACGGCGCTCCAGTCCATCCAGGCTGCGAACAAGGCTCTGGCTACGAGCGATCTCCAGAAGGTGGTCGATCGGTACGGAGACACGCAGTCGGGAATCGAGGCGGGGCTGCTCCTGGCCCAGCTCGACTTCAACGATGGAAAGATTCCGGACGGCGTGAATCTGCTGACCGGATTGACCTCTCAGAGCGCCGCCAAGCTGGACATGGCCTCGATCTATAGCCTGATGGGTGACGGCCAGATGCAGGGCAACAAGGCGGCAGACGCGGCCAAGTCCTACCAGAAGGCGGCAGACGTCGCTCGCTCGGACGCCGACAAGTCTCTCCAGCTTTCGAAAGCCGCCCGGGCGCTGCTCGACGCGGGCGATACGGCCTCCGCGACGGCCATCTGGCGCAAGCTAGCCGATGACCCCAAGGCCCAAGGCGTAGCCGCCGAGGCCAAGGTGCGTCTCGGCGAAATCGAGGCCAAGCCGGCCAAGGGATAGCGGGCGACAAGCCGGAGGGTCCCGGCCCAGGGTTCGGACGGAGGCGGCCGCGTCGACTGCCGATTGCCAAGAACAATGGGGGAGCCGGCGGTGGAGGTCCTGGCCGCCGGCTCTTGAATTTTGTGGCTGGCCAAGGGGCCCGAGGGCGCGGCATCTGGCGACAGCATCGCTACGCGAGCGCGCCACACTGTCGGCTATCTAGTTCGTATAAGATGTATTATGTAAACTTATAGTGTTGACAATCGCCCATTCACTGTGCAGTTCTTCGGGACGCCGCATCTCCATGTGATTGTGTATGAATACCTTACAGAGCTTCACCTAACGAATGGCATTATGTGTGGCTCAATCGGCTGCCCCTGACGTTATTGTATACGTAGCGTAACCTGAAGCCGCCACGGAGCCCGGCTCTCGATGACGCCGCCGCCTGCGGCGCCCACATCGAACCGGAACCTGCCCCACCGCGCCCGCTCGAATTTGCAGAGGACCTGGGTCGCGTTTCCGACCGGGTGCAGCGTAATGGTCTGTCGGAGGGCCGGCAGAACGTCGCCTTCGAACGCGCCGGCACCGGCTTGCAGCGTGAGCCACCCCTCTCTGGTCAGCGGATGGTACGCGATCCGTCCCACCCCACGATCCTCCGAGGCGCGTACGACCATTCCGAGTTTCGCGGCGGAGAAGTCCTGCCAAACACCGCGCCGAACAGCATGCAGATCTCGGCGAGGAGCCAAAGCAGACCGACCGCGGTGGGTATCATGGGCCTCGGGAGATTAGACCTCGCCCAGAAATCCGCGGTAGACGATGCGGGCCTCGCCCGAAAGCGAGGGTCCGAGCTGTCCGTCCTGGTTCCGGACGCCGACAATCAGCTCCTTGCCCGACCGGGTCACGATTGTGCCGCCGGCCGGCGCCAGCCCCCACTGATCCAGAAGCACGGCGGTAGCCACCGCACCGGTGCCGCAAGCGAGGGTCTCGCCCTCCACTCCCCGCTCATAGGTGCGCATGTACCACCGGCCGTCAGGGCCGCGGCCCACGAAATCGACGTTGGTGCCATCGGGGAATGCGGGGTCGAATCGCAGCGGGCGACCGCGGCCGACGATGTCCACGGCCTCGACGTCGTCGCACAGGACCACCAGGTGCGGGATGCCGACCTTGGCGAAGGCGGCCCTCTGCTCGCCAGCCTGGAGCGTGATCCCGGCGTCCACGGCCAGGTGCTGGACCATCGGCATCTCCACCGTTGGGCCGGGTCGCCGTGAGTGGACGACTGCCCCCAGGACACCGGAGGCGGACTCGATGGTGAAGGCCTGCCCTACCGCGGCGCCGCCCAGTTCGACGAACAGCCGTGCCGTGCACAGGGTGGCGTTGCCGCACAGGGCCGCCACCGAGCCGTCGCTGTTCAAGTACCGCATTCGCAGCGCGGCGTTGGCGCTGGGCTCCAGAAAGACGATGCCGTCGGCTCCTACGCCGGTGCCACGAGCGCAGACGGCCCGAATGGCTTGCGTTTCGTCGAGGCGGCCCGCCGGTTCGGTCCGGGCATCGACGAATACGAAATCGTTGCCGGACCCGCTCATCTTGTAGAACTCGCGGCCGGACGGGATCACAGGCGGTGGAAGATCGACTTGAGGCGCAGCCACCAGACCATCCAGACGGCTTCGCGGACGATGGCTTTGGACATCTTGCTCGTGCCCTCGGTGCGATCCACGAACACGATGGGGATCTCGGCGATGCGGAACCCCTTCTTCCACGCCTTGAAGCTCATCTCGATTTGGAACGCGTATCCATTGGAATGGACGCGGTCGAGGTCGATGGCTTCGAGGACCGCCCGGCGAAAGCACTTGAACCCGCCGGTAGAGTCCCACACCGGCAGCCCGGTGACCAAACGCGCGTAGACGTTGGCGAAGTAGCTGAGCAGCAGGCGGGAAATGGGCCAATTGACCACGCTCACCCGCCCTTTGAGGTACCGTGAGCCGAGGACGACGTCGGCGTACTGGATGGCGGCGAGAAACTGCGGCAGGTGGGCCGGATCGTGGGAGAAGTCGGCGTCCATCTCGAACACGTAACTGAAGTCCTGCTTCAGCGCCCAGGCGAACCCGGTCAGATATGCGGTGCCGAGGCCGAGCTTTCGGGCCCGTTCGAGAATGTGGACGCGGGGACTCTGGCCGATGATGCCCTTCACGATGTCGGCGGTGCCGTCGGGTGAGCCGTCGTCGACGACGAGGAGTTCGAGCCGGGGGTCCTGCCCCAGCACGGCATCTATGATGCGCGCGATGTTCTCGCGCTCGTTGTAGGTGGGGATGACGACGAGGGCGCGTTCAGCCACGCGTCTTCCTCTCGGCCGCAACGCCTCCGGCGGTGAGGAGGAGCACGAGGGCGACCGCGAAAAGGGTGACCTTCTTCCCGGTCTCGTATGCGGCGTCGTCGAAGCTCAATTCGACGTGTCGCGCGCCGGGGGGGAGCGCCACGCCAATGAGGGAGTAGTCGGCGCGTCCGATGGCCGCCACGGGCTTGCCGTCCGCCGTCGCGTGCCACCCGGGATAGTAGTTCTCGGATACCATGAGCGCCGAGCCTTCGGGGGCCGGCGCGCTGAGGTCGAGCACGACGTGGCCGGGCGCGTAGCTCGAGACCGAGGCGGTCACGGAGAGCGGCGCCGGCACGCTGGTGAGCTTGACCGGGGTGACGTCGGCGGCGGTGTCGAAGACGGCGACGGTGGCCGGATCGAACTTGGGATTGAGCACGGTGGGCAGCGTCTGCTGCTCCGTGGCCTTGACGATGGCCGGTGCGACCCACGCATAGGGATCGTCTGTCGACGGCTTGAGGAGAAAGACCATCGAACCGGCGGAGTTGCGCACCGGGCCGACGAGCCGGATGAACGTGATGTCGGGGCGCTTGAGCTGAAGGGCGTAGAGCGAGTCCAGTTCGGGCGCGTCCGCGTTGGAATAGATGTACCGAGCGTTGGTGAGCCGCCAGAATTCGGGGAGCGCCAGGTTCTGCAGGCTCATTCCTTGCTTGTCGCCCAATCGCTGGTAGTCGCCGAGTTCGTTGCCGTGGTACCCGTCCACCGAGCGCACGTCGTGTACCATGAACCCAGCGCCCGTGAAGTACGGGTCGCGTGTGTCGGCGAGCCCGGGGCCGTTGACGGCGATTGGGACCACCCGGCCGGGCTGGGGCTGCCGCTGCATGTACGTGATGGCCGAGTCGGTGGCGAACAGCTGCGACGCGGGCGGCGAGAACATCCAGTAGCTGTGGTCGATGCTCAGAAGATCGACGGCGGCCAGCACGACGAGTCCAATGGCGGCGGCGCGGAGGGGCATCCGCTCACGCGTGATCGCGACCAAAAGGCCCGCCATGACGGCGGCCACGAGAAACGAGCGCCACGCGCCGACGATGGGCGCGCCGTTGTTGGCCTGGACGCGGTCGTACAGTTGGCTGCCGGCGAAGCTCGCGGCGATGGTCTGGGCCACGTTGGTCAGCATGCCGCCGGTGGCGAGGATGGCGACGACGAGGGCGGCGATGGCCCAGCCGGCGGCGTAGCGCACGCTGACCCGCCGGGCGATGGCCCGTTCGATGCCGACGGTGGCCAGCATGACGACGGCAAAGCTCGTCATGAAGAAGATGGTGCTCGGAGCGCGGAAGAACTTGGTCCCCGGGACGAGCACGTACACCAGGTGGTAGAAGGGCGTGTTCGACCCGAGCGCCCAGAGCGCGCTGACGACGGCAGTCCCAATCCAGAACGCGCGGAACCCGCGGCGGGCGGTGGCGCCGAACGCCGCCCCCATCAGCATGAGGACACTCACCCCGAGGTATTCGCTGTGCAGGTGGATGCCGTTGCGGCCCCAGTAGTGGTCGAGCATGCCGGTGAACTGCGGCAGGTACGTGTTGACGAATTCCTCGATCGGCATCGAGAACTGAGTGGCGTAGTCATATCCGCGGCCGCCGGCGCGCGGCGACCACGGAACGTATTCCTTGACGGGGAGGAACTGCACGGCACCGACGACGAGGCCGAGGACGACGGCGCCGAGGGCAAAGGAGAGTCGCCGGATCACGACATCGCGCGGCAGGCGTCCCCTGCCCTCGTGGGCGCTGAAGGCGACGAACAGCGCAAACGCGCCCGACCCCAGCAGCATGTATTGCAGCAGTTGGGGGTGTGGGCTGAGCACGGCGAGCCCGACCGTGGCGGCGAGGCCGCCCCATGCCCACTGTCGGGCATCACGGATGCCGCGCAGCACCATCCAGAGCGCGAGCGGAAAGAGCGCACTCACGAACAGCTTCCCGTCGTGTCCGGGCGAGGCGAGCGAGGCCACCTGGCCGGCGAGCATGTACCCGACGCCGCCGAACAGCGAGGCGAAGAATCCGAATCCCCAGGCGCGCAGGAACCCGTACGTGAAGCATCCGGCGAGGAAGAGATGGATCGCGAAGCCCCACGTCATGGCCAGGTCCGTGCGCATCATCATGCGCAGCAGGAACGTGGGATAGAAGATGTCGCCGTGCATGGCGGCCACGTACGGAAGTCCCCCGTACATATAGGGGTTCCAGAGCGGGAATCCGTGGCCGGCGCGCAGCGACATGGCCCCGAACAGGCGGAACGCGTAGCCGGCGATGTACTGGTCGCTGTTGGGGTTGACCAGGAACTGGCCGCTGAACACCGGATACACGAGGACGAGCGTGCACAACGCATACGTCAGCGCAGCCCACCCGGGGGCGAAGCGCGGCGTCTGAAGCACAGGCGCGGCTAGCGTTTCATCACGACGGGGCATTCGATTTCTTGGACAGAGAAGCACGGCGACGCCATGCGTCGACCGCGAGGAACAGGAAGCCCGGCACCAACTCCAGCATCGAAGTCCATAGCCGCGACGCCACGGCGATCAGGACCGCCTCTTCCCGGCTCGAGACGAGCCGGAACGCCTGCAGTGCCGCGACCATCGACAGTTCGCGTGCGCCCACGCCTGCCGGCAGGAACAGCACGATGTAGCCCAACACGTACGCGGCACTGAAAACTGCGATATAGCGCACGCCGTCGCCAGCGACGTGTCCAAGGATGCCGGCGACGAACAGTTGGAACGCCAATCCATAGAACACCCACGACACGAGGTTCCCCACGATGGCGTAGGCGATCACACGCGGCGGAACGGTGGCCCCCGGGATATCGCGTCCCGTGAGCCGGCGGAGCAGCGCCAGCAACCGCGGCATGAGTATCGGCAACGCCGCGAGTCCGGCCAGGGCTACGGCCGTGAGGGCGACGGCTACCCGGGTAGTGCCCGGACGCAGCGCGTCGAGGGCTAACGAACCGGTGGCGAGCGCGATCACGAATCCGGTGGTGATGTTCACGATGGTGCTGAGCATGGCCGATCCGGTGGCGGCGATGGGCGACACGCCTTCGCGCTTTGCCATCACGCCCATGGCCCCGATCTGCCACAGCTTGCCTGGCACGTAGCGATACAGGTTGGCCACGGTCCAGATGTGGGCCAGCCGCCAGAACGAGATGCGCTCCTTCCACTCGGCGAGCATCACGCGCAGCGTCTGGGCGAGCACGGCGTAGGTGGCGATGGTCAGTCCGGCCGAGGCGAGGAGCACGTACCACCGTGGGCTCACGTGCAGCGGCTGGGAGGCATAGGCCTGCCAGTAGTGCGCTACGCCCCACGCGATGGACGCGAGGACGGCGACGGCGAGCAGGAGTCGTGCGGCGCGGAACCAGGACTTACGCGCCACGCGCCACGCTCCGGTACAGTTGGGCGTACCGCGCCGCCGCGGCCCGGGGCGAGAAGCGCCCGATCATGATCTCCCGCGCCTGGAGTCCCATTCCCCGGGCCTGCTCGGGTGCCAGGGCGATGCGGTCGAGGGCCGCAGCCAGGGCGCGGGGGTTCCGTTCGCGCACGAGGGACCCCGTCCGTCCCTCGATGACCACGTCGGGCAATCCCCCGGAGTCGAAGGCAACGACGGGAGTGCCGCAGAGCATGGCCTCGACGGCGACGAGTCCGAGTCCTTCATCATGGGAGGGCACGACGAGCGTGAGCGCGTTGCGGTAGAACGGCACGATCTTCGGTTGGAGCAGCGCGCCGTGCCATGTGATCAATTCCGAGACGCCGAGTTCGGCCGCCAACTTCTCGAGGTGCGGGCGAATCGGTCCGTCGCCGATCACGTCGAGCATCATGCGATGCCGCATGACGGGCAGCGCCTCGATGAGGAGGTCGAGGCCCTTCTGGGGCATGACCCGGCCTACGTACAGGAGTCGGCAGCCGGCGATAGGATGCGGCGATGGCGTGAACAATTCCGTGGCCACGGGCATGGGCGCGACGACGGGTTCCACCTGCGGCGCCAGGGCGTGTACTTCGCGCGCCAGCCAGTGCGAGACGGTGGTGACGGCCGCCGAGTTGCGCATCACGAAGGCGAACATGCCGCGCGAGGCCCGCACGGTGCGGGCCTCGCGCACGTCGGTGCCGTGCATGGTCGTGACGAGGGGCCGGTGAGCGTGTGAGGCGGCCCATGCGGCGGACAGACCGGAGGGAAACCACCAGTGGGCGTGCAGCACGTCGGGCCTGTCAGTGCGGCAGTGCGCCGCGGCGGCCCGCGCGCCCGCGGCGATCATGCCGGCCAGCGCCGCCTTGGCGACGAGGGATCCGCTCACCTGCTCCGCCATCGTCCCGGTGTAGGCGAGTGTCTCCCACCGGTGCGGGGCGTAGCGGTACCGGAACACGGAGACGCCGTCCATGGTTGCGTGGGGAGCCAGCCCGCGGGCGGCAGGGGCGAGCACGCGCACCTCCACGTCCTCGTCACGCATGGCGGAGGCCAGCCGCAGGATGAAGCTGCCCGCCAGGTCTCCTTCGGTTCGAGGAAACGAGTGAGTGATCCAGAGGGCGCGCACGCGCTACCGTGGCCCGCCGGCGTCGCGCTCAGCGGCCACCTCTTCGAGGCGCCGTCGCAGTTCGCGCACTTCGGCGCGCTGGCCGGCAATCTGTTCGCCGAGCAGGCCGGTGGCGAAGAAGACGCTGCCGAGGACGAGACAGGTCTGGATGACCGTCCAAACGGAGTGGACGCCCTCGCCCGTGATCAGGAGCCAGACGAATGCGGCGACACCGGCCACGACGCCGACGCCGAACAGGGCGGCGCCGAGCATGCCGAAGGCGAGGAGCGGCTTCTTTCCGAACTTCAGCTCGAACCACACGGAGAGCATGTCGAGCACACCCACGGGGATGCGCGAAAGCCCGAACTTGGACTTGCCGGCGTGGCGGGGATACACCGGTACCGGGATCTCGGTGACCGTGAATCCCTGGGCGGCGGCGAGGACGATCATATAGCGGTGCCAGTCGGGGCGAATGGGCAGCTGGTCCATGATCTCGCGCCGATAGGCCTTGACCGAATTGAGATCCTTGACCGGAATGTCGAACAGCAGCCGGCTGAGGCCGTTGTAGATGCGGGAGACGAAGGCCTTGTCGTACTGGCCCTGCTTGAAACCGGTCACCATGTCGGCGTCGCCGGCGAGGATGGGGGCGACGAGACGGGGAATGTCCTCGGGCTTGAACTGCAGATCGGCGGGATAGAACACGAGCACGTCGCCCCGGGCGTTGAGATACCCGGTGCGGAGGGCGTCGGCGATGCCACGCTGCGTCCGGTGGCGAACGGCGCGCAAGAACGGGTAGCGGGTCTGGAGTTCCTTGAGCACGGTCCAGGTACCATCGGTGCTGCCGTCGTCGATGACGACGACCTCGAACCGGGAACCGGCGGTGCGGAACGCCGCCTCGGCCTGCTCCATGAACAGCGGCAGGTTGTCAGCTTCGTCCTTGGCCGGCACGAGCACGGAGACGTCCACCGGCAGCGCGGGCGCGGAGGAAAGTGTCATACGCGTTTCCTCATGCGGGCAGAGAGCACGCCGAGCTGGTCGCGGTACTTGGCCACCGTGCGGCGTGCGATCTGCACGCCCTGGCGGGTGAGGATGTCCACGATCTCCTGGTCGGTGAGCGGGTGCTGGGCGTCCTCATCCTTGATCAGCTTCTCGATCTGGGCCCGGATACCGCGCGCCGATACGTCGTCGCCGCCCGTGGTGGTGAGGCCCGACGAGAAGAAGAACTTGAGCGGGAGCACGCCGCGGGGCGTCTGCACCCACTTCTCGTTGGTGACGCGGCTGATCGTGGACTCATGCATGCCGATGGCTTCGGCCACTTCCCGAAGGGTCAACGGCTTGAGGGCCTGGACGCCCTTCTCGAAGAATTCGCGCTGCCGCTCGACGATGTAGGTCATGACCTTGAGCATCGTCTGGCGGCGCTGCTCGATGGCCTGGATCATCCACGTGGCCGAATTGAGCTTGCTGGCGATGAACTCCTTGTTTTCGCCCTGGAACTTGTTCTTGTCGCGGGCGATCGCCTGGTAGGCTGCGCTGAGGCGCAACCGCGGCAGGTTGGAGTCGTTGAGCGCGATACGGTAGTTGGCGTCGATCTTCTCGACGATCAGGTCGGCGATGATGTAATTGTCTTCGGCCGCGCTGTGGCGGAGTCCCGGCTTGGGGTCGAGCTTTTGGATCTCGTCGGCAGCGGCCTGCACGTCCTGCGTCGAGCACCCGTAGCGGCGGGCCAGTTCGGGCCAGCGATGCGCGATGAGATCGTCAAACGCGTCGTGGACGAGGTGATAGGCGAGACTGTCGTCGCGGCCCTGGTCGCGGAGCTGGAGGAGCAGGCACTCGCGGAGGTCGCGGGCGCCGACGCCGGGCGGGTCGAGCTGCTGGATGACGGTGAGCGCGGCCTCGCCCTCCTCCAGGGTGAACAGCGGCATGTCTTCGGCTTCGCGGTCCTGGTCGACGGCGGCCGCCTGGATCGCCTCGTTGACGCCCTGAACGACGTCGTCCACCGGGCACGTGAGGTAGCCATCGTCGGCGATGTTGCCCACGAACTCGGCGGCGAGCAGTTCCTGGCGGGGACTCAGGTCGAGGAGGGAGATCTGCTCCATGAGGAAATCCGAGAGGCCGCCGCGGGCGACGGTGACCGGCTCGTAGTGTTCGTGGATCTCGGATTCGGCCGGTGTGCCGCCGGGGTCGAACCCGTCGAGGAGGATCTCCTCCCAGTCGATGGCGTCGTCCTTGGTGGCTTCGCGTTCGGCGGTCTCGTCTTCGGTCGCGGCGTCGAGGGCGGGCGGTTCCTCGCCGGGCTCGACCTCGTCATTCTCCTCGTCCTCGGGCTCGATGAGGTCGAGAAACGGGTTGTTGAGGAGTTCCTGCTTGAGATGCTGCTGCAGGTCCAGCAACGGCATGTACAGCAGATCCATCGCCTGGTAGAGGCGCGGATTGATCTTCAGTTCCTGCCGGAGATGCGTGCTCTGGTGAAGACCTGCTTTCATGCGGGGAGGCGGCTCAACCGCCGGCGGAGGCGAAGCGCGCTCGCAGGCGCGCCGTAAGGGTGGGACCCAGGTAGATATCGGCTACGGTATCGTCGAACACCAGCTCTCGCACGGAGCCCGACACTTTGACCTGCCCATCGAACATGATGTAGGCGCGGTCCACAATGTCCAGGGTCTGCTCCACATTGTGGTCCGAGATGAGGACCCCGATGTTGCGATTGCGGAGCCGGGCGACGATGGTCTGGATGTCGTGGACGGCGATCGGATCGACGCCGGCGAAGGGTTCGTCGAGCATCATGAACTTGGGTTCGGTCACCAGGGCGCGGGTGATTTCCAACCGGCGGCGCTCACCGCCGGAGAGCGCGTACGCTTTCTGATGCCGCAGGTGCTTGATTCCCAGCTCGTCGAGTAGCGATTCGAGACGGCGCTCGCGCTCGGCGGCCGGGATGGAGAGCGTCTGGAGGATCGCGAGGATGTTGTCTTCCACCGACAGCTTGCGGAAGATCGACGGTTCCTGCGACAGATAGCCGATGCCCAGTCGTGCGCGCTTGTACATGGGCATGTTGGTGATGTCCTTGCCGTCGAACAGGATGCGTCCCGACAGAGGCTTGATGAGGCCGACGATCATGTAGAAGACGGTGGTCTTGCCCGCCCCATTGGGGCCGAGCAGCCCGACGATCTCCCCCTGCTGCAGGTGGACGGCAACGTCGTTCACCACGCGGCGGCGGTGGTAGACCTTGACCAGCCCCTCGGCCGCGAGCAGGCTGCCTCCGGGGACGACGTGGCCTCCCGCGGGTGCGGCGATGCTCTCGGCGGCGGCGACGGGCTGCTCGCCCGTCCGGCGCATGGCGGCAGCGAGCTCGGTACGGTGGGCGACGATGTCGCGCCAGATGACGTCGGTGAATCGCAACGTCGCGTCGGGGTCGATCAGCCCTGCGGGCGGGAGTTGGACGATCCCTTTGCCGCTGAGGCGGGGGAAGACGGAGTGCGCCAGATGCTCGCGCACCTCGTCCAAGCTCAGGCGGCCGGCTTCGCGCTCGGCGTCCTGGCCGGCGGCGCGGAGCGCGGCCAGGTAGTCGTCGCGGTACGCGACCGCCACGCGGTCGAACAGAGCGGCGCCCCGCTCGTCGGCGGCGCTGAGCAGCGCGTGCAGGGCGAGCGCGGTGGACCGGTCGCCGTGCGGGAGGCGCTCGACGAGCGCAGCTGTTGTGTCGGACGTGGCGGAATCGCTCATCGGCGTGGGTCGGGAATGGGAGCGGCGGGCGCCCCGCCGCGGCCGGACTTACGGGCGGGTTCCGGCGTCTTGCCGGCCGGCTTCTTGGCAGGCGGCTTGCCGCACGCCGTGGTGTTCAACGTATCGGCCGCATCCGGTTCGGCCAGGACGCCCTGCGTCTCGCCGATGACGTTCACCGTCTTTACGCCTTTATCGCCGAAGGTGACGGTGATACGCTGTCCTTTGGAGTAGTTGATCGCCGGCGTGCAGATCGTCGTGTCGTTCGACGCAACGTTGTAGAACGCGGATGAGTTGTCGATGGCCACGAGGCGCCTGATGGCCGGGGAGTGGGTAGTGTCCTTGGCGGCCAGTGAGTCGAAGTAGGCGATGATGGTGTCGCCCTTCATCCAGTCCATGTCCTTGGTTCGAAATTTCGCCGTGTCGGGCTTACTCTCGGCGTACGCCTTTGCCACGGCGTGGATCTCCCGCACGTGCTGGCCGGGCATGAGGACCTCGATCGAGTCGGCGAGCAGACTGTCGACGGGGCTCTTGGCGCTTGCACGCCCCGGGCCCCAGGCCATTGCACGCTCGAGCAAGTCATTGGTGACGCGCATGTCGATTGTATCGGCGTGCAGGATGACGTCCTTGCTCGTAGCTACGCCTTTGCCCCGGGCGATCACGCGGTAGAGCTGGCGGTCACGGGAATAAAGGTCGATGAGCACGCCGACGAGGGTGAACGGGTTGGTGCCGCTCCGGCCCTCGATCTTCGGGCCCCGCATGAGGTGCATGATCTCCTTCTGACCGTCCAGGAATGCCGAGTCGCTGTGGGCCAGGACGTCCTGGCGCGTGATCTCCACGTGGCCGCCGGCGTACACGAGGCTGTCGCCATCCATGAATACGTTGTTGGCCACGACCTTCATCGGCGGTTCGGGGTTGCCGAGGGAATCGAGCTGGACGAGCGTGATGGTCGGCCGTTGATCGGCGCTCATCTGGGCCAGCGGGCGCCGCTTGGGGATTGGCCGCAGGTAGGTCGCCACCGGTCCCTGGAGGCGGGACCCGCTGGGCATGGTGGCATCGACGTTCCCGGTAGCGACGATCCGTTCCTCGGCCATGTAGTAGTTCAAGAAATCGGAATGAAGATTGAACCTCGGCTCCCGGTAGTAGACATGGCCTACCAGGTAGAGGCGCTTCTCGTCGCCGTACTGCTCCATGCTGTCGGCCCGGAGCGTGATCTGCTTGGCCGGACAGTGCACGACGACACCGCCCCCCATGTAGGTGTTGTACTGGCCGCTGGGCAGCTTCTCCATGAACTGGCGCGTCTCGGCGGTATTAACGGCGTTGCAGCGCGTACCGCCGGTACCCTGCGCGACGGCACTGGCGGGGAGCAGGAGGGCGGTCGCAAGCACGGCGAACCCGACGGCGTGCATCAACGGTCGGGGAAGCTGTTGATGATGCCCGACTGCGTGGCCGCGCGCAGGATGCGGATATGGACGAGGTTGGGGTCGGTGACGAGGCCGATTCCCTGTTGCACCTTGTCCCCCTGGGTAAGCACGAACGACGTATCGCTGGTGATGACGTCTGATGCCTGGTTGTAGCGCAACTGCGGCGTCTCGAGCTTCTTGCCGTCGGTGCTGGTGATGACCACGTTGCCCCACCCTTCGAGTACCTGGGTGCGCATGTCATAACGCCCGCTGTCGGCGCGCATCGTGCCGTTCGGTTTGCCAACGGAGTCGCGGAAGGCGACGTGCACGTTCCGGAAGTCGAACTGGGTCTGATCGTGGAACACGAATGCGGTATCGGCGGTCATCGTCCCGCGCTCCACGCCCTGGTTGGTGAGGACCGTCGAGATGTTGAACAGGACCTGTTCGGCACTGTCGACGAGTGAGGAGGCGTGGGTGACGGGGGGCGCGGCGGGGCGCTCGCAGCCGCCGGCTGCGAGCGCCCCCGTAGCGGCCGCGACGAGCACCAAGGCGGGGCCGCGCCTCACCGGACCCGGGCCCGCATGAGGTCGTGCAGGTGGACGACGCCGACCACGTGCCGGTCGTCGTCGACGACCGGCATGGCCATGATGCCGTGCTGCTCCATGCGAAACACGACGGCGCTGGCGAGTTCGTCGGGGCGCGCCGTTTTCGGGGCGCGGGTGAGCACGCGATCGATAGGCAGCGCCAGGACGTCGGCTTCGCTCTCCATCATCCGCGTCAGGTCCCCTGCCGTCATGAGCCCTTCCAGTCGGTCGCGGTCGTCCAGCAGCAGCGCGATGCCCCGTCGTTCCGCCAGCATCACGATGGCCTGCCGCATCGTATCACCCTTTCGTAATAGCGGGAGGTCGTCCCGCAGCATCAGGTCCTGCACCCGCGTCAGCAGCTTCCTCCCCAGCGACCCTCCGGGATGGAGGCGCGCGAAGTCCTCGCGGCGGAATCGCTTGACGTCGAGCAGCGCCACGGCGAGGGCGTCGCCGAGGGCCAGCGCCACCGTGGTGCTCGTGGTGGGCGCCAGATCGTGCGGGCAGGCCTCTTCCTTTACCCAGCCGTCGAGCCAGAGGTCCGAAAGCTTGGCCAGCGTGGACTCGCCATCGGCCGTGATGGCGATCAACTTGACCCCCAGGCCCTTCAGCTGCTCGAGCAGGCCGAGCATCTCGTCGGATTCCCCGCTTTTCGAAATCAGTATGGCCACGTCTTCGGTACCGACAATGCCGAGGTCGCCGTGGAAGCTGTCGACCGGGTGGAGGAAGCTGGCCGGCGTGCCGGTGGAGGTGAGCGTAGCGGCGATCTTGCGGCCGATGAGACCGGACTTCCCAACCCCCGCCACGATCACGCGGCCGCGGGAGCCCGCGATGAGGGCCACGGCGCCGGCGAATGATTGGCCGAGGCGCGACTCGGCCGCCGCGAGCGCCTCCGATTCGAGGCGCAGGACGCGACGCCCCATGGCGACGATCTCGTCGTGCGTCACCGGACCACCGTTTGCCGTGCCGAGCGCTCGTCCACGTAGGCGCTCCACAGGGTGTCCCATTCGCCACGCGCGCGCAGCAGCGCCTCGGCGAATTCGCGCACCGCGCCGTCGCCGCCGTGGCGGGCGAGGACGAGGGCGGACTCGCGCTTGACCTCGGGGACGGCGTTGCCGGTGGCTACGGCGAGGCCCACCGTGCGCATCACGGCCAGATCGGGAAAGTCGTCGCCCACGAACGCCACGTCGGCGGGCGCGATGGCACGCCGCTCGAGGATGGCGGCGAGTGCCGGGAGTTTGTACGCGTCAACCACCTGCGCCACGTCCTCGATTTCCAGCTCGGCAGCGCGCAGGCGCACACTGTCGGACACGCGGCCGGTGACGATGGCCACGTGCAGGCCGGCCCGGCGCATCAGGGAGATGCCGAAGCCGTCCTGGATGTTGTAGCGCTTGAACTCCAGGGCCTGCCCCTGCACCGCTCCGAGGTAGATGCCGCCATTCGTGAGCACGCCATCCACGTCGAGCGCGACGAGCTTGATGCGACGCGCGAGGGCCCGATCGATCATGCGCGGACCAGCGCCCAGAGCGCGACACAGCGCTCGACGAGCGCATCGAGTTGCTCGAGGTGGATCATATTGGGGCCGTCGCTGGGCGCGTGGTCCGGGTCGGGGTGGGTTTCCAGGAACATCCCGTTGGCGCCGGCTGCAACGGCGGCGAGGGCGAGCGGCTGCACGAATTCGCGGGCCCCGCCGCTCGCGCCCCCCTGACCGCGGCCCGGCTGCTGTACGCTGTGCGTGGCGTCGAAGATCGTGGGCGCGTCGCAGGCGTCACGCATGCGCTTGAAGTCGCGCATGTCAACCACGAGATCGCCGTACCCGAAGAAGGTGCCGCGTTCGGTGACGGCGACCTCGGGCGCTGGGGTGCTCGCCCTCCGTACCTTTTCGACGGCGCCGCGCATGCCTTCGGGATGCATCCACTGCCCCTTCTTGATGTTCACGGGCTTGCCCGTGGCGCCAGCGGCCACGAGCAGGTCGGTCTGGCGGCAGAGGAAGGCGGGAATCTGCAGCACGTCGGCCACCTGGGCGGCGGGCACGCATTGCGCCGGGAGGTGCACGTCGGTGAGGATCCGCAGCCCGGTCGCCCGCCGCACGCGATCGAGCGCCGCGAGGCCTTCGTCGAGCCCCGGCCCGCGATGCGCACCGGCGTTGGACCGATTGGCCTTGTCGAACGATGCCTTGAAGATGATGCCGCCGGGCACGCGTTCGGCGAGCGCCGCGAGGTGGTCGGCGACGCGCAGGTTGAGCGCATCGTCCTCGACCACGCAGGGTCCCGCGATGAGAAAGAACGCGTCGGGGGGGAATGCTCGGGGCACGTCAGTCCGCCGCCTCGACGAGCCGGCCGCGTTGGCCGTCCACGGCGCCACCGTGCTTGGCGCGGTACGCGGCCGCGACAAATCCGGCGAACAACGGATGCGGACGCATGGGCCGCGACTTGAGTTCCGGGTGGAACTGGCAGCCAATGAACCACGGGTGCGAGGGCAGTTCCACGATCTCGACGAGTTGGCCGTCGGGGCTGAGTCCCGAGAGCCGGAGGCCCTTCTGTGTGAAGACGTCGCGGTACCCGTTGGCGACCTCGTAGCGGTGCCGGTGCCGTTCGCTCACCTCGGCGACGCCGTAGATCTCCGCCGCCCGGGACCCGCGGGTGAGCCGGCAGGGATATGCGCCAAGGCGCATCGTGCCGCCCATATCCGTCAGGTGCTGCTGTGATTCCATGAGCGCGATCACCGGGTTGTCGCACTGCGGAGCGAACTCCGACGAATGGCTGTCGCCCAGCCCGCACACGTCGCGCGCGAACTCGATGATCGCCACCTGCATACCGAGGCAGATCCCGAGGAACGGCAACCCCGACTCGCGGGCGTAGCGGATCGCCTCGACCATGCCGTCCACGCCGCGCACCCCGAATCCGCCGGGCACGAGCAGGCCGTCGTATCCGTGGAGCAGTTCGGCGGCGCGTTCCTGCGACGTGAACGCATCGCTGGAGAGCCAGTGGATGTCCACGCCGACGTCGTTGGCAATGCCGCCGTGGATGAGCGCTTCCTGCACGCTCTTGTAGCTGTCCACGAATTCGGTGTACTTGCCGACGACGGCGATGCGCACGCGCTCGCGTGGCGCCAGGACGCTTTCCACCATGCCGCGCCATGCCGAGAGGTCGGGTTCCGGGCGCTCGATGCCGAGCTTCTGCAGCACCATCTCGTCCAGGCCCTGATCGTGGAACGAGAGCGGGATCTGATAGATCGTGCGCACGTCGGCGCTCTCGATCACGCAGCCGAACTCGACGTTGCAGAACAGGGCGATCTTGCGTTTGAGCTCGTCGGAGATGGGACGCTCGGTGCGCACGATGAGCAGATCCGGCTGGATCCCGATCTCCATCAGCTCGCGCACCGAGTGCTGCGTGGGCTTGGTCTTGAGTTCTCCGGCCGCCGCGATGTACGGGATGAGCGTGAGGTGGATGAAGATGGCATTGTCGCGCCCCACGTCGTGCCGGAACTGGCGGATCGCCTCGAGAAAGGGCAGCGATTCGATGTCGCCCACCGTGCCGCCGATCTCGACGATGACCACGTCGTTGTCGGGGGCGATGCGCCGCATGGCGGCCTTGATCTCGTCGGTGATGTGGGGGATGACCTGGACCGTCGAGCCGAGGTACTCCCCGCGGCGTTCCTTGGTGATCACGTTGAGATAGATGCGCCCGGTCGTGACGTTGTTGGCCTGCGAAAGTGCGCGGTCGATGAACCGCTCGTAGTGGCCGAGGTCGAGGTCGGTCTCGGCGCCGTCGTCGGTGACGAACACTTCGCCGTGCTGGAACGGCGACATCGTACCGGGGTCGACGTTGATGTAGGGGTCGAACTTCATCATCGACACGCGCAGGCCGCGCTCCACGAGCAGCCGGCCGAGCGACGCGGCCGCGATGCCCTTGCCCAACGACGAAACGACACCGCCCGTGACGAAGACGAACTTCGTGGTGTGCTGGGTCGCGGTTGATGGCATCAGGTCATCCCCGGGTTGGTGTTCGTCCAATCGATGTTGGCTCTCACAAGGTCGTCTTCCGTATCGATCCCGCTCAGGCCCGCATTGGCAACGCGGGCCACCCCCATCGCCAGCCCGGCGGCCAGGGGCCGCAACTGCTCCAGCCGCTCGATGCGCTCGAACGGGTGCGGCGGGAGCGCCACCCACTGCGCCAACGCGTCGCGCGAGTAGGCGTAGACGCCCACGTGCCGCCAGATCCGGCCCTGCAGTACCGCGGCGTCAGCCCGGTCGCGAAGGAACGGAATGGCCGCACGTGAAAAATACATGGCGCGGCCGTCGTCGGCGGCGACGACTTTGACCACATTGGGATCTTGGAGAATCTCCGGACCCGCGGCAGCGGCCGCAGTCCCCAGCGGAAAGCCGTTGACCGCCACCATCTCCACGGCGCCGTTCAGGGCGTCGACGGCAACAAACGGCTCGTCCCCCTGCACGTTCAGGACAGTGTCGTAAGCCGCGAATCCGGGTTGCGCCGATACTTCGGCCACACGGTCGGTGCCCGAAAGGTGCTCCCGAGAGGTCATCACGGCCTCGCCGCCGTGCCGACGGACGGCCTCGGCCACCTCGTCGCTGTCGGTGGCGACCACGCACCGCTCGGCCAGCCCGGTGTCGCGCACACGCTCCAAGACGCGGACGACGAGGGGGAGACCGGCGAGGAGGCGGAGGGGTTTGCGGGGGAGGCGCGTGGCGCCCAGGCGAGCTGGGATGACGGCAAGCGTCCTCATGGGCGGCGCCAGGCCGCGGGACCGGCCGCAAGATTCACGCCAGCTAAGTTATCGGTTCGCCGGACACAACGCAAATGTGGGCCGGGCCGCCACTTTGGGCGGTCGTCGGTCCGGCGAACGGCCGTGCTAGACGCCGCTCCGGGCCAATTCGAGGAAGTTGCGGAGCATGGCCTTGCCGTGCTCGGTCTTGATGGATTCCGGGTGGAACTGGACCCCGAACACAGGGTGCTCCCGGTGTCGCATGGCCTGGATCGCGCCCGGATCGCCGGCTGAATGCGCAACGACTTCGAGCGCCTCTGGAAGCGATGCCGACTCGACGACCAGCGAGTGGTAGCGCATGACTTCCAGGGGACTGGGGAGACCGGCGAACACTCCAGTGCCGTGGTGGACCACGTTCGACGTCTTGCCGTGCATGACGTGACCTGCGCGCACCACCTGCCCACCATAGGCCTCGCCGATCGCCTGGTGCCCCAGGCACACGCCGAGGATCGGAATCGACGGGCCCCAACGGCGGACCGTGTCCACGGTGATGCCGGCCTGCGCCGGAGCGCAGGGGCCGGGCGAGAGCACGATCGCCGTCGGCGCGAGCTGGCCGATCTCGTCCACCGTGATCGCGTCATTGCGCCGGACCACGAGTTCAGCGCCCAACTCGCCCAGGTACTGTACCAGGTTGTAGGTGAACGAGTCGTAGTTGTCGATGACGAGAATCATGGGCGTGGTGGCGAGGGCGGAGTCATCCCCTCGGATGATACTGCCGGTGCACGCTCCGCAGATACTCCCGGTCTACATGCGTGTAGATCTGCGTAGTGGAAATGTCGGAGTGGCCGAGCATTTCCTGGACGGCGCGCAGATCGGCGCCCCCTTCCAGGAGGTGCGTCGCGAACGAGTGGCGCAGAGTGTGCGGGGTGACGTGCTTCTCGATTCCCGCCCGGTCCACGTACTTTCTGAGGATCTTCCAGGCGCCCATCCGGGTGAGCGGCTCGCCGCGCGAATTCAGGAAGAGGGAGCCCTTTCCCGCACCGCGTTCGAGTTTGGGCCGCAGCTCCCGCAGGTAGATGGCGATGGCGGCGATTGCGTTTCGACCCAGGGGAACGAGCCGCTCCTTGGCCCCCTTGCCCATGACGCGCACCACGCCCTGGTCGAATACGACGTCCCTCACCCCGATCGTGATCCACTCCGAGACGCGAAGCCCCGCTCCGTAGGCGAGTTCTAGCATGGCGCGGTCGCGGAAGTAGAGCGGGTCGTCCATCGTCGGCGCGGCCAGCAGTCGCTCGACGTCCGCCACGGAGAGCACATCGGGAAGCGTGCGCCACTTCTTGGGGGTCTCCAGTCTCTCGCTGGGGTCCTGCAGCAGCAGCCCGTCGCCCAGCAGGAACCGAAAATAGGTACGAATGCCGGACACGCCGCGGCGGATGGATGCGGGCGCGAGCCCGAGGTCCTTGAGGTGGTACATGAATTCGCGGAGCAGCTTGGGCGTGACGTCGGCAGGTCGGCCGGCTCCTTTGGCGGCGGCGAACTCCGCCAACCGGTTCACGTCGCGGGCGTAGGCCTCCTGCGTTCGCGGCGAGGCCCCCTGCTCCAGCGACAGATAGTCGGCGAACCGCTCGAGCAGGAACGCTTGGGCGACGGCCTTTTCCGTCACCGCTTCCTCCGTCGCAAGAGCCAGATGGTGGCCAGCCCGAGCGCGACTACCGCCGCGACGGCGGCCGCGATCCCGCCGTCATGCGCCAGGACGCGCGCCACGGCAGGCCAGTCGGCGCCCAGCGTGAATCCGGCGTAGCTCACGGTTCCGTACCAGATGGCCGACGCCAAGCCCATGAGCAGCGCAGCGGTGAGGGCCGGCACGCGAAGCGTGCCGGCGAACGGCGGTACGAGTGCGCGCACGCCGGGAATGAACCGCGCGAGAAAGAGCGCCGCCAGCCCGTACCGCCCGTAGTAGGCGTCGAGCCGCTTCTCGACTTCCTCTGCTCGCTTGCCGAACATCCGCCGCTCCAGCCGTTTGGCTCCATAGCGCCGTCCCACGGCGTACGTGGCCATGGCGCCGGCGAGGTTGCCCGTCAGTACGGCCGCGAAGGCGGCGAGTGCGGAGCCGTGGCCGCGGGCGGCGAGAAAACTGCCAAACGCGACGACCGAGTCGGCGGGAAGCGGCGGAAAGATGTTCTCGCCGGCGGCGAAGGCGGCGAGCACGAGGTACAGCATCCCCAGCGGCAACGCCCCCGCCCAATCGAGCAGTGCGTTGGGGTCCACGCCTTCAGCCCGTGGGAACGATGCTGGCAGTCGCGAAGCAGGCGAGCCCCTCGCCGCGGCCGATCCAGCCCATCCCCTCGTTGGACTTTCCCTTGACGCTGACGTCGCCCAGAGTGACGCCGAGTGCGTCGGCCAGACAGGTGCGCATGGCGTCGCGGTGCGGGCCCACGCGGGGATATTCGGTGACGATGATGACGTCCACCTGCTGGACGCGCCAGCCGGCCCGTTCCACGCGGTCGACGGCGATTCGGAGCATCTCGATCGAGTCGCGGTTCTCGTTCGCCGGGTCGTAATCGGGAAAGAGGTGTCCGATGTCGCCCAGGGCGGCGGCGCCGAGCACGGCGTCGGTCACCGCGTGAGCCACCGCATCGCCGTCCGAGTGGCCCGCCAGCCGCACGTCACTCTCGATCGTGACGCCGCCAAGGATCAGCGGCCCGGGTGGGGCGAAGCGGTGCGAATCGTATCCGATACCGGTGCGGGTCATACGCGAATCACGGGGCGGGAGCGGCGGCCGTCCGTCCGCGGAGCGCGGACGCAGCGGCTAAGCCGCGGCATCCGCACGCAGGGGGATGATCGAGTAGTCCTGACGCCGCCGCGCCGGCGTGAAGCCGGCGTCACGAATCAGCCGCTCCATCTCGTCGGTCGTCGTGCGGAAGGTGGTGTTGGCCGCGGAGACGACGTTCTCCTCGATCATCAGCGATCCGAAGTCATTGCAGCCGAACCGCAGTGCAATCTGGCCGACCTTCATGCCCATGGTGACCCAGCTGGCCTGCAGATTGGGCACGTTGTCGAGCACCATGCGGGCAACGGCCACCGTGCGCAGGTAGTCCACGGCATCGGTCTTGGGCATGTGCGACATCTCGGGCGTGTTCTCCGGCTGGAGCGGCCAGCAGATGAACGCCGTGAAGCCGTTCGTGCGGGACTGCACGTCGCGAACGCGTTCGAGGTGCTCGAGGCGCTCGGCCAAGGTCTCGCCAATGCCGTACATCATGGTGACCGACGTCTTCATTCCCTCCTCGTGGGCGATCTCCATGATCTCGAGCCAGCGGTCGGCGCCTGCTTTCTTCCGCGCGACCTGGTCGCGCACGCGTTGGACGAGGATCTCGCCGCCGCCGCCGGGGACGGAATCGAGCCCCGCTTTCATCAATTCGCGAATGACGTCGCGCGCATCGAGGCGGAACAGCTTGGCGAAGAAGTCCACCTCGCTGGGGCTGAACCCGTGGATGTGGATGGGATGGTTCCGCTTGATGTAGCGCAGCAGGTCAAGGTACCACTCGAACGGAATGTACGGATTGTGCCCGCCCTGCATGAGGATCTGCACGGCGCCGAGCGTCTTGGCCTCGTCGATCTTGGCGCCGATCTGCTCGTACGACAGCGTCCATCCTTCGGCGTGCTTGGGCCGCCGGTAGAACGCGCAGAACCCGCAGTCGGCCACGCACACGTTGGTGTAGTTGATGTTGCGGTCGACGATGAAGGTGACGATGTCGTCGGGGTGCTTCTGGTGCCGCACGCGGTCGGCTTCGGCGCCGAGCTCGAGGAACGGGGCATTGGTGTAGAAATCGAGTAGATCGCGCATGTCGGTAACGTCTAGGCTGCCGGGAGGAAGTGGAGCGAGCCGTCGGGAACGCGGCCCGCCGCCACCAGCCGGCGGAAGAATTCAGTGAGGCCGGCCAGATGGCTATAGGACAGCCGATAGTCGAGGCCGGAGAGGTATTCGAGACACGCGGGCTGCGACACGCCCGTGGCGAGCGATGCCTGCGCGGCGAGGGCATCGAGGTGGTCGAGCCCCCAATCGCGGGACGCAATGAGCCGGCCGTGGGCGGCCAGGGCCTGTTGCACGTCGGTAGTGCGCTGCGCCACCCACACGGCGAACACGAATGGTAGGCCGGTCCACTTCTTCCACTCGGCGCCCAGATCGTAGGCGAAGCGGTAGCTGGTGGCCCGTCCGAGCGGGGCGCCATCGGGGGCGTGGATCCGTGTGTGTAGCAGGAGCGCCGCGTCGCCGATCACGAGCCGGGCTTCGTGCGGGTCGCGGTCGAACGACTCGACGTCGGACAGTTCGGCGTCGGCGGGCACGAACTGCGGTCTGGCGTGCCACACGTGCTCGAACAGGAGTTCGAGGAGCGCAGCGCTGGTCATCGAGCTGCGGCTCACGAGCACGGGCTGCCCGGCGAGTTCCTCGGCCGGCCGCTTGGAGAACATCACGACGCTGCGCACCGGGCCGTCGCTCGTGATGCCAAGATCTGGCAGCAAGACGTAGCGTGAGGCGTCGGCGGCGTATTCCACGGCGGAGATGACGCTCACGTCGAGCGTGCCGTCGCGCATGCGGCGGTTGAGCGCCGTGGGGACGCCGTCCACCAGTTCGCCGTCGAGGGCGACGATGCCCCGATCGATCGCTCCGTAGACCGGGTAGCAATTGATGTAGGGGATCCGGCCGATGCGCATCTACGCCGCCTGGTGGGCCGAGGGGGTGCGGTCGTCGTCGAAGGTACGCACGATGCGGTAGAGTGAATCGCGCTCCACCGGCACCTTGCCGGCGCCGCGAATGAGCCGCAACAGGCCGTCGAGGGCCATGGCCTGGGCCGTGTGGGCGCCGGCCTCGTGGTAGACTTTTTCCCGCACCATCGTCCCTTCCATATCGTTCACGCCGAAGGCGAGCGCGGTCTGGGAAAGGAACGGAGTGACCATCACCCAGTGGGTCTTGATGTGCGGAATGTTGTCGAGGAAGAGCCGGCCGACGGCGAGATTGCGGAGGTCGTCGAATCCCGACGTGGCAGTGCCCTGGCGATGGAGCGTCTCGCCCAGTTCGTTGTTGTCGGGGTGATAGGCGAGGGGGATGTAGGCCAGGAACCCGCCCGTCTCGCTCTGCAGGTCACGCAGCATGGACAGGTGGTGGATCCGGTCTTCGAGCGTTTCCACGTGGCCATAGAGCATCGTGCAGTTGGTCCGGATGCCGAGCTGGTGCGCCTCGCGGTGCACGCCGATCCACTCCTCTCCGGCCAACTTCTTGTCGGCGATCGTCGCGCGCACGCCGGGGCTGAACACTTCGGCCCCGCCGCCCGGCATGGTGTCGAGGCCCGCTTCGCGGAGAGCGACGAGCACATCGTGCACCGACATCTTCTCGATGCGGGCGATGTGGGCGATCTCGACAGCGGTGAGCGCCTTGATGTGCACGTGCGGGTGGCGCGCCTTGAGGGCGCGGAACATGTCGGCGTAATAGGCGAGGCCCGCCTGCATATCGAGGCCGCCCACGATATGGAATTCGCGGGTGAGCATGGTGTTGGCCTCGTCCGACTCGGCCAGCACCTGCTCCAGTGTGTACCGGTACGCGCCGTCTTCCTTGGGGAGGCGGGCGTAGGAGCAGAACACGCACGTCTTGCGCAGGATGCAGACGTTGGTGGGGTTGATGTGCTGGTTGGCGGCGAACATCACGCGGTCGCCATGCAGCGCGCGATTGCGCGCGTCGGCGAGGGTGCCGAGCCCGAGAAGATCGGTGGAGCGGAAGAGGGTCAGCCCATCTTCGCGGGTGAGCCGCTCCCCTTGCTCCACCTTGCCGGCGATGGGCAGCAGCGCGAGATCGGTGATGCGGCGGCGGTCGACGACGGGCGCGGGGGCGGCAGGCACTGGCTCAGTCCTCCCACTTGCGAACGGCGAGCGTGACGTTGTGGCCGCCGAATCCGAAGTTGTTGGTGAGCGCCGCCGTCATCGGACGCTTCACGGCCACGTTGGGCGTGATGTTGAGCCGGATATCGGGGTCGGGCGTTTGGTAGTTGATGGTCGGCGGCACGATGCCGTTGCGAACGGCGAGCATGGTGATGATGAACTCCACGGCGCCGGCGGCGCCGAGCATGTGGCCGGTGGCCGACTTGGTGGAGCTCACGTTGAGCCCGGCGGCGTACGGACCGAATACCTTCTCGATGGCTGACGTCTCGGCGATGTCGCCGGCCGGCGTGGAAGTGCCGTGGGCGTTGATGTACTGGATATCGGCGGTCGTGAGGCCGGCGTCGGCGAGGGCCCGCCGCATGGCACGTTGCGCACCCTCTCCATCGGGCGCGGGGGCCGTGAGGTGGTGGGCGTCCGCGGTGGCGCCATAGCCCACGATCTCGGCGTAGATCCGGGCCCCGCGGCGGCGGGCATGGTCCAGTTCCTCGAGTACCGCGATCCCGCACCCCTCGCCCATGACGAATCCGTCGCGCGTCAGGTCGAACGGTCGGGACGCCGTGGCCGGTGAATCGTTGCGTTCGGAAAGCGCTTTCATGTTGGCGAATCCGCCGATCGCCATGGCCGTCACAGTGGCTTCGGCGCCGCCGCTCAGCATCACGTCGGCGTCGCCGTATTGGATGGTGCGGTAGGCTTCGCCGATCGCGTGCGCACCGGTGGAGCACGCGCTCACCGTGGCGTAGTTGGGGCCGCGTGCCTTGAATCGCATCGACACGAGCCCGGCGGCAATATCCGCGATGAACATGGGGATGAAGAACGGGCTGATCTTGCTCGCGCCCCGCTCCCGGTACTGGTCGTGCTGCTCCTCGAAGCTCCTGAGGCCACCGATGCCGCTGCCCAGGATCACGCCGGTGCGCTCGGAGAGCTCGCCGGTCAGCACTTCCCCCAGGCCCGCGTCGGTCATCGCTTGAGACGCACCGGCGATGGCGTATTGCGCGTACTGGTCGGAACGCTTGGCTTCCTTGCGCTCCATGTAGGCCAGAGGATCGAACCCCTTCACCTCGCACGCGAAGCGCACGGGAAAGGTGGACGCGTCGAATTTCGTGATCGGGGCCGCGCCCGACACGCCGTCGACGAGCCCCCGCCACGTCGTAGCCACGTCGTTACCGACGGGCGTGATCGCCCCGATGCCGGTGACGACGACCCGACGCTTCATCAGCCGCCGACCTTCTGGTTCAGGTATGCAACCGCATCACCCACGGTGCGCAGCTTCTCGGCGTCCTCATCGGGGATGTCGATGTTGAACTCCTTCTCGAATTCCATCACGAGTTCGACGATGTCGAGGCTATCGGCGCCGAGGTCTTCGATGAAGCTCGCCTCGTCTGTGAGCTTCTCGCGCTCCACGCCGAGTTCCTTTTCGATGATGTCGCGGACCTTCTGTGCGTTGTCAGCCATGGGACGTGGCTCTCCGGAAAGGGTGGGTAATCATGGTAATCTAGCAGCGAAGAATGGCACCTGTCAGTCACATCACCATGCCGCCGTCCACCACGATCACCTGCCCCGTGATATACGACGCGTGGTCCGAAGCCAGGAACGCGACCACGCCTGCAATATCCGACGGCGCGCCCAGTCGTTCCAGCGGAATCTGTTGGGTGAGCACGGCGCGGGCCTCGGCCGTCATGGCGGCCGTCATGTCGGTGTCGATGAAGCCCGGCGCGACCACGTTGGCGAGCACGTTGCGCGACGCCAGCTCCTTGGCTACCGACTTGGTGAGCCCCACCAGCCCGGCCTTGCTCGCCGCGTAGTTCGCCTGCCCCTTGTTGCCCACGAGGCCCACGATGCTCGACACGTTGATGATCCGTCCCCAGCGGCGCTTCATCATGCCCCTCGCGGCGGCGCGCATGCTCGCGAACGCTCCCCGGAGATTGGCGTTAAGCACCGCGTCCCAGTCTTCGTCCTTGAGCCGGAAGAGCACGTTGTCGCGCGTGATGCCGGCGTTGTTGACCAGGATGTCGAGCCCGCCGAACGCCTCCTCGGCCGCTGCGACCAGCGCCGCAACGGACGCCGTATCGCCCACGTCGCATGCGAACCCCCGCGCCTCGGCCGAGATGGCGGCAGCGGCCTCCTGGGCCCGGGACAGGTCTCGCCCCACGACGCCCACCCGGGCGCCGCATCCAGCCAGCGCCTCGGCGATCGCGCGCCCGATGCCACGGGTGCTCCCCGTAACGAGTGCCGACTTGCCGGCGAGGTCGATGTTCATGCGGCGGCGATCTCCATGAGTTTTTCGACGTCGGCGGCAGTGCCGCAGCTCATCGTCCGGAGTTGCGGCGCAATCTTCTTGAGCAGTCCGCCGAGCACGGTCCCGGGTCCCATCTCCAGGTACGTCGCCTCGGGGTGCGCCGCCGCCATGGCGGTCACCTCCTCGCTCCAGCGCACGGGGCTCGTAAGCTGCCTGGCCAGCAACTCGCGCGCCCTGCCGGCGGAGACGCCAGCGTCAGCCGTGACGTTGGAGTAGATAGGGAAGTGTGCTTCTGTAAAGCGAGCTTTGTCAATGGCTTGAGATAGGCCATCTAATGCTGTTTCCATGAGGGGCGAATGGAACGCTCCGCTCACGTTGAGTTTGATGGCACGCTTTGCGCCCAGTTCCCTGGCCAGGGCCATGGCCCGGTCCACGCCGGCCGGTTCGCCGCTGATCACGACCTGTCCCGGCGAGTTGTAGTTGGCCGGCACGACCAGGGCAGCTTCGCGGGTGGCTTGCGCACAGATCGACGCGATGGGCTCGAGGGTCTCGCCGAGGATCGCGGCCATGGCGCCCGGGCGTTGGACGCCGCTGTCGTACATGAGTTCGCCGCGGCGGCGGACGAGGCGGGCGGCCGCCGCGAGCGTCAGCGCGCCGGCAGCGTGGTAGGCCGTGAACTCGCCCAGCGAATGGCCCGCCGCGGCGTCCACCCGCCCCGCGAGGGCCTCGCGGGCCACCGCCCAGACTGCGGCGCCGTGCGCGAGGAGCGCAGGCTGAGCGTTCAGCGTAAGGGTCAGCTCGTGAGCCGGGCCCTCGAAGCACAGGGTGCTCAGCCGCACGCCCAGCGCTTCGTCCACCGTAGCAAAGGCGTCGCGGGCCGCGGGAAAGGCAGCAGCGAGGTCCTTTCCCATTCCGGGCACCTGCGAGCCCTGCCCAGGAAAGATCAGGACGAAGCGCATGCTCAGAACCGGATTACCATGGCGCCCCACGTGAACCCGGCGCCGAAGCCGGCGAGGAGCACCGTGCTGCCTTCCTTGATCCGCCCCGTCTGAAGGGCTTCGTCCAGGGCAATCGGGATCGACGCCGAGGACGTATTGCCATAGCGGTCCACGTTCACGTAGACCTTGTCCATGGGCATGTTGGCGTGCTTGGCGGTGGCTTCGATGATGCGGACGTTGGCCTGATGGGGGATGAGCAGGTCGATATCGGCGCTGGTGAGCTTGGCGGCATCGAGCGCGCGGTCACAGGCGTCGGCCATGGAGCGAACGGCGTGCTTGAACACCTCGCGGCCCGCCATCTTGACGTAGAAGCTGCGGTCCTTGAGCACCTGTTCGTCGAACGGATGGGCGGCCCCGCCGGCCGGCCGGTACAGCAGGTTGGCCAGCGCGCCGTCGCTGCGGATGTACGAGGCCAGGATGCCGCGGTCGCGTTCGGCGGGCCGCACGATCGCGGCGCCGGCGCCGTCGCCGAACAGTACGCAGGTGGAGCGGTCGGTCCAGTCAATGATCGAACTCATGCGCTCGGCGCCGACGACGAGCACCGTTTCGGCACTGCCGGCGGCGATCATCCCCTCGGCCACCGTGGAGCTGTAGATGAACCCGGCGCACGCGGCGCCAATGTCGAACGCGGCGGCGCGCGTGGCGCCAAGTTCGGCCTGCAGGTCGACAGCCGTGGACGGCAGGAGCCGGTCGGTGGTGGCCGTGCTGAGCACGATCGCGTCGATGTCTCCGGGGTGCAACTCGGCGCGTTCCATGGCCTGGCGTGCCGCGACGGCAGCCATCGTGCAGGTCGTTTCGCCCGCGGCGGCGATGTGGCGCTCCCGGATACCGGTCCGCCCGACGATCCACTCGTCGGAAGTATCGATGCCGATCGCGGCGAAGTCGTGGTTGGTCATCACCCGTTCGGGGATGCCGCGCCCAGTGGAGACGAGGTACGCGATGGGGCGCTTCATGCGGCTGCCCCGCCGGCCGCGTCCAGTCGGTTGCCGATATGGTCCACGAGACGGCTCTCCACGGCCTGGATGGCCACGTTGATGGCGTTCTTGATGGCGCGCGGCGACGAGCGGCCGTGGCAGATGATGCTCACCCCGCGCACGCCGAGGAGCGGGGCGCCGCCGTATTCGGAGTAGTCGAGTTGCCGCAACGCGGACGTGATCCGGCCTTGCTCGAGACCGGCCTTGACGAGCAGTCCCACCATGAGCGGCGCGATGGCTTCGTAGAACTTGAGGATCACGTTGCCCACGAATCCGTCGCACACCACGACGTCTACCGCGCCCTGATGGTTCTGGCCAGCCGGGAGATCGCGTCCCTCGACGTTGCCCACGAAGTTGAGGCCGGCCTGAGCGAGGAGCGCGTGCGCCTCCTTGCACACGGCGTTTCCCTTCTCTGCTTCCTCGCCGATGTTGAGCAGCCCGACGGCCGGCTTCTGGCGGCCGAGCATGTCGTGCGCGTAGACGCTTCCGAGGCGTGCGAACTGGACGAGTTCCGCGGCGGAGCAATCCACGTTGGCTCCCGAATCGAGCACGACGACGGGTTGCCGGGCGGTGGGGAAGAGCGTGACGATAGCGGGGCGCTTGAGCCCGTCGAGCATCTTGAGGAGCACCATCGATGCGGCCATCTGGGCGCCGGTATTGCCGGCCGACACGAACGCATCGCAGTGGCCCTCGGCGTGCAGGCGGAGCCCCACCATCATGGAGCTATTCGGCTTGCCGCGGATGGCCACGCTCGGTTTCTCGGCCATGTCGATCACGTCAGGCGCATCGACCAGATGGAGGCGCGCGCGGTGCGCGGCAAGGGCGGCATATTCGCCGTGCAGCAGCGTGTCGAGCGTACGCTCGACGAGCGCCGTCTGACCGACGAGGTGGATGGAATGCGCGGGATCGAGCTCGGCGGCGGCGAGCAGGGCGCCGGCTACGGTGGCCTGTGGGGCGTGGTCGCCCCCCATGGCGTCCAACGCGATCCGCGCCAAGGTCAGGCTTCCCTGGCGGCGACTCGCTGCTTACCGGCGTAGTACCCGCATTCGTCGCACACGCGATGCGGGCGCTTCATCGCCTGACACCGGGGGCACTTCTGCAGGGCGATGGGCGCCGCCTTCTTGTGGGTATTGCGGGCGCGCTTCTTGCGCTTGGAGGTTCTGCGTTTCGGGACGGCCATGGGTCGATCGGATCGTTAGAGAGTCGGAGAGGAATCTACGTCGTCGAAGAGGAATCGAGCTTGTGCAAGGCGTCCCTCCGCGCGTCGTGCGTGGGCGGACAGTTGCAGGGTCCGGCATTGAGATCGGCGCCGCACGTGGGACAGAGCCCCTTGCAGTCGTCCCGACACAGGGCGAATGCCGGGGCGTTGAGCAGCCACAGTTCACGCACTGCCGGGCGCAGATCGAGTTCCTTGGCGCGAGGATCGAACGTGTACACGTCGGGATCAGCGGCCTCTTCGTCGCCGGACTCGGCGAAGATCACGTGCGCCTCGTCTTCCACGGCCACCGATGTTGCAGTCAAACAGCGCCGGCACGGGAGCACCGCGGTGCCCGCGATGCGGCTGTGCCAGTAGAACCGTCCCGCGCCCGCCGGCGAAAGGCGTCCGCCCACGCGGATAGCGCCCGCCGGCACCGGATCTCCCGCCTGCCAGACGGGGTCGTCGGCCGGCAATTCCCCGTTCACGTGAACGGCGGCAGACTCGAGATCGCGAATGTCAAAGGACAGCATAGCCACGAAAACTACCTGGCTGGCGAGAGCTTCACAAGTCTGCGCCACGTTGGAAGTTAGCGGTTCCGGCGAGGCCCGCGCCCACCGCGCGGCCAAACCCTATCGTGCGGCGATAACGTCGCTCTCCGCGAAGAAGAAGCGGGCCTCGCGTTCAGCATTCTCGTCGCTGTCGGAGGCGTGGATGGCGTTCCGCTCCTTGGACTCGGCGTAGAGCTTGCGGACGGTGCCCGCTTCGGCCTCGGCAGGGTCGGTAGCGCCGATCGCCTTGCGCAAGGCGGCGACGGCCCCTGCCGCCTCGAGGATCATCGGCATGCACGGCCCCGAGGTCATGAAGGCGACCAGCGACTGGTAGAATGGCCGCTCGCGGTGCACGGCGTAGAACTCGCCGGCCTGAGTGGTGGTGAGGTGCATGACGCGCGCGGCGCGCACTACGAAGCCCTGGGCTTCGAGGTGCGCAATGATCTTGCCCGCCTTGCCGGCGCCGACGGCGTCGGGCTTGATGATCGTGAGCGTGTAGTTGGCAGCCATTGGGAAGGGTGTTCCGATGATTGAGAAATACCTGGGATTGCGGCGCGGCTACTTCAGGTGCGCCCGGATCAGCTCTACGAAGTCGATGGGGCGTTTGGCAACTCCCATGCCGGCCGCCTCGAAGGCGGCGAGCTTCTCGGCCGCAGTGCCCGATGAGCCCGAGATGATGGCGCCCGCGTGGCCCATGCGGCGACCCGGAGGTGCGGTCTGGCCAGCGATGAACCCGACCACCGGTTTCGTCATGTGCTGCTTGACGAAGTCGGCGGCCTGCTGTTCGTCGGTGCCGCCGATCTCACCCATCATCGCCACGGCCTTCGTGTGCGGATCCTTTTCGAACGCCGCCAGGCAGTCGATGAAGTTCGTGCCGTTGATCGGGTCGCCGCCGATCCCGACACAGGTGGACTGGCCGAGGCCGGCCCGCGTGAGCTGATACACGATCTCGTAGGTGAGCGTGCCCGACCGGCTGACGACGCCAATGTTGCCGGGGGCGCAGATGCGGCCGGGAATGATGCCGACCTTGCATTGGCCAGGCGTGATGAGGCCCGGGCAGTTGGGGCCGAGAAGCCGGGCGCCCTTTTCCTGGACGAAGGGATAGACCTTGGTCATGTCGAGCACCGGCACCCCTTCGGTGATTGCGACGATGAACTTGATCCCGGCGTCGGCGGCTTCCATGATCGCGTCGGCGGCGTACATCGGCGGCACGTACACGACGCTGGTGTCGGCGCCGGTGGCGGCGACGGCGTCGTGCATCGTATTGAAGATCGGCACGGTGTTCTCGAACGTCTGGCCGCCTCTGCCCGGGGTGACGCCGCCCACGACCTTGGTGCCGTACTCCATCATCTGCTTGGCGTGGAACGATCCATCGCGTCCGGTGATGCCCTGCACGACGACGGTAGTGGAGTGGTCAACGAAGATGCTCACGCGGCCTTCCCTCCCTTGGCGAGGGCCACGGCCTGCTTCACGGCTTCGTCCATGTCGGCAGATGCCGAGAAACCATTGGCTTTGAGAATCTTCACGGCGATTTCCTCGTTGGTACCGGTCAGGCGGATGACGATGGGCACCTTGAGCGGATTCGCCCTGGTGGCCGTCACGATGCCGTTGGCCACGTCGTCGGTGCGGGTGATGCCGCCGAAGATGTTGAACAGGATGGCCTTCACGTTGGGATCGCTGGTGATGATACGGAGGGCGTTCACCACCTTCTCGGGATTGGACGAGCCGCCGATGTCGAGGAAGTTGGCCGGCTGGCCGCCGTAGTACTTGACGAGGTCCATCGTGGCCATGGCGAGACCGGCGCCGTTGACCACGCAACCGACGTCGCCGTCGAGCTTGATGAACGTGAGGTTGGCTTCGCGAGCGGCCACCTCGCTCGGTGCTTCACCGCTGTCATCGCGCAACGCCGCGACATCCGGGCGGCGGTCGAGTTCGTTGTCGTCGATCACCATCTTGGCGTCGAGCGCGAGCACGTCGCCCCCGGGCGTCGTGACGAGCGGGTTGATCTCGGCCAGGGAGGCGCCGCTGCTCATGAACGCGGCGTAGAGGTTCTGCATGATGGACGCGGCGGCTCGCGCCTGCTTGATGTCGTCATACAGCGAGAAGCCGAGTTCCATGGCCTGGTAGCCCAGGAGGCCGTAGCGCGTGTCGACGCGGAGCCGGCTGATCTTTTCCGGCGTCTTGGCGGCGACCTCTTCGATATCGATGCCGCCGGCGCGGCTCACCATGAGCACCGGCGCTCTGGAGGTACGATCCAGAATTACCCCGACATAGGCCTCGCTGGCGATATCCTCGGCGGGGGTCACGAGGACCTTCTGCACGGTAAGGCCCTTGATCTGCATGCCCAGGATCTTGGCGGCGACCGCCCTGGCGTCCGCGGGGTTCTTCGCGAGTTTCACGCCGCCCGCCTTGCCTCGCCCGCCTGCGTGCACCTGGGCCTTGATGACCACCGTCGCATTGAATTTTCTGGCAATCGCTTCTGCCTGATCGGAGGTCGTGGCCACTTCCCCCGGCGGAATGGGCACGCCGTGGGCGCGCAGAATGTCCTTGGCCTGGTATTCGTGAATGTTCACGCCTGCTCCGCTGTGATGGTCGTTCCGGCTTCGCCACGGACGGCGTCGCGTCCCCGGCTCAGCTCTGTGATGATCGCACGGCCGCCGGTGCGGCGTACGAAGTCCACTGCGGCGCGGATCTTCGGCGCCATGCTGCCTTCGCCAAATGCGCCTGCGCCGTCCATGCGAACCGCCTCATCCACCGTGAGCCGCGGCAACGCTCGCTGATCGGGCGTGTCCCAATTGGCGTACACCGCGTCCACATCCGTGAGAATCAGCAGCAGTTCGGCGCCAAGGTCGCGCGCGAGCACGGCCGCCGCCAAGTCCTTATCCACCACGGCGTCGACCCCCTCCCAACCTAGCGAGGAATCCTCGTAAATGGGC
Source organism: uncultured Gemmatimonadaceae bacterium (assembly GCA_963728785.1). GTDB lineage: Bacteria > Gemmatimonadota > Gemmatimonadetes > Gemmatimonadales > Gemmatimonadaceae > JAGWRI01. Next base: position 1,155,014 of record CAVSKV010000004.1, read on the forward strand.
GCCCCTCCACCCCCGCAGGCGATCACCACGGTGCCGCTGTCGAGGAGGCGCTTGACGACGCCTGCCTCATGCACCGCCAGGGGTGTCGGACTTCCCACCACCCGCCGCAGGTGTCCGCGTCCATCGGGGCGCACGGTGTAGCCCTCGGCCTCTACCTGCCGGGCCCGTTCCGGAGCGAGCGCGTGGCCGATGAACTTTGTTGGCGTCTGAAGCGCCGGGTCGCGCGGGTCCACGTGCACCTGTGTGATCACCGTGACCACCTCGCGCGGGCGCCCCGCCCGACGTAGTGCGTTGTCGAGCGACTGCTGGATCATGTAGCCGATCCAGCCCGCCGTCTCTGCCACGAGCACGCCCAGCGGCAGCGGGCTCGCGTCGCGCCGGGCCAACTCGTTGCGTACGAGCTCGTCACCGACCTGCGGCCCATTGCCGTGGACGATGCAGACGTTCCAGCCGCTCAGGATGAGATCGACGATTGGCGCCAGGCTCTCGCGTGTGTGCCGGAACTGGTCGAAGATGGTGCATCGCTCGCCCTGCGGGGCGAGCGCGTTGCCGCCGATGGCGACGATGGCCGTCTGGATCGCTCGTTGGGCGGTCATGGGGCCCGCACGCCGAGCAGGCGGCCGAGGGCGTCGAATGCGCGGCCGAACGCCAGCCAGTCCCCGCGGCGCAGCGCGTCGCGCATATCCTCGTACAGCTGCGCCGTGAGGCGCCGCGTCTCGACGGGTGAGGCGGGCGACGAAGGCCGTGGCGGAATCACGACGCCGCTGGCTTGCCGCAGGGTCGGCGCCACGTGTACGGAGTCGCGCACGAAGTAGGCCACGTGGAGGAGGTGCGGGACGGCGCCCGGTGTCCACTGATAGACGGGCTGCATGTACGCCAGGTGGTCGCCGAGCATGAACGCTCGCACGACTCCGTGCACCGCGCTGGTGTTCGGGGCGCGGGCCGCGCTGTCGGCGGCCGCGAGGCGATCGAGCACGTTGTGCCAGAGGGGGCCGCTGGCGCCCGATGCCGGCAACCATACCGTGCGGTGGGCGGGGCCTCCCTCGCTTACGAGCACCCCGCGCACGCGTTCTCCCTGATCGAGCATCGGAATCTCAATGGCTGTTGGCCCATCATCGGGCAGCGCGAACACCGGCCACTGCGCGGCGAGGGCGCTATCGGCGCCGTCGACCACCGGCAGATGGATGGGCCGTCCGGTGTTCGCGCGCGCGTCGAATCGCCCGAAGGCGAGCGCCTGGGCGCGCGCGGCATCAGCAGCCGGGGGAAGAGCGGCGACCACAACGGCAGGGAGGGACGCCCGGCCCTCGAACAGGTGGGGGAACTCGCCGGCCCACGTCGCGGCGATGGGGTCCAGGACGCTGTCGGCCAGGATCAGAACCTCCCCGGTCTGAGACAGCACGAGCGCCGTGGCTGCGTGCTGGAAGTAGCTCCGTGTTTCGCCGTCGATCACGAACCGCTGGCTCAACGGGTAGGTGGACGACGCGGAATAGAGATCGATGGCCCAGTACAGCGAGTCGCCAAAGACGAGTGGCTCCACGCGGCTGGCCTGTGCGAAGAAGGGGGCCAGGGCGGCCACACGGTCGCGCGCGTCGCGCACGGTGACGAGCACGGGGCCCGGCTCGGGGAGTTCCTGCACCCAGAGCCGCGGATTTCGCACGCTCAAGGCTTCGACCAGCCGTTCGGTGGACGAATTGAGCGGCACTCCTTTCACGCGCCGAGCGGAGTCTGGCACCACCACGTAGCCCGAGGCGGAATCGAGGACGATCGAAGGAGCCAGGACGATCGCATCGTCTTCGCTTCCGGGCTCCGGCATGCGGGCCGGCATGCCGTGGTCGTCAGCCGCCGATGCGAACGTGCGCACGGCGATGCCAAGAGGGGCGGCCTCGCCGGGATCGGGCGGCGGCTGTGGGGAGGTGACGACGCCGACGATGCCGTCGGGGCCGCTGGCCCACCCGATGCGCGCACCGCGACCGAGGCGCGACTCGGCTTCGACGGCGCGAACGAGCGGCACGGCGTCCCATGCCGGCACTCCCATGGCCGCCTGGGCGAGCGTGCGGTAGGCGTCGGCGGAATCACCGATGACGACGCGGTCCACGCCATACGCGCGGCGGGAATAGCCGGCGCGCGTCGCGTCGTACGGACGCTCGCGGAGCACCGGGTCGGGCTCGTCAGGAAAGCGGCTGCCTATGAGCGGAGCAATGTCGCGCGTGACGACGCCGGCGGCGAGCACGCCGGCTACCGCGGTGAACACGAGCCGTCGCTGGCCCGTCCAGCCGGCCCAGATTACGACGAGCCCTGAAGCCAGCGTCACCATGGCGAGCACCAGGTCGCCTGGAATGCCCACGCGGTGGTCGAGCGCGGTGAACGCCCCGCCCGGCCCCGAGCCCTGGAGCAACAGTCCGAACATTTCAAGGCGGAAGTGCCAGGCGAGCAGCAGGATCAGCACGCCGGCCAGCACCGCGAGATGGCGCCGCACGTATTCGGAAACGTGCAATCGCCCGCGTTCGAGGCGCAGGCCCGGGGTGAGGACGTACAGGAACACCGCGACCGCCGTCACGCAGAGGACGCTAGCCGTGGCCCAGGTGAACAGCGATTGCTCGAACGGGAGCCGATAGGTGAAGAAGCCGAGATCGGCGTTGAAGTAGGGATCGCTCTCCCCGAACGGGCGCCCGGCACGGGCCAGCAGGAAACCCGTCCAGTCCTGAAGGGCGAAGGCCAGTGGCAGCGTGACGACGAGCGCCACGACGACGGTCATGCCGGTGAGTGACCGGTGCGACACCTCTTCGCCGATGTCGAGGTTCCCGACACGACGCGGGAGCACCAACGACACGACGGATTGCCGCACCGCGTAGAAATTGGCGAATGCGAAGAGTCCCACCGCCAGGCCGCCGGCGGCACGAAGCACGAGGAGCGCGGTGAAGCGCGCCTCCCAGAGCGGAAGCGCGTCGAGCGCACGGTACCAGCGGTAGCCGGCGTAGAACTGCGACACCGCCCGCGCGGCGAGCAGCGTGAGCGCGCCCCCAGCGAGGGCGAAGACGAGCCATCGCCGCGACGTCATGTCACACCTGCACGCCCTGCGCGCGGAGCCAGCCTTCCATCTCGGCGCGAATCGCGTCCAGTCGTTCCCGGGTGCGCGCTTCGAATCTGGCCACGATCACGGGCTGCGTGTTCGACGCGCGGATCAGCCCCCACCCGTCGCCGAACAACACGCGGACGCCGTCCACGTCGATCACGTCGTGGGTGCCGCGGAAGTGGGCGACGGCCCGGGCCACGACGTCGAACTTGAGTTCGTCCGGGCAGTCCACGCGGATCTCCGGCGTGGCGAAGTAGGCAGGGACGTCGGCCAGCAGTTCGCGCACGGTGCGGCCGGTATCGGCCACGATGCGGAGCAACCGGGCGGCGCCGTACAGCGCGTCGTCGTGGCCGTAGAACCCCTCGGTAAAGAACATGTGACCGCTCATCTCGCCGGCCAGCGGCGCGTGCAGCGCCTTCATCTTCTCCTTGATCAGCGAGTGCCCGGTCTTCCACATCACGGGATCACCCCCAGCGGCCCGGATGGCGTCGGGAAGCGCTTGCGAGCACTTCACATCGAAGATGATGGACTGGCCCGGGCCTGTGCGCCGGAGCACGTCGCGGGCGTAGACGATCAATAGCCGGTCGCCCCAGATGATCTCGCCCGTCTGATCGACCACGCCGATGCGGTCGGCGTCACCGTCGAAGGCGATTCCCAGTTCTGCGCCCTCGGCGCGTACGGCCGCGATGAGCGCATCGAGGTTCGCGGGAACCGTCGGGTCGGGATGATGATTGGGAAAGGCGCCGTCGCTTTCGCAGAACAGGCCGCGCCCGTCCACGCCCAGTCGTGCGAACAGTCGCGGCGCGACCAGCGCCCCCGCCCCGTTGCCGCAGTCATAGACGACCTTCACCCGTCGCGCCAGCGGACCGATGCGCGCCACGATATCGTCCACGTATGGCTCGATCACTTGCTCGTTCCGCACGGTGCCCGCTCCGACCGGACCGCCAGGGGTCTGCGTGAGGCGGTACAGCTCCTGGATCTCCGCCCCGTACACGGATGCCCTGCCACGGCAGATCTTAAGGCCGTTGAATTCCGGCGGATTGTGCGAACCGGTGATCTGGATGCCGCCGGCGACGTCGAGGTGGTTGAGGCTCCAGTACATGAGCGGTGTGGGGACGACCCCGATGTCCACCACGCTGACGCCGCTCCCCGTGAGGCCGTCCACCAGCGCGTCGCGCAACGCTCCGCCGCTCGGACGGTTGTCGCGTCCCACGACGAGCGGCCCGGCCACCCCGCGCTCGTCGAGATACCGGGCGTAGGCGGCGCCTACAGCACGCGCCGCTTCGGTCGTGAGGTCCTTCCCCACCACGCCTCGAATGTCGTACTCACGAAAGATTCCCGGTGCAACGGTCATCATAGTCCTCGAAATGCGGACGGGGCCGTGGCAGGCCCCGTCCCTCGTTGCCGTGGCCGCCGCCGAGCTACCGTGCGGCCGGGGGTGGCCGGGTCCGCACCACGGTGATCGGCGGTGCGTTGATCACCCCCGCCCTGGCGAAGCCGACGAAGTTGTCGGGCACGACGCCCAGCAGCAGAATCGCGAGCACCGTCACCAGGACCACGGCCCGGGTGAGCCTGGGCGTGGGGCCCGGAACGGCCGCGTCGACGGGACGCGGCTTCATGAACATGGCCACCACCACGTACAAGTAATAGCCCGCCGACACAACCGTCGTCAGCACGAGGATCACGGCGAGTGTGATCTGCGGCATGGGCGCCTGGAGGGCAACCTGCAGAACGTACCACTTGGCAAAGAAACCGGCGCCTCCGAAAATCGGGAAGCCGAGCAGCGACAACATCAGGATCCCCATGCCGAGGGCCAGCCATGGCCGTACCGACCAGAGGCCGGAGAAGTCGTCGATCATCACCGGGCGGTCACCGGCGCGGGACATCACGATGATGATCGCGAAGGCGCCGAACGTGGCGAGCGTATAAGCCAGGAGGTAGAACAGCACCGCACTACTGGCCTGCGTGCTGCCGGCGGCGAGCGCCACGAGCAGGAACCCGGCGTGCGCGATGCTCGAATAGGCGAGCATCCGTTTGATATTGCGTTGGGCGAGCCCCACCGCATTGCCCACCAGCATCGTGGCGATGGCCAGGCCCGCCACGGCCGGGTGCCAGGCCATGTAGGCAGCCGGGAACGCCTGCATCCAGACGCGCAGCAGCGCGGCGAACGCCGCCGCTTTGACCGTGGCGGCCATGTAGGCCGTGATCGGAGACGGCGCGCCGTCGTACACGTCGGGCGCCCACATGTGGAACGGGACGGCCGCCACCTTGAAGCCAAAGCCGACGAGCATGAGCGCCACGCCCATGACGAGCAGCGGACTGTGCGCGAGGCCGAGCGTGGTCACCCGGTCGGAAATGTCGACGAAGTTGGTCGCCCCGGTGGCGCCGTAGACGAGCGCCATGCCGTAGAGGAGAAAGGCGGTGGCGAAGGCGCCAAGGAGGAAATACTTGAGGGCCCCTTCGGCCCCGCGGGCACTGCGCCGGTTGATGCCGGCCAGCGCGTAGACCGACAGCGACATCAACTCGATGCCGAGGAACACGATCATCAGATCCTGGGCGGCGGCCAGCAGCATCATTCCCGCCGATGCGAGAAGAATGAGCACGTGCGCCTCGGCAACCGTGAGGCCCATCCGGTCGTTGTCGTCGATCGTGAGCGCGATCGCGAACAAGGTGCCGAGGAGGATGACCAGGTCGGCCATCCATCGGAAGTTGTCCACGGCGATCGGGCCAGCGGTGGCCGTGCGCTGCTGGTAGAGGCTCCACACCACGTAGGCGCCGGTGATCACGGTGAGGACCAGGCTGGCGAAGCCGACGCTGCGCTGATGAGCCACCGTGGCCGGTCGCCAGGCTGCCCAGATGAGCAGGAGCATGGCCCCGCCCATCAGCACGAGGTCGGGGCCGAGCGCCGCCATGAGCTGCCACGGGACGGAGAGATCGAACGGGGGCATCAGTTGATCCCTCCCGTGTCGTCGCTCATCGTTGCCCGCGTCTGCACGGTCTGCACGAACCGCTCCACCGTCGGCTCCATGCGCCGCAGCACCGGCTGGGGATAGATGCCGAGCCAGACGATGGCGGCCAGCAAGGGCACGAGCAGCGCCACCTCGCGGCGGTTGAGGTCCGGTATGTGGGCGTTTACCGGCTTGTCCAACTTGTTGAACAACACCCGTTGGATGGCCCACAACAGATACGCGGCCGAGAAGATCACGGCGGTAGTGGCGATGAAGGCGAACACCGGATAGGTGCGGAAGGCGCCGACCAGCACCAGGAACTCACCCACGAACCCGTTGGTGCCGGGCACGCCGATGCTGCTGAACGCGACGAGCGTGAGCGTCGCCGAGAACACCGGGACCACGCGGGCGATGCCGCCGTAATCGTCGATGAGGCGCGTGTGCCGCCGCTCGTAGATCATGCCGACGAGAAAGAACAGCGCGCCGGTGGAGATGCCGTGGTTGATCATCACCATCAGCGCGCCCTGCACGCTCTGCACGGTGAGGGCGAAGATGCCGAGCATCACGAATCCCAGATGGCTCACCGACGAATAGGCCACGAGTTTCTTGAAATCCGGCTGGACCAGGGAGACGAGGGCGCCGTACACGATGCCGACCACAGCCAGCGTGAGGATGATGCCGCGCACGGTGGGGTTGGTGGCGGCACCAGGGAACAGCGGCACGGCCAGCCGCAGGAATCCGAACGTTCCCAGTTTGAGCATGATGCTGGCCAGGACCACCGACCCTGGGGTCGGCGCCTCGACGTGCGCATCGGGCAACCAGGTGTGGAACGGAAACATCGGCACCTTCACCGCGAACGCCAGGAAGAAGGCACCGAACAGCCAGAGGCCGGCGGCCGGCGAGAACCTGGCCGCGGCGAGGATCGCATCGTAGCTGAAGTTCGGGATGCCGGTGAGCCGCGACTTGGCCGCCAGGCCGAGATAGACGATGGCGACCAGCATGAGCAGCGAGCCGACCATCGTGTAGAGGAAGAACTTGAGACTCGCGTAGATGCGGCGGTCCCCGCCCCACACACCGATGATGAAGTACATCGGCACGAGCATCACTTCCCACATCACGTAGAACAGGAACAGATCGAGCGCCATGAACACGCCGAGCATACCTGCCGTGAGGATGAGCAGGAGGGCGTAGTACGAGTGGGTGCGTTTGCGAATGCTGGTCCAGCTGCCCAACACGGCCAGCACCATTATGGACGTGGTGAGCAGGATCATCATCAGCGAAATGCCGTCGATGCCGACCGTGAACCGGATACCCCACGATGGGATCCACGGGATGCTGTACGTCGCCTGCCAGCCGGCGGCGGCGGGATCGAACGACCACCAGAGGCCGATCGAAACCACGAATTCGACGACGAACGTCACGAGGGCCATCAGGCGAGGGGTCTTCGCCGTGCCCGAGGCCACGTCGTCGTCGCCGGGGGCGCCGCCGGGCAAGCCCAGCAGCCAGATGGCGATGGCGCCCACCGCCGGCACGACGAGCAGCACCGGAAGCACCCAGTGCATGTAGCCGATGGAGGTCAGGAACTCGTTCATGGCAGCACCGCGTGGTGGAAGGCACCGAGCACCAGCAGGACGCCCAGGACGAGCACCCACGCGTACGTGCCGAGCTGTCCGGACTGGAGCTGCGAGCCCAGCCAGCCGGTAATCCGCGCCGCCCAGGCACTGCCGTTCACGAGCAGTCCGTCGATCAATCCGACGTCGACGCCGCGCCAGAGCACGTTGCGCGAGACCTCGTACACGGGTTTCACCACCGTCGCGTCGTAGATCTCATCCACGTAGTACTTGTTGGCGAGCACGCGTTCGAAGCCCTCTTCGGGCTTGGCCTGCGACTTGGCAACGAGTGCTGCGGGCTTGAGCACGACAACGGCCGTCGCGATGCCGGCGATGGCGACGGCCACCGCCACGGCGATCAGCAGGCCCTCGGTACTCGGGGCCACTTCCGCGCCGGCGCCGATCACCTTGACGGTACCGGCGCCCACCACGGGATCGAGCCAGTGCTCGAGGAGGCCGGTGGGCCCCAGCGGAATCGCGTGGGTGAGGATCTCCGGCAGGTTGAACCAGCCGCCGATCGCGGCGAGGATGCCGAGCACGACGAGCGGCCCGGTCATGATCCAGGGGGCCTCGTGCAGATGTTCGCGCTCCTTCTCCCCGGTCCGGTTGGGGCCGTGAAAAGTGTAGAGCATGAGCCGGGTCATGTAGATGGCGGTGAGCAAGGCCGCGGCGAGGCCGAGGGCGTACGCCCCGTACAGCACGGCGGTGCCGGGCACGCCGAGCCAGCTGGCCTGGGCGAGCGTACTCCCCTGGGCGCGGGCGAACACGGTGCCCAGGATCTCGTCCTTGGAGAAGAAGCCCGAGAACGGCGGCACACCCGAAATCGCGAGGGTGGCGATCCACATGAGCACCCATGTGAGCTTCATGTACCGCTTGAGGCCGCCCATGTTGCGCATGTCCTGGGCGTCGTCGTGGTTGTGGGTGTGGTGGTACGCCTCGTGCATCATGTGGATCACGGATCCGGCACCGAGGAAGAGCAGGCCCTTGAAGAAGGCATGCGTCATCAGGTGGAAGATGCCGGCCACGTACGCCCCGGCCCCGACGCCCACGAACATGTAACCCAACTGGGAGACGGTGGAGTACGCGAGCACCTTCTTGATGTCCCACTGCTTGAGGCCGATGGTGGCGGCGAACAGCGCCGTGACCGCGCCCACGACGACCACGGTGAGCCCGGCCACGGGCGCCGCGGCAAACAGGAAGTTGCTGCGCGCGATCAGGTACACGCCTGCCGTGACCATGGTGGCGGCGTGGATGAGGGCGGACACCGGAGTCGGGCCGGCCATCGCGTCGGGCAGCCAGATGTACAGCGGTATCTGGGCGCTCTTGCCGGCGCATCCGAGGAAGAAGAACAGGCAGATGGTCGTGATCAGCGCGCCGCCGAAGACGATCTGGCCCGACTGAGCCTGCAGGGCGCCGAAGTCGAGCGTGCCGAAATTCGCGAACAGCAGGAACATCGCGATGAGGAATCCGAAGTCGCCGATGCGGTTGACGATGAACGCCTTCTTGCCGGCGTCGGCGTTGGCCTTTTCGCTGAACCAGAACCCGATGAGCAAGTACGAGCAGAGGCCGACGCCCTCCCAGCCGATGAACAGCAGCGGGTAGTTGGCGCCGAGCACCAGCACGAGCATGAAGAACACGAACAGGTTCAGGTAGGCGAAGTAGCGCGGGTACCCCGGGTCCTCGCGCATATAGCCGACGCTGAACAGGTGGATGAGCATGCCGACGCCGGTCACCACGAGCACCATGACCATCGACAGCTGGTCGAGGCGGAACGCGGCATCCACGGTCAGGTCCCCCACCGGCATCCACGCGAAGTACCGCTGCACGAAGGGCGCCGTCATGTCGGGCACGGCGCGCATCGTGAGGAAGATCGCGACCGCGAGCAGGAAGGCGGCGACGAGGACGCCCGCCCCGACCACGCTCGTGATCGCGGCAAAGCGATGGCGCGCCGCCGGGTGCTCGGCGTGCTCCGCGGGATGGGCGCCGGCCGCGTCCCCGGCCGGCGCGTCGTGCGGCGCGGCGCCCGGATCGGCCGGCCCGAAATGGGCCACCGCGGCCAGCGCCAATGCGCCGTTGATCAGGAATCCGAGCAACGGCAGGAGCGGGATGGCCCACATCCAGGCGGCGATGGTGCCGGCCAGCGGATGGGGCCCCGCGAAGGCAGCAGTTTGAAGGAGCATCAGCCCTTCAGCAGGTTGATGTTCTGAAGGTCGACCGTGTGCCGGTGGCGGAAGAGCGCGATGATGATCGCGAGGCCAACGGCGGCTTCGGCAGCCGCGACGGTCATCACGAGAAAGACGAACACCTGCCCGCCGGCCCCGTATTCCCGCGCGAACGCGATGAAGGTCAGGTTCACGGCGTTGAGCATCAGCTCCACGCACATGAAGAGGATGATGGCGTTGCGGCGCGTAAGCACGCCGATCACCCCGATCGTGAACAGGACGGCGGAGAAGAACAGCGACTCAGCGAGCATCGGGCCTCCGGATTCCCAGGACCACGGCGCCGACGATGGCGGCGAGCAGCACCACGCTCGTGATTTCGAAGGGCAGCAGATATTGGTGGAACAGCGCCCCGGCAAAGGGGGCGATGGCGCCTTGCGTGGCGACCTGCGCGGCCTCGTATCCCTCGGGGAGCGTGTATGGCGCGGCCGGCACGCCGCGGACCAGCGCGAAAAGTTCCGCCACGAGCGCGATCCCCACGGCGCCGGCGGCGAGCTTCCACCACAGGCCCCGCGCGTCGGCCGTCTGCGACGGTTCGCCGAGATTGAGCAGCATGACCACGAACAGGAACACCACCATGATCGCGCCCGCATATACGAGCACTTGGATGATGCCGATGAACTCGGCATCGAGCATCACGTACAGGGCCGCCAGGCTGAACATCACCACCACCAGCCACATGGCAGCCGCCACGGGACTGCGGCGCGTGACGAAGACCAGCGCCGACACGATGGCGATGAGCCCGAACAGGTAGAAGTGAAAGGCGTAGAACAGGGACGGCGCGTCGGGCATCACTCCCCCTTGGGATCGGCGGGATCCCACATCTCACACACCGGATGCGTCTGCGCCGTCAGCCGTTCGAGGTCGTACACGAACCCCTCCCGGCTGTATTCCGAATTCTCGTAGTGCCGCCCGACGTGAATCGCCTCTTCCGGGCAGACCTCCTGGCAGTAGCCGCAGAAGATGCAGCGGAATTCGTCGATCTCGAACAGCAGCGGGTAGCGGTTGCCCTGCTCGTCCTCGCCGGGCACCAGCTTGATGCAGTTGGCCGGACAGATCGACGGGCACAGCCCGCAGGCCACGCACTTCGCCTTGCCGTCCTCGGTCGTCAGCATGCGGTGCGTGCCCCGCCAGCGCGGCGAAAGCGACTTCTTCTGCTCAGGATACTGCGTCGTCACCTTCTGCGGATTGAGCAGGTGCTTGGCCGTGAGCGCCATGCCCTTGAGCGTCGCGCGCAGGTAGCTCGTCTGCTCGATCGGACGATCCATGATCTTGACGCCGATTGCCATCAGGTGCGGCCCTCCGTCGTCAACGGCGAGCGCGCCGCGATGGCCTGCAGCTTGTCGACGTTGCGCTTGTCGAGTCTCGAATACGCGGGACTGATCAGGCGGCCGCGATCGATCAGGAAGAACAGGATGACGACCAGCACCACGTTGAGCGCGAGCAGCGAGAGGCCGAGCCGCCACGACCCGCGCGCCACGCCAGCGGCGTCGAGTCCCAGGATGGCGCTCGCCATCACCACGATGTAGCCCAGTGACAGGGGCAGCATGAACTTCCACCCCAGCGCCATCAGCTGGTCGTAGCGGAAGCGCGGCAGCGTCCAGCGGATCCACATGAAGAAGAACAGGAAGAACGTCACCTTGAAGGCGAAGAACCCGCCCGTGGCCAGGGTCTTCCACGCGCTCCATGGGGCGAGGTCCCAGTGCCCCGGAATGCCCCAGCCGCCGAAGAACAGCGTGACCATCAACGCGCTCGACGTCAGCATGTTCGCGTATTCGGCGATGAAGAACATGGCGAACTTCATCGCGCTGTATTCCGAGTGGTAGCCGGCGACCAGCTCCGATTCCGCCTCGGGCAGATCGAACGGCAGGCGGTTGGTCTCGGCGAACGCCGCCACCAGGAAGATCAGGAACGCGATCGTGAGTCCGAGCACGTTCCACATCCCCCGCGCCTGCTGGAGCACGATCTCGTTGAGCGCCACGTTGCCGGACAGGAGCAGCACCGGGATCGTGGACATGCCCATCGCGATCTCGTAGGACACCATCTGGGCGCTGGACCGCAGCCCGCCGAGGAGCGCGTACTTGTTGTTGGAACTCCACCCCGCGAGCACGATGCCGTACACGCCCAGCGACGAGACGGCCAGGATGAACAGGTACCCCACCGGCAGCGGCGCCACGACCATGTCGATCAGTCCCCAGCGCGTGGGCAGCGGGGACGCGAACGGGATCACGCACCAAGTGAGGAGCGCCGGCACGAACGCAAGGGCCGGCGCGAGCACGAACAGCGGGAGATTGGCCTGTCCCGGATACGTCTCTTCCTTCATGAAGTTCTTGAGCCCGTCAGCCGCCGGTTGGAGCAGGCCACCCGGTCCCACGCGATTGGGGCCATGCCGGTCCTGGATCCACGCCGAGATCTTGCGCTCGGCCAGCGTGAGCAGAGCCACCGCCGTGAGATAGACGACGAAGACCACGAGAATCTTGATCGCGGTGGCCACGAGGTACACGGTGGTGGACGGCGGCGGGAGCTGGGGGGTGGCCATCTGGAGCAGCGGACGGACGAGGGCGTTCATGCCATGGCCCCCACGGCGGCGCTCGTTACTGTCGCGCCCTTGAGCCCGAGCGAATCGTAGGACATGCCGGCGAATTCCGGGTGCGACGCCGCCAGCGCGGCGAAGACCTCGTGGGCCTGCCGGTAATCGGCGGGTTCGCCGAGCGCGGCGAGCAGATCGCTGAGCGCCAGCCAGCTGGGCCGCGAGAAGCCCGGGCCCGACCTGGCCTGGCGGAACCGCTGGACGCGGCCCCGCAGGTTGACGAACGTGCCCTCTTCTTCCACGACGTTGGTGATCGGCAGTACCACCGACGCGGCGTGACGCGCCCAGGCGGGAAGCGTCGTGCCGATGACGATGATCGCGCCGGCCCTGGCTACGTCGGGCGCGTCCAGGCCGGCCAACTCTTCGTCGGCCACGACCAGCACGTCGCCCCGCTGGAGATCCCCCAGGGGCGCCGACCGGCGCGCGAGCCCCAGGAGTTCCGCGCCGCGGGCGTTCGCGGCCAGGTCCGCGCGCCGGGCCAGATCCGGAACGCCGGGCAGCGGCGCTTCGTCGCCCCGGCGCACGCGGAACGCGCCCTTCCCGCCCGTCTTCGTGACCAGCCGCGACAGGAGAAACAGGGCTTCGTTGGGCAGCCCGGGCGAAGCGAGCACGTAGGCGCGCTTGCCTTCGAGCACCGACGCGGCGGTGGCCACGGCGGCTTCCCAATCCGCGGCCGCCAGGGTGGCTCCCTGACGCACCATGGGCAGTTCCACACGGTCCTGCCGGTTCATCCAGCGGTAGTCCAGCCGCCCCTGATCGCACATGAAGTACTGGTTCACGGCGTCGTTTGGGCGCGGGCGCAGCCGCACGACCATGTTGTCGCGCGTCTCGACGATCATGTTGCACCCCTGCGAGCAGCCGGGGCAGATGGACGCGGTGCGATCCACCTCCCAGGCGCGCACCTTGTTGAGCGAATCCTTGGACAGCAACGCGCCCACCGGACAAAGCTCGATGACGTTGCCGGCCCACGGGTGCGTGAGGTCACGGCCTTCGAATTTGCCGATCAGCGCGCGGTCACCCCGCTCGCTCACGTTGAGCGCGGCGTCGTGCGCCACGTCGTCCATGAAACGCACGCAGCGCGTGCACAGGATGCACCGGTTGGCTACGTACATCACGTCGCCGCCGAAGTCCTCCACGGGGTTGAACCGCTTGCCGTCGCGCAACCGGCCCTCGGCGCGGCCTTCCTGATAGGTGTAGTCCTGCAGCTCGCACTCGCCTGCCTGGTCACAGATCGGGCAGTCGAGCGGATGGTTGATGAGCAGCAGCTCGAGCACGCCTTTGCGCGCCTCGAGCGCCTTCGGTGAATGAACATGCACCACCTGCCCTTCGCTCACTGCAGTGGCGCAGGACGGCGCCAGCTTGGGCATCTTCTCGACTTCCACGAGGCACATGCGACACACGCCGGCCACGGGGAGCGCGGCGTGGTAGCAGTAGTGGGGCACGAGAATACCCGCTGCCTTGGCCGCCTCGAGGATCGAAGTGCCGGACGGCACCGACACCGCGCGCCCTTCGATGGTCAGGTTGATCATCTTGGCATCGGCCATTTACGCCACCGCCGGGACCATATGGACCGTCTTCTTCTTGATGAGCGCTTCGAAGTCGCCGCGGAACTTCTGGAGACCCGACACCACCGGCACGGCGCACGAGTCGCTGAGTACGCAGATGGTCTTACCGGTCATGTTGTCAGCGATCTCGAGCAGCGTGTCGAGGTCTTCGGTCGAACCATCGCCGGCCACGATTCGCTCCAGGATGCGCGTCGTCCACGAGGTGCCCTCGCGGCACTGCGTGCATTGGGCGCAACTCTCGTGGGCGAAGAAACGCGCCGCCCGGGCGATCTGCTTGACCAGGTTCTGCGCGTCGTCGATCACGATCACGCCGCCCGACCCGAGCATGGTGCCCTGGTCCACGAAGCCTTCATAGTCCATGAAGCTGGCCTCGGCCTCATCCACCGTCTGGATGGGCACCGAGATGCCGCCGGGGATGATGGCCTTGAATCGTCGGCCGGGTTTGGGACCGCCACAGAGGTCGTACAGGAAGTCCTTGAACGGGAAGCCGAGCGGCACTTCGTAGTTGCCGGGGCGCTGCACGTTGCCGCATACCGAGAACAGCTTGGTGCCCGGGCTCTTCGGGTTGTCGGCCCGGCCGAACTTCTTGTACCAGTCCGACCCGTTGTTGAGAATGTGCGGCACCGCGGCCAGCGTCTCGACGTTGTTGATGGTGGTTGGCTGCCCGAACACGCCCGACACCGCCGGAAATGGCGGCTTGATCCGCGGGTTCCCGCGCCGCCCCTCGATGGAATTCATGAGGGCGGTTTCTTCGCCGCAGATGTACGCGCCGGCGCCCTTGTGCACGTAGATGTTGATGGTCTTGCCGCTGCCCATGGCGTTCGTGCCGAGGATCCCGGCGGCGTAGGCTTCCTTGAGGGCGGCTTCCACGCGCACCAGCGGATCGGTGAACTCGCCGCGGATGTAGATGTAGCAGGTCTCGGCGCCGATCGCGTAGGCGCCGATGGCGCACCCTTCGATGAGCCCGTGCGGCGTCCAGCGCATGATCTCGCGATCCTTGAACGTGCCGGGCTCGGACTCGTCGGCGTTGCAGCACAGGTAATGCGGCTTGCCGTCGTCGAGCTTCATGAACGACCACTTGATGCCGGTCGGGAAGCCGGCCCCGCCGCGCCCGCGCAGTCCCGAGTCCTTGACGATGCTCACGATTTCGAGGGGGGCCATGCCGAGCGCCTTCTGGAGCGCCACGTACCCGCCGCGCTTCTTCCAACCGTCGAGCGTGATCGCCTCGGGGTCGCCGAAGTGCTTGGAAAGCACCAGCGCTTCGCGGTCGTGGGGTTGGTGCGGATATCCCATTAGGCCAGACCCGCCAGGATATCGGGGATCCTCTCCGGGGTCACCGATTCCAGGAAGCGTTCGTTGATCATCACCGGCGTGGCGAACCCGCAGGCGCCCAGACATTCGACCTCGATGACCGTGAACTTGCCGTCGCCCGACGTGACGCCAAGCTCTTCACAGCGCGTCTGGCGCAGGAAGGCGTCGCGAACGGCCTCGGCGCCGCACACCGCGCACGGCGACGTCGTGCACACCTGGATGAAGTATTTGCCCACCGGGTGCTGGTGGTACATGGAATAGAAAGTGACCACGCCCTTCACGTAGGCCGGTGTGAGTTCCAGCACCTGGGCGACCTCGGCCATGGCCTCTTCGCTGATCCAGCCGCGGTCTTCCTGCACCATCCACAGCGCCGGCAACAGGCCGGCGCGCCTGGTGGGATACCGGGTGAGCACGGCGTCGAGCTGCTGGCGCCGAGGGCCCACGAACACCGGCGTGTAGGGTTCGGAATGCGCGCCGTGCGACGTATCGGCTGGTGCTTCCACGCCGCCCATCTCTCTCGTGCTCACCGGTCGATCTCTCCCATGACGATGTCGATGCTCGCGTTGATCGCGATCACGTCCGACAGCAGGTGCCCCTCGACCATCTTGGGGATGGCGGACAGGTTGACGAACGACGGCGGCCGGATGCGCCACCGCACCGGCTTCGACGTGCCGTCGGAGACCATGTAGTAGCCCTTCTCGCCCTTGGGACTCTCCACCGCCACGTAGCACTCACCGAGTGGCGGCCGCGGCCCTTCCATCACCTGCTTGAAGTGGTGGATCATGGATTCCATGTCGCTCGTCGCCTTGTGCTTAGGCGGCAGGATGACGCGATGGTCGTCCACGTTCACCGGCCCGTCGGGCAGCCGCACGATGGCCTGCTCGAGGATCCGCACCGACTGGCGCAGTTCCTCCACGCGCACCAGATAGCGGTCGTAGACGTCGCCGGCCGTGCCCACCGGTACGTCGAAGTCGTACGTCTCGTAGTCCAGATACGGGAAGTCGCGGCGCACGTCGTAGGCCACGCCCGAGGCACGGAGCATCGGGCCCGAAAGGCCGTAGTTGAGCGCCTCGTCGGCCG
This sequence comes from uncultured Gemmatimonadaceae bacterium, assembly GCA_963728785.1. GTDB lineage: Bacteria > Gemmatimonadota > Gemmatimonadetes > Gemmatimonadales > Gemmatimonadaceae > JAGWRI01. The sequence continues at coordinate 1,171,410 of CAVSKV010000004.1, forward strand.
ACATCACGCCCAGCCCCACCGTGCGGCCCACCCAGACGGCATTCTTGGAGAGCATCCGCTCGGCTTCGTCGATCGTTTTGGGGACGCTCCGCACGAAGCCCGTGAGCTGGTCCATCCAGCCGTCGGGGATGTCGGCGCCCATGCCGCCCACCCGGGTGAGCGAGGTGGTCATCCGGGCGCCGATCCACATGTCGAGCAGTTCATAGATGCGCTCGCGTTCCTCGAACAGCCAGAGGAACGGGGTGAACGCGCCGATGTCGATGCACGTCGTGCCCCACCACACGAGGTGCGACATGATGCGCGACAGTTCCATGGCGATCACGCGCAGCACCTTGCACCGCTCGGTGATCTCGATGCCGAACAGCCGCTCGGCGCCGAGCGCGAACGCGACGTTGTTGCCCGGCGAGTTCAGGTAATCCTCGCGGTCCGTCCACGGGATGATCTGGTTGTACGTGCGGTATTCGCCGATCTTCTCGAAGCCACAGTGCAGATACCCGATGTGCGGCACGCAGCGCACCACGGTCTCGCCGTCCAGCTCGAGCACCAGCCGGAGCACGCCGTGCGTAGCCGGGTGCTGCGGGCCGATGTTGATCAGCATATGCTGGCCGGCGAGGTCCGGCTCCAGCGCATCGGGCGCCTCCATGGGCACCACGTTGCCGTGTTCGTCGGTCACCAGCGGTATGCGCACCGGACGCCCCTGCGCGTCGAGGCCGCTCGTGGACAGGTCGACTTCGACCGTGCGTGTGGTCGTCGGCACGGGAGCTATTCCCCCGCCTTCTCGCCGGCCCGCAGGCGGCGGCGCATCTCGCTGGGCAGTTCCTCGAACGCGTCGGCTACCGACAACTCCTCCATGGAGTAGCGAGCCTCGGGGTTGGCGGCCAGCGCCTGCCGGAGCTGTTCCGACCGGCTGAACCGCCCGCGGAGCGGGAAGTCCTTGCGCAGTGGGAAGCCCTCGCGATAGTCCTCCCACATCAGGATGCGCCGCAGATCGGGGTGTCCGGTGAACGTGATGCCGAACATGTCGTAACACTCGCGCTCCAGCCAATCGGCGCTTCTGTACACGCCGCACACGCTGGGGACGGCCAGTTCGGCGCCCCTGGCGATCTCGACCTTGAGCCGGAGGAACCGGCGGTAGGCCACTGAGCGCAGGTGCCAGACGACCTCGATCGGCTGCTCGATGTCGCGGAATTCCACGGCGGTGACGTCCGACAGGTATTCGTAGCGCTGCGACGGGTCGTCGTGCAGCCAGCGAACGATATCGAGGAGCCTGGCGCCGGCGACGACCACGTTGGTCTCACCCCGCACCACGTGCGCGCGGACGACGGCGCCGCCGAATTGCTGGCGGAGAGTGGCCGCCGACGGGTTGGCCTCGCCGCCGGCCAACGGCACGTTGCGCGGCGTGGCGGGCGCCGGTGCCCCGGCGCCAAGCGCGCTCCCCGCCATGACCAGCTGGAAGGCGTCGCTCACAGGCCGGACCGGGTCTGCTGGACCGAGTTGCCGAACGGTTCGGAGAGCTGGTCGATCAGCGAGGCCGGAATGTAGAGCTGGCTCTTGGGATCCGGCTCCATCTCATTGCGTAGCGACTTGTCGGCGGCGCGCTCCTTCTTGACCTTTTCCTGCAAGAGCATGATGCCGTAGAGGAGCCCTTCCGGGCGGGGCGGGCAACCGGGCACGTAGACGTCGACCGGAATGATCGTGTCGATGCCCTGCACCACGGCATAGTTGTCGAACATTCCGCCCGTCGAAGCGCAAGCGCCCATCGAGATCGCCCATTTGGGCTGCGGCATCTGTTGCCAGATGCGGCGCAGGATGGGCGCCAACTTGAACGGTACGCGACCAGCGCAGATCAGCACGTCGGCCTGGCGCGGCGAATAACTCATCCGCTCCATACCGAACCGTGCGAGATCGAAGTCGCTGGCCGCGCTGGCCATGAACTCGATGGCGCAGCAGGCCGTGCCGAACGGCATGGGCCACAGCGAATTGGCGCGGGCCCAGTTGACGAGAAAGTCCAGCTTCGTCGCGACCCAGCTCTCCTGCGAGACCGGGGCGTAGGAGACGGTCGACTCAGGGCGCGGCGTCAGTCCCATTGCAAGGCACCCTTCTTCCAGACGTAGATGAATCCGACGAGGAGAATTGCGATGAACACCAGCATCTCCCCGAGACCGAAGAACGAGGTCTGGCCGGCCGGACATTCGCTGCCGACGAGGGGGACGGCGCACGAGAGCTGCTGGAAGTGCGCACCCCAGGGAATCATGAACACGGTCTCGATGTCGAAGATGATGAACAGCACCGCGACCATGTAGAACTTCACGGAGAAGCGCTCCCGGGCGTCGCCGAGCGGGGGGATGCCCGATTCGTACGGCGTTCGCTTCACCGGCGTGGGGCGCGACCGCAGCGTGAGTGCGGACAACGCCAGCATCGCCACCGCGCTCACGATGACGAATCCGAGCAGGAGCAGGACGGGGAAATACGTGCGGGCCATAGCGCTCCGGACTTCGTGAAAACTTTCACTAGCTCCAGCGCGGGAAAAGTTATCCACCGGTACCACAAGGGTCAACCGGAATGCGCGCCGGTCGGTGGCGCGTTTGGCGCATGCGGCGCCAGGGGGATACATTCCGCCTCGCCATCGGCCGCCCCCGCCGTTCCCCTCGCCCAAAATCCCGCCATGAGCATCATGTCCGACCGCTGGATCACCCGGATGGCCAAGGAGCACCGGATGATCGAGCCCTTCGAAGACCGCCAGGTTCGGGCCGGCGTCATCTCCTACGGCGTCAGTTCGTACGGCTACGACATGCGCGTGGCCCGGGAGTTCCGGATCTTCACCAACGTGCTCAGCTCCATCGTCGATCCCAAAAACTTCGACCCGCGGAGCTTCGTCGAGTTCGAGGGCGACGTCTGCATCGTGCCCCCCAACTCGTTCGCCCTGGCCCGCTCGGTGGAGTACTTCCGCATTCCCCGCGACATCCTGACCGTGACGGTGGGCAAGTCCACGTATGCGCGGTGCGGAATCATCACGAACGTGACCCCGTTCGAGCCCGAATGGGAGGGGTTCGTCACGCTCGAGATCTCGAACACGACCCCGTTGCCGGCCAAGATCTACGCCAACGAGGGCATCGCGCAGGTGCTGTTCTTCAAGGGCGAAGAACCGCCCGAAATCTCCTACGCGGACAAGAAGGGCAAGTACCAGGGCCAGCACGGGGTGACCCTTCCCAAAATCTGACCTGCGCGCTGCTACCCCGCCCCGCCCAGCGCTTTCTCCTCGCGCTCCGTGATCACGGCCGAGAGATAATCACGGTTCATCCGGGCGATGAAGTCGATGCTGATTCCCTTGGGGCATGCCTCCTGGCATTCCCCGAACAGCGTGCATCCGCCGAAATTCTCCAGATCCATCTGGGCGACCATCCGGAGCGCTCGCCGGTAGCGTTCCGGCTGCCCCTGCGGGAGGAGCCCCAGGTGCGAGATCTTGGCGGCGGTGAACAGCGACGCCGAGCCGTTGGGACAGGCCGCCACGCAGGCCCCGCAGCCGATGCACGCCGCGGCATCCATCGACTCGTCGGCATTCTGCTTGGGCACGGCGAGGTTGTTCGCTTCGGGCGCCGACCCCGTGGGCGCCGTGATGAACCCGCCGGCCTGGATGATCCGGTCGAACGCACCGCGGTCCACGACGAGGTCCTTCACCACGTGGAACGCGCGGGCGCGCCATGGCTCGAGCCACAGTTCGTCGCCGTCCTTGAAGCTGCGCATGTGCAGCTGGCAGGTGGTGGTCATCTTCATCGGGCCGTGGGCGGCGCCGTTGATCATCATGCCGCACGTGCCGCAGATGCCTTCGCGGCAGTCGTGGTCGAAGGCGATCGGCTCCTTGCCCTGTCCGATCAATCCCTCATTGACCACGTCCAGCATCTCCAGGAACGACGTGTCAGGACTGACGTCGCGCGCCTCGTAGCGGTCGAAGCGGCCCGCGGCATTCGGGGCCGGCTGCCGCCACACGTGAAGGGTGAGGTTCACTTGTAGCTCCGTGTGGCGAGGTGCACGTTCTCGAATTCCAGCGGTTCCTTGTGGAGCGCGGGCGCATTGCGGTCGCCCTGGTATTCCCACGCCGCCACGTACGCGAAGTGCTCGTCGTCGCGCTTGGCCTCGCCTTCGGCCGTCTGGTGCTCCACGCGGAAGTGACCGCCGCACGACTCCTCGCGGTGCAGCGCGTCAAGGCACATCAGTTCGCCGAGCTCCAGGAAGTCGGCCACCCGGCCGGCGAGTTCGAGCGACTGGTTGAGCTCGGCGCCCGTGCCGGGCACCGTCAGGTTGCGCCAGAATTCCTCGCGCAGCTTCGGGATCTCAGCCAGTGCGCGCTTGAGCCCGTCGGCGCTGCGCGCCATGCCGCAGTTCTCCCACATGATCTTGCCCAGTTCGCGGTGGAACGAGGTCGGTGTCCGCTTGCCCCTGATGGCGAGCAGCCGCTGAGTCCGTTCAACGACCGCTGCCTCGGTGGCCTTCACGTCGGGGTGGTCGGCCGTCACGGGCTCGAGTTTGATGCTGCCCAGGTAGTCGCCGATCGTCAACGGAATCACGAAGTATCCGTCGGCCAGCCCCTGCATGAGCGCGCTCGCCCCCAGGCGGTTGGCGCCGTGGTCGGAGAAGTTGGCCTCGCCGATCACGTGCAACCCGGGGACGGTGCTCATCAGGTTGTAGTCCACCCACAGGCCGCCCATCGTGTAGTGCGCGGCCGGGTAGATGCGCATGGGCAGTTCGTAGGGGTTCTCGGCCGTGATCCGCTCGTACATCTCGAACAGATTGCCGTAGCGTTCGGCGATCGTGTCCTTGCCGAGCCGTTTGATGGCGTCGGCAAAGTCGAGATAGACGCCGCGTCCGCCGGGGCCCACTCCGCGTCCCTCGTCGCACACTTCCTTGGCGGCCCGCGACGCGATGTCGCGCGGCGAGAGGTTGCCGAAGCTGGGGTACTTACGCTCGAGGTAGTAGTCGCGGTCCGCCTCGGGGATCTGGTTGGGCGGCCGCGTGTCGCCGGCCTTCTTCGGCACCCATACCCGGCCGTCGTTGCGCAGCGACTCGCTCATCAGCGTGAGCTTGGATTGGTGCTCGCCGCTCACCGGAATGCAGGTCGGGTGGATCTGCGTGAAGCACGGATTGGCGAACGCCGCACCGCGCTTGTAGGCGCGCCAGGTCGCCGTCACGTTGGAGCCCTTGGCGTTGGTGGACAGGAAGAACACGTTGCCGTACCCGCCGGTGCCCAGCACCACGGCGTCGGCCAGGTGGCTCTCGATCTTGCCCGTCACGAGGTCGCGCACCACGATCCCGCGGGCCCGTCCATTGACCACGATCAAGTCGAGCATTTCGGTGCGCGGATACATGGTCACGCCGCCCTTGGCGATCTCCTTTTCCAGTGCCTGGTAGGCGCCGAGCAACAGTTGCTGCCCCGTCTGGCCCCGGGCGTAGAACGTGCGCGAGACCTGCGCGCCGCCGAACGACCGGTTGGCGAGCAGCCCGCCGTACTCGCGCGCGAACGGAACGCCCTGCGCCACGCACTGGTCGATGATCTGCACGCTCACCTGGGCCAGCCGGTAGACGTTGGCCTCACGCGACCGGAAGTCTCCGCCCTTCACGGTGTCGTAGAACAGGCGCCAGATGCTGTCGCCGTCGTTGGGATAGTTCTTGGCGGCGTTGATCCCGCCCTGGGCGGCAATGCTGTGGGCTCGCCGCGGCGAGTCCTGGAAGCAGAAATTCTTGACCAGATAGCCGAGCTCACTCATCGAAGCCGCGGCCGACGCGCCGGCCAGCCCCGACCCGACCACGATGACCGTGTATCGCCGCTTGTTGGCGGGGTTCACAAGCTTCATGTCGAACGTGTGCGTGTCCCACTTCTCGGCGATGGGACCCGGTGGAATGCGCGACTGGAGTTCCATTGCTAGTGCACGATGCCGGCGAGAACGCCGAGCGGAACGAGGGTGAAGCCAAGCCAGACGGCGATGGCCACGACGGCGGCGATGCGCCGGTGCAGCGGGTGTTCGGAAGGCCGGGCCACGCCCAGCGTGCGCAGCGAACTCCAGGCTCCATGAAAGAGGTGGAGCCCGAGGAACGCCATTGCGAGCAAGTAGAACCCCGCCACCCACCAGATGCGGAAACTCGCAACGACATCGCCGTAAATGTCGTGCCTCCCGGCAGCGTCGGCGGTGTGGAACACCCCTGCCGGATCGACCACGCCGACCGTGAAGTGCAGGATGTGGAACACGATGAACACGACCAGCAGCACGCCGCCCCACCGCATCGTCCGCGACGCCAGCGTGGAGACCTGGGATTTGCGCTTGCGATAATCCGCGGGTCGGGCTGCCTTGGCGCGCCGCGTGAGCTGCCATGCCATGAGGATGTGAAGCAGCACGGCCACGACCAGCACGACCCGCACCGCCCATACGACCTCGGCCAGCGGGCCGTGCAGCATCGCGGCGTACGCATCGAACTTGTCCTGGCCGATGAAGACCTGGAGGTTGCCCAGCATGTGGCCGATCACGAAGGCGATGCCGATCAGCCCCGTGGCCGCCATGATGATCTTCTTACCGATCGTGGATCGGTACAGGTTGACGAACCAGCTCATCGTGTAGGGACGTTCAGAGTGAGAGGCCCGGAACGCGGAATGCGGGAAGCGGGATCGTTCGTCCCGCTTCCCGCATCGACCGTCGCGCTCAGAGTTTGACCGCCTTCATCGGTTCGCGTACGGCCTCGGCACTCTTGCCGAGCGCCGTGCGCTCATCGGCCGTCAGTTCGACCTCGAGCACCTGCTCCAACCCGCGGCGCCCGAGTTTGCACGGCACGCCCAGGAAGATGCCCTTTTGCCCGTACTCACCGGTCAGCCAGGCCGCGCACGGCAGAATGCGCTTCTGGTCGCGGACGATGGCTTCAGCCATCTGGACGGCGCCGGCCGACGGCGCATAGTAGGCCGAACCGGTCTTGAGGTGCTTGACGATTTCGGCGCCACCACCGCGCGTGCGCTCCACGATCGCGTCGAGCTTGCTGCGGTCGATGAGCTGCGTGACGGGGATGCCGCTCACGGTGGTGTACGAGATGAGCGGAACCATCGTGTCGCCGTGGCCACCGAGCACCATGGCCTGGATATCCTGAACCGATACGTCGAGCGCTTCGGCCAGGAACGCACGGTAGCGCGCCGAATCGAGCACGCCGGCCATGCCAAGCACGCGCTCGCGAGGAAAGCCCGTGACCTGCTTGGCCACGTAGCACATCACGTCGAGCGGGTTCGACACCACGATGATGATGGCGTTGGGCGAACTCTTCTTTACCTGCTCGCTGACCTGCTTCACGATGCCGGCGTTCGTATTGAGCAGGTCGTCGCGCGACATACCCGGCTTGCGGGCGATGCCGGCAGTGATGATGACGATGTCCGACCCGGCGGTCTCCTCATATCCGTTGGTGCCGATGACGCGAGTGTCGAACCCTTCGATCGGGGCTGACTCCCACTGGTCGAGCCCCTTGCCCTGCGGGATCCCTTCGACCACGTCCACCATGACAACGGTCCGGGCCAGTTGCTTCTCTGCCACGCGTTGAGCGGTCGTCGCGCCGACGTTCCCGGCGCCGACCACCGTGATTTTATTGACCATACGTCCATCGGGAAGAAGAAATAGTGAACAGCCAATGAATAGTATTCCCGTGCGCGGGGGGGAGCAACGTGGCGGCGAGATCAGCGCGCGAGACATTCAACCGAACAGTACGCGGAGCACACAGACACCTGGAACAACACGGGTGTCGGCGCCCGTACAGGAGGGGGCGACAAGGAAGAAAGGGGACCTGTGACGTCCCCTTCGCGTCGGACTCGCCGCTCGTGCTGTGCTCTGTGGGGTCTGCGTGTTCTGGCGTGAACTGCTGGCGCGACTGATCTGCCCCGCGGCCTAACCCCCGACCTGTGACAGCGCGCGAAGCCCGCCCACCTTCATTTGTAACAGCGCGTGCTCCTTGGGTTTCTCGGCGAGGGCGCGGCGGAAGTGTGGCTCCAACGGTTCGCCGGCCCGCAGCGGCGTGCGCAGGTCGACTTCGTGGTCGCCGAACAGGCAGGTACGGAGCCGTCCGTCCGCCGTGAGCCGCACGCGGTTGCACGATCCGCAGTACGTGTGCGTCATCGGCGTGATCATCCCGATCGTTCCGCGCGCGCCGGGGAACGCGTAGTACACGGCAGGTCCGTTGCCGCGGGCCGGGCCCGCCGCCGGTTCGAGCGCACCCAGCACCCGGATGCGCGCCAGCACTTCATCGCTCGGCACGACGTGCGCCCAGGTGAGATCGCGCATCTCACCCACCGGCATCAGCTCGATGAACCGGACGTGCCATGGGTGCTCCAACGTGAGCCGTGCGAACTGCTCGATCTCGTCGTCGTTTACGCCGCGCATGACGACCATGTTGATTTTCACCGGATCGAGCCCCGCCCGCTCGGCGGCCGTGGCGGTTTTCACCGGATCGAACCCGAGATTGCGGCGCGAGATGGCCGCGATGCGATCGGCGCGCAGGCTGTCGACGCTGATGTTGACGCGGTCGAGGCCGGCGGCGCGAAGCGTGGGTCCCAGGGCCTCGAGCCGGACGCCGTTGGTGGACAGCGCGATGTCCTCGATTCCCGGAACGGCCTTCAGCTGAGCGACCAATCGCTCCAGATCGGGTCGAATCGTCGGTTCGCCCCCCGTGATCCGCAGCCGGCGCAGCCCGAGTGGAGCGAGCTGGCCAACGGTCGCGGCAATCTCCTCGTAGGTGAGGATCTCCGTCTTGGGCAACCACTCCAGCCCTTCGGCCGGCATGCAATAGAGGCAGCGGAAGTTGCACCGGTCGGTGACCGAGATGCGCAGATACTCGATGCTCCGACCGAACTGATCACGCAGCGCGTCGCTCATGCGACCGGCTCCGCGATGTGCACTGCACCGCTCCCGGCATGCACCCACTCCCGCGTTCCGTCGGCGTAATGCTCGCACTTCCACACCGGCAGGCGGCGTTTGACCTCCTCGATCACGTAGCGCGAGGCCTCGTACGCGGCCGCCCGGTGTGCGTGGGCCACCGCGATCGCTACACTGGCCTCTCCGATCTCGAGTGTCCCCACGCGATGCTGCGCAACCACGCGCGCACCGTCGAATCGGGCGGCGGCCTCTTCCACGATCGTGGTGAGTTCGCGCTCGGCCATCACGCGATACGAGGAGTACTCGATGCGGACCACGGCGCGCCCCTCGTTCGTGTTGCGCACCGTGCCCACGAACAGCACGACGGCGCCGCATGCGGCAGCCGACGCGTCGGCGATCAGCGCCGCCGGATCGAGTGGCCGGTCGACGATCGCGCTGCGCATCAGCCCCCGGCTACCGGCGGAATGATCGCGACCTCGTCGCGCTCCGACACGAGCGTATCGAGAGTGGCATAGCGCTGGTTCACGGCCACCAGCGGAGATGGCGGAAGGCGGCCGGAGCCTGCGCGCGCGCGCACCGACGCGACCAGGTCGCGCACGGTGGCTCCCGCCGGCAGATCTATGTCGATCGCGGGGGCGCCGAGCACATCGGCGTAGGAGGCGAACAGCAGCACACGCAACGTCATGGAGCGAATGCTATCGGAACGCGAGCCGGGAGGTAAGCACTTTCCTCACGCGGTTGGGCAAGCGGAGCAGACCGGGGGCCAGACAAACGAATCGCGCCGGCGTCGAACGGCGGGGCGATCGGGTAAGCAGTGCAGCGGCTAGGCCTTGGACGCCTCGACCGAGCGGCCTGAGCTGTCGGCGGGGTGCTCCTCGATCTCCGCCACCATCGCACGCAACTCCTTGGAAGGCTTGAACACGGGAACGGGCCGGGCTGAAACCTCCACCGGCGAACCCGTTCGCGGATTGCGCGCCATGCGCGTCTTGCGGTGGCGGATCTTGAACGTTCCAAACCCGCGTACCTCAATGTTCTTCTGGTCGTGCAGCGCTTCTTTGATCGCGTCCAGGAAGGCATCAACGACACGGGCGCAGTCTTTCTTGGAAATCATGGGCCCGGCAGTGCGGGCAATCTGCGTCGTGACGTGCTCAACCAGATCGGCTTTGGTCATGAAAGAGCCTCGGGGTCAGGCGCTCCAAGGCTGGAGCGCTCCCCGAACTTATGGACGTTAACTCTTGTGTGTCAAGAGTTTGGGGCGCGTCAGGCCACGGAATTCGCCACCACGTCCATGAATTCGTCGAACAATGGCCTGGCATCGTGAGGCCCCGGGGCTGCTTCGGGGTGATATTGCACCCCGAAAATCGGTAACTCATTGTGCCGCAACCCCTCGATGGACCCGTCGTTCAGATTCACGTGGGTCACGGCCAGCGAAGGCGCTCCCGGAACGCCCGATTCGTCCCCGGCCACCGCGAATCCATGGTTCTGCGACGTAATGAGCACCTTTCCGGTGGCCAGTTCCTTGACCGGGTGGTTTCCTCCGCGATGGCCGTAGGGCATCTTCACCGTCTGCGCCCCGAAGGTGAGCCCGAGAATCTGATGGCCGAGGCAGATGCCGAAGATCGGTACACCCGCCCTGGCGATCGCGCGCACCGTCTCAGGCGCGTAGCTCACCGCCGCCGGGTCGCCCGGCCCGTTGGCCAGGAACACGCCGTCGGGCTTCAGCTCGAGCGCCATTTCCGCCGGCGTCTCGGCCGGGAGGACGGTCACCCGGCAGTCATGCTCCTCGAACAGGCGCAGGATGTTTCGCTTGATGCCGTAGTCATACGCCACGATATGACGCGCGGCCGAGGCATCGCCCCACACATACGGCTCGCGCGTGGTCACACGGGAGGCGAGGTCGAGCCCCTCCATGGAAGGACAGGCCTCGAGGGCGGCCCGGGCGTCGGCGCTGGGTTCGTTCCCTGAACCCAGGACGCCCCTCATCACACCGGCAGTCCTCAAGTGACGCGTGAGGCGGCGAGTGTCAACATCTTGTAGAATAGGCACATGCGACTTTTCGAACCAGGCAGCGAGCCCGCCCGTCGCCCGCCAGTTCGAATATGTGGCCGATAATTCGCGCACCACCACACCCGAAACCTGCACATCGGACGATTCGGGGTCTTCCTCGTTCACGCCATAGTTGCCGATCATCGGCGCCGTCATCACGACGATCTGCCCGCGGTAGGAGGGATCGGTGAAGACCTCCTGGTAGCCGCTCATGTTGGTGGTGAACACTACCTCGGCCACGGTGGGCGGAATTCCGCCGCTCAGGGTGCCGTGAAAAAGGGTTCCGTCCTCGAGGAGGAGGAACCCCGGCTGATACTGAGTCGCGGCCACCGTCAGGGCTTCTTGGAGTCGGGCGGGGGCGTCTTCTTTGCAGGAACCGCCGGCTGGGCAGCGGTGGGAGCTGTCTGCAACGGAACCACGCCGCTGGTCTCCCCGCTGCTGAGCGGCGCAGGGGCCGCCGCTGGCGGATTCTGGAAGGCGTTGTCCAGTACGGACGCCTGCGAAGCACCGCGCGTCGTAGCCAGCGAGAGCATGAAGGCAAGCGCGAGGAACATCCCGCCGGCCCACCAGGAGGCCTTGGTGAGCAGATTCCCCGTTTGCCGGCTGCCGAAGATGGATTCAGCCGAGCTGCTGGAACCGCCGAACGTCGCGGCGAGCCCACCGCCCTGGCCGGCCTGCATCAGGATGGCAGCCAGCAGGACGAAGCTGTTGACGACGAGAAGGAACAGGAGAATCTTGTACAGCATCGGCGTTTCGTGTGAGAGATCAAAAGTATCTAAGGTATAAATATCGCGAGACTTAGGCCGCGACGTCAAGGACAGCGCCGGGCTCAGCGCCGTCAGACGCTGCTCACCACCGCCAGCCAACTGTCCACGTCAAGGCTCGCGCCCCCGACGAGCAAACCGTCCACGCCGGGGGCGGTGAGCAGTGCCGCCGCGTTGTGGGGGTTCACGCTTCCCCCGTAAAGGATCGGCACCTGTTCCACGGCTCCCAGCGTGCGAAGTTCCGCGCGTAACACGGCGTGCACCGCTGCGGCGTCCGCCGCCGTCGCATTGCGGCCCGTGCCGATGGCCCACACCGGTTCGTAAGCGAGCACGAGCCGGCTCATTTGGGCGGCATCGAGGCGGCTGACGCCGGTGCGCAGTTGCCGCAGCACGACGTTCTCGGTTTCTCCGCGCTCCCGTTCGTCGAGCGTTTCACCCACGCACAATACCGGCGTGAGGGCGTGCGACGCCGCCTGGGCGCACTTGTCGGCCGTTGCTTGATCGGTCTCGCCGAACACGTGACGCCGCTCGGAGTGGCCGACGAGCGCGGCCGTGGCGCCCGCGTCGCGGGCGATGAGGGCCGAATTCTCGCCGGTAAATGCGCCCTTCTCGGCACTGGCAATGTTCTGCACGCCGAACCACAGATCGGGACGGGGGCCGGCGGCGCCGCGCGCCGCGGCCAGAGCGAGCGCCGAGGGAAAGAACATCACCGTGCGGTCTTCGTGCGCCTGGTAGCGGTCGACGAACGCGCGCATGAACGCACGGGCCTCGGTGGGTCCGTGGTTCATCTTCCAGTTCGCGGCGAATACGGGCGTCGCAATCACGCCGCGTCGTCCAGGGCCGCGACGCCGGGAAGCGGCCTGCCCTCGAGAAATTCAAGCGACGCGCCGCCGCCCGTGGAGACGTGGCTCATCCGCGTGGCGAGCCCGGCCTCCTCCACCGCCGCCGCCGAGTCGCCGCCGCCCACGATCGTCGTCGCGCCGCGGTCCGTGGCGTCGGCCATGGCCCGAGCCACGGCGTTGGTGCCCGCGTCGAACGGCGACTTCTCGAACACGCCCATCGGTCCATTCCAGAGTACGGTCCCGGCGGTGGCGATCGCGCGGGCGTACGACGCAGCGGTGGCCGGGCCGATGTCGAGCATCGCTTCGCCGCTGGGAATCGCGTCGCGTTTTACGGCGTGCGCCTTGGCGCCCTCCTCCACGCTGGGCGCCACCGTGGCGTCGTGCGGCAGGATGAGCCGGGTGCCGGCGCGCGCCAGCAGGTCCGTGGCCATCGCCACGCGGTCGTCCTCGACGAGTGACTTGCCGGTCTCGAACCCCATCGCTTTGAAGAAGGTACAAGCCATGGCGCCGCCGATGAGGAGCGCGTCGACTTTGGGCAGCAGTGCCTCGACGACGTCGATCTTGCCCGAGATCTTGCTGCCGCCCAGGATGGCTACGAAGGGCCGGTGGGGATTCGCCAGTGCGCCGCCGAGGTATTGCAGTTCGCGTTCCATGAGCAGACCGGCCACCGCGGGCTTGAGCAATCGGGCGACGCCCTCGGTGGAGGCGTGCGCGCGGTGCGCGCTGCCGAAGGCGTCGTCCACGTAGACGTCGCCCAGCTCGGCCATCTGCCGGGCGAGCGCGTCGTCGTTCTTCTCTTCGCCGGCCAGAAAGCGCGTGTTCTCGAGCAGCACGACGTCGGCGCCTGCCTCCCTGGTGGCCGCGACGGCATCGGGGCCGACCGTGGCGCTTACGAACTTCACGCGGCGGGTGGGGAGCAGCTCGGCCAGCCGGGCGGTGACCGGGCGCAGGGAGTACTTCTCGGCGGGCTTGCCCTTGGGACGGCCCAGGTGCGACAGCAGCACGACGCGAGCGCCGCGATCGAGCAGGAATTCTATGGTGGGGAGTGCGGCGCGGATGCGCGTGTCGTCGGTGATCCGGCCGGCGTCGTCGATCGGCACGTTGAAGTCCACGCGCACGAGGGCGCGTCGCCCCTTCACGTCGGTGTCGCCGAGGTCGCGAACCGTTTTCTTGTTCATCCTGCCGCCCTCAGAGCTGGCGAGCGATGAGCCGCATCAGGTCCACGCAGCGCGAGGCGTAGCCCCACTCGTTGTCGTACCACCCGCACACCTTCACCAGTCCGCCGTCGATGACGGCGGTGGTTTTCGAATCGAAGATGCAGGAGTGAGCATTGCCCGTGTAGTCCACGCTCACCAATTCCACCTCGGTGTACTGGAGGATCCCCTTGAGCGGCCCGTCGGCGGCGGTCCTGAACGCCGCGTTCACGGCTTCCACCGTCGTTGATTTCTCGGTGACCACCACGAGGTCGGTGAGCGAGACATCGGGGGTGGGCACGCGCACCGCGATCCCGTCGATCTTGCCCTTGAGTTCGGGAATGACCAGCGAGGTGGCCTTGGCCGCGCCGGTCGTGGTGGGAATGATCGACACCGCAGCGGCACGAGCGCGGCGCAGATCCTTGTGCGGCAGGTCGAGGATGTTCTGGTCGTTGGTGTAGCTGTGCACCGTGGTCATGCTGCCGCGCACGAAGCCGAACGCGTCGCGAATGACCTTGACCATGGGCACGAGGCAGTTGGTCGTGCACGACGCGTTGGAGATGATGGAGTGCCTGGCCGGGTCGTACTTGTCGTGGTTCACGCCCATCACGATGGTCACGTCTTCACCCTTGGCGGGGGCCGAGATCAGGACCTTCTTCGCGCCGCCTTCGATGTGCTTGCGGGCGTCGTCGGCCTTGGTGAACCGCCCCGTGGACTCGAGCACGATATCCACGCCGAGGTCCTTCCACGGAAGCCTGGCCGGATCCTTCTCGGCGAGCACCTTGATCGTGTGGCCGTCCACCGTAATCGTGTCGGCGCCCGCCGACACCGCGCCCTCATAGGTGCCGTGCACCGAATCGTACTTGAAGAGGTGGGCCAGGGTGCGAGTGTCGGTGAGGTCGTTGACGGCCACGAATTCCAGGTCGCGAGCGCCCTGCAGTTCGGCCGCGCGCAGCACCTGGCGGCCGATTCGCCCAAAGCCATTGATCCCTACGCGAGTCGCCATCGTCGTCTCCGTTGTCGATCACCGATCGCCTACCGCCGGCGCCCGGCCGAATGTCGCGAAACTGATGAGGCGCGCGCCGGCCGCATGCAGCGCGGCGGCACACGCATTGAGGGTGGCGGCGGTCGTGACCACGTCGTCCACCAGCACGACGTGCGATCGCCGCAACGCACCGCGCGCAGATTCGGGCACGCAGAACGCGCCTGAAACGTTCACCAGTCGCTGCTCCGGTGTCAATTGTGTTTGCGTTGCCGTGTGGCGCGTGCGTGCGAGCGCGTTGGGCCAGACGGGAATGCCCCACCACGGGGCGAGGGCCCGGGCCAGCCGTTCGCTCTGGTTGTAACTTCGTTCGCGTTCCCGCGCGTGCGCCAGCGGCACGGGAACCACGGCAGCGCGCTCGGCCACGACGTCGGCGGGCCAATCGAGCCGGGCCATCCGCTCGGCGATGCCCGGTGCCACGGCGTGCCACCCCCGGTACTTGAGCGCGTGGACGATTGCCTGGCCCGCGCCAAGGTGCACCCAGCATACCGACCGGGCGGCGCGCACATAGGGTGGGAGCAGGTCGCACCAACGGCATTGAGGACGCAGTTTCGGGTGTCCGCACCGCACGCAACGCGGCGCCGGCAGCGCCGCCAGGCGCGACCAACAGCGCCCGCAGATGATGCCGCGCTCTCCTTCGTCCAGCGGACGCCCACAGGCCACGCAGGCGATGGGGAGGAGGAGGTCCCGAAAGGCCAGCGCCACCGGCACCAGACGGCTGGTCAGCCCGGATCGCGGACCGCCTCCCACATTAGATCCCGGTCGGGCGCGAACCCGAACCATCGCTCGAACGAGCGGGCGCCCTGCCCCACGAGCATCCGCCGTCCATCGGCCGCAGGGTGGCCGAGAGCCCGCGCCTCCTGCACGAGCGCGGTACTCCCGCGCCGGTACACGACGTCGAGCACCGCGGCGCCGGGCGCCAGTGCGTCGAGCGGAAAGGGCAGCGTGCCATCGGGCATTCCCACCGATGTGGCGTTGACGACGAGCGGCGCGCCGCCGACGGCGTTGCGGGCCGACGGCGCCACGACGGCAAGGCCTTCGAACCGGGCCGCCAGCGCGCGCGCGTGGGCGACCGTCCGATTGTACAGCCGTGCGCGACAGTTCCCCCATCGTTCGATTGCGGCGAGAATCCCGGCCGCGGCGCCGCCGGCTCCAATCACTGCCACGTCGGCGTCGTGCGGAAGTGCGCCGAGGAGATCGCGCACGGCGTCGTCGAACCCACCCACGTCGGTGTTGTCGCCAACGAGGTGGCCGTGCTCAGTCCAGAAGGTGTTGACGGCGCCCGTACGCCGGGCCAGCGGGAGCAGGTCGTGGCAGCGCTCGGCCACGCGGCCCTTGTGCGGGATGGTCACGTTGCCGGCGGCCGACTGGGCGACCAAAGCATCCAGCGTGCGGTCGAGCGCTTCGGGGAGCACATCGAGCGGTTCGTACGTGAGTGGAATGTTGGCGGCGCGCAGGGCGGCGTTCTGGAACAGGGGGGAGAGCGAATTGGCGACCGGATGACCGAGCAGCACGAGCCGCCCCGGGCGCGGTGTCACGCCGTGTCTCCGGCCGAGCCGCGCTCGGCCACCACGCGATCGATTACCTGGCGCACGGCGCGATCCAGTTCGTCTGCCGTGACGCGATAGACGTCCAACTCGGCGCCCATCGGGTCGTTCACCGGTCGCGTATCCGCTCCGCGGGAAGCATAGGCGGTGAGCAGAAACGACTTGCCGGCGCCGCCCAGCGCTTCGACGCGCTCCAGATGGTGAGGCCCCATGGCGAGCACGAGATCGGCCTGTTCCACCAACTCGCGATCGAGTTGTCGCGCGCGGTGCGCATTGAGGTCCAGCCCGCGCTCGAGTCCCACGAGCAACGCTCCGTCCGAGGCCGGCGCCCCTTCCCACGGGCTGGTGCCGGCGCTCGACGCATCGACGTTCTCCAGCCCGCGCTCGTCGGCCACCTTGCGCGCGATGGCCTCGGCCAGCGGACTGCGACAGGTGTTGCCGGTGCAGACGAAGAGCAGGCGCACGGGTCACGCGTCTCCGATGAGGGTGGGCACGCTCTCTCGCAGCACACGCGCCGGGATGGCGCCCGGACGGATCACGCGTGGATGACGACGCATGCAATCCACCACGGTTGAGGGAGCGGAGGGAGCCAGCCGGCCGCCATCGAGCACGCGCAGCTCGCCGCGCGCCACGGCCTCAGCCCACTGCGCCAGAATCTCCCCCGCCGTCATCGCCGACGGAAGCCCCGGCCGATTGGCGCTCGTCGAGGTGATCGCCTCGCCGTGCGCCTGGATGAGGCGCGCCGTGGCGGGGTGGCTCGTCCAGCGGACCGCCACGCCGCCCTCGGGCCCGCGGAGCTGGGCCGACACCCGGTTCCCGCCTCCGGGGAGCACCAGCGTGAGCGGGCCGGGCCAGTGGCGGGCCACGAGGTTGGCGGCGTAGCTCGGCATGTGGAGATCGAGCCGGGCGAGCGTTTCAGTTCCGTCCACGAGCAGCAGGAACGGCTTCCCTGCGGGACGACCCTTGAGGCGGATGAGCGCCGCCACCGACTCGCGGTCGATCGCGCCGCCGAATCCGTACACCGTTTCGGTGGGATAGGCCAGCACCTTGCGACGTTCCATCTGGTCGAGGGCCGGCCGGAGGGCCGACTCCACCTCCTGCGGTGACCAGAACGGGTAGCTGAGCGTGTCGCGTCTCATGCCTGGAGAGCAAACAGCGCCTCGGCGCGCGCGAAGTCTGCTTCTTCGGTGATCTTCATGGTGCGCTCGTCGCCGGCCACCACGAGCACCGGATGCCCGAGCTGTTCACACAGCACGGCGTCGTCGGTGGCATCGAGGCGCCGGGCGTGCGCTTCGCGGTGCACGTCCACGATGAGGCGGCGCGGAAAGCCCTGCGGCGTCTGGGCGCGCCAGAGGCGCGACCTGTCCACCGTGCGCACCACGTGCCGCTCGTCGTCCACCTCCTTGAGCGTATCCACCACCGGAAGCGCGGCCACTGCGGGGCCGCCCTGTTCCACGCCGGCGATGACGCGGTCGATGGTCGCCGCGTCGACGAATGGACGTGCCGCGTCGTGTACGAGCACGATCTCGGCTTCGTCCACCAGGTCGTCGAGTCCGTTGTACACCGACTCGGTGCGCGTGCGGCCGCCCACCGAGACGAGCAGCCGGTCCACGTCGCACTGAAAGATCCACGGCGGCGGGTCGCCGACGTATTGCCGGGGCAGCACGCACACCACGGCCACTACGCGCGGGTGCGCCATGAACGTCTGTAGCGAATGCAGCAGCATCGGCTTCCCCGCGATCCACCGGAACTGCTTGAGTTCCGCGCCGCCCACCCGCGTCCCGATTCCACCGGCCACGATTACGGCGCCCACATTCCGGGGGCTCATACGAACAGGCGATCGAACAGGTCATTCACCGTGCGGATGCCCACCGCCTGCACCTTCGGGTTGCGTCGCTTGGGAATGCCGCGCTCGGCCAGGTATACGCGCCCCATGCCCTGGTTGGCCGCCTCCGCAATGCGCCGTTCGGCCTGCGACACCGGGCGCACCTCGCCGCCGAGGCCGACCTCGCCCAGGAACAGCACGTCGCTCGGCAGCGCGCGGTCGTGAATGCTCGAGGCGAGCGCGGCGGCCACGGCGAGGTCGCCGGCGGGCTCTTGCAGGCGCATGCCGCCCACCACGTTCACGAACACGTCCAGTTGCGCGAAGGTGAGCCCGGCCCGTTTGTCGAGCACGGCGAGCAGCAGGGCCAACCGCCGGTTGTCGAGCCCTGTGCTCACGCGCTGCGGCGTGCCGAAGCCGGCGCGTGTGGCCAGCGCCTGGATCTCGAGCAGTACTGGGCGCGAGCCTTCCATGAGCGCCGTGAGTGCGCTCCCCGACGCCGTCGCGTTGCGGTCGCCCAGGAACAGTTCCGACGGATTGGCCACCGGCACCAACCCCTGCTCGGTCATGCGGAACACGCCGATCTCGTCGACGCTGCCGAACCGGTTCTTGGTGGCGCGCAGCACTCGGTGGTCGAGGGTGGCGTCGCCTTCGAAATACAGCACCGTATCCACGATGTGTTCGAGCGTCTTGGGGCCCGCGATGCCGCCCCCCTTGGTCACGTGGCCCACGACCATCACCGCCGTGCCGCTCTCCTTAGCGAACCGCATGAGGCGGGC
Organism: uncultured Gemmatimonadaceae bacterium; assembly: GCA_963728785.1. Lineage (GTDB taxonomy): Bacteria > Gemmatimonadota > Gemmatimonadetes > Gemmatimonadales > Gemmatimonadaceae > JAGWRI01. The sequence goes on from CAVSKV010000004.1 coordinate 1,190,336, forward strand.
GGCGCACTCCCGCACCTGCCCCACGTTGCCCGGCGCCCCTTCGAGATCGGAGGTGAAGAGCGTCTGGATGGAATCCACCACGAGGAGCGCCGGCGCGCGCTCGGCGGCCGTCGCTATAACTGTTTCAAGATTGGTCTCGGCGAGAAGCGATACCTCGGCGGCCGCGCCGCCCAGGCGGTCGGCGCGCAGCTTGACCTGGAGCGGCGACTCCTCGCCCGAGGCGTAGAGCGTGGAGCGTCCGGCCTGCTCCAGACTGCCGGCCACCTGGAGCAGGATCGTGGACTTGCCGATGCCGGGTTCGCCCCCGACGAGGACCATGGAGCCCGGCACCAGTCCGCCGCCCAGCACGAAGTCGAATTCATCGATGCCGGTGGCCCAGCGTTGTGTGGCGCTCCCCTCGACCTCGCGCAGGCGCGGGGCCGGCGCCACGCTGCCCCCGCCGGCCAGCCCGCGCGCGCCCAGGGCACGGCGTTGCGCGCCCGTGCGCGGCGCCGCGGCAATGCCCACCGGTTCCTCGACCAGGGTGTTCCACTCGCCGCACGTGTCGCAGCGACCGGCCCACTTGGGGGACTCGGCGCCGCACTCGGTGCAGCGGTACACGGTTCTGGACTTGGGGCTCACGGGCCGGTATTGCGCTGCGTGTAGTTCTCGAACCGCGTGTAATGCTTGTGGAAGTACAGGTTCACGATGCCGGTGGGGCCGTTGCGCTGCTTGCCCACGATAACCTCCGACTTGCCTTCGAGGGAGTTGCCATCCTTGTCAGTGGGACCGTCGTAGAACTCCTGCCGGTACAGGAACATGATAAGGTCGGCGTCCTGCTCGATCGCACCGGATTCCCGCAGGTCGGACAATTGTGGCCGCTTGTTCTCGCCGGTGCGCAGCTCCGGGGCGCGCGACAGCTGGGAGAGCGCCACCACCGGCACGGCGAGTTCCTTGGCCAGGGCCTTGAGCCCGCGCGAGATCTGGCTGACTTCCTGCTGGCGGCTCTCGGCGTTGGTGGGCCCTGACATGAGCTGCAGGTAGTCGACGATGACGAGCCCGACGTCGGCTTCCGCCTTGAGGCGGCGGGCCTTGGAGCGCATCTCGAGCAGCGTGATGCTCGGCGTATCGTCGATCCAGATCGGCGCCGAACTGAGAATGCCGGCCGCGCGGGCGAGGCGTGGCAGGTCGTCGTCGCGCAGCGTCGCCTTGCGCAGCCGCTGCGCGTCCACGCGAGCCTCGCTGGTCAGCATGCGCTGCACCAGCGCCTCCTTGCTCATTTCGAGGGAGAAGAACGCCACCGGGACGTTGTTCTCGATTGCCGCGTGCTGCGCGATGTTGAGCGTGAACGCCGTCTTGCCCATCGACGGGCGCGCCGCGACGATCACCAACTCGGACTTCTGGAACCCCGACGTGATTTCGTCGAGGTCGTTGAACCCGCTGGCCACGCCGGTGATCGTCTTGCCGCCCTTCTGCAGCGCTTCGATGCGCTCCATGGCCGGCCACATCAATTCCTTGATGCGGGTGAACTCCTTGTTCTGCCGCTGCTCGCTCACCTGGAAGATCCGCGACTCCGCCGCGTCGAGCAGCTCGGCGGCCGTGTGCTGGCCGGCGAACGCGTCGGTGACGATTCCCGTGGAGACCTGGATGAGCGAACGGATCAGCGCCTTCTCGCGCACGATCTTGGCGTGATACTCGACGTTGGCGGCCGTGGGGACGGCGTCCACCAGGAAGCCGAGGTACTCCTTGCCGCCGGCCGCCTCGAGTTCGCCGCGCCGGTTCAGTTCCTCGGCGAGGGTGAGCGGATCGACCACCGTGCCGTGTTGAGTGATCGTCGACATCGCGCGGAACACGCGCCGGTTGCGCTCGATGTAGAACATCGCGTCGTCGAGGATCTCCATGGCGCGCAGAATCGCGTCCTGGTCCATGAGCATGGCGGCCAGCACGGCGAGCTCGGCATCTTCCGAGTACGGCGGCTGACGGTCGCGGAACGCGTCACTCACGGGCGACGGCGTCGTCGAGTATTCGGCGGGCAAGCTGGACATCTTCCCAGGTAGGGCGCTTCCAAGAGGGGTTTCGGAGCAGGGCGGCCGGGTGATAGGTGACGATCAGCGGCACGCCATAGTATCGGTGCACCTGCCCCCGGAGCTTTCCAATCGTGAGCTTCGTTTCCAGTAATGTCTGCGCGGCGAACAGCCCCAGCGCCAGGATCACCTTGGGCCGGATCAGCTCGATCTGTCGGATCAGATACGGGCTGCAGGCCCTGACCTCGTCCGGCAGCGGGTTGCGGTTGCCGGGCGGCCGGTGCTTGAGCACGTTTCCTATGAACACATCCTCGCGCTTCAGGTCGATCGCGGCAAGGATCTTGGTGAGGAGCTGGCCCGCCTGCCCCACGAACGGCCTCCCCGTTTCGTCTTCCGTGGCGCCGGGCGCCTCCCCCACGCACATCAGCTCGGCGTTCGGGTTGCCCTCGCCCGGCACCGGATTCCTGGCCCCCTTGTAGAGACCGCACTTGGTGCAGGCGCCCACCGCCTTGGCGATCTCGTCCAGCGAGCCGTATTGCGGCTGCTCCTGGGCGCCAAACAACTCGCGTGAACTGTTTCCCACTACGAGCCCGCTGGGCGGAGCCCCCGTGGGCGCTGCTTTCAACTCGGCTTCCGCCGGCCGTGGTTCGAAAGCGCCGCGCTTGGGCGTCGGCTCTGGGCCGGGCGGGGGCGCCGGCGCCTGGCGCACCGGCTTCCTGGCCGTGGTCGCATCGCCGGGGGTGGCGCCCGCCTGCTGGAGCGCGGCCCGCCAGTCGCTGCCCGGCTTCCCGGCGCCCAGTACGCGCAGGGCGTCGTCCACCGAGAGGTTATCGAGCACGAGTTCCGACTCGCCCATCTCACGGCGCTGCTCCAGGTACCGTCGCAACTGCTCCCTAGCGTCCACCGAGCATTCCCTCCACGCGGTCCAGAATGGCGTCGGCCACCTCGGTCTTGAGCATGAGGTCGAGGCGCTCCTCTCCCCCAATGCGGTCGAGCAGGGTGACCCGGTTCGTGTCCACGCCAAACCCCGCTCCGGGCTCCGTGGCGTCGTTGACCACGATGAGGTCGAGTTCCTTGCTCTCCAGTTTCGTGCGTGCGCGCGCGAGCACGTCGTCGGTTTCAAGGGCGAACCCGACGATGACGCTGCCCGGCCGGCGCGCGCCGCGCGTCGAAGCGAGAATGTCCACCGTGAACTCGAGGGCAAGCGTCGGAGCCACGGCGCCCTTCTTGATCTTCGAAGTGGCGACGTGTGCAGGCGCGAAGTCGGCGGGCGCCGCGGCCATCACCAGCACGTCCGCCGCGTCGAGTGCGTGCCGAACGGCGTCGGCCATTTCGGCCGTGCTCTCCACGCGGGTGAGCCGCGGTCCCACGGGCGGCTCGACGAGGAGCGGGCCCGCGATCAGGTCCACCTCGGCCCCACGCCGCCAGGCGGCGGCGGCGACCGCCACGCCCATCTTGCCGCTGCTGTGGTTGGAGATGAACCGCACGGGATCGATCGCTTCGCGGGTCGGGCCCGCGGTGACGACCACGCGCTTTCCGGCGAGCGCCCCCCGCGTTTCGAGCACGCGCCCCACGTGCGCGAAGATCGTTTCGGGTTCCGGCATGCGCCCGGGTCCGCTTCCCTCACCGGCGGCGAGCATGCCCTCGTCCGGCGGGAGGACGTGGTACCCCAGTTCCGCCAGGTGCCGCACGTTGTGCCGCGTCTGGGGGTGCGCCCACATGCGGTCGTTCATCGCCGGCACGAGCAGCACCGGGCAAGTGGCGGCGAGGAGGCAAGCCGTGAGGAGATCGTCGGCTTGCCCCGACGCGGCGCGCGCCAGAAAGTCAGCGGTGGCAGGCGCGACCACGATGGCCTGCGCGGCACGAGCGAGCGTGATGTGTTCGAGAGCGTGGCCGGGGTCGAACAGCCCGGTGTGCACCGGGCGGCCAGTGAGCGCCTCGAAGGTGACCGGCCCCACGAATTCGGTGGCGGCGCGGGTCATCACCACGTCAACCTCCGCGCCCGCCTTGGTGAGCAGGCGCGCCACCCAGGCGGACTTGTAGCTGGCGATTCCGCCGGTGATGCCGAGCAGAACGCGACGTGACGCGTAGGGCCGAGGGGACGCGAAACTCATGCGACTCGAAGCGAAGCGGGCAAGGGCCCGCGACGTCCGGGCGCGGCTACTCGCCGCGGCGCCGCGGCACGACGCGATAGACGAGCTTCCCGCCGGACAGCTCTTCCATGGCGCGCGTGGTGAGCTTCTTCTCGCCCATCGCCGAACGATCGCGCGGGAATTCATTGAGCACGCGGGCGTACTTCGACGCCACGAGCACGCCGAGATACTTGTTGGCGGCGTGCTGGGCGACTTCCCTGGGAGTGAACACTCGCATTGGACGGTCCGGTTCAGAGAGAATGGTTCTCGATTTCCCGCTCCAGCCGTTCGATCAACTGCGTGACCTGATGCCGCAGGTCAGCCACCCGATCGCGACTGGCGACTTCCGCATCGATGATCGACGACACCAGATCCACCGCCGTGCCCAGATCATCGTTCACCACGACATACTGATACTCGTCCACCGCCTGCAGTTCCTGGAGCGCCGACTGCAGCCGCGACACCACCTGGGCACCGCTTTCGGTATCCCGCTCCCGCAACCGCTGCAACAGCACTTCGCCGGACGGCGGCAGCACGAACACGGTCACCGTCTGCGGAAAGACGCGCCGGAATTGCAGCGCCCCCTGAACATCGATGTCCATGATCACGTGCTTGCCGGTCTCCAGCACCCGATGCACTTCGGCCTGCAGCGTGCCGTAGAGGTTGCCGTGCACCTCCGCCGACTCCGCGAGTTCCCCGCGTTCCTGCCGGTCGATGAACTCCCGGCGCGACAGGAAGTAATAGTCCCGTCCATCGACTTCTCCAACCCGCGGACTTCGCGTCGTACACGACACCGAGTACCCGACGTCCGACCGGCGGGCCAGCAACGTGCGAGCGATCGTCGTCTTCCCGCCGCCCGACGGCGCCGACAGGATGACCGGAAAATTGCTCATTCGATATTTTCGACCTGCTCGCGAATGCGTTCCAGCTCTTCCTTGATCTGCACCACGGCGCTCACGACCGTCGCATCGTTGCCCTTGCTCCCCGTGGTGTTCGCCTCGCGGAGCATTTCCTGCAACAGGAACCCCAACCGCTTGCCCACACCGTCGATCTTCCCGCCGTGCATGGAGTCGCGGAACGCCGCTAGGTGGGCGCGGAACCGCGAAATCTCCTCACTCACGTCCAGTCGATCGGCGAGCAGCGCGATCTCCTGCTCCAGCCGGCCCTCATCGAGCGCCACACCGTCGGCCAACTCCTGAACCGCTGCCCGCAGACGGTCGCGCTGCTCGACTAACCGCTTGGGCGCCCGCACCTCGATGCGACGCAGCGCACCTTCCACGATCGCCAGCCGCTCGCTGAGATAGACCGCCAGCCGAGTGCCTTCCGCCTCCCGCATGGTCGTGAGCGCGGCCACCGCGCGATCCACCACGTCCACCAGCTCCTTCGCCGTACCCTCGACCACCGGCTCGCCGCCGCCGCTCACCACCACGTCGGGCAACCGCAGTACCGCCGACAGGTTGAGCGATTCGGCTGCCAGTCCGTAGCGCTGCTGCAGTTCGCGCAGCCTCGCCACGTACGCCCCGAACCGGTCCTCGTCTATCGACGCACTCGCCGGCGCCCCGCCTTCCACCCTCGCCATGACGGAGACCGCACCGCGGCTGATCCCGCGCCGTACCGCCTCCCTGACGTCGCCTTCCCATTGCGCCAACGCGTTCGGGAGCTTGATGTTGGGATTGAAGAACCGGTGATTGACCGAGCGGAGTTCCACGGTGACCCGTGCTCCGCCCACCGCGCCTTCGGCGCTGCCGAATCCCGTCATGCTCCGAATCATGTGCAGACGCGTAAGTTACGATAGCACAACGACCTTGTCAATTCCAGAAGTACCAGCGCATGCCGTAGACCGATGACTGCCTCGGCATCAGGAAGCCGGGCACCTGGTTGTACTTCTCGCCGAGGGCGTTGGTGAACCGGTAGGAGAGCACGGCCCGCTCGATGCGGATCTCCAGCTGAACTCCGACGGTACGGTAGCCGGGTAGTCGCTCCACGCCGCCGTCACCGACGGGAAAATACGTCGCCGAGTTGTACTCGTGGGTGGCAGCGAGGAAGAAATGGAAGGTGTTGTCCGGGAATCGGTCGAGGAGCGACGTACTGATGTACAACTGCGCCCGAGTCTGGTACTGGGGACGGTAGAACCCCGTGCTGTCATTCCACTTGAGCGCGAAGGCGTCGGCGTGGATACCGCGCCAGATGCGCCCCTGGAGCGAGACGAAGGTGGCCGTGGCCGAGGGCTCCCGCACGCGGGTGAGGGAATCGTTCACCAGCGTCGGGGCTGCGAGCATCACGGCGCCGCGCATGATGGTGCCGCCGCCCAGCCAGAAATCGTGGATGCGGAGGCCCGCTTCGAGGCGCCGGTAGCCTGGCGTAAGGAGGCTGTCGGCCATCCGGGCGTCTCGCTCCGAACCCACGGCGCCGGCAAATCGCAGAAAGCTGAACGGGGCGAACACCGCATTAGCCTCGCGGCGCGATACCGAATCGGGTCCCTGCTCTTCCGCAAACCCGGAGACGGAAAATTTCCACAGGTCGAAACTGGCCCGCACGCTGGGCACGAACAGCCCGTGGCGCCAGCAACAGGGCTTCACCGTTGGCGCCCCGGACGAATCGCTGGCCGCGGTCCCCTGGACGGTGAGCGTGTCGTGCGCACTGTCCCGGGCGACGAATCCACGGTTGAACGACGCGAAATAGCGGCCCGTCGCGCTCAGCCGAACCCCCCAACGCGTGAAGCCTCCGGTGAGTACGTACTGGGCGCCTGAAACGATCGTGTCGCCGACGGCCGCCGTCGAGTCGGTGGTCGTCGCGACCGTGGTTGCCCCTCCGGCGAACTCATAGCGCGTGGTCGCGGCGATGGCCTGGAGCCACGGACCCTGGTCGGGGCTCCCGACCCCAACGCGGAAATACGCGTCGCGACGGGTGGCATCCAACTGCCCGAGCGAATCCAGGCTGAGCGGGTCGGTGATCGTTCCGCGATGCGTGCGCACCTGGAGCAGGAACGCGTCCACGCTGAACGGTCCGTGGGCCCAGCCCAGGCGCCCCATGAGCGAAAGCTGATCGCTGGTGGCGCCTCCTGGAGTGGGGGCCGTGCCATACTGCTCCACGCCGAACTGCAGCGATTCGCCGTGCTTGAAGCGGCGCCCGAAGAAGCCGCGGTACATGTTGGTCTGATGGTCACCGGTCGTGATGTCGGTGCGCGTGTACGGTGTGGTGCGGTCGACTTCCCACGTGTTCAGGTACACGCGCACTTCGGAGGCCGCCCGCTCGACGGTGACCCCCTCGATCGGCCATAGCGGGATCTGGCTGTAGTCCAGGGCGCCGCCGGCGTGCGGGTCGAAGGACTGGTATTCCACGCCGTCCATGAACACGCGCACGCGTGCCGCGTCGCCAAGGTACGCGGCCGTCATCGGCGCGGACATCCAGCCGGCGCGAAGTTGCGTGACGCCCGGCAGGCGATCCAGCAGATCGCCCACGTTCTGGGCACCGGTCCCGAAGATCTCGTCGCGGTCCAGGTGATAGCTGCCCGTGGGGTCGGCCGTCTCCGGCAACTCGGCGTGCGCCAACGGGGCCTTGATCGTGTCGCGCGGCACCGTGTCCACCGGAAGCGGCACCAGTGGTGGCGTGGTGTCGGCCCGGGTCGTGGTGTCCGTGCGCGGCACGGTATCGCCCGGGGCGGCGCGAGCCGCCGCCTTCGCCGTAGAGTCCCGCGCCGCCAGCGAGTCACGCTTGAGCAGCGAGTCGCGCTTCACTAGCGAGTCGCGCTTGACCACGGTGTCCCGCCCCTGAGCGCGGGCCGCCGCTGGCAAGACGGCCCCGACCAGGAGGCCGAGGCCGGCACACCACAGGGCGCGAACCAATGAACGCTTCAGCTCGCCCGCCCCCGTGCGAATTCCACGAAGATTCCCACCGGCACTCCCGTCGGGCCGCTGGGGATGGTCACGAGGTCGGTCTCGCTGTATGCCGTGCCGGCGATGTCGAGGTGAACCCAGGGAAACGCTTCGGCGAATTCGGCCAGGAACAGGGCGGCCGTGATCGTGCCCGCCGCGCGCCCGCCCACGTTCTTGATGTCGGCCACTTCGGACTTGATGAGCGGCTTGTAGTCGTCCCATAGCGGCAGCTCCCATCCGCGCTCGCCCGACCGGTCGCCGGCGGCGAGCACTTCCTGCACGAGCTGCCGGTCGGATCCGAGCACCGCGGTTGCGGTGTGCCCCAGCGCGATCACGCAGGCGCCGGTGAGCGTGGCCGCGTCGATCACGGCCGCGGGCTCGTAGCGTCGCGCGTACGACAACACGTCGGCCAGCACGAGCCGGCCCTCGGCGTCGGTGTTGATGATCTCGATGTACTTGCCCAGGTGACTCTTCACCACGTCGCCCGGCTTCACTGCCGTGCCCGACGGCATGTTGGTGGTGGAGCCCACGAGGCCGACCACGTTCACGGCGAGTCCCAGTCGGGCAATCGCCTCCATGGCCCCGAGCACGCCAGCCGCCCCGCACATGTCGTATTTCATCCACTCCATGCTCGCCGCCGGCTTGATGGAGATACCGCCGGAGTCGAAGCACAGGCCTTTGCCGACGAGCACCACCGGTTTGCCGTGCTTCGGCCCCTTGCGGTATTCGAGCACGATGAGTTTTGGGTCCTGCGGAGTGCCCTGGGCCACGGACAGGAAGGACCCCAAGCCCTCCTTCTCCATCTCGGCCCGGCCGAGCACCGTACAGTCCATGCCGTGGCGCTTCGCGATGTCGCGCGCCGTCTCGGCGAGGAATTCAGGCGTGCAGAGATTGCCCGGCATCACACCGAGCGTGCGGGCCAGTGACTGGCCCTCGCCGATCGCGGTGCCGGTCGCGACGCCGCGCCCGGCCGTAGCGAGATCGGGGGCAACTACCAGAGCGGCGGCCAGCGGGGCGCGCCGTTCGTCGGCGGGCGGTGGCGTCCTGACATCGTCGTATCGCCATCCGCCGGCGATGAGTCCCACGGTGACAGCTTCGGCTTCGGCTGCGGCAAGCGGACCGGCGTAGAACGCCATGGATCCCGTGCCGAGCTTGGCCGCGTTCCGTGCCGCCAACGTGGCCGCACGGCGGAGCGCGTCGGTGCGGCGGGCGGCCTCTCCGGTGCCCACGAGCAGCACGCGGCGGACGCCCGTGGCCGCGCCGGCCACCATGAGAACTTCGTCGCGGGCGCCGCGGAAGTCGCGCGATTCGAGCGCGCGGCCCAACGCGCCGAGGGTGGCGGCGTCCACCGGGGCGAGTTCCGGCGGCAGGGCGGCGCCCGCCGCGAGCGCCACGGCGAGAAGCGGGGTGTCGAGCGTGCCGAACTCGGCGGCACGAGCAGCGATCGGGATGACCATGGGCGTTTATAATGATAGACGAATGATGCCGGGGCGGCGATTCAGGCGGACATTCCCTTGATGATCTGGCCGCCGAACGCTGAGGTGGACACCTCGACCGCTCCCGGCATCTGGCGGGCCAGATCGTACGTCACGTGCTTGGAGGCGATGGCGTGTTCGAGGGCCCCCTCGATCATCCGGGCGGCTTCGTTCCATCCCAGGTATTCGAACATCATCACGCCCGACAGGATCACGCTGCCCGGATTGATCTTGTCGAGGTTGGCGTACTTGGGGGCGGTGCCGTGCGTCGCTTCGAATACCGCCACGCCGTCTCCAACGTTCCCACCCGGCGCGATGCCGAGGCCTCCCACCTGCGCGGCGGCGGCATCGGAGAGGTAGTCGCCGTTCAGATTGGGTGTAGCCAGCACCGAATACTCGTTGGGCCTCAGCAGCAGCTGCTGGAACATCGAGTCGGCAATACGGTCCTTGATCACGACGGCGTCGGCGCGAGCGCCGTTTCCGGCCTTTCCCAGGTCCGCTTCGGCCACAACCAGTCCGGCGAATTCATCGCGCGCCACTTCGTAGCCCCAGTCGCGGAACGCGCCTTCGGTGAACTTCATGATGTTGCCCTTATGGACCAGCGTCACCGACGGCAGGTTGTGCTTGAGCGCGTGCTGGAGCGCCATGCGAACCAGGCGCTTGGAGCCGAACTCCGACATCGGCTTGATGCCGATCGCGGAGTGCGCCCGGATGTCCTTGCCCAGTTCGTTCTTAATGAACGCGATCAGCTTGTCGGCCTCGGCGGATCCGGCCTTCCATTCAATGCCGGCGTACACGTCTTCGGTGTTCTCGCGGAACACGATGATGTTCAGCAGGCCCGGATTCTTCATCGGGCTGCCCACGCCTTCGAAATACCGCACCGGGCGGATGCAGGCGTAGAGGTCGAGCACCTGCCTCAGCGTCACGTTGAGCGAGCGGATGCCGCCACCCACCGGCGTCGTCAGGGGGCCCTTGATCGCGACGCGGAACTCCTGCATCGCATCCACCGTTTCCTGGGGCAGCCAATCCTTGTAATTGGTGAAGGCTTTCTCCCCGGCGAACACTTCCATCCAGGCAATCCGGCGCCTGCCACCGTAGCACTTCTCCACCGCCGCGTCGAACACGCGCACGGAGGCGCGCCAGATGTCGGCGCCGGTGCCGTCGCCTTCGATGTAGGGAATGATCGGGTGATCGGGGACTTTCAGTTCCCCGCCCTGGTAGCCGATGCGGTCCCCTCTTGCGGGGACCTTCGCGTATTTGTACGTCGCCATGGGGGCGCCTGTATGTGAACGGTGAACCCGCACGAATTCCTTCGCAGCGTAACCTAAAGGTTTGTCCGGATTGCGGGCAACGGCAGAATTCCTCCGGCGTTACGCCATCGAGTCCCCGCCTACGGCGAGCGCGTCCACGCGCACCGGCGCGATCGGCGGTCGCACCGTGCCCGGCGCCCAATCGAACAGTCGCTCGAGCGCCGCTCCGCACACGCGACCCTGGCAGGCGCCCATGCCGGCGCGCGTGGCCAGCTTGGCCTCCCGGCCGCTCCAGTCGGAGTTCAGATCGCCCAGTCGGACGTCCTCGCACCGGCAGACCAGCGTGCCGGCATCAGCGCGCCGGAGCAGTTCGGCCCTCGGGGCGAACGCCCGCTCCATGCGCCCCACCAGCTGGCGCGCCCGATCGCGCGCCCGGCGCAGCGGCGCCGTGGGGCGGCCCGTGACGGCGAGGCCCACGATCTCGCCTTCGAGCAGCGCGAGATCCTCACCTCCCACTCCTGTGCACTCACCCGCCGCATACACACTCGCCATCGACGTGCGCTGCGCGTCGTCCACGACGAGCGCGCCGCCCTCGGTGCGGCACCCCAGGGCGATTCCCAGCTCCACGTTCGGCACGAGCCCGCACGCGGTGGCAAGGAGGTCGCAGTTCACCGTCCACCGGCGGCGGCCATCGGTGAGCGTCACGCGTTCCACCTGCCGCACACCTTCGGCTCGCTCCACCCAGGTGCCCGTGCGGAACGGCGCGCCGCGAAAAGCGCGGCGATACGTGGCCGCGGCCCAGAGCTTGGCCGGCGATTTCCAGAGGCCGGCGCCGAATGCCACCACGTCGCGGCGCCGCGCCTGCTCGCACACCGCGACCACGTGGGCCCCGTGCGCGGCCATGGTGGCCGCCACGGGGAGCACCAGCGGCCCCGATCCCGCGATCACGACGCGCTTGCCCTGCACCCGGAGGCCACTCTTGACGAGTGCCTGCAGCCCGCCAACGCCAAACACGTTGGGCAGCGTCCACCCCGGGAACGGCAGGAACAACTCGCGAGCGCCGGTGGCGAGCACCGTGGACTTCGCGTGAATGGTGAGCTGTCCTTCGGGGGTGACGACCATGAGCCGTCCGGGGGAAGCGTCGGCCACCGTCGTGCGGGAAAGATACCGGGCGCGTGACGCCTCGAAGCGGTCCAGCCACGCGCGCGCCGCCCGCGGCAGCTCCGGCCGTTCACGGTGCCGCCAAATCTGTCCGCCGAGGTGCGACGACTGGTCCACGAGCACTACTCGCGCACTTCCCTCGGCCGCACACGCGCCTGCGGCCAGCCCCGCGGGCCCCGCGCCCACGACCGCGACGTCCACATTGAGGACGTCAGCCATCGGTGGGGCGCCCGGTGCGGATGTCCATTCCCTGCTGGCAGGGCACGAGGCAGGCGCGCTGATGCGGCTGCCCATCGATCGTCACGCGGCACTCGAAGCACACACCGATGCCGCACACCGGGCCCCGCGGCGCACCGCGCACCGACGTGTGGAACGCCGGCGTGCCGGCGTCGAGCAGCGCCACGGCAACCGTGGTGCCGGGAGAGACCTGATGGACGCGCCCGTCGATGCTTACGGTAATGGCGCCGCTCACGCAGCCTCCGCGGCCGGCATCGGCCGGTCGGGGCGGAACGGTGCGGCGTCCACGGGGGGTGTGGTGCCCAGGATTCCCGCAGCTATGAGCGCGGCCGTTCCGGTAGCGGTCGTGATTCCCAGCCCTTCATGGCCGGTCGCGATCCACACCCCGGGCACGCCCGGCCACGGCCCGATGAGGGGGAGCTTGTCCGGCGTGGCCGGCCGGAATCCGGTCCAGGTGCGGATGGCCAGGCACTGGCCCAGTCGCGGCACGAACTCCACGGCTCGCCGCACCATCTCGGCGACGATCGCGCGATTGATCGACGCGTCACGGCCCACGAGTTCGCGCGACGAGCCGATGAGCAGCTGCCCCGTGGCCCGTGGCTGGAGATTGAACGCCGTGGACGCGCCGGTCATCGTGTGAGCGCTGCGCAGATATCCGAGCTCCACGAGCTGGTGCCGCACCAACCCCGGGTAGCGCTCGGTGATCACCAGGTGTCCCTTGCGCGGCACCACGGCCAGGCCAGGGATAAGCGAACACGTATCGATGCCGGTGGCGATCACGATCGCCGCGGCGTCCACCTGTTCGGTGCGGCCGGCCGCGTTCAGGGTCACCGAGCCCGGGGCGAGGGCGACGGCGGCCACCCCGGCGCGGGTCACCGCGCCGTGCTCGCGGGCCGCGTCGAGCAGCCACCGGGCGGCGTTGGGAGGGTAAAGCACGCGGTCATCGGGAACGAGCAGCGCACCGGCCAATCCGGGGCGCAGATTCGGCTCGGCGGCGGCCACCGCACGGGCATCGAGCACCTCGGCGCGGACGCCGACCGAGGCACACAGCGCGCGCTTCTCCTCCACCGCCCGCATCTCGGCGGCGTCGGCGGCGATCCAGAGTGTGCCGGGCGCCAGGTCTTCGCACTCGGCGCTCAACCCCGGCGCCAGCTCGGCCCACATCCGACGCGACAGCGCCGTCAACGCCAACTCGGCCGGCGAATCGTCCATCACGACGATGTGGCCCATGCCGGCTGCCGTGGCCCCGCCGCCCGGGAAGGCGGCATCGCACACCGTCACGCGCAACCCAGCGCGTGCCAACTCGTAGGCGCAGGCCGCGCCGACGATACCCGCCCCCACGATCACGACGTCGGGACGCGGCGAGCCGGTCATCCGCCGCGCCAGCCGGAGCGGAAGGGATCCGCGGGATCAAAGAACAGGGTGCCCTGCGCAGTGATGAACGCCCGGCCGCGAATGTACGGCACGAGCTGCCGACCTCGCTCTTCCAGCCACGCCGTGAACGTGCTTCCCGTAATGCTCTCCTGCACCCAGCGGCGGCCGGATGCCAATTCGCCCCGCGCGTGGAGCACGGCCAGCTTGGCCGACGTGCCGGTGCCGCACGGCGACCGATCGTACGCCGAGCCCGGACAGAGCACGAAGTTGCGGCTGTCGGCGCCCGGAGAGACGGGCGTGCCGAAGAGCTCCACATGATCGATGTCGGCGCCGTCGGCGCCGGTGATGTCCTGGTCGCGGAGCGCCTCGCGGATCTTCATCGCGACGCGCGTCAATTCGGGAATGTGCTCGGCGGTCAGCGGGAGCGCCTCGTATTCGGTGAGGAAGAACCAGTTGCCGCCCCAGGCCACGTCGCCGGTCAGCGTTCCCACGCCCGCCACTGCCACCTCCACGTCGGCCGCCGCGCGGTAGGCCGGCACGTTGGCGATCGTCACCGCGCCGTCGGCTTCGAGGTGGGCGCTCACCGTGCCCACCGGCGTATCGAGTCGCACGTCGCCGGGCGCGAGGCGTCCCAGGAATTGTAGCGTCCGCACAACGCCGATCGTGCCGTGGCCGCACATGCCCAGGTAGCCGACGTCGTTGAAGAACACCACGCCGGCCGCCGATCCGGCCTCGACGGGAGGCGTGAGCAGTGCCCCGACCACCGCCTCGTGCCCACGCGGCTCGAGCACCACGCCGCGCCGTAGCGCTTCCATATGCGTCCGCATATGATCACGGCGGGCGGCCATCGTCGCGCCGGTGGGCATGGGCCAGCCGGCGATCACGACCCGCGTCGGTTCGCCTTCGGTGTGGGAATCGACGAACTGGATCTCCGCCGCCTGCTCCCGCGGCGTCATACCGCGCGCTGTGGAATCGCGGCCAGTTGCGCGCGGATGACGGCGAGCGCCTCGTCGAGCTCGACGCCCGCGAGTTGCAGACGTGGCGGGCGTACGCGCACGCTCCCGATGTCCAGCTCCTGCTGCACGAGCTTGATGAGCTGCACGAATTTTGGCACCGTGTCGAGGCGGAGCAGCGGGAGGAACCAGTGGTACAGTTCGCGCGCCTCGGCGGCGCGACCGCTCACGGCGAGTTCGAACAGGCGCACCGATTCGTCGGGGAGCGCATTCACGAGCCCCGCAATCCACCCCACGGCGCCGGCAGCGATGCCTTCCACGATCACGTCGTCCATGCCCACGAACACGCGGAACCGGTCGCCGTGCCGCTCGATGATCTCGGTCACGCGTCGGATGTCACCGCTCGATTCCTTCACCGCCTGGAGATTCTCGTGGTGCGCGAGCTCTCCCAACTGGGCGGACGTCACGTCGGTGCCGTAGGCGATCGGATTGTTGTACAGCATGCACGGCAGCGGCGTGGCCGCGATCACGGCGCTCAGATGGGAGAACGTTTCGCGCGTGTCGCCGCGGTACACGTACGGGGGCAGCACCATCAGACCGTCGCACCCCAGACGCTCCGCCTGCCGCGCCAGCGACGCGGCGTCGGCCGTGGCCAGCGTGCCGATTCCGGCCACGAGGGGCACGCGGCCGGCCGTCGCCCGGCGGCAGGTGCCGAGCAGCTCGACCTTTTCGGCAGCGCTCAGCGTGGCGCCCTCGCCCAACGAGCCCAGCGGCACGATGCCGCGCACGCCATGGTCGACGAGCCACGAAACGTGGCGGGCCAGGAATGCGTGGTCCACCGACAGGTCGTCGCGAAACGGCGTGGTGACGGCCGAGAAGACTCCCGACCAGTCTTGCGGCTGCATGGTGCGCCCTCAGGGGTTGATTTGGACGGTCTTGATCTCGGTGTAGAACTCGCGCGCTGCGGGCCCCTGTTCGCGGCTGCCCGAGCTGGACCCGCGCATGCCGCCGAACGGTGCGTGCGGGTCCACGCCCGTCGTGTCGCCGTTCACGCGCACAAGCCCGACGTCAATGCGCCGAATATAGGTCAGAGCGCTCCGCACGTCGCGCGTGAACAGCGACGCGCTCAGTCCGTACCTCGTGTTGTTGGCCAGGGCGAGCGCGTGTTCCAGATCGTCGGCGGTGAGCCAGGCGAGCACCGGTCCGAACAGCTCCTGCTGCGCCAGCGGCGCGTCGGGCGAGATGCCGCGCACGACGGTGGGTTCCACGAAATATCCGTTGGCGAATTCCGCGTTGGCGGGAATCGGCGCGGCCACGATCCGGTCGCCCCCAGCGTCTTCGACGGCCCGCCGCAGCGAACTCCGCGATTGCTCCGAGATCACCGGACCGACAGCCGCCTTGGGATCGGTCACTGGCCCGATGGGCAGGGCCGCGATCTGGTCCTTGAGCCGGGCCAGGAACTCGTCCTCCACCTGGCGCGCCACCACCACGCGGCTCGTCGCCGTGCACTTCTGTCCCGCGAACCGCATGGCGCCCGCGGCGGTGAGCGCGGCCGCCTGCGCGAGGTCGGCATCAGGCAGCACGATGGCGACGTTCTTTCCGCCCATCTCGGTCTGGTAGCGGATGTTGCGGTCCGCGCCAGCGGCGGCGATCTGTGCGCCAACGGCCGCCGACCCAGTGAAGCTCACGCCCCGCAGTTCGCTTGCGCGCAAGAGCGTGGGCCCGAGCGCCGCCCCCGACCCGAGCACCACGTTCAACGTGCCGGCCGGCATGCCGGCCGCGTGCGCGCTTTCGGCGAGCAGCGTGGCCACGTGCGACGAACCCTCGGCGGGCTTGAGCACCACCGTATTGCCGAACGCGAGAGCGGGCGCCGCCTTCCATAGAGGGATGGCGGCTGGGAAGTTCCACGGGGTGATGAGCAGAACCACGCCCAGCGGCTCGCGGAGCGAGAATTGCAGGGCGCTTGCGCTTTGTGCAGGGATCACGTCACCCATGTTGCGCACTGCTTCGCCTGCATAGTACCGCAGGATGGCCACGCACCGCGCCGCCTCTCCCCGCGACTCGGCGATCGGCTTTCCCACTTCTCGAGTCATGGCCTGGGCCAGCGGCTCCTGCCGCTCGGCGAGCACGGCGGCCCACCGGTGCAGGTGCTCGGCGCGGGCCGGTCCGGAGAGGTTCCGCCACGCGTCGAGGGCGCGTTGGGCCGCAGCCATCGCCGCGTGCGCATCGTCGGAAGTGCCGCGGGGCACGGTAGCTACCACATCGCGCGAGTCCGACGGATTGAGATCGGAAATCCACTCGTCGCCGGTGCTCGGGGTCCACGCGCCGCCAATGAAGTGCGCCAGCCGGAGGGATTGCGTCATGGCCGAAACTTGCCCCTCCGCGACGCGGGCGGCAATGCCCAAGCCCGTGCAACCCAGCGTGCGGCGACGCGGCGCCGGTTCGCACAGATTTCGCGGAAATCCGGTGGCGCCAGTCCCGCCGGCGGCCAGCGTTCGCAATATTTCTGCGTTCGGTGGTGCGCGTCCGGCTCGGCCGCAAGCACGAGACTCATACCATTCCTGACCTGTGGAGAAGACGACCGTGATGTTCCCGTTGATTCTGGCGATGTTCGCCTTGCAGGGACCCAAGCTGACGTCGGTCCAGGCCGGCACCATCACGCGTGCCGTGGCGGATCACGTCGTGCCGCATGCCGGCGACATCGGCGACGGACCGCTCAACTACCGGCCAATGGTCTTCGATCAGGAAGCGACCATCAAGGCGTTCCGGCCGCTGGTCGCCAAGGTGGAGACCAGGGACTTCATGCTCACGCTCCCTGCTCTCCTCAGGACCCGCAGCGCCGCGATCATCTGTGACCAGGCGCGGGACAATTGCACGATCGACCACGGCGGCGTGTACATCTCCATCGACGCCGTGGACACGAAGGGCGTTCGCGAGGGCGAGTACCGCATCGAAGCGTCGGTGCGCTGGGCCGACAAGGGGCCGGACGGCCGGTCGCACTTGGGAGGCGCGAACTACGACCTCGTGGTCGGCCTCGTGGGCAAGCAGTGGAAGCATTGGGAAGTGGTGCGCGAACACCGGACGCTCATCAAGTAGGGCGCTGGCGCCGACCAACCGCCACGTCGTCAGTTCTTCTTCGTCGAGTCCTTCGTCGCCTTCTTGACCGCCGCTTGGGCCTCTGCCGACGCCGATTTGGCGTTGGCCTTGGCATTGGCCGTTCCGGCTTTCAGGTTTGATGTGGCTTTCGATTTGGCGGCTTTGACGTTCGCTTTGAGTTTGCTGGTCGCCGTCTTGAGGTCCCCTCTGGCTTTGGCGGCTGCGGCCTTGGTGTCCTTCGTCGCCTTGGCCGCCGTCGTCTTGGCGTCGGTGCGTGCCTTCGTCGTTGCCGCCTGGACATTGGCCTTCACGGAGTTCTGCGTCGTGGCTTGCGCCCGGGCGGTAGTGGCAACACATGCCAGGGCGAGGACGAGCCAACGCGTGCGAATCATTCCGACCTCCATGCTCTATTTATAGAAGCTGAGGCAACGGGCGGGTGAGCCGGGGCCCATGCGCCTGTGCGGTGTCTCCCCCCGCGGGTTCTGCCGTATACCCCGATTCGGCGAGAGAGGTCTGGTAAGATTCTGTTGAGATTCGTGGGAAGCGCCGACGGCGGGCGGGGCTGCCCGGAGAGTGGACGTTCCCCTACTCAAGGGACCGATCTGCCGCGACGGCTCCCCCCGCTAGCGGTGTACGAATTCGGCCCGCACCTTCGGCCCGTGCTCGAAGAAGTTCCGCACGCCAAGGCGCATGTCCTCGGTGGCGCAGCAGGCCCCGAACATCTCCGATTCGAACCGCAGCCCGTCGTCCAACGGTTGCCGGCAGCCCTCGATGATGGCCCTGCACATGAGTCCGTCAATGGCCCGGCTGAGATGCCCGAGTGCGACGTCGGGAAGATTCTCCGGAACGTCGATTGGCCGCCGGTCGATTCCGGCCAGCGTAACCCGGCCGTCCGCCGCCGCGCGCGCGAGTTCGATGCCCGCATCGACGACGTCGCCGTCCACTTCTGCCCGGATCAGCCCGCACGCCACCGCTTCCGCCCCCGATAGCGCTCGCCCCGTGCGCAACATTTCCGCCGCGCGTTCCACGCCCACGAGGCGCGGCAATCGCTGCGTGGCGCCTGCGCCCGGCACGATGCCGAGGTTCGCCTCGGGCTGCGCCATGGCTACCGACAGCCCGGAACGCGCAATGCGCGCCGTGCAGCACATGGCGAGTTCGCTTCCGCCGCCGAACGCCGAACCGTTGAGCGCGCAGACGACGGGTTTGCCCAGTTGCTCGATCAGGTTGCCGGCCGCCTTGGAGCGCTCTGATGTGCGGAATCCCTCGTCGGGCGTCGTGATCGCCGCAAGGAAGTTGACGTCGGCACCCGATACGAACGCCTTGGTCCCGAATCCCGTGAGCACCACGGCACGGACCCGCGGGTCGTCGCGCAGCGCGGCGACCCGTTCGTGCAATTGGCGGTAGACGTCGTCGTTGAGTGCGTTGAGCACCTGCGGCCGCCGGATGGTGAGCACGGCGACGTCCCCCGCATCGCGGCGCAGGACGTACGGGATCTCGAACGGGCGCCCGCTCCGCGCCTGCTCGGAGATGGCCTTTGCGACCGGGAACCCGGCGTGCCCCGCCGCGTAGGCCTTGACGAGGGCCAGTGCGCCAGGCACGCCGATGGCGTTCATGAACGCGAACGGGGCCCGAACGACGAGCCCGATCTCGACCGCGAGTTCCAGGTCGCCCAGGTTGATGATGCCGCTGTCGAGTATCTCGCCGACGAGGCCGAAGTATGCCCCCAGCATCGTATCCGCAATCGCTCGCTCGCGCTCAGCGGCGATCGGCACGGGCTCGTCGCGTTTGGCGACGTCCCACGGCCGGCCTGAGGCGATCGCGTCCTTCATCAATTGCGGCGAACGGAACCAGCGGTTCACGCGGCTCGTCATCTCGTCCAGCGCGTGCGCGGTTATGGGATTGCCACCGGTGAGACTCATGGCGGTAAACGGGCCGACGCCGAGGCCGAGGGCTCGTTTGGCTGCGGCGTCCACTTCCTTCACCGTCCCCAGTCCCTGCTCCACGCAGAGTGCGGCGGCGAGGAACAGGCCCTCGAATACCGGATTGACGGCGTAGCCGTACCGGCCCCCCACGCGCACGGGCACCTTGCCGATCGCCTCGTAGAACGCAAGCAGATCATCGGCCAGCGCCGGGCTCGTGTCCGGGCCCGAGACGATCTCCACGACGGGGTTGCGCTCGGCAGGGAAGAAATAGTGTAGGACGAGTGCCCGCCGCCGATCGCGCAGCGTGGCGAAGATCAGTTCCGGCTCGATGTGAGACGAATTGGATGCGAGCACTGCGGTGGCGGGAACCAGCGACTCGAGCTGGGCGAAGATGCGCTTCTTGACCTCGAGATTCTCCGTGGCCGCCTCGACCACCAGCCCCGCGTCGGCAAGTTGCGCGTAGTCTTGCGTGAAGGTGACGGCACGCAGAATGGCATAAGACTGGGGGCCCGTGAAGGCCCCGCTCTCGCGTGCCTTGCGAACCTTCTGCTCGAGCTTCCCGCGCCCGCGGGCGAGCGCCTCCGGCGCGATGTCAACGACCACGACGGGAACGCCGAAGGGTTCCAGCGCCTTGGCGAAGTGCAGCGCGATGTCTGGGCCGATGTTGCCTGATCCGACGATGCCGATCTTCGAGAGCGCCAGACCGCGGAACTGGTATGCCATGGGCGTGCCGTCTCCTGCCGTCCAGGCGGATGCGTAGGACGGCGCCAGGGAGCCCGGAGGGCCTCCGGGCACCGAAAATTCCCTATTGACACATCGATGTGCACCCCCATTATAATCGTTCGAACGTTCGTTCGGAATAGACGATTGGATGAAAGGGTCCCAAACGGCTGTTTCTGCCCCCAACGAGTCCCCGCTCCATTAAGGAGGCCGAGTGTCTCGAGCCACCGTCGTCGACTGGGCGCGTGACCTGTACGAGGATCTTGATTTCGGTACGGTGCACCGGTGGCTCGACGAGCATCCGGGACGCAAGGCCGCCGGCTACCTGCCCGTTTACGTTCCCCGCGAAGTGCTCCACGCCTGCGGCTTCCTCCCCGTGGGTATCCACGGCGGCGGTGACCGCCTGGAGATCATCCGCGGCGACGCCTTCTATCAGTCGTATATCTGCCATCTGCCGCGGTCGGTCATCGAACTCGCGCAGTCGGGTCGGCTGGACATGCTCTCGGCCGTGCTGTTCCCGTCAACGTGCGACGTGATCCGCAACCTGTCGGGGATGTGGAAGCTGCTGTACCCCAATACTTACGTCCGGTACATCGACATTCCGCAGGTGCCCGATGCGGGGGCGGCGGCCCGCTTCTATGAGAACGAGTTGTCCCGGCTGGTGAGCGACCTGGGCGCGGTGTCGGGTTGGATCCCGTCGGCCGAGGATCTGCACGCGTCGATCGGGTTGTACAACACCATGCGCTCGGCGATCCGGACCCTGTACCAGGTTCGACAGGAACGTCCATGGGACGTCCCCACCGAGGAACTGTACCTGCTGCTCCGCGCCGGCGAGGTCGTGCCGCCGGAGGAGTTCATCGCGCGGGTGGGCGACTACCTGGACGGGGTGGACGCCGACCCGCGGCGGCCGCGGGACAACAGCCGGGTGGTGATCGCCGGGGCGTTCTGCGAGCAGCCCCCGCTGGGGCTCATCAAGTCGATCGAGAAGGCGGGTTGCTACGTGGTGGACGACGACTTCCTGCTCGGCGACCGGTTCATGACGCGCGATGTGCCGGTCGATGGTGATCCGCTTCGCAATCTGGCTGAGGCCTTCGTGCGCAACGACCTGAAGACGTCGGTGCTGTTCGAGGGCGATCCGAACGGCAAGCGCAATCTCATGAAGCAGCGGACCGACGCGGCGCACGCCGACGGGATCATCTTCGCGACGCCCAGCTTCTGCGACCCAGCGCTCCTCGACCAGCCGATGTTGCGCAACGGCGCGGAACGCGCGGGGCTGCCCTGCATCGCATTCAAGTACGCGGAGAACACCGGCCAGTTCCAGCAGTTCCGCGAGCAGGCCGGAACGTTTTCCGATTCGCTCAAGCTCTGGGGGGCCGCCTGATGGCTGCCGTGCTCAAGGACCAATCCATGCTGCTCCAGAAGGAGATGATCGCCCGGCACTTTGCGCGGCTGGAGCAGGCGCCGGAGCGGCACGAGCCGGTGGTCTACACCTTCGTGCCGGGCAATCTCACGGAACTCATCCGCTCGTTCGGGGCGCTGCCGGTGCTGCCCGAGATCAATGCCCTGCAATCGGGCATGCGGCAGCAGTCGGGAGAGTACATCGCCGAAGCGGAGCGGTCGGGACACTCCGAAGACGTCTGCGCCTACGTGAAGTGCGACATCGGCATGATGAAGTCGGGCAACATGTCGCCTGCGGGAACGAAGCTGCCCAAGCCCGACCTGCTGCTGCTCTCGTACACGGGATGCTACACGTTCATGAAGTGGTTCGAACTGCTGCGCGAGGAGTACGACTGTCCGGCGGTGTTCTTCCACGTGCCCTATCAGGGCGACGGCGTGCTCGAGCCCGAGCACCGCGAGTACATGATTCGTCAGCTCCGCGACACGGTGATCCCGGCGCTGGAAAAGGCCACGGGTCGCCAGTACGACGAGGAGGAGCTGCGGCGACGGTTGGCGCTGTCGGCGCGGGCCGAGGACGACCTGGTGGCCGTGCTGGAATCGGCGAAGCAGCGACCCAGTCCGATCGACGGCTATTTCGGCACCGTGTACTACGTAGGCCCGATCTTCAGCGCGTTCCGCGGCACCGAGGAGGGAGTGGAGTACTATCGTGCGTTGCGCGAGGAGATCGAGGCCCGTGCGGCGGCGGGACTGGGGCCGATCACGCCCTCTGGCTCGCTCGACGACCAGCGGTATCGGCTCGTGGTCGAGGGGCCGCCGAGCTGGACGCACTTCCGTGACTTCTGGAAGATGTTCACCGACGAGAAGGCGGTGGTGGTGGCGTCCACCTACACGAGGGTCGGCGGGACGTACGACACCGGCTTCCGCCACGATCCCGCCGATCCGCTCGGCACAATGGCCGACTATTGCAGCGGGTGCTACACGAACCTCAACCTCCCGTCGCGCATCGACACGATCGCACGCTACATCCACGACTACGAAGCCGACGGGTTCGTGATCAATTCCATCAAGTCGTGCAACTCCTTCTCGGCCGGCCAGCTGATGATCCTGCGCGAGGTGGAGAAGCGCACGGGGGTTCCCGGCGCGTTCATCGAGAGCGACCTCGTGGACCCGCGGTACTTCTCGTCGGCCAACATCAAGAACCGGCTCGAGAGCTACTTCCAGATGATCGACGCCAGGCGGAGATCGGCCGCATGAGCTGCGTCATCGGGATCGACCTCGGTTCGACGACTACCAAGGCGGTCGTCCTCGACGGGAATGGCGAGATGCTTGGGCGCGGCATCACCAACTCGCGTTCCAATTATGATCTCGCGGCCGCGGTGGCGCGAACCGAAGCGTTCATCAACGCGCGGTTCGGGCTCATCCAGCAGCGGCTGGCGGGCGCGGAACAGCACGACGCGGTGGCCCGGCTGAGGCGCGCGTTCGTGCTCGAGCAGATGCTCCACCAACTGCGGCGCCTCGAAGAGCTGATGCGCGAAGAGGTGGACCGTTCGGCGTCCGCCGACCTGCGAGCGCCATTCGCGCAGTCGCTGGAGTTGATCTGCGCCCGGATCGCGGACGAGGAGATCGCCCTGTTCTGCGAGCCGCCGGCGACGCGCTCCGACTTCTTCCGCGACGCGGCCGGCTCGGCGTTCATGCGCATCGCCGAGGAGGTGGCCGACCCCACCGGCGTCTCGTTCGACCGGCTGATCGGCGTGTACGACAAGTGCATCATCCGCGTGGAGAACGAGCCGCTGGACCTCGACTTCCGCGATCACATCGCCGACGCGCTGAAGCGCGTGGGCACGCCGGAGGGCCTGGCCGAAGCGGTGGACTACGCGGTGGCCACGGACCTCACGCCGGCGGCAACGGTGGGCACGGGGTACGGGCGGGCGCGCCTTCCCTTCCCGAAGGAGCAGATCCGGAGCGAGATCCTGTGCCACGGCCTCGGGGCGCACGAGCTGTTTCCGAACACGCGCACGGTGCTCGACATCGGCGGCCAGGATACGAAGGCCATCCAGGTGGACCCGGCCGGGATCGTGACCAGCTTCCAAATGAACGACCGGTGCGCGGCCGGCTGTGGGCGCTATCTGGGCTACATCGCGGACGAGATGAATCTGGGACTGCACGAACTTGGCCCGCTCGCCGAGCAGTCCCTGCACGCGGTGAAGATCAACTCCACGTGCACGGTGTTCGCCGGCGCCGAGTTGCGCGAACTACTCGGACTCGGCCAGAAGCGCGAGGACATCCTGGCCGGTCTGCATCGAGCGATCGTGCTGCGGGCGATGAGCCTGCTCGCCCGCTCGGGCGGCGTGAGCGACGAATTCACGTTCACGGGCGGCGTGGCGAAGAACGCCGCGGCCGTGCGAGCCATTCGCGAGCTGGTGGACGAGAACTACGGAGCGCGGACAATCAACATTTCGGCCGACAGCATCTACACCGGGGCGCTGGGCGCCGCGCTGTTCGCCAATCGGATGGTGGCCTGATGAGCACTCTGAGCGCTGGAATCGACGTCGGCAGCGGCGCCGTCAAGGTGGTGATCATGCGCACGGACGCTGACGGTGAGGCGGCGATGCTCGCACAGCAGTCGTCGCGCATCCGGCGCCGCGTGGTGGCGAAGGTGTTGGACGAGGTGTTCCAGGCGGCGACCGACGCCGCCGGGGTGGACGTGCTGCACTACATCGCAACCACGGGTGAGGGCGCGGAATTCCCGTGCGCGACGGGGCACTTCTACGGCATGACGGCGCACGCGCGTGGCGCGCTGCACATGGCGCCGCCGGCCCGCGCCGTGCTCGACGTCGGAGCGCTTCACACACGCGCGCTGGCGATGGACGAACATGGCCGGGTGCTCGACTACAAGATGACGAGCCAGTGCGCCTCCGGCTCGGGCCAGTTCCTGGAGAACATCGCCCGCTACCTGGGCGTGTCGCACGACGAGATCGGTCCGCTGTCGCTCGAGGCGGACGAGCCCGAGAAGGTGAGTTCGATTTGCGCGGTGCTGGCGGAAACGGACGTGATCAACATGGTGTCGCGCGGCATCAGTACGGCGAACATTCTGCGTGGCGTGCACCAGAGCATGGCCGACCGGTTCGCGCGGCTGCTCCGGTCGCTGCAGTTCAACGGGCCGGTGTTCGTGAGCGGCGGTCTGGCAAGCGACGTGGGGATGCTCGCCGCCCTGCGCGAAGCGATGAAGAAGAAGGCGCCGGGGACGGGCGAGGGTGCTGCCGAGGTGGTCACTGACGAGGCCGCGATCTACGCCGGCGCGATCGGCGCGGCGCTGTGGGGAGGCTTCCGGTTCCGGAAGCTGGAACTCTCAGACGTCGCCTGGTCGGCGGCGGCGGTAAGCTGAGGCCCAAGTGCCCGCCCTTCCCTTCACCTACCACCGGCCGGCTACTCTGGCCGAGGCGTGCGCGCTGGGGCAGCGGCTCGCCGGGCAGGCGGCGTTCCTGGCCGGCGGCACGGAGCTGGTGCCCGACTACCAGCGCCGCCGGGAAACGGCGACGCATCTGATCGCGCTGGGCAGAATCGCCGAGCTCCGCGGCATCGCGTCCGACGGCAACACGCTGCGCATCGGCGCCCTCACCACGGTGAGCGCCATTGCCGCCTCGGCCGACGTCCAGGCCTGGCTACCGGCGCTCGTCGAAGCTGCGCGTGCGCTGGGCAGTCCGCAGGTCCGGAGCCTGGCGACGATCGGCGGCAACTTCTGCCGCGCGGTGTCGTGCGCCGATCTTCCACCTGCGGCAATGGTCGGTGGCGCTCGGCTGCGCATCGTGTCGGGTGGCGGGGAGCGGACGATTCGCGCTGAGGAACTGTTTGCCGGCCCGCGGCGGACGGTGCTCGATCATGGGGAAGTGTTGGCCGAGGTGATCATCCCTGCCGCGCCGCCGCACACGGGCACGAGCTTCCAGCGGTTTGCGCAACGCCGCGGCATGGCGCTCGCCGTGGCATCGGCCGCCGCAGCGGTGATGCTCGAGGGCGACCGGATCGCCCGGGCGACCGTGGCGCTGGGCGCGGTGGGCCCCGTGCCGTTTCTGGTGCCGCACGTGTCGAGCCTGCTCGAAGGCGAGATTGCGACGGAGGAACTGTTCGCCGTAGCGGGTGCGGTATGCGCAGGCGCCGCACTCCCGATCACCGACATTCGCGGGTCCGAGGAGTTCCGGCGTGACATCGTCGCCGTGCTGGTCCGGCGGGCCCTCGCCCAGGCTCTCGTGCGGGCGCGCGCGGCGGGAGGCTTGGCGTGACGGGCGCGCATCTCGTGCACCTCGACGTGAACGGCGAGCCCCGCACCGTTGCGGTCGCTCCCGAGACGACGCTGCTCGCCGTGCTGCGCGACGAACTCGGCCTCACCGGCACCAAGCGGGGCTGCGCCACGGGCGACTGCGGCGCGTGCACGGTGCACGTGGACGGCGAGCCGGTGAACGCGTGCCTGCAGCTCGCCGTCGAGGCCGACGGCAAGGCGATCGCGACGGTCGAGGGCCTTGCGACGGGCGGAGACCTGCATCCTCTGCAGAAGGCGTTCGTCAAGCACGGCGCGCTCCAGTGCGGGTTCTGCACGCCGGGAGCGCTGATGTCGGCCAAGGCGCTCATCGACCGGAACCAGGCCCCGAGCGAGGACGACGTCAGGGACGCGCTGAGCGGCAATCTCTGCCGGTGCGCTACTTACCCGCGGATGATCCGCGCCGTGCAGGGGTGGCAGGAGTTCGACGGCGTTCCGTTGGATGCGCGCCCCCACGACGACGGCGAGCGCGACCAGCAGCGCGATCACGCGATCGTGGGCCGAGGGGTGACGCGCTACGACGGGCCGGACAAGGTCACGGGGCGCGCCAAGTACACGGCGGACTACCGGCCGCCGGGCACCGTGATCGGAAAGATCCTGGGCAGCCCGATCGCGCACGGGATCATTACGCGCATGGACGCGAGCCGGGCACGGGCCCTGCCCGGCGTGCTGGCCGTGATCACGGCCGTTGACGTGCCGGATACGTGGTACGGGGTAAGTCCGGCGCGCGAGGACGAGCAGATCTTCGCTCGGGAGCGGGTGCGCTACATCGGCGACGAGGTGGCCGCGGTGGCCGCCGTGGACGAAGCGACGGCGGAGCGCGCGCTGGCGCTGATCGAAGTGGAATACGAGGAACTGCCGGCGGTGTTCGAAGCAGAGGCGGCGATGACGCCGGGCGCGCCGCTGGTCCATCCCGAGCATCCCCGCTACGCCAACAACATCAACACCCGGGTCGCGTGGCACTTCGGCGACGTCGAGCAAGGATTCGCCGAGGCCGACCTGGTGCGCGAGCAGCGCTTCGTGGGCAACCGCACGTATCAGGCGCCACTCGAGCCGCACGCCGCGCTCGCCCAGTGGGAGGCCCACGGCGACCGCCTCACCATATGGTCGTCCACGCAGACGCCGCACTACCTGCACCGGTCGCTGTCGCGCACGCTCGGCATTCCGATGGGTAACATTCGGGTGATTCGCCCCGCGGTGGGTGGCGGGTTCGGGGCCAAGGCCGAAGCGACGCCGCTGGACTTCTGCGCGGCGATCCTCTCGCGAAAGACCGGGCGACCGGTGCTCATGGAGTACACGCGCGAGGAGATGTTCCGACACTTCCGCGGGCGGCACAAGCAGACCATCGATCTCAAGATCGGAGTCAAGCGCGACGGGACGATCACCGCGGTGCAACAGCGTGTGGTGCTCGATGGCGGCGCCTACACGTCGTTCGGGGTGATCACGGCCTACTACGCCGGCTCCATGCTTCCCACGCTGTACCGCATGCCGCACTACAAGTACGACGGCCTGCGCGTGTATACCAATCTTCCGGCGAGCGGTGCGTTCCGCGGCCATGGCGTTCCGCAGCCCCGATTCGCGTTCGAGTCGCTGCTCGACATGATCGCCGAAGACCTGGGCATCGATCCCATCGACATCCGGTTGCGCAATGCGATGCAACCGAACACGCGGACGGTGAACGCCCTCGACGTCTCGTCATGCGAGTTCACCCGCACGCTGGAACAGGCCCGCGAGGCCACGGAGTGGCGCGCCAAGCGCGGCCATCTGCCGCCGGGCAAGGGCATCGGCGTGGGCAGCGGCGGGTTCGTTTCCGGCGCCGGATATCCGATCTACCGCTCCGACTTTCCGCACTCCAACGCCATGATCCGCGTGCACGAGGACGGCACGGCCGTGTCGTTGCACATCGCGGCGGCCGAGATCGGCCAGGGGTCGGATACGGTGCTGGTCCAGATCGCAGCCGAAGAGCTGGGCGTGCCGTTCGAGTGGGTGTGGATGGCGGATTGCGACTCGACGTTGAGCCCGCTCGATCTCGGATCGTATTCCAGCCGCGTGACGCTGATGGCCGGCAACGCGGTGCGCGAGGCGGCGCTGGTCGTCAAGCGGCAGGTGCTCGAAGCGGCGGCGCGGGAGCTGGCATGCGACGTCGGAGGCCTCGTGGCGCGCACCGGCCGGGTGTTCGTGCAGCAGTTCCCCGAAGTCGGCATGGACTGGGCCGCGGCGGCCAGGGTGGCGTTCGCCCGGCACGGTCCGATCGTCGGTACCGGCACCTACCAGCCGCCCAAGGGTCTCGGCGGCGGGTTCAAGGGGAGCACGGTGGGCACGTCGCCCGCCTACAGCTTCTCTACGGCGGTGGCGGAAGTCACGGTGGATCTCGAAACGGGTTTCGTCACCGTTGACCGGGTCACGGATTTCAGCGACGCCGGGACGGTGATCAACCCGCTCACGTTCCACGGCCAGGTGGAGGGGTCCATCATCATGGGGCTCGGGGAGACGCTGATGGAGGACACCGTCGTCGGCGCCGGCGGCCGCCTGGTGAACCCCAACCTGCACGACTATCTCATTCCGACCATCTGCGACGCCCCTCAGGTGCGGTCGGTGGCCGTAGAGAGCTACGAGCCGCGCGGCCCGTTCGGCGCCAAGGAAGTTGGCGAGGGTTCGTTGCTGCCCGTGCTCGGCGCCATCGCGAACGCCATCTACGATGCCTGCGGCGTGCGGATCACCGAACTTCCGATCACGCCCGAAAAGATCCTGCACGGACTCCGGCAGCGCGCCACGTCACCGGCCCTGGCGCGTGAATCCAGGCACGACGAACGGCCGGTTCCCGGAGCGCAGCGTCGATGAACTCGAACGGCATCGCCGATACGTCCACGCCCACGCGCCGTCGCGGCCCACGGGCCGCGACGCAGCAGAAGCTGGAGACGCTCCTCGAAACCGCCGCGGCGTCGATTGCCGACCAGGGGTTCGAGGCAACGTCGATGCGCGACGTGAGCCGCGCGTTGGGAGTGAGCCTGGCCGGCCTGTACCACTACTTCGACTCCAAAGAGGAACTGCTCTACCAGATCCAGTACCGGACGTTCGCTTCACTGCTCGCGGCGCAGGAGGAGCGCGCGTCGGAGCCGGGAACGCCGGAGCAACGGTTGCGCCGCCTCGTGATCGGCCACCTTGCGTTCTTCGTGAGTCATCCGAACGAACTCAAGGTCTGCACATACGAGATCTCATCGCTGCAGGGAGAGCGGTACGAGGCCACCGAGGCGCTGCGCCGTCGCTACTACCAGTTGATGACCGCCGTGGTGAGTGCGTTGATGGGCGAGAACGGCGACGGCACGTCGCGCCGCAGCCGCCACACGGCGCTGTTCGTGTTCGGCATGCTGAACTGGATCTTCATGTGGTACGACCCCGCCCGGTACGGAACGGTGGAGGAGATCGGCGAAGAAATGATCGAACTGATCCTGAACGGAGTGCGCAAACGGTGAGCGATATGCAATTCGAGACGATCTACATTCCCTACGGCGCCTACTGGTCGTCGCCCTTCTGTGCGTGGCAGGGTTCGTTCGCCACGCTGGCGCCGATCCCCCTGGCTGCCGAATTGGCCCGCCGGGCGCTCGACGAGCGCGGCATCGCGCCGGCTGACATCGACGGCATGAGCCTGGGCACGACCGTGCCGAGCAAGGGTTCGTTCTACGGCGCTCCGTGGTTTGCCGGACTCGCCGGCCTCGGCCACGTCAGCGGCCCGACCATCAATCAGGCCTGTGCCACCTCGGCGCGACAGGTGGTTCAAGGCGCGCAGGAACTGGCCACGGGCAGCGCCAGCGTGTATCTGGCCGCGGCCGCCGACCGGACGAGCAACGGGCCGCACGTGTACTACCCCAACCCCGGCGGCCCCGGCGGTACGGGCGACCATGAGGACTGGGTGCTCGACAGCTTCGGCCACGATCCGTACGCCCGGAACTCGATGCTGCAGACCGCCGAGAACGTGGCCCGCGAGTGCGCAATCACGCGCCAGGCGCAGGAGGAGATGACCCTGCTCCGCTACGCGCAGTACGCGCGCGCGCTGGCCGACGACGGCGCATTTCACGGCCGATTCATGGTGCGGCCGGTTGAGGTGAAGCGCGGGAAGAAGGTGGCGGCCACGGTGGCCGCTGACGAGGGCGTTTTCCCGACCACGGCAGCCGGGCTGGCCGCGCTGCGCCCGGTCATCGAGGGCGGGAGCGTGACGTTCGGCGCCCAGACCCATCCGGCAGATGGCAACGCCGCGATGATCCTCACCGGCAGCCGTGATCGCGCCCGCGCGATGTCGCGCGACCAACACGTCGAGGTCCGGCTCCTGTCGTACGGGCAGGCGCGGGTGAAGCCGGGCTTCATGCCCATGGCCATCGTGCCGGCGGCGGAGCTGGCGCTGGCGCGGGCGGGCATCGCCGCCAGCCAGCTCGCGAGCACGACCACGCACAACCCGTTCGCCGTGAACGACGTGCTGCTTGCCCGCTCGCTGCATCTGGACCCGGAAGCGATGAACCGGTTCGGTTCCTCGTTGGTCTGGGGCCACCCCCAAGGCCCGACCGGCCTGCGGGCAATCATCGAACTCGTGGAGGATCTGGTGACGCGGGGCGGAGGCTACGGCCTGTTCACCGGATGCGCCGCCGGCGACTCGGCAGCAGCCGTCGTCGTGAAAGTGGATACGCACTGACCCAACGCCAAGACATCAACCAGAGCCGACCCATGACCTCGCTCATCGACTACTTCACCTCGAAGTCCCCGCGCACCATGGATTTCAAGGACATCCTATACGACAAGAGGGATTTCGTCGCCCGGATCACGATCAACCGCCCCGAGGCGTACAACGCGTACACCACCGACACGCTGCGGGAGCTGATCCGCGCGTTCCAGGACGCGTCGGAGGACGACAAGGTCGGCGTGATCGTGTACACCGGCGCCGGAGAGAAGGCGTTCTGCACCGGGGGCGACGTCAAGGAATACGCGGCCGTCTATACCAAGCGGCCGCACGACTACTTCAAGTACATGGGCCTGTTCAGTCGTTACATCGAATCGATCTTTCGCAGTGGCAAGGTGACCATCGCCCGCATCAACGGGATGGCGGTGGGCGGCGGCAACGAATCGCAACTGGCCTGCGACCTCGCGGTGATGGCCGACGACACGTACCTCGCCCAGGTGGGGTCCAGCGTTGGCAGTGTGGCCGCCGGCGGCGCCACGCAGTGGCTGTCAATCCACGTGGGCGATCGCCGTGCGCGCGAGATGCTGTTCCTCAACCCACGCGTTCCCGCCGCCCAGGCCCTGGCGTGGGGGCTGGTGAACCGCGTCGTGCCGCGGGCGAAGCTCGACGAGACGGTGAACGAGTTGGCCCAGAAGCTCCTGAACACCTTCCCCGAATGCACGCGCTACACCAAGCAGCAGGTGAACTACTGGAAGGAGTCGGCGTGGTTCGCGACCATCGGTCACGCCCGCGACTGGCTGTCCACGCACTTCACGACACTCGAGCCCTACGAGGGCATGCAGGCGTTCGTGGAGAAGCGGAAGATCGATTACCGCGGCATGCGAGAGCGCGCGGCCAACGGTGGAAGCAGCGAGTTCCTGTGGGGCCCGTACGAGCACACCTGCGCGAAGTGCGGTGCCAAGGGGATCCCCTCGGCGTTCACCTATTGCGGTGAGTGCGGCGCGAAGCTCAACGGCGCCTCTGGCGCCTGATCACCGGGAGCGCGATGGACCTGGGGTTGACGGGACAGACGGCGATCATCACCGGTGGCGGCCGCGGCATCGGAGCGGCGATCGCGCGCGCGCTGGCCGACGAGGGGTGCAACGTGGCCCTCGTCGACGCCGGCGCGTTTGCGGAGGCGCGCGCGGTGGCGGATGCGATCCGGGGGGGTGGCCGGCGCGCGCTCGCTCTGGAAGCCGATGTTTCCGACGTCGCGGCCGCAGAGCGGTGCGTGGGCGCGGTGCTGGAGGAGTTCGGGCGCCTCGACATCCTCGTGGCCAACGCCGGCGTGGCCCGCGATGCCGTAGTCTGGAAGATGACCGAGGACCAGTGGGACGAAGTGCTCGATATCAACCTCAAGGGATGCTTCGCCTACTGCCGGGCCATCGCGCCGGCGCTCCGGGCGCAGAAACACGGGCGCATCGTGACGATGGCGAGCATCAATGGTCTGCGCGGGAAGTTCGGCCAGGCCAACTACGCGGCATCGAAGGCCGGGGTCATGGCCCTCACCAAGACGCTGGCCCGCGAACTGGGCAGCGCCGGCGTGACGGTGAACTGCGTGGCGCCGGGGCTCGTGCGCACCGAAATGACTGCGAACCTGCCGGTGGAGGTCGTGGAGAACGCGAAGCGGGAATCGGCGCTCGGCCGTGTGGCCGAGCCGGCGGACGTCGCCGACGCCGTGACGTTCCTGTGCTCGGCGCGTGCCCGGCACATTACGGGAACGGTGATCAAGGTGGACGGAGGGCAGTACATCTAGCCGCGGCGCGGCGGGAGCGAGCACATGGCGGCCTCCACGGCGCAGATCGGGACGACGGTGCAATACGAAGTGCGCGACGCGGTCGCGCACATAGTGCTGGACGCGCCCCCGCTCAACATTCTCACCGCCGACGTCATGACCCAGCTGGCCGCTGCCGTGGACCGGGCGCAGGCCGACCCTTCTGTGGTTGCGGTCTCGGTCACGGCCAACGGGACCGCTTTCTCAGCGGGCGCCGACGTAGGCGAGCACCGGCCGGAGAATGCGCCGGCGATGATTGCAGCGTTCAGCCGCCTGTTCGCGGCGTTCGGCGCCTGTGAGGTGCCGATCGTGATGGCGGTGGACGGCGCCGCGCTTGGCGCCGGGTTCGAGGTCGCGCTCATGGCCGACATCCTGCTCGCAAGCACCGCGGCGACGTTCGGCCAGCCGGAGATACGGCTGGGGTTCTTCGCCCCGGTGGGCGTGTCGTGGCTGTCGGCCCGAGTCGGGCCGGCGCGCGCCGTCGAGATCACGGCCACGGGCCACACATACACGGCGGCCGAGATGGCGGCTATGGGGCTCGTGTCGCACGTCATGCCGCCGCCTGAACTGGCGGGCAGGGTCGCCTCGGTGCTCGGCGAACTGCGGCGGGCGAGCCCCGCGGTGATGCGGTTGAACGTGCGGCTCGTGCGACAGCTGCAGGGACGGCCGTTCGAACCCGGGCGGCTCGAGGCTGAGCGCGTGTTCCTGGACGAGCTGATGGGGCTGGACGATGTGAACGAAGGGATCGCGTCATTCTTCGAGAAGCGGAGGCCGGTGTGGCACAACCGGTGAGCGGCGCCACGGGCGCGGCGGGAGGCGGGCGAGCATGAGAACCCTGATCGTGGGTGCCGGCGCTCTGGGCGGACTGGTCGGCGCGAATCTGACGCGCGCCGGCGAAGACGTGGTGTTGCTCGAGTCGAACACGGCGCGGGCGGCGTTGCTGAACGAGGCCGGACTGCTGGTGAGCCGGATGGGTGAAGACGAGGTGTGCGTCCCCGTGACCGTGGTGTCCGCCGTGGACGGCCTGGCGCCCTTCGATCTGGTGTTCGTCGCCGTGAAGACGTACGAAACCGAGGATGCGGTGCGGTCGGTGCTGCCGGCGGTCGGCCCGCAGACGCTGTTTCTCTCGCTCCAGAACGGAATCGGCAATGCCGAGAAGATCGCCGCGCTGGTGGGCGCCGAACGCGTGCTGTGCGGCATCACGTATCACAGTATCCAGCATGCCGGGCCGCGGCGGCTCAACTACCGTGCGGGGATCAAGCCCATCCAGATCGCCCCGTTCAGCGGCGCCGATCCAGCGAAGATCGAGCCGATCGCGGAGGTGTTCCGCGCCGCAGGGATGGCCACCGAAGTCGTGCCGAACGTGGACCACGCCATCTGGCAGAAGCTGCTTCACAACGCGGTGGTGAACCCCACCTCGGCACTCACCGGTCTCACCTGCCGCGAGATGCTGGCCGACGAGCATCTCATGTCGTTCATGCGCGATCTCTGCGGCGAGATCATCGCCGTGATGCGGGCGCGCGGCATCCCGATCGTGGACGACGAGGATCCCTTCCGGCCGATCATCGGCTCGCTCAAGGCGCTCGGCAAGAATCGCCCGTCCATGTGGCAGGATCTCTCGCGCGGCAAGCGCACCGAGGTGGACGCTCTCAACGGCGCGGTGGCCGACGAGGCCGCGCGCCTCGGGTTATCGGCGCCGCACAACCGCGCCATCGTCGACTTCATTCATTCGCGCGAGCGGCAGAAGTTCCTGAACAAGCAGGCGATCGCCAAACAGCTCGGCCTGGACCGTACGCCCATGACCGGCGCGCCGATGCTGCGCGGGCCGGACGGCGGGATGACGCCCGCCGGCCCGCCGCTGGAGAGCACTCGGCGTCTCAAGGAACTCATGCACTCCTACTACCGCGATCTCGCGGCGGCTTCGGCCGATCGGTCGCGGCTCGTGGCGGCATGCTCGGCGCTGGGTCCGGTGGAAATCGTGCGGGCACTGGGCATCGCGCCGTATTTCCCGGAGAACCACGCCGCTCTGATCGCGGCGACGCGCCAGGGGGGGCACGCGATCGCGCGCGCTACGGTCCACGGGTTCTCGCAGTTCGCCAGTTCGGCGATGCGGGCCGACGTCGGTGCGCTGCTCGAGGGGACGAGCCCGCTCATCGCGGCTCACGGCATCCCGGGAGTGCCCCGCCCCGATGTCGTAGTGTACAGCACAAACACCGGGCATCAGCTCCTCCGCTGGTTCGAGTTCTACGGTTCGCACTACGGCGTACCGGTTGACGGACTGCACCCCCCGCCGGCGCTTCACGAGCTGGAACCGATCGACGTGGACGCCGCCGTGGAGCAACTCCTCCGGCTCGCGTCGAAGCTCGAGCACTCCACCGGCCGCACGCTGGAGATCGACCGGTTGAGCGAGACGGTAGGCTACAGCGGCGAGGCGAGCGCACTCTGGGACGACATTCTGGCCCTGGCGCGTGCCGTGCCGGCGCCGATGACCTTCTTCGACTCTATCGTGCATCTGGCGCCGATGGTGCTCCTGCGTGGAACGCCGGAGGCCGTGTCGTACTACCGGGGGCTGAAGGCCGAGCTGGAAGACCGCGTCGCCCAGGGCGTCGGTGCCGTTCCCAACGAGACACATCGCTTCTACTGGGACGGTCCGCCGGTCTGGTGCGCGCTCCGGCCGCTGTCGCGGCTGTTCGCCGACGCCGGGATCGCGGTCGTGGCCTCCACGTTCTGCGGCGAGTTCGTGCTGCCGGGCCTCGACGCCGACGATCCGATTGCGAGCATGGCGCGCGCCTACACCGGCGTGTTCGGCAATCGGTCAGAGGAATTCAAGACGGCGTACCTGGCTTCGAAGTTCGAGGAGTACGGAGTGGACGCGGCGATCTACCACGACTGCCGCACGACGCCTGAGGCGAGCCACGTCCGGTTCGGCCTCGCTGTGCGCGCCGAGCGTGCCACCGGCGTGCCGGCGTTCGTCTTCGAAGCCGATTCACACGACTTGCGGCTCTTTTCCACCGAGCGGTTGCAGGGACAGCTGTCCGCGTTCGTCGAGCAGCACGTTCAAGGATTGGCCGCCCACTAGGCGGCGAGGAGCGATCGCGATGCTGGAAAACGGGACCAGGGCCGCCGCCGGCGTAGACGTCGGGACGGAGTGCGTGAAAGCGGTGGTGGCCAACGCCGACGGCCGGATTCTCGGCCGCGCGGTGGCCCCCACGCGCGGGTACTTTCAGGCGTGCAGCTACGAGGTGCTCACGGCGGCGCTCGACGACGCGCAGCTGCAGGCGTCCGATCTGGTCGGGATCGGCGCCACGGGGTTCGCCATGAACTGTGTGCGCGCCGCGACGACGACGGCCACCGAGGAGAGCTGCCACGCGCGCGGCGCCTTCCATCATTCGCCGCACGCCATGACGCTCGTGGACATCGGGGGCCGCGACCCGCACGTGATGCATCTTGACGAAGACGGCCGGCGGATGGACGCGCGGGGCGTGCGCCGCTGCGCCGTCGGGATCGGCAGCTTCCTGATGTTCGCGGCACAGCACCTCGACATCGCGCCTTCCGGCCTCCAGGAGCTGGCGGCCGCGGCCGCCGCTCCGGCGCCGGTGAGCAGCTACTGCTCAGTGTTCTCCGGCAACGAGGTGCTGGAACGACTGCGCGAGGGGGCCACACGCGAGGAGATCGCTCTGGGCTGCATGCACTCGGTGGCTGAACGCATCGTCGAGATCGGGGGCTTCGCAGCTCCGATCGTCGTCTGCGGCGGCGTGGTCGAATTCTTCCCCGGGGTGTTGCGGGCACTCGAGGAACTGTCCGGGGTCGAGGCCCGGGCCGTCCCCGATGCGATCTACACGGGCGCGCTCGGTGCGGCGCTCAAGGTCCTCCAATGACCACGCTCCACAGCACCGCCGCGCTCAAGGACACGATGGGCCGGTACTACCGGGCCCTCGGTGACGCGGCCGAGCGGAAGACTGCGCCCGTTGCGTGGTGCTCGAGCGTGGGGCCCGCCGAACTCCTGCGTGCCCTCGGCTTCCAGGTCTTCTTTCCGGAGAACCACGCGGCCATGCTGGGCACCGCGCGCAGCGCCAACCGGTACATGCCGCTTGCCCACGCCCAGGGGTACTCGCAGGACGTTTGCTCGTACCTCACCAGCGACATCGGCGCCTACCTCGCGGGCGAGACGCCGCTCTCCGCCTTCGGTCTGAGCGCGACGCCCCGGGCCGACGTGCTCGTGTTCAACACCAACCAGTGCCGCGACGTGCGCGACTGGTTCGAGTGGTATGGCCGGACCTGGAACGTGCCCGTGATCGGGGTGCGGTCGCCACGCGCGATCGAGCAGGTCTACGACGCCGACGTAGAGGGCGTCGCCACGCAACTTGAGCGGCTGGTGCCGACGCTCGAAGCCGTTGCCGGAACCCGTCTCGACGCGACGCGTCTCGCCGAAGCCGTGCGCGTGTCGCGGGAGTGTTCGGACCTCTGGGAAGCCTGCCTGCGCACCGCCGCACGCCACCCCGCCCCGCTGACCTTCTTCGACGGCACCATCCACATGGGGCCGGCCGTGGTCCTGCGCGGGTCGGCGGAGGCGTGCGACTACTACCGACTGCTGCTCGCCGAACTCGACGAAGCGGCGCGGCTCGGGCAGGCCGCCGTGCCCCGCGAGTCGTTCCGGCTGTACTGGGAAGGCATGCCGGTGTGGGGACGCCTGCGCGCCCTGTCGTCGCTGTTCACGGAGTTCCGCACGGCCGTCGTGGCGTCCACGTACTGCAACAGTTGGATCTTCTCAGCGCTCGATCCGGGCGACCCGATGCGATCGATGGCCCGGGCGTCGCTGGAACTGTTCATCGTGCGATCCGAGGAGGCCAAGGAGGCCTACATCGAGCGCATGGTCGCGCTCTACGGCGTGGACGGCATCGTGTTCCACGACTGCCGCACCTGCCCGAACAACTCGAACACGCGGTACGGCATGCCGCGACGGATCGCCGAGCGACTGGGCGTCCCGACCCTCGCCCTGGACGGCGACGTGAACGACCTGCGGTGCTTCTCCGACGAGCAGGTACGCACCAACGTCGAGGGCTTCGTGGAACAGCTGGCCGACGCGCGGCCGGCGGGGGCGCGGGCGTGAAGCGATACGTGGGCGTGGACAGCGGTTCGTGGAACACAAAGGCCGTCGTCATTGACGACGAGGGGCGCGTACTCGCGCGGGCCGTGGTGCGCTCGGGCGCCGACCTCGCCGGCGCCGCCGAGCAGGCGCTCGCCCTCGCCCTCAGCCGCGCTCCGCGCGGCCGGAGCGACGTGGACGCGATCTGGGCCACGGGGTTCGGGCGGCAGACGGTAGCCTTCGCCAACGGCTCGCGCACGGAACTCGACTGCCACGGCCGGGGCGTGGCGTTCTACGTCAAGGGACCGCTTCTCGTGATCGACATCGGCGGCCAGGATGCCAAGGTCATTCGCCTCGACGCGAACGGCCAGCGCGTGGCGCATCGGATGAACCGCAAGTGCGCCGCCGGCACGGGCAGCTTCCTCGACGAGATCGCGCTCCGGCTGGGCGTCGGCATCGAGACCATGGACGAGCTGGCGTCGCGGTCCACCAAGGCCCTCGAGCTCTCCAGCTTCTGCACGGTCTTTGCCGGGACCGAGCTTCTCACGCTCATCCGAGCCGGGCATCGGCCGGCCGATCTTGCGATGGCGGCCTATCGCTCGCTCGTCAAGCGCCTCGTGGCCATGGACGTCCTCCAGGGACATGTGGTCGCCACCGGCGGTGTCGTCGCGTATCACCCGACCGTGGCCCGGCTGCTCGGTGAGGAAATGCACACCGAGGTGCTCGTGCCGCCGCACCCGCAGGAGATGGGCGCGTTCGGCGCCGCGCTGGCGGCACGGGACGGCGCCGTATCGGTGGGCCCGGAGGTGGTGGTATGAGACAGGGCACACACGCCCGGGCCGCCGTGCGGGACGACGACCGCATCCGGTCGCTGCTCGAGCCGACCGGCGCGAGCGAGACGATTGCCGCCTTCCTGATGCGCAACGCGGGCAGGTTCGACGAGCACCCCGTGTATCGCGAGCGGCAGCTCGGGGCGTTCCGCACGGTGACCTGGCGCCAGCTCGAAGGCGACGTCGTCGCGTTTGGCCGGTATCTGGAACGGGCCGGCGTCGCGCCCGGCGACCGAGTGGTGGTCGTCTCGCCAAACCGGGGCGAGATGCTGGTGGCCGAACTCGCCACGATGAGCCTGGGCGCCGTCTACACGCCGCTCTTTGCCGGCTACTCGCCCGACCAGACGTGCGATCTGCTCGCCCACGCCGCGCCGTCGGTGGTGGTGCTGCCCAGCAGCGGATGGCGCACGCGTCTGCGGATGCCGCCGAGCACCTGCACCGTGATCACCTTTGACGAGTTCCCGGACGTCCTCGCGCCGTTCCGTACCGAGCGCCACGCTGCGAGCCGGCGCGCCTTTTTGGAACGCGGCGCGGAGCTCGATCCCACGGCGCCCTGCTTGATGATGTACACGTCGGGCACGAGCGGAGCGCTCAAGGGCGTGCTGCTCACGCACGACAACATCCTGTCGCAGCGGCGGGCCCTGGCCGCCATCTGGGACATCGGTCCCGAAGACCGCTTCCTGTCGTACCTGCCCTGGCACCACAGCTTCGGCGGAATCTTCGAGAAGTACAGTGCGCTCTACAATGGCGCCCCGCTGGCCATCGACGACTCGTACGGGCGGGATTTCGACGTGCTGCTGCGCAACTGGATGGAGATCCGACCCACCATCTACTTCAGCGTGCCCAAGGTGTACCAGCAGATCGTGGCCCACATCCAGTCGCACCCGGAGGATGAGGAGCGGATCTTCCATCCCGAGCTGCGGTTCGTGTTCACGGCTGCCGCGCCGCTGCCCGCCAACCTCTCCGCGTTCTTCGCGGCCCGGCACATTCCCGTGGCTGAAGGCTGGGGGCTCACCGAGACGGCGCCCTGCTGCACGCTCACCGATCTCAACGAGCCGCGCTCGGCGCCGGGCAAGGTGGGCTACCCCTTGCCCGGCGTCACCGTCAAAGTCGCCGACGACGGCGAGATCCTCATCCGCGGCCCCAATGTGATGCGCGGGTACTACCTGGACGACGACGCGACCGCCAAGGCGCTGCCCGGCGATGGCTGGTTCCACACGGGCGATCTGGGCGAGCTGCTGGGGCCGGCGCTCAAGTTGGTCGCGCGGAAGGACCGCGTGTTCAAGCTGCTGAACGCAGAAAAGGTGGTCCCGACGGAGATCGAGAACCGGCTGGCCGGCATGAATCCGTACATCCGGCACGTGATCGTGGACGGCAGCGGCCGCGATTTCCTCTGCGCCCTGATCTTCCCGGATTTCTTCCGCATCGGCGAGGAGTTCGGCGGCGACCACACGACGGCCGACCGCGTGGTAGCGGCGTCGCTGCGCGAAACGATCGACGAATTCAACCGCACGCACCCGATCAAGTACGAGCACATCCGCGCGGTGGCGGTGATCAGCAAGGAGCTGACGATCGAGGATCAGGAGCTGACCCCATCGCTCAAGGTGCGCGTCCGGAACGTGCTGGCCGAGGCCGAGGACTACCTCGAGGCCGTGTACCAGCCGACCGCGGAATGCGACTGCCGCTTCTTGCGGAAGGTGCTCCGGATTGGCGGCGACGATCGCCCCTGCTTCGGCGGGCGGGACAAGACCCTCGATCGCTGCCACGAATGCG
The DNA here is from genome assembly GCA_963728785.1 of uncultured Gemmatimonadaceae bacterium. Classification (GTDB taxonomy): domain Bacteria; phylum Gemmatimonadota; class Gemmatimonadetes; order Gemmatimonadales; family Gemmatimonadaceae; genus JAGWRI01. Next base: position 1,230,415 of record CAVSKV010000004.1, read on the forward strand.
GAAGCCTGATCTTCGGAGAGGACAGATGACGACGACGGGGACGACCTTCGAGGCATGGGTCATGGCGACGCCAGGCACGGCTCTGGATCACGTGGAATTGCCGTGGACAGAGCCCCGAGCAGGTGAAGCGCTGATCGAGGTGGCCGGATGTGGCGTGTGCCACACCGACCTCTCGTATTTCTACGGTGGTGTGAAGACGCGCGGACCGTTGCCGCTGGTGCTCGGGCACGAGATCAGCGGAATCGTTCGAGCCGTGGGCCCCGGCGTGGCCCCGTCGCTCGTCGGAGTGGCCGTCGTGGTGCCAGCGGTGCTTCCGTGCGGCGAGTGCGACCTCTGTCGTGCCGGTCGCCGCGCCATCTGCCGGCAGCAGGTCATGCCGGGCAACGATCGCCACGGAGGTTTCGCATCGCACGTTGTCGTGCCGGCGCGGTATCTCTGCCCGGTGCCGGAGTCGGCTCTGGCCGGCCATGAACTCTGGGAACTCTCCGTGGTGGCCGACGCGCTGTCCACGCCGTTCCAGGCCGTGAAGCGGTCGGGGCTCCGGCCGGAAGAGCTGGCCATCGTCGTCGGCGTGGGCGGCATCGGCGTGCACGCCGTGCAGGTAGCGCGTGCGGCGGGCGGCACGGTGATCGCCATCGACATCGACGCACGCAAGCTCGACCAGGCGACGGCGGCTGGTGCACGGGGCGTGATCGACGTTCGCGGCATGCCACTCAAGGACATCCGGAAACAGGTGCGGGCGCTGGCCGAGTCGCTCGGCGCGCCGCCTTACCTATGGAAGATCTTCGAGACTTCCGGCACGAAGGCCGGCCAGGAGACCGCCTACGGGCTGCTCGGGTTCGGCGCCTCGCTGGGCGTGGTCGGCTACACGATGGACAAGATCGAGATCTGCCTTTCCAACCTCATGGCCTACGACGCCGAAGCCCACGGCAACTGGGGGGCGGACCCGGAGATCTACCCGGAGTTGCTGCGGTGGATCGCCGACGGCCGTCTGGCGGTGAAGCCGTACGTCGAGCGGTACCCCCTCTCGGAGATCGACGCCGTGTTCGACGCCGCCCATCACGGAAAGTTGATGAAGCGAGCGGTGCTGGTACCGTGACCGCGCCCACCGACGTGCTCATGAGCGAGCACCGCATCATCGAACGAGTGCTCGACGCGCTGGAAGCGGCGGTGGGCGAACTCCAGCGCGGGGGCGAGGTGCGGCCGGGCTTCTTTCTCGATGCCAGCGACTTCGTGGCCGGGTTCGCCGACGGCTGCCATCACCGCAAGGAGGAGGGCGTGCTGTTCGGCGAGATGATCGCGCACGGCGCTCCGGCGCACGGGGGCGCCATCGACGTGATGCTCGAGGAGCACGAACAGGGCCGGGCCTACAACCGCGCTCTGCGCGACGCGGCCCGGCGTCTCGGCGACGGCGACCCCGAGGTGCGCCGACGCATCGTGGCCAGCGCCATCGGATACATCGCCCTGCTCCACGACCACATCGCCAAGGAAGACGAGATGGTGTTCCCGATGGCAGACGAGTTGATTCCTCCCGACGCGGCCGGCGCCATCCTCGCCGCATTCGAGCGGGTGGAGCGTGACGATCTGGGCGGTGGGCGGGAGGGTTTCGTGGCGCTCGCGGCGCGGCTCGAAAAGGAAGCGGCGGCGTTCTCGAACTGATTTCACAATCAACTTGCGGCTGGCGAGGCGCGGTAGACCGCGTGTGCGAGGAGCCATGGCGCGACGGCGAAGACGGCGCCGCGCAACCAGAAGGCACCCGGCAGGCGGGACGCCACCGCTGCGTAGACCAGCGCGAACTTGGTTCCGATCATGAAGTGACCCATCCAACCGAGTAGCAGGTTTCCACCCATCGTGCCGGCCAGTCCGCCCGCGATTGCATTTCCGTAATTGACGTTCATACACGCGCCCCCGTTCAGAACGTGTGGACGTGGCGTCGGTGCCGCGTAAGGGAGGCAAACAGCGAGACGGGCATTTGGTTCCTGCGCGCTGACCGGCTCGGCCTCCGCCCCACCGGGGAACCTTTCATCGCCTTCACCGGTTGCCCCGGTGATGACCGACGCCGTCGAATCGAAACGCGAGCGCGGCCGGCCCTTTCAACGGGAGGCGATGAGCTGCCTTCCCGCGGTGGCGCGGTTTGCGCTGTCGCTCACCCGTGACGAAGCCGACGTCGACGACCTCGTGCAGGAGACCTATCTGCGCGCGTACCGCGCGTGGGACCGGGAATCCCTCCTGGTGCACGCCCAGGACGCCGGCTATGCTGCCCTTCAACCAGACGCTGGCCGAGGATCCGAACGATGACCGACCATCACGCGCACGACCTCGAGATGCTCGACTGCGAATCGGTCATGCGGCAACTCTGGGACTACCTCGACGACGAACTGAGCGCCGACCGGATAGTAGCCATTCGCGCCCACCTGGCGGTCTGCACGCGCTGCCATCCGCAGTACGAGTTCGAACGTGCGTTCCTGACCGCGCTCGAACGCGCACAACGGACGTACTCCGATCCCACCCGGCTGCGCGCGCGCGTCTCGGCGGCACTGCGGTCCGAGGGGATGGTCGGCGTTTAGGCCGGCTATCCGCTTTCAAAGTCGGCCAACGGTCGATCCCGCCTTAACGCGCTCGGGGAGCGGACGTCAGACTGGGTGAGTGACGGCCCGCGGTGGTCAGGACCGCAGTCGGCACGGCGTGCGATCTGCCGCCGGACGATGGGGAAGGTTGGGACGTGCAAACTACCGGAGTGTCATATGCGCATGGCAACGTTGGTGACCGCTACAATCGCTGGTGCAATGCTCGCCGTGCCGGCGCAGATGCCGGCCCAGGTGAACGTCAGAGTCGAATTCGGAGCGCGGCTGGGGCCCGAAGTAGGCATTTTCGCATATTCGCCGGAACGGTACGGCGCCTGGCGGACTGCCTATCTGCGGTGGACCCCGATCGTGCTCTACGACGTCAACGGCCATTACTATCGGCACGAAGTCCGGGGGGCGCGGGCCATCGTCGTCTACTCATACAACAACGAGTATTTTCTGCCGCCGGCGGACCAGGGGTGGATCGGGTTCGACAAGCGGTACGACTATGCCCGGCGGCCGATCGCGATTGACGTAGGGCGCGTGCGCCCATACGCGCCGGTCGTGGTTGCTGACCGGCGGTTGGGCGAGGAGATCGCGGTGTGGGCCTACTCGCCCGAACGCGCCGGTTCGTGGCGCAAGAGCTACCTGCGGTGGACGCCGGTCACCGTGTACGAGTATCAGGGCCGGTACTATCCGAACCGCATTGCCGGCACACGCGCTGTGCAGTTGTACCGCTACCGTCACGAGTACTTCCTGCCGCCGCACCAGGCCGCCTGGGTCGGCTTCGACAAGCGGTACGACTACACGTTCCAGCCCAACGACGACGACCGCCGACGGGCGCGGCCACACCCGTAGCGGCGAAGGGATCCGCATCGGGCGTTCATCAGGAGAAACCGCCGTCGGCGATCGCATCCCAGGCGGTCGCCCACCGGGTCGGCCGGGTTCGTCCTTTGCCTACACCCTGCACGGGAAACGCCGGGCTGACGGCGGCGCGCCAGGACCCCATTCTGTCGAATGGGAGTGGGATCAACCCGGGGATTGCGCCCGCGCGTGCCGAGCGAACGTCGGCCGCGCGCCCGGCGCGAGGAACAGGAAGGCCGTTATGCTCGTTCTCGAATCGTCCGCATTCCGCAACGGCGCCGCCGTGCCGAAACGCCAAACCTGCGACGGGACCGACCTCTCCCCGCCGCTGGACTGGAGCGGGGTTCCGGCGAACGCCAAGAGCCTCGCGCTGATCGTGGACGACCCGGATGCGCCGGATCCCGCGGCGCCCGTCCGCGTGTGGGTTCATTGGGTGGTCTACAACCTGCCGCCCTCGGCGACGTCGCTGGCCGAGGGTGCAACCGGCAAGGCAATGCCGGAAGGGGCTCGGGAAGCCCTGAACGACGGCGGCCAGCGCGGCTACAGCGGGCCGTGTCCGCCCAAGGGACGCCATCGGTATTTTCACAAACTGTACGCGCTCGACACCGTCCTCCCGGAGCTCGGGGCCCATGCGGGCAAGGCGGAGCTCGAACGGACGATGGCCGGCCACGTGCTGGCCGAAGCGGAACTCGTCGGGACGTACGCCCGATCGCACGAGCGACGCTGACGCGGGCTCGCCCCGCCGCTCGCCGTCAGAGGTACCGCTGGACGAACAGCATCGCGATGAGCGTCAGCGTCGTCACGGCGCCCACACTCCGTGACCAGGCCTGCTCGTAGGCAGCCGGGAGCAGCTCCACGAGCACCATGAAGATCATCGCGCCGGCGGCGAAGCCCAGTCCGTACGGCAGCGCCGCGTGAACGTGGGCCACGAAGAGGAAGGCCGGTACCGCCGCGATGGGCTGCGGGAGCGACGAGAAGAGACTCCACCACGCGCACGAAAGCACGCTCGCCCCCTGCGGGCGCATCACCGCGCTGATGGCGAGCCCTTCGGGAATGTTGTGCACCGCCACGGCGAGCGTGATCGCAAGCGCCAGCGCGGCCCCACCGCCGAACGACACGCCCACCGCCGCGCCTTCGGCGAACGAGTGCACCGTCATGATCACGAGCACGAGCAGCATGCGCTGCGCACCGGCGCCGCGCGCTCCGAGGAACTCCGTTTCGTGCTCGTGTTGGCCCAGTAGCCGCTGAGTCGCGAGAATGAACAGGACGCCGATGTTCGTCCCGAGGAACGTCTCCCAGCCGGAGTGCCGCGTGCCCTCGACGAGCAGGCCGAAGCTGGCCCCGAGCATGAGGCCCGCGGCGATGGCGTTCGCCAACGCCATCCCCTTGGCCGAGACGGTGCGAATGAACACGAACGGCAGCGCCCCGAGCGACGTGGCGAGCGCGGTAATGAGGGCGAAGCTGAAGACATAGGCAGTGGGATGCGCCGTCATCCAGGCGGTCACGTGATGCTCCCGCCGAGCAGCGCGACGACGCCCGCCGCCACGCTCACGACGACGGCGATGCTCGTGCGCCCCGTGGACCGGTAGCTCTCGGGGAGCAGCTCGGCGAGGCACAGATACGTGAGCGCGCCGAATCCGAAGCCGAGGAGAAGCGGCCCGGCTCCGGGGACATGGACAGCCAGCGCGAACCCCGCGACTGCGAGCAACACCTGCGGCCCGTTGGTGAGAATCCCCAGCACGGCCGCCGTGGAGCGGCGCCCGCCCTGCGCCAGCAGGAGCGAGCCGAGCACCTCGCTCTCCCAGACATTGTGCACGGCGAGCGTGGCGACGAGAAACAGGCCGAACCTGACGTCCACCGCCATGGCGGCGCCCATCGCGATGCCCTCAGGGGCGGCGTGCACGGCGCTCGCCGCGACGGCGCGGCCGGGACGAAGCACGTGGTCATCGGCCCCCAACCCGAGCCATAGGTGGGTCGCGAAGCTCGTGGCCACACCGAGCACTGCTCCAAGCGTAGCGGCGAGGCCTGCCCGCGCGAGCCCGACGCTCATCAACGCATAGCCGACGCCGAGCATCGCGCCCGCCGCGAGCGCACTGGAGATGCCCAGATGAGCGGGGCGTCCCGCGGGGCGAGAGCCGAGCAGGAAAGGGCCGAGCGCAGCGGCGAGCGCGGCGATGGACGCCCAGACGGCAAGTCGCAGCATCGTGGCGGTAGACACGGCGAACAAGATACGCTGAAGCGCCTGCGGTCTGCACGCCGGGGCTCGGCCTCGCGCCAACCCGACCGCCGGGCCGGCATTGCCGATCGCGAGCCACGCGGCGGCGGAGCGGCGGGCGGTCTTACCACTGCCGTCAGGTTTCTCCCTATTGTGCCGGCCGCCGCGGACCCCGAATGAGAAAGGTTTACGATCGGGCATTCCTCCTTCCTTCTTCGGATCGGTCGCGGTGAAAGTTCTCCTCATCTCTCCAGAGTTTCCCGAAACGTTCTGGAGCTTCACGCATGCGCTCCGGTTCATCAGACGCCGGGCCTCGCACCCTCCGCTGGGCCTGCTCACGGTCGCCGCGATGTTGCCCGCCGAGTGGGAGAAGCGTGTGGTGGACCTCAACGTCGCGCCGCTCACCGACGCCGATCTCGCGTGGGCTGACTACGCCTTCGTAGGCGGCATGACCGTCCAGCGCTCCTCGGCGGTGGCCGTGATCGCCCGCTGCAAGCAGGCCGGCCTTCCCGTGGTCGCCGGCGGGCCGCTGTTCACGATGGAATATGAGCAGTTCGAAGGCGTGGACCATTTCGTGCTCGACGAGGCCGAGGTGTCGCTGCCCCCATTCCTCGCCGACCTCGCCCGCGGGTGCGCCCAGCCGGTCTACCGGGCGGCCGAGTTCGCCGACCTCACCACGACCCCCATGCCGCAGTGGGAACTAGTGGACCTGTCGCGCTACGCCGGTGTCGGCGTGCAGTATTGCCGCGGCTGCCCGTACGACTGCGACTTCTGCAACGTGACCGCGATGCTCGGTCACCGGCCCCGGTCGAAGAGCATTGCGCAGGTGATCGCAGAACTCGATCGGTTGGCCGAGCTGGGGTGGCGGGGCAGCGTGTTCTTCGTGGACGACAACCTGATCGGGAACAAGCGAGACGCCAAGGCGAAGCTGCTCCCTGCCCTGATTGACTGGCGCCGCCGCCACCCGCATGTCCCGTTCAACGCCCAGGTGTCCATGAACCTGGCCGACGACCAGGAGCTGCTGGGCCTGATGGCGCGCGCCGGCTTCGACACGGTGTTCATCGGCATCGAGACCCCGGACGAGACGGCCCTCGAAGCGTGCCAGAAGAAGCAGAACCTGGCGCGCGATCTCGTGGCCGACGTGAAACGCATCCAGCGAGCCGGGATTGCGGTCCAGGCAGGGTTCATCGTCGGCTTCGACAGCGACACCGCGTCGTCATTCCAGCGGTTGTCCGAGTTCATCCAGCGCAGCGGGATCGTCACCGCCATGGTCGGGATGCTGCAGGCGCCGCCGGGCACGCGGCTGTTCGAGCGCATGCACCGCGAGGGGCGGATAACGGACGCGATGACCGGCGACAACGTGGACGGCACGACGAACATCCTGCCGGCGATGGGACTGAGCGTGCTGCGCGGGCACTACCGCGCGCTCATCGGGCAGCTCTACGAGCCCAAGCACTACTACGCCCGCGTGCGGACCTTCCTGCGCGAGTATCACGTTCCCGCCGTGCGCTCTCGCCTCGACACCCAACGCGCGCTGGCCTTTTTCCGGTCGGCAGGCCGTCTGGGCGTGCTGGGGCGGGAGCGCCTGCAGTACTGGCGCCTCATTGCCTGGACGCTGTTCCGCCGTCCCCGGCTGCTCCCGCACGCCGTGACGCTCGCCATCTACGGGTATCACTTCCGGCTGATCAGCGAGGGGGTGGAGCGGTAGGACGCCGATCCGCCGCCTCGTGATCCGGGCCAGGCACTGTGCAGATCGATCGCTTCCACACACCCCACCTCCGACCCGCGCTCATGCGCGTGCTGGGAACCGTGACCGACCGGTTCGTACTGCCGCGCATCGCACGCGTGCTGGAGATTCACGTATCCGCCGAGGACACCGCGCGGATGCGCACCGCGCTCGCGGCTCCGTTCGTGCTCTGCCCCAACCACCCCGAGTACTTCACCGACTGGATGCTCGACAAGTGGCTGACCGGCCGGTTCGCCCCGCGCGCCGCCTGCTGGGCAGACCCCCAAGTTGTGAACGGCATGGGGCGCATGATGAGTTGGTTGTGGCTGTCGAACGGCCTCGTCGCCGCCGTGCACGGAGATGAACTGGAGAATGCCCTCGCCTATTCGGCCCGGTGCCTTGCACGAGGGGATGGGGCACTCATCCACTCCGAGGGCGAGGTCAACTGGGACAACGAGTCGCTCGGTCCATTGCGCGCGGGCGCCGTGCGGATCGCCGAGCGGGGGGCCGAGCGGGCCGGTCGTCCGGGGCGCACATCGTGCCGCTCACCTGGTTCATCCGGTTCCGCGAGGACGCAACGCCGGGCCTGCAGCGCGAGCTCGACTACGTGGAATCTCGGCTGGGCGTGCACGCCCCGCGTCTGGCGGACCCGGCACAACGGCTCGGCTTGCTCTACGAAACGCTCATCGAGCGCGAGGCGAAGAGCTTCGGCATCGAATTGGGCCCGCGTGAAGACGGATTCTCCCGCCGGTTCGACCGCGGCCTCATCCATGCCTTCCAGCGATTGGCGGAAGCATGGCCCGAGTATCGCCCCGCAGAACTGCCCGCCGCGCCCCAAGCCGCGGCGCGCGCCTGGCGCTCGGCGTCGCGCAAGCTGGCCAGCGCGGCCCCCGAGTTCCGCCGCCAGATCGGCGTGCTCGACAAGATCCTGCGGCTCGTCCCGGCCGCTGTCGGCCAGCCCACGGTGACGCAGGAACAGGTGGGCGAGCGGCTCAAACGCCTGCGACTCGACTGGCTGCGAGGCACGACGCGCGATTCCATGACTCGCTTCGTCCCGCGAGCGGCAGCCTTGCGCGAGGTCTTCGTGCGCGTGTGCGAGCCGCTGGAGGTCGGACCGCGGGCCGATCACGCTCAAGTGCTGGCCACGTTGCGCGAACGCATGCTCGGGGCACTCGCGCTCGCCCGCCAGGACGGTCTCGATGCACTCGGGCCGCCGGTGCGATACGCGAATCCGTTCCTGGCCTGAGTCGAGCGTCACCCGTAGGACAATTGCGCCGCCCTCACCTCTCCGCGATCGCGCCCAGCGCCTGCCAGTCCCGCGGCTCATCGGACACACGGCGCAGGATCGAGAACGCCACCAGCATCATGGCCAGCAGTGAGAGAATGGCGAACGCCTCGCCTCGCACTACTGGCATATGCGCCCGTTCGACGGTGAGCCATGTGGTGCCTCCCCAGAGGAGCGGACCGGTGACCGCCGAAAAACGCCCGACCATCCCGTACAGCCCGTAAAACTCGCCCACGCGGTCGGGCGGCGTGAGGCGCAGCATGAGCGGCCGGTCCGACGCCCATGTGCCGCCCAGGCAGATGCCCGCCGCGCACGCGACCACGAAGAGCCACCCGATATGGAGGTGCATGAAGCCGACGAAGGCCGCCAGGATGAACGTGGCGATCCAGCCCGAGAGCACGATCGTGAGCGTCCGCTTCGACCCGATGCGGTCGACGACAAATCCCCACAGAATTCCACCCAGAATCGCAGCCGTGATGGCCGACATCAGCACGAGCTGCGCCTTCTGCTGGCCGTCCCCCTTGGTGAGCCCGGTGGCGATCGCGACGTTCACGGTGTACAGCGACATGAAGAGAATCACGGTGTTGATGGCGTCGGTGTAGAAGGCGCGTCCGATGAGGAATCGCAGCAATCCCGGATACCGGTGTCCGGACTTGAGCGTGTGGATGGTCTGCCGTGCCGACTCGGTGACTGCCGTCCAGGTGAAGATCGGCCGCGGGTGCTCGTTGATCTGCTCGCCGACGAACAGGAAGCAGGGAAGCGCGAGTACGAGGAACGCGACCGCGACGAACAGGAAATACTCGGGAAAGGGGAAGTCGCGACCCTTGGCGGACATCACCAGTCCGGCACCCACCGCGATGTACGAGCCGAAGTATCCGAGCCCGATCGCGATGCCGTTGATGCGGCCGCGGTTCTCATCCGTGGTGACGTCGGGAAGGAGCGAGTCGTAGAACTGCACGCCGGCCTGGTACGCCCCGTTCGCGATGACGAACAGCACTGCGCTCAGCATGAACGGCCCGCGGGCGATGACCGCCGTGCACGCGCAGCAGATGAGCGTGGCCCATACGAGAAAGGGCATTCGCCTTCGTGCGCGGTCCGTCAGCGCGCCGAGCAGCGGCGAGAGGCAGAACATGATGCCCATCGACAGCGCGCTGATGCCGCCGAGCAGGCTGTCGGCGCGGTCGGAGCCAACTTCCGCCCTCACGTACAGCGAGAAGTAGAGGGAAATCACGCCCATCGAGAAGATGACGTTGGCGAGATCGTACAGCATCCAACTGATGACCGCGCGCCGCGGGATCGCTCGGGTGGGGGGAGTCATCGCACGGAATCTGCGGCTCGCGACACCGAAGGGCCATAGCGAACGACGGGCACCGCGCGCCCGCCAATTACGCCCGGGCGTGCACCCCGTCGGAGGTGACGCCAGAAGGCGGGAGGCCGTCGGGCCGTTCCGCCGCTCCGCGCAGCAGACACACGGCCGCGACGATGAGCGGGACCGTGAGGAACGCGATTCCCAGTATCTCCCCCCAGTTCAGCGCGCGTCCGAGGTGCTGCATCGAGGTCACCCGCCAGCTCAGCGCCAAAGCAGCGATCGCGAACAGCGCGATCGCTGCGGCGCGTGGCCAGCTCCGGGACGCCAGGCCGAGCCCCACCACCAGGAGCCCGGGCGCGACGTGCACGACCGCCCCCGAGGCCCCACCCTCGAGCACGCCGAACAGGCACAGGAACAATCCCACCGCGATCACGATGCGCGGCCCGGCCACGGCGGGATCACCCACCATGAGCAGACCGGCGAGCGCCCGGACGGCGAGGGCGGTCAACAGCACCGCATTGAGCATCTCCCACGTGTGATCGTTCCTGCCCATGAGATAGAGCATGACGATGATGTTGCCTGCCACCATCACGGTGAAGGCCACGCTGCTCGCCTGGTACTGGAGCTGCATCTGCCGTTCGTCCACCAGCTTCCGGAAGAAACCCAGCGAATGAAGCGTCGGGCGGAGCAGATACGCGGCGACCATGAGCACGAGAAACTCCTCGGTGACGGCCACGGCGAGCACGAGCGACACAGCAAAGATGCCAGTGGCAGCCCAGAAGATGGGATCGCGTTTACGAAGCATCTGATGCCTCCAGTTCGAAGAGCTCCTCCACCGTGGTCCCGAGTGCCTTCGCGAGTTGCAGCGCCAGTCGAACCGACGGGCTGTAATCGCCGCGCTCGATCGCGATGATCGTCTGGCGCGATACCGAAACCATCTCGGCGAGTTGCGCCTGGGTCAATCCGAGTCGTTCGAGGCGGAACTGGCGAAGCTGCGTCTTCACGAGGGGTGGGGTGGTGGGGAAGCTGCCGTGAGTGGTTCAGGGGGGACGGGGGCCGAGGTCTCTGCCCAGAATAAGGTAAAGTCACCTTTACATGATGTCAAGGATACCTTACGTCCGGCTGCACCTGTCCCCGGAATGCCTCGTTCGGGAGGGAGCCTGCACGCTTCCATCAGCCCGCTTGAACTTCCTCTGGGCCGGCCGTTACGTGCATCACGGCCATCCGCTGCATCGTCACCGAGTCGCGCCGTACTCCCGTCATGCCGCCGCCCGCACGGACCGCGATCAGCCGCGTTCCCTCGGCGCGCGGAGCATGAGCAGCCCTGCAGCGAGCACGGCGGCCGACATCACGGCGAGGCCGGCGGAGAAGGATCCCATGCTCGTGCTCAGGTATCCGAACAGGTACGGGCCGGCGAGCCCGCCGATGCTCCCAATTCCGTTGATCATGCCGACGGCGGCCGCCCCTGCCGACGCGCTCAGCATCTCGGTCGGGACGGCCCAGAACGCGGGGAGGTACGCGCTGCCGCCCACGGCTGCCAGCGTGGACAACGCGAGCGCAAGCGCGACCGAATGCGAATGGAGCGCGAGGCCGAGTAGCGCGGCGGCGGAAAGGAACGCCGGAATCGCGACGTGCCAGCGGCGATCGCCCGTCCGATCCGAGTGCCACCCGTTCCATTGCATGGCGACGAACGCGGCCGCATACGGCAGCGCACCCAGCAGGCCCACCGTCGCGTCGGAGAATCCGGAAAGGCGTTTCAGCATGGTGGGGAAGAAGAACATGAAGCTGTACGACGCGAGATAGGCCAGGAAGCACACCACGGCCAGCAGCAGTACGGTGGGCGACCCGAGCGTCCGGAGGACGGACGACGCCGGCTCGTCGCGCGACTTCTCGTCATGCAGTGTGTCCGTGATCCACTGCCGCTGCTCGGGCGCGAGCCACCGGGCCTCGCCCGGCCAGTCCGTGAGGAAGAAAAACGCGGCGACACCCAGCACCACGGCTGGCACGCCCTGGATGATGAAGAGCCACCGCCAGCCCTGCAGGGCGAACCAGCTCTTCCCGAGCAGCCATCCCGCGAGCGGCGATCCGATGACGAGCGAGATGGGGATCGCGGACATGAAGTTGCTCGTGGCCTTCGCGCGGTCCGTGCGTGCGAACCAGTGGCTCAGGTAGACGATGACGCCCGGGAAGAAGCCGGCCTCCGCGGCGCCGAGCAGGAAGCGCGCCGCATAGAGCTGAGCCGGTGTCTGCACGAGCGCGGTGAGCGCGGTCACGGCCCCCCACGCGATCATGCACGCGGAGATCATGCGGCGCGCGCTCCACCGTTCGACGAGGAGGGCGCCGGGGATCTGCAGCGCGAGGTAGCTCACGAAGAAGATCCCCACGCCGAGCCCGAAGACCTGGTCGCTGAATCCCAGGTCGCGCGACATCCCGATCGCCGCGTACGCCACGGAGGTGCGGTCGAGATAGTTCGCGACGTAGAGGACGAAGAGGAACGGGAGCAGGCGCAGACCGGCGTAGTGCCGCGTGCGGTTCGCCAGCGATGATGCGGGAAGCGACTTCGGGAGGGCGACCGCCATACGGGAGGCTCCGTGTGATTGTGCGCGTGTGGCCGGCGACGCCGCTCGCCCCGCGACCGAGAAGCGGCCAAGAATGCATGCGAAGGCGGCGCGCCGGAAGCCCGCGGGGATGGCAGCGCACGGGGAGCGGATCTGCGGAACGCTGCCTTGTCGCCGCGCCGCGTGCAGCATCACAGGGGATCGCGACGTCCATGGATCGGGAGCTGCGAGGCGTGCGACGGGACGGAATCGGCCCTCAATGCGGGTTCGGACGGGCCGCGAACGTCCTCTCGCGCGCTCCCCCAACTGGATGACGCGGACCAGGATGCCGGATTGCTGCACCAATCCGAAACGGCGACCCGCTCGAATTGCGCAAATGCGTCAGGAAAGCAAGCGCAAAATACTGATCGTTCTCTCTCTATAAGTGCCCGGGGCGGGACTCGAACCCGCACGCCGTTGCCGGTGGGGGATTTTGAGGGAACCGGCGTCCGAGGGCAACACCGGAAGACAGAGTGAAACACGGCGCAGGACGCCGCGCCAGAATCTAATTAACCGAACCTCAGTTCCGGACACTGTTAAAACGAGCGCCGGAAACGGCGCGAAGGCGCGCCACAGGGTTCCTGAGAACCTCCCGAGCGGCGTGGGCGCATACCGGCGACGGTGTGCGGGGGTTGTGCCTGGCGGGCGATGGATTGCAGAGACTGCCAGTCCGCAGGGCCCGCACAAGCGAGACCCGGACGTCTCGCCGCGGAGAGCCGTCCGGACACGCGAATCGGGCCCGATGGCACCGCGTCTACTGCCTGCCAGATCGGATCGTCGGCACGCAACGTCCCGTCGACGACGACCGCATTCGACTCGAGATCGCGAATGTCAGAGGACAGCATAGCCACCAGCGCTACTCGCTTTCGCTGGCTCCTACCAGTCGCCAGCGCCACGAAGTTAGCTCGCCTCATGGCCCCTCATTACTACCACGACGCGGAGGCGCCGAGGCGGAGCGTCCTCGGCTGTACATGGCCGAGCGGGCTGGCGAACTTGGTCGGGGAGTTCGGGTCGCTGCTGGCGTCAAGGGAGGTGTTCACCAACAACACGGCCTTGCTCCCCAGCACGTTGAACACGTCGAGCTGCACGTTCCACCGCACGCCGCCGGCGTCGAAGGGGCGCTCGAGGTGCGCGTCGAGCGTGTAGTTCCCCCCGTAGTGGTACGACCCCTCCGGCGCCAAGTTGATCCGCTGGCCCGCGAGGTAGGCCATGATGACGCTGGGGATCTGCTCCGGGGCGGGGTCGTTCCGGCTCACCGGCTCGCGCAGCCCGTATTCCTCGTACTGGTAGGCGTACGGCTGGATCGTGAAGGTCGGGGTGAGCCGGTCGCCGTAGATGCCGTAGAACACGAGGCCAAGGCGGTAGCCCTCGCCGATATCGCCGATGGAGCGGAACTTGAATTCGAGGTGGCTGGCGTTGTCCAGGAGCCCGCTCCCGTTGATCTGCTCGTTCAGGCGCACCCACGGGCCCGGGCCCTGCCCCACCAGGTTCTCGCTGCCCGTGGTCGAATTCGGATCGTAGCCCGACACCGTCGAGAAGTTGCCGCGCAGCGACGTCACGGCCACAGACGCCGTCGCCTCCCATCCGGGCTCGCGGATGGTGCCGTTCAGCAGGAGCTGGCGGAAGTGGCGCCAGGCGCCCGGGGGATTCGTGATCTCGTAATCCGGATTCCAGTCCACGCCGTCCTTCAGCAGGTCGCCGGGCACCTGCAGACCATCCGCGACCGCGGCAGCCACCGCGTTCTTCGGGATGTACATTTTCGGAATGACCAGGATTTGCTCCTGGTCGTAGGCGTTGGTGCGGAAGTCGGCGATGGGATAGCCGCGAGAGTCGATCATCACCACGCTGTCGGCCTCGACGTAGTTGGAGGTCTCGTTCTTGTCGACGAGGGCGATGATGTTCCGGTAGCGGCGCTCGGCATACGATGCCTCGAAATGGAGTTCCGGTGCCGGGTCGCCGTGCACCCCGACGACGAACTCGTCGACGTACGGCTGGTGGTAATCCTTCACCACTCCCTCCTGGTTGAGCTGGTCGTACTCGATCAGCCGGAACTGGCCGAGCGCCGCCATAGAGTCACGTTGGGCTTGCGTGATCACCCGGGTTGGATCCGAAAACTTCGGTCCCGAATACTCCCAGACCTGGTAATCGGAGTACGCGCCCGCGCCCGCCACGCGGTCGAACATCTGCGCGAAGAGATCCTGGTGGTAGCGCCCCCAGTGGATCGTGAGCCCCACAGGATACGCCTGCGTCCCCAGGTCCACCGTCAGGCCCAGGCGCGGATCCAGGCCGGTGGCCGAGATCGCGTGGATCGTGGGGCCGCCGCTCACCGGGTCGATGCTCCCGTTCCACCAGCCGAGGCGCAGCCCCGGATGCACCCCGAGGCGGCCGAGCGTGTAGTCGTCCTGCACGAACGCGGCGCCATTCACCACGTGCGCGTGTTCGTGCGTCTCGCCGCCCCAGCTCGTTGGGGTGTCCGTCTGCCAGGTGGAGGCGTCGGTGGGCCTGAACGTGAAGAAGGAACTGTCGAGGGTGCTCTTGCGGGGGCGCCAGGTCATGCCGGCCGTGCGCGTCTGGTCGTCGCGCCATCCGCCGAACGCCTCCTGCATGCCGGCGCGGAGGTGATGCTGGCCGAGCAGAGTCGCGAAGTGGTCTAGGCTGACGTTGTATCCCACACTGGACGGCCGCTCGCGTCCGACGAAGGCGGCATTCTGATAGCTCTCCGACGTGAGGAGCTGGTAGGTGGCCACCCCGGGGACGTTCGGGCCGCTGTACGGGTCGACGTCCAGCGCCTCGGAGAAACTCACGAACTTCGCGTCGAGAATGGACGCTGAGCCGAAGATGTGCTGCCACGAGGCGTCGAGAATCGTCGAAGGCGAGCGCACGCGGCTGGTCGCGGCCGCGGTTTCGCGCCCCGTGAGGCCGGCGTGGTCCGTGGTGCTATCCCCCAGGACCAGCCCGAAGTTGGCGAGGTCATGATCGGACGGGGTCCAGGTGAGCTTGGCGAAGGCGCTTCCAGCGGCGGCGATCTCCTGCACGGGGGAATAGTGCGCGTAGCCGAGCAGGTCGAGCGCCCGCTCCTGGGTACTCACGTACTGCCCGCCGACGAAGTAGAAAAGCCGGTCGCGCGCGATCGGCCCGGAGCTCTCCATCTCCAACTCCTGTCGGCCGGCGGGCTCGGGGGTGATATCGGTGCCCACGAGGTTCGTCCCGTTCAACCTGGCGTTCTCATAATCGGCGCTCAAGCTGCTCGTGCGCGTGTTGCTCCCGCTCTTGGTCACCACGTCGATCAACCCGCCCTGGAAGCCGCCCTCATCGGCGGCGGTGCCGAGGCCGCGG
This sequence comes from uncultured Gemmatimonadaceae bacterium, assembly GCA_963728785.1. GTDB lineage: Bacteria > Gemmatimonadota > Gemmatimonadetes > Gemmatimonadales > Gemmatimonadaceae > JAGWRI01. The sequence goes on from CAVSKV010000004.1 coordinate 1,246,311, forward strand.
ACGTCGAGCTGCTGGATCCAGTGGACGCTCGGCTTCACGATGGCGCCGCCGATCCCCGGGTGGTCGATGGCCACCCCGTCCAGCCGGTACGCGTTCGCCTGCACCCCCGCTCCCCCCCACGTCTGGTCGGGCCGCGCGCCAGGCGTGAGCACCACGAGCCGGTCGAGATCGAGACCCACCGGCAGCAGGGCGATCTGCTGCGCGCTCAGCCGGAGCGGCGACACTTCCGTTGGCCGCTCCGCCTCCGCGCCGGTCGTGTCGACGACCACGGGAGCGAGGCTCTGCGGCGCGGCAGTGAGCGTCAGAGCGATTTGCGTCATGAGACCGGCGGCGACGATCACCCCGGTATCGGTAACCGGGCGGAAGCCGAGGCGGCGTGCCGTGACCTCGTACACCCCCGGGGGCAGCGCGGCGAGCCGAAAGACGCCGTCACTACCGGTCGTCGCCCGCCGCTGGTAGGAGCCGTCGGCCCGCCGGGCGGTGACCCCCGCCTGCGCGACGGGCTGGGCATCCGTGCTGCGGACGACGCCGGCGATGATCCCCGAGGTGGACTGTGCGGCGAGCGGAGCGGTGGCCAACGTCATCCCGAGCACTGAGGCGACGAGCCACGCTCGCCGTGTCCACCCGGCACCGGCACGGCCAGCCGCAGCCATCAACCGGCGGGAATCACGTCGCACTCCGCCAAAGAAGAAGCCCGCTTCCCGCAGCGCATTTTCAACGCTGTCGAACGCATGAATGGCGTTCCTCTCCTTGAATTCGGCGTACATTTTGCGGACGGTTCCCGGCTCCGCCTCCGCCGGATTGGTGGCGCCGATCGCCTCGCGCAGCGCGGCAACGGCGCCCTCCTTCTCAAGGATCAGAGGCATGCAGGGCCCCGAGGTCATGAACGCGACGAGCGATGCGTAGAACGGGCGCTCGCAGTGCACGGCATAGCTCTCGCCGGCCTGGGCCTGCGTGAGGTGCATGACGCGCGCGGTGCGCACCATGAAACCCTGGGCTCCGAGGTGCGCGAGGATTTTGCCGGCCCGGCCGGCGCCGAATGCATCGGGCTTGACGATCGTGAGAGTCTGGTTCGCAGCCATCGCTCAACATCGAATGTGGTGATCGGTGCGGCTTCGTCAAGCGCGCCTTGATGAGGTCCACGAAGTCGACAGGGCGCAGCTCAGCCGTTGCCTCTCTCGAAGTTGCGCCGAAAGGATCTCGCGAAGGCGCTCCAAGAGATCGACGCCAGGCGCGCGACGGCTCGGCGCTATCACGCCGCGTGGTCTTCGTTCGCCAACTACTTGGTGCAGATCGAACAGATCGAACACAACCCGCTGCGCGACGTGCGGGCGCCGAGGCCCAATCCGGGCCGCACCGTTTACCTGGACTTGGCGGACCAGATCAAGCTGGTAAAGGGACAGCCGCAGCCATTCTCAGCCCTGGCCGCGCTCCGGGAAGGCGCAGGCGTCGAAATTGGGGCTGCTTTGCGGGGCCGTAGGCGGGATGCGAACGAGACCGAAGGCACGGTCTATGTCCGCGGCACCAAGAACGAGTGGCGCAGCCGGAAGGTGATCCTGGAAGAGTGGGCCTGGCCGATTCTCCGAAAAGTGCTCCGGCACAAGCTCTCGGATGCTCTGCTGTTTGATGGGATCGATGAAAGGAGCGCCCGACGCGAACACAAGGCCGGTCTGAAGGCGGAGGAGCTTCGGGACGACTACCGGATGCACGATGCGCGGCACAGCGTGGCCGTCCGGTGGATGCGCGAGGGAATCCCGCTCCACGTCATTGCCAACAACCTGGGCCACTGGGATACCTCGATGGTCGAGCGCCAGTACGGTCGCCACCGGGTGCGCGAGGAAGACCTACGCCACGTGAATGAGAGGATCGACAAATGAGGCCGGAATCCCACAAGACAAACACAGTTCTGGACACAGTGGAACCGGATTCCGACCTAACGACAAGCTCTGTCCTTCCCTCAAACTCCTTGCCGGAGAATAACATGCCCGAGGCGGGACTCGAACCCGCACGCCGTTGCCGGTGGGGGATTTTGAGTCCCCTGCGTCTACCGATTCCGCCACCCGGGCCAGATCAGGAAACTTAGCAGCGCGGGGGCGACGTCTCAACGCCGCCCCCGCTCTCCTGCCGCTCGTGGCCGGACCGCCGCTCAGATAGCACCGACGCCCCCGCCCCCTCCCCCGCGACGTCCCGGACCGCGGCCCCCGCTGTCCGGCGGCGGACCCAACCCATCATCGCGCTGGCCCCGCATTGCATTCATTTGTCGCTGCACGCGCTCCTGCAGCGCGCGGTACTTGGCGAGCTGCACAGGTGTCATGATCGCGGCCAACTCGTTGTCCTCGGCGTCGTTGAGGTCCAGCCGCTTGTGCGGAATGGCCTGCAACTGCGCGGTGTACTGCGAAACTTTCGCCTGGTCCGGCTGGCCCTTGGCCAATTCATCGCGCAGCGAGAGCCGCGCCTCGCGCTCCTCGCGCACCAGTGCCTGGCGCTCGCCGACGTACTTCTGATTGATTGGTTGGAGCTTGTGCATCTGGTCGTCGGTGAGCCCCAACTGCGTGCGCACGGCGCGGGTGAACGCCTGCCGAATCTGCCGCTGCAGACGCATGCGCTGCGGGCCCCCGCCCTGCCCACCCTGCTGAGGCGGCGGCGGCGACTGTTGCGCCCGCGCCTGCCGCCCCGTGTCACCCTGCGCCCGAACCGCCACCGGGATCGCCGACACGAGAACGGCCAGGAGCATCGCACTCCGTCTCATCGCACGCATCAGATGCCTCCGTTGCCGATTGTCACGTTCGGCACGGAAGTCTCGGGATCGGCCATCGGTACGGCCTTCAAGTCCTCGACATCCTTCAGCAGAATCTCCAATTGCGCGTCAGTGAGATCGCTGTAGCCATACCCGACGCTCAACTCCACGTCGCCGGCCTGAGCCGCGTCAGATCCCGTGGCCGAGTCCTGCCGCGACGCCACCCGCACAGCGGCCGTACTATCGGCCTTATGCAGCCGGTGCACGTACGTGGCGAGCGTGGATCCGCCCGCTGCCAGGAACACCACGGCCGCGGCGATCTGCCAGACGTGCAACCCCACGCGCCGAGCCCGCCGCGGCGCGGGCAGCGCCGACACGATCCCCTCCACGTCCACGTGCGGCGCCGGTGACGCGCCCCGCATGCCGCGAAGCATCTCCAACTCCGCGGCGCAATCGGCGCAGGCGCCCACGTGCATCTCCACCCGCGCGCGGGCCGCGCCATCCAGGCGGCCGTGCAGCAGGTCGGGCAGTTGATCGCGGATTTCCGCGTTCGGACAGTCATTCATCGAGAAACTCCTTTATTGCACGCACCGCGTTGTGGTAATGCACCCGCGCAGCACCCTCGGTGGTGTCCACCACTTCGGAGATTTCCTTGTACGTTAGACCTTCGTTCACCCGCAATGTGAAGACCTCGCGTTGCTTGGGTGACAGCCGGCCCAGCACCTGCCGCATCCGCGTTCGCGTCTCCTCCGCCAGCATGCCGTCCAGGGCGTCGAACTCGGTGATCGCGTCCCCTTCGGCAATCGATACCTGCTCCCGTCGTCGGCGGTCCGCCCTGCGCCGGTCGAGCAACAGCCGCCGCGCAATGGTGAACAGCCAGGTCCTGAGCGAGCTGTCGGCGCGAAAGCTGTCGATGGCCCCGAACGCCCTGACGAACGTGTCCTGGACGACCTCGTCCACCTCCACCCGTTCGCCGCAGCTGGCCACGAAGCGCGCCACGGCCGGAGCGTGCCGCGTGACGAGGGCCGTTGCCGCCCGCTCGTCACCCGTCCGCCACGCCTCGATGAGCTCGAGATCCTCCCGTCCATCGCTGCTCCCGGCCGTTTCGCTCATTCGTTCCCTGAGGTCAGACGTTACCCGCCCCTCGGCGTTAAGGCCTTGCCAATTGAGGGGTTGGCTAATATACACCGGCATGCCGGATCCCCTCCACCCTCCCGAGCGCATTGGGCACCGCGGCGCGCCGCGGGAGTTCACCGAAAACACGCTGCCAGGGTTCCTGCGGGCGGTGGAACGGGGGGCCGACGCGGTGGAGTTGGACGTCCACATCACCCGCGACGGCGCTGTGGTGGTGCACCACGATCCGGACCTGCGCCTCCGAAACGGCACGCGCGTCCCGATCAGGGCACTTTCGGCCCCCGAAGTGGCCGATTGTGTGCTTCCCGGCGGGGGAGACGTGCCCACCCTGGCCGCGGTCATGGAAGCCGTGTGGGACCGAGCGACCGTGTACGTGGAGCTGAAGGGCGCGGGGGTAGGCGAAGCGGCGGTAGCCGTGGCCCGCACGCACGGCCGCCGCTACGCGTTCCACGCCTTCGACCACGCCGCCGTGCTGGAACTGAGGGCCAGCCATCCCGATCTGGACTACGGTGTGCTGTTCGACGCCAGCACGCCGGACGCCGCGGGGCTCGTGGCGCAGTTCCCCGTCCGCGACATCTGGCCCCACCGGAGCCTGGTGGACGCGGTGCTCGTATCGGCCGCCCGCTCGGCGGGCAAACGGCTGCTGGCCTGGACGGTGAACGACCCGGAGGAGGCGGCGCGGCTCGCGGCGCTTGGCGTGGACGGGCTCTGCACGGACGACCTGAGGCTGCTGGGACCCATGGGCCGGCAGGCGCGCGGCGGATAATACGGACCCACAAACGAAAACGCCCCCAGGTTGCGGGGGCGTTCGGATATGGCGGAACCGTGATACTGGCTACGCCGCGCTGGTGGACTTGGCCTGGCCGGCCGGATACACGCTGATGCGGTAGCGCGACTTGCTGTGGTGCTCGAATTGCACCACGCCGTCGATGAGCGAGTAGATGGTATAGTCGGCCCCCATACCGACGTTGCGGCCCGGGTGCCACTTGGTGCCGCACTGGCGCACGATGATGTTGCCCGCAATCACGGGCTCGCCGCCGTACTTCTTGACGCCGCGGTACTTCGGATTGCTGTCGCGTCCGTTGCGGGAGGAGCCGACGCCCTTCTTATGTGCCATGGCGAATCTTCCTTAGCCGAGCGTAATGTCGTTGATCATGACTTCGGTGAAGCCCTGCCGGTGTCCCTGCTTGCGGGAGTAGTTCTTCCGGCGCTTCATCTTGAATACGACGATCTTGTCGCCTCGCCCCTGGCGACGGATCTCACCGGTGACCCTGGCGCCCGACAGAGTGGGCACACCGGTCTTGACGGTCTTGCCGTCGGAGCCGAGGAGGACGTCGTTGAACTCCACCTGGCCGCCGGCTTCGCCGCGCAGCGTGGGGATTTTGTAGTATCTGCCCGGTTCGACCTTGAACTGCTTGCCGCCGGTGCGAATGATTGCGTAGGACATGGTGCGATGTGGATTCGGGACGTGCCAGCCTTTAAAGCTAGGCGAGGGCTATGTCCTTGTCAACGGCGACGCTACGAGTTTCCCAACGCAGCTGCTTCTCTCCTGGCCGGACTCGGTCGCCATGGCGCTGCTCTCCTCCCAATCGGGATCTGCCGCTCAGGCCGGGCGTCTAGTTCGGCGGGAAATGCGACATGAACCACTCCATGATGCTCTTGCGCGCCGCGAACCCGTGCCATTGCTCCCGCGACGGATTGCCAGCGATGCCTCCGCCGAGCCCACCATGGCTTTCGCGGGGGAACTCCACCAGCTCGACGGGCACCCCCTCCTGTCGCAGCGCGCGGTACATCTCCTGTGACTGGCCCAGCGGGTCGGTGGCGTCCGCCTGGCCCTGCAGGAGCAGAAACGGCGTCTTCGCCTGGCCGGCTCTGGCGAGCGGAGACTGCCGCCACGCGTCCTCCGGCGCCCGCCATGGCTGGCCGAAGAACCAGCGGTCGTACCAGGAGCCATCCTCGGTGCCGTATTCACTGTACTGGTCGATCACCGGGGCTCCGGAAATGATGGCCGCGAAACGGTCAGTGCGCCCTTCGACGAAGCCGGCCATCTCGCCGCCGTAGCTGTAGCCGTACAAACCCAGCCGGCGCGGGTCGATCGGTTGATGAGCAAGCGCCCAGTCCACTCCGCCCATAACGTCCTCGTAGTCCCTGCCGCCCAGGTCGTTCTTGTTGGCCGCGGCAAACTTCCAGCCGTAACCGGTGCTGCCGCGCGGGTTCGGCTGGAGCACGGCCCATCCCTGGGCCAGCAGCCACTGCGTGAACGGCGAGAAGCCAGCGGTGAACGCACCGGTCGGACCGCCGTGAACGTTCACGATCAAGGGAAAGCGCGCATCACGCGCCTTGCCGGCGCAACCCACGGCAGGCGGCACGAACAGCAAGCCGTGAATGGCGAGGCCATCGTTCGCGGTCCACACGGCGTTCTGCGCCCGGGCCCACCCGGTGTCGGGTAGTTGTGGGTTCACGCGGCTCAGCCGCACGGGCGCGGTTCCCGGCGCGAAGTCATGCGCGTACATGACTTCGGGCGGCCGGTCACTGGCCTGGGCGATGAACGCCCAGCCGGACTGCTCAGAATTGGTGGCGAACGAACCGCTCTCCGGGAATCCGCTGTCCAGCGCCTGCGTCTTCCCGCTGGCTGCATCGAGTCGTGCCAGTCCCACGGACGTGCCTTGGCGGACACCTACGTAGATGCTCGAACCATCGCGGGACCATTCCAGACTTCCGCCGCCGACCTCGACGCTGCCAGTTGCGGTCACGTTCCGTGCATCTCCACCTGCCACGCGGATCACGTACAGGTCGCTTACACCCGGCGGCGCATCGTGCGACGTCTGCGCCGTGAATGCGAATTGATCACCAACCGGAGACCAGCTTACGCGGGAAACGGTCGGGGGTATGCCCATGACGGGTCGTGACGCGTGGGAAGCTGCCCCGTCGATTACGTCAACCGTGTGCCGCGGACCGAGATCGTCGGAATTTCCGGGCGGCCGCGTGACGACGGCAAGCTGTTTCGAATCGCGGCTCCACGCAGCGCTGAGCACCTCACGTTTGGCGCTCGTGAGCGGTACCAGCGAAGCGTCGGCCAACGAATAGAGCCACAGACGCACCGGGCGAGGGTCCTGATCGACGGTGACCGCGTCGTCCCCGTTCACCTCGCGCCGCTTCTTCGCGGCCAGTTCGGGATCGCTGGCCTGGACGGCGAGCCACCTGCCGTCGGGAGAAATCGAGAACTGGGCCACGTCCACGCCGCGGCCGGCCGCATCGGTGCCGCCGGACGACGCGGAATCGCCGGTGCCGGGGTTCACGTCCGCCGGAGCCGCGAGTGCCGGGTATTCGATGTTCAGGGGCGAAGCTTCGCCACCTGCTGCCAACAGCCGGTAGATCTGCCGATGTTTATCGCGGTGCGCGAGAAAGAGAATTGCGGATCCGTCGGGCATCCACTGAGGGTCGCTTTCGCCCGCCTGGTCGGCAGCCGCCGAGAAGGTGATCTGGCGGGCGCTCTCCGGCGTTCCCGTATCGGCCCACCAGAGGTGGGACACGCCCTTGTCGGCGGCGCCTTCACGAATCGCGAACACTACGCGGCGTCCATCGGGAGACAGCTCGGGAGCCTGTGGAAGCCGATAGTGCCGCAGAGCCTCGTTGGAGAGGCAGGCCGGGTTGGCGGACTGTTGACCGCGCACGGCGCCGGACCAGCCCACGCTGAGCGCAACGACTGCCATAAGGACTCGCATCACCGCTTCCTCGGGTTCAGGCCACCGCGTATTGCTGGGTCACGTCGCGGCCGGCGGTCTTCACCACCAGCTTGAACTCGTCCGGCCTGAGCAGCGGGTCGTCCCGCAGCTCGAGCCCGAAGCCGACGGCCTTTTCCAGCTTCTTGATCATGTCCTTCTCCTCCTCCAGCACGTACATCGCCACGTCGGGATGCAGCTTCACGATGAGCGGATCCTTCTTTCCTTCCACACCCATCCGCCGCACCGAGCGCTCCACCCGCCGCACGATGGTCTCGGCCGTGAATACCCGCCCGGTGCCGGCGCAGGTGGGGCACGCTTCGGTCATGTTCTGCAGGTGGCTCTGCCGCACGCGCTGGCGCGTCATCTCGATCAGCCCCAGGTCGCTCACCGCGAATGCCTTGGTGCGCGCCCGGTCGCGGCTCAGGTGCGTGCGCAGTTCCTGGAGCACGCGATCGCGGTTCGCCTTGGTCTCCATGTCGATGAAGTCGCAGACGATGATCCCGCCGATGTCGCGCAGGCGGATCTGGCGCGCGATCTCGCGCGCCGCTTCGACGTTGGTGCGGAGAATGGTCTTCTCGGGATCCTTCTTGCCGGTGTAGCGGCCCGAGTTCACGTCCACCGACACGAGTGCCTCGGTGGGCTCGATGATCAGGTAGCCGCCGGCGGGCAGATCGCAGCGGCGCTTGAACAGATCGCGGATCTCGGGCTCGATGTTGGCCTTGCCGAAAATCCCCGCTTCGTCCGTCCAGAGCTTGACGCGGTCCACGAGGTCGGGCGCGACGCCCTTCAGGTATTCGATGATCTCGTTGTACACCTGCTTGGAATCCACCGACACCTGCTCCACCTTCTCGCTGAACAGGTCGCGGATGAGCCCGCGCGTGAGATTCGTCTCGCGGTGGATGAGGGCCGGCGCGCGGACGAAATTGGTCTTCCGCGTGATCTTCTTCCATTGACCGATGAGCGTGTCGAGTTCGCGCTTGAACGTCTCCTGCGTAGCGTCCTCTCCCACCGTACGGGCGATGACGCCCCCCGAATCCTTGGGGAGCACGGCCTCGACCATTTGACGCAGCCGGTTGCGCTCGGCGCGGTCGCCGATCTTGCGGCTCACGCCCACACGCGACGCGAACGGCATGAACACCAGGAAACGGCCGGCCATCGAAACCTGGGCGGTGACCCGGGGGCCCTTGGTGGAGATCGGCTCCTTGGAAATCTGGACGATGATCTCCTGACCGCGCTTGAGCACGTCCTGGATGGGCGGCGCCTTGGCCCGCTCGCGGCGCCGACCGCGACCGTGGCCGCCGGACGGCTTCTGCTCGTCGCCCTCCTCGTCGGCGCCATCGCTCTCGGCGTCCTCGTCCTCCGAGTCCGCTTCGTCGTCGTCGCGTTCTTCCTCGTCTTCCGGGTACACGAGATCGGACGCGTGAAGGAACGCGCTCTTCTCGGTGCCGATGTCGATGAAGGCGGCTTGGATGCCGGGGAGGACCGCTTCTACCCGGCCGTAGTAGATGTCGCCGACCATGCGCCGAGCTTCGGGCCGGTCGACGAGGAGTTCAACGAGTTGCTCGTCTTCCAGGATCGCAACCCGCGTTTCGCGCGGCGTTGCGTTGATGAGAATTTCGCGTTTCATCGAGTACCGCCGGCGCGCCTCCGCGTGGCGACTCGGCACGCGGACGGGGGCGGTGAGAAGGATGCAGGGTGGCGACACGCCGGAACGCGAACCCGCGCCCGGCGGCCGAAGCGTGACTGGGGATCCACCGCTCGGACGTGATCGACCACGCTGAGCCCGGCCGCCGGAGATGACTGAGGATCACGCGCGCCATCGCGCGGAACCAACGGACCACCGGCCGCATCCCACGGGCCAGCATGCGATCGGCTTCACACAGGAAGCCGTGCGCCGCGAGGGGGACGTCTGCACAGACGGCGGCCGATGCTGCTTCGGCCGCCGCTGCACATGGAAAGCCTCGACCGCGCCGCGAGTCGCGCAACGGGAGCAAGGCGGGAAATACGAGAGAAGACGTCACTGGAGGAATTACTACTGCCAACCGCCTGTTTCCGCAAGAGTGGCAAGGACTTACGGGCGGTCAGTCGAGCAAGTCCTTGAGCAGCGCTCGGGCGATCACGATGCGCTGGATCTCGGACGTGCCTTCGCCGATTTCGCATATCTTGGCGTCGCGCATCATTCGCTCGATCGGGTAGTCCTTGGTGTAGCCGTACCCGCCGTGCAACTGCAGCGACGTGATCGTGGCCCGCATGGCCAGCTCCGAGCAGAACAGCTTGGCCATCGCCGCTTCCTTGGAGAACGGCTTGCCGTTCTGCGCCAGCCATGCCGCATGGTACGTCAGGTGCCGACCGGCCTCGATTTCGGTGGCCATGTCGGCCAGCTGGAAGTGCACGCCCTGGAACTTCGCGATCGCCTGGCCGAACTGCTTGCGCACAGACGTGTACTTGAGCGCCTCGCCAAACGCACCCTCGGCGATGCCAAGCGAGAGAGCGGCGATGCCGATGCGTCCCGAGTCGAGCGTCCGCATGAAGTTTGTGAACCCGCGCCCCTCGTCTCCCAGCCGGTTCTCCACGGGGACTTCCACGTCCTCCATGATCAACTCGGCGGTGTCGGAGGCGCGCCAGCCCATCTTGTCTTCCTTCTTGCCGGCCCGGAAGCCGCGCATGGCCGGGAGCGAGGGCTCGTGGCCCACCCCGACGGCGGCGGCCGCTTCACGATCGCTGGTTGGCTTGGTGAGGATGAACGAGCTGATGCCCTTGGTGCCCTGCCCCGGTGTGGTGACGGCGGTGACGATGAAGATCTCACCCACCGAACCGTGCGTGATGAACCGCTTGACACCATTGAGCACGTAGTGGCCGCCCTTGCGCACGGCCATCGTGCGCGTGCCGCCGGCATCGCTCCCCGCGTCGGGCTCGGTGAGTCCAAACCCGCCCATCACCTTTCCCGAAGCGAGCAGCGGCACGTAGCGCTGCTTCTGCGCGTCGGTGCCAAAATGGACGATGGGGGAGGTGCCGAGCGTCGTGTGCGCCGACACGGTGAGGCCGTGCGAGGCATCCACCCTGGCCAGCTCCTCGATCACGATCATGTAGCTCAACAGATCGAGCCCCGCCCCACCCAACTCTTCGGGCCACGGTACGCCGAGCAGGCCCAGTTCGCCCATCCGCTTGATGTTGGCCCAGGGAAACGTGGCCTCGGCGTCGAACTTGGCCGCCACGGGCGCGACCTCGTCGCGCGCAAATTCCCGCACCATTTCGCGCACGGCCAGGTGCTGCTCGGAGAAATAGAGGGCGTCGTCCATGTCAATCAGGAGGCGTCGGCGTACCGTGGAGCGCGCCGACTCAGGCAGTTGTCGCAGGCACCGCACTGCGGCCGTGCGGCCGGGTCACCGAAATATCGGAGCACGAACGCCCGGCGGCAATGTTTGGTATAGGCGTAGCGCTGGATGGCATCCAGCTTTTCGACGTCGGCCCGGTACCGGCGTTCCAGCGACGGCCAGTCGATGTGGAACACGTCGAGCGACGCGGCGGGCCGCGTGGGCGCCGGCCCGGACTCGACGCGGGCCCACTCCACGAACTGCTCACCCTGGAGTCCGTCGAGCATTCGCAGCGCGGCCGCCCCGCCGAGCGCCGGCGGCAAACCGTCCAGGTCGATGGCCATTCCGTCGTAGAGCCCGTCGCGCCCCAAGCGCCAGAGCGCGCGGAGCAGCCCGAGCTCCATGGCGCGGTCGTCGCCCAACTCGGCCCGGATGCGGGCCGGCGTGGCCAGCAGCCGCACCTGCACGCGCAGCCCATCGGGCGACGCGGGGCTCCACGCGCCCACCCGCTCGAGCAGGCGCAGGGCGGCCTCGACGTCGCGGGCTGTGGTCTTGTGGCCCAGCTTCCGGGCCAGGGCGCCGGCATCGAGGGCGGCCACTCGGGGGCCGCCCCGCCGCAGCAGGTCGTACAGTCGGTCCACGACCTCGCGCCGTGCGTGCGCGCTCTTTATGAAATACTCATGGGTGAAGCGGTCCTGGAAGGCGTGGAGCAGCACGCACTCGGCGGGCTCGCCATCCCGTCCGGCACGGCCCGCTTCTTGGTAGTACGCCTCCAGCGTGCCAGGCATGGCGTGGTGCAACACGAGGCGCACGTTCGGCTTGTCGATGCCCATGCCGAACGCGTTGGTAGCCACGATCACCCGGGCCTTCTCGTGCATGAACGCGTCCTGCACCTCGCGCCGGTGATCATCGTCCAGCCCGGCGTGGTATGGCAGCGCCCGTATGCGTTTGCGGCTGAGCATGCCGGCGATCCGCTCCACGGCCTTGCGCGTGGAGGCATAGACGATGGCCAGTCCGTCTCGCGCCGCCAACTCCTGCACCAACCCCTCGTCCTTGTCGGCGTCGGTGCGGCACGACCTCACGTGGTACGTGAGGTTGATCCGGTCGAAGCCCGTGACGATCGTGACAGGCCGCCCCAGGTGGAGCTGCCGCACGATGTCCTCGCGGACGTGCGGGGTAGCGGTGGCCGTGAGGGCGATGACGGTGGGATTTCCCAACTGCTCGCGTACGTCGGCCAGGCGCAGGTAGCTGGGCCGGAAGTCATGCCCCCACTCGCTGATGCAGTGGGCCTCGTCCACGGCGAACAGCGAGATCGTGGTGTCGCGCAGTCGGTCGAGCGTAGACCCGGCACTGAAACGCTCCGGAGCCACGTACAGGAGCTTCAGGTCCCCCGAGCGCGCCCGTGCCATCCGGTCGCTCACCTGGCCGGAGGTCAGCGAACTGTTGATGAACGCGGCCGGGATGCCACGCCGGTCCAGCGCGTCCACCTGGTCCTTCATGAGCGAAATGAGCGGCGAGACGACCAGCGTGAGCCCGGGCAGGATGAGCGCCGGCACCTGGTAGCACACCGATTTGCCGCCGCCGGTGGGGAGAATGACCATCGTCTCGCGGCCGGCGAGCACGCTCGCCACCGCCTGGGCCTGCCCCGCGCGGAAGGCGGGATACCCGAAAAGCTCGCGCAGCGTGGCGAGCGCGACGTCGGATGCGGGTGCCTGGCTCACGCCCCCACGCTACGCCCACGGCGCCGAGGGCCCGTCATCGGATGAGGGCACCGCGCGCCCTTATACCGCACGCGCGAAGTGTCCGCGCGTGAACGCGCTCCCCATGAGTTCGCGTACGGGTGAGCGGCCCAACGGCTGGTGGCCGTCCAGCGCTTCGAGCGAGTGGCGATAGCCGGCCAGGATCCCGGCCACCGGGTCGCCGGCCACGTTGAACACTGCCCGGTACGAGCGGATGCCTGACTCCCAGAGGCGCGGCAGGAACTCCGACCCCTCCACGGGCCGAGAGTGAAGCAGCCGGTTGCGGCACGCCGAGTCGGTGGCCACGGGGAACGCGTAGCCGCTGGGGTCGGCGAGCTGAAGGTTGGGATGCTTCTGCACGCACAGGTCGCGACAGGTCGTCGGCTCACGTTCGAAGGCCGCCGAGAGCACGCAGTGCTCCAGGGTCATGCCCTCCGGGCGCCCGTACAGGAGCACCTCGAACCCCTCGCCCTGCCACGGCGCTACGAGCTGGGCGATCTCATCGGTGGTCAGCTCCACCGAGGCGGTGATGCGCCGCGCCCCGAGCCGGAAGATCTCGACCGCGGTGTGGCCGTTCATCACGTTGACGGCGTAGTCGGCGGTCACGTCGCGGCTGGCGCGGGCCAGTTCCGCGACGAGACCCAGGTGCCCGGACTGAACCGGAAGCCCCAGATCGAGCCATTTCTCCAGGGCGCCGCGGTCTTCGGGGCGCACGATGGTCGGCGTCCGCAGTCGCAGCGCGACACCGCGCGCGGCGAGTGCCTCGCCCACGGCCATGACCCTGGCCCGCGACGGCGCCGGATGCCGGATGAACGGATCGAGCACGACCTCGGTGGCTCCGGCATCCGCCGCCGTCTCGGCATCAGCCAAGTCATATAGCTCGGCGACGAGGCGGAAGCCGGGCCTGGGCTCGCCGTTGGTGGTGCCACCCGGGACGGTGAGCCCGGCCACGGCCGCGTCGATCCGGGAACGCCGTTCCGCGTATGCGGCCTGGGCTGCCCAGTCGCGATGCCGCATCAGTTCGTCCACCGCGCGCTGGCGCAGGTGGTTCAGCTCGCTCACCGGCAGGAACAGCCCGGCGGCGAGTCCGGCATCGTCCACGGCGGCGAGCACGAAGGGCGTATCACCGAGACGGCCCAGCTGGTCGCGCAACTTTTGGCGGTCGATGGCTCGCTTGGCCGCCGGGGCGAGCGTGATCTCGCTCTGCACCGTGATCTCGTCGCCCTCCGTGGAGAACACGGCCTTGAGCGGCGAGCCGGCGGCGCCGAACAGGCGGACGTCGAGCCGCACTCTGTGGGCCCGTACGTGCTCGGGAAGCGCCGCGAACGACGCCCGGGCCGCGGCCAGCAGAGTCCCGTCCGACGTCCGCAGCACCTTCCAACCCTGCTCGACGTGCACGCGGGCCGCGATCGCCTGGCGAATCGTGTCCCGCGAAGCGAGCGTGCGCACGGCGGTCACCGTGCACCCCACCGATGCGCCGCCCAGCCCATCGGGCGCCTCGAACCCGATGCCGTCGCCCGCCGCGATAGGCGCCGACACCTCCACCACGATCTCGCCCCGCCCCACTTCGACCACCGTGCCCAACAACACGCCGCGATTGTCGGGCTGCGTACGCGTCACGTAGTTGCGGCCCGCCCGCCCGCCGTACATCCCACCCGTGAAGCCGCGGCTGAAGATCTGCACCAGCGGCTGCACTTCGGCCGCAGTGGCTTCCACGCGCTCACCGCGCGCAACGCGGTCCAGGAACCCGCGATACGTGCTGGTGACCGTGGCCACGTACTCCGGCTTCTTCTTGCGGCCCTCGATCTTCAGGCACCCGATGCCCGCCTCGGCGATGCCGTTCAGGTGGTCGTGCGCAGCGAGGTCGCGCGCCGAGATCAGGTACCCGCGGTCCAGTTCCTGGCCGTCGTCGACATCGGTGAGCACGTAGTCCTTGCGACACGACTGGGCGCACGAGCCGCGGTTGGCACTCCGTTCGGAGATCATCCCCGACATGTAGCATTGGCCGGAATACGAGATGCAGAGCGCGCCATGCACGAACGACTCGAGGCCCAACTCCGGCACCGCGTCGCGAATGCTGCGGATGTCGTCGAGGCTGTTCTCGCGGGCCAGCACGACGCGGTGCACGCCCAACTCGCGCAGCACCGCGGCGCCGCTCGCGTCGTGCACCGTCATCTGCGTGGAGCCGTGTATCTCGAGCTGAGGATAGAGTTGCTGGATGAGGCGGATGGCCCCGATGTCCTGCACGATCGCGGCGTCGATGCCGCGATCCACCGCCTTGCCCAGGAACTCCAGCGCGTCGGCCAGCTCGTGCGGCTTGAACAGGATGTTGAACGTCAGGTAGATGCGCCTGCCGCGCTCGTGCGCCAGACGGCAGGCCTGCTCCACCTCATCCAGCGTGAGCTGGGCGCCCTCATCACGTGCGTTCCACCGCTCGGCGCCGAGGTACACCGAATCGGCCCCGTTGGCCAGCGCGGCGCGGACGGCGTCGAGCGAGCCTGCGGGGGCGAGCAGTTCGGGAATGGGCAGCAGGGCCATGGGCTCAAGTTAGCGGCTCGCGCCCAAGGGCTCTACGGGACCGCGGATCCGCGAAGCCGGGCGAAGGTTTGCCGCCCGGCTCTGGCTGTCCGACCTACGGCTTGGTGACCTTAAGGTTCGTAACGATGCCGTCGGTGTTGTGCGCGAACCGGATGCCGTACACGCCGTCCAGGGATTTGAGCTTCCCCGAGCCCACGACCTGCGACATGTCGTAGGTCTTGACGATGGTGCCGTTGATGATGCACGAGACTTTGTTGTCCTTGACCTGCAGCGCGATGTCCTGGGTGACGGGCTTGCCCGGGCCGGCGGCCTTGTGCACCGCCGCGTTGGGTTCCTCCTCACGCCCGTTCATCTGGAAAGGACGCGGACCGAAGCCGCGCATGATGAAACCCCCGTCGCCATAGGCCTCGCAGTAGAGCAGCGTCTCGTTGTCGGTGCCCATGTCATTGCCGGCGATGAAGACGCCGTACGGATGCGGGTGGTCGTTCAGGTTCATGAACTTTGGTTCGGTGAACGTCGCGCTCACGGTGTAGTCGCCGCTCGCCCTGTTGTCAGGATTCCAGTAGGTAGTGGCGGGGCCGGTGGTCACGTGGTAAGTGTCGCCCTCCTTTGCGAACTTCGCATCGTTGAGCGTGCTGCCGCGGCGGGCTTCCTGAGGATCGATCTTCCCCATCCATCCCGGCGCACTGATGCCGCCCCCGGCGACTTTGCGGGACGTTTCGGACGCTCCCTGCGCGCTTCCGGTGCGCGGCAGGACGGCGCTGGCGATGGCGGCGGAGAGAACACAGGTGATGACGCGATGCATCGGCTTACCTCTCGATCGAATGTGATGAACTAGGACCATACACGGAGCACCGGATTCCAACCAGCGCGCCGGGGTCAGGACTTGTCCCGCGATGCCTCAGGCCGATCGCCTTCGATGCGTGCCCGGACTCGGGCCGGCAGCCATCGCAGGAGGACCGCCACCCCGATCACGATCATGCCGGCCAGCCGCGTCCGCTCGTCGTCGATGCGGGCGCCGTAGCCCCAGATCATGAGCCCCACCGCGGCCACGACCAGCTTGATGAGCGCCAGGCGAGTCATGGCGCGGGGGGAAGCCCCATGGCGCGGGCTTCGGCGTCGGGTACGTCGAGCACGAGACGGAGCAGCGCCGTGGAATATACCTTTCCCTGCGCGTCGGTCTTGAGCGACAGCGTGCCGCCGCCGTCCAGCGCCCCGTGCAGCAGGAAGTTCAGCGCGTGAAGGTTGGGCAGTTCGAATCGTTCCACCGGGCCCGTGATGACGCCCCGAAAATGATCGGCCACGCGGTCGCGGGAGAGCTGTTTCACCAGCAGTGGGTACCATTCGGGCTTGAGCGCGATGACGCCGACGTTGGCCGTGTCGCCCTTGTCGCCCGAGCGGGCGTGCGCGATGTCGAGGAGTCTGACGCGCATCAGAGGATCTCCACGCTGGTCTGCACCACCGACTTGTCGATGAGGGCGGGCCAGTAGGCCACGATCTCCTCGACTTTGGGCCGCCCGGCCGCGAATCCCGTGACACTCGGCGGGCCGTTGAGCACCAGGGGCACGATCTCCCGCGTGAACCGCTCCACCGCGGCGCGGTCGTGCGAGCGCACGCCGATCCGGTACTGCACTTCCGGCGCGTCCTTTCCCGATTCGCCGGCCAGCCGGCCGTGCGTGGCCGACGCGCCCACGAACTCGCTCAGCACGTGGTCGAAGTGGAGGCCGAGGTTCTGCAGGCGCTCGCGGAGCACGCGGTCGGCCAACTGGGCCTTCTCGAGTGCATCGGGCCAGGCGTAGACCAGCGAGCCGACGGCCTTGAAGCCATCGCGGTAGGCGATCGAAACCTTGAGTTTGTCGGTGGGCGGGCGCCCCACGATGCCGAAAACCCGGACGCGATTCTCGCCTTCCTGCTCCAGATGGATGGAAGAAAAGTCGGCGATCACGTCGGGCGTGATGTACGAATGAGGATCGCCCATTTCGTACACCAGCTGCTCCGACACGGAGTGGACGTTGATCCGCCCGCCCGTGTGCGGATGCTTGGTGACGACGAACGTGCCGTCGGCCTGGGCTTCGACGATCGGATAGCCGACGTTCGCCAGGTCGGGAATGGACCGCCAGTCGTAGAGGCAGTTGCCCCCGGAGCACTGGGCGCCGCACTCGATGATGTGGCCGGCGATGATCCCGGCGGCCAGCCGGTTCCAGTCGGTGTCGCCCCACTCGAACTCGAACCGGAGGGGCGCCATGGTGAGCGCCGTGTCGGTGGACCGTCCGGTGACGACCACGTTGGCGCCGCGCCGCAGGGCTTCGACGATCGGCATCGAGCCGATATATGCGTTTGCAGATAGCACGCGGTCGCGCACGGTCGACAGCGGCGCGCCGGTCTCCATGTGGGCGAGGGCGTGTCCGTCGGCCATCAGCTGGTCAAGGCGCGGCAGCAGGTCGTCGCCGGTGACGACGCCCACGCGGAGCTTGTCAGCCGCGCCGGCCCTTGCCGCAACCGCGCGAACGGCCGCGGCGCAGGCGGGCGGATTCACACCGCCGGCGTTGGCGATCACGCGAACCCCGCGCTCGGTGACCGCCGGCAGCACGCTCTCCATGGCGCCCACGAAGTCGCGGGCGTAGCCCATGCTGGGGTCGCGCTCCTTCTGCTTCTGCAGAATGGACATCGTGACCTCGGCCAGATAGTCGAGCATCAGGTAGTCCACGGGGCCGCCCTCGACCTGACGGCGCGGGGCTTCCAGCCAGTCGCCCCAGAACCCCTGCCCCGATGCCACGCGTACGATGCGAGTCATGCGTCGGTGAAATGTGCGGGGAGAACGAAGGCGCCCAGGTGCGGTCCCGGATTCTGGGCGGCGGCGCGGAACGCCATGGCGAGCGTCCGGCGGGTGTCTTCGGGATACACGATGGCGTCGACATAGCCGCGAGCGCCGGCGTATTTCGCGTCGAGCTGGTGCTCGAAGTCCTCGCGCATCTCGTCCGCGGCGCGAGCCACGTCGTCCGACACCGGCTCACCGGCGGCGCGCGCCGCCTCCAGTGCGGACCCGTGCACCGCCTGCACGGCCGACTCCCCCTCCATCACCGCCATGCGGCCGGTGGGCCAGCTGAAGATGAAGTCGGGGTCGAACCCCTGGCCGGACATGGCGTAGTAGCCGGCCCCAGAGGCGTGATTGACCGTGAGCACGACCTTGGGTACGCGGGCCGTGGCCATCGCTTCCACGAATCGCGCGCCGGCGCGGATGATCCCCTCGTGCTCCGCCTCGGGGCCCACCATGAACCCCGAAACGTCCTGCACGAACAGCAGCGGAATGCGCTGCCGGTCGCAGCGGTCGATGAAGTACGCCACCTTGTCGGCGCTCTCCGCGTACACGATGCCGCCGAACCGCGGCCGTTCGCCGGCGCGGCCCTTGATGAGCCCGCGCTGGTTGGCGATCACCCCCACCGGAATGCCCTCGACACAGGCGTCGCCGCAGATCATCTCGCGCGCCAGGTCGCCCTGGAATTCGTCGAGCCGCCCGCCGTCGAGCACGGCGCCCAGGATCTCGTGCATGTCGTATGACATGCGGTGATCGGAGGGCAGCAGTTCGTACAGCGCCTCGGGGTCGCGGGCCGCCGCCTCCGGGTCGCGCCACGCCGGCATCACCGGCCGCGGAAGCATCGCCACCAGGTCGCGCAGCTTGGCCAGGCCGGCGGCGTCGTGGTCCACCGCGTAATGGGCCACCCCGCTGATCGCCGTGTGCGTGCCGGCGCCGCCCAGCGTCTCGGCGTCGATCACCTGGCCCGTGGCGCCCTTGACCAGGTTGGGGCCTCCGAGCCCCATGAACGACGTGCCCTTGACCATCACGATCACGTCGGAGAGCGCCGGCAGGTAGGCGCCGCCGGCGATGCAGGGGCCCATGACGGCCGCCAGCTGCGGCACGTGCAGGTAGCGCCGCATAATGGAATTATAATAAAAGATGCGGCTCGCCCCGTACTGGCCGGGAAAGACGCCACCCTGGTAGGGCAGGTTCACGCCCGCCGAGTCCACGAGGTACACGATGGGAACGCGGCAGCGCATGGCGATTTCCTGGGCACGCAGGATCTTGCGGATCGTTTCCGGCCACCACGAACCGGCTTTCACCGTGGCGTCGTTGGCCACGATCACCGTCTCGCGTCCGTGGACGATGCCGATGCCTGTGACGACGCCGGCGCCCGGCGCCTGGCCGTCGTACTGGTCGTAGGCCACCAGCAGGCCGACCTCCACGAACGGCGAATCGGGATCGCAGAGCTTGGCTACCCGCTCCCGGGCGGTGAGTTTCCCCTGCTTGTGTTGCCGCGCGATCTTGTCGGGCCCACCCCCCTGGCGGAGCCGGTCTTCCAGCGCGCGCAGTTCGTCGCTCAGGGCCCGCAGCCGCGGTGTCACGCTTCCTGCCGCGTCCGCTCTTCGAACCAGGTCCGGATGTAGTCGACGAGTTCGGACGTCGGTGTGCCCGGGCCGAAGAGTTCGCCGACGCCCCGGGCGCGGAGGGCCTCCATGTCTTCCTTGGGAATGATGCCGCCGCCGGTCACCAGAATGTCGTCCCGCCCCTGGGCGTGGAGCAGTTCCTTGACGCGCGGGAAGAGCGTCATGTGGGCGCCGCTCAGGATGGACAGGCCGACCACGTCCACGTCTTCCTGGATGGCGGCGTTGGCGATCATCTCCGGGGTCTGGTGCAGACCCGTGTAGATCACTTCCATGCCGGCGTCGCGGAGCGCCGCGGCCACCACCTTGGCGCCGCGGTCATGACCGTCCAGACCGGGTTTGGCTACGAGCACGCGGATGGGGCGCATGGCCTGCGTGGGTCGAAGGGTGAGCCGCGCCGCGGTGAGGCGGCGCATGCAGTCAAGCTAGCCAGCCCGCCGCCGCCGGGGCAACTCGTGCTTCCGTGCCAGGAGCACCATTTCTCCCGACCGCCGCGTGAGCGCGTCCGGGGTCCAGCCGTCGAATGCCTGTTCGACGATCAGCCCCGCCTCGGCCATCAGCGCGGCCAGCGCCGTGGGCGTGTACAGTCGGATGCGGTGCTCGCGCTCCCCGCTGGCGCCCGGGCCGTACCAGTAGGACCAGACGCTGAGCAAGCCGGACAGCGGGTCGAACGTGCGCTCCTGCGCCACCACCGTGCCGTCGGCGGTGCGCCACCAATCGCGCGGCAGGAACCGCGCCATCACGCCGTCGCGGTTGCTCCCGTGCCAGATGAGCATTCCACCAGGCTTGAGGACGCGGGCGAATTCGTGGATCGTCCTTGCGTCGTCCGCCGGTTCGGTGAAGAAGCCGAACGACGTGAAGACGTTGACCACGGCGTCGAACCTGCCCGTCCAGCGAGCGGGGAGCGACCGCATGTCGCCGCGGTGGTAGCGGAGGTTCGGACCGGTACCGCGGCGGCGAGCGGCGGCCAGCAGGTGGCGCGAGTAGTCGAGCCCGTCCACGCGGTACCCGGCTTCGGCCAGGAGGTGGGCATGGCGCCCCTGTCCGCAGGGCACGTCGAGCACGCGGGCGCCGGCGGGAAGGCCGAGCAGTTCGATCACGCTCGCCACGTCGCGGCGGGCGCTCTCGGGCGTGAAGATCGGTTCGTATTCGAGCAGGTACTGCGCGTCGAAATAGTCGCGCCACCACTCGGCGGATCGTTTGCGCGGCACGCTGGAAGGTAACCGCGGGGGGCGGCCGTTGCGCAGCGGGCCCGGATGCTGCAATGTCGAGCGCAACGGAGTCGGCCGGGGACGCATGAGATTTTCGTATCGACGGCTCGTTTGGGTGGCGACGTGCGCGCTCCTGGTGGCTCCGGGGGCGGGAGCACAGGCTCGGCCGCCCTCGATAGGGACCGGGGGGCCGGACAGCACCCTGTTCACCGGTCGCGTCGTGCGCCGAAGCGACACGGTCCCGATCGTCGGAGCCGACGTCTGGTTGGTGACGCTCGACCGCCACGCGACCACCGACTCGACGGGGAGATTCAGCGTCGCGGCGTCGCCCGCTCCGGTCCAGCTGGTCCAGGTACGGCGCCTCGGATACGCCGTGCAGCGCGATACGGTCACGCTGGTCGCCGGCCGCGCCACGGAGCGCGACTACGCTCTCGCCGAGCAGGCGGCCCAGCTCGACACCGTGCACGCAACCGCGGGGAAGGAGAAGTACCTGTCGCCCGCTCTGCAGGCGTTCGAGGAACGGCGGCTGTCGGGACAGGGCGGCTATTTCATCTCCGACAGCGTCATCCGCCGCAACGAGAGTACGACGCTGGCCAATCTCGCTTCGTCGCGGCTCCCGGGGTTGCAGGCGCTCTATTACGGCCGGGCGAAATTCACACGGGCGTTCGTCTCGACGCGCAAGCAGTGCGCCGGCCTGGCCCTCTTGGGGAGCGTCAGCAGCAGCAGCGGCCGCGGCACGGGCGGCTGCGGAGTCGCCAACTGCTATGTCGCGATCTACCTCGACGGTGTGCTCTACTTCAATGCGAAGATGGCGGATAACGGGGTGACGCCGCCCGACGTCGAACGGGAATTCAACCTCGTGAACCTGGCGGGCATCGAGTTCTACCCAGGGGCAGGCACCGGACCCGCGGGCATGCAAGCCGACGACGACGGGTGCGGCTCATTGTGGCTGTGGACGCGTGAGCGGTAAGAAACCACCGCCACTCCGGCTCTACATCTCGTGATGTCCGAGCAGGATCGCCACGTATCGCTTGATACGCTGCCTGCCCTGTGCCGTCCGGGCGGTGTGGTCGTACGCTGAATAGATGGCGTCCCATTGCGCGGCCGTGCGTTCGGCCACGCGCTCCCAGGCGGCTTCGTTCTTCGCGCGCTGCGCCGCGGCGAGCTGCGGAACAAGGGCGCGGACGGAATCCCGACGCGCCGCCAGCACCGGTTGCACGTCCGGACGGGTCTGCAGATTCTGAAAGATCGCGGTCGTATCGACCACTTCGGCCAGCGCGAGCGCTGCCCGACGTACCATGGCGCTGAACGCGGGATCGCGCATCCGCGCCGAATCGGGCGCGGCGAGCCCGGCTGCCCAGAAGGGGATGTTCGGATTGGTGCCGGCGAACGGCCCGTCGGGCGACGGCACGAACCAAACGTGAAGCATCACCAGCCGCTGCCCCGGAGGCGCCAGGTCCGGATGCTCGTGCCACGGGGGCGCGCCGTCGAACAGCACCGGCGGCGTGCTGTCGGCCTCTGGCGTGAAGTAAGCGAATGCCGCCCCGATGAGGGAATCGCGACCCGCGATCTTCGAGAACATCAGATTGCTTGGCGTGGCGAGGTCGAGCTGCCGGTCTTTCGCCATCCGGGCCATGTCCACCCAATGCACGCCCATCGTCGGAATCCATTCGAACACCGGCCCAAATCCGGCGGCGCTCGCGGCACTTGTCGTGCCCAGCGAGCGCACTGAGAGTTCGACTGTGTCGATCTCCCTGAGCGCAGCGGCCGACACGGCGGAGCGGTGCATGTCAGACATGTCCGTCATTACCGCACTGCCCTGGGCGGCGAGCGGAGTTGCAGCGGTCAGCATGAGAAGCGATAGCGATCGGACGTTCACCACTCGAGCCTCGTTCGTAATAGTCCCGGGGGAATCAGCGGATCGGTCGACCGCATGCGGAGCGGCGCGCTCGGGGAATGGCCGTACCCCGACCCTGCCCCCCATGCACCCTCAGCGACGCCCATCCCGGCCCTCATTCACCGTGGCGTCAGAAGAACACCGGTTCCCGATACGCCCCGAACACGTCTTCCATCGCGGCCCGGATCTCGTACAGCGTGCAGTACGATCGCGCGCTCTCGAGAATGAACGGCATGAGGTTTTCGGTACCCCGGGCGGCCTCGCGCAGGGCGTCGAGGGCGGCGGTGCACCGCGCCTGATCGCGCTCGGCCCGCACCCTGGCCATCCGCTCGCCCTGCCGGCGCTCCGCGGCCTCGCCCACCCTGAGCACGGGAATGGTGAGTTCGGGTTCGTCGGTCACGAACTCGTTGACCCCGACCACGACGCGCCGGTGCTGCTCGATCTCCCACTGCTGCCGCGCCGCCGACTCGGCGATCTTGCGCTGGAACCAGCCGGTTTCGAGGCCCTGCGCCACGCCGCCCACCCGTTCGATTTCAGCGAACAGCCCTTCGGCTTCGCGCTCGAGTTGGTCGGTCAGCGCCTCCACGTAATAGGAGCCGCCCAGGGGGTCGATGACGTTCGGCACTCCGGTCTCGTAGGCCAGCGTCTGCTGCGTGCGAAGCGCCACCTGCACGGCTTCTTCGGTGGGCAGAGCGAGCGTCTCGTCCATCGAATTCGTGTGCAGCGACTGCGTGCCGCCGAGCACCGCAGCCAGGGCCTGGTAGGCCACGCGCACCACGTTGTTCATGGGCTGCTGGGCGGTGAGGGTCACGCCGGCGGTCTGCGAGTGAAACCGCATCATCCACGACCGTGGGTCCCTGGCGCCGTACCGCTCCTTCATATGCCGGGCCCAGATGCGCCGGGCGGCACGCAGCTTGGCGATCTCCTCGAAGAAGTCGTTGTGGATGTCCCAGAAGAACGACAGCCGGCGCGAGAAGTCGTCCACGTCCATCCCGCGGGCCACGCCGCGCTCCACGTACGTGAAGCCGTCGGCCAGCGTGAACGCCAACTCCTGCGCCGCCGTGGCGCCCGCTTCGCGGATGTGGTAGCCGGAAATCGAGATCGTGTTCCAGAGCGGCGCGTGCGCCGAGCCCCACTCGAAGCAGTCCACGATGAGGCGCAGCGCTGGTTCGATGGGGAAACACCAGGCGTGCTGCGCCATGTACTCCTTCAGGATGTCGTTCTGGATCGTGCCGCGCAGCTGGTCAGCCGGCACGCCCTGCTTCTCGGCGGCAGCAATATAGAACGCCCAGAGGATGATCGCCGGCCCGTTGATCGTCATGGACGTGGACACCTGGTCGAGCGGAATGCCGTCGAACAGCACTTCCATGTCGGCCAGGCTCGAGATGGCGACGCCCGTCTTGCCGACTTCGCCCAGGGAACGCGGGTGGTCGGAGTCGTAGCCCATGAGCGTCGGGAAGTCGAATGCGGTGGATAGTCCCGTCTGCCCGTGCTCGAGCAGGAACTTGAACCGCGCGTTGGTGTCTTCGGCGCTTCCGAAGCCGGCGAACTGCCGCATCGTCCACAGCCGGCCGCGATACCCGGTGGGATGAATTCCCCGCGCGAACGGGAACGACCCGGGCACCCCGAGGTCGCTCTCCCGGTCGCCGGCCACGTCGAGAGGCGTGTATAGCGGCGCGACCTCGGACCCCGAGTTCATGAACGCCAACTCACGCTTCTCCCCGCGCTCGTAACCGGCCCGCCACGCGGCCACTTCGGCGCGCAGCCGCTCCAGTTCGGCCCGTTGTTCGGCGGTCGTTTCCGAAAGCTCCGGGGTGGACGTCATGGCGTCACCTGCGTCAGAAGGGTTCCGCTGCGGGCGAGCAGCGCGTCGGCGATGGCGAACGGATTCGTGCGACCGGCTTCGAGTGCCGGCAACTGCTCGTCGAGCCAGGCGTTGGTGGCGGCGTCCTTCCACAGCCGATCACGCACGCGGGACTCCACGACGGTCATGACCCGATCCCTGAGCCGGCGGCGGCGGCGCAGCCGCAACTCGCCGCTACGCTCAAGATAATGAAAATGGCGTTCCAGCGCGTCGAGCAGGTCGGTCGTCCCCTCGTTCCGCACGGCCACCGACCGCAGCACCGGCGGCGTCCACTGCTCGGCGTCCGGAGCACGCGCCGCCTCCCGCGCCAGGCGCGCCGGGTTCTGGCGCGACAGATCCACTCCGTGATGCGCCGGCACGTGCTTCATCGTGTTCCCCGAGCGGAGGCCGAGCATCAACTCCAGTTCGTGGCGCAACCGGTCGGCCCCCGGCCGGTCGGCCTTGTTCACCACGAAGACGTCGGCGATCTCCATGAGGCCGGCCTTGAGCGTCTGGATCGAATCGCCCGACTCCGGCACGAGCACGACGACGCTGGAATCGGCAATGCGCGAGATGTCGAGCTCGCTCTGCCCCACCCCGACGGTCTCGATGAGAATGCGATCGGTGCCGAAGGCGTCGAGCACGTCGGCCACTTCACTGGTTGTGGCGGCGAGCCCACCCAGCGAACCGCGCGTGGCCATGGACCGGATGAACACGCCGGCGTCGAGCGCCACCGATTCCATGCGAATACGGTCACCGAGCAGCGCCCCGCCGGTGAACGGCGACGTCGGATCGACGGCGATCACGCCCACGGAGAGCCCCGCGGCACGATACTCGCGGACGATCTGCGCGATGAGCGTACTCTTGCCGGCACCCGGGGGGCCGGTGAGTCCCACTCGGCGGGCGTGGCCCAGCCGCGACTGCCAGTTGGCAAGCAGACCGTCGAAGCCGGCGCGGTGGTTCTCCACGATGCTCATGGCGCGGGCGAGCGCCGCGGGGCGCCCCTCGGCAAAGTCGCGCAGCAACTGATCGTGTGCGGCCAACGGCGCGGAAGCGGTCATGCGGAAGGCGGGGCGGGTTCATCGTGCTCGTCGCGGATGTCGCCAACGAGTTCCTCCAACAGATCCTCCAGGGTCACGATGCCGATGGTGTGGGTGTCCCTGTCCTTGACGATGGCAAGATGCCGATGGTCTCGGAGCATCTCAAACAGTAGAGTACTGCAGAGGGTCTCGGGGGTGGTGCGCGCCACGGGGCGCGGCGCCGCCAGCGCTGCTCCAGCGCCGCGCAACAGGTCGAACGCGTGAAGCATCCCGGTGACCCGGTCGAGCGACCCGTGATATACCGGCACCCGGCTATACGCGGTTCGGGCGACCTGCACGGCGACAGCGTGCGCGTCGGCGTCGTCGGCCACCGCGAACACCTGGTCGCGGGGCGTCATCACGTCACGGACGACCTTGTCGCCGAACTCCACCACGCCGGTGATGATGGCCGCATCGTCCTTGGCGGTCACTCCCTCGAGTTCGCCCTCGCGCAGCAGCTGTTGAATGGCCGCCCGCTCCGCCGCCGGGCCCGAAGCGGGACTGCGCACCGGGGCCCGGCGGACGACGCGCGACGCCCACAGAACCGGCGCGGCGACCTGCTCGGCCACCCTGAGCACCGGGAGTGTCCACGGCACCAGTCGGGCGGTCCAGTGGCGGGCCACCGCGCGGGCGAGGAGCTGGGCCAGCAGCACTACCACCGCGGCGCAGCCGGCGAGCCCGAGCCCCACGTGGGATGCCGAGTCCTGGAGGTGCGACGCCAGTTCGGCCCCGGCCGCGGCGAGCACCAGCCCCACGGCCACCGAAGCGGCGGCGATCAGCCGCTGCGGCCGGTTGATCGAGGCGACCATCGCCGACGCGCCGCGCAGCCCCCGCTCCGCCCAGTGTCTGAGCCAGATGCGGCTCAGAAGACGCACCACCGTGGCCCCCGCTACGAGCCAGGCGATGGCGACCGCCGCGAAGAGCACCACGAGCCCGTCGGTCATTCGGCGTCTCCGTGCGCCACCGACGGGTGCGGCTGCCGCTCGAAGTACACGCGTTCGATACGGCGCCGGCGCACGCGCTCCACGACCACCTTGAACTCGCCGATCATCGTGGAATCTCCGGCCCTCGGCACGCGCCCGAACGCATCGTACACCAGCCCGCCGACCGTCGTCACGTCGTCGCACTCGAGCGGCGTCCCGAGGGCGTGCGATAGCTCGCCCAACGGCACCCGGCCGAGCACCCAGAACCGGTCGGCACCCTCCTGCTCGATGTCGGGCTCCTCGACGTCGCGCTCGTCTCGGATCTCGCCCACGATCTCCTCGAGCACGTCCTCGATGGTCACCAACCCCGCCGTGCCACCGAACTCGTCCACGACGATCGCCATGTGCGTGCCGCTCTTGCGGAACTCGCGCAGCTGCCGGTCGATGGACTTGGTCCCGGGAATGAACGTGGCAGGGCGCACCAGGGTCTCCCACCCGCCTGGCGGCTCCGTATCTTCGAGCGCCCAGAGCAGCAGGTCCTTGGCGTACAGCACGCCCGCCACGTCGTCGAGCGTCTCGCGGTACACCGGAAGCCGCGCGTGCTCGGAACTGCGCACGCGGTCCAGCACCTCCGACCACGGCGTACCGGCCTCCACCCCCACGATATCCACGCGCGGCACCATGATCTCGTCCACGTTCGTCCGGGCGAGCGCGAAGGCGCGATGGAGCAGCGTGGCCTCGCCGGCCGTGACGTCGGCTTCGGCCTCGAGGACCTCGCGCAGGCGTCCGGCGGAGGCCTCGCGCTCCGCCTCGGGGTCGCCGGACGCCGGCATCACGCGGCCGAACCCTGCCTCGATGGCCGTGCCCACGCGCACCACCGGCCGCAGCACCGCCGACACGAGCGCGCTCACCGGGTGCATGCGCGCCGCCATGGCGAGCCCATGTGCCGACGCCGCCGCGCGGATGGCGGCGTCCATGACGAGCACGCACGCGACGAGCGCCAGCACCACCAGCCAGTGCACGGCAGGCCCGACGTCGAGACCGCGCAGGACGCCACGTTCCACGCCGGCGCCCAACGCCAAGTACGCGAATACGCGTGTCATGGCGAGCGCGCGGTGCGCGTCATCGGCCCCCGCCACGGCGCGGCACTCGGGCGCTGCCAGGGCGCCGTCGGCGGCCGCCGTCACGGCGGCGAGCACGACCCCGCTTCCCGCAATCACCCAGGCGGCGAGGCTCACGCGTTCCTCGCGGCGAGCACGCGTTTCACGAGCCGCTCCTGACGCCGCCACATGTCGGAGTCCACGCGCGACTCGTCGTCCGGGTGATCCAATCCGAGCAGGTGGAGCGTGCCGTGTACGACCAGCCGAACCAGTTCTTCGCCCACGGGGATGCCCCGCGCCGCCGCCGAACGCCGGGCCGCGTCTACGCCTACGTAAACGTCCCCCACAAGGGGGCTGCCGGTTCCGGCGGGGGCGAACGCGAACGCGATCACGTCGGTGGATCCCCGCCGGCCGAGGTGCCGCCGGTTGAGTCGGGCCATCGTCGCGTCGCGAGCGAAGGTCACCGACAGGACGGCTCGGCCTGCATGCGCCGAGCGCAGCGCGGCGCGCGCCGCCTCAGTGGCGAGCGCCCGCGAGACGGCGAGGCGGCCCGTTTCAACGGTGACGTCGACTACCACACTCATCGCTCCGCGAACCCCGCCCCGACGCCACCGCTGGATGCCGGATAGTCGATGCGCCCGTGGTGCACCCCGGAAAGTACGCGCGCGAATTCGTCCTTCACGAGTTCCAATTGCCGCAGGGTGAGGGGCGCGGCACGCAACTGCCCCTGATCGAGGCGCAGGCGCACCATGTGCTCCACTACCTCGCGAATGCGCGGCGCCGTGGGTTCGTTGAGCACGCGCACGGCCGCTTCCGCACCGTCGGCCAGCATCAGGATCGCTGTCTCGGCGCTCTGCGGAATGGGTCCCGTGTACCGGAAGTCTTCGATTGGAACGGCGGCACCCTGGGCCTGCGCGCGCTCCAGGAAGTAGGAAATCGTGCCGGTGCCGTGGTGCTCGGCGATGAACGTCCGCAATACCTGGGGCACCCCATACTCCTCGGCGAGCTTCAGCCCCTCGCGCACGTGGTTCCGGATGATCTGCGCGCTCTCCAACGGCGTGAGCTGGTCGTGCGGATTGCGCCCCCTGACCTGGTTCTCCGCGAAGTACTGGGGCTTGGCGAGCTTGCCGATGTCGTGGTAATAGGCCCCCACGCGGGCGAGGAGCGCGTTCGCCCCCACGGCACGGCACCCCGCCTCGGCCAGATTGGCGATCTGCATCGAGTGCGCGAACGTGCCCGGCGCTTCCAGACTCAGCCGCTGCATGAGTGGCCGGTTGAGATCCGACCATTCCAGCAACGTCAGATCCGTCTCGATGCCGGTGTACCGCTCCGCCAGCGGCAGGAGGAGCAGGGCCACGACAACGCTGATCACCGCGTTGAGCGCGCCGTAGCTCGACGACGCGGCGATGGCGGCGCCCGGCAAGTCGCGTGACAGCCCGACCGCGACCGCGGCCGCGCAGTAGGCGGCGGCGATGACCAGGATCCACCAGTAGGTTTGCTGCCGGTTGCGCACGGCGCGCACGCTATAGGCTGCGGCGGCGCCGCCGATGATGTTGAGATAGAGAGCATTGGTGCCGCGGAACACGGCCTGTCCACCCAGCAGCGCGGCGAGGAGTACGGCCACGATCATCGCGATCCGCCGGTCGAACAGCGCGCTGATCACGACGGCGGCGATACCCACGGGAATCAGCTCCGGGTGCAACGGGTGCATATGCGCGATCAGGGCGCTGCTCCCGAGCACGAGTGCCGTGGCGCACGCCATCACGACCATCGCCCGCCAGGAGGCGTACACGTGTGGCCGGAAGATCAGCACGGTGATGCCGAGCAGGGCCACGACGAGGGCATCGAACAGCAGTGCTCCGGCGGCCCGGCGCAGGCCGGACACCGTGGCGCGCCGTTCGTCCATGGCCTGGTGGAGCGCCACCAGCTTCTCGTGCTGCTCCGCACCGATGACCTCGTCGGCTCCCACGATCTTCTCCCCCTCTCGCACGTCGAACTCGGTCACGGGCACCGAGCGCCTGAGCTGGTTGCGCCGCATCTCGGTGACGTCCGAATCGGCGACGATCGTGGGCCGGAAGAAGGACTGCAGGATCCGGTCGTACGCCGAACGCCCCGCCGAACCTCCCATTTCCGGCCGCAACGCCTCGGCCTGCGTCACGAACTCGGCACTGGTGCGCAAGCTGTCCGACGACTCCAGGTGCTCCACCTGCCCGCGGCGCACCCTCACTTCGCCGCTCACGCCGTCGAAGGCGCCGGCGGCGGCCACACCGGCTGCCAGCCAGCGCCGGTACGACTGGGCCACGGCGCCGATCAACTGGCTGCGACGTCCCCTGTCGGCCAGGTACGCCACCTCGGCTCCCGTCAGCTTCACCCCGAACCCCGACGCGGCGCCCTGCACGGCCGCCGGATCGCGCCGTCGGCCCGCGTACACCGAGTCCAGGGCGAGGGCGAACGCGCGGAGTTCGTCCTGGGCGGAGTCGAGCGCCGATGGAACGAACGCGTACACCGGTTCGACCGTCCGGGCCAGCGCCTCACGTTCGCGAGACAATTCGGCACTGTCCTTGAGCACGCGGAACGCGAAGGGCGCGATGACGTTGTCACTCGCCACCGATCCCACTTCGTAGATGGGGAAATTGGTGGCCGGCACCGCCGGAAAGAGGACGTACGTGAGCAACGTGAGGGCCACGGCCAGCAGCACGCGCGGCCGTTGCCGCACGACCTCGCCGGTCCGGGGAGGAGGGTCGCCGTTGGACTGATCGGGCTCGACGCGTGGAGTCACCGGGGCCTCAGCGGGCCACGTCCGACGCGTACGCCCGAATGATCTGCCGCACCAGGCGGTGTCGCACCACGTCGTTCTCGTCGAAGTACTGGAAGGCGATGCCCTCGATGCCGCTGAGGATCCGCTCCACTTGCAGCAGCCCGGACTCCTCGCGTTTCGGTAGATCGATCTGCGTCTTGTCGCCGGTTATCACGACTTTGGAGTTCACGCCCAGCCGCGTGAGGAACATCTTCATCTGCATCGAGGTCGTATTCTGCGCCTCGTCGAGGATCACGAACGCGTCGGCCAGCGTGCGTCCGCGCATGAACGCCAGCGGCGCAATCTCGATGACCCGCGTTTCCAGGGCCTTCTGCACCCGGTCAATGGGCATCATCTCGTCGAACGCATCGTATAGCGGCCGCAGGTAGGGATCGACCTTGGCCTGCATGTCCCCGGGCAGGAAGCCGAGCGATTCACCCGCCTCCACTGCCGGCCGCGCGAGCACGATGCGACGCACCCTCTTGCGCGTGAGCGCGTCCACCGCCGCCGCGACCGCCAGATACGTCTTGCCAGTGCCGGCCGGTCCGATGCCGACCACGATGTCCTGCTCGGCGATCTTGGCCAGGTACTCGGCCTGCCCCGGCGTCTTGGGCTGCACCAGTTTGCGGACGCCGGGCAGCGCGATGTGCGGCCCGGCCGGCGGGCCGCCGTTCTCCGAGCCCGCCCGTGATTCGGCCACGTCCTCGGGCGCCAGCTCGGAGAGGCGCAACACGTCGTCGGCCGACAGGGCGAGCCGCTGGCGCGCCACGTCCACCATGCGCTGCCCAACCGGCGCCGCGCGCGCTACCAACTCTTCCGGTCCCGTGATCGACAGGGCCTCGCCCCGCAGGGCGACGCGTACCCCGAACAACCGGGACAGCTCCACGAGGTTCACGTCGTTGACACCGGCGAGCGTGAGCAGGTCGGCGCCCTCGGTGGAGATACGGCGAGTAGTGCCCGTGGGGAGCGTCACGTGGTGCGCCCCCCGCCCCCGCCCGTAACCGCGATGTGGAGATCGCGCAGCTCATCGGCAGGTACGGGTGACGGCGCGCCCTCGAACAGCGCGCGCGCCGCAGTGGTTTTCGGGAACGCGATCACGTCGCGGAGCGACGCCGCGCCGGCCAGCATCATCGCGATGCGGTCCATGCCGAGCGCGATGCCGCCGTGCGGCGGCGCGCCAGCTCGCAGCCCTTCGAGCAGGAACCCGAACCGCGCCTGCGCCGTGGCTTCGTCGATACCGAGCAATGAGAACACGCGGCTCTGAAGCGACGGATCGGAAATTCGAATGCTTCCGCCGCCCAGTTCCGTGCCGTTGAACACCACGTCGTACGCCTGAGCGCGCACCGTTTCGGGGGCCGTGTCGAGCCTGGGCACGTCCTCGGCTCGCGGCGCCGTGAACGGGTGGTGCACCGACGCGAGCTGCCCGGTAGCGGGGTCGCGGTCGAACATCGGGAAGTCGGTCACCCAGAGAAAGGCGTGCGCGTTGGCGGGCACCAGCCCCAGCCGGCGGGCGACGTCCTGCCGCACGCGATCCAGCGCCGGGTTGGCCACGCGGTCCTGGGCTGCGACGTAGAGACCCAGCGCCCCTTCAACCAGTTGCAGCCGTTCTGCTGCGCCCTCGGCCAGGAACTTGGCGGCCGGCCCCTCCAGCTTGCCGTTGACCAACTTGAGCCGCAAGAGTCCCATGGCGCCGGCGGCTTTCGCTTCGGCCTCGACCTCGTCGAGCTGCTTGCGCGACAGCGCGGCTCCGCCAGGCACGATGATGCCGCGCACCCGCCCACCCTCGGCGAGCGCCGAGCGCGTGATGCCGAACTCGGTGCCGCGGAACACGTTGCTCACGTCGGAGATCTTCAACCCGTACCGCAGGTCGGGCCGGTCGCAGCCGTACCGCTCCACCGCGTCGGCATAGGTCATGCGCGGGAACGGGGCCGCTACCGCGTGGCCGGCTTCGGCCCACAGCGCGGCGATCATCCCCTCGGTGACCGAAATGATGTCCTCGACGCCGATGAACGACGCTTCGACGTCGATCTGCGTGAACTCGGGCTGGCGGTCGGCCCGCAGGTCTTCGTCGCGGAAGCAGCGCGCCACCTGGAAGTAGCGGTCGTAGCCCGCGACCATTAGTAATTGTTTATAGATCTGCGGTGACTGCGGCAGGGCGTAGAACTCCCCCACGTGGATCCGGCTCGGCACGAGATAGTCCCGCGCCCCTTCCGGCGTCGGCTTGGTGAGAATCGGCGTCTCGATCTCGAGAAACCCGTGGTCGGTCAGATACCGGCGCGTAGTCTGCGTGAGCCGGTGCCTCAGCACGAGATTCTGCTGCAGCTCGGCGCGGCGCAGGTCCAGGTACCGGTGGCGCAGGCGCAGGTCCTCGGCAGGCAGGTTCTCGCCCTTGGCGCGGGCCACCGGGATGGCGGGGACCGCGGCGGGCCCGACCACGGTGAGCGACGTGACGTGCACTTCCACTTCGCCGCTGGCGAGGTCCGCGTTCTGCATCGTCGCCGGACGCCGGACCACCTCACCTTCCACGAGCACCACCGTCTCGTTGCCGAGGCCGGCAGCCCGGTCGCACAGTTCCTTGGGCGTGCGCTGCGGGTCGAACGAAGCCTGGACGATGCCGCTCAGGTCGCGCAGGTCCACGAACACGAGGCCGCCGAGGTTGCGGGCACGGTGCACCCAGCCGCCCAGTCGGACGCGCTGCCCCACATGGGCCGCCCGCAGGCTTCCGCACCGGTGGGTTCTCAGAGTTGTCGAGAAATCGGTTTGCATTAATGAATGGGCAATGGGCGGCGGGTCAGCGCGCCCCGAAGCGGTATGAGCCATCAGCTCCGCTCCGCCTCATCGGCCCGCCGGGCGACCCGGTGCCGAACGCGCGAACCGACCCGGAGATCGGAGGCCGGGTCGGCGCAAGCAGGCGGCTGCCGGAATTCGTCTCATCGAACCTTGTATCATAATGCCGGAGCGCGACTTACGGTAGCTCATCGCTTGACTCCCTGCGACGGGGCCGGCTAGCTTAAGTGCATGCGCCACTTGCTTTTTGCCGCATTCATCTGCGGCGCCATGGCAACTCCGTCGAGCGCCCAGCAAGTCCCGGCTCGCGATCTGCTTGACTTCCCCATCGGTTCCATCGCTGAGCCGGCCGCTATCGCGACCCTGCTCTCGAGCGGCGTATGGAACCCCGCGGCCGTGCGCATGCCCGCAGGCGAGCGGGTACAGGTGGGAATTCTGGCGCTGAATTCGCCCATCGATCAGGGCGTCTCGGCGCAGCTCGGCGTGGCCACCGTCATGCTGCCCGGCTCCGCGCTGCTCACCCTGTCGCTGCTCCGCGCCACGGTCACGGACCTTGTGCGCACGGGGACCGATCCGGAGAGCGTGGGGGCCGAAATCCCGTATGGCACGACGCTGTTCTCGACGGGGCTGTCGCGGCGATTCGGGCACCTGACCGCAGGATTCGCCACGCGAGTGCGCACCGGAACGGCTGACTACATTCAGCGAACGTCGTTCTCGCTCGACGGGGGGATGGTGCTGGACAGCGCGTTCCGCACGCCCATTCGTCTTGCCGCCTCCACCTTCCTGTTCGGCCCATCACCCACGCGGGAGCGGGCGACACTGCTGGGGGCCGCCGAAATACCGCTCTATCACGCCGGATCGGCGTTCGAAGTGCGCAGCGGGCTGGCCGTGTCGGCCACCGAATATCGGGGCAACGAGAAGTACCTGTACGGGGCGTTGCAGTATCTGGGACTCGAGGCGCGGGCCGGCTTGGCGCGCACGCGAGCCTTCGGCTCCAACTCCGACCATCTTCGGCTGGGGCTCGACCTGCACTACGACCGCTACACGGTGGGCATCGCCCGCGAGGACGAGGGAGCCGGCATCGGTGCGGTTTATCAATTCATGTTGACCTCGGTATATCCATGAGCGATCGCGAAAACCTGTTGGACCTCACGCCGACGCAGGCGCTGGATCGCCTGACGGCCTTCATGCGCGATGAGGGGTTGCCGGCCTACCGCGCGAGGCAGGTCGTGCGCCACCTCTGGGTGGCGCCGGCGGCCGGGTTCGCCGACATGACGGATCTTCCCGCTGCGCTGCGCGAACGGCTGGCCGAACGGTTCACGCTCCCGCGACTCACGATCGTGGCGCGTCAGACTTCGGCCGACGGCACCGAGAAGTTCCTCTTCCGGTTGGCCGACGGTGAATCGATCGAGACGGTGGCCATCCCCGACGGTCGCCGGCTCACCCTGTGCATTTCGTCGCAGGCCGGATGCGCCCTGCAGTGCGCCTTCTGCGCCACCGGCGCGATGGGGTTCTCTCGCAACCTCACGGCCCACGAGATCGCCGGCCAGGTGCGCGAGATGCGCCTGCTCGATCCGCCGATCGCGGTGACGAACGTGGTATTCATGGGCATGGGAGAGCCGCTCATGAACTGGAAGGCCGTGGACCCCGCGCTGACCATTCTCAACGACCCACACGGCCTCGGCATCGGGGCGCGCCACATCACCGTGTCCACCGTGGGCATCCTGCCCGGCATCGTGGCCCTGGGCAAACGCCCGGAGCAGTTTCGGCTGGCGCTCTCGATCCACGCGCCCAGCGATTCGCTGCGCCGCGAATTGATGCCGATCAACACGAAGTATCCCCTGGCCGACGTGATCGAGGCCGCCAAGGTGTTCGACCGTCGGGTCACGTTCGAATACGTGATGCTGGGCGGCGTGAACGACTCCGAGGAGCACGCACTGAACCTTGCGGCGCTGGCGCTCGAATGCCGGGCCTTCGTCAACCTTATCCCCCTGCACCCGGGGGGCGCGCGCGGGTTCGTGCCCAGCTCGCGGCAGCGGGTCGCGGCCTTTGAACGGGAATTAACGGCGCAGCGCGTGGAGGTTGCGGTGCGCCGGAGCCGCGGGGTGGATATCGCCGCAGCCTGCGGTCAATTACGGACGGAGCGGCTCGGCTGGCGGGCGCCAGGCGCGCCCCAGCAGCACGGTGACGTCCACATAGAGGGTTGAGTCGGGGCGCGTTTCGACGCGGGCCCCGCCCAGGGCCGCCGCCACGCGGCGCGCCCACGCCGGATGGTTGGACCGGTCGAGCACCAGCGTGCTGTCGCGCCGGTCGCTCGTCGTGCCGATGAGGACGACGTCGAACCCCTGCGCCCGCAGCGCAAAGGTGGCACGCCGGGCGAGGCCCCGCGTGGTGGTGCCGTTGAGCACTTCCACCCGCACCCGTTCGCGGGCCGAAGAGGTCACGTCGGGCGGCCCGGCGGTGGTCGGGGCGGCATGGGCGCGCGACCACCAGTACCAGGCCCCGGCGGCCATCACCACGGCCGCGGCCAATCCCACGATCACCGGCCCTCGCCTCATTGTAGCGAATTCCAGAGCCCGATGGTTTCCGGGAACACGGGGTGGCCCTCGCGCAATGCCCATTCGATGCGTGTGCGTACGACCTGGCGAAACACGCCGTCGAAGTCGTGGGGAACCTGAGCGGCCAGAAACGCGCGGTCGGCGCGCGCGAACCTGCGGCCGGGCTCGAGGAAATCGGCCATGTAGAGCGCGCGCCCCGTGCGCGCCCACCGGGCATCCCCGATCGTGTGGTAACGAATGGCGTCCAGGACGTCGGTGCGGCGTTCGCCCTCGCGTTCGAGTACGGCCGCCGCGGCAGCGCCGTGCAGCATGGTGGCGCGACTCGAAGCGTCGCCGGTCAGCGCGCGCAGCGTCTGCTCGGGCGCGTCGCGCAGCGCGTCGTGCCACCGGCCGGCGTCCTGCCAGTCGGCCGCTTCGGCGGCGGGAACGCCCAGCGCGGCGGCCCAGCCACCGAGCAGGGCCATCACGCGCACGATGTGGGCGCGCCGGGCATCGCTCACCTCGGCCCACGCGGGCAGCACGAGTCCGCTTTGCACGTCAGCCACCGACGGCGCCCCGAAGGAGGGCGAGTTGCCGCTGCCAGAACCCACGGTCGCGCAGTCCGGGGTGCGGTAACGTGAGCCGGTCGTCGGCCACCGTGCGGTCGCCGAACGCGACGAGGTCGAGGTCGAGCGTCCGCGGCCCCCAGCGCACCGTGCGCTCGCGGCCTCCGTCGCGCTCGATGGCGTGGAGGGCGTCGAGCAGTTCGTGCGGTAGGAGCGTGGTTTCGAGGGCGAGCATCTGGTTGAGATAGGGACCTTGGCCGGGCGGCCCGAGCGGCGGCGTCTCCTCCACCGGCGTTTCGGCCATCACCCGTGATCCCGGAAGCGCCCGGAGCGCGCTCCGCGCCGACGCGAGCGCGGCCTGGCGGTCTCCGAGGTTGGAACCGAGCGCGATGAAGGCCAGTTCACCCATCGATCGGGCGCGCGATGGCGACTTCGACGTAGTCGAGGGACGCGCCGAGCGGCACGTGAGGCTTGCGCACGCGAACCTCGACGCGAGCCACGCCGGGCACGGCGAGTGCGCCCGCCGCCACGCGCTCGGCGATTTCTTCGAGGTACTCACGGGGCGATTCGGCGACGGCGCGCCGGGCGGCGTCGTGCAGCCCGCGATAGTCCACCACGTCGGCGCCGCCGGCTGAAACCCACGCCGTGAGGTCCACTTCCAACGGCTGCGGATGTTCCCGTTCGTGAGCAAGGATGCCGACGGTGAGGTGGAAGTGCATCCCGCGCAGCGTGATCCGGTCGTGGGGGTTCAACTCGTTCATGCGACGTTCGTGATCCGGTGGGTGAGCTCGCTCAGGTAGACGGCCACTCCGCGCAATTCCTGGATGGCGCCCTCCAACTCGCGGAGTGCGACGGCCTGGTCCTTGGCCGACGCGGTCACGCTCTCCGCGCCGTCACGATTCCGTTGGGAAATGACGGCAATGCGGGCCACGCGCTCGCGCAGTTTGCCGAACTCCAGCTCCTGGTCGCGCGAGGTGCGGGCAATGCGCTGGGCGCCGCCGGCGGCGACGGCGGTGGCGGTGACGATGAGGTCGAGGGCCGACCGGGCCGACTCGGACAGCGACTCGGCGTCACTGACGATGGCCTGGCCGCGCCCCATCTGGAGGGCGACGCGGCGCATCTGCTCCTCGAATCCCATGAGCACGTCACTGGCGTCGTCGGCGGCGTGGGCGCTCTGCTCGGCGAGCTTGCGGACCTCGTCGGCCACGACGGCAAACCCCTGCCCCTGCTCGCCTGCCCGGGCGGCTTCGATGGCGGCGTTGAGGGCCAGCAGGTTCGTCTGGTCGGCCAATGACCGGATGACCGTTATGAATTCCGTAATACGCCGCGTGGCCTGTGCGAGCACCTCCACCTGGCTGGCGCTCTCGCCCACGAACCCCTTGGCGTTCACGAGGCGTTCGATGGCCGTGGCAATCGTGAACCGGTGCTCGCCAGCGATCTCCGTGGCCCGCTGGCTCGCCTCGGCCGCCTCGTTGCCGTCGCGCACCACACCGGCAGTGGCTTCGTGCAGCGCCGTCGTGGCGTCGAGGCTGCGGTCGATCTGCTCGTTCTCCTCGACCACGCCACGCCCCATGTCGGCAATCGTCCGGGCCACCGTCTCACCGCCGGTCCGCAGCGCGCGGGCCGACTCGTTGAGCGTGTCGAGCTGGGAATTGACGCGGGTCATCGCCTCGAGGAGCGGTTGACGGAGATCGTGAATGTGCAGGGTGGTGGCCAGCTGGTTGGCGAACCGCCGGATGAGCCTGACCTCTTTGGGGGAATACGCGTTGCGCTTGTGGTGCTCGAGTTCGAGCAGCCCGACGTTGCGGTCGCCGAACCGTAGCGGGATGACGGCCACGCTCTCCACGTTGGTCGGCAGCGCATTGACGCGCGAATCGTGCTGCGCGTCGTCCACGACCACGGGCTGCCCGCTGCCCAGGGCGTCGAGGCGGAGCCGCTCGGTAGCCGCCTGGGGTCGCGCCTCACGGTTGGGCATGCCATCGAGCTGGCTCCACGCCAGCGACAGTTGATCGTTCTGAAGCCGGAAGATCGTGAACGCCCGCCAGTCTACGAGCCGGTGGGCCAGTGCTTCGATGCGCCGGAATGCGTCCGACAGCCCCACATCGGAGGATACGATCTGCTCCATCGCGAGGATCTTGTTCAGTTCCTCGGCCGCCACCGATTCCTCGAGAATGCGCTTGAGCAGCAGGCCAGCCAGGCCCAGCACGCAGCCGACCAGAACCCAGCCGGCCGGCCCGAAGGCGCTGACCGTGACCAGGATGATGACGACCCCGATCGTGCCCGCGCCGAACCCGATCACCTCGTACCGCAGGATCAGCGACTTCTCATCCTCGAGCAGCTTGTCGCGGAAGACGAGCGTGAAATAGAGCAGCGCCCGGCTGATCACGAAGTAGGCAAAGATGAACAGCGCCAGCGGCGGAAGGCTGTCGGCCGTGAGTGCCGTGCCCGTGAAGCCGGTGAGGCTCGAAGCCCACGCGTAGAACCCACTGGCCGACAGCAGGGCGATCGCTTCGCGCCCACCGTTGATCCACGCCGACACCAGCGGCTTTCGCAGCACCAGGAGATCGGCGGCGAACACGGCGACATAGACCGCCAGCCCCGTGGCCGGCACTCCGACAATGATCGAGCCGGCAAGCGCCGGCACGGCGAGTAGATTCAGCGCCCCGTACTTGGTGAGCGAAATCTGAGAGATGCGGATTATCAGCGCGCCGCCGATGATCGCGGCGATGGCATATTCCTGTGAGAGCCAGCGCGGGTCGACCCACAGGGCGCCGGCCAGGGCGATCATCCCGATCGTGCCGAGCGCGCGCCCGTAGTATCGCAGGAAGATCTCCACGCTAGACAGCGTCGATGGCGGCGCGCAGCGTCCGGGCCAACGCGACCGCCCCGTCCACGCTCTCGTCTGCCGCACGCACGATC
This sequence comes from uncultured Gemmatimonadaceae bacterium, assembly GCA_963728785.1. Classification (GTDB taxonomy): domain Bacteria; phylum Gemmatimonadota; class Gemmatimonadetes; order Gemmatimonadales; family Gemmatimonadaceae; genus JAGWRI01. Next base: position 1,285,597 of record CAVSKV010000004.1, read on the forward strand.
GCGCTGCCCACCACGACGCCGTCGGCCAACCGCGCCACTGCCGCCGCCTGTTCCGGCCCCGACACGCCGAACCCCACGCAGATGGGGAGCGAGGTCACGGCGCGGAGCCGCTCCACCGTCTCGGGTAATTCGGGCGGGAAGTCGCCGCGCATACCCGTCACACCGAGCCGGCTGATCAGATACACGAATCCGCTTCCGTGCGTGGTGATCTCTCGCATGCGTTCGCCCGGCGTGGTCGGCGCAACGAGCCGGATGAACGCGAGGGGCCCCTCCCCGAACCATCGTTCGAGTTGCGGGTCGGCGCCCAACGGGAGATCGGTGACCAGCACGCCATGCGCCCCCGCTTCGGCCGCCCGTTCCAGGGCATTGGGGCCCGCCGCCAGAATCGGATTCAGGTAGCTGAACAGAACCACGGGCACGGAGAGCCCCGCACGCGCGATGAGGTCGAGGACGTCGCCGTAGGTGACGCCCAGCGTGAGCGCCCGTTGCGAGCTGGCCTGGATCACCACCCCGTCAGCGAGCGGGTCGGAGAATGGCACGCCCACTTCGATGACGTCGGCCCCTGCCGCCTCGAGTCCCTGGAGCAGCGCCACCGAGCGCTCGAGATCGGGATGGCCGGCGGTGACGTACGGCACCAAGGCCTTGCGCCCCTGCGACCTGAGCGCGGCGAACCGCGATCCGACGGCGTCAGATGAAATAATCACCGACACGGATTCCGTACCGCTCCGGGTCCTCGGTCTTGATGACCGTGCGCCGGAAGTTCCCCTCGGCGTCGCGGTCGGCGAGATCGATCAGTTCCCCCGGGTGCACGATGTTCCCCATCGGGTCGCTGATCACGCGCACGATCGGCCGCGACAGCATGTCCGGCAGCGGATTGACCGCGTGCACGATGCCCAGTTCGAACGTATCCAGCACGACCAGCGTGCCCACGGGATAGATGCCGGTGAGGTTCACGAATGCCTTCACCAGCACCTGGTCCATGCCCCGACGCGGGTTGTCACGCATTTCCTGCATGACGAACGCCGGATTCAGAGGCATGGACTGGTACGATCGCCGGGACGTGGCGGCGTCGAAGCCGTCGGCCACGGCTACGATCTTGCTGAACATGCTGATCTGGCGCGGACGAATGGGCCGCGGATACCCGGAGAGGTCCACCTTCATGTGGTGCTCCATCGCCACGACCATCGACCGATAGGGGAACTCCTCCTGCCCCCGCACCTGGAACAGCGCCAGCAGGCCCAGCCACGGATGGGCGGCGATAGCGCGCCACTCCTCGTCGGTGAGCCCACCCGATTTGTTGAGCACCTTGGCCGGCACACGCTGCTTGCCGATATCGTGGAACAGCGCCGCCAGTCCGAGGTCGTAGAGCTGCCCCTTGGTCAACCCCAGCCGCTTGCCGATGGCCACGGCGAAGATGCAGACGTTCACGCTGTGCGAGAACGTGTACTCGTCGTAGTCGCGGATCGTCGTCAGCCCGATGAGCGACGTCTCCTCGTTGAGGATCTGGTCGACGATGCTCTGCACCACGCGTTTGATCTTCTTGATGTTGGGGCTCCTGCCCATGCGCACCGACGTCATCAGATCCTTGGCCACCGCGACGGACTGTGAATACGTGCGCTTGGCGCGTTCCTTGGCGTGCTCGACGTCGCCGGTCGCCTGCCGCGTGGGCCCGCCGAGCGTGAGCGCCCGGACGCCGGCGCTCTCGAGCTTCGCCGACACCTCGGGGAGTCGTTCGTCCGGCGGGTCCGACGAGGCAGACTGCAACAGCGACAGCAGGATCGTCCAGTCCCGTGTGCCGGCCCCTTCGTGCACGGCCACCGAGCCGACGCCGTTGCGCCGGAAGATCGACAACAGGTGGCTGAAGCTGGCGTAGTTGTCGAGGTCGATGCGCAACCGGGTCGCATTGATGAAGATGAACTCGCCGGATGCCCGGATCTGCAACTCCTGCTCCTGCGCGAGCACTTCCTCGCAGCGCTGCGTCAGTTCGACGAGCGACTTCTGCACCGCGGCGTTTTCAACCGGGTAGAGCTTCATGGCGCGCAGCGCAGCGTACAGATCGCGCACCAATTCCCGCCCCGTGCGACGGATGAACGAGTCCTCGTTGTGCGCCCCGTCGGCGGCAGACGCCGACATCTGCATCGTGGCGCGGGCCAGTGCCTCGGTGGAACTCGAGCCCGGCGCACGCTCGTTGAGTGACGTGTCGTCGCTCATCCGCCAACTCCGCGTAACGCCTTGGTGACGGCGTTGCGCACCACGACGTCCTTCTCCGACGATGCCTTGCGCAGCGCCCGCTGCGCGTCGTCCGAGTTGATCCGCCCCAGCGCCATGGCCGCGCACGCCCGGATTTCCGGATCATCACGGCGTCCCAGGAAGCCCTTGCCGTTGAGGATCCCGTCGAGGTACGGCACGGCCGCGTCGCCGCTCAACATGCCGTACGCCTCGAAGAACGCGACCTTCTCGGTCAGGTCGGACTCCCGCAGCTCCTTGCGCTTGACGGCCGCTTCGACGCGGGCCTGCACCGGTCGATACCCGCGGGACGCGAGCAGCTTCACCACCATCACGCGCGTGTCGCGATCGTCGTTCGCCACCCACGGCTCGAGTGTCTGCAGCGCGCCGGCGGAACCGATGTCCGCGAGCGCCTGGGCGCAGGCCATCCGCAGTTCGGGGTCCGCGTTGGCCATGACGCGTCCGATGGCGGCAACGCCGGCCTGGATCTTGAGCGCGCCGCACCGGCGTACGGCCTCCAGCGACACCGCCCGCTCGTCCGACTGGATGAGCTTCACCAGTTGAGCAGTGTTGGCAGCAGTGAGGCGGGCGGCCGCCTGTTCCAGCAGCGGACGGAGCCGCGGATTCTGCAGTTTCCCCATCCATGAGAACAGTGGTCCGAGCGCCATCGGGCGCACCTGTTCGAACAGTTCCGTGAGTTCGTCGATCGGCGGCAGTTCAGGGCTGTCGTCGAGCGCCTGCAGCAGCTGGCCGAACGGCTCCGGCTGGCTGAGCCGGGCCGGAATCTGCCCCAATCGTTCGCGCTGTTCGGGCGTGATGTCCCGCGCCCGGCTGGCCGCAACCTGGGACTCGCGCAACAGGTATGCCACCGTGCGCAGGTGGCCGCCGGCGAGCATGTACAGCATGAGCGTCTCGACGAGGTCGCACACCTCCGCCCGGATACTGGCGTCGGCCTGCGCTTCGAAGATGTCGAACAGGCTGGCCGCCACGGTCTGCCTCAGGTCGGCGCTGTACTCCCGATCGATCTCCCCCTGTAGGTAATCGATCTCCTGCTCGTCCAGGAAATACAAGGTCGAGTCGAAGTCGGCCATGTTGACGAGCTCCGCGGTCGACTCATCCGTGAACTCATCGGCGAATGATGCGTTCGCAGCGCGAATCTCTTCGGGCGACAACGGGCGAGGCGGCTCGCCCCCGTCCGCCAGCGGGTCGGCAGGTTCCAGCCCCAGGTCGACGTAGCGGTAGTGGAGATTGACGAAGTCCTGCTCCCAGAGCAGGGTCAGCAGATCGTCCTCGTCAGGCGACGTCTTGCGCACCCGTTGCAGGATGGTCAATAGCTTCACCAGCTCGTCCTGCTCGAAACCCTTGGTGATCGTGACCTCTCGAACCCCGTCCTTGTAGAACAGCCAGGGAAGGCTGTCGCCGGACTTGGCGTTCTCACGGAGCACCGGGTGCCCGTGCCACAGGATCTCGAGTTCGGTGAAGGTCAGCACCACCGCGTCCGTCTCTTCCCACAGCGGCACAAAGGCGTTGCGCACGGTGTCGATGGCGGCCTTGTAGATCGGATTGTTGGGCAGGTACAGCTGGTAAGCGCGGGCCGCCTTCACGAACGAGCGCAGCAACTCCTCGACGGGTGCGCTGGGAAACGGAAGTTCCGGCAACTCCGCCTGTTCGGTGCTCTCTCGCTCGATCGGCGCTGTCACGTTCCCAAGATACCCATTTCCATCACTTGCGCCACATCCTTGTCCCCCCGCCCGCTGACGCAAAGCAGCACCGGTTCGTCACGCGCCCAACGGCCTATTTGCGTTTCCATCCAGGCCACGGCGTGGGCCGATTCCAACGCGGGTATGATTCCCTCCAATTGCGCCAGCGACTCGAACCCGCGAAGCGCCTGTGAGTCGGTGACCGAAACGTACGTAGCCCGCCCCGAGTCCTTGAGGAACGCGTGCTCCGGCCCGACCCCGGGGTAGTCCAACCCCGCCGAGATCGAATGCGCCGGGTGCACCTGGCCGGCCGCGTCCTGCAGCAGATAGCTCATGGTGCCGTGCAGCACACCGGGTGTGCCCATCGACAACGATGCCGAGTGCCGCCCGGTCTCCAGCCCCTCCCCGGCCGCTTCGACGCCTACCAGCTCGACGCCGGCGTCGTCAACGAACGCGTGAAACGTGCCAATGGCGTTGGAGCCACCGCCCACGCACGCGACGACCGTCTTGGGCAACCGCCCCGTGCGTTCCAGCACCTGGGCGCGCGCCTCCCGTCCGATCACCGCCTGAAAGTCGCGCACCATGCGCGGATACGGCGCCGGACCCACCACCGACCCGATGATGTAGTGGCTCGTGCGCACCGTCGTCACCCAGTCGCGGATCGCTTCGGTGGTCGCATCCTTGAGCGTGCGCGTGCCCGCCGATACCGGCACGACCTCGGCACCCAGGAGCCGCATGCGATACACATTGAGCGACTGGCGACGCATGTCCTCCTCGCCCATGTACACCACGCATTCCAGCCCGAACCGCGCACACACCGTGGCCGTCGCCACCCCGTGCTGCCCCGCTCCGGTTTCGGCGATGATCCGCTGCTTGCCCATGCGCCGGGCCAGCAGCGCCTGCCCCACCGTGTTGTTGATCTTGTGCGCCCCGGTGTGGTTCAGGTCCTCGCGCTTGAGCAGCACGCGCCCTCCCACCCGCGCCGAGAAGCGCGGCGCCTCGCTCAGTGGCGACGGCCGGCCGACGTAATCGGCCAGCAACGTATCCATTTCCAGACGGAAGCTGGCGTCGGCCATCGCCGCGTCGAACGCCGCTTCGAGTTCGTCGAGCGCCGGGATCAGGGTCTCCGGTACGTACCGCCCACCGAACGCTCCAAACCGGCCGCTCACCTGGTCTTTGCTCATCGCACTCCTTCGACGGATCGCACGGCGTCCCGGAAAGCACGCATGCGCCCCGCATCCTTGATTCCTACGGTCGATTCGACTCCGGACGACACATCCACCACGTCGGGGTGCAACGCCCGCACCGCCAGCGCCACGTTCTCGGACCGCAGGCCGCCGGCCAGCACCAGCCTCGCCCCCGCGCTGCGCAACGCCGCCACGGCCCCCGCAATCTCGTTCCACGCGAGCGCCACGCCAGTGCCCCCGAGTGCGCCGTCTGCCCTGGCGTCGAGCAGGACTGCGTCAGCTGCCCCGAACAACTCATCGGCGTACGGTGGGAGCTCCGTCCCGGACACGCGAAGCGCCGCCCAGATCTCGCCCGGCCACACCGCGCGAATCGCCCGCACGTCGGCCGCCCGCGGATCGCCGTGCAGTTGCACTGCCCGGAGGCCGAGGGCCCGGGCGCGTGCCGCGATTGCCGCGGGCGACTCGACCCCGAATACCCCGACACGACCCACCGTCGAAGGCACCGCGCCAAAGATTGCGGCAGCTCCCGCTTCGTCCTGGCGCCGGGGCCCACCTGCAAACACCACGCCGACATAGCCTGCCCCAAGCTCCGAGGCCAGTTGCGCATCGGCCGGGCGGGTCATGCCGCAGAACTTGATGTCAGCCACGCGCGCCGGCCCTCCGCAGCGTCGAAGCGAGGGCGCGCACCGCCGCCGAGGGATCGGCCGCCGCCGACACCGCCGATCCCACCAGCACCGCGTCGGCTCCCGCAGCGGCCGCCCGCTCCATGTCGCCCGCGGTCCGAATCCCGCTTTCCCAGACGCCGACCACGCCCGCTGGAATCCGCGCCATCAGCCCTTCGGCGACCATGACATCCACGGCCAGCGTTTCGAGGTCCCGGCAGTTGACCCCTATCACCTCGGCTCCAGCGCTCACCGCGCGGTCCAGTTCATCGGCCGACCGTACTTCGACCAGCGTCTCCAGCCCGATCGAATCGGCGTAGGCAACGAGCCCGCCGAGCGCCGCGGGGGGGATGGCGCGGGCGATGAGCAATACAGCCGCCGCGCCCAGGGTACGGGCTTCGAGCAGCTGCACGGAGTCGAAGTGAAAGTCCTTCTTGAGCACGGGGATCGACGCACGGGCGCGTACGCCGATCAAGTCGTTGTTCGAGCCGCCGAAGTGCAACGGCTCGGTGAGCACCGAGACGGCCGCCGCGCCCCCGGTTTCGTACGCGGCGGCCTGCACCGGCGCATCGAGCGCGGCATTGATCGTCCCCTGTGATGGGGACCGCCGTTTGACCTCCGCGATCACCCGGATCCGAGGGCCTCGCAGGGCCGCCGCAAAGTGCACCGCCGGTGGCGCCCCCTCGAGCGCCCGTTCCAACTCCGAACGCCGGGCGCGCAACGCCTGCACCCGCTGCGTCGTCTGTTGCACGATCGCGCCGAGCGTGCCCGTCGGTGGGGACCAGAAAGGAGGTGCTTGCACTTCGGTTCCTGTTCGGTTAACCTGTTTTCGGTAGGTCTTCGGGATCGGAAGGCACCCGCCTTCGCCCACGTTCGTTCAACCGGAGTTGGCCTCATGCCGCTCACGAAGCGCCAGCGCGAAATACTAAACTACCTGACCGCTCATACCGAGCAACACGGGTATGCGCCGAGTTTCGAGGAAATCGCGGAGAACTTCCACTTCAGTTCTCTGGCTACGGTGCACGAGCACCTCACGAACCTGGAGCGAAAGGGCTACATCAAGCGGTCGTACAACGAGAGCCGGGCCATCGAGATTCTGCCCTCCGACGCCGTTTCCAGAGCCATCGAACTGCCGCTCCTGGGCGCCGTGGCCGCCGGGTCACCCATCGAGGCCATCGATTCGGGCGAGTCGATCACGGTACCCGAGACCCTGGTTTCGCGCAGCGGCAACCACTACGTGCTCCGCGTGCGCGGCAATTCCATGATCGACGAGCAGATCCGCGACGGGGACTTCGTCGTGGTCAACGAGCGTCCGCGAGCTGACAACGGCGAGACAGTGATCGCGCTTATCGACGGCACGGCCGCCACGGTCAAGAAGTTCTATCGTGAACGCGACGGGCGGGTGCGGCTGCAGCCCGCCAACGACAGCATGGCCCCCATCTACGTCAACGAGAACGACATCCGCATCCAGGGAATCGTGGTTGGCGTGATGCGCCGGTACTAGGCCGGCCCACCGAACGCCCGGCGCAGCCGTTCCAGGGCGTGCATCCCGGCTCCAGCGCGGAGCGCCGAGTCGGCATGGGCGATCGCCGCTGCGTACGACGGTGATGCGCCTCCCACGTAGAGCGCTGCCGCCGCGTTCAGGACCACGGCGGCCGTAGCCCCCGGCGAAGCCTTGCCTTGTAGCACGCCGAGAATTGCGTGCGCATTGGCGGCCGGCGGCCCGCCGGCCAGTTCGGCCGCCGTTGCGGTCGCGAAGCCCAGCGCCTTGGGGTCGATCGTCCACTCGCCAATCATGCCACCGCGGATTTCAAGCACGCGTGTCGGGCCGAGTGGCGAGATCTCATCCATCCCCTCGCCGTGCACGACCATGGCGTGCTGCGAGCCGAGTTCGGCCAGGGCTGCGGCGAGCAGCGGCGCACGGTCGGCGTCGCCCACCCCGATCACCTGCCGGCCCGCCCGCGCCGGATTGGCCAACGGACCCACGATGTTCATGACTGTCGGGATCCCCAGCTCGCGGCGAACCGGTCCAACGTGGCGCATGGCGGGATGCATGAGCGGCGCGAACATGAAGACGATGCCGGCCTCGCGGAGGGCGCGCTCCATGACCGCCACGGGGACGTCGATCCGAACGCCGAGGGCTTCGAGCACGTCGGCGCTCCCGCACTGCGTGGTGAACGAGCGGTTCCCGTGCTTGGCGATGCGCACGCCGGCTCCGGCAGCGAGCAGCGCGGCCGCCGTGGAGATGTTGAACGTCTGCACCGAGCCGCCGCCCGTGCCGCATGTGTCGACGAGGGCCCCGGGATCATCCGCCGCGAGGGGCACCATCACCGCCCGCAGGGCGCGCACCACGGCGGCTATCTCGGAGCCCGTCTCGCCCTTCACGCGGAGCCCCATGAGCAACGCCGCCACCTGGGCCGCGGTTGCCTCCCCAGCCATCACACGGTCGAACGCGGCGGTGATTTCCGCCGGGGCCGGGGCCGTCGCCATGGCAAGCCGGCTGATGACAGTATGCAGCGGGTCGGGAGTGGTGCCGCTAGCCACTCATCGTCTCCACGAGACGTTCCGGGAGACGGGAGTTGGCGGCCGCGAGCGCGATCACGAGCCCCAGCAGGCGTACGCGCTCGACGTCTTCTTCCACGAAGACGCCCGCCATCCGGCGGTTGGTGAGGTTGACGACGCCAATCAGCGTGTCGTGATAGACGAGCGGAAAGCTGAGGAAGGACCCGCTGGTGTAATACGCATCGCGCAGCAACGGATGGTCCCGGAATTCGCCGATGTCCTGCACGAGCAGCGGTTCCCGCGTCGTGGCGACGTGGCCCGATATGCCCTTGCTCAGCGACACCCGGCGGCCTTCTTCGACGTTGGGCGCGATGCCGCGGGCCGCCGCGAGGTACAGGGCTTCCTCCCCGGGCGCCCGAAGGAGCAGCGAGCAGCGCTCGGCGTTCATGTCGTCACCGACCAGCGACAGCAGCCCTTCGGCCAGCTTCCGCGGGTCGTCCGTGGACGTATCGAGCGCGAGCACGCGTTCTATGAGATACAGCGTGCGCGTCTTCTGCCGCACCTGCTCACTGCGGCGATGCAGTTCCACGTGCGCTTTCTCGAGTTGTTCGACGGCCGATCCGATCGTCGCCTCCACGGCGTCGGAGCGGCGGGTGGCCCGGCGGGCGTCTTCCCGCGCCTGGGCCAGCTCCCGTTCCAACGCCAGCGTTTGGCTGCGATCGCCGCGGGTCGCGGACTCGCCGGTGGCTTTGAGCAGCTGCTGCTCCAGGGTGGCGAGCTTGCGCTCGTACTCGCCGTGCACGCGCTGCGTCACGTCCTCGAGCGTGCGCACGGCATCCCGCCGTGCCTCCAATTCGAGGAACCGAGTGTAGGCAAGCTCGAACAGGGCCACGGCCGGCTGGAACCGTTCGCTGGTGCGGGTACCGAAGATCTTGCGCGGTTCGAACAGCGCGAGGAGTCCCGAGAGGCCGCCCTCGAAGTGCAGCCCCTTGAGCACGAGATAGCCGCCGTCGGCCATGTCGGGCAGCGCGAGCAGCCTGGCGAACTCGATCGAGGTGTCGCCAAATTCGACGAACTCGCCGCCGCTGGACACGGCCACGCGCACCCGCGTGGGCAGATGATCGAGCGTTGTTTCGATCGTCGTCGCTTCCACCCCGTCGGGCCGCGCCAGCCGCCGGTCGCGCATCATTCCGCGGCGCGCGTCGTACGTGACGAGCGCTACGTGCGCCAGGCGGTCGAGTTCGGAGAGCCCCTCCGCGAGCGCGACGAGTGCCGCGTCCAGATCGGGCGCGGTATTGAGCGCATGGGCGAGCGATGCAAGGGTCCGCGGCGGCATGGTGAGGGTCGAGCGCCACGAGGGAAACGGTGCGGCGCAAGCAGGCGAAATGTGAGCCCGTACGTCAAGCAATGTCAATCGGTTGTGCACATTCCAGTTGCTTGACTTCACCCGCCCTGGGGGTAGGTTTCTCGCAATGGCGGAGCGCACTGTGCAGCTCGTGTTGCACTATGACGGCTCGGGATTCAGCGGCTGGCAACGGCAGCCCGGCCAGCGCACCGTTCAGGGGGTGATGGAAGCGGCGCTCGAGCGCCTGTGCGGCACGCCCGTGGGTGTGCTGGGAGCGGGTCGAACCGATGCGGGGGTGCACGCCCGCGGCCAAGCGGCCGGGGTGCGGGTTCCCGAACGGTGGCAGCCGCCGGAACTTCGGCGGGCGCTCAACGCGGTGCTTCCACCGGACGTCTGGGTCGCCGCTGCGCACGAGATGCGCGCCGCCTTTCACGCCCGGTACAGCGCGGTGGCGCGCCGATACGGGTATTACGTCGGGACGGATGAAGAAGCCGACTCTCCCTTTCGCCGCCGGTTGGAATTCGCGATCCGGCGCCCCCTCGACCGGGGCGCTCTCGACGCGGCCAGCCTCCAGCTGCTGGGAGAGCACTGCTTTCGCGCGTTCGCGGTTCAGGGCACCGCGCCGTCCGACGATGATCATCGCTGCGAGGTCCGGGTCGCACGCTGGCGGGATCGCGACGGCGGCCTCGCTTTCGAGATCGAAGCCAATCGCTTTCTTCATCATATGGTCAGATTCCTCGTTGGCACGATGCTGGACGTTGCCACGGGCCACCGTCCGGGCAGCGACATGGCCGCGCTCCTGGCTGCCGGCGACAACCGCCAGGTGTCGCCCCCGGCCCCGGCCCACGCGCTCTTTCTGGAGGCCGTTGTGTATCCTTCCGACCTGTACCTCTCATGAAAGTCCTTCTCGCCACGGCCGACCTCGACGAAATTCGTTGGGCGGCGGCCAACGGTCTGCTCGACGGCGTGTTGACCACGCCCGCACTCCTCCGGGACGCCGGCGTCGAGGACGATCGCGCCCGGGTCGAGGAGATCTGCGCCATCACGGCCACGCCCGTCTACGTGGCCGTCCACGCCGTGAACGGCGATGACATCTACCGGGATGCCCGCGCCCTCGCCCGCCTGTCGGATCAGATCATCGTCGAGGTGCCGCTCGTGGAGGAGGCCTTCGGCGCCATGCACCGGCTCACGGCGGACGGGGTGCGCACTGCCGCCATGCTCGTGTTCAACGCTGCGCAGGCGCTGCTCGCGGCGCAGGCCGGCGCCTCCTCCGTGATCACGCCACTGGACCAGCTCGACGCCGTGGGACACAGCGGCGGTGAGGTAGTGCGCGATCTCCGCCGCGTTTTCGACGCCTCGCGCACGGAGTGCGACATCCTGGCCGTGCGGCCCGCCACCGCCCAGCAGTTCTCCGAGTCGGCGCTCGCCGGCGCCGACGGCGTGGCGGTCGCCCCGGACGTCCTGCGATCGTTCCTTCTGCACCCACTCACCGGTCGCGGCATCGACCAATTTCTGAACGACGTGTCCAAACATCGGAGCAGCTGGTCCGATCAATGATCCGCACCCGCCCTTCCGCCTCTCTGCTCGTCGCCGTCGCGCTCGCCGCCTGTTCGGCAGCGGGCGACTCCGCCGGCATGCCGTCCGCATACGCCGCCCAGTCCACGCCCGGTGTCCCTACCCGCAACGATTCCGTCTCGTCCAGCCGCCGGACCGCCATCACGCGCGCCGTGGCGCTCGTCTCGCCGGCGGTGGTCACGGTGCAGACCGAGCTCGTCCAGCAAGTCCAGCCCGACGTGTTCGACTGGATGTTCGGCGCCGGCCCGCAGTCGCGGTCCGAGGCCGGGCTGGGCACCGGCGTCGTGATTCGTCCCGACGGCGTGATCGTAACCAATGCCCACGTGGTGGCCGGTGCCCAGAGGATCTCGGTCATGCTCCCCGGCGGGGCCGTGTATCCGGCCACGGTGCTCGGCACGGACGAGACGCAGGACGTGGCGGTGATCAAGATCGACGCCAAGAACCTGCCGGTGGCCAAGCTGGGCAACTCCGACAACGTGATCGTGGGCGAATGGGCCATCGCCATTGGTAACCCGTACGGGTTTATGCTCGGCAACCCGGAGCCGAGCGTCACGGTGGGCGTGATCAGCGGCACCGGGCGCAACCTGGTGTCGGGCGCCGACGGCCCGGGGGCTTACTTCGACATGATCCAGACCGACGCCGCGATCAACCCCGGCAATTCGGGCGGCGCACTGGTGAATGCCGACGCCGAGGTGATCGGCATCAACAGTTCGATCTACACCCCGAGTGGCGGCTCCGTGGGGCTCGGCTTCGCCATCCCGATCAACCGCGTCCGCCACGACGTGGAGGATCTGCTGCAGTACCATGAGGTGCGCCGCCCCTGGATCGGAGTCAAGCTGCGCGTGCCGGACAGCCAGAACGTGCGCGAGGCAATTTCCCAACAGGCGGTGATCTCCACCGTGGTACAGGGTTCGCCGGCGGAACGCGCCGGCCTCCGGCCCGGCGACGTGATCCTGGGCGAGAACGACCGCCCCATCCACAACATGTACGACTGGGAAGGCGCACTGCTCGACCTCGGCGTCGGCCAGAGCGTCCAGCTCCACGTGAAGCGCGGCGACCGCGAATTCGCGACGACGGTGAATACGGTGAACCTCCCCGAGGTCGACGCTCCGAAAGTCGAGGTGCTCCGGCAGCTCGAGCTGGTGACCGTGACGCCGGCCATCCGGGCCGAGCGCGGTTTGCGCAGCCAGGCCGGCGCGCTCGTGTTCGAGGTCAGCGACCGCATGGCGCAACAACTCGGCATTCAGTCGGGGGACGTGATCGTGCGCATCAACACCGTGGACATCAACACGGCAGACGATGCGTCGCGCGCGCTCAACCGGTTCGCCGGGCGCGGCCCGATCCGCATGTACCTGGAGCGGTCGGGAACCTATTACGTGACCGACTTCGAGATTCGATGACGACCCACGACCGCTACTCCTCGCCGTTCTCCGAGCGCTACGCCTCGCAGGCCATGCTGCATCTGTGGTCACCAGCCACTCGCTGCGGGCTCTGGCGCCAGCTCTGGCTCGCCCTGGCCGAGGCCGAGCGGACGCTTGGCGTGCCGATTCCCGACGAGGCGATCACGCAGATGCGCGACCACCTCGACGACATCGACTTCGATGCCGTGGCCGCGTACGAGCGGCGCTATCGCCACGACGTGATGGCACACGTGCACGCGTTCGGCGACGTGGCACCGGCAGCCCGCAAGTTCATCCACTTGGGCGCCACGAGCGCGTTCGTCACGGACAACACCGACCTCATCCTCATGCGCCGGGGCCTCGACCTGCTGCGCGGGAAGCTGATCGCGGTGCTGCGCGCCCTGGCGGAGTTCGCACGCCGGTGGCGCGACGTGCCCACGCTCGGCTCCACCCACCTCCAACCCGCGCAGCCCACGACCGTGGGCAAGCGGGCGACTCTCTGGATGCAGGACCTCGTGCTCGACATCGCCGATCTGGATCACCGCCGCGACACGCTCCCCTGCCGCGGCGTGAAAGGCACCACGGGTACGCAGGCCTCGTTCCTCGAGTTGTTTGGCGGCGACCACGCCAAAGTACGGGAACTCGATCGGCTGGTCACGGCGGCCATCGGCTTCCGGGCGGCGATCCCCGTGTCCGGCCAGACGTACAGCCGCAAGCTCGACGCCGCGGTGCTCGACGTCGTGGCGGGGATCGCGGCCAGCGCCGCCAAATTCAGCGGCGACCTGCGCATGCTCCAGTCCTACGGAGAGATCGAGGAGCCGTTCGAGGAGGAGCAGATTGGTTCGTCGGCCATGGCCTACAAGCGGAATCCCATGCGCAGCGAACGCATTGCGTCGCTCGCCCGGTTCGTGCTCAGCCTCGAGCCCAACGCCAACCAGACGCATAGCGTGCAGTACTTCGAACGCACGCTCGACGACAGCGCCAACCGGCGGCTGGCCCTTCCCGAATCGTTCCTCGCCGTCGACGCCGTTCTCGTGCTCATGGAGAACGTGGTGACCGGCCTCGAGGTGCACCCGTCCCGCATCGCGCGCCGACTGGGAGAGGAGCTTCCGTTCATGGCCACCGAAGCGCTGATCATTCGCGCCGTGCAGCTGGGGCTCGACCGCCAGGACGCGCACGAATGCATTCGCAAGGCGAGCATCGCCGCCGCCCGGGCCATCAAGGACGGTGCCGCCGGCAACGACATGCTCGATCGCCTCGCCGCTACCGCCGGATGGCCGGTACCACCCGCCGAGATGGCCGCATTGCTCGATCCCCTGGGCTTCACGGGCCGAGCCCGCGAGCAGGTGGACGAATTTCTTCGGGAAGTGGTGGATCCGCTGCTGAGCGGCGCGGCCAACGCTGAGCGCGAGGCAATACGGGTATGAGTATCGTTGCGATCGCTCCGCTTCCGTTGCGCCATCTGCGGCGCGGCAAGGTGCGCGAGGTCTACGAGGTTGATCCCCTGCACCTGCTCATCGTGGCTACCGACCGGGTGAGTGCGTTCGACGTCGTGATGAAGGAACCGATCCCGTTCAAGGGCGCGGTGCTCACGCAGATCACGGCCTGGTGGCTGCGCCAGTTCGAGGGCCGCGTCCACCACCACCTCGTGTCGGCCGACGCCCAGGAAATCGTGCGCCTCGTGCCCTCGCTCGCGTCCCATCGCCGGACGATCGCCGGCCGGGCCATGCTCTGCCACCGGGCCGAGGTGTTCCCCGTGGAGTGCGTGATCCGCGGCTACATCTCGGGCTCGGCATGGAAGGAGTACGAGGCGCACGGCACGCTGGCCGGCGAGCCGCTGCCCGCCGGCCTCCGCGAAGCCGACCGGTTCGAACGCCCCATTTTCAGTCCCGCCACCAAGGCCGAGTCCAGCCACGACCAGAACATCACGCCCGCTGAAGTCGCTCGCCGGCTTGGCCCCGAAGTGGCGGCCGAGCTCGAACGGCTGAGCCGGCTCGTGTATGGAATGGGGCGCGAGCGCGCCGTTGAACGCGGGATCATCATTGCCGACACGAAGTTCGAATTCGGGCGCGACGCCGGCGGCCGCGTCATGCTGATCGACGAAGTGCTCACTCCCGACAGCTCGCGGTTCTGGCCGGCCGATCGGTACGAACCGGGGCACTCCCAGCCGAGCTTCGACAAGCAGCCGCTGCGCGACTATCTGGATGGGGAACGCAAGGCGGGCCGCTGGAACGGCGACGCGCCGCCCCCTCCGCTGCCCCCCGAGGTGGTCCAGGCGACCAGCGAGCGCTACCTCGATGCCTTCCGCCGCATCACCGGCGCCCCACTCGAACGGGAAGGGCTCTCGTGAGCTTCGCGCGCGAGGGCTATCCGTTCATCGGCCTGGCCGCGGTCCTGGCGGCCGTAGCCTACGCGGCCGCCCTCAACCGGCGCTCGTGGCCGCTGTGGCTCGTCTCGTTCGTGCTCACCCTGCTCGCGCTGTGGGTGGCGTACTTCTTTCGCGACCCCGAGCGCGACGGGCCGCGCGGCGACGCGCTCGTGATCGCCCCGGCGGACGGCCGCGTAGTGGGCGTGTCCGAGGTGCAGGAGGCGGCGTACCTGGGCGGGCCGGCGCTGCGCATTTCGATCTTCATGAACGTCTTCGACGTGCACGTGAACCGGTATCCGGTGAGCGGAACGATCGGCTACGTGCACTACAACCCGGGCAAGTTCCTGAACGCGGCGGTGGACAAGGCAAGTCTGGAAAACGAGCAGATGTCGGTGGGGATCGACCATGCCGGCACCCGTGTGATGATGCGCCAGATCGCGGGGCTCATCGCGCGCCGGATCGTGACCTACAGCAAGGTGGGCGATGCGGCCCGGCAGGGCGAACGGATGGGGCTCATCCGCTTCGGTTCGCGCGTCGACGTATTCCTTCCCCCGCGCGCCGCGGTCACGGTGCGCGTGGGTGAGACCACACAAGCCGGCGTCACCGTTCTCGCGGAGCTCCCGATCCAATGACCCCTTCCTCCCCGCGCAATACGAAAGTGCGCCGTGCCGTGGTGCTGTTTCCCAGCGGCCTCACCCTCCTCAATCTGTTCTTCGGCATGTTCGCGATCGTCGCCGCGACCCGCGGTGACCTCACGCAGGCGGGATGGTACGTGGTGCTCGGCGGCGTGATGGACGTGCTCGACGGTCGCGTGGCCCGAGCCACCAACACCGGGGGTCGGTTCGGCGAGGAGCTCGATTCCCTGGTCGACGCCGTGACGTTCGGCGTCGCGCCGTCGCTGATCATGTACTTCGCGGTGTTCAATCGCGAGGGATGGGACTGGCTGTTCTGCTTCGCGTTCACGGCCGCCGCCGTGCTGCGCCTGGCCCGGTTCAACGTCGAGCAGGCCGGCACTGCCAAGACCTACTTCCAGGGACTGCCCACGCCGGCAGCCGGCGTGACGCTGGCTACGTACTACTGGTTCAGCCAGACGCCGCTCTATCAGGAAACCGTAATAGCGAGCCTGCCCTGGCACGTCCTGCTGCGCTACGTCATGCTCGCCCTCAGCTTCCTGATGGTGAGCAACGTGCCCTACCCCGTGATGCCCAACGTCGGCCTGCGCAGCGTACGCGGGGTGATCGGCCTGGCGATCGTTCTCGGGGGCATCGTGGCCCTCGTGTACCTGCCCAACCAGTTCTTCTTCCCCGCCGCCGTGGTCTACGTGGCGTTCGGCATCATCCGCGCCGCCTGGCTCGGCCTCCTCGACCGCCGCGGCGGTGCAGCCACGCACACCGGCGACCTCGCGTCCGCGTACGGGCCGGGGGGCGGTCGGCGCGAAGAGGTGGGAGATGACCGGACCCTCGCCCCACGCCGGCGCCGGCGCCGCCGGCGCGAGCGCCCGGCAGGCAGCCCGCCGGCGCCGCGCCTGCAACGTCCTCCCACTCCTCCATCCGAACCCCCCAGCGCATGAACCGCTTTCGTGTTTCCCTGCACGTCACGCCGCGTCGCGGCCTGCTCGATCCCCAAGGCAAGGCGGTGACCGACGCCCTCCATGCGCTCGGCTTCGCTGGCGTGCGCGACGTCCACGTGGGCCGCCACCTCGTGGTGGAGCTCGACGCCGCCGACGCCGCGTCCGCCGAGGTGGAAGCCCGGCGCATGTGCGAACGCTTGCTCGCCAACCCGGTCACCGAGGACTTCGAAGTGGCCGCCGTGGCAGCCGTGGCCGGTGCGGGGGCGGCCGCATGAAGTTCGGCATCGTCACCTTTCCCGGGTCCAACTGCGACTACGACGCTTACCGTGCGGTGGTCGAGGCCGTCGGAGAGGAGGCCGAATTCCTCTGGCACAAGGAACACGACCTGCACGACGCCGACGTGGTGATCCTGCCGGGAGGATTCAGCTACGGCGACTACCTGCGCCCCGGCGCCATCGCGCGCTTCAGCCCGATCATGGCGGAGGTCGTCGCCCACGCCAAACGCGGGGCACCCGTGGTCGGCATTTGCAACGGGTTCCAGATCGCCTGCGAGGCGGGGCTGCTTCCCGGAGCCCTGCTGCGCAACGCGAGCCTCAAGTTCGTTTGCGAACTGGTCACGCTGCGAGTGGACAACGCGGCCACCATGTTCACCAATCGTTACCGCAAGGACCAGCGTCTCGCCATCCCCATTGCCCACGGTGACGGCCGGTATACCGCCGACGACAGCACGCTCGACCGGCTCGAAGGCGAGGGCCAGGTGGTGTTCCGCTACGTGAGTGGAAGCGGCGATGCCGACGAATGGTGGAGTCCCAACGGGTCCATGCGCGCCATCGCCGGCATCGTGAACGCCGAGGGCAACGTGCTCGGCATGATGCCCCATCCGGAACGCGCCGTGAACGAACTGCTGGGCTCACGCGACGGCATCGGCGTGTTCGAGTCCCTGTTGGCCGCCGTGGCCGCCTGATCAGGAGCAACCCATGCCGCACCACGCTGATGACCATCCCACGGGAAACGAGGACGAGTATTTCGCCCGCCAGAACGCGGAATTGATCAAGCAGATGCGCGCGCGGCTCGACGCCGATCGCGTATCGCGCGAGCGCAATAGCCACTACATGAAATGCCCCAAGTGCGGTGCCGACCTGCAGGAGGCCGTCAAGGGACACGTGACGATCGACATCTGCCCCGAGTGCCACGGCGCCTGGTTCGACGCGGGCGAGGTGGAGCTGATGCGCGAGGCGTCGAAAAACCCGCTGACCCACGTCGTGACCGACCTTCTCGAACTCCTGAGCCGTACCAAGTGACCCCAGCACGCCCCGTGCAGCCCCGCCCCGGCGACCCCACGATCACCCCGGCGCTCATCGCCGAGCACGGACTCACCGGCGACGAGTACCGCCGCCTCGTCGACATGCTCGGCCGTCAGCCGACGTTCACCGAAGTCGGCATCGTGAGCGCGCTGTGGAGCGAACACTGCTCCTACAAGCACTCGCGTCCTCTGCTCCGCACACTGCCCACCAAGGCCGACTACGTGCTGCAGGGACCGGGCGAGAACGCCGGCGTTATCGCCATTGGCGACGGCCTCGCCGTGGCGTTCAAGATCGAGTCGCACAACCATCCCTCGGCCGTGGAGCCGTACCAGGGCGCGGCCACGGGAGTGGGCGGCATTCTCCGCGACGTGTTCACGATGGGCGCCCGTCCCATCGCAATGCTCAACTCGCTGCGCTTCGGCAGCCTCGACTCGGCCCGGGTGCGCTATCTGTTCGGCGGCGTCGTGAAGGGCATCGGCGACTACGGCAATTGCGTGGGCGTGCCGACGGTGGCCGGTGAGGTCGTGTTCGACCCCGCCTATGAGGGCAACCCGATCGTCAACGCCATGTGCGTGGGACTGCTCAAGGAGTCGGAGTTGATGCTGGCCGTGGCCCAGGGGGTGGGCAATCCGATCATCGCCGTGGGCGCCCGCACCGGCCGCGACGGCATCCACGGCGCCTCGTTCGCGTCCGAAGACCTCTCCGAGGCCAACGACGCCAAGCGCCCCCGCGTCCAGGTGGGCGACCCGTTCACCGAGAAGCTGCTGCTCGAGGCCAGCCTCGAACTGATCCACAGCGGCCACATCGTCGCCATCCAGGACATGGGGGCCGCCGGCCTCACCTCGTCGTCGGCCGAGATGGCGGCTCGGGGCGACGTCGGCGTGACGATCGACGTCACCAAGGTGCCCGTGCGCGAACCCAACATGACGCCCTACGAGATCCTGCTCAGTGAGTCGCAGGAGCGGATGCTCGTCGTGGCACTCGCGGGCCACGAGGACGCCGTGCGCGCCATCCTCGAAAAGTGGGACCTCACGGCGGCGGTGATCGGCCACGTCATTGCAGAACCAGTATATCGTGTCACTGAGGGCGACCGGGTCGTGGCGGAGTTCCCCGGCACGCGCCTGGTCACCGACTGCCCCACGTACAGCCCGGACGCCGTCGAGAGCCCGGTCATCGCCGCTCTGCGGGCTCGCGACGTCGCCGCCACGCCCGAGCGCCCCGAGGAGCGGGACCCGGCCTGGACCCTCCTCCAGCTGTTGGCCAGCCCCACGATCGCCAGCAAGGCATGGGTGTACCGGCAGTACGATTCCACCGTGCGCACCAACACCGTGATCGGACCGGGGGGAGACGCGGCCGTGCTCCGCGTGCGCGGCACCGACCGGGCCCTCGCCGTCAAGACCGACGGCAACGGCCGGTACACCTACCTCGATCCCCGGCTCGGCGCGCGCATCGCCGTGGCCGAAGCGGCGCGCAATGTGGCCTGCACCGGCGGCCGGCCAATGGCCATCACCAACAACCTCAACTTCGGCAACCCCCGCAAGCCCGACATCTACTATCAGCTGCGCGAGGCGGTGGCCGGCATGGCCGAAGCCTGCACCGCGCTCGGCACGCCGGTCACCGGCGGCAACGTGTCGCTGTATAACGAGACGCCGCGCGGTGCCATCTACCCCACTCCCGTGGTCGGCATGGTGGGATGCATCGACTCCCTGTCCCGGATCACGCGATCGTCGTTCGCGCGGGCCGGCGACCGGATCATTCTGCTGGGTGAACCCACGGCGTCGATCGGGGCGAGCGAGTACCTTCTCGCGATCCACGGAATCGTGGCCGGCGCGCCGCCGGCCTGCGACCTCGAGACCGAACGCCGGCTCATCGACGCCCTGCTCGACCCCATCGCCGGTGGCGCCGTGCGATCAGCCCACGATTGCAGCGACGGCGGGCTCGCCGTCGCCCTCGCCGAATGCGCCATCATGGACCGCGAGCACCCGTTCGCGGCTCGTGTGGATCTGGCCGCCTGGATAGGCCTCCCCCTGCGCGCCCTGCTGTTCGGCGAAGCCCAGGGGCGCGTGATCGTTTCAACCGGCGACCCCGATCGCGTGCTCGAGGTGGCGCGGCGCCACGGCGTTCCTGCCCGGAGCATCGGCATCGTGCACGACGGCCCGAACCTCGAAATCACGGCCGGAGACCGGCAACTCACAGTGCCCCTCGCCCGGCTCGCCGACGCGTACTTCGAGTCCATCCCTCGCATCATGTCGCGGGCGGCATCCGCCGTCTCCGATTCCCCCGTCACCACGGCGGTCTGAGTTCATGTGCGGCATCTTTGGCATTCGCGGCACCCCTGACGCCGCCCGCCTCACCCAGCTCGGACTCTATTCACTCCAGCACCGGGGCCAGGAATCGGTGGGCGTGGTGGTACTCGACGCGCACGACCAGGGCCAGTTGGTGCGCTCCATGGGCACGATGAACGAGGCGATGGGGCGCGAACTCGAGCAACTCCACGGCAACCTGGCCATTGGTCACACGCGTTACAGCACTTCCGGGTCGTCCACCATCGAGAACGCCCAGCCGATTTTCGTGCGCTCCCGCGGCGGCCACATCGCACTCGCCCACAACGGCAACCTCGTGAACGCGGTCCAGGTGCGGGCCGAGCTCGAAGCCACGGGGTCCATCTTCTCCACCAGCGCCGACTCGGAGGTAATCGTGCACCGGCTGGCCAAGTCACAGGCGCCCACGCCGGCTGCGCGGATGGCCGAGGCACTCACCGGACTCGACGGCGCATACAGCCTCGTGGCGGCCATGGGCGACACGCTGCTCGCGGCGCGAGATCCCCACGGCTGGCGCCCGCTGGTCATGGGCCGGCTCAACGGCGCCGTGGTGTTCGCTTCGGAAACGTGTGCCCTGGACATCGTGGGCGCAGTAGCGGAGCGCGAGGTCGCCCCCGGGGAGATCATCGTCGTCGACGATGCCGGAGTCCGGGCCATCCAGGCCCTCGAGCCCATGCCGTTGCGCAGGTGCGTATTCGAGTACGTGTATTTCGCCCGCCCAGACAGCCGCGTGTTCGGGGGGTCGGTGGACAGTGCCCGCCGCGAATTGGGCCGCCAGTTGGCCAGGGAGCACCCGGCGCCGAACGCCGATCTCGTGTTCAGCGTTCCTGACTCGTCGAACTCGGCGGCCCTCGGATTCGCCGAGGAAAGCGGCCTGCCGTACGAGCTGGCGCTCATCCGCAATCACTACGTGGGCCGCACCTTCATCCAGCCCACGCAGGCCGGCCGCGACGCCAAGGTCAAGATCAAGTACAACCCCGTGCGAGAGCTGATCGCGGGCAAGCGCGTGGTGATGGTGGATGACTCCATCGTGCGCGGCACGACGACCCGTGGCCTGGTGGCGATGATCCGCGCTGCCGGCGCCAGGGAAGTGCACCTCCGCGTCAGTTCCGCCCCCATCACGGGACCCTGCTACTACGGCATCGACACGCCGAGCCGGCGCGAGTTGATCGCAGCCAACCTCTCCCAGGCGGAGATCGCCCGCCAACTGGGTGTGGACTCCCTCGGCTATCTCTCGCGCGACGGCATGCTCGGCGCCGTACCCGGCGGACCCGAAGGATTCTGCGACGCGTGCTTCACGGGCAACTATCCCACCCCGGCGCCGCTGGATGCCCGCCGCGACTGACCCGACCGGGTCCGCTACACCCCAGCGGCTCAGGAGTAGTATATTTCGGCCTTCATGCCGATCTTGACCCTTGCGGGCAGGACGCTCCGCGCCTCCCGGCACCCGGCCATGCCGCAACTCCCCGTTCAGCCCGAAGCGCGGGACGACCGGACGTTTCGCATCGCCCTCGTCACGGAATACTACTATCCGCATCTTGGCGGCATTTGCGAGCACGTGCACTTCTTCGCCCGCGAAGCGAGGCGCCGCGGCCACCACGTGGACATCATCACGTCCCACATTCCCGGGGCCGAGGAACAGCCCAACGTCATCCGGATCGGGCGCAGCCAGCCGGTGCAGTCCAACGGGTCGCAGGCGCGCATCACGATCGGCATCGGCCTGCGGCGCCGCCTGCGCCGCGTACTTCGCGATGGCCGGTACGACATCGTGCACGTCCACTCGCCCCTCACGCCGGTTCTGCCGGTGCTCGCCATCGACGAATCGGACTGCCCGGTGGTCGGCACCTTCCATACGTATTTCGACCATTCCAACGCTTACGCACTGTTCAACCGGTACTTCCAGCGCCGGCTCGACAAGCTCAGCGCGGCCATCGCCGTGTCGCACTCCACGACGGTCGCCCTCGGCCGGTACTTCACGGCCGACTGGAAGATCATTCCCAACGGCATCGATGTTGACGTGTTCACCCCGGACGCGCCGCGCCCGCCCGAAATCCGGAGCGACCTGCCGTCGATTCTGTTCCTCGGACGGTTCGATCCGCGCAATGGCCTCGACACGCTCATCGATGCCTTCCGCCGGGTAAAAGCCTTGGGCCGCAAGGCTCAGTTGGTGGTGGTGGGTGATGGCCCGCTCCGTGACCGCTACCGCGCGCTGGCCGGAGGTGACCCCGACATCACGTTCGTGGGCGCCGTCCTCGAGGGCCGGCCGAGCTACTACGCCAACTGCTCGATGTACGCCTGCCCTACGACCAAGGCATCGTTCGGCATCACCCTGCTCGAGTCGATGGCCTGTGAGACACCCATCGTGTGCTCCGACATCCTCGGCTTCCGGGACGTCGTCGAGAACGGGCGGGAGGCGCTCATGGTGCCGTGCGGCGACCGCGACGCGCTCGCCAGCGCGATCGTCCGGCTCATCGACGACCCCGTGCTCCGGACGCGGCTCGGCAAACGCGGCCGCGAAGAGTCGCTGACGTACGGGTGGGACCGGGTGACCGGCCAAGTGCTCGACGTCTACCGTTCCATTCTCGGACACGTCGCACTCGTTCCATGAACGGTCCGGCGGTGCTCGGTGGCGCCGTGGTGGCCGTCGGGCTCGCCGCACACGGAGCCTTCTACCGGAACAGCTACGTCTTCGGCCCGGTGCTCGGCTGGCTCCCCACGCGCGAGCGCGTGGCAGCGCTGACCTTCGATGATGGTCCGAATCCCGACGCCACGCCGCGCATTCTCGACGCGCTGGCCAGCGATGGAGTGCCCGCCACCTTCTTCATCCTGGGGCGTCATGCGGAACGCTGGCCCGCTCTCGTCCGGCGGGTGCACGAAGAGGGACACGCCATCGGCAACCACGGCTACTACCACCGCAAGCTCCACTTCAGGAGCCCCGACTACGTGCGCGACGACCTCACGTGTGGCGCCGATGCCATCGCCCAGGCGTGCGGGGCACGGCCCGCCCTGTTCCGCGCGCCGCACGGCTTTCGCAGCCCCTGGGTCAACGCCATTGCCCGGTCGCTTGGCGAGCGAGTGATCGGATGGTCGCTCGGCGTGTGGGACTCCGACCGGCCGGGCGCCGACGTGATCGCGCAGCGCACCGTGCGTGGCGCGCGCCCCGGGTCGATTCTCCTGCTGCACGACGGCGACGGCTACGACGCGGCTGGCGACCGGCGCCAGACGGCTGAGGCCGTGCCCGTCGTTCTCGGCGGGCTCGCGGCACGCGGCTACCGGCTCGTCACGGTGCCCGCCGCGTGAAGCATCAGGTCACCCGCGTTCTTCGAATCTCGATGTGGGTGGCCGTGGCCGCCTTTCTGGTGGTCTTCGCCACGCGGGTTCAGTGGGGCGAGACCTGGCGCGCGTTCCGCTCGGCGTCGCCCAGCCTGCTGCTGCTCGCCGCGGCTGTGAATCTCATTTCGCTCGTGCTCAAGGGCGTGCGGTGGTGGGTGTTCCTGCGCCCCGTGGGGGCCGACTCGCTCTGGCTGGCCATGCGCGCCACCTTCGCCGGCGCAGGGCTGAACAATGTGCTCGTGGCCAATGGCGGTGAAGCGGCGCGCGTGATCTTCGTGGCGCGTGCGTCGCGGGTGCCCAGCGCGAA
Organism: uncultured Gemmatimonadaceae bacterium; assembly: GCA_963728785.1. GTDB lineage: Bacteria > Gemmatimonadota > Gemmatimonadetes > Gemmatimonadales > Gemmatimonadaceae > JAGWRI01. The sequence continues at coordinate 1,309,397 of CAVSKV010000004.1, forward strand.
GATCCTCGCCACGTTCGCCCTCGAGCGGCTGTTCGAGTTGAGCGGCTACGTGCTGATGCTCGTGGTCGGCATCTGGCTGCTCCCGCTGCCCGGCCACATCGCGGTGCTCCGCCCGTTCGCGATCACGGCGCTCGCCGTGCTCGGGTTCTTCGTGCTCTTCCTGCTCAGCCGCGAGAAGACCGAGGAACGCGTGACCGACGAGACCGACTGGCGCGGCAAGCTCCGGGCGTACGCGCGCCGATTCACGCACACCCTGGCCAGCGTGTCCACCGTGCCGCGGTTCGCGGCGGCGATGGCTCTGTCCATCGGGGCCTGGGCGCTGCAGATCGCCACCTACCACCTGACCGCCCAGGCCGTGCATTTCCCGATCACGTTCACGGGCTCCGTTGCCTGCCTGCTCGCCGTGAACGTCGGCTTCGCCATCCGCTCCACCCCGGGCGGCGTCGGCGTGTTCGAGGTACTCTACGCGCTCACCGCTGCCGCACTCGGATTCGACTCGAATGCCGCCGTCGCCGTGGCTTTCCTCATCCAGGCACAGCAGATCCTGCCCGTCACCGCCATCGGCGTCCTGATGGCCCCGGAGTTCCTGCGGCGCCGGCGGCATGCAGGCGAGCCGGCCGCGGCGGCAGGCGTGGCTGTCAATCCGCTCGACCTGCCAACCGATCAGTTCGAATAGAGGGCAGCCTCGGACAACGGACCGCGCAACGACGGACGGACCGGCACGTGGCCGGTCCGTCGGTCGAACATGGAGGCGCGGGGAATCGAACCCCGGTCCGAGAATAGATCCACCACAGCGTCTACGTGCGTAGTCCACCGATTGATGTTTCCAACGGCTGGCCGGTGAACCGCCCACCGCCGGATGAGCCCTCTAAAATCTCGTCAGCGTGTCGAGGACGTACCCGCCGACCATCCCGGATTTGCGATACTCCGGAAGCCGCCCCGGGAGGGCTTCTTCAGGAGCACTCGGCGCAACCGAAGTTACGCAGCGAGGGCCAAGTTGTTGTTGGCAGTTAGAAATTTCCCGAGTGTTTTACCAGGAACCCGAGGACCTGGGCACGCGGCCACAGCTTCACTTACCCCGTCGAAGCCTGTCGCCCCCTTCTTCCAACTATAACCTATCGACTCGCAGCCGCACGCCTCTTCGGCTGCGTTTCGCGGTTGGCCGTTTCCGCTAGATACCGGCGGAAACAAGCTCCTAACCGCTGTTAATGTAATCTAACAAGTGCTACTAGTCAATCCGTTGCAATTTCTTGTGATACGACAACAGATTTCACGCAGTTTCTGCCCGCATTCTTGGCCTCGTACAACGCCCGGTCAGCCGCTCGAAATAGCCCATTGCGAACCGATACCGAGTCCGGATACGACGCCACGCCAAGCGAAACCGTCACCGAGATCTCCTCGCCCTTGAACTTCACCGGCTTGCCCCCCACGGCCTGCCGCAGCCGGTCCGCCAAATCCACGGCGCCCGCCAGCGCGGTCTGCGGGAGCAGGATGGCAATCTCCTCCCCGCCATAGCGCGCGCAGACATCCACCGTCCGCACCCCTTCGGCCAGCTTCTTCGCCACCCAGCGCAGTACCTCATCACCGGCTTCGTGCCCCCACGTGTCGTTGATCCGCTTGAAATGGTCGATGTCGGCCAGGATCAACGCCAACGGTTGCCCGAACCGGTCCGTCTCGTTCAGCAGTCGCTCGAGTTTCTCGTCGAACGCCCTCCGGTTCACCAGCCCGGTAAGCCCATCGGTGATGGCTGTCTTGATCGCCCCTTCGATCTCCCAGACGATCTGCAGCGACGTCGCGGCCACATCGCCAAGTTCGCCGAGGTTTCGGACCTCGTCCTGGGTAATCCGGGCCAGTTCCGGCGACGTGACGACGATGGCCCCGATCACCACGTCGTCGTGTTTGAGAGGCACGATGCCCAGCGATCCCGCGGGCCAGCCGCCGTCCCCATCAGAGAACAGCGACGCGCCCGGATCGAGGTGCGACGTGTCTTCGAGGAACAGCGGCATTCCGGACCGGCAGGCATTCGACACGAGCGTGTCGGGGTCCAGAGGATATGGCGGGGGCTGCCGGTACCCCGGCGTGGCGTAGCGCACAGCCCCCTTCTGGAGATCGGCGCGCCAGCGTACGAGGGCGGAGGCGCTGGCCGATGACACCTCCAGCGCGGTCTGCAGAATGGCGGTCCCGAGCGCGCGCTCCGTCGTGTTGGTCTGGATTTGGCGCACGGCGGTGAGCAGCGCGCGACTCTGCCGCATCTGGCGCGCGTACTTTCGCCGCGACGCGCTGAGCGAGATCACCCGCACCATCTGCGCCGCGTAACGCGGCAGCCACTCTTTGGCCGTGCGTCGCGAAACGCCCAGCCCGCCGACGCGCGTGATCGTGAGTACCCCCACGAGCGACGCGTCGTCCACCACCGGGACGGCGCCGAACACGGGAGGGGCCGGTTCTTCGCCGCTGTCGAATACGACCAGTCTTCCCTCGGCGGCCCAGCGGACAAGCGGGCCCCACTTCTCCAAGTCAAAATGGCGCGGTCGGTCGGAATTGACCGTGGACCAGAATGCGGGGGAGAGCACGTCCCGGCTCTCATCCCACAGCCAGAGCACCGCTTCCTCGGCTCCGCAGGCGTCACGAATGTCGGCCAGCTGATGCGCCAGGTGTGCCGCGTCCACCTCGCGTTCGCGCGCGTCATGATCGGCCGCGATCCCCGTGCGCAGGTCGGTCACCGGGGACGACGGCGAAGCCTGACGCCGCCTCCGCGAGGTTCCTGCCAGCAGGTCGCGAACCGGGCCTGTACGCCCGGACAGGCCCGCGAGCGGCACCGAGCGGCGTGCGCGCACGAGCACGATGGCACTCCCAGCCACCGCGATCGCCGCCATGCCCGCCCCGATCCATTCCGCTCTCGTCATGCCAAGGGTTCCCGCCCGCCCCAGTGAGTGAGGTCAGTGGTGCGTGATCCGGCTCGCCGCGACCGCGGCCCCAAAGCCATTGTCAATGTTGACGACGGTGACGCCTGCCGCACAGCTGTTGAGCATGGTCAGCAACGGCGCGATACCGCCGAACGCCGCACCGTAGCCCACACTGGTGGGAACCGCGATCACCGGATTGGCCACGATTCCGCCCACCACCGACGGCAGCGCGCCGTCCATGCCTGCCACCACGATGAGCACCGCTGCCGACAGCAAGTCGTCGCGCCTGGCAAGCAGACGATGGAGTCCGGCCACGCCCACGTCGGTGATCCGTGCCACCGCATTGCCCAGCGCTGCGGCCGTGACTGCGGCTTCCTCGGCCACCGGGAGATCGCTCGTCCCGGCGGTGACGATGCAGACCGTACCCCGCCCGGTTTCAGGGGGTTCGCTCCCCGGCAGATACGCGGTGGCAGCCAGCGCATTGATCTCTATGCCAGGGAACGCCGCGCGCAACGGTTCCGCCGCATTCGCGCTCAGCCGGGTGACCAGCACGCCGTCACCCCGAGCAGCGATGTGTTCGGCGATCTGCACCACTTGCTCCGGGGTCTTGCCCTGGCCGAAGATGACCTCCGGGTAGCCGTGCCGCAGAGACCGGTGGTGGTCCACCGTCGTGTGGCCGAGGCTCTCGAAGGGCTCGAAGGCGAGCGCGTCGATAGCCTGGTTCACGGCCAGGGTCCCGTCCGCGACGCGCGCCAGCAGATCGCGGACGCGCGAGCGATTCATGTCTCCACCGGCTCCAGATCCCGCGCACCGACCTCGGCCTCGCCGGCCACGCCATGGTCACGTGCCCGCAGGTACTCCTCGAAGATCCCGGCGACCTCGTCGTGCGAACTCACGGCGTGGAGCTTCTTGCGCAGCTCCGCCGACCCGGGCAAGCCGCGCACGTACCAGCCCAGGTGCTTGCGGAATTCGATCGCCGCCCCGCGACGGTCGGGCTCGTAGGCCGCCACCATCGCCGCGTGGTCCAGAGCGATGCGGAGCCGCTCTTCCACCGGTGGCGTGGGGCGCATGGGACGCCCCTCGAGCAGGTCGCGCGCCTGGTCGAAGATCCAGGGCTGGCCGAACGACCCGCGCGCGATCATCACGCCGGCGCACCCGGTCTCGCGGTGCATCCGCACCGCGTCACCGGGGGTCCTGATGTCGCCGTTTCCGAGCACCGGGATGTCCAGCGCCTGCACCACGGACGCGATCTCGTCCCAATGGGCCACCCCCGTGTACATCTGGGTGCGCGTGCGCGGGTGCAGGGCCAGCACGCGCGCGCCGGCGTCCTGGCAGCGGAGCGCGATGGCCACGGGATCGCGCATCTCCTCGTTCCAGCCGCTCCGGATCTTGCAGGTCACCGGGAGATGGGTGTTGGCGGCCACCGCGCGGATCACGGCCTGCACCAGGTTCAGATCCTTGAGGCACCCGGACCCCCCATTGCGGCGCACGACCTTCTTGACCGGGCATCCGAAGTTGATGTCCACGAAATCCGGCTGGAACACGTCGGTGACGAACGCCGCCGCCTCACCCATCGCCGCCGCGTCGGCGCCGAAGATCTGGACGCCGATGGGGTGCTCCTCGGGCCCGAATCGGAGCTTGTTGATCGTGGCCGGGTTTTCGCGGCGGATGCCCTCAGCCGACAGGAACTCCGTGACCACCACGTCTGCCCCAAAGCGGCGGCAGAGTCGCCGGAAGGGCGACTCCGACACACCGGCCATGGGGGCCAGGTACAGCGGAACGCGGGCGTCGATCGGGAAAGGAAAGAACATTGAGAGCAAGCTAACGGCGGCCGGAAACGCGTGCAACGCCGCGATTTGACACCACTTGGGCGATTCCGTTAACTTCGCCAGTTGCCTACGTCAGGCATGTATCCGGCGCATCGGCGCCGACGCTCTTACCGTGCGGGGACCGGGGTCGATGGAATTGCGCGAATTCTTCAGCGAAGACGCGATCAAGCTGGAAATCGAAGGCACCACCAAGGACGACGTGCTCAAGGAGCTGATCGGCCTGCTCAAGCTCGACGAGAAGTCCGAAGGCATGCTCTTCAAGATGCTCAAGCGCCGCGAGAACCTCGGATCCACGGGGATCGGCCGCGGCATCGCGATTCCGCACTGCCGCTCGCTGGTCGTGAACAAGCTGCGCGTCGCCTTTGGCCGCAAGCGCGAAGGACTGGACTTCAAGGCGATAGACGAGAAGCCGGTCCATTTCTTCTTCCTGATCGTGGCGCCCCCGCTCGAGGTGTCCAATCAGTACTTGCCGGTGCTCGGCAAGATCGCGCAGTTCAGCAAGGAGCCCGACGTGCCCGGCCGTCTGATGGAGATCACGGAGCCCAAGCAGTTCCTGGCGCTGCTCGAAGAAAAGGGCGTCTAGCCCCTCAGTGGTAGGCGCGCGACAGCAGGGCCCACAAGACGGCCGCCACGGTGAACATCAGGACGAGTGCGTAGACGACCCCGACCGCTGTGGTCTTCCACACCGCGGCGCGCGCGCTCACTCCGTACGCGGTCTGCACACCATGCACCAGATTCCAGCTCGTGTACACGAGGCCCCCAACCGAGGCCACGACGCCGAGCAGGAACGATCCCAGAAAGCTGATCAGCGCGAGCGCCGAGAGCAGCAGGAAGAGGGCGGCGTGCACCTCGAGCCCGTACACCCAATTGGCGCGCAAGCTCGGCATCTGCGGTCGAAACGCAATCTGCATCAACCCGGCTGACAGCGGCATGAGCAGCAACAGCGCGACCGGGAAGGCAAACGCCAGCGCGCGCGTGAATGGCGCCGGGTCGCAGAGCACCCGCTCGGCCTGGGCCAGCGCGCGGACCGCCGTGTGAGACAGTTGGGCCGTCGTACCGGGGGCCGCGCCGACGTCGAGGAGCGCCGACAACCCCGAGGCGTCACCGGGCGATCCGCTGCACGCCGCGGCCGCGTCGGCCGACGGCGTGGCGGACCGTCGCTGCTGAATCGAGGTGAGCGCGAAGAACGCCCCCGCGAGCACGGCGAGGAGCCACCCCAGCGGCAGGTGGCCCGCCCGGTGCCCAGCCAACTCCTCGCGGGTGAGCGATCCCGGATGGAACACCAGCGTCCGCAGCGTTGCGGCGACGCGCTCGCCCGTCACGCCCTCATTCCCACTCGATGGTGGCCGGGGGCTTGGAGCTCACGTCATAGGCCACGCGGTTCACGCCGCGCACTTCGTTGATGATGCGATTGGAGATGCGTGCGAGGATGTCGTGCGGAAAGGGGAACCAGTCGGCCGTCATGCCGTCGGTACTGGTCACAGCGCGCAGCGCCACCACGTTCTCGTAGGTGCGGTAGTCGCCCATCACCCCCACGCTGCGAATGGGCAGCAGCACGGCGAACGCCTGCCAGATCTCGTCGTACAGCCCGGCGGCGCGGATCTCTTCGAGGTAGATGGCGTCGGCCCGGCGCAGCACGTCGAGCGCCGGCTCCGTGACCGGCCCGAGTACGCGAATGCCCAGCCCCGGGCCGGGGAACGGGTGGCGGCCCACCATTTCCTCGGGGAGCCCCAGCTCGCGCCCCACGTTGCGCACCTCGTCCTTGAACAGTTCACGCAGCGGCTCGATGAGCTTGAACTTCATGCCGGGCTTGAGGCCCCCCACATTGTGGTGCGTCTTGATGGTGACCGACGGGCCGCCCCTGGGCGACGCCGACTCGATCACGTCGGGATAGAGCGTGCCCTGCACCAGGAATTCGGCGCCGCGGGCGTGGGCGTCGGTGGCGTCCTCGAACACGTCGATGAACGTGTGCCCGATGATCGTGCGCTTCTGCTCCGGCTCCCCGACGCCTGCCAGCGCGTCGAGAAATCGCCGCGAGGCGTCCACCGTCACGAGGTCGATGGCCATCTGGGCGCGGAAGGTGCGCTCCACCTGCTCACGCTCGTGCTGGCGCAGAAGCCCCGTGTCCACGAACACGCAGGTGAGCTGGTCGCCGATCGCGCGGTGCACCAGCGCCGCCGCCACCGCCGAATCGACCCCCCCGGAAAGCCCGCAGATCACGCGCCTGCCACCAACCAACTCACGCACCTTGGCCACCTCCTCCTCGATGAACGCGCCCGGCGTCCACGACGGCTCGGCCCGGCAGATCGCGAACAGAAAGTTGGCGATGATATCGATGCCGCGCGTGGTATGGGCCACCTCGGGGTGGAACTGCACGCCAAACAGCGGCCGTGCCGCGTGGCGGTAGGCGGCGATCGGCGAGTTGGCGGTGCGGGCGATGGCCAGGAACCCGGCGGGCAGCGCCGTGACCTGGTCGCCGTGGCTCATCCACGCGGCAAACGACTCGGCGCGGTCGAACCCCTCGAACAGCCCGCTCCCTTCGAGCACCGAGACCTCGGCCCGACCGTATTCACGGTGTGAGGCGTGGGTCACCTCGCCCCCGGCGAGATGGGCAATGAGGTTCATTCCGTAGCACACGCCAAGCACGGGGGCGATGTCGAGTACCGTGGGGTCGAGCGTCGGGGCGCCGGCATCGTAGACGGAGTTGGGGCCGCCGCTGAGGATGATGCCCGTGGGCCGCCACTCGCGGATCCACTCCGCCGTGCGCGTGGGCGGATGGATTTCGGAGTACACGCGGGCCTCGCGCACGCGGCGCGCGATGAGCTGCGTGTACTGCGAGCCGTAATCGACGATCAGGATGCGGGAGGGCACGGAGCGCTGGGTGGGGGCGAAGATCGAAGGAACTACCGCTTCCAGTCGGCGGGATCGAGGGACAGGAATTCCACGTGCTTGCTGTCGAGATCGAGGATCGCGGCCTGGGGCGTGCCGTGCAACCAGCCGCACGCTTCCCCGGGATTGAGGATCAGAGTGTCTCCGCGCGTCTTCATTTCCTGCAGGTGCGTGGAACCGTGCACCACGATGGTGTGCGATTCGAGCGACCGCTTCTGGACGTCGCCGATGTCGTGCACGAGCAGGATGCGCTGGCCACCCACGTCGAAACTGTGCGGCGACTCGAACAGTTCCAGGCCGAGTCCCGCGCTGGCGCGCGTGCGCAGGCCTTCGGGATCGCCGTCGTTGCGGCCGAACACGCCGGCCAACGTCACGTGCCCGTCCTCGAATGGCTTGAGAACGAACGGCGAGCAGAAGTCGCCCGCGTGCAGCACCATGCTCACGCCCGCCGACGCCATCTGACGCAACAGTTCGGCCACCGCGGGTACGCGATCGTGCGAATCGGCCATCACGCCCACGCGCATCACTGCCTCCAGTCCGGGTGGTCCACCTCGTGCCGCACCAGATCATCGTACGATTCCCGTCGGGTCACCACGGCGAAACGGTCGCCGTCCACGAGCACTTCGGCCGGCCGCCGCCGGCTGTTGTAGTTGGACGCCATCACGTACCCGTAGGCGCCGGCATCGAACACGGCGAGCAACGCGCCCGCCCCCGGATCGTCCATGATGCGGTCGAGAGCCAGGAAATCCCCCGTCTCGCACACCGGGCCCACCACGTTCAGCAGCCCCTGCCCGTCAGCCGGCCCCACCATCTCGATCCGGTGATAGGCATTGTAGTGTGAGGGACGCAGCAATTCGGTCATTCCGGCATCGGCGATCACGTAATCCTTGCCCCCGCTGTGCTTCCGGTACAACACGCGGGTCACCAGCAGGCCGGCGTTGCCCACGATGAACCGGCCCGGCTCCACGAGGAGGTCGAGCCCGGTGGCCTGCGCCGCGGGCACCACGGCTGCTGCGAACTCGGCGAGGTCGATGGGCGTCTCGTCGGCGTACCGCACGCTCAGCCCCCCGCCCACGTCCAGGTGACGCAGCGTGTCCACTCCGGCGCGGCGCAACGCCTCGCACAGTTCGGCCAGCCGCGCCGCGCCCGCGCGGTACGGCTCCACGCGCGAGAGCATCGACCCGAGATGCATGTCGAGGCCGGCCACCGTCACGCGCGGCAGGCCGGCTGCCACCTGCGCCACGCGCAGCGCCTCGTCCACCGGAATGCCGAATTTGTGGCCGCGTTCCCCGGTCTTGATGTAGTGATGCGCGGCGTCAACAGTGACTTCGGGATTGACGCGCAGCGATACGCGCGCGTCCACGCCCAGCTCCGCAGCAATCCTGCCGATGGCCCGCACTTCCGCCTCCGACTCGACGTTGATCAGCGCCACGTCGGCGGCCAGGGCCTCGCGCAATTCGCCCTCGGTCTTGCCCACGCCGCCGAAGATGATATCGGGCCCCCGAAAGCCGGCCAGGAGCGCCCGGTGCAGCTCGCCCCCGGACACGACGTCCACACCACTCCCCATCTCGCGCAACAGCCGCAGCAGGGCACGGTTGGAATTGGCTTTGAGCGTGTAGTGCACACGGTGCGGTACGGCAGCAAGCGCCGCATCGAGTGCCCGGTACCGCTCGCGCACCAGCGCGGCGCTGTACACGAACGCCGGCGTTCCAGCCACCTCGGCGATGCGCGCCAGCGGCACTCCCTCGGCGTGGAGCATCCCGTCGATGCGAGAAAAACCGGCCGTCAGTACGCCTTGGCCCATACCGCCTCGGTGCTGGCCGGACGCCCGCACCGGAGACAGGTTGTGGGCGCATCCGCCGATCGGAATTCCTCGTCCGGGAGCACCCGGATCGTCGCCTTGGTGTCGGCCTTGATCTGGGCCTCGCACGCCACGTCTCCGCACCAGCCGGCGTACACGAACCCCCCTTCCCCGTCCATGATCTCCCGGAATCGGTCGTAGGTCACGGGCTCGCGGATGCTGTGCTGCTCCCGCCGCTCGCGGGCCGCGATGAGCATGTCGGCCTGAATGCGCGACAGCAACTCGGCTACGTCCTCCCCCAAGGTATTCAGCGAGGCCGGCCGCTTCTCGCGCGTATCGCGCCGCACCAGCACGACCTGATTCTTGTCCAGGTCGCGGGGGCCGATCTCCATGCGCACGGGAATGCCGCGCAACTCCCACTCGAAGTACTTGGCGCCCGGCTTGATGCCCTCGCGGGCGTCGATGTGCACCCGCAGGCGGCCGGGCTCGCGCTGCTCCCACGCGCCGAAGCCCTCCACGATCCGGTCGGCCGCCTCGAGCACGCGCGCGCGTTCCTCGTCGGTCTTGTAGATCGGGATGATCACGACTTCGATCGGCGCCAGCAGCGGCGGCACGCGGAGTCCGACGTCGTCGCCGTGCGTCATCACCAAAGCGCCGACGAGCCGCGTCGAGACGCCCCAGCTGGTGTTCCAGGCGTATTCCATGCTCCCCGATTCGCTCTGGAACTTGAGGTCGAACACCTTCGCGAAGTTCTGCCCCAGGTCGTGCGACGTGCCGGCCTGCAACGCCTTGTTGTCCTGCATCATCGCTTCGCACGAGTACGTGCGGAGCGCCCCGGCGAATCGCTCCGAGTCGGTCTTGCGGCCGGTGATGACCGGCATCGCCATCCACCCTTCCATGAAGTCGCGATACACGCCGAGCATCTTGCGCGCCTCGATCTCCGCCTCGTCGTGCGTGGCGTGCGCCGTGTGCCCTTCCTGCCACAGGAATTCCAGCGTGCGCAGAAAGAGCCGCGTGCGCATTTCCCATCGCACCACGTTCGCCCACTGGTTGATGAGCAGGGGCAGGTCGCGATAGCTGTGCACCCACTTGGAGAAGCTCTCGTAGATGATGGTCTCCGACGTGGGGCGGACGACCAGCGGCTCGTCGAGCTTCTTGCCCCCACCATGGGTGACCACGGCCGTTTCCGGAGCGAACCCCTCGACATGCGCCGCCTCCCGCTGCAGGAAGCTCTGCGGGATGAACAGCGGGAAGTAGGCGTTCTGGTGGCCGGTGGCCTTGAACTTGTCGTCCAGGGCGCGCTGCATGCGCTCCCAGATGCCGTAGCCGTTGGGGCGGATGACCATGCAGCCGCGCACCGGCGAGTAGTCGGCCAACTCGGCCTTGAGCACCGCCTCGTTGTACCACGCGCTGAAGTCCTGGGCGCGGGTGGTCAGCTTCTTGTCGTCAGCCATGCGTGGATTGCGGTGGAAGGAGCCTGCTCACAGCAGGCGGCCGTCGCTCAATCTAACGATTCGCTCCTCACCCGAGGCGAGCGACTTGAGGATCAGGGTGTGGTCTTCGCGCACGATCACGGCCTCCGGCGCCCCGGCCGCTGCCGCCGCCTTCAACTGACGCCCGAGATGCTGGGCCCGGAGCGCGTATTCCACGCTCGCCCCGCTGCGGCGGAGTTCCTGCGCCACGCGCATCGCCTCCGCAAGCTGCGCCGGCTCACCGTACGCCACCCAGTAGTCGGGTGCCGTCGATTCGGCCCTCATGAGCCGGCGGGCACTGAGCAGCTCGCCCAACACCACGTCGCCCATGCCGAAGCCGAGCGCCGGCAGATCCACCCCGCCCAACGACTGGAGCAGCGTGTCGTACCGCCCGCCGCCGCAGATCGCGCGGAACTCGCCGTGGGCATCGAACAGCTCGAACACGATACCGGTGTAGTACGCCAGCCCGCGCACGATCTTGAGATCCAGGTCCACCCAATCGGCAATGCCCATGGCCGCCAGATAGCTGAAGTAGCGCTCCAGATCGGCAAGGGATTCGGCCACCGCGGGCTCGACGCCGTACTCGGCCCGCAGCCCGTCGATCGAAACGCGCCCGCTGAGCGCGAACACGCGGTCCACCGATCCCTCGGCGAGCCCGAGGCCGGCCAGCTTCTCGCGCGACACGTCCCGCGGCTGTCGCTCGATCTTGTCGATCACCGCGAATACCCCCGGCGTCTGATCCCCGCTCACGCCAAGGGCGGCGAGCAGGGCGCGCAGCAGACGGCGGTCCGATACCCGCACCCGCACGTCGCTCTGGGTGAGGCCGGCGGTGCGCGCGATCTCGATTGCCACGGCGAGCAACTCGGCGTCGGCCGTCACGTCGGCCTCGCCCACGATGTCCACGTTGAGTTGGAAGTGCTCGCGCAACCGCCCCTTCTGCTGCCGCTCGTAGCGGAACAGCTGCGGCACGCTGAACCAGCGGACCGGCTTGCGCAGCGCGTTGGCCCTGGCGGCCACCATGCGCGCGAACGTCGGCGTCATCTCCGGCCGGAGCGCCACCTTGCGGCCGCCTTTATCAATAAAATGATATAGCTGCCCGACGATCTCGTCCCCGCTCTTCCTGGTGTATAGCTCGAGCGGTTCGAGCGGCGGCCCGTCGTACTCCACGAACGCGAAGCGCCGGGCGACGTCCCGCCACGTGCGCAGGATGAACGCCCGCTCGGCGAACTCCTGGGGATAGAAATCCCGGAATCCGGGAAGAGCGCCTTTGGTCATTCCTAAAGCTATTGGGCAAGCGGAGATACGTGCAAGCGCGCCATGGCGTCTCCCACCGTGTGGAACGACCCCGTGACCAGCACCGTCTTGCCCTGTTCCGCCCCCAGGGCCAGCGCCCGGTCGAAGTCGGGCTCCACGGCGAACGACAGCTGTTCGCGGCGCGCGAACTCCGCCACCTCCCCCAGATTCCAGGCGCGGCTCTCCGGCGCCGTGGGCGCGTTCGTAAACACGAACCCGGCCACCTGAGCGCGCAGGGCCAGGAGCATGTCGCGCCATTCCTTGTCGCGCAGCGCGCAGACCACCGCCACCACTGGCGCCGGGAGCCGCACGCGGGCCAGCGTTTCCGACAGCACGCGCGCGCCCGCGGCGTTGTGCGCCACGTCGAACAGGAACCGGCCCAGCTGCTGAAAGCGTCCCGGAATCGAGATCGCGGCCAGGTGCGCCTCCGCGTCGGCCAACGACACCGCGTAGCGCGGTCCGGCCGCGTCGAGCCACTCCAACGTGAAGGCGAGGTTCGGCGCCTGGTGCGCTCCGGTGAGCGGTGTACGCAGCCGCCGACGGTCGCCCAGTGCCGTGAGCGTGAATTCCGTTCCGTGCGCATCTACCCGCAGATCGTCGACGTACGTGCGCTCCGCCACCACCCGGACGTCCGAAGCGCCCGCCTCACGCGCCCGCGCGGCGAGGAAGGCCCGGATGTGAGGGTCGGGCTCCCCGATCACCGCCGGACGCCCCGGCTTGAAGATTCCCGCCTTCTCGGCGGCGATCGCCTCGAGCGTGTCGCCCAGGTACTCCATGTGATCGAAGCCGATAGACACCACACCGGCCGAGACCGGATCGATCACGTTGGTCGTGTCGAGGCGGCCCCCGAGGCCTGTCTCGATGAGCGCTACGTCTACCGCCTGATCGCGGAAGTACGCAAACGCCAGCACGGTGGTCGCCTCGAAGAAGGTCGCGCCGATGCGTTCCACGAGGGGCGTCCACCGCTCCACGAACTCCACCACGCGATCTCCCGGGATCGGCGCATCGTCGGTCACGATCCGTTCGCGGAAGTCCACCAGGTGGGGCGAGGTGTACGTGCCCACCCGCAACCCCGTGGCCCGCAGAAGAGCACCGGCCGTTGCCACGGCGCTCCCCTTGCCGTTGGTGCCGGCCACGTGCAGCGCCGGCACGTCCCGGTGCGGATTGCCGAGCGCGTCGAGGAGCGCGAGGGTCCGCTCGAGCCCGAACTTGTACCCGCCGGTGGTGCGCGCGAAGAGATACTGCAGCGCGTCCTGATACTCGGTCAGGTCGACGTCCACCCCGAGGCCGCCGGCTTCCCCGTCATATGACGGAGCAGCTGGCTCACCGTCTGCTTGAGGTCCTTGCGGTGCACGACCGTGTCCAGCATGCCGTGGTCGAGGAGGAACTCCGACGTCTGGAACCCCTCCGGGAGGTCCTGGCCGAGGGTCTGCTTGATCACGCGAGGGCCGGCAAATCCTATCACGGCGCCGGGCTCGGCAATAATGGCGTCGCCGAGCATCGCGTAACTGGCGCTCACGCCCCCCGTGGTGGGGTTGGTGAGTATCGACACGTACGGAATGCGCCGCTCGGCGAGCTGGGCGAGCATGGCCGCCGCCTTGGCCATCTGCATGAGCGACAGGACGCCTTCCTGCATGCGCGCGCCGCCCGATGCCGAGACGATGAGGAGCGGGTACTTGCGCTCCAGCGACCGTTGGCCGAGGCGGGCGATCTTCTCGCCCACCACGGAGCCCATCGAGCCGCCCATGAACGCGAAGTCCATGACACCCAGGTTGACCGGGGCGCCGTCCAGCATGCCGCTGGTGGCCAGCAGGGCGTCGGCGTCGCCAGCCTTGCTGGTGGCCTTTTTCAGCCGGGCCGGATACTCGGGAAAGCCGAGGGGATCGGTGGAGCGCAGGTCGACCTCGAGTTCCTCCATGGTGCCGGCGTCGAGCAGGATGGCGGCGTATTCCTGGGCCCGGATGCGCCGGTGGTGGTCGCAGTTGGGGCACACGTTGAGATTCCGGACGAACTTCTCACGAATGTCTGTGTGGCCGCACGCCTCGCACTTCTCCCAGGCATCGGCAGGGATCTCGAGTTTGTCGCGCCGCGGCTGGCGGGGCTTCTTTTCCTTCCTGAACCAAGCCATTGAGGGAATCTGGCGGGGGCGGCGAGGGGGCGGAAGAGGCGCGCCCTAGAGGGCGATCTGCGCTTCCCCGCCCCCACCCCGCCCTTCGCTCGAGATCCGCGCCAGCACGCCCACCCCCAGCCAGCAGGAGAACATGAACGATCCCCCGTAGCTGAAGAACGGCAGCGGGATGCCGGTGACCGGCGTGAGGCTGAGCGTCATGCCCACGTTCTCGATCACGTGGGTGAGCCAGAGCCCGAGCAGCCCGAACGCCACCAGGCTGCTGTACGAATCGCTGGCCCGGGCCGCCACGCGCACCACGCGATAGAACAGAAACGCGAACAGGGCCAAGGCGATCGTGACGCCGACGAACCCCAACTCCTCGCCGACCACGGCGAAGATGAAGTCCGTGTGCTGCTCCGGAAGGAAGGCCAGGCGCTTCTGCGTGCCCATCGTGAACCCCTTCCCGAACCAGCCCCCCGACCCGATGGCCACCTGCGACTGGATCACGTGGTACCCGGTGCGCAGGGGGTCGCTGGTAGGATCGAGGAACACGCGAAGGCGCGCCTGCCGGTATGGCTGGAGGTGGTCCCAGAGCAGCGGCGCGATCACCCCCGACACGACGTTGGCGGCCACCACGAAGACGCTCTCCCACACGTACGGCTTGTACCAGATGACCAGAGCCAACAGGAGCAGGAACCAGGCGCCCCAGAGGCCCGTGCTGAATGCCAGAACGAGGCTGATCACGGGGCTGGCGATGAGCACGAGGAGCTCCCATCTCACGCCGGCCCAGAACAGCATCATGAAGAAGATGCCGATGAACACGATGCCCGTTCCCAGATCGGGTTGCAGCATGATCAGCAGCCACGGAACGCCCACGACCAGCGATGCCTTCCACAGCTCGGTCAGCGACTTCGGCGCTTCGCGATTGGCCGCCAGCACCTTGGCGAGCATCATCACCACGGCGATCTTGGCCAGCTCCGAGGGCTGGCCCAGACGAATTCCGCCGAGCGACAGCCAGCTCCTCGACGTGGCCGCCGTGCCGGCCCCCTTGCCGATGAAGAGGAGCACAAGCAGCACGGCCGTGGTGCCAAGGTAGGCCGGCAGGGTGGCCCATTCGAGAAGGCGCACCGACGCGCGGCTCACCAGATACGCCCCGCACAGGCCCAGGGCGAACCAGACGATCTGCTGGCGGTACAGGTGGGCGACGGCCGTCGGCAGGTCGGTCTGGCCCGCCGAGTACACGATGGCGATGCCGTAGAGCGACAGGACGATCGCCGTTCCCACGAAGGGCCAGTCCAGGCGGATGCGTCCGCTGGTCCTCATCCCCCCGTCTCCACCAGCGTCGTGACCGTCGTCTTGAGATAATGCCCGATGATCGACGATGCGACGTGCGCCGCGCGGGTGCCGTGCCCGCCGTACTCGATCATCACCGCCACGACGATCTGCGGATCGTCGGCCGGCGCGAACCCGGTGAACCAGGCGTGGTTGAGTTCGACCCCGTTGCGCCGCACTCCGGTCTGCGCCGTGCCGGTCTTTCCGGCCAGAGCCACGCCCTGGATCTGCGCGCTTGCCGCCGTTCCCCCGGCCTCCACCACGCCCATCAGGGCCTGGCGCAGGGCGGTGAGCTGGTCAGGAGGCAGCGAGAAAATGCGGATGCGGTGCGGAGCCATCGTGCGGATCTCCGGTGTCGCCTCCATGCCGTCCTCGGCCAGCGCCGTGTAGAACCGGGCCATGTCGAGCACGGTCTGCGCGTTCTCGCCCTGCCCGATCGACATGTTCATCACGGTGGCGCCCTGCGTCCAGCCGCGCGGCCCGTACTTCTGGTCGAAGTACTGCAGCCGGTCGGGAAAGCGGGGACGGCTGTCCTCGGGCAAGTCGACGCCCGTGGACGCGTCGAACCCCAGCTGCACGCCGCCGGCAATCAAGCGCGTGAGCCCGATGCGCAGGCCCAGCTGGTAGAAATACACGTCGCACGACTTCTCGATAGCCTCGCTCAGGTTGAGGGCGCCGTGGCCGGCAGCGTCCCAGCAGGCCCAGTACCGGTCGCCGTAATTGAAGCGCCCGGTGCACGGTTGGGGCATGCGACTGTCCATCGTCACCAGGCTGTCCTGAAGTCCGATGACGGCCGTCGCGAGCTTCCAGGTGGAGCCCGGCGGGTACATGCCCTGCGTCGCCTTGTTGTAGAGCGGGGTCTTCGAGTTGGCTAGAAGAGAATCATAATAGGCCATGGACACGCCGCCCACGAACCGGTTGGGGTCCCAGCTCGGCCCACTGTACAGCGCGAGCACCCCACCGGTGCGGGGATCGAGCGCCACCACCCCGCCACTCAGCGAATCGCCGAACAGCTGCGCGATGTACTCCTGGAGGTCGAGGTCGATGTTCGTATAGACGGGCGCCCCTTGCTGCGGCGCCAGATCCTCCCGCGCCCCCACCTCGCGGACCACGCGGCCGCGGGCATCCACCTCGACGAACCGGCTCCCCTCGCGCCCCCGCAGCATGGTCTCGTACTGGCGCTCAAGCCCCTGCTTGCCCACCAGCTGCCCAGGCTTATATCCGGCGAAGTCCGGACTGGCCAGCTCCGAATCGCTCACCTCGCCGATCGTGCCGACGAATGCCGCCACGGCCGCGCCGTCCGGATAGTAGCGCTTGGGCGAAGACTGGATGATCAGATTGGGAAAGTCGATGCGGTGCTCCTCGAGCACCGAGATCTCTTCGAACGTCGCGTCGGGGAGGATCACGGTGGGCCGCACCGGGCTGCGCCGATACCGGCGGACGGCCGCGTCGATCTCGCCACGGCTGAGCGGCACGATCTGCGCCACGCGCTGCAGCGTACCGCGCAGCGAATCGAGCGACTGCGGCAGGAGCGACACCGTGTAGCCCACCACGTTCTCGGCGATGATCCGTCCCGTGTGATCCACGATGTTGCCCCGTGGAGCCGGCAGGGGCACTTCGCGCAGCCGGTTCTCCTCCGATCGCAGCGACCATTCCTGGTTGCGGATGATCTGCGTGCGGAAGAAGGCGAGCACCAGCACGCCGAACGCGGCACCCATGATCAGCGTCGCGACCCGGGCCCGCCGCGCAATTTCGTTGGGATGGAAATTCATCGGGCCCGCGTCTCCGCCACGTCGAGCGGCCGCAGCACCGCCAACAGTACCACGCCGACCGCCGCGGTGAACGCCGCCGACAGCACCGACCAGAGCAGGAGCTGAGCGATCGTCTGGCCCAGCGACATCGTGTGCTGGGTCAGCGTGTACAATACGTCGAACGCCCACTTGCCGAGGAACAGGAACGCCGCGTTGATCGCGAGGTTGTCGGCGAAGAACACCGCCTTGAGCCATGACGCCCCGAACCCGACGATGGTCAGCGCCAGCGCCGCGGCGCCGAAGCCGCTCAGGGAAAGCGAATCGGTGACGAGTCCCAGCGCGAACCCCAGCACCGCGGCCGAGCCGGGCCGGATGCGAACCGCGGCGTACAGGAGGGCGATCACCAGAAAGTCGGGCGATACGCGCCAGGGCATGAGCGGCTGGCTGGCGAACTGCAGCACGAGCAATGCGGCCACGACGGCGGCGATCCGTAACGCGCCCCCGACCGTCACGAGGGACCTCCCCCGCCCGCCCCGGCGCGGCGTACCGAGTCGGCGCGAACGCTGTCGGCCTTGAGGCTGTCCGCCTTGAGACTGTCCGCCCTCGCCCGACGCCGGGCCGCGTCCAACGCGGCCGCCCGCTTGGCCAGCGAATCGGACGCGCCCAGCATCTTGCGCTGGGCCGATTCGGCGGCCGCCGGCAGTCCCCACACGTTCCCGGCGCCCTGCGACGCACGGATGGGCGTCATCACCATCACCGATGTGACGTCGGCGGGATTCACGGCGGGCCGCAGCAGATACGTGCGCGACCAACCTTCGGTGTTGTTGATCTCCGCGATCACGCGGCCCACCGGGATGCCGCGGGGGAACACGCCGCCGAGTCCCGACGTGATGATCAGGGTGCCGGGCTTGAGCAGCGTACTGAATACGACGTTGCGCAATTCGAGCAGGTACCCTTGACTCCCCGAGCTGGCGTGCGGATAGACGATCCCGAACACGGCGCCGTCGGCCGTCATGGCGCTCACGCGGAAGTCCGGATGCGAGAACAGCATGACGATGCTGGTCGTCGGGTCGGCGGTCTGCACGAGCCCGATGACGCCGTCGGCGCCGACGACGGGACTGTACGTCGCGATGCCGGCGTTGCTGCCGGCGCCGAGGATGAGGGACGTGATGACGTCGCCGGGCCGCCCGGTCTCCTGAAGCGCCTCGGCGGGCACGAAGCCCCACTGGAGCCGGCTACCCAGACCGAGGAGGGCGCGCAGCCGGTCGTTTTCAAGGCGCAGGGCGTTGGCATCGGCGGCCGCCAGGCCGAGCGAGTCACGTCCCAGCGCGAGACGCTCCGACTCCAGCCAGGCCACCCGCCACTGCTCGGCGCCGCGCTGCACGCCCACCAGCGGGGCCATGACGGTGCGCCGCAGCCCGCCGGCCAACGGGGCCCGCATCGGTTGCGGCAGCGCAAGCGTCAACAGCGACAGCACCAAGCAGAGCACGAGGATCGCAATGTCGGAGCGAGTGCCGGTGCGGTCAGCGCGGGCCACGGCCGCCCTCAGCTACTCAGGACGGACCAGTACTTCTCCTCGTCGTCGAGAATCCGCCCCGTACCGCGCACGACACAGGTGAGCGGGTCCTCGTCCACGTGGATGGGCAGGCTCGTTTCCTGGCTGAGGAGAAGGTCGAGTCCGCGAATCAACGCGCCCCCACCCGTCATCACGATGCCGCGATCGACGATGTCACTGGCCAACTCGGGCGGCGTGATCTCGAGCGCCCGCCGCACCGCATCCACGATCTGCTGCACCGGCTCCTGGATCGCCTCGCGAATTTCGGTCGAGTGCACGCGGACCGTCTTGGGAATGCCCGATACGAGGTCGCGCCCCTTCACGTCCATCTCGCGCTCCTCGCCCACCGGGGCGGCCGAGCCGATCTGGATCTTCACCTGCTCGGCCGTCGGTTCACCGATCAACAGGTTGTAATTCTTGCGCAG
This sequence comes from uncultured Gemmatimonadaceae bacterium, assembly GCA_963728785.1. GTDB lineage: Bacteria > Gemmatimonadota > Gemmatimonadetes > Gemmatimonadales > Gemmatimonadaceae > JAGWRI01. Next base: position 1,328,757 of record CAVSKV010000004.1, read on the forward strand.
AAACTGCACGATGGCGATGTCCAACTCGTCGCCGCCCGTGCGGATCGACGTATCGCTCACGATGCCCGACAAGGCGATCACGGCGATCTCCGTGGTGCCCCCCCCGATGTCGATCACCATGTTTCCGGTGGGTGTCTCCACGGGCAGTCCCACGCCGATCGCCGCCGCCATCGGTTCGGCCACCATGAACACCTCCTTGGCCCCCGCGCCCATGGCCGAATCGCGCACCGCGCGCCTCTCAACCTCCGTAATACCCGACGGCACACACACGATCACGCGCGGTTTCACCTTGAACACGTGGTTCTCGATGATCAGCGTCAGGAAATAGCGCAGCATCTTCTCGGTGACGTCGAAGTCCGCGATCACGCCGTCCTTCATCGGACGCACCGCGATCACGCCGTCGGGCGTGCGGCCGAGCATGCGCTTGGCCTCCAAGCCCACGCCCTTGATCTTCTTCGTCTCGCGGTCCATCGCCACTACCGATGGCTCGTTGAGCACGATCCCTTCGCCCTTCACGTAGATGAGCGTGTTGGCCGTGCCGAGATCGACTCCGATCGCGTTTGCGGGAAACAGCGATCCCGCTCTGAAGAAAGGCCAGCGCATCAACCGATTATCTGGACCCGGGTTGGGGGAACGGAAGCAGGGGGACAGCCGTGCGTCTGCCGCGGCCGAAGGTGAAAGTGTCGCGACAACGCTACGTCAGCAAGATATTGGCTGGCTTCAACCTACGCCACTGCAAGACGGCGAAAAAATGGCGGCACGGGCGCTCCGGCACCCCAAACCCCAGTGGCCGGACCTTGCGGGCAACCGAAGCCGGCCGCTGGAATCCGATGCATGAAGTCCGGGGTCCCCCGATCGCCGTTCTACCCCACGAAGTTCTCCGCCGGCATGTACGGCAATCCGAACGCCTCGGCCACCGCCTCGTACGTCACCTGGCCGTCGGCAACGTTGAGGCCCTTGAGCAGCGCCGGATTCTCGCTCAGCGCGCGCTTCCATCCCTTGTTCGCCAGCTGCAAGGCGTAGGGGAGCGTCGCGTTGGTGAGCGCCAGCGTGGAAGTCCGCGGCACTCCCCCCGGCATGTTGGCCACTCCGTAGTGGATCACACCGTCCACCACGTACGTCGGGTTCTCGTGCGTCGTGGCGTGGATGGTCTCCACGCACCCACCCTGATCGATGGCCACGTCCACGATCACCGACCCGGGACGCATGCGCTTGAGGTCCTCGCGCCGGATGAGCTTGGGCGCCTTGGCACCCGCGATGAGCACTCCGCCCACCACGAGATCCGCCGTCTCGATGGCCTCGAGGATGTTGTGCCGGTTGGAGTGGATGAGCTGGACGTTGGCCGGCATCACGTCGCTCAGGTAGCGCAGTCGTTCGAGCGACAGATCGAGGATGATCACCTTGGCCCCCATGCCGGCGGCCATCTTCGCAGCGTTCGTGCCCACGACGCCGCCGCCCAGCACCACCACCTTGGCCGGCGCCACGCCCGGCACACCGCCCAGCAGCACACCGCGACCGCCGTAGAGTTTCTCCAGGTACTTGGCGCCCTCCTGCACCGCCATGCGCCCGGCCACTTCCGACATCGGCGTCAGCAATGGCAACTCGCGGTTGGGAAGTTCCACGGTCTCGTAGGCCACACACACCGCGCCGCTGTCCAGGTGCGCTCTGGTGAGCTTCTCGTCGGCCGCGAAATGGAAGTACGTGAAGATGAGCTGCCCCCGTCGCATGTGCTTCCACTCGCGCTCGACGGGCTCCTTCACCTTCATGATCATGTCGCTGTCGCGCCAGACGGTCGCCGCATCGGGGGCGATCTTCGCTCCTACCGCCGTATACATCTCGTCGCCGAAGCCGCTGCCTTCGCCGGCGCCAACTTCGATCATCACACTGTGGCCGGCGCTCACGAGCGCTTCAGCCCCTGCAGGAACGAGCGCGATGCGGTTCTCGTTCGTCTTGATTTCCTTCGGAACGCCAACTTTCATGGCTCGAATGGGTGCGGGATTGGTAGACCGGCCGGTCGCGCCCTGATGCGGAATCCGGCTGGAGGTCGGGTGGAAAGTTAAGGCGCGCGCAACCGGGGTGCACCGGGGGCGTTCACCTCGGTCGCGCACCGGCCGCCGGTGCGCAACCCCGGGTCAGTCGGCGTTATCCGGCCCCAGCGACAGCACCGTCTGGCCCCCGGGGGCGAAGAACTCGGCCGCCACCTGCCGCACCGTCGCCTCGTCCACCGCGTCCACCTGGGCCAGCAGCTCGTCCAGCGTCCGGTACGGCTCGTCGTAGAGCGCCACCGCCGCCGCGCGGTACATCCGCGCCCCGGCGCTCTCCAGCGACAGCACCAGCTGCCCCTTGAGCTGTTCCTTGCCCATGGCCAGGTCCTCGCTCGACAGCCCCTCCGCCGCCACCCGCTCCAGCTCGGCGTTGATCGCCTCGAGCGCGCGGCCGGCCGTCTCGGGTGCCGTGCCAACGTACACGCCGTGCACCCCCGTCTGTTCGTGGAGCGACTGGAAGGTGTACACGGCGTACGCCAGACCGAGCTCCTCGCGCACTCGCTGGAAGAGCCGTGAGCTCATGCCCCCACCCATGAGCATGCTCACCAGCACCAGCGCGTGGCGGCGGGGATCTCCGTGGGAGACGGCCCGCGAGCCCACCACGACGTGGGTCTGAGCGCCTTCGCGTGACACGTGGCGTGCGGCAGGGGGCAGGAGTTCCAGCGGCGGGGCCGCCGGCCGCGGCGTGCCGCCCGCAGGCCGTCCGGCCCACCCCGTGCGCTCGAGGATCTGGAGCAACTGCTCGTGTTCCACGTTTCCGGCCGCCGCCACGACGATGTGCTCGGGGTGGTACGCCTGCCGGTGCAGAGCGCGCAACTCGTCCGTGCCGAGCCGCGAGACGCTCTCGCGGGTGCCGAGGATGGAGTAACCCAGCGGGTGCCGACCCCATAGGGCTTCGTTGTGCAATTCGAACACGAGATCGTCGGGGGTGTCGTCCACCATCGAGATCTCTTCCAGGATCACCCGGCGCTCGAGCGCCAGGTCCTCCTCGCGCAGCGCCGGGTCGAACACCATGTCCCCGATCACGTCGGCCGCGAGGTCGAGGTGGGCGTCGAGCACCCGCGCCTGGTACACCGTGTGTTCGCGTGACGTGTAGGCATCGAGCCCGCCGCCTACCGCTTCGAGCGACAGTGCGATCTCGGCGGCCGACCGCCGGGCCGTGCCCTTGAACACCATGTGCTCGAGCAGGTGCGACAGCCCCATCTCGTCCACGCGCTCGTGCACGGAGGCCGACCGGATCCAGGCCCCGAACGACACCGACCGCACTCCCGGCATATGCTCCGAGAGTACGGTCAGTCCATTCGAGAGAACGGTGCGTCGAAACTCAGCTTCGGCGCGGGGCCCAGGGCCGCTCACGACCTGCGTGAACGGTCGCTGCGGCGTCCGCTGTGGCGTTCGCCCCGATCACCACGCTCTTCGCGCTCGCCACGCGGTTCGGCGGCGCCGTTTCCTTCGGCGGCCGGTGCTTCGTCCGGCGTGCCTTCGGGCTTCGGTTGCAGTGCCTTCATGGACAGGCGGAGACGGCCGCGCTCATCACGCTCGATGAGCTTGACCTTCACGCGGTCGCCCTTCTTGACCACGTCTTCGGTCTTTTCGGTGCGTCCGTGACGCATCTCGGAGATGTGGAGCAGCCCCTCGGTGCCGGGCATGATTTCGATGAATGCCCCGAAGGCCGTCGTCGACTTCACCGGGCCCTCGTAGATCTCGCCCACCACCGGCTCGGCAGTGACCGCCTGCACCATCTGGCGCGCCCGCTCCATGGCCTCGCCGCCCACGGCCGCGATCGTGACCAGGCCCGAATCGTCCACCGTCAGTTCCGCGCCGGTTTCATCCTGGATGCCGCGAATCGTCTTGCCCTTGGGTCCGATGAGGTCGCCGATCTTCTCGGGATTGATCGTCATCGTGACGATGCGCGGGGCGTACGGCGACAGGTCGGCGCGCGGCGCGCCGAGCGCCTTCTCCATCTCGCCGAGGATATGCAGGCGCCCTTCGCGCGCCTGGGTCAACGCTTCCTTCATGATCGAGAGGTCGAGCCCCTGAATCTTGATGTCCATCTGGATGGACGTGATGCCCTGCGCGGTGCCCGCCACCTTGAAGTCCATGTCGCCGAGGTGGTCTTCGGTGCCCAGGATGTCGGTGAGGATCGCGTACTTCTTGCCTTCCTTGATCAGCCCCATCGCCACTCCGGCCACGGCGGCACCCATCGGGACGCCGGCGTCGAACAGGGCCAGCGAACCGCCGCAGATGGACGCCATGGACGACGACCCGTTGGACTCGAGCACGTCGGAAACGACGCGGATGGTATACGGGAACTCCTCAAACGGCGGGAGCATGGCCTGCAGCGCGCGCTCGGCCAGGTTTCCGTGGCCGATTTCGCGCCGTGACGTGCCGCGCATGGGCCGCACTTCACCGGTCGAGAACGGCGGGAAGTTGTAGTGGAGCATGAACGACTTGGTCGACTCCGACGGCTCGTCGATCGAATCCAGCCGCTGCACGTCGTTGGCCGTGCCGAGTGTGACGCTCACCAGGGCCTGGGTCTGGCCGCGCGTGAACAGCGCCGAACCGTGAGCCCGCGGAAGCACCGGCGTGTCGATCGTGATCGGGCGCACTTCACCGGACTTGCGGCCGTCTACGCGCAGCTTCGTGTCGAGCACCTGCGCGCGGAGGGAGTTGTACTCGACGTCGCCGAGCACGGCCTTCACGTCGCCGCCATTGTCGGGATATTCGTCCTTCAACTGTTCGGCGATCTCGTCCTTCACGCGCTCGACGGCCTGCACCCGGGTGTGCTTGTCCTTCTGGTTGATCGCCTCGGCGATCTTGGGCTCGGCGACCTTCTTGACGCGGGCTTCGAGTCCGGCGGGAAACTCGGTCTTCTTCCACGGCATCTTGGCAGGCCGCTCGATCTTGGCGAGCAGCTCTTCCTGCGCCGCGATCAGCTCCTGGATGCCGCCGTGCGCGACTTGCAGTGCGTCGACGACGTCGTCCTCCGACACCTGCAGCGCTCCGCCCTCGACCATGACGATCGAGTCGGCCGAGCCGGCCACGACGAGGTCGAGGTCGCTGTACTCGAGCTGCTGGAACGTGGGATTGAGCACCCACTTGTCCTGGACCCGTCCCACGCGGACGCCGGCGATCGGTCCCATGAAGGGGATCCGCGATGCGTTGATGGCGAACGACGCGGCGACGAGCGCCAGGACGTCAGCGTCGTTCTCCTGGTCGGCCGACACGACGTAGATGTAGACCTGGACCTCGTTCTTGAACCCCTCGGGGAAGAGCGGCCGGATGGACCGGTCGATGACCCGCGCGGCCAGAATCTCGTGGTCGTGGGGGCGCCCCTCGCGCTTGATGAAGCCGCCCGGGATCTTGCCGGCGGCGTAGGTCTTCTCGCGATACTCGACGAGCAGCGGGAAGAAGGGGAGCGTGGTTTCCTTGTCGCTCACGGTGCAGGCGGCGATCACCATCGTGTCGCCGAACTGGATGACGGCCGAGCCGGCCGCCTGCTTCGCCATCCGCCCCGTCTCGATGACGAGCTTGCGGCCGGCGAAGGTTTTCTCGATGCGTTGCATCATTGCTTTGTAGCCTCGTGGAATACAAAAAGCGCGCGGGCCACTGTGTGGCGCCCCGCGCGCGTGCTCATCACGCCAATCTTAGTAACGTAGCCCGAGATCCTGCACGAGCTGGCGATAGCTCTCGACATCCGTCCGCCGCAAGTAGTTCATCAGCCGTTTGCGCTGACCGACCATCCTGAGCAGGCCTTGCCGGCTGTGATGGTCCTTCTTGTGCGTGCGGAAATGCTCGGTCAGGTAGTTGATGCGCTCGGTGAGCACCGCTACCTGCACCCTGGTCGAGCCGGTGTCGGTCTCGTGGGACTTGTACTTCGCGATCTCGGGCGACTTCTGAAAGGACATGACGTGATGATCCCCGCCCCAATGGCGGATGTGACGATTGAACCGAATTATTTGCAGCAAATAAAGTTAACGGAACCGCTGACCCCTGTAAAGGGTGCGCCCTGCCCTGCCGGCGCCTCTGCCGTACCCCTAAAAGAACCGCCCCAGCCACGCCCTCGTATCGTTCCACATCACGATGGCGAACAGCAGCGCGATGGCCAGCAGCCCGAACCGCAGGATGTTCTCCCGAGTACGCGGGCTGAACGGGCTCCCCTTGACGCTCTCGATCACGTTCACCACGATCTGCCCGCCGTCGAGAATCGGGATCGGGAGCAGGTTCAACACCGCCACGTTGATGCTCAACAACGCGATGAGATAGAACAGCGTCTCCATGCCGCCCCGTGCCGCCTGCACCGAAGCCCGCGTGATGGCGATCGGCCCTCCCAACTCGGTCACCGACACCTTGCGCGCGATCAGATCGCGCACCGTGCCCACCACCGCGCCACCCATGACCCACGTGAGGTGGGCACCGTTGGCCACCGCCTCCCCCAGGGTGAGCCGTTCGCGCTTCACCACGTCGCGTTGCGCCACGCCGATGCGGCCGAGCGTATCCATCTTGCCGGTCACCGGATCGGCCACCGGGGTCGGGCGCGGCGTGATGTGCAGATCCAGCGCCTGGCCATCGCGCCGCACGCTGAACACCAGCGGGGAATCCGCCGCCGCGCTCACCCGCCCCACCAACTCGGCGAACCCCGGCACCGGCACACCGTTGACGTCGACGATGCTGTCCCCCGGTTGGAGCCCGCCCGCTGCCGCGGCTCCGCCGGCCACCACGGAATCCGCCACCGGCGGCACGCGATAATCCACGGCCAGCGCCACGTCGGACGGCGTGACCGAGTCGCTCAGCGGCACGGTCACGGTACCATGCTGCGTCGTGAACGCCACTTGCGCGCGGCTCGTTCCGATGCCGCTGAGGACGTCCGACCAGTCGCCAACGGTATCGCCGTTCACGGCGAACAGCGTGTCGCCGGCGTGCAGCCCGGCGAGCGCCGGCGCCGCCGCGATGGCGCGCACCGCTCCCACGACGCGCGTGGCGACCACGGCGCGCCCGAAGTGCGCCGACAGTCCGATCGACACGCCGAGCGCGAGCAACGCGTTCATCGTGACCCCGGACAGCAAGATGAGCAGCCGTGCAGGAAGCGGCTTCGACTCGAACCAGCGGTTCTCGGGCACCGGGCGTGGGCCGAACGGCACCATCGCCTCGGGGTCGTACTCCGGGTCACCCTCGCGCAACCCGCTCCGCTCCTCGCTTCCTCCTTCGAGGAACGCGGCCGTCTCGTCATGCCGCGACGCCATGCGCACGTAGCCGCCCAGGGGGAGCAGGGCGAGCACGTACTCGGTCTCGCCGCGCCGCTTCTTCCACAACGCCGGCCCGAAGCCGATCGAGAAGCGGGGCGCGTAGACCCCCATTGCCTTGGCGGCCAGGAAGTGTCCGAACTCGTGCACGAAGATCACGACCCCGAATACGAAGATCGGAGCAAGTATCGCTAGCATCCGAATCGATCTCTCACGAAGTGGCGCGCCGCGGCATCGGCCGATTCCAGCGCATCGCGGGTGTCGCCCGGGAGCGCGCCGAGCGTGTCGAGCGCACCGCCGATCGCCGCCGCGATATCGGGAAACGTGATGCGACCGTCCAGAAAGATGGCCACCGCTTGCTCATTGGCGGCATTGTAGACCGCCGGCGCGGCCCCGCCGGCGCGCCCCGCCGCCATGCCCAGGGAGAGCGCCGGGAAGTCGTCCACGCGCGCGGATTCGAAGGTGAGCGGCGAGTTGCCCACCGGATCGAACGGCGGAATACCGCTGTCGGCCACCCGACCGGGGTGGGTGAGCGCGTACAGCACCGGGAGTTCCATCGTTGGCACGCCGAGCTGCGCGAGCACGCTCCCGTCCACGAATTCGACGAAGGAATGCACGATGCTCTGCGGATGCACCACCACGTCGATGCGGTCGTACGGCAGGCCGAACAGGTAGTGGGCCTCGATGACCTCGAGCGCCTTGTTGGCGAGGGTCGCCGAATCCACCGAGATCTTGGGCCCCATGCGCCACGTGGGGTGGCGCAGGGCGTCGGCCACGGTGGCTCCTGCCAACCGGTCCCGCGGCCACTCGCGGAACGGCCCGCCGGAAGCGGTGAGGATGATGCGGCGTACCTCCACTCCCGGCCGGCCCGCGATGCACTGGAGCACGGCGCTGTGCTCGCTGTCTACCGGCACGATCTCGCCCCGGCCCCGCCGCGCGGCGGCCGCCACCAGATGCCCGCCCATGACGAGTGACTCCTTGTTGGCCAGCGCCACGCGCTTGCCGCGCTCCAGCGCGGCCAGAGTGGCATCGAGGCCGATGGAGCCGACCACGGCGTTGAGCACGATGTCCACGTCGTCTCGTTCCGCCGCCTCCGCCAGGCACGACGGCCCCAGATGCCAGCGCGCATTCGAGCCGGCGCCGTTCTGGACGAGCCCGACGAACGAGGGCTTGAATGCCGCCGCCTGCTGCTCGAGCAGCACCGCGTTGCTGTGCGCCGTGAGGGCCGAGACGCGGAACCGGTCGCCCTGGCGAGCGAGCACGCGAAGCGCGGTCGTCCCGATCGAGCCGGTCGACCCGAGAATGGCAACGCCGCGTAGTGTCATGCGGGCGCGGGAACGAGCAACAGGCCGAGCAACAGGTACGCCACCGGGAGCACGAAAATCAGGCTGTCCACGCGGTCGAGCAGCCCGCCGTGGCCGGGGATCAGGTGCGAGCTGTCCTTGACCCCCGCCTCGCGTTTGAGCAGCGACTCGAACAGATCTCCCGCCTGCGCCGCCACGCTCGTCAACACGCCGAACGTCACGATGCCCACGGGCGTGAGACCGAGCTGCGCTACCGGGCGCAGCACGAACCCCGCCAGCGCCCACGTGACGACGACGCTCACCGCCACGCCGCCCACCGCGCCGGCCACGGTCTTGCCGGGACTCACCGAAGGCATGAGTCTGTGCCGGCCAAACGCGCGGCCGAACGCATACGCGCCGATGTCGGTGGCCCAGGTGACGAGCACCGGGAGGGCAACGAGCACGCCACCGGCGGCGACCAGCACCGACCCGCCGGCAACCGCGAGCTCGCGCCCGCCGACGGCGTATTGGTGGTAGCGGAGTGCGTAGGCAAAGGAGAGCGTGCCGCCCGTATAGAGCGCGCCGAAGAGCGTGACGCTGAGTGACGCCATGGGCTGGCCGCTCACTCCGCGCATCCAGAGCACCAGCGTGCACACGAGGAGCACGACGACGACCACATCGACCGGACGCACGGCGTAGAGTCCGAGAAAGCGGGCGTGCACGGCGAGCGGCGTGAGGCCGGCGATGCCGATCCCGATGTCATCGAGCGGCTGGTTGCCGGCCCCGCGGGCCAGGCGGAAGAACTCCCAGGCCGCGATGGCCGAGGCGACCGCAAGCAGCGCCGCCAGCGCCGCACCGCCCCACAGCAGGATTCCGATGACGATCGGCGCCGCGACGATGGCGAACAGGAATCGGCGGGCGAACTCTCCCATCAGACGCCGACCTTGCCGAACCGGCGGTCGCGCGCCTGGAATGCCAGGATCGCCTCGTAGAACTGCGCACGGCGGAAATCGGGCCACTTCAGCGGCGAGACGTACAGCTCGGTGTAGGCCAGTTGCCAGAGCATGAAGTTGGAAATGCGCAGTTCCCCCGACGTACGGATGAGGAGATCGGGGTCCGGCATGCCGGCGGTGTACAGGCGGCCGGCGAATGCGGCCTCGGTCACGTCGGCCGGCGACAGACGGCCGGCGGCTACGTCCTCGGCCAGGGCGCGGGCCGCCCGCACCAGTTCCGCGCGCGCGCCGTACGAGATGAACAGGTTGAGGTCGAGCCGGGAGTTGGCGGCCGTCTGGGCGGTGACGCGGCGCACGGCATCGCCGGCGGCCCGGGTGAGTCGGTCGGTCTCCCCGAACACGCGCACCCGCACGCCGTTGTCGTGGAGCGCGTCGGCCTCGCGCTGGATGTACTCCTCGAGCAGCGACATGAGCGCCGACACTTCGGGCTTGGGCCGCTGCCAGTTCTCCCTCGAGAACGCGAACAACGACAACGCCTCGACGCCCACTTCGATCGCGCCCTCCACTACGTCGCGCACCGACTGCATGCCGGCCCGGTGACCGAACGTTCGCGGCATGACACGCTCGCGCGCCCAGCGGCCGTTGCCGTCCATGATGACGGCTACGTGTCGCGGAATCCGGCCGTGCAGCCGGATGCGGCTCAGCAGCTCGTCGCTCGTCAGGTCCGGCACCGCCCCGTCCGTCTCGTCAGACTTCCATGATCTCGGCTTCCTTCGCCTTGATCAGCTCGTCGATGTAGTGGATGTAGTCGTCGTGCAGCTTCTGCACGTCCTTCTCGGCGTGCTTCACCTCGTCCTCCGACACCCCCGTTAGCTTCTTGAATCCTTCGCGGGCGTGGCTCCGGGCGTGGCGCACGGCGATGCGGCCGTCCTCGGCGAACTTGTGCACGATCTTCACCAGTTCGCGGCGACGCTCCTCGTTCATCTGGGGCAGCGGCACGCGGATGATGGCCCCCTGGTTCGACGGTTCGAGCCCCATCCCGGAATCGCGGATCGCCTTCTCGATCACCTTGGCCTGGCTCTTGTCGAACGGGGTCACGATGATCAGCCGCGGCTCGGGCGACGACACCGTGGCCACCTGGTTCATCATCAGTTGCGAGCCGTACATCTCGACCCGCACCGTGTCGAGCATGTTCGGCGATGCCTTGCCCGACCGGATGCTGGAAAACTCCTTCTTCGTGCTGTCCAGCGCCTTGTCCATGGCGGCGCGGCAGTCCTTCTCGATGGCCTGGATTGTGCTCATTGAACGAGTGTCCCCTCGCGCTCCCCGCGCACGGCACGCGCGATCGCGCCAGGTCGATGAATGTTGAGAACGATGAGCGGCAGCCCATTCTCCTTGCAGAGCGTGACCGCCGTTTGATCCATCACCTTCAGCTCCTCGATCATCACGTCCCGGTAGCTGATCTCCTCGTACAGCGTCGCGTGGGGATCGCTCTTGGGATCGGCCGAATACACGCCGTCCACGCCCGTGGCCTTGATGATCAGATCGGCCTTCATCTGGATGGCCCGGAGTACGGCGGCCGTATCGGTGGAAAAATAGGGATTGCCCGTGCCTGCGGCGAAGATCACGCTGCGTCCCTTCTCGAAGTGGCGCAGCGCGCGCCGCCGGATGTACGGCTCGGCGATCTCCTCCATCCGGATGGCCGTCATGACCCGGGTGTCCATCCCCTTGCGCTCCAGCACGTCCTGCACGGCCAGCGCATTGATCACCGTGCCCAGCATCCCCATGTAGTCGGCCGTGACGCGGTCCATCCCCAACTTGGAGAGGATCGTGCCACGCACGATGTTGCCGCCGCCGATCACCATCCCGACGGTCGCGCCGATCCCGATCACCGACGCCACCTCGTCTGCCAGCCGGTCGATCGTCTCGAAGTCGAAACCGAACCCGGCGTCGCCAGCCAGGGCCTGGCCCGAAAGTTTGATCAGGACGCGCGGGTATCGGAGTTCGCCCATGGGGGTCACGCCTCGCCGAGTTGGAAGCGCACGAAGCGGCGGACCTGGATGTTCTCGCCGGTCTTGGCCGAGACTTCCTTGACCAGGTCGCCGATCGTTTTCTTCGGCTCCCGCACCCAGGGCTGGGCGAGCAGGGTCGCGTCCTTGTAGAACGCGTCGAGCTTGCCGTCGACGATCTTCTGCAGCATGGCTTCGGGTTTGCCCGACGCGCGGGTCTGCTCCTCGGCAATCCGGCGTTCCGACTCGATCTTCTCGGCCGGAATGCCGTCCCTGTCCACGGCCAGCGGGGCGGCGGCGGCGATGTGCTCGGCCAGCGAACGGGCCAGCTCCTTGAAGTCGTCGGTGCGGGCCACGAAGTCCGTCTCACAGTTCAGCTCGACGAGCGTGGCCAGCTTGCCATTGTGGTGGAGGTAGTGGCCGATGATCCCTTCGCTGGTCGTGCGGCCCGAGCGCTTCTCGGCCTTCGCCACGCCGCGTTTGCGGAGATTCTCGACGGCGAGGTCAATGTTCCCCGAGGTCTCCTCGAGGGCCTTCTTGCAGTCCATCATCCCCGCGCCGGTGCGTTGGCGCAGTTCCTGGACGTCTTTTGCGGTGATCGTTGCCATGTCTGCTTCCGTCCTAACGGTCTGAGTCGTGGAAACGCCGCCAGCGGGAGCCGGCGGCGTCTGTCGAAAGTACTGCGGCAGGCGCCGCAACCGCACGGCCATGGGGCCGCCAATCGGGAGCTATTCCGACGCCGGCGTCGAGTCGTCGCTCTCCACAGCCGGTTCGGCCTCGGCGGCTTCTCCGGCCTCGCCGGTGGTCTTGAGCCGAGCGGCGATGGCTTCGGGCTTGGCGCGGCGGCGCCGCGGACGGCGCTTGCGCTTGCGTTCGGCTTCGCCCTCGGCCGGCTCGGCGCCGCGGTCGGAGCTGTACGTGTAGCTCTCGCCCTCCTGGGCCTCGTCGCGCGTCGGCGCCTCGCGGCGCGCCTCGCTGATCGTGGCGGCGATGGCGTTGGCGATCAACTCCACCGAGCGAATCGCGTCGTCGTTGCCGGCGATCGGTACCGTGATGAGGTCCGGATCGGCATTTGTGTCGACCACGGCGATGATCGGCAGTTTGAGCTTGTTGCCCTCGTTCACCGCAATGCGCTCCTTCTTGGAGTCGATCACGAACAGCAGGCCCGGTAGGCGGGTCATACCGCGAATCCCGCCCAGGTACTTGGTGAGCTTGTCGCGCTCACGCGCCATCATGAGTTGTTCCTTCTTGGTGTAGTTCTCGAACTCGCCGCCCGACTCCGAGCCGTCTTCCAGCTCCTTCATGCGGCGGAGCTGCTTCTTCACGGTCTGGAAGTTGGTGAGCAGGCCGCCCAGCCACCGTTCCGTGATGTACATGGCGCCGCAGCGCTCGGCGGCTTCCTTGACGAGGGCGGACAGTTGCGGCTTCGTGCACACGAACAGGACGTTCTCCCCGCGCAGCACGACCTCGCGGGTCAGCTTCTGCGCCAGCTCGAGCTGGTGCATCGTCTTCTGGAGATCGATGATGTGGATCCCGTTGCGCTCGGCGAAGATGAACCGGCGCATCTTGGGATTCCAACGGCGGGTCTGGTGGCCGAAGTGGACTCCGGCGGCGAGCAACTCCTCGAGTGTAAGCTGCGTATCGGGCATGGGGTGCGACGTTCCTCGACGGTGGTTGTGTTCGTCCGCTTCCGTCAGCGCCCGCCGTGAACCGGCGAACCGGCACCCACGAGGGCTCGGGAAGCGTGTGAGATGGACTGCCCGCCACCCGTGCCGGCGGCGGACGCGTGATCCGCCGCCGGCATTCGGGTTAGCGCTTGCTGAACTGGAACCGCTTGCGTGCCTTCGGACGCCCCGGCTTCTTGCGCTCCACGGCGCGCGCGTCGCGGGTCAGCAGACCCAGGCCGCGCAGCTTGACCCGGTGTGCCTCGTCGACTTTGACGAGGGCGCGCGCCACCGCGAGACGGAGCGCGCCGGCCTGGCCGTTCTGGCCGCCGCCCTCACACTTCGCCTTGACGTCGTAGCGGCCGAGCGTGTCGGTCGCCGTGAACGGCTGCTGGATGGCCGATACGAGCGTCGGCCGCGGAAAGAAATCACCGAGCGTGCGCCCGTTGACGTCCCACTTGCCCGAACCGGGTTTGATGTAGACGCGGCACACCGCCTCTTTGCGGCGGCCGATCGCGTGGATCGTGGTCGTGTCGGCCATTACTTCGTCTCGCTCTGCTTGATGGTGAGCGGCGTCGGCTGCTGCGCCGCGTGCGGATGCTCGGCGCCGGCATAGACGCGCAGCTTGCGGCGCAGGACCTGGCGCCCAAGCGCGGTCTTGGGGAGCATCCCGTGCACGGCCTTCTCGATCACGCGCTCGGGGTGCTTGGCCAGCATGCTCGCGAATGGCGTGTGCCGCTCGTGGCCCATGTACCCGGTGTGCGCGAAGTACGTCTTCTGCTCGGCCTTCCGGCCCGTAACCTTCACCTTGGACGCATTGATCACGATGACGTTGTCACCGGTATCCATGTGCGGCGTGAAGATCGGCTTGTGCTTGCCGCGAATGACCTTCGCAACCTCGGAGGCGAGACGCCCGAGGATCATCCCCTCGGCGTCCACGATGAACCACCGCTGCTCGATGTCGCGCGGGGTGGCGCTGAACGTCTTCATTGACTGCCCTGACGTGCGATGTGGGTGCTGCGCCTCACCGGTGCGGGTCGCAACCCGGGTTTCGGCCGCCTTTAAGGCGTTTTGTACAGACCTCTAAGCTACGCAAGCACTTAGCGGCTGTCAACGCACTCACTCGCCGGGCACGTCGCCCAGCTTCTGCTCGAACACCACCCCCTTTGCCTCCGGACCCACGGCCGTCAGGAACGCGATCACCACCGCCATGACGGCCGCCACGACGGCCAGGGCCATTCCATAGTTCCCGCCGCGCGACTCGGCGAATCCGGCCTGCATGATGGCGTTTCCCGACGCCAGGAAGTTGCCGAGTTGATAGGCGAACCCGGGAAACGTGCCCCGGACCTCGTTGGGTGACAGCTCGTTCAGGTGAACCGGAATGACTCCCCATGCCCCCTGCACCGCGACCTGCATGAAGAAGGCGCCCACAGCCAGAAGGATGGCGCCGCTGGCCAGACTCCACAGCGGGATCATCAGGAGCCCGAACAGCGACGCCAGCACGATCGACGTGCGCCGCCCGATTCGCTCCGATAGCGTGCCGAAGAAGATTCCGCCGGTGATTGCCCCAACGTTGGCTACGATTGCAATCAGGCTGACCGTCCCCGTGTTGAAGCGGTGTTGCACCTGGAGGAAGGTGGGATAGAGGTCCTGCGTGCCATGGCTGAAGAAGTTGAACGCCGTCATCAACACGACGACGTACAGGAAGAGCTTCCAGTTCCGGGCCACCGACTGGATCAGGCTGAGTTGGGGCCGTTCCCGCAGTTTGGTCCAAACGGGAGACTCTTCCACGTTGCGGCGGATGTACATGACGAGGAGCGCCGGAACGACGCCCACGGCGAACATGCCGCGCCAGCCGATGCGGTCGAACAGCAAACCATAGACCACGGCGGCCAGCAGATAGCCGAAGGCGTACCCCTCCTGGAGAATCCCCGACACGAGCCCGCGCGCCTTGGGCGGAATCGATTCCATGACCAGCGACGCCCCGATTCCCCACTCGCCCCCCATCGCGAAGCCGAACGCCGCGCGCAGTGCCATCAGCACGACGAGCGTCGGGGCGAACGCCGATGCCAGTTCGAGCACGCTGAACAGCAGGATGTCGATCATCAGGATCGGCCGGCGGCCATAGCGGTCGGCCAGCAACCCGAACGCGAGGGCGCCCAGAGGGCGCATGGCGAGCGTCAGCGTGATCGCGAACGCGACCGTCTTGACATCCGTACCGAACTCCTTCGCGATGATGCCCAGCATGAACACCATGAGGAAGAAGTCGAACGCGTCCAGCGTCCAGCCAAGGAAGCTGGCCAGAAACGCGCTGCGCTGCTGCCGGTCGAGCTGCGCCAACTCCGTGAACACGCCCATGCGGGCCTCCGGGCTCCGGATCGAGGTGGGGGGACGAAACGGGGGCGGCCAAAGCAATCGGCCGGGGACCGCGCCAGCGTAGCCCAACGAGCGCTCTCCGTCAATCATGGAGCGTCCTGCGCTACGCCTGCCAGCGTCTGCGGGGGGAGCCCCTCCGACTCGATCTCCGTGAGGAAGGCCTTTACCTGCCCGTTACGAACCCCCGACACACATCGTGACAGGGCCGGCCTACCCTACTCGGCGCGGGGGTGAACCCCCGCCTCTGCATTAATCAGCTGTCTCCATCCTTCCTGCGAGTCTATATGCGAACCCTCTCTCGCCTGGCCACCGCGTTTGCCTTCGTCGCCGTCGGGGCGACGAGCCTGGCCGCGCAAACGGCTGTCAACATCCCGCTCCAGTTCTCCGGCGTCATCTACGCCGACTGGCAGAACGGCGGCACGAAAGCCCAGCGCGCCATGAACAAGTTCGACCTCACCCGGGCATACCTGAACTTCGTCGTGCCGTCGGGTGATAATGTCACGGTGCGTGTCACCACGGACGTGTATCAGAACACGAACACGACGACCAGCGGCGCCTACTACGCCGGCTGGGTGGCCCGTTTGAAGTACGCGTTCATGCAGTGGAACGCGTGGAAGGACAAGGGGACGGATCCGGCGTCGCTGAGCTTCCGGTTCGGCCTCGAGCAGACGCCCGAAATCGACATGATGGAGAGCTTCTGGCAGCGCGGCATCACGAACACGCCGATCGACTACCTGAGCTTCGTGCCGTCCTCCGACCTTGGGGCGGTGGTCATGTACACGCTGCCCGGCAAGCAGGGCAACTTCTACGGCGGCGTATTCAACGGCAGCGGCTACGGCTCATACGAGACCAACCACTTCAAGAACGTGAACGTCCGGTTCAGTTGGACCCCGTTGGCCGCGTCCAGCGACGCCGGCATCTTCAAGTCGCTGCAGATCAGCCCCTACTATCAGAAGGGGTACAACACGAACACGTTCGACGCCACGGCGGCCGGTCTGCAGAACGACCTGTGGGGCGTCCACGCCGCGATCAAGGATCCGCGGATCACCGTCAGCGCCGAATACGACAACCGCACTACGGGCGCCAACACGACGACCAACGCCAACATCACGACCGCGACGGGGTCCGTGTACTCGGCGTATACCATCGTCCGCCCGCTGGCCTACATCAACAACACCAAGACGGACCCCTGGTCGATCGTCCTTCGCGCCGATCAGTACAAGCCGGCCAGCAGCGCCGATCCCTATCAGCGGTTCCTAATCGGCGGAATCGGCTACGACATCAGCAGCAAGACCACGGTATACGCCGACTTCCAGGATCTCGAAGGCCACGACGGTAGCACGGCCGACAGCAAGGCGTTCTACTTCCACTTCGTCATCGGCTTCTAGCCCCACTCTTCCCTTCCCGAGGATACCAAGACCATGAAGCGTTTCCTTCTCGCAGCAGCCGCCCTGGCCACCGTCGGCGCCAGCGCCGGTGCGCAAGGCGTCGACCTGACCGGCGCCGGCTCCACGTTCACCAACCCGATCATGACGCAGTGGATCGCGGCCTACGCCGCGAAGACCGGGGTCAAGGTCAACTACCAGTCGATCGGGTCCGGCGGCGGCATCCGTCAGCTCTCCGACATGACTGTCGATTTCGGCGGCACCGACGGCCCGATGACCGACGAGCAGATGGCACAGGCCAAGGGTGGTCCGATCCTGCACATTCCGACGGTGATTGGCGCCGTGGCCATGTCCTACAACCTGCCCTCGATCAAGGCGCCGTTGAAGATGGACGGCCCGCTCGTGGCCGACATCTACCTTGGCAAGATCACCAAGTGGAACGACCCGCGGATCGCGGCGCTGAACCCGGGCGTCAAGCTTCCGAACACGGACATCGTGGTGGTGCACCGTTCCGACGGCAGCGGCACGACCTACATCGTGACCGACTACTTCTCCACCGTAAGCCCCGAGTGGGCGAAGGGTCCGGGCAAGAGCACGTCGGTCGAGTGGCCAGTCGGGATCGGCGCGAAGGGAACGGAAGGCGTTGCCGGCCAGGTCAAGCAGGTCGAGGGCGGCTTCGGTTACATCGAACTCGCGTACGCCACGCAGAACCACCTGCCCTACGCCTTGATCAAGAACAAGGCAGGCAAGTTCGTGGCGCCGTCGCTCGAGGGCGCGACCAACGCCGCGGCCGCCACGGCGGCTGCGCTGCCGGCGAGCAGCGACTTCCGCATCTCGATCGTCAACGCGGCGGGCGCGGACGCCTACCCGATCTCGTCGTTCACCTGGATCGTGCTGTACAAGAACCAGAAGGACGCCGCCAAGGGCAAGAAGCTGGTGGACTTCCTGGACTGGGTGATCACGAGCGGCGAGGGCATGGCTGAGAACCTCCAGTATGCGCCGATGCCGAAGTCGATGGCGACCAAGGTTCTGGCCCGGCTGAAGGAAGTGAAGTAACGATCCACCGGTCGTCGGATGGCCCCGTTACACGGCCGTTACAACGCCTTCCGACGCTTGTTGCGGCACAAGACGAGCCTTCACGTTCACGTGGGATCAAGGAGCCCATGACGAACGTGGAGGCTTCGCCGTTGGGGGACCCCGAACTGTCCCCCGCCGTCTCCGAGACCCGAATGGAAGGTGGGGCGATCGGAGACCGGATCTACCGAGGGGCGACAACGCTCGCGGCGCTGGTGATTCCCACGCTGCTGGTGGTGGTTGGAGTCGAGGTATTCCTCGCCGGTTGGCCGGCCTTTCAGCGGGCCGGCCTCTCGTTCTTCACGTCGAGCCGCTGGGACCCCGTGGCCGGCGTCTTCGGAGCGGCGCCGGCCATTTACGGAACGCTGGTGTCCTCGGCGATCGCCTTGGTCATCGCGACCCCGCTGGCGCTTGGCACCGCGATCTTCCTTTCCGAATTGGCGCCGCGATGGCTGCGCCAGCCGGTGGCCTTCCTGGTGGACCTGCTCGCAGCCATTCCCAGCGTCGTGTACGGACTGTGGGGGGTATTCGTCCTCCAGCCGATCATCCAGCACGACGTTGCCCCGTTCGTGAAGGATACGCTGCACCTGGGAGGGCTGCCGATCTTCGCCGGCGCGTCGTACGGCCCCGGCATGCTGACCGCCGGCGTCATTCTGGCGATCATGGTGCTTCCGTACATCTCGGCCGTCACTCGGGAGGTGCTGCTGGCGGTGCCCCGCTCGCAGCGGGAAGCGGCGTTGGCCCTCGGTGCGACGAGATGGGAGATGATCCGCGACGCGGTGATTCCCGGCGCGAGATCGGGGATCGTCGGCGGCGTCGTGCTCGGCCTCGGGCGAGCCCTCGGCGAGACGATGGCCGTGACGATGGTGATCGGCAACACGCCGAAGATCTCGGCGTCGCTGTTCGCGACCGGATACACCATGTCGTCGATCATCGCCAACGAATTCACGGAAGCGGTGAGCGACGCGCACCTGTCCGCGCTGATGGCGGTGGGGGCGTCGCTGCTGGCGATCACGTTCATCGTGAACGTGATCGCGCGGTGGCTGGTCTCGCGCGTGGGGGCGAACATCACGTGACCTTCCGCAAAGTGATCAACGTCGTGATGCTCGGGCTGATGTGGCTGGCCGCGGCGCTGGTGCTGCTGCCGCTGGTGCTCGTCCTCGGGCGCCTCCTGCAACAGGGCGCGACGTCCCTGAACTGGAACTTCTTCACCAAGATTCCGGCGCCTCCCGGGGTGGCCGGCGGCGGCATGGCGAATACGATGGTCGGCACCTTGATGCTGCTGGCCATCGCCTCGCTTGCCGGGCTGCCAGTGGGGATCGGAGCGGGAATCTACCTGGCCGAACATCGGGGCAGGCGCCTGGCCAACACCGTGCGGTTCCTCTCCGACGTCCTCAACGGACTTCCGTCGATCGTCGTGGGGATCTTTGCCTGGCAGCTGCTGGTGCGACCGGTGCACCACTTCTCGGCGTGGGCCGGAGGCATCGCGCTCGGCTCGATAATGATTCCGCTGGTCGCCCGGACCACGGAGGAGATGATCAAGACCGTGCCCAACTCGCTGCGCGAGGCGGCACTGGCGCTGGGCTACACGCGTTGGCGTACCTCGCTCCAAATCGTGGCGCGCACGGCGCTGCCCGGGATCGTCACCGGGGCGTTGGTGGCACTGGCCCGGGTGGCTGGCGAAGCGGCGCCGCTGATGTTCACGGCGTTCGGAAATCTGTTCTGGTCGCTCGATCCGTCGCAGGCCACCGCCGCGCTCCCGCTGCAGATCTACACCTTCGGCATCAGCCCATACGACGACTGGCGCCGCCAGGCCTGGGCCGGCGCGCTCGTGCTCATCGCGCTGGTGCTGGTGATCAGCATCGCCGCTCGGTACGCCACGCGTCCGCGCTTCGGGAAGGTGGTGGACTAGATGACGGCTCCGATCACCGGCGCGGCCCCGCGGATCGTGGCCGCGGGGCGCACTCCCGACGGAAGCGTTCAGTCGGGTGGCGTGCTGCTCGACGTCACGGCGCTGAACGCGTACTTCGGCGGCCTGCATGCCGTGCGCAACGTGTCCATCGCGTTCCGCGAACGTGAAGTCACCGCGATCATCGGGCCGTCAGGCTGCGGCAAGTCCACGCTGCTGCGCTGCCTCAACCGGATGCACGAGACCGTACCGCTGGCGCGGGTCACGGGAGGCATCGAGTTCCGGGGCCGCGACCTGTATGCGCCCGAGGTGAATCCGATCGGCGTGCGCCGGCACATCGGCATGGTGTTCCAGCGCCCGACACCATTCCCGACGCTCAGCATCCGGGACAACGTGGCGGCGGGCCTGCGCATCCTCAAAGGCGACCGACGCCCCACCGCGGCTCAGGAGACGGAGATCGTCGAACGAGCGCTGCGAAGCACGGCGCTGTGGGACGAGGTGAAGGATCGCCTCAATGGAAGCGCGGTGGCGCTTTCGGGGGGCCAGCAGCAGCGGCTCTGCATCGCGCGCGCCCTCGCCAATTCGCCGTCCGTGCTCCTGCTCGACGAGCCCACGGCGTCGCTCGACCCGCTCAGCACACAGAAGGTGGAGGAGCTGGTGTACGCCCTGCGCAAGCAGTTCGCGGTGATTATCGTAACGCACAACATGCAGCAGGCCGCCCGCGTGTCGGACCGCACGGCGTTCATGCTCGATGGAGAGTTGGTGGAAGTGGCGCCGACGAGCAGACTGTTCACCGCGCCCTCCGACCCGCGCACCGAAGCCTACGTGACCGGACGGTTTGGATGAGCGGTGACATCCAGGCCGAGCGCTTCTCCTTCTGGTACGGGGACAAGCAGGCCCTCACGGACATCTCGCTCACGCTGCCCGCCGGAATGATCACGGCGCTCATCGGGCCGTCGGGATGCGGGAAGTCCACCTTTCTGCGGTCCATCAACCGGCTGCAGGAGGTGATTCCCCACACGCGGCACGAAGGCACGATCCGCCTGGACGGCGACGACATCCACGCCGTGGGCATGGACGTCGTGGCGCTGCGGCGGCGGGTCGGGATGGTGTTCCAGCGCTGGAATCCGTTCCCGCGCACGATCTACGGCAACGTGGCATACGGCCCCCGCATCAACGGCACCAGGGACACGGCCAAGCTGGACGAGATCGTCGAGACCTCGCTCCGGCGAGCCGCCCTGTGGGACGAGGTCAAGGACCGGCTGCGCCAGAGCGCCCTTGGACTCTCCGGCGGTCAGCAGCAGCGGCTGTGCATCGCGCGCGCTCTGGCCAACCAGCCGGAGGTCCTGCTGCTCGACGAGCCGGCCAGCGCGCTCGATCCCCTTTCGACGCAGAAGATCGAAGAGCTACTGTTCGAATTGCGGGGGTCGTTGACCGTCGTCATCGTGACCCATAACCTGCAGCAGGCGGCACGAGCTTCGGACCACACGGCGTTCTTCTTCCTCGGCGAGCTGATCGAGGTTGCGCCGACGCAAACCCTTTTCACGGCGCCTTCGGACGAACGGACCGAAGCATACATCACAGGGAGGTTCGGATGAGTCCAACCGATGCATCCGGCACGTATCGCCACTTTCACGAACAACTTGCCGAACTCACGCAGCGGTTGCTCGACATGTCCGACCGCGCCACGTCCCTCATCGACCTCGCCGTGGACGGCCTGCTCTCGCGGGACCCCAGCGCGGCCGAAGCCGTGCTCGCCGGCGACCGCGAACTCGACGCCATGGAAGTCGAAGTCGAAGAACGCGCCGTGGGCCTGCTGGCGCTGCAGCAGCCGATGGCCCGCGACCTGCGCTTTCTCGTGAGTACGATCAAGGTGTCCAGCGACCTCGAGCGCGTGGGCGACCATGCCGTGAACATCGCCCAGAGCACGCTGCGACTGGCCGCCATGCGCACGCGCATCACCCCGGATCCCGAGATCGCCGATATGGCGCGCCGGGCACGCCGCATGCTCGGCGACGCCCTCACTGCCTTCGTGCGGGCCGACGGAGCGCTGGGCCGCGCCGTGTGCCAGGCCGACGACGCCGTGGACTCGCTGCACGACTCGGTGTTCCGCATCCTGCTCACGCACATGATGGCCGACCCGCACACCATCAACGCATCGCTCGAGCTACTACTCGTGAGCCGCAACCTGGAACGTGTGGCCGACCTGGCCACCAACATCGGCGAGGACGCCGTGTTCCTGGCCGAGGGCAAGCAGATCAAGCACCACGCGGAAAGACGGACGGACGGCGGGTGGGGCGCGCCGGCCGAGCGCAAGGCGAATGCGGCCGCGGCGGCGGCAGCCGCGGCAGCCGCGGCAGCCGCGGCGCCGGCGCCGCCAAACCAATCGGACACCGGGGCTACCCCCGACTCGACGGGGACCTAGTTCTTGACCGGCTCGCCCACCACGGCGAGCCATTCCCCGTCGGGACTCAGCGCGAGCCGCGACAGATTGCGCAGTCCCTCTTCCTTGAAGTCGGCGATCGGCGTCCACTTGGCGCCGGCGCCGGCGGAAAGATCGAGGCGGAGAATTTCGGTACCGGACGCGGTCAGCGCAGCCGTCGCCGACTCCCACACCACGTAGTCGGCGCCGCGCGGCATAGCGGCAACACGCTGGATAGCGCCATCGCTCGCCGCCGGGTCGGCGGTCTCGAGATACCACGCGCCGTCAACGCGGCGCAGGAACGAGAACCTGGAACCGCCCGGCACCCGCTGCAGGGATCGCCCGATGTCGTGCGCGATCGTGCGCCCCTCTCCGGTCTGCGTATCGGCAATCTCCAACGAGTTCGGATTGCCGAGGACGAACAGGGCCAGCGTGTGATCCGTCAGCCAGAGGTGGTAGCCCACCGGCGCGATGCCGGGCAGGAGCAGCACCGGCGCCGTGCCGCCGGCATTGAACGCCCAGAGCCGCTGGGTGGAATCCATCTCCACGCGCACCACGCTGAACCCCGTACCCGTGGGTAGCGGCGTCGGCGAGTATTCGCTCTCCGGCGTGTGGGTGAGCCGTGTGACGGCGCGCGACGCGAGGTCGATGCGGTAGATGTCGGCCTGCGCGTCTTCGTGGATGGACGTGAACAGGATGGCGCGGCCGTCGGGCGTGAACGAGGGCTGGTTGTCATAGCCGGCGCGGTTCGTGAGGTTCACCGGGGGATCGCTGATCGAGCCGGCGGCACCTCCACGCAGGCGCACCAGGTAGATGTCAGTGCTCGGCGGAGCGCTCTGCGCTGAGAGCGTCGCCGCCGCCAGGGTTGCCGCGAGTGCGAATCCGATCGACCGTCCCATGTCCGTCCCCCCCGGGTCGTTGCCCGTTGACTACTCCATTTCCAGCAGCACGGCTCCCTTCTCTACCGGTGTGCCGACCGCCACGAGCACAGCCTTGACCGTGCCCGAAGTCGCGGCGCGCAACTCGTTCTCCATCTTCATGGCCTCCATCACCACCAGACCCTGCCCGGCCTGCACGCGGTCGCCCGGTTCGGCGTTGATGCGAACGATCAGCCCGGGCATCGGCGCCATCAGCGGCGCCGGGCCGGCCGCTACCGACGTCCCCCCCGATAGTTCGCGGATCGTGCGAGCCCGCTCGTCAAGGGCATCGACGTCATAGCGGTAGCCGTCAATTGACAGCATGTAGATCCCGCGGCGCGCTCCGCGCCGCGTCAGCACCCGGTGCACCGCGTCGCCAATGGTCACCAGCCGAGCCGGCGTTCCCTCCACGTCGGCTACATGGGCGCGGACGGTTCGGCCGTCCAGGTGAACGCCGTCACCGTCGAGCACGACCTCGTGCTCCTCGCCGTTCACGGTCACGAAATACTTCACGCCGCGGCGCCTTCCAAGCGGAGTTCGCACACCGTCTCGACGTGCGCCGTCTGGGGGAACATGTCGAATGCCGTTACCGTGGCCACCCGATAGGAGGGCAGACGGCCCACGTCGCGGGCCAGCGTCGCGGGATCGCAACTCACATAGATTATCGACGCCGCCCGGGGCACCGCCGCCTCGAGCGCCCGGGTGACGGCCTCGGCCACGCCGGCCCGCGGCGGATTGAGGATCACCAGATCGGCGGGCAGCACGCCGGCAAGCGCCCGCTCCACCGTGCCGGTCACGGCCCGCGACCCAGTGGGCAGCCGCGCGGCACAGACGCGGCTGGCCTCGCGATCCAGTTCGATGGCCACCACGTGCGCCCCGCCGCGCGCGATCGGTTCGGCAGTGTCGCCAACACCGGAGTACGCGTCCACCACCCGCTGCGGGACGCGCGCCCGCACAAGGGCCAGCACGTGCGCGCGCATCATCTCGGCCACCTCGGGATTCACCTGCGTGAACGACGCCCCGTGTTCCTCTTCCGGTCCGCGGCCGGCCATGAACCGTTGCTTGCGGCGGCCGCTCTCGCCGTCCGGCGCCCACCAGACGCCGACCAGCGATTCGACCGCGTCCAGCAGTTCCCCAGCCCGCTCCCACGCCGCACCCCCCTTAACGACGAGCGCGGCGCCGTCGCCGAGCAAGCGCACGGAGGCGCGCAGCGACGATGCGTCGGGCAGCAGACCGGCATGGGCGAGCACTTCGTGCCACACCGCCACCACCCGCCGGTCGGTGATCGGGCAATCGTCCAGTGCAAAGACTTCGGAGGGATCGTCGAACCGGTGCAGACCGGCGGTCCAGCCACCCGGCCCGCGGCGAAGGGCGAGGGTGAGTTTGGCGCGATACCGCCAGGGCGACCGGCCGTGGCGCACCTCGGGCGCGTCCGCGGGACGCTTGGCGATGCGGGCGAACGCGTCGCGGATCATCCCCGCTTTGGCCTCGCGCTGCGCTTCGTCGCTCAGGTGCTGCAACTGGCAGCCACCGCAAGCGTCGCCCTCATAGTGCGGGCAGGCCGGCGCCACGCGATCGGGCGACGGCTTCAGTATTTCGGTATGGGTAGCCCGTGCGAACCGCTTGCCGCGCTCGATCGTGGCCCGTACGCGATCGCCCGGCGCCGTACGCGGCGCGAACACGACCAGCCCATCCACGCGCCCCACCCCGTCGCCGCCGGCGGCGATGCCGTTGATCTCCAGCTCGACCGTCTCCGGCGTCATTCCCGGCCGTCCAGTCGCGCGGCCTGCGTCCACGGTGAATCGGCGGGCACCACGCCTTGAACGGTGATCCCGTTGGGGCGCCGCGCCTGGCGGTCGCGGTCGGCCAGCAGCGCGGCCGCGATCGCGGCAACCCGCACCCCTTCGGCCGGCGGCGTCGCGTGGATGAGCGAGGCCAGCCGTCGTTCCAGCCACTGGATCTCGATCGCGCCGCTGCGGAACTCGTCGTCTTCCATCACGCGCAGGTGGAAGTCGCGCGAGGTCTCGACGCCGTCCACGGCCAGTTCGAGCAGGGCGCGGTGCATGCGCGCCACGGCGGCGGCGCGGTCGGCCCCCCACACGATGAGCTTGGCGAGCAGCGGATCGTAGTGCAGTCCGACCTCGCTCCCGGCCTCCACGCCACCATCCCACCGCACACCCGGCCCGGCCGGCACGCGCAAATACGAGATGCGTCCGGTGGACGGCAGAAACCCGTTGGCGGGATCCTCGCTGGTTATGCGGCACTCGATGGCCCACCCGCGCGGACTCAGCTGCTCGAACGCCTCGGGAATCCGTTCGCCGGCGGCCACGCGGAGCTGCCACTGCACGAGGTCGATGCCGGTGACGAGCTCGGTGACCGGGTGCTCCACCTGAAGTCTCGTGTTCATTTCCAGAAAGTAGAAGTTCCCGTCGCGATCGAGCAGGAACTCGCAGGTGCCGGCGTTCCGGTAGCCGGCCGCTCTCGCCATCCGCACGGCGGTGTCCCCCATGGCGCGGCGCAGTTCCGGACTCACCGCCACGCTCGGGGCTTCCTCGATCATCTTCTGGAGGCGCCGCTGAACCGAGCATTCGCGCTCGCCGAGCGACACGCACCGGCCGTGATGGTCGGCCAGCACCTGGATCTCCACGTGCCGCGACCCGACGATGTACTTCTCCACGTACACGCTGTCGTCGCCGAAGGCGTTCTTCGCTTCGCGGCGCGCGGCGTCCAGTGACGACGCCATGTCGGCCGCTCGTTGCACGACGCGCATGCCCTTGCCCCCACCTCCAGCCGCGGCCTTGAGCAGCACCGGATACCCGAACTGCTCGGCGATCCTGCATGCGGCGTCGGCGTCGGCCACCGGTTCGGTGGTACCGGGCACGATAGGCACGTCGGCTCGCTGGGCCAGTTGGCGTGCCGCTGTCTTGCTGCCCATGGCGGCGATCGCTTCGGCGGGCGGGCCGATGAACACCAGGCCGGCGTCGCGCACCGCGCGGGCGAACCATTCCCGTTCGGACAGGAAGCCGTACCCGGGGTGGATGGCCTCGGCCCCCACGCGGGCGGCCACTTCTATAATAAGGTCGCCACGCAGGTAGCTCTCGCTGGCGGCGGCACCACCGATGCGGACCGCCTCGTCGGCCT
This sequence comes from uncultured Gemmatimonadaceae bacterium, assembly GCA_963728785.1. Taxonomy (GTDB): domain Bacteria; phylum Gemmatimonadota; class Gemmatimonadetes; order Gemmatimonadales; family Gemmatimonadaceae; genus JAGWRI01. The sequence goes on from CAVSKV010000004.1 coordinate 1,355,178, forward strand.
CCCGCACGTGGAGCGCGTGCGCGTCGACGTCGCTGTACACGGCCACCGAACCAATTCCCATCTCGCGGCAGGCTCGGATGATGCGCACGGCGATCTCGCCGCGATTGGCTACCAGCACCTTGGCGAACGGCCGCGGCGCGGAGAGAGTGGCCGAATGCCCGGGAGCGGCCGCCGCTGCGGCTTTGCGGCGGCGCCCAGTCACAGCGGGATGTTCCCGTGCTTCCTGGGCGGATTGCGGTCGCGCTTGGTGCGCAGGGTCTCCAGCGCGTCGATCAACCGCGGCCGCGTATCGCGCGGATCGATGATGTCGTCCACGTAGCCGCGCGAGGCGGCCACGTACGGGTTGGCAAACTTCTCCGAATACTCGGTCACCCTGGCATCCATGGCCGCGTCGGGATCGGAGGCGTCGGCGATCTCCTTCTTGAACAGAATCTCGACGGCGCCCTTGGGTCCCATGACCGCGATTTCGGCGGTGGGCCAGGCCACGTTGAAATCGCCGCGGATATGCTTGGAACTCATCACGTCGTACGCGCCGCCGTAGGCCTTGCGCGTGATCACGGTGAGCTTGGGTACCGTCGCTTCACAATACGCGTAGAGCAGCTTGGCGCCGTGCTTGATGATGCCGCCGTGTTCCTGGGCGAGCCCGGGAAGGAATCCCGGCACGTCCTCGAACGTCACGATGGGAATGTTGAACGCATCGCAGAAGCGGATGAACCGAGCGGCCTTGGTGGACGCGTTGATGTCGAGCACGCCGGCGAGCACGGCCGGCTGATTGGCCACGATCCCCACGCTGGTGCCGCCCAGATGGGCGAACCCGCAGATGATGTTGGTGGCGTAGTCGGGCTGCACTTCATAGAACTCGGCGTCGTCCACCACACGGCGCAGTACGTCGTGCATGTCGTACGGCTTGCTGGCGCTGTCGGGCACGATGTCGAGCAGCGCCTCGTCGCGCCGGTCGCATGGATCCGTGCCGGGTCCGCGGGGCGGCGTCTCGAGGTTGTTGGACGGCACGAACCGGAACAGGTCGCGAATGGCCTGGAGGCAGGCGGGCTCCGAATCGAATGCGAAGTGCGCGACGCCCGACGTGGAGGCGTGGGCGTCGGCGCCCCCCAGTTGCTCCATCGTCACGTCTTCGTGCGTCACCGTCTTCACGACGTTGGGCCCGGTGACGAACATGTACGAGGTGCCGCGCACCATGTAGGTGAAGTCGGTGATGGCGGGCGAATACACGGCGCCGCCGGCGCATGGTCCCAGCACCGCCGAAATCTGTGGCACGACCCCCGAAGCGAGCGTGTTGCGCAGAAAGATGTCGGCATAGCCGCCCAGCGAGACCACGCCTTCCTGAATGCGCGCCCCGCCGGAGTCGTTGAGGCCGATCATCGGCGCGCCGTTGCGCACGGCGAGGTCCATGACCTTACAGATCTTCTCGGCATGGGTCTCCGACAGCGACCCGCCGAACACCGTGAAGTCCTGCGAGAACACGTAGACCAGCCGTCCGTCGATGCGCCCGTAGCCGGTGACGACGCCGTCGCCGTAGATGATCTGGTCGTCCAGCCCAAAATCGGTGGACCGGTGCGTCACGAACCGGTCGAACTCGACGAACGAACCGTCGTCGAGGAGGATGTCGAGCCGCTCACGGGCCGAGAGTTTGCCCTTGTCGTGCTGCGCCTTGAGGCGATTGGCCCCTCCGCCCTGTGCCGACTCGGCGCGGCGCTTCTCGAGGAGGTCGAGCTTGTCTCGCATGGTCATGAAGGCCAAAGCTAGCCGTTGGGCCGGTGGGCTTCCAGAGCGCCGGGGCAAGCCCACGGCGAACATCCCCCGGCGGACAGCCGAAAGAACGAGGGGAACTGCTCCTCCACCGGGATTCTCGCGCGAACACGGCGGACCCGATGGTAGTGCAGCTCCCCTCAGTTTCTTCCAGTTGCGGCTTCTGCTTCTGCTATGTGCTCTTCGGTAAAGCTGTGGCGCCGCGATGCGTCCTGCGCGCTCGGCCCTCGGCCTTGGTCTCCACTTCTCCCTCAACCCCTGCTTCGGCCTCGACCGGCGCTTCGGCGAGATCCTCGTCGATCACGGCGGACAGATCGGCCGGAATGGGCACCACTTCCTCATCCTCGGTGTGCACCTTGGACGGCGTCTCGGGACGCGGCGGCTGGTCTTCGGGAATGTTCGTTACGCCGAGCACGATGCGGCGGTGAATGGGATCCACCTCCAGGACGCGCATGTCGAGGTTCATCGTCTCGTACACGAGGTCGTCAGGGCTGTTCACCTGCTTCTCGTTGGGCGACAGCTGCGAGATCGGTACGAAGCCTTCGATATCGTTGCCGATATCGACGACCACGCCCTTGTCCATCAGGCGCACGACCTTGCCCTGGAGCTCGGTGCCCACCGGGTAGGTCTCGCCGATCTTGAGCCACGGATCCTCTTCGGCCTGCTTCAGGCCGAGCGAAATCCGCTTGTTCTCGCTGTCGATGTTGAGGATCACGACGTCCACCGAGTCACCCTTCTTCACGACTTCCGACGGATGCTGCACGCGCTTGGTCCAGCTCATGTCGGAGATGTGGATGAGTCCGTCGATGCCCGGCTCGATCTCCACGAATGCGCCGAAGCTGGTCAGGTTGCGCACCTTGCCGTTGATGCGCGTGCCCACCGGGTAGCGCAGCGGCAGCACCATCCACGGGTCCTGCTCGGTCTGCTTCATGCCAAGCGAGATCTTCTCCTCACCCGGATCGACCTTGAGCACCACCGCCTCGATCGTCTCGCCGATCGACACCAGCTTGGACGGATGGCGAACGTTGCGGGTCCAGCTCATCTCGCTGATGTGGACGAGTCCTTCGATACCCGGCTCCAGTTCGATGAACGCGCCATAGTTGGTGATCGACACGACCTTTCCGGTCACGCGGGTTCCCACGGGGTACTTCTCGGCAACGTCCTTCCACGGATAGCTCTGGAGCTGCTTGAGGCCGAGGGAGATGCGCTCGCGCGTCCAGTCGATATCGAGCACCTTGACCTCGAGTTCCTGCCCGATCTGCACCATTTCCGACGGGTGCGAGATGCGGCCCCACGACATGTCGGTGATGTGAAGCAGTCCGTCCACGCCGCCCAGGTCGATGAACGCGCCGAAGTCCGTGATGTTCTTGACCACGCCCTTGCGAACCTGATCCTTCTGGAGCTCCTTCATGAGCTTCTCGCGCTTGCCGGCGCGCTCGGTCTCCAGGATCACGCGGCGCGACACGACGATGTTGCGGCGGCGCTTGTTGAGCTTGATGATCTTGAACTCGAACTTCTGGCCAAGCAGCTCGTCGATGTTGGGCACGCGGCGGAGGGCGATCTGCGACCCGGGCAGGAACGCGTCCACGCCCATCAAGTCGACCACCACGCCACCCTTGATCTTCTTGATCAGGGTGCCTTCGGCCGGCTGGTCCGTCTCGTAGGCCACGCGGATGCGTTCCCACACGCGCATGAAGTCGGCCTTCTTCTTCGACAGGACGACCGAACCTTCCTGGTCTTCGAGGTGCTCCAGCAGGACCTCGACCTCGTCGCCCGGCTTGAGGTCGGGGAAGTCCTTGAACTCCTCGAGCGGCACGCTGCCTTCGGACTTGAAGCCGATGTCGAGCACGACGAGGTTGTCGCGGATCTCGAGCACCTTGCTCTTGACGATCTCGCCTTCCTCGATCGAGGCCAGGGTGCCGTTGTACATGTCCAGCATCCGCTCGTAGTCGGCGGAGGTGTATTCGTCTTCCTCGTACAGTTCGGGACGGCGGTTGGCAAGCGGACGCAGCTGCGCCTTTTGCGCATCACGTTTCTCACGCAGGGTGGTCGCACTGCCGGTTGTGGTGGTATCGATCTCGGCCATAAGAATTGAAAAATCTCCCAAATCCGCGGGTGGGTCGCTCGCCGCGGCGAGGTTGAGGGTGACGACGACAGGTGCCGGATCCAAACCGTTGAGGCAGGCCCGGCCGAACCTTGTAAGCTAGCTTGGACAGAAGGTGACGTCAACCGTCCGAAGTGACGTCCTCGCGGTGAGTTACGGCCTTGGCCAGCGCCACGATCCGATCCACCTGCTCTTCCTGCGTGATGTACGTCGTATCCACGACCACCGCGTCGCGGGCGGGCACCGTCTGCGTGGCGTCTTTCGCATCGCGCTGTACCAGCCGGTCGGTCTCTTCAGCCACCTCGGCGTCCGTGGGAGAGCGTCCCAGCCGCTGCACCAGGCGCCGCCGGGCCCGCTCCCAGGGGTCGGCCACCAGAAAGACCTTGAGCGGCGCCTCCGGAAATACCGCCGTTCCCATGTCGCGACCGTCCACCACCACGTCGTGATCGCGAGCCGCATCCCGAACCCGGCCGTTCACCCAAGCCCGGACCCCCGGCATCTGGGCCACCAACGAAACCGCCCGCGTCACCTCCGGCGAGCGGATGTCTTCGCCGGCTGGCCGGCCGTCGATGACCGGCGCGAACGTCAAGCCTTCGGCCGGCGCCAGGGTGATCCTCGGCGCGTGGCGCAGGACGTCCGACTCGCGCCAGCCTTCGGCGGCCGGGTCGGCAGCCAGCGCTGCAGCCGTGAGGGCGCGGTAGAGCGAACCAGAATCCACATGCCGGAAGCCGAGCCGGTCGGCCACCCACTGGGCGGTGGACGACTTGCCGGACGCAGCCGGCCCGTCGATGGCGATGACCAGCCGCGGGGCGCCGGCGGTCATGCGGAAACCACCCCGGCAAGGAGCTCCCAGAACCCCGGAAACGATACGTCCACGCAGGCGGGGTCATCGATCTCGACCTCGGCGCCGTCGGTGGCGCCGAGCACCCCGAACGCCATCGCGATGCGATGGTCGCCGTGCGTGGCCACAGCCCCGCGGACCGGCGCCCGAGTGCCATGGACGACCATGCCATCGGGCATTTCGTCGGCCTCGACGCCAATGGCGCGCAGATTCTGCACGACGGTCGTGATGCGGTCGCTCTCTTTCACTCGCAACTCCCCGGCTCCAGTGATGCGCGTAGTGCCCTCGGCCCGCGCGGCCAGGCACGCCGCGAGGGGTAGCTCGTCGATCATGCTCGGCACTTCGTCGCCCCCGATGTCCGTACCGACGAGAGCGCCCGGGCTCACACGCACGGTGGCCACGGTCTCGCCCCCGCGCAGGGTTTCCTCGACAAACTCTACGCGCACGCCCATGCGGCGCAACAGTTGGAGGAATCCGGTTCGCGTGGGGTTCACGCAGACGTCCTGCAGGAGCAGCTCGCCGGTATCGGCCATGGCGGCAAGGGCGGCGAAGAAGGCGGCTGACGATGGATCGGCCGGTACCTCGACGTCGGCGGCGGGAAATATCGTCACCGCGTCCATCGTCACCGTGTGGTCGCGGGTGCGGACCGGGATGCCCCGCGCGGCCAGCATGCGCTCGGTATGGTCGCGGGACGTGAGAGGCTCAGCCACCGAAACCGGTACGCCGGCCACGAGGCCGGCGAGAAGGACAGCGCCCTTGACCTGTGCGCTGGCTACCTCGGTGCGCCACTCCACGCCATGCAAGGCCCCACCGTACACGACCATCGGAAGGCCGTCGCCGCGTTCACAATGCATGCGCGCGCCCATTGCCTCCAGCGGGCGGATGATGCGCCGCATCGGGCGACGGCTCAGACTCTCGTCTCCTATAAAGCGAGAGGTGAAGCTACGGGCCGCGACCACGCCGGCCATGAGGCGCACCGTGGTGCCGCTGTTGCCGCAGTCGAGGTCGCGCGACGGCGCGCGCAACCCTCCCACGCCCACGCCAGCGACCGCGATGGCCGGCCCGAGCGCCGGCACGTCAACGCCCAGCGTGCGCAGTACCGACGCCGTGGAGCGCACGTCGTGCGAATCGAGGATGCCCTTCACGAGCGAGGTGCCCGAACCGAGCGCCGAGAGTATGAGCGCGCGGTGCGAGATGGACTTGTCGCCCGGAACCCGGACGCTGCCGCGAACGTTCATGGCCGACGGCGGAAGGTCACCGGAGCCACGCTTCGAGCGCCGTGGCGAGGTCCGTCTTGTCGTCTCGGTACTTCACGATCATCGGCGCCTGGAGGGCGAGCCCATGGCCGGCGCCCCACCCCGCGGCTACCGCGCGGGCTCCCGGCACTACGACGGCGCCGGCGGGGATCTCCAGGGGATCGTCGCCGCGGGCGCGGTAGATCGTCTCGCGCACGAGGTCGAACACCGGCGTGCCGCGCGTGAGCACCACACCGGCGGCGAGCACGGCGCGCGTGCGCACCACGGTGCCTTCGTACACGCCGCAGTTGCCGCCCACGAGCACGTCGTCCTCGATCACCACGGGGCTGGCGCTCACGGGCTCGAGCACGCCGCCAATCTGCGCTGCCGCGCTCAGGTGCACGCGTTCGCCGATCTGAGCACACGATCCCACGAGGGCGTGCGAATCGATCATCGTGCCGCCGCCCACCCACGCGCCGACGTTCACGAACATCGGCGGCATGCACACCACGCCCGGTGCGACGTATGTGCCGCGGCGGATGCTCGAGCCGCCGGGCACGAGCCGGACGCCGTCGGCAGGGGCGAACGTCCGCGCCGGAAAGGTGTCCTTGTCCACGAAGCTGAAGCGGGGGCCGGCCCCCTCGGGAACGGACATGTCGGCGATCTTGCCGGCCCGGAAGCCGAGCAGGATGCCGCGTTTGACCCAGGGCACGGCGCGCCAGCGCCCGCCGGTGTCGCGTTCGGCCGCGCGCACGGCCCCGAGTTCGAGCGCGTCGAGCAACTCGCGCACCACGTCCAGCGCGTGCCCAGGCAATTCGACGCCCGTGGGGGTGGCGGCCAGTTCCTCGATGCGTTCGGCGAGCGTGGGCATCAGGGCAGCGCTCCCGCTTGCTCGAGGGCGGCGCGAACGGCGGGCTCGTGCTTCGGGTCGAGCGGAACAAGCGGGAGCCGGAGCACGTTCTGGATGCGGCCCATCATGACCAGAGCGGCTTTGGCGGCGAGCGGATTGGACTCGACGAACGCCGCGCGCATCCAGGGCAGCAGCTTGAAGTGGAGATCGCGCGCCGAGGTGAAATCGCCGGCCGCGGCCCGCTCGCACAGGCGGGCCATGAGCCGCGGGGTGGCGTTGGACACCACGGAGATGATGCCGTCGCCGCCGGCGGCCATGACGGCCAATGTCATCTCGTCGTCGCCGGACAGCACGCCGAACGACGCCGGCCGGCCGGCAAGAATATCGGTGATCTGCCCGAGATTGCCCGAGGCTTCCTTGACCCCCACCATGCTCGGGTGCCTGGCAAGGGCGAGCGTGGTCCTCGCCTCCACGTTGCTGCCGGTGCGGCCCGGCACGTTGTAGATGACGATGGGGAGCGTGGTCTCGCGGGCGATGGCTTCGAAGTGGGCGATGATCCCCCGCTGCGGCGGCTTGTTGTACATGGGCGAAGCGTGCAACAGGTGGGTCGCGCCCACGGCCTCCATCTCCCTGGAGAGCGCGATGGCCTTCTTGGTGTCGTTGGATGCGGCACCCGCCACCACCGGAACCCGGCCGTTCACCTGTTCGACGACGATCTCGACCACGCGGCGGTGCTCGTCCACCGTCATCGTGGCTGCTTCGCCGGTGGAGCCGCAGGGCACGAGAAAGTGGATCCCCTCGCCGATCTGCCACTCGACCAGGCGGCGGAGCGCTTCCTCGTCCACGGCGCCGGTGGCGGTGAACGGCGTGACGAGTGCCGTGCCGCACCCCGTGAGTCTCGCGGCGGTCATGAAGGCAAACCTCCGGTATCGGTGAGGACGTCACGTAGCGTGAAGATGCCGCGGCGTCCCACCAGCCACTTGGCGGCGAGCAGGGCGCCTTCGGCGAACACGCGCCGGTCGCGCGCGGTGTGGACGAGACGGATCTGTTCGAACTGGGCATCGAATATGAGTTCGTGAATGCCCGGCACCGACCCGGTGCGGATGCTGGTGATCGGCACGTCGTGCCCGAGCCTGGCGGCGGCCGCCTGGGCGAGGGCGATCGCGGTGCCCGACGGCGCGTCCTTCTTCTGCGCGTGATGGGTCTCGACGAGGTGCACGTCGAACCCCGGGGCGAGGTGCATCGCTTCGGCCGCCGCCTCGACGGTGAGCGTGAACGCGGCCACGCCGAGCGAGAAGTTGGGCGCCGCGAGGAGTGCACCGCCCACGTCGCGCACGAACCGTTCCACGGCCGGCCGCTCGTCGTTCCACCCCGTGGTACCGACCACGATCGGGCAACGCGCGGCCGCCGCAACGCGGATGTTCTCGGGTGCCGCCTGGGCGGTGGTGAACTCCACCGCCACCTCCGCTCCGTTGAGCGTCTCCGCGGTGACCTCCTGTGCGTCGCCACCCGACCGGTCGATGCGGGCCACGACCTCGAACCCGTGCGCCGGCGCGAGCTGCTCCACCGCGCGGCCCATCTTGCCCATGCCGATGATGGCGAGGCGTATCATGATCGCTCCCCTCCCCCGAAGAATTCCGCATGCAGCCGCTGCATCACCGGGTTCACCTGCTCGTCGTCCACCACGATGGTGAGATTGATGCCGGTGGCGCTCAATGACAACATGTACACGCGCACGTGGCCCAGCGCCTGGAGGGCACGGGACATCGACAGCCCGCCGTCGCTCAGTCCCGCGCCCACCACGGCCACGATGCCGCGATTGCGTTCGATGGCCACGTCGCCCAGCACGCGCAGATCCACGATGAGCCGATCGAGATGGGAGGCGTCGTCCACGGTGACCGACACCGACACCTCCGACGTGGCCACCACGTCCACCGACGTCTTGTGGCGCTCGAACAGCTCGAACAGGGTGCGCAGGAACCCTTCGGTGAGCAACATGCGGGGCGACCGCACCTTCACCAGGCTCACGCCGCTCTTGCCGGCGATCGCAGTGACCGGCCGGCGCGGCGCGTCGAACGTGATCATCGTTCCCGGCGATTCCGGCCGGCGGGCGTTGAGTACGTAGACCGGGATGCCCAGCCGCACGGCGGGTGCAATCGTGTTCGGGTGGAGCACCTTGGCGCCGAACGACGCCAGCTCCGAGGCTTCGTCGAATCCCACGCGCTCGATCAGTTGCGCACCCCGCACCACGCGGGGGTCGGCGGTAAGCATGCCGTCCACGTCCGTCCAGATCTCGATGGCCTCCGTCTGCAGCGCGGCGCCGAGCAGCGACGCGCTGTAGTCGCCGCCCCCACGTCCCAGCGTGGTGGTGACGCCGGTGGTCTTGCACGAGCCGATGAAGCCGCCGAGCACCGGGATCTCCCCGTTGCGCACCACCGGCGCGATCACGCGTTGGGCAGCCTCCGTAATCGCGTCGGGCTGGGGCTCGGCCTTGGTGAACGTATCGTCGGTGAGCATCACGCGTTGCGCGTCGACGTGCCGCGCCGGCAGCCCCGCGTGCTGGAACGCGGCCGTGCAGAGCAGCGACGACAGTTGCTCGCCCACGGCGGCGATCGCGTCCTGGCTGCGCGGGGTCAGGTCGCCGAGCACCGAAAGCGCCCCGGCTAAGCTGGCCAACTCGTCGAACATGGCGCTCATCTCGCCCATCACGTCGCTTGCCTCGCGACCGGCGCCGAGCAGCGCTTCGGCTTCGGCGAGATGGCGCTGCCTCGACGCCTCGACGCTGCGCAGGGCGATGATGAGTTGCCCCCGCGCCGCCTGCTCGGCAATCTCGAGCAGGAGGTTCGTGGTACCGGCCAGCGCCGACACGACCACGATCGGCGCGCGCGGGCCCCGCGATTTCACGATCGCGGCGGCACGCCGGATGGCGGCGGCATCGGCCACGGAGGTGCCACCGAACTTGAGGACGATCACGACCGGTCGAGCAGCCCGCGCGCGACCATGAGCTCGGCGTTCAGCACCGACGCGCCAGCCGCTCCGCGGATGATGTTGTGGGCCATCGCCACCAGCTTCACGTGAAACACGGGATCGCGCCGCACCCGGCCCACCACGACGGCCATGCCGTTGCCCTCCATCCGGTCGCGCCGAGGCTGCGGTCGGTCGGGCTCGCCCCGCAACACGAGCGGTCGCTCCGGCGACGAAGGAAGGCCGCGGGCCTCCTCGGCGCCCGTCCATTCGCGCAGCACCGCCACCACTTCGTCCGGCCCGGCGCTCTGCTCGAATTCCACCGACATGCACACCGTGTGCCCGTGCTCCACCGCCACGCGGTTGGCGTGGGCGGTCACGGCGAACGGCGCCGGCCGGATGGCGCCGTGGCTCACGTGGCCGAGCATCTTGTTCACTTCGATCTCGATCTTCGGTTCCTCGTCGCGGATGAACGGAATCACGTTGCCGAGGATATCGAGGCTGGGCACGCCCGGATAGCCGGCTCCCGACACGGCCTGCATCGTGGCCATGAACACGCGCCGCACGCCGAACTTCTGATGCAGGGGCGCCAGGACCAGGGCCGCGGGAATCGACGCGCAGTTGGCGTTGGTGACGATCGCGCCCGTCCAGTCGCGCCGTTCGCGTTGCGCCGGCAGCACCGCGAGGTGGTGGGGGTTCACCTCGGGGATGAGCAACGGGACGTCGGGCTCCATCCGGTAGTTCTTGGCGTTGCTGAGCACGATGCGCCCGGCGCGAGCGAAGGCAGGCTCCACATGGCCGGCCGCCGCCGCATCGAGCGCCGAGAACACCAGCTCGGCGTCCATTGCCGCGGGGTCGCACGGCAGTACCGGCATGACCGCCACGCGCGCCGGCATCACGTCGTCGCCCACCCAGCGCGCGGCCTCGGCGTAGGACTTGCCCGCCGACCGTTCCGACGCGGCCACGGCCGTGATCTCGAACCAGGGATGGTGGGCGAGCAGCCGAATGAAGGCCTGGCCGACGGCACCGGTAGCGCCGAGAATGGCCACGCGGCGCTTGTGCGAGGGAGCGAGCGTCATGGGTGGCGGCTCAGGATTGCAGGAGTGCGCGCGCCATGCGCACGTAGGCGTCCACGGCGCCGCGGAGTTCCGCGACGTCCACGAATTCATCCGGCGTGTGGGCGACGGTGATCGACCCGGGGCCGAAGAGCAAAGGCGTGCCCCACCGGTCGAGCAGCGGGATATCGGACGTGTAGGACACGGCGGCCGTCTCGAACCCGGGAATCGTGTGGAAACGCTGGGGCGGAATATGTGATCCCCAATCCAGTTCGGCCCGGCCCTTCGCCCATCGTTCCAGTTGCGCACGCAGCGGCTTCACGTCACCCACGAGGCGGAACATGATCTCCACTTCGCACAGCGCCGGCACGATGTTGGCCTCCGTGCCGCCGTGGATCGTGCCGATGTTGAGCGTGGTGGCGCCGAGCACCGGATCGGCGGGGAAGGTGAGTTCGTGAATGGTAGGGAGCAGTTGCAGCATCGGCTCGATCGCGGATTCGCCCAGATGCGCGTAGGCAGAGTGCGCCGCGCGCCCGCGGGTGCGGATGAAGACCCGCTGCGACCCTTTGGCGCCGCTGGCGAGCTTGCTCTCGGTGGGCTCGCCGTTGATCAGCCACTTGCTGGTGGCCGGCAGGTGGTTGGCGGCCCGCGCGCCGTCGGAGTTCTTCTCCTCGCCGACGACGAACAGGATGTCCACCCGGTGCTCGCCCTCCTCGGCGAGCTGCTCGGCCGCGACCATCATGGCGGCCGCGATGCCCTTGGCGTCACAGGCGCCGCGCCCATAGAGGCGATTACCCTCGAGCCGCGGTGAGACGTACGGCGGCACCGTGTCGAGGTGCGTGGAGAGGGTGACGCCCTGCCCCGAACGAGCGGCCCAGACGTTGGCGCGCCCGGGCGCGACTTCCTGCAATTCCACGTTCCATCCCCGGGCCACGAGCCAGCGGGACACGAAATCGACGGCGCCGGATTCGGCGCCGCTGGTGGATTGAATGGCGAGCAGTTCGGCGGCGAGAGCGACGACGTCGGTCATCCGCCAAAGTTATCAGGTTGAGGGCGCGTTGGGAGCTACCACCCGGCCGCCACGCCGAACAGCATCTGACCGTCGTTGTAGGTGCGTGCGCCGCGGTCCAGGGCGCCGCTGTCGTAGTTGTCGGTGAGGGCCAGGGAGAGGGATACCGTTCCGTTCATCTTGTACCGCAGTTCCGTGTTCGAACTGACCAGGAACTGTGACACCCCGGTCGCGCTGGGCTGCCACGAGGTAGCGTGGGTGATCTGCACGCGTTCGTCGAAGGCATGGCGGTACTTGGCCACCCACGAGAACCGCAGGATCCGCTGCTCCGGGAACTGGACCGTGCTGTCCAGAGGGATCGTCCTCTCCGCCGAGAGCGACAGGCTGAGATTCGCATCGGTCGCGGCGGTGTGGTGGATGTTCCACTTGGCGCCGGCTCCCATGCTGTACCGCAACGCAATGCGCTTCTCGAGATTCGACTCATAGGTGGTAGTGAGGAAGCTCGAGAAGGGGGCCAGTGGGCGGAACGTTATCGCGGCAGTGCCCAGCCAGGTCCGCTTGGTGACCGTACGGGGGCCGCCATCGACGGACGCCTCGCCGTACAGCATTTGCAATTCGGTGTTGAGCCCGTAGGCCGAGTCTACGCGCGCCACCTTGCCGTCCACCCCGGTTATTTGCTGTTGGGTGTTGCCGAAGAAGATGCTGGCGTTGGCCAGAGCGCTCGCGGTCCAGAGCTTGAGCGGTTTGGCCGGCGGCGTGGGCGGCGCCGTCTGCGCCGCGGCGACCGCCGCAGGGATGGTGCTCGACAGCACGAAGGCCAGCGCGGATGCGCCGGCCCGGCGGAGTTGGATGCGCGACGGCATTTCGAAAAGTAAACGGGGCGGCGGACAGATTCACCCGCCGCCCACGACCATCAATTCACTCGGGACGCGCGAGGAGTCTGGCCTTCGAAGGAATCTGCGCCGCCATTTCGGCTTCGATCTGTTTGGCCTTCGCGACGGCCGAGCTTTCCGTCTGGCCAGCTGCCGCCTTGAATCCGATGCCGAGGACGCCCACAACCTTGCCGGTGGCGTCGTGGAGCAGCACGGAGACGTCGAAGCCGTTCTTTTCCTTTTCCACGGACGGCTTGCCCGTGCGGATCGGTACGATGTCGTCGGCTTCGCACTTCTCGCCGATGTCGGTCTTGTCGGTTGAGGCAATGCCCACGCACCCCTTGTCGATGGTCGCGGAAATCCCGATTTCGGCAGCGTCGGGATGCTTGGCCTGGGCGGCTTCGACGAGTTTCTGCGCCAGGTTCTTTCCAGGCCGCGTGGTCGTCTGCGCGGATCCGACCGCCGCGATGCCGCTCATCAACAGGGCCAGCGTGCAGGCCGTGATCGTTGGGAAGAACGGATTGCGGGCTCGTTGACTGCATTTCATCGTAGCGCCCTCCGGCGGCGTGTCGCGCGTGTTGACCGCTCACGCCGAACAGCGGAGCGGCCTCGCGAAACTACAAGCCGTCGCCTGTCAGCACCGTGACAACGTACAGAGCTGCAATAACGAAGCATGGGCGCCTCGTTGAACCCAACATGCCGGGGGCCGGTCTCGAACCGACATGGGCTTGCGCCCAAGGGATTTTAAGTCCCTCGCGTCTACCAGTTTCGCCACCCCGGCGGGACCGCGAAAAAAAGGAGCGGCCTCGGCCGCTCCTCATTCTACACCGTCGCCAGTCAGAGCGGGAAACGGGACTCGAACCCGCGACCCCAACCTTGGCAAGGTTGTGCTCTACCAACTGAGCTATTCCCGCGTGCCCCCAATATAGTCCTGGCCGCCGCAGGCCGACAAGAACGTCACCCGCGCTCTCCAAGCCCGTGCACGGCGTACCAGAGGCTCCACGCGACCAGCGCCGAGAGTGACGCATCGCCGCCGTTCCCGGTCGCCCTGCCCTCCGAATCCACGTACTGCGCCGCGAACCCGCCGTCGAGCGGCGCCCTCCGGAACCACTTCACTTCGGCCGACGCCTCGGGGCCGATGAGCCGGGCACAGTGCTGCGCCAGTTCGGCCGCCGGATAGTTAAGAGCCTTGGCGGTGCGGCGATAGTTCGAGTCGTGGCGCTCCACGGCCTCGTACAGGGGCAGCCAGAACGCCGAGCCCACCGGATCGTCTTCGACCGATGCCGACCCGGCCATGTCAATGGACGACGCGAACATCTGGACGCCCTCGTGCGACCTGAGAAAGTGGCGCACCAGCGCCGCGCGCACGGCCGCCGGATCCTGGACGTCGCGCGCCGTCTCCTCATCGAGCGTCCGCCGCAGAACGTCCAGCGCCATCGCGACGACGGCGTTGCCGTGGAGTGAAAAGGGATGCACGACCGGCGCCCCGGACGGTCCGACCTCGGTGCTGTACAGCGGCCAATCGGCGTCGCGGCGGGCGGCCAGCTCGTCGTGCGCGACGTATAGCGTGTCACCCAGAACGGGCTCGTCCACGATGTGCTCGTCACCGGTGTCGCGAATGAAGCGCTCCACGGCCAGCGGATAGCTCGCTGCCCCCTCGAGCGAGAACCCCGGCTCGAACAGGGTGCCATCCAGATAGTGCACGCCCCGCCCCGGCGCGTAGCCATGGAGTTCGCACGCCCGCAGGATCAACTCGCGCGCCAGGGGCGCGTCGGCGAGTTGCACCGCGCCCACCGTCCACATGAGCGCTTCCCAGTCTCGCACCGTCACTCCGGCGGAGTGCCAGGGCGCCCGGGTGCGAATCAGGTAGTAGTGGCCGTCGTCGAGCGCTCGTCCCACGGCGTAGAAGTACGCGAACAGCAGGTTCCCGTTGATCAGCCGGTCCAGCGCTTCATTGCCTGTACTCTGCTCCAGCGCCTGGATCGCGTCGCGCGTGCCGGCCAGCAGTTCGCGCCACCCGCGGCGGCGGAGCACTGCCACCGACGCCTGCGCACCGTCGCGCTCCGGACCGGCGGCCAGATAGAAGGCTACCTGTTCACGTGCGCCGGCCGGCAACTCGAACTCCCGGGTGATGGAATACCCGGGCGCCTCGCCGCCGGTCACGGCAATGGCCGCGTCCCCGTCGGCGCGGAGGGCCAGCGCCATCAGCCCGGGCTCGGCGACGCCGTCGAGCAGCACGACGTCGCTGGCCACCGACGCCCGGTTTGCGTCGCCGAACGGACGTGGCGTTCGCACGCGGAGCTGCCGGTGTCCGAGCACCCCTTCGATTCCCACGCGGACGGTGCACGCCGTCTTGCCCCGGTTCTCCGCCGAGAGCGCGTAGACGGCGCCCGCCATGTCGGCGTCGCGGCCGAACGGCGCGAACACCGTCCCGCGCAGCACGAGCGGACCCACCGTGCAAGTGAACGTGGGAAGCCACCCCAGGGCGCGCTCCCACGCCATGGGGGACGACGCGAGGTCGTGCGCCACACCGTTGACGGCGATCGTGGGCCGCAGCAGCGCCGGGCCCGTGCCGTCCACGAACCCGGCGTGGCCGGCGACTTCGATCGCCGCACGGGCGCCCCGATGGAGCACGCCTACGGCGTGCACGGCGCCGTTGCCCGGATGAATGCAGGGCAGCGCCAGCCAGTGGTTGCCGGTTATCTGCCACGGGACGCGCGGAATGGGGAGCGGAGGCAGGGGCACGGGGTACAGGTTAACTTTGACGGGTTTCCCGGTAGGATAATAAGCGCCCGCCCTCACCCCAGCGACCCGCGTACCGCCATGATTCGGAAGCGAGCCGTTCGTACCCTGCTCGGAACTGTCCTGGTCCCGCTGCTCGTTGCCGCCCTGCCACGCTCGGCGCACGCGCAGGCCGATCTCGGACACCTGGACGACGCCACCGTCGCGCCCCAGGGGCGGTTCCGGGTGCAGATCTCCTCGGCATGGACGCGATTCGACTCGCGCTTCGCGCCCGCCGACAGCACCAGCCGCACCATCCCGCTGGGCGCGGAGTACAGCTTCGATTCCCTGGGCGTGGCGCAACTGCCGGCGCTGGCCCCTACGCAGAGCGCGATCTCGTCGCTCACCGGATCGCCTTTCCACCTGACGCTCGGACGCACGGCGGCGGCGGCCGACGCGCGGATTTCGGTCACCCCGGTGGACATCGAATACGGCCTCACCCGACGCCTCACGATCGGCGTGATGGTGCCCCTCGTGCGCACCCGGACGACGATCAGCCTCAAGGTGAATCCGTTGGGCACGGAGGGGAACGTCGGCATCAATCCGGCCAAGGTGAATCCGGGCGCATTGGCCTCCGACAGCATGGTCGTCGCGCAGTTGGTCAGCGCAGGAGCTACGCTGGCATCGACCCTCGAGGCCTGTCAGGCCAATGCGAGCGCGAACGCGAACTGCCCCACCATTCTGCAGCGGCAGGCGGACGTGACCGCGCTGTTGCAGAGTGCCACGGCATTCGCGAACGCGTTCGGCGCCGTCTACGGCGCCAACGCACAATCGTCGGGCGCTCTGGTGGTGCCGCTGGCCGGCACCGTGGCCGACCAGCTCATTCGGACGCGCCTCGCGTCGTATGACTCGTCGTTCCAGGCGTACCTCAACGCCGGCGCCGTGATCACGGCCGCCCCTGCGGCCGCCGGCGGCGTGGTGGGCACACAGGACCTTGGCACCCTGCTCCAGAACCCCGCAGTGGCGGGTTTCGACTCGCTCAAGAGCACCGTGCGGATCAGCACCGGCGACGTGGAGCTGAGCGCGAAATTCCAGCTGTTCGACGACTTCACCGATTCGGTGAAGGCGTCCCGCCCTGGGGCGGTGCTGGCGCGGGCGACGTTCACCGGCACGCTGCGTCTGCCGACCGGCCAGTTGGCGACTCCCACCAATCCGCTGGACATCGGCACTGGGCTGGGAACGATGGCAGCGGACGGCCGCCTCGCCTGGGACATGCAGGCCGGCGGGCGGATCGGCCTGTCGGCGGCTGCCGAGTATCTGCACCCGTTCGGCAAGACCAAGTCGGGGGCGCTCCCGATCGGCGACGGGGCGCCGTTTCCACCGTCGACGTCCGACGCCTATCCGTACACACCTGGGGCGGTGACGCGAGTGGAAGTGGCGCCGCGTTTCATGATCGCGCCGCGGCTCGGCATCAGCGCGTTATATGATTTTGTTCATGTCGCCGCCAACGACTACGGGTCGGTGGCTGCCGGCCAGGTGGCCGCCGCGGTCGCCACGCTCGACGGCGTGACGAGCGCCGCCGGCACGCAGCAGGCCGCCGGGTTCGGACTCACCTACTCCACGGTGCCCGAGTACGACCGCGGCCGGGTGGGCTTCCCGGTGGACATCACGTACACGCATCTCGAAGCGCTGAGCGGCGCGGCGCGCATGCCCAGGTACTGGCGCGACCAGATCTCGGTGCGGTTCTACTTCCGGCGCGGCGCCCTGTAGCCGGTCAGGAACGACGGCGGGTGGACCGCGGCCTCGGGCGGGATGCTCCGGCCGCGGCCGCCGCGGCCGCCGCGGCCGCCGCGGCGGCGAGCAGCTCGGCAGCGTGAGCCCGGCTCAGC
This sequence comes from uncultured Gemmatimonadaceae bacterium, assembly GCA_963728785.1. Classification (GTDB taxonomy): domain Bacteria; phylum Gemmatimonadota; class Gemmatimonadetes; order Gemmatimonadales; family Gemmatimonadaceae; genus JAGWRI01. The sequence continues at coordinate 1,372,485 of CAVSKV010000004.1, forward strand.
GCGCTCTCCGGATCGCCGCCAAGCATCCGGGCGATCTCATCGACCCGGGCCTCGCCCTGGAGCACGGCCACGTCGGCGGTCGTGACCCCGCCGGAGGCATCCTTGCTCACCCGGATGTGGTGGTGCGCCAGCGCCGCGATCTGCGGCAGGTGGGTGATCGCGAACACCTGATGGCTGGCAGCCACGCGGCGCATGGTGTCGCCCACCTGCAGTCCCACCCGGCCTCCGATTCCAGCGTCGACCTCATCGAACACCAACGTCGGCACGTGGTCCAGCCGCGCGAGGATGGTCTTGAGGGCCAGCATCACCCGGCTCAGCTCGCCCCCCGACGCCACGCGGGCGAGCGGGCGCGGGTCGTGCCCCACGTTGAGCGACACGCGGAACTCCACGTCCTCGGCCCCCTCGGCGCCGATCTCCACCCTTGGCACGAGCACCACTTCCAGGTGCCCGTCCGGCATGCCGAGATCGGGGAGCACCTCGTCCACCGCCCGGGCGAGGCGCGCCGCGGCTGCCGTGCGCTTGCCGGTGAGCGCCCGGGCGCCGCGGTCGAGCGCCGTGACCGCCGCTGACTCGCGGTTACGCAACGCCTGGAGATCGAGATCAGACGAATCGATGAGGTCGAGTTCGCGTCTCGCCTCGCGACCCTGGCGCAGCACGTCGCCCAGCGTGGGTCCGTACTTCTTGATGAGCCCGAACAGCACGTCGCGCCGCTGCCGCACCTGGGCCAGTCGCTGCGGATCGAGCTCCATGTCGTTCTGGTAGCGCTCCAGTTCGCGAGCCACGGCGTCCAACGCATAGTAAGCGGCGTCGTACGATTCCTGCAGCGGGCTGGTGGTGGGGTCGAGCCGCTGCAGCTGGTGCAGCAGCCGTTCGAGCGCGCCCAACTGCGACAGGATGCCCTGCTCTTCTTCGGTGAGCGCGGCCACGCCGCCGACCGAGAGTCCGCGCAGTTCGTCGGCGTTCTCAAGCCGGTTGGCCTCCTCTTCCAACCGCGCGTCCTCGCCCTCCACCACTTTGGCGTCTTCGATCTCGCGAGCCACGTGGTGCAGGTAGTCGGCGCGGCGCTGCGCCTCGCGCGTGCGCTGCTCGAGATCCGCGATCTCGCGCCGCACCACGCTCACGGCCGCGAACTCCGCGCCCACCACCGCCGCGTCGGCCGCGGCATCGCCGAACGCGTCGAGAATGGCGCGCTGAGATTCGGCATCGAGCAGCGACTGGGCCTCGTGCTGCCCGTGCAGGTTCACCAGCAACCGCCCGATTTCGGCGAGCAGGGCAGCCGTGACCGTTGACCCGTTCACCCAGGCGCGCGCTCTTCCGACGGCCACTTCGCGCTTGAGCACGACGAGTGAGTCGTCCACCTCGAGGCCATGCGCGTCGAGCAGGGCACGCAGTTCGGGCCGGTCGTCGATGTCGAACACGCCCTCCACGGTCGCCTTGTCCTGCCCGGTACGGATCAGATCGGCGCTGGCCCGTTCGCCAAGCAGCAGCCCGAGCGCGCCGACGATGATGGACTTGCCGGCGCCCGTCTCTCCGGAGAGCACGTTGAACCCGGGAGCCAGCGGCAGCGACAGCGATTCGATGATGGCGAAGTTGCGGATGCGGAGTTCGATCAGCATGCCGGCGGTTGATCTCGCTGGGGGAGCCCACCCCACCCCAGCTTCTGGCGCAACGTGTTGAAGAAGCTGCTGCCCGGGAAGCGCACGATGCCGATGCCATGCGCCGCACGCTGCACCGTGAGCGTCTCGCCGAGAGCGAACGACGTGCCTGGCTGGCCGTCCACTGTCACCAGTAGCTCCTCGGGCGCATGTTCCGCCACCACGCTCACCACCCAGTCGGCGGGCAGCACGAGCGGCCGGACGGCCAGGGCGTGAGCCGATATCGGTGTGACGAGCAGGGTCTCGAGTGTGGGAAAGAGAATCGGCCCGCCGGCCGAAAGCGAATACGCGGTGGAACCGGTCGGGGAACAGATCACGACGCCATCGGCGGCGTAGCTGGCAATGGTCTGGTCGTTGGCTGCCACGCGCAGCGTGACGACGCGGGCGAATCCACCCTTGTGCAGCACGATGTCGTTGAGCGCGAACCAATCCTGCCGCGCGTTGCCGGACTGGTCGAGCACGCAGGCGTGGAGCGCGATGCGCGTTTCCACGGTGTAGTCGCCGTGGGCGAACCGGGTGAGGGCCGATTCGAACTGATCGGCGGGCGTGCCCGTGAGGAAGCCCAGGCGTCCCAGGTTCACGCCGAGAATCGGGACCTGGTGGGCCCGGAGCAAGCGTGCCCCACGGAGGAGCGTGCCGTCGCCACCCAGAGTGAGCAGCGCATCGAGCGCCGCCGGATCGTCGAGCGGCGCGCCTGGCGCGCCTTCCTCGAGCAACCCCTGTTCGGTGAACAGTTCCAGCCCGAGCCCGGGTGCGATCTGCCCCAGCGAACGCAACACCTCCCCGAGGCCGGCATCGACGTAGCCGCGATGCCCGATCACGCCCAGGCGCGTCACCCGGCCATCGCCTCGCTTCCGTGCAACGCACGCACGCGGTCGGCAATCCCCTCGGGGGTCAGCCCGCACAGGGCGAGCTGGCGGCTCCGCGGGGCCGCGTAGATGATCCGGTCGGGCACGCCGAGCGTGTCCACGCGCACCGCAGGATCGTGGCGCTCGATGACCGCGCTCATGTACGCCCCGAAACCATTCACCACCGTGCCCTCCTCCACCACCAGCACGTGCCGGTGCTCGGCGAGTACCGCGGCGAGCGTCGTCTCGTCGTACGGCTTGAGATAGCGGCAGTTGACCACCGTGACATTGAGGCCCTCGGCGGCCAGCGTTTCGGCGGCCTCCAGCGACGATTCGACCATCGTGCCGACGGCGAGGATGGCCACCTCGGCGCCCCGGCGCGGCACGTCCCACGTGCCGTACGGCACGGCCTCGACGGCCGCCATCTCGGGCGTTTCGTCGGGGACGGCCGCCCGCGGGTACCGCAGGCAGAACGGGCCGGCGCCGTGGGCGACGCCGGCCCGCAGCAACCCGAGCATCTCGCGCCCGTCGCGCGGTGCCGTCACGGTCATGTTGGGGACGGCGAGCATATATGCAATATCATATAGCCCCATGTGCGTCTCGCCGTCCTCGCCCACCAGCCCGGCGCGGTCCATGCAGAACACCACGGGCAACGACTGGATGGCCACGTCGTGGATGATGTTGTCGTAGCCGCGCTGCAGGAAGGTGGAGTAGATGGCCACCACGGGCCTCAGCCCGCGCGTGGCCAGCCCGGCGGCGAACGTCACGGCGTGCCCCTCGGCGATCCCCACGTCGAAGAACCGCGTCGGCACTGCCTTGGCAACCGTCAACGTGCCGGTGCCGCTCGGCATCGCCGCCGTGATCGTCACGACGCGCGGATCTTCCTGCGCCAACGCGGCCAGGCCCTTGCCGAACACGGCGGTGTACGCCGGATTCCCGGTGGACGCCTTGAGCGACTTGCCGGTGGACGGATCGTAGCCGGGCGGCAGGGCGTGCCACTTCTCGCCTGCCGCATGCTCACCCGCCGGGAACCCCTTGCCCTTCTGCGTCACCACGTGGACCAGTCGCGGGCCACTCATGCTCCGCACCGCCGTGAACGTGTCGAGCATCGCGCCAATGTCGTGCCCGTCGATGGGGCCGAAGTACCGGAACCCGAGTTCCTCGAACAGCACCCCCGGGGTCAGGAACGTCTTGACGCTCTCCTCCCACCGCTTCACCCAGCCGCTCACCCCCGACAGCGGTTTGGGCGCCTTGTCCATGATGTCGCCGAGCGCCGACCGGAACCGGTTGTACAGCGGGTTGCGCTGCACCGAGTTCAGGTACTTGGACATCGCGCCCACGTTGGGAGCAATCGACATCTCGTTGTCGTTGAGCACCACCACGATGTCGCGGTCGGAGTGGCCGGCGTTGTTCAGCCCTTCGTACGCCAGGCCGCTGGACAGGGCACCGTCGCCAAGCACGGCCGCCACCTTGTACGTGTCGCCCAGGATGTCCCGGCCGGCCGCGATCCCGAGTGCCGCCGAGATCGACGTCGCAGCGTGCCCGGCGCCGAACGCATCGTACTCGCTCTCGTTGCGTTTGAGGAACCCGGAAATTCCGCCTTCCTTGCGCAGGGTCTCCATACGGTCGTTGCGACCGGTAAGCAGCTTGTGGGGGTACCCCTGGTGGCCGACGTCCCAGACCAGCTGGTCGCGCGGCGTATCGAATGCCGTGTGCAACGCGATGGTCAATTCCACCACGCCCAACCCGGCCCCGATGTGGCCGCCGGTGCGGGAACACACGTCGACGAGCCGCGCACGCATCTCGTCGGCCAGCGCGTTCAGCTCGGCCCGGCTCAGCGAGCGGAGGTCGGCAGGGGAGTTGATGCCATCCAGAATGCTCATGGGAGTCGAAATCCGGGTCTAGCCATGCTACAAAGGTACTACGAACGGCGGACGATGATGAATCGCGCCAGCTGCTCCAGCCCTGGGCTGAGCAGCCCCACCCTGGCGAGCGCACCGCACCCCTCGGCCACCAGAGCATCGGCCTTGGCCACGGCGCCTTCGATGCCCAACAGCGCCGGATAAGTGGTCTTTCCGTACGCCACGTCCTTGCCGGCGGTCTTGCCGAGTTCGTCGGTCGTGGCGGTGACGTCGAGAACGTCGTCGGCGATCTGGAACGCCAGGCCTACGCAGGCTCCGAACCGATCCAGCGCGGCCAGGCGGTCGGGACCGGCGCCTCCGGACAGCCCGCCCAGCAATACCGCCGCCGCGATGAGCGCGCCCGTCTTGGCGCGATGGATGCGCTCCAGATCGGCGAGCGTGTGCGAGCGCCCCTCCCCTTCGAGGTCGAGCAGCTGCCCACCCACCATGCCGCCCGCTCCGGAGGCACGCATGAGTTCCTCCACGATGCGGGTGGCTACGGCCGGCGCGAGCCCCATCGTCCGTGCGGCCCGGGCCGCCGCCCGCGCCGCCAGCGGCACCATCGCCAGCCCAGCCGCCGTGGCCACTCCCACGCCGAACACACGGTGCACGGTGGGGCGGCCCCGGCGCATGTCGTCGTCGTCCATGCAGGGCAGGTCGTCGTGCACCAGCGAATAGGCATGGACCACCTCGATGGCGGCGGCCAGATCCGTAGCGTCGCCGGCCCCGCCGGCCGCCCGGTACACGGCCAGAAAGAGCACGGCGCGCAACCGCTTGCCGCCGCCCTCGAGACTGTAGCGAATGGCCTCGCCCACCGGGCCCGGAAGGGCCGCCGTCTCACGGGCGGCAAGGGCCGAGAGCGCCGCGTCCACGGCGGCCCGTTCGGGGCCGAAATCGAACGTCGGATCAGTCACTCAGATCGGTCACCTCGAAGGTGCCGTCGTCGCGCTCGACCAGGCGGCCCACCTGCGCCTCGGCCTTGCCTAGTTCGGCCGTGGCGTCGCGAAGACAGGCAATGCCCTCCTCGAACAGCGCCAGGGCGCGCGCCAGATCGAGGGTGTCGCCCTCCAGCTCGGCCACGATCGCTTCCAACCGCTGCAGCCGCGCTTCGAAGCTCATGTGCCCTCCCGGACGCCGGTGGCGCGCGCGCGGACCTCGCCGTCGCGAAGCGTGAGGCGGAATGCCGCGTCAGGCACGAACTGCGCGACCGACGCCAGGACGTGGCCCGCATCGTCGCGCGCCACGGCGTATCCGCGTTCGAGCGTGGCCAGGGGACTCAGCGCGTCGAGGCGGCCGGCCAGCGCTCCGAGGCGCGCCCGCCGCCGCTCCACACCGCGCTGGGCGAGCCCGGCCAACGAACGACCCGCGCGATGCAGCCGTAGCCCGGCCACCTCCAGACGCGACGCCACGGCCCGGCGCAGTCGCACACCGAGCGCCCGCACCTCCGTGGTCAGTTCGCTCACCGCGCGAACAGCGGCTTCGGCGGCCGCCGACGGCGTCGGCGCGCGCAGGTCGGCCACGAGGTCGCAGATCGTGACGTCAACTTCGTGGCCCACGGCGGAGATTGTAGGAATCGGACAGGCGGCGAGGGCGCGAGCCACCAGTTCGTCGTTGAACGCCCACAGGTCCTCCCGCGCGCCGCCGCCGCGGCCGATGATGAGCAGGTCGGCGTCGTGCCAGCGGGCCAGCCGAGCGAGCGCGGCCACCAGCTCGCCTGGCGCCGAATCACCCTGCACGGCGGCGGGGATGACCACCACCTCGACGCCCGGCGCCCGGCGCCGGATCACCGCCGTGATGTCGTGCAGGGCCGCGCCCGTGGGGCTCGTGATCACGGCGATGCGGCGCGGGTACTTGGGGATCGGCCGCTTTCGCTCCAGGGCCAGCAAGCCGTCGGCCTCGAGCCGCGCACGCGTCTGCTCGAACGCCTTGCGCCAGAGGCCGTCGCCCACGGCCTCCATGCGCCGGATGGTGAACTGCATTTCGCCGCGCGCCGCGTACACCGTGAGCTGGCCGAGTGCGGATACCTGCATGCCGTCGTCGGGCGAGGCGGGGATGCCGCGCTGGTCGCGCGACCAGACCACGCAGCGAATCTGCGCCGATTGATCGCGCAGCGTGAAATACCAGTGCCCATTGCGATGGGCCTTGAAGTCGCTCACCTCGCCACGAACCCAGAGGGGCGAGAAGGCGCCCTCGATCACCGCCTTGGCGGTCTCGGTGAGCGTGGCTACGGCAACCGCGGTCTCGGCACTCTCTCCGGGCCCGGCGTCCGCGGCAATCATGCCGGCGGGCTCGCGCGCGGCGGGAAACAGATCGTAACCGCCCTGCTCCGCCCCGCGGGGCTCGCGGCGCCGGGGCATCAGGCCAGCGCGCGCGACGCGGCGCGGACGGTGTTCTGCACGAGCATGGCAATCGTCATCGGCCCCACACCGCCGGGCACGGGCGTGATGAGCGACGCGACCTCCTTCACGCCCTCGAAGTCCACGTCGCCCACGAGACGGTAGCCCTTGGGCGCGCTCGCGTCGGCCACGCGATTCACGCCCACGTCGATCACCACCGCGCCCGGCTTGACCATGTCCGCCGTAACCAGGCGGGCGCGGCCTGCCGCCGCGATCACGATGTCGGCCCGGCGCACGTGCGCGGCAAGATCACGCGTCCGGGAATGGCAGATCGTGACCGTGGCGTCGGCGTCGGCGCCCGGCTGGATGAGCAGCGACACCATCGGCTTGCCGACGATGTTGCTGCGCCCGATCACGACGACGTCGGCGCCGCGCGTGTCCACGCCGTAGGCGCGCAGCATGGCCATCACACCGGCCGGCGTGCAGGGCGCGAACCCTTGCCGGGAGCCGGCCAGCAGCAACCCGACGTTCACGGGATGGAAGCCGTCGACGTCCTTTTGAGGATCGATGCGGCGGATCACGACGTCGGCGTCGATGTGCTTGGGCAGCGGCATCTGGACCAGGATGCCGTGCACCGACCGGTCGGCGTTGAGCCTGTCGACCAGGCCAAGCAGTTCGGGTTCGGGGGTCGTGGCCGGCAGGACGATCGTGTTGGACCGGATGCCGACCTCGTCGCAGGCGCGCCCCTTGGCGCGCACATAGACCGCGCTGGCCGGGTCGTCGCCCACGAGCACCACAGTGAGCCCCGGCGTCACGCCTCCCGTGGCGAGCGACCCGGCCTCTTCAGCCACCCGGGCGCGAATCTTCTTGGCGAGCGCGACGCCGTCGATCAGACCACCGCGCCCCTGAGTCTTATCTAGCAAAGTCCACGGCCCTCGTCTCGCGAATGAGCATCACCTTGATCTGCCCCGGATACTGCAGCTCGGCCTCGATCCGACGGGCGATTTCCTCCGACAACGTGGCCATGCGCGGGTCATCCACCTCATCGGGCACCACGATCACGCGCACTTCGCGCCCCGCCTGGATCGCAAACACGCGCTCCACACCTTTGTAGCTCGCGGCGATGCGCTCCAGGCCTTCGAGGCGTTTGACGTAGGTCTCGAACGCCTCGCGGCGAGCGCCGGGGCGCGATCCGGAGATCGCGTCGGCTGCCTGGACGAGTACCGAGATCTCACTCTCGTGCGGCACATCGTCGTGGTGCGCGGCAATGCAGTTCACGATCAACGGGTGTTCGCCGAACTTGGTTGCCACTTCCACACCGAGCTGCACGTGCGTGCCCTCGTGCTCGTGCGTGAGCACCTTGCCGACGTCGTGGAGCAGCGCGCCGCGCTTGGCCATCGCCACGTCGAGCCCCAGCTCGGCCGCCATGATCCCGGCCAGCCAGGCCGTCTCCTTGGAATGCTGCAGGATGTTCTGGCCGTAGCTGGTGCGCCAGCGCATGCGCCCCACCAGCTTGATCAGTTCGGGGTGCAGGCCGTGCACGCCGGCCTCGTACGCCCCTTCCTCCCCGATCTCGACGATCTGCGTGTCCACTTCCTTGCGCGACTTGTTGACCACTTCCTCGATGCGCCCAGGGTGGATGCGGCCGTCGGACACCAGCTTCTCGAGCGCCAGGCGCGCCACTTCGCGGCGGATGGGATCGAAGCACGACACGACCACCGAGTCCGGCGTGTCGTCGATGATCACGTCAACGCCGGTGGCCAGTTCGAAGGCGCGGATGTTGCGCCCCTCGCGGCCGATGATGCGCCCCTTCATCTCGTCGTTGGGCAGAGACACCGCCGACACCGTGCTCTCGGCCGTGTGCTCGGCGGCAATGCGCTGAATGGCGAGGGCCACGATCTTCTTGGCCTCGCGCTCCGCGTTGCGGCGCGCCGTCTCACGGATCTCGCGGATCAGGTTGGCCGCGTCGGCCTGGGCCTCCTCTTCCATGCGGCGCATCAACTCGCCCTTCGCGTCCTGCGCCGAGAGGCCGGCCAGTTGCTCGAGACGCCGCCGCTCCTCGGCAATGAGCTGCTCCAGGTCACCTTCGCGCTGGACGACGTTCTTCTCCCGCCGGCCGAAGTCGCTCTGCCGCCGGCCAAGATCCTTCTCGCGTTGGTCGAACGCGTCGAGCTTGCGGTCGAGCAGCGACTCGCGCTCCTCCAGGCGGCGCTCCTCGCGCTCCACCTCTTCACGACGGCCGCGCGCTTCGTGCTCGAAGGTCTCGCGGAGCTTGATCAACTCTTCCTTGCCGGCCACGACGGCGCTCTTGCGCAGGTTCTCTGCTTCCCGCTCCGCATCCTCCACGACGCGCTTGGCCAGCTCCTCACCAGTGGCCTTGGCAGCGCCCTGGCGCCGCTGCTCGGCCGACCGGCCGAGCCGGCGACCGAAAATGAAAAACGCCGGCGACGCCACAACTACGGCGCCGAGCGCGGCGAAAATCGCGATGACGTTCATCTGGAATCTATGCTCCACCGCGGCAACCGACCGCGGAAACGGGGAGAACCAGCACCCGCAGCGCGCGCTCCCGGCTCACGTTCCGGCCCCACACCGGCGAAGGGTATGGAGCGGGCGGAGCTAACTCGCGAGCGCGCTTGCACCTACGGGCCACGACGGCACTCGCACTTAAGCTACTGGCGGGAAACTGAAAAGGCAATCCAATTCCGGATGGGCCACGCTTGCAATCCCCCATTCGTCCCGCGAAACTCCACGCAACCCGTCGAACGAGGACAGCCGCGGAATGGATGCGACCGACGTTACGAAGCCCGGGTACTACCACAAGGTCGTCGACTGCCAGTGGGCCTGTCCGGCCCATACGAACGTTCCCGAATACATCCGGCTCATCGCGCAGGGACGCTTCACCGATTCGTACATGCTCAATCGCATGTCGAACGTGTTTCCCGGCATTCTGGGACGCACCTGCGATCGCCCGTGCGAGCCCGCCTGCCGGCGCGGCCGCGTTGACGGCAAGCCGGTCGCGATCTGTCGGCTCAAGCGCGTCGCCGCCGACCTGCGCGACGACATACACGACCGCCTGCCCCGGATCCCTGCCGACAAGAACGGCAAGCGCATCGCGCTCGTCGGCGCCGGACCGGCATCGCTCACCGTGGCCAACGACCTCATGCCGCTCGGCTACGAATGCGTGATCTACGAGCGGCTCACGCAGGCGGGCGGCCTGATGCGCTACAACATCCCGGCCTTCCGGCTCCCCGCCCCGGTGCTCGATGAGGAGGTGGACGCCATTCTCGACATGGGCGTGGAGATCCGCTACGAGACGCCGGTGTCGAGCCTCAAGGCGTTGCTCGCCGAGGGCTACGACGCGGTGTTCGTGGGCAGCGGGGCGCCCAAGGGCAAGGAACTCGACATTCCGGGGCGCTGGGAGAGCGACCAGGTGCACATCGGCATCGAGTGGCTGGGCTCGGTGCACTTCGGGCACATCGAGAAGGTCGAGCCGCGCGTGCTGATCATCGGTGTGGGCAACACGGCCATGGACTGCTGCCGCACCTCCAAGCGGCTGGGCGGCACCAGCGTCAAGGTAATCGCGCGCCGCTCACGACAATACTTCAAGGCGTCGCCGTGGGAGTTGGAGGACGCCGAGGAGGAGGGCGTGGAGATCATCGAGGACCATGCGCCCAAGCGGTTCGTAGTCGAGCAGGGCAAGCTCGTGGGCATGGAGTTCGACCGCTTGCAGTGGACCGAGGAGAACGGCCGCCAGAAGAGCCGTGTGCTCGGCACGGTGGTCATTCCCTGCGACACGGTCATCCTCGCCATCGGCCAGGACAACGCCTTCCCGTGGATCGAGCGCGACATCGGGCTGGAGTTCGATCCCAAGTGGGATATGCCGCTCGTGGACAGGACCACCTTCCAGAGCACGCGGGCCGGCGTGTTCTTTGGCGGCGACGCGGCGTGGGGGCCGGAGAACATCATCTGGTCAGTGGAGCACGGGCACCAGGCGGCGATCTCCATCCACCAGTACTGCCAGGGCACGCCGGTCACCGAGCGCCCAGCGGACGGGATGAATCTGGTGAGTGCCAAGATGGGCATGCACGCCTGGAGCTACCACAACGACTACAATCCGTCGCCGCGGGCCCAGATGCAGCACGAAGCGCTGGTCAAGCGCTTCGCCGATGTGGCGGTGGAGGTGGAGCTGGGGTTCACCCCCGAGCAGACGGCGCTCGAAGTGCAGCGCTGCCTCAACTGCGACATCGAGACGGAGTTCACGGCCAAGCTGTGTATCGAATGCGACGCATGCGTGGACGTGTGCCCCGTGAACTGCCTCACGATCACCCGCGACGGCAGGGGCGAAGCCGACCTGCGCACCCATCTTTCGGCGCCGGCCCTGAACGCCGATCAGGCACTCTACGTTTCGGCGGCGCTCCCGCAGACTGGTCGACTGATGGTGAAGGACGAGGACGTGTGCCTGCACTGCGGGCTGTGCGCCGAACGCTGTCCCACGGCGGCGTGGGACATGCAGAAGTTCGACCTGATCAGGGCCTATGCGGGCGGGAGTGCGGCATGAGAGGTGTCAACGATTTCGCGTTCAAGATCGCCACGGTCAACGGAACCGGCTCGGCCAGTGCGAACGGCCTTCTGATGCAGGCGATCTTCCGCATGGGCATTCCGGTCACGGGCAAGAACATCTTTCCGTCCAACATTCAGGGATTGCCCACGTGGTACGAGATCCGGGTGAGCAAAGAGGGATACACGGCGCGACCCGAGGCGATCGACCTCCTGGTGGCGCTCAACACCGGGACGTATGCGCAGGACGTCGCCGCGGTGCGCCCGGGCGGTTACCTGGTGTACGACGCCACCTGGCCGCTCGATCCCGACCTGGTGCGCGAGGACGTGACGTATCTGGGCGTGCCGTTCGGGCAGATGTGCGTGGACCACTTCGAAGGCGACCGGAACCGGACGTTGCTGCGGAACATCGCGTACACCGGCACCCTGGCGGCGCTGCTCGCCATGGACATGGACGTCGTGGGAGAGATGCTGCGTGAGAAGTTTTCCCGGAAGCGTTCGCTGCTCGACGCCAATTTCCGAGCCATCGCGCTGGGCCACGAGTACGCGCTCAAGGAATTCGCCTGTCCCCTTCCCGTCCACCTCGAGCGGATGGACGCCACGGCCGACGCGATCGTCATTGACGGGAACACGGCGGCGGCGCTTGGCTGCGTGTACGCCGGCGCCACCGTGGGCGCCTGGTATCCGATCACGCCGTCCACGTCGCTGATGGAGGCGTTCAAGGGATTCTGCGAGCAGTACCGCAAGGACCCGGTCACCGGCGAACGGAAGTACGCCATGATTCAGGCCGAGGACGAGCTGGCCGCCGCGGGCATGGTGATCGGCGCCGGCTGGGCCGGCGCGCGCTCGTTCACCTCGACGTCCGGCCCCGGCATCTCGCTGATGGAGGAGTTCATCGGCCTCGCCTACTACGGCGAGGTGCCATCAGTATTCTTTGATGTCCAACGCACGGGTCCATCTACCGGCATGCCGACGCGTACCCAGCAGGGGGACCTGATGGCCGTGGCCTATGCCTCGCACGGCGACACCAAGCACATCGCGCTCTATCCCGGCAATCCGGCCGAATGCTTCTCCATGGCCCGCGACGCGTTCGACCTGGCCGAGCGGTTCCAGACGCCGGTGTTCGTCGTATCCGACCTGGACATCGGGATGAACGACTGGATGGTACCGCGGCTGGCCTGGGACGACGCCTACCGGCCCGACCGCGGCAAGGTGCTGACGGTCGAGGAGCTGGCCGTCGTCACGAGGTTCTCGCGCTACCGGGACGTCGACGGCGACGGCATCGCGGCCCGCACGCTCCCCGGCGTGGCCTCCACGGGCGCCTATTTCACGCGCGGTTCGGGGCACGACCGGGACGGCGTCTACACCGAGGACGCGGACGCCTACCAGGAGGTCGTGGACCGGATCGCCCGCAAGATCGACGGCGCCGCCCGAGCCGTGCCGGCGCCGGAATTCTACCGGCAGGGCGACGCCGCCGTCGGGATCGTCTCCATCGGCGGCTGTCACGCGGCGGTGCTCGAAGCCGTGGACCAGCTCCGGGCGCAGGGCGTGGCCGTGGATTACATGCGCATCCGGGGCTTTCCGTTCGACGTCCCGGTAGCAGACTTTCTCAACGAGCACGAGACCGTGTTCGTGGTGGAACAGAACCGAGACGCCCAATTGCGCGCCATGCTCGCCATCGAGACCGGCGTGCCGCGCGACCACATGAACCCCATTCTCGACTACGGCGGACTCCCGCTCACCGCGCAGTACGTGGTGACCGGCGTGACGGCGCACCTCAAGGGAGCATTCTGTATGACGTCCATCGTCAAACCTCCGGTCACCCATCCGTCCCTTCCCAGGAACGCGCTGGGCCTCACCCGGCGCGACTACGAAGGGGCGATGTCGACGCTGTGCGCCGGATGTGGGCACGACTCGATCACCGCCGCCATCGTGCAGGCGTTCTGGGAGTTGGACGTGCCGCCGCACCGCGCCGCCAAGATGAGCGGCATCGGGTGCTCGTCCAAGACGACGGCGTATTTCATGCGCCAGTCGCACGGGTTCAACGGTGTCCACGGCCGCATGCCCGCGCTCACCACCGGCGCCAACGCCGCCAACGGCGCCCTGGCCTACATCGGCATCTCCGGCGACGGCGACTCGCTGTCCATCGGACTCGGCCAGTTCTGCCACGCCATCCGGCGCAACGTGAACATGCTGTACGTCCTTGAGAACAACGGCGTGTACGGCCTCACCAAGGGGCAGTTCTCGGCGTCGGCGGACATCGGCTCCACGTCCAAGAAGGGCGAGGCGAACGAACTGCCGCCCATCGACCCGGTCCTGCTGGCGCTCACGCTCGGCGCCAGCTTCGTGGCCCGCGGGTTTTCGGGCGACAAGGAACAGCTGGTGCCGATGCTCAAGGCCGGGCTGCGCCACAACGGATTCGGGTTCATCGACGTGATCTCGCCGTGCGTGAGTTTCAACGACCACGTCGGGTCCACGAAGAGCTACCGGTATACGCGGGAGCACTACGAGGACCTGGCGCCCGTGGACTTCGTCCCCGTGCGGCGCGAGATCAGGGCGCCGAAGGGAGCCGGCGCCGCGATGTCGGTGACCATGCACGACGGCAGCGTGGTCCGCTTCCGCAAGACCGGCGAGGACTACGACCCCACCAACCGCGACGGCGCCTACGAGCACGTCCGGGAACACGAGCGGCGTGGCGAAGTCGTGACCGGGCTGCTGTACATCGACGAGAAGAGCCGGGACATGCACGCCATGAACCATACCGTGGCCCAGCCGCTGGTGGATCTTCCGTACGCCGAGTTGTGCCCGGGCAACGCCGTGCTGCAGAGGTTGATGGAGGACTACCGGTAGGCGTGCGCGAGCGACCGGGGCACGCGGCCGGTGTGCCAATCCTTAAGGCGATTTTCATCGTTCGCTAATCTCCGGCCCTTGTCGCGCGCGGCGTCACGGCACATGGTAGGGACATGTTCTGGCCCCGGGATCGCCGTACCGGTTTCCGCATCCTTGCAGCGCTGAATCGCGTCGCCCGCTCCGCTCCGCCGGTCACTCGCGCGCTCTCGCTGATCCTGGGCGCCACCACCCTTCCCGCTCAGCGTATCACCGGTTTGGTCCGCGACAGCGCCAGCCGGCAGCCGATCGCCGGCGGTGTGGTCACGTTCGCCGACGGCGGCGGCCACGCGCTGCGCCAGTTGATCACCGACACGGCGGGCCGGTTCGTCACGTTGGCGCCCGCAGGGGCAGTACGCCTTCGCGTGTTGCACATCGGCTTCCGGCCGGTGGAGCGCGAGGTCCGCGCCGCACCGGGCACGTCCGTGGCGCTGGATCTGCTCATGTCTGCGGTCGTGATCGAGCTGGACGCCGTGCAGACGTCGAGCCGCAAGATCTGCAGCGGACAGGACAACCGGGGCAGCGCCGCGGCGGAACTCTGGCAGCAGGCACGCGCCGGACTCCTGGCCACGGTCGTGGCGCGGCGCGCCGTTCCGGCCGACGTCCACGTCCTGACCTTTCACCAGGTCTACGACTCGACGGGCGACCATCTGCTCCAGCAACGGTCGGCCGTCGCCGGCGGGTCGTTCCAACGGCCATTCGGCGCCGCGGCCAGCGCCGGCGATTTTGCGCACACGGGGTTCGTGGTGGATGCCGGTGGGGCGCGCACGTACTACGCTCCGGACGCCGATGTGCTGCTCGATCCGCAGTTCGCGGCCGAGCACTGCTTCTCGGTGGCGGTCGACGCGCGGAATCACGCGGGCGAGATCGGACTGGCGTTCGAACCCGCTCGCAACGCCTCGAACGGCATCGTCGATGTGGCCGGCACTCTCTGGTTGCGGACCAGCCGGCCGGAGATGGAGGCCTTGACGTTTTATTACGTGAACATCGAGGCAGTAGCCGACGCCGCGAGTGCGGGAGGAACGCTGACGTTCACTACCATGTCCAACGGCGTCGTCGTTCTCAGTAGCTGGGAGTTGACGGCGCCGGTGGTCGCGAAGGAGCTCGAGGGGCCGTTCGGATCCCGGACCTGGCACTACCGGGTGACGCAGGTCCACCACATCGGCGGCGTCCTCGCGGACGCGTCGTGGCCGGGCGGCGACCATTGGGTTGGGCCGCTGGGGACACTCGGCGGACGCGTGGTGCGAGGGACGGGATCGGTTCCCGCGCCCGGGGTTCGCGTCTGGCTCGATATAACCGGGGACAGCACGACCACCGGCGCCGATGGAACATTTCGCTTCCCCAACTTGCTGCCCGGTATGTACACGCTGCACGCCGTGGATCCCGCGTTACTGGCATTTCACGCCGAGCCGCCCGTGCAACTCGACGTTGTGGTGCGCGTCGGTCAGGATACGCTCCCCTCAGTCGTGCTGCTATCGTACGACGACATTGAGCACCGGTTGTGTCAAGACGAAGCCGTGGGCCGGTATGGCACCGTGGTCATGGGTCGGCTGACCACCGACCGCGGGCCGCCGCCGTGGGCGGTGGAGCTGCGCCTGACCTGGCCGGCGGGCGGCATGAGCGAGGGCGCCAGTCAACGGGTGGCGCCGAGCGCGGGTGGCCGGTTCTACGTCTGCGGCATTCCGCGCCGCCGGCCGATTTCCGTGCGCGCGTTGCGAGACACGGCCATTTGGTTGGATACGGTCCTCACCACGCCGGATGCTCCAGTGTACTTGGTGGCGTTGGCGCTCGGTCCGCGCGGCGCGGCCCCGATCGCCGATTCCACGGGCACGATACTCGGATCGGTGGCCGACTCCACCGGGAGGCCGCTGCCTGGCGTCCACATAACGATTGGCGACACGGTGAACGTGCGGAGCGACTCGCTCGGCAATTTCGTCTCGCGGCGCGTCCGGTCCGGAGCGGTCCTGCTCCGGGCGCGCCTGCTCGGGTACGCGCCTCGCGCGCTGGCGGTGCCAGTGGTGGCGCACGGCGCCACGAGCGTCTCCGTCGTCATGGCTCCGGTTGCGGTCGTGCTCCCCACGGTGGCCATCGGCGCGAAGCGAGACACCATGCACGCGCCGGAGGAGCGCGGGATTCACAAACTCGACCTATTCTACCGACGGCGTGCCACGAGCCAAGGTGGGGAATTTTTCACCCGGACGGAGATCGAACAGCGATACGTCACGCGGCTCTCGGACCTGCTCGAAGGGAAGGCCGCGCGATTGCCTCGGTGCCGGAACGCCGGGGTCGGCACCGAACCGAGGTATCAACTGTTCATTGACGACCTGCCGTACGCCACCGGGGCGGATTGGCTCGAGGTGCTGGATGCGATTCCGCCGTGGGATGTCGAAGGGCTCGAGATCTACACCTCCGTCACCCAGCTTCCGGTCGAGGCAATGGCGAATGGGTGTGCGGCGATCTTCGTGTGGATGCGCTCCGCTGCGCCGGATAGCGGGTAGCAGTCGTCCCGCGTGATCCGCCGCCCTACCCGCCCGGCCGAAGCCGGACCGGTACGCCGTGCCGCTGCAGCAGATCGAGCCCCGTCTGGAGCACGTACCGGATGGGGCTCGCTTCGTTCGCGTCGGCGTCGAACACCCAGAACGGCGCTTCGTCGCCATAGGCGGGATAGAACCGGGCGTGGGCGTCCGCCTGGTCCAGCGGCACCCGCGCCAGCGGCATGGCGGCGGACGTCGGCACGGCCACGAACAGCGCCACGCTCAGATACGGCCGGTACTCCAGATCACGCGTGCGATCGGTCATCGGGTTGCGCACGGCGGCCAATAGGTCCGAAACGTCGTCGCTGTCGGTGAGGGCGATGCGGCCCACCAGCTCGTCGCCGGAAAAGACCGCCACGCGGTACCTGGGCGGAGCGGCACGCGTCGCGCCGAGCGTGGCCAACAGGACGAGCGCCGCCACTGAAGGCGCCAGGACGCGGCGCCCCACACGCACTAGACCCCCCGCTTGGCGGGCGGAAGCCACCGGCGCACGTCGGCGCTCAGCGCGGCCATGGACGCCGCCATCGCCTCAGCGGCCTCGCGCGCTTCGAACAGTTCGTTGGTGATCTGCAGCGCGGCCAGGATCGCCGCGCGCTGCGCGTCGAGCACCTTGCCGCTATGCATCACCGCACGGATACCGTCGTCCAGATACTTGGCGATGGCCTTGGTCTGCTCCGGCGGCACGTCGCTGCGAATCGAGTATTCCTCACCGAGGATCGAGACCTTCACCGACTGCTTGGTGGCGCTCATCGTTTCCCCCGGGTCTGCGCCTGCTGCCGCAAGAAATGCACGCGGTCGAGCATCACCTTCGACCGCTCCTTGGCCTTGTCCAGCCGGTCGCGCAACTTGGTGTTCTCGCGTTCCAGCCTGGCGATCCGATCGGCGAGCTTGGGCTGCACGGGGCCGCCCCGGCCCGCCGAATCCAACTCCTTGAGCCGCGCTTCGGACAGCAGCGCGCGGCGGCGCATGGACGCCAGTTCGTCGCCCACCTTGCGCACCAGCGCTTCGAGTTCGCCGAACGCGGCGGCCTCAAGACGTTCGTGGTCGGACATGCAGCTCCTGGTCGAGTACGCTGAGGATCTTGGCGCGGCGACCCTCGATTTCCTTGTCGCGTAGAGTGCGCTCCGGATGTCGGAACGTCAACCGCCAGGCCAGACTGCGGGTGCCCTCGGGAATGCCCTTTCCCGCATATGCGTCGAACAGCCGCAGCTGCTCGAGCAGGTCGCCGGCCGTGGCGCGGATGCTCCCTTCCACCTGGGCGGCGGTCACGGCGTCGGGCACCACGAGGGCCAGGTCGATCTCGGCCGCCGGGGTGGTGGGCACCGGCCGGTACACGGGCCAGTGGCGCACGGCCTGGCCCGGCGCGGAGCCGTGCGCGTTCTGTCGCGCTGGCGCCACGGGTGCGTTGGCCATCTGGGCCAACTCGATCTCCACGCCGAAGGCGGGCGCGGCCCAGACCGGGGCGTCGAGCGGCACGTACCGCACCCCCCCGACGTCGCGTCCGTCGGCGAGCACGCGCCAGAGCCAGTCGCCGGCCGCTGGTTCGAGCGTCACCGCAGCGGCGGGATGGGCCGCGCGCGCGGCGCGTTCGGCAATGGCCCTGGCGTCCCACTCGTCGAACCGCTCTCCCTTGGCCGAGGCGAAATGCTCCGGATGCCGGTCTCCCATCACGAGCGCTCCCACGCGCACCAATTCCCGTGGCATCGCCGAACCGGTGGGCACGAACACCGAGCCGATCTCGAACAGCCGCACGGCGCCCACCATGTGCGCCAGGTTGTCCTCGGCGCGACGGGCCAGGGAGTCGAGGATGTCGCGCCGGAGGTACGGCTCGTCGTCGGCAAGAGGGTTGGCGACGCGGACGTACCCGGCTCCGCTGCCATTCCCTCGCGTGAACGGCATCGGGCGGGCCTCGAGCAGGCCGAGCGACACGAGGTGCTCGCGCACCCGCGCCGACTGCACCCAGATCGGATCGTCCGGCGAATTCCCAGGGCGGAACGCGCGGATCTCGATGGGAAACCAGTCGTAGCCGCGCAGCCGCGCGATCTCTTCGATCACGTCGATTTCGCGCGCCACGTCGGCGCGCCAGGACGGAGGCACCACCCGCAGCTCCCCCTCCCCCTCTCCGGCATCGACGGTGAACCCGATGGCGGACAGGCTCGCCCCGGCCTCCACGCTCGGAACGCGCGCCCCGAGCACCTTGGCCACCCGCGCCGAGCGCACGGCAATGGCGCGCGGCACGGGCACCGATGCGACCACATCCACCGGGGGGCCGGCCACCGTGCCGCCGGCCACCGCCACGATGAGCTGGGCCAACCGAGCCAGCGCCATGGGCGGCAGCGCAAAATCCACGCCGCGTTCGAACCGGTAGCTGGCGTCGGTGCTGAGCCCGAGCCGCTTCCGCGCGGTCCGCGTGCGCGCCGGATCGAACACCGCGACCTCGAGGAACAGGTCGGTGGTGGCATCGGTGACCTCACTGTCCCGTCCGCCCATGACGCCGGCCACGGCGTGCGGCCGTTCCGCGTCGGCGATGACCGTCACCGTCTCGTCGAGCACGCGCTCGACGCCGTCCAGGGTGACGATCTTCTCGCCCTTCGCCGCCAGGCGCACCTGGACCGTGCGGCCAGCGAGCTTCGCGAGATCGAAGGCGTGCGTGGGCTGCCCGAGCTCGTGCAGGACGTAGTTGCTGGCGTCCACCACGTTGTTGATCGAGCGACTGCCCACGCTCTCGAGGCGCCGGACCAGCCACTCCGGGCTCGGCCCCACGTTCACGCCCCGGATGACGAGTCCCATGTAGCGCGGGGCCAGGGCGTGGTCCACACGGACGGTGACGCCCGCCGTGCCGCCCTCGCGGGATACGCGCGGAGGCTCCTCCCATACCGGCGGTTCACCGGCGATCACCGGCAGGGCCAGCGGCTTGCCGGTAGCGGCGCTCACTTCGCGGGCCACGCCAAGGTGCGACAGGAGGTCGGCCCGGTTGGGGAGCACGTCGATCACCAGCTGCGTGTCGCTCACCGCCACCGCCTGGAGGAACGGCGTGCCCGGCGGCACGTCCACGTGCAGCTCCATGATGCCCTCGTGATCGTCGCCGAGCTTGAGCTCTCGCGCCGAGCAGAGCATCCCGTTGGAGGTCTGGCCGCGGATCTTGCGCTTCTCGAGCTTCAGCCCCGTGGGAATCACCGTGCCCGTACGCGCGAACGGGTACAGCTTGCCGGCGGTGACGTTGGCCGCGCCGCACACCACCTCGAGCAGTTCCCCGCTGCCGTCGTCCACCTTCGTCACGTGGAGGTGGTCGGAGTCGGGGTGCGGCGCTTCCTCGACCACGCGCGCCACCACGATCTCGGCGAGATCCTGGCGCACGAACACCAGTTCGTCCACCGTGGCCGCGTGGGCAGTGATCAGGTCGCGCAACTGCGCCGGCGTCTCTTCGAAGGGAACGAACGCCCGCAGCCATTCGTACGACACGTTCATTCGGCGATCTGCTCCAGGAAGCGGACGTCGGAATCGTAGAACACGCGGATGTCTCCCACCCCGTACCGCTGCTGGGCGATCCTGGCCGGCCCCATCCCGAACGCCCAACCGGTGTACTTCTCGCTGTCGAGGCCGGCGGCTTCGAGCACGGCGGGGTGCACCATGCCCGACCCGAGAATTTCCATCCAGCCGGTGCCCTTGCACGCGGCACAGCCTGAGCCACCGCAGAGGCGGCATTCGATGTCCATCTCGGCCGACGGTTCGGTGAACGGGAAGAAGCTGGGGCGGAACCGCGCCCGCGCCGACCCGAAGAAGCGTTGCGCGAAGTGGACGAGCGTGGCCTTGAGGTCGACGAAACTGATGCCCTCGTCCACGCACAGCCCTTCGATCTGGGCGAACATCGGGGCGTGCGAGGCGTCGAAGAAGTCGCGCCGGTACACGTTCCCGGGAGCGAGGATGCGAATGGGGGGCGGGTAGCGCTGCAGTGTGCGGACCTGCACGGGCGACGTGTGGGTACGGAGCAGCACGTCGTCCTGCACGTAGAGCGTGTCATGCATATCCATGGCCGGGTGGTCGGCCGGGAAGTTGAGCGCCGTGAAGTTGTACCACTCGGTCTCGGCCTCTGGGCCGAGGGCGATGGTGAACCCGAGTTCGCGGAAGATGGCGGCGATCTCTTCGATGACGAGCGTGACGGGGTGCTTGGCGCCGAGCCATGGCCGGCGGGCCGGCATGGTGAGATCGCGGGGCGGCGTGTAGCGTCCGGCGGCGCGGCCCAACTCGCTGCGCCGTTCGTCGAGCGCCTGTTCGAGTTGCCGCTTCACGGCGTTGAACAACTTGCCCGCCTCCGGCTTCTCCTCTCGGGACAGCACGCCGAGGGCTCGTTGGAATTCCAGGATCTCGCCGCGCCGGTCGCCCAGGAACTGAACGCGCGCCTGTTCGAGCGCGTCGAGGTCCGGAGCATCACCGATCGCGGCCAGGCCGGCCGACGCCATCAGGGCGATCTGGTCGGCGTAGTCGCGGAGCGAGGGCTGTTCAGGGAGACGCATGAGAGATCGAGGATGGAGCAACGAAAACAGCGGCAGCGACGACCGAGGTCGCGCTGCCGCCGTGGAGTCGCAGGACTACAACCTACGCTGCGTTCAACGCGGAGCGCGCCTTGTCGGCCAGGGCGGCAAATGCCGTCGGGTCGTGCACGGCCAGATCAGCCAGGATCTTCCGGTTGACCTCGATGCCGGCCTTATGGAGGCCGTTGATGAACGTGGCGTACGTCAACTCGTGCTGGTGGGCGCCGGCGTTGATGCGCATGATCCACAGCCGCCGGAAGTCACGTTTCTTGTTCTTGCGGTCGCGGTACGCGTACTTCCACCCGCGCTCGACGTTCTCCTTGGCGGCCTTCCACAGCTTGCTACGGGCGCCAAAGCCGCCGCGGGCGGCCTTCATGATCTGTTTCTTGCGCTTGAGGCGCGGGACGTTCGATACGGCGCGAGGCATTCGTCTCTCTCCTTACGCCTGCAGCAGGCGCTTGATGTTCTTCACCTCGCCATTCGTGGCGATCAGCCCCGACTGGCGGAGGCGGCGCTTCCGCTTGGACGTCTTCTTCGTGAGGATGTGGCTCTTGTGTGCCTTGTTGCGCTTGACCTTTCCGGTTCCGGTAAGGCTGAAGCGCTTCGCGGCACCCTTGTGGGTCTTCATCTTGGGCATGAACTGCTCGCTTATTTCGGCGTGAGAATCATCGTCATCGATTTGCCTTCCAACCGCCCCGCGCTCTCGATCTTCCCGACGTCGGCGAGGTCGTTGGCCACGCGCTCGAGCACCGCCTGTCCGAGCTCGGGGTGCGTGACCTGGCGACCACGGAACATCATGGTGACCTTGACCTTGTTCTTTTCTTCCAGGAACCGGCGTGCATGACGCGTCTTGGTGTCGAAGTCGTGATCGTCGATGCCCGGGCGGTACTTGACCTCCTTGAGCTCGATCACGTGCTGCTTCTTCTTCGCGACCCGTGCCTGCTTGGCCATCTCGAACTTGTACTTTCCGTAATCCATGATGCGGACCACGGGCGGCCGAGCGGTGGGCGCGACTTCGACCAGATCCAGTCCCTGCTCTTCGGCCATGCGGAGGGCGGCATCGACTTCGAGAATCCCCAACTGCGAGCCGTCGGCACCTATGACGCGGAGCGGACTGATGCGGATCTGACGGTTGACCCGCACGCGCTTGGTTGTGTCCTGGATGGCAAAACCCTCGTCTTGAAGACAAAAAAATGCGGACCCACCGGGAGTCCGCACGACGGCTCCGGCACTCGACAGGCGAGTGACGCGGCAGACCGGCTAGGACTCCTGTAGCACGCCCTCGCCGGAGCGAAGGGCCAGAGGGTGGAAACGACAGCCCGTCGTTTCACTTACCAAGTTGTGTGCCTTGAACTTAGGGGCGCTCGCCTCAGGCGTCAAGTCCGATGCACCGGACCCGCCTCATACCGGTACGAGCGCGTAGCCCTTGCCGTCGTGAGCGACGCGCCCCCAAGGGGTGACGGCATCGTGCTCGAACACCACCAGCCACTCGCGCTCGGCCGCCATCCGCAGAATCCGGCGCTTGGTCTCCAGCGTCACCAGGGGCTCGACGTCGTACCCCATGATCCAGGGCAACGGTAGGTGGGCCGCCGTCGGGACAAGATCGCCCAGGAACAGCGCCGTCTCCCCGCCGGAATCCAGGCGCACCGACTGGTGCCCCGGCGTGTGCCCGGGCGTGGGCATGACGGTGATTCCGGGCAGGATCTCCACCTCTCCCTCCACCAACTCGAGTCGGCCCGATTCCATGACCGGCACGAAGTTGTGCTCGAAATAGCTGGCCGACGTGCGCTCGTTGGGGTGGGTGGCCCATTGATACTCGCCGCGCTGGACCACGTACCGCGCCCGGGGAAACGTGAGCCGCAATTGGCCCTCGGCATCGAGAAACGTGTTGCCCCCCGCGTGATCGAAATGCAGGTGCGTGTCGATCATCATCATCACGTCGCCGGGCGCCGCACCGAGCTTCCGAAACGCGTCCTCGAGCCACGTGCGGCCCTCCGCACCCGCGTTCTCGACGCCATAGATCTCGTGGAACTTGGCGGACTCCTTGTTCCCCAACCCATTGTCGATCAGCACGAGCCCGCGTTCGTGCTCCACGAGCAGGCATCGCATGCCGAGCTGGATGCGGTTGCGATCATCGGCGGGGATGCGCCGCTCCCACAGCGGCTTGGGCACGACGCCGAACATCGAGCCGCCGTCCAGCTTCTGGCCGCCGGCCTGGATGGCGTGGACCTTCCACTTTCCGATCGTCCGGTGCTCGATCGATCGTTCCACGGTCAGGCGCTCCGGTCATCGGTGGCGGTGCGTGGCAGTGCGGACCACCGCCGCCGCGGGCCCGCGACCGGGTGCAGCAGCCGGTCGAGGTCGGACCACGTGTCGCAGCCACGTGCGAAGGCGTCGTCCAGCAGATGGGTGAGCACGTGGGCCGTGGCCACGGCGTCTCCAAGCGCGCGGTGGCGGTGCTCGACGACGATCCCGTAGTGCGCCGTGACGTGATCCAGGGACCGCCGCGGCAGGTGCGAAAGAAGGCGGCGCGCCAGTCGCACCGTGCACAGCCGCGGGTTGTCCAACGGCGCCCCACCGCCACGATCGAGTTCCATGTTCACGAAGCCCCAGTCGAACGGCGCGTTGTGAGCTACGAACACGTGGTCGCCGAGCAGGTCGCGGACCACGTCGCTCACTTCGCAGAACCGCGGGGCGTCCTTGACCATGCCCCACGAGATGCCGGTGAGCTGCGTGATGTACCGCGGGATGGGGCGTTCGGGGTTGATCAGCGTGTGGAACGACCGGCCGAGGCGGCCGTTCTTCACCACCACTGCCGCGATTTCGGTGATTCGGTCTCCGAGTCCGTGCGAGGTGCCGGTGGTCTCCACGTCCACCACCACGTAGGACAGCCGTGCCAGCCGCCGGGCCGGCCCGATCACGCCCACGGGTCGTCTCGCACGACCGGGCAGGTCATGCACCGTGGGCCACCGCCCGCGCGCACGAGTTCCGACCCCTCGAAAACGATCACGGCCCGCTCGTCATCGGCAACCGCCATCTGCCCGGCAAGATAGGAGACCGCCGAGACGGTCTTGAAGCCCATGCGTTCCATCTCGCGCAGCGTGATGTCGTTGCGCTGGTACGACACGACGACCCCGGGGCGCACCGCCACGAAGTTGCAGCCCGACGCCCATTGCTCGCGCTCCTGCGCGGTGCGGCGCGTCCCGCCGCAGAGGATGGGCTCCATGGGCATGCCGCACTCCTTGAGCGCCGCGAACATGTTCGGCATCTCGTGCAACTGCGCGGCGCCCTTGCGCCAGTGGAGCACGCTCAACCGTTCCGAGCCGATGAAGTGTGGCGGGAAGACCACGCACAGGTCGCGGTCCACCTGCGTGAAGATCATGTCGAGGTGGATCGCGGTCTGCTGTTTGGGCATGACGACGACGATGATGTCCGTGACCTCGGTCTGTTCGAAGAGCAGCGACGCGAGCTGGTCGATGGCCGCCGGGCTCGACCGTTCGCTGAATCCGATGACCACCAGGTCGCGCCGCAGCGGATGGACGTCCCCGCCCTCCAGCGTGTGGTTGGTGCGCCGCTCGCTGGCCCCGTCGAACAGGATGCCGGCGTTGGCGAGCGCCGGATGGTGGGTGAACAGCGATTTCATGATTAGCTCTTCGGACCACCGGATGCCGTAGCGCATGGACCCCACGAGCACGTGGTCGCCGGCCACCATGGCGCTGTCGCGCGTGAAGAACAGGTTGGGCAGCGGGGGCAGCGTGTACCCGGGCTCGTTGAGGGCCTTGGCGAGCGGGCCGGCGTCGTCTTCGCGCCCTTCAATGAGCATGCGGGCCACCGCGGCGGGGTCGAGTGCGGTGAGATCGCGGGCCAGTGGCTCGGACGGCACGATGTCCATGGCGGCCCGCATCAGCTGTTCGCGGGCGGCCGGACCCGCCAGCACCTGTTCGAGCAGGTCGCTCACCTGATGCACGGTGGCGAACCGCTCGAGCAGGGCGATGAACCGCCGGTGCTCGCGCTGCGCCGCGTCGGCATCGATGATGTCGTCGTAGAGGTAATCCTCGCGCGTGCTGGGGGTCACGGCGAGCAGCTCGCGGCCGGGGGTGTGCACCAGCACTTCGCGCAGTGCGCCGATCTCGGAGGTCACGTGTACGGCCATGCCCAAAGGTAATCGCGACCGGGGGCCCCCGATTCCCCCCAGGCACGCGCGGCCAGAGGGCGTCAGCTTGCGGCGGCTGGTGCGCGGCGAAACCCGCGCTTATCTTGTGAATGAATTCACAAGCCATCGGATCCTGTGAAACGCATTGCGGATTCTACAGTTCGCCGGCTGTCGGCCTACCTCCGGTTCCTCGAGGACTTCGAGGGGCGCGGCCTGACGACCATTTCCAGCGAAGAGTTGGCCAAACGGGGCGGCACCACATCGGCGCAGGTCCGGAAGGACCTGTCGTTCTTCGGGTCGTTCGGTAAGCGCGGACTCGGGTACGCGGTGCCCGAACTGGCTGGCCGGTTGCGTGAAATCCTCGGCCTCGGCCGCGAGTGGAAGGTGGTCATCGTCGGCGCGGGGAAGATCGGGGCCGCGCTGGCCCGCCACCATGGTTTCCAGCAGCGAGGCTTCCACATCATCGCCGCCTACGACAGCGATCCCGGGACGATCGGTGCCGACCTCGAGGGCGTGATGGTGCGCGATGCCTCGCATCTCGAACGCGACGTCCATCGCGACCACCCCGACATCGCGGTGTTGACCGTGCCCGAGCAGGTAGCGCAGAAGGTCGCCGACCGGCTGGTGCGCGCCGGAGTCAAGGCGATCCTCAACTTCGCTCCGGTCCAGCTCCATGTGCCTGCCGACGTCACCGTGAAAACGGTGAACATGGCGATGGAACTCGAAGGGCTGTCGTTCGCGCTCACCAACCGCGACTAGGGGCGCAGCGCCCGCAGCAGCGACGCGAACGCGTCGGGACTGAGCGTCTCCGGCCGTGCTTCGGGGTCGATGCCCACCGCCCGCAGCACCGTTTCGGCGCGCTCGGCATCGAGAGCCGCCACCGAGCGCAGGATGCGACGCATCTGCTTGCGCCGCATGCCGAACACATCCTGCACCAGTTTCCGGAAACCGGCCTCCTCGCCAGCCGTTACTGCGGGAGGTTCGCGCGGCACGATGCGGACGATGGCGCTCTCCACCTTCGGGGGCGGCTTGAACGCTCCGGCCGGTACCGGCGCAATGAATTCGGGAATCGCCACGGCCTGGACGTTCACCGACAGCGCGCCATACACGCGCGACCCGGGCGGCGCGGCGAGCCGGTCGGCCACCTCGCGCTGCACCAAGTACACCGCGCGCTCCGGCCGCGGGCGCTCCAGGGCGTGGAAGAGAATCGGGGTCGTGATGTAGTAGGGCACGTTCCCCACCAGCACGTACGGTCCGCCGGCAAGCGCACCGAGATCGGCGGTCAGCACGTCGGCCTGGACCACTTCCACCGCGGGCACGCCCGCGTAACGCTGGCGGAGCAGATCGGCGAGCGCGCGATCGTACTCGATGAGCACGAGCCGGCCGGCGAGCGGAACCAGCCGCTCGGAGAGCGCACCACGGCCCGGACCGATTTCGAGCACGGTCTCCACGCCAGTGAGCTGCAGCGCGTCCACGATGCGCCCGAGCGCGCGCGGATCGTTGAGAAAGTGCTGTCCGAGACTCTTGCGCACCGGCGGAAAGCCGGCGCGGTCGCGGCGCAGTGGGCCGGCGGCCACGGCGGGGCCGTCAGCTCCGCACCACGACGACCGTGAGGTCGTCGCGGAACCGCGCGCCACGGAGGAACTCGTCCACGGCCTGGAACACCCGCTCCACGATGGTCGATGACGTTTCGGTACGGTGCCGTTTCACCACCTCGAGCACGCGATCCTCGCCGAACCGCTCGCCCTGCCGGTTGCGCGCGTCGGTCACGCCGTCGGTGAACAGGAGCAGGAGATCGCCGGCGGCGTCCCACTTGTGCTTACCGGTGTGCTGCGATTCCGCGCCGAGGCCGAGCGGAGGGTCGAGCGCCAGCAGCCGCTCGCTCGACCCGTCGCCGTGCACGAGAAACGCCGACGGGTGGCCGGCGTTGGCATACCGGAGCGTCCCGTTGCTGCGGTCGATCACTGCATAGAACGCCGACAGAAACATCTCGGTGGCCGTCAACTCGTCGCGCAGCGAGGCGAGCAGCGCGTTGAGCGTCTCGCCGGGATCGGCGGTGGTCTTGGAGTGAATGGCCGAGGCGCTCATGACGAGCGCCATGATGAGCGCGGCCGGATAGCCGTGCCCGGAAACGTCGCCCAGGAGCGCGCCCACGCGGCCGCGGCCCAGGCGGAAGAAATTGTAGAAATCGCCGCCCACACTTTCGGCGGGCGCCACGCGGGCCGCCGCGTCGGCATCGGGGGCCAGTTCCGATCCGCCGGGGAGCAGCTTCATTTGAAGGTTGTGCGCCATCTGCATCTCGTGCGACAGCCGCTGCTGGGCGATGGAGTGGCGCACCAGCCGCGCGTTCTGAATGGCGGTGCCGATCTGGGTGGCGATGGCGGCGATGAGCTTCTGGTCGCCGGCGGAGAACGGGTCGCCGTTGCCGCGGCCCGAGAGGTTCACGACGCCCAGCGCCTGGGCGCCGCGGGGCGTGCTCCAGAGGATCGGCACGGACATCATGGCACCCTCACGGTGCTCGCGTTCCTGCGGGCACGGCGATTCTCCGGCTTCGACGATTTCCGGGTGCATGGTGCGGAAGACACGGGCCGTGACGCTGCACTCGTCGTCCGCCGCGATCGAGGGCAGCGCCGCCGGCCGTGCGCCGAGGGCGGCGACGACGCGAAGTTCGCGCGACGGTTCGTCGAACACGAGCACGCTGGCCCGGCGGGCGCCCACCGTTTCCGAGATCTCGGTGAGGATGGTGTGGGCGGCTTCCTCGAGCGCCACGGTGCGCCCGAGGATCTCCCCGATCGCGTAGAGGAGGTTGATCTCCTCGTACCGTTCGGCGAGTTCGCTGGCGGCGTGTTCGACTTCGAGGGATGCCTGGAGGAAGTGCGAGACGACCGGGAGGAGGAAGCGGAGGTGCGTCTCGAGGGCGGCGCGGCTGGATGGACTTGGCCCCAGGAGCAGCCAGGCGTGCCGGGGCCCGGGCACGGCGGCGATGAGGGCGGGACCGTCGGGAGTGGTGATGCGTTGCGCGCCCTCCGACGGTCCCGGCCATCGCTCGGGGGGAGGAGCCCGGTAGGTAGCCGCCTCGCACAGCGGCGCTCCGCCGTCCCGCGCCTCGACCCATACGGCGGCCTCGCAGCGGGTCGCGTCCTTGAAGGCCGAAAGTACCGAAGTGAGATCGCTCATGAACCGCGGTGGAGGATCATGCGCACGAGGTTGCCCCGCTGGGCCTGCATGCGCTCCACCTGATCCATGAGCTTGGACATGAGGTACAGGCCACGCCCTTCCTCGTCCAGCAGACGTTCGGGGGTGGTCGGGTCCACCAGACAGGCCTCGAGGTCGAACCCCTGGCCCTCGTCGGTCACCTCGATGATCAACTGGACGTCGTCCACACGCGCCCGGATGAGCACCGACCGGTCGCGGCGCTCGCCATTGCCGCGCAGGATGGCGTTGGAGAGCGCCTCGGTGAGCGCCACGGGCACGTTGAGCGTCACGTGCCGCTCCGGGTAGCGCATGTGGCGGCACTCGGCGCGCACGGCCTCTACTACGCGCTCGATGAATCGAACGTCGCTCGGGATCTCGAATTCGAGAATCCGCGCTGCCGGGAACGGGGCCCGCGGCCCGGGCATGGGGATCACGCGCGTTTCAGCATCGGGTCAACCCGCACGTCAGAAGCTCGCGAGCGCCTGCGCGCGGCTGTCGGAAATCTGGAACAGCGTATCGAGCTTGGTCAACTCGAACAGAGTCCGCAGGTCCTCGTTGAGCGCGGCCAGCCGCAGCTCCCCGCCCTGCTCGCGAATCTTCTTGGACAGCGACACGAGCACCCCGAGCCCGGAGCTGTCGATGTAGCCGGTCTTGGTGAAGTCCACCAGCAGCTTGCGCGCACCGTGGTCAAGCGCGTCGAGCATCTTCTGCTTGAGTTCCTGACGATTGCCGACGATCAACTGGCCGTCGACCTCGACGATGGAGACGTCGCCCTGCTTCGTGATCGTGAAGCTCATGCCTTCTTCTCCTCGGGGGCCGGCGCGGCGTTGACCGCGCCGTCGTGTGCCTGAAGGGCGGTCACTGCCGCCACGTGAAATATGTCGTCACTCGTCGCGCCGCGCGAAAGATCGCTGCACGGCCGCTTGAGTCCCTGCACGATCGGCCCGACGGCCGTGGCGTCGGCCAGGCGTTGGACCAGCTTGTAAGCAATGTTCCCAGCGTCGAGGGAAGGAAACACCAGCACGTTGGCCCTCCCTCCCACTTCGCTCCCCGGCACCTTGCGGGCCGCGACCGACGCGATCAGCGCCGCATCGCCCTGCATCTCGCCATCGATCGCCAGGTCCGGCGCGCGCGTCCGGGTCAACTGGACAGCGTTGCGCACCAGGTTGACGCTCGGCCCACCGGCACTGCCGTATGTGCTGAATGACAGGAACGCCACCAGCGGCTCGTCCCCGACGATGCGCCGCCGGTCGCGCGCTGCGGCGATCGCGATGTCGGCCAGCTGGTCGACCGTGGGATACGGGATGACGGCGCAGTCGGTGAAGGTCAGGACCTCGTCGTTCTCCGTGCCGCGGAACGGCGGGACGACCATGTAGAAGGCGCTCGAGACGGTGTGCACGCCCGGAGCAGGACCGAGCAGGGCCAGCGACGCACGCAGCACGTCGGCCGTGGTGTGGCACACGCCGGCCACGCACGCGTCGACCACGCCCAGTCGCACCAACCCGTCGGCAAAGTACAACGGCAGACCGGCCAGACGCGCGGCCTCGGCCTCCGTCATCCCCTTGTCGTGGCGCGCTGAATACAATAGGTGCGCGATCTGGTCCACCCGCGCATCAGCCGACGGATCCACCATCTCGACGCCGAGCGCGCGCACCGCGGCGTGCGATTCGGGCGCCGCGGGGTCCAGCACGACGAACGGCACTACCACGGCCTGGGCCTTCAGCGCCCGCACCGCCTCGAGCGTCCGCGCATCCGCCGTCTCCGGAAAGATGACGCGCCGGTGGAGCGCCGCGGCGCGTGTGCGGACGTCAGCCAGGAAGCTCATGCCGGGGCGAACTTCCGGCGCAGGGCCTCGGCGACCACGGGATGCACCAGACCGCTCAGATCACCGCCGAACCTGGCCACTTCGCGCACCAGGCTCGCGCTGATGTACGTCGTGTCGAGCGACGGCACCATGAACACCGTCTCGAGATTGGGAGACAGGTGGCGGTTCATGAGCGCCATCTGATACTCGTACTCGAAATCACTGACCGCGCGCAGTCCGCGGATGAACAGCGTGGCCCCCACCTGCCGAGCGAAATCCACCAGCAGGCCGGCGAAGTCGCGCACCTCGATGCGCGTCTCGTTGCCCACCGCGGTCATGATCAACTGCACGCGCTCGGCCACCGGGAAGAGCGGTTCCTTGGCCACGTTCGTGGTCACGGCGACGACCAGGCGGTCCACGAAGCCGAGGCTGCGCAGCATCAGATCTTCGTGCCCGCGTGTGATCGGATCGAAGCTTCCTGCATAGATGGCAGTGCGCGTCATGGCAATGTGGGCGTGAGAGTGATCGCGGCTCGCTCCCGCCGACGGCGTATCACCCCCGCCGGCACGCTCCGGTAATGATAGCACGGCGGGCGCGCCCCGCCCACCGCTATTCGAGGCGAAAGATCGTGATCACCGTGTCGCCGTACACCCGCCGCGTGCCCTCCCCGGGGAGATGCTCGTCCCGGCGGTGCTCCACGCCCAGGATGTCGGCAAAGGGCACGGCCAGCCAGGCTTCAGCGACCCGCGTCGCCAGCCCCTGGCCGTACGGCGGGTCGGCGAACGCGACATCGAAAGCGTGCGCTTCCAGACCCTGCACGAACCGCAGGGCATCGCCACGGTGGATGACGGCCGCGCTCCCTGCACCCAACACTTCGGCGTTCTCCCCAATGCAGCGCAGTGACGCCGGGAGGGTGTCCACCAGGTGCGCCTCGGCCGCGCCCCGCGACAATGCTTCGAGTCCCAGCGCGCCGGACCCGGCGTAGAGGTCCAGCACGCGCGCATCGGGCAGCCACGGCGAGACGATGCTCATCCACGCTTCGCGCACCCGATCGGCGGTAGGGCGCACGCGGTCGTCCGCCGGTGGCTTGATGCGCCGTCCACGCCACTTGCCGGCCACGATGCGCACGGTCAGCCCCGGAAGTCGGCCAGCCGGGCCTGCAGGCGCGATTGGCCGTTCCATTCGTCGCGATCGAGCCGAAACGCCACGTCGATGGGCCGACCGAGGTCCAGCTCGCCGCGGCGCGCGGCCATGCCCCATCCGATCGCCGTGAGCGTGTGGCCGCCTCCCTGCAAAACCAGCCGGAGCCCGTCCTTGCCGACGGCCCTGGGGGGGGCGCCCAGCGCCACACCGCGCGACACCAGCACGGGTGACGGGTTCCCGACGCCGCATGGTTCCAGGTGGCGGAGCAGCGATTCCAGATCCTCTGTGGCGGCGTCGAACGGCAGCTCAAGATCGGTGCGCAGTTCGGACACGAGGTCGTCGGCAGTGAGCGTTTCGAGCGCCACCGCGTTGAACCGTTCGGCGAACGGGGCCACCTGGTTCCGCGCGATCGTGACGCCGGCCGCCGACCGGTGTCCGCCGAAGCGGATGAGCAGGTCGCGGCAGCGGCTGATGCCCCCGTGCAGATCGAACGAAGAGATCGAGCGGCCGGAGCCCTTGCCCTCGTCGCCCTCCAGCGCGATGAGGATCGTGGGACGCCCGAATTCCTCCACCAGGCGGGACGCGACGATCCCGATCACGCCCGGGTGCCAGCCCTCGCCGGCGAGCACGAGGCCGTACGTGCGCTCGAGGTCCAGGGCCTCGGTCATCCGCCGCGCTTCATCGAGGGTGCAGCGGTCGAGGTCCTGACGGCGGGCATTCAGCTCTTCGAATTCGCGCGCCAGCCCATTGGCCCGGGATTCGTCGTCCGTGGTCAGCAATTCGACGCCGCGCAGCGCGCGGTCGAGCCGCCCGACGGCGTTGAGCCGCGGGGCGAGAATGAACCCTACGCGTCCCGCCGTCATCGGTTTGCGGTCGAGCCCCGCCGCACGGATCAGGGCCCGCAGCCCGACGTTCCTGGTCTCGGCGAGCAACCGCAGGCCGTAGCGCACGAACACGCGATTCTCGCCGCGCAGGAGAGCGATGTCGGCCACCGTGGCGAGCGCCACGAGGTCGAGCATCTCGTACACGGCCTGCTCGTTTTCGCCGAAGGCGCGCACCAGCGCCAGAGCGAGTTTGAACGCCACGCCCACCGCCGCCAGGTCCTTGTCGGGCGACGGGCAGCCGGGCCGCTTGGGATTGATGATCGCGAACGCATCGGGGAGCGGTCCGCCCGGCAGGTGGTGGTCGGTGATGATCACGTCCACGCCGGCGGCCTGGAGCTGGCGCACCGGCTCGTGCGCGCTCGTGCCGCAGTCGCAGGTCACCACGACCCGGGCGCCGTGCTCCTGCGCGGCACGCACCCCCGCGTCGGTGAGGTCGTACCCGTCACGCAGCCGGTCGGGAATGAACGGCACCACGTTGGCGCCCAGGGAGTGCAGCGTCTTGAGGAGGATCGTCGTGGAGCACATACCGTCCACGTCGTAGTCGCCGTGGATGAGAACCGTCTCGCCGGCGCGGATGGCGTGCGTCAGGCGCTCCACGGCGCGGTCCAGGTCGAGCAGCGTGGAGGGATCGTGCAGGTGCTCAAGCCGCGGGCGCAGGAAGCGCTTGGCCTGCTCCGGGTCGCCATATCCACGGCCGACCATCAGCCGGCACACGGTCTCGGGCAAATGCAACGCGGTGGCCAGCTCGGCGACGGCGTGCGCGTCGGGCTCGGGCGCCATCACCCAGCGCGTGCGGCTCCGCAGCCGGATTTCAGGGGCGGTCACGCGGGAAAGTTATGCTTGCCCACCCACCCCAACAACCATCATTCGCCTGCGTACAGAAGCACTCCGCACCCTTCGCAGACCTCCGGAGATCCGGAGCCGACCATCACGTTCCGCCGCTGCATGGGGATGATCGTGTCGCAGTGGCCGCACGACTGCCCGCGCAGCGCGTACAGGGCTACCGACCGCTGCCGCTTCTGGATGCGGTCATACCGGGCAAGGAGCGACCGCGAGACCTTGGCGGACCGCGCGTCGCGTTCGCCCTGCGCGACCGACAGCGCTTGTTGGATTTCCGCACGCTCTGCGGCGAGTGTCTCGCGCGCCCCCGCCTGGGCGGCCCGCGTACCCGCCACCACCTGCTCGCGCTCCGCGGCAGACGACCGGAGGTCCACGAGACGCGAGTGGACGGACACCATTTCCTGCTCGTCCTCGGCCAGCATGCGGCGCGCCTGCTCCGTCTGCGCCACCGCAGCCGCCGCCTCCCGCGGCGAGGTCACCGTGTTGAGCACCTGCTCGTGCCGCTTCAACAGTTCCCGGTGCTGATCGATGCGGAACTGCACGTCACGCTGGCGCTTCTCCTCCGCCTCGAGGCTCGTGCCGACCTCGGCCAGCGCGCGCTCGGCGCGTTGCGTGTCGGCTTCCAACGACGCCAGCCGCGGCGCGAGCGCCGACAGCCGGTCTTCGAGTTGGAAGATGGCCGCGTCCTGCTGCTGTACCTCCAGTAAGATCACTACTTCCTGATGCACGTACCGTTCTCCCTGATCACGGGCGTGGTCTACCGAACGACTTCCAGCCGCGCCCGCCCAAAGAGCGCCACTCGTCCGTCAACTGTTGCTTGCGCACCATGAGTGCGTCCTGCTCAGCGCCCGTAGCCAGCGGAAGCTGGCGATCGATCTCCCGCAGCGCATCCTGCAGCCGTTCCACCTGCAGCGCTGCCAGACAGTCCTTCACCGTGCGCTCCACGTCCTCCACCGCCCCGCCCTGCTCGAGCAATTCCCCCAGCATGGCGCTCGCGTCGTCGTCGAGCCCCGCCGCAATCTCGTCGGTCGAGCGGTCCGGCGGTGCGGCGGCCATTCGCGCGTAGATCGCGCGCAACGCCGGATCGCGGAATTCCTGCGGCCCTACGTGCTCGGCCACCGTCTCAACATACGTCGCGTGATGCAACATCACACGCACCAGCTCCCATTCAGTCCTAACCCCGGCGGTGCGCCGCGGGTCACGGCGCGGCGCGCGGCGCGGCGGCTCCCGGCCACCTTCCTCGTAATACTCGGGCGGCGGTTCCGGCGGTCCGCCGTGCCCCCCGCCGCCCCCGCTCCCCCGGACCGATTCCGCGCCATGCCCGATCTCGCGCTCCAACAGCTCACGGCTCACCCCCGATGCCTCGGCCGTGCGCGCAATGTACAGGTCGCGAGTGATCGGATCGGTGACGGCGCGCAGGGTCGGCAGCAACCGGTCCAGCGCTTGGCGCTTCCGCCGCAAGTCACCGAACCAGCCGCCGCGATCGAGCAGCTGGATCTTGCGCTCGAACACGTCGATCGCCTGCGCGATGTGTTCCTCGAGTTTGTCCTTGCCGTGCGCCCGCACGAAGGTGTCGGGATCCTCGCCCTCGGGGAGCGTGACGACCTGCACCGACATGCCAAGGTGCAGCAGATCGTCGCCCGCGCGGAAGGTGGCCTTGAGCCCCGCCGTGTCGCTGTCGTACAGGAGGTAGACGTTGCGGGTGTACCGCCGCAGCAGTTCCGCTTGCGGCTCGGCGAGCGCGGTGCCGAGGGGCGCCACCACCTCGTCCAGCCCCGCCATCATCAGTCGCACGCAGTCGAAGTAGCCTTCCACGAGGATCGCGCGGTCGCTGCGCCGGATGGCGTTCTTGGCCCACGACAGGCCGTACAGCGTGCGTCCCTTGACGAAGGTGGGCGATTCCGCCGAATTGAGATATTTGGGCTCGCCGGGCCCCAGCAACCGGCCGCCGAACGCCACCGCGCGCCCCTGCGTGTCGAGAATCGGGAACATCAGGCGTCCGCGGAACCGCGGGCGCGGCTCCTCCGTCTCTTCGCGCTTCACGAGCAATCCGGCCAGCAGTTGGCGTTCGTCGTCGAAGCCCAGGGTCTGGAGGTGGGCCCGCATGAGGCCGATCTCGCGCGGCGCGAAGCCCAGCATGAACCGGTCGGCCTGCTCCTGGTCCACCTCGCGTTGCGCCAGGTACTCTCTCGCCGCAGCGCCGGCCTCGCCCTCCCAGAGCATGCGCCGGAAGTACTCGGCCGCCGCCGCGTTGGCCTCCCACAGCGGCTCGCGCGGGTCGGGGCCCTCGCGCTTCCGCGACACCTCCTGCACGTCGATCCCCGCCTTCTGCCCCACGTATTTCACGGCGTCCACGAAATCCATGCCGAGCCGCTTCTGCACAAAGGTGAATACGCTCCCCTTCTCGCCGCACGACCAGCAACGGTAGCCGCCGCCGGGGGTCACGGAAAAGTTGGGATGCGTGCCCTGGTGGAACGGACAGGGTCCCCGCCATGTGCGACCCACGCGCTTGAGCTTCACGTGCTCGCCGATGATCTGCACGATGTCGGCCGCGTCGGCCACGCGCTCCACCACGTCGTCGGGGATCATGCCAGGTCCGCCACGGTCACCCCAGCGCCACCCTCGTTCCAGACGCCCAGCCGGAACTGCTTCACGCGCGAATCCTTCTTGAGCATTTCTGCCACGCGCTCGCGCAGGGCGCCCGTGCCCTTGCCGTGAATGATGCGCAGCATGCGCAGGTCGGCGCGCACCGCCGAATCGATCGCTTGCATCACCACGCTCTCCGCTTCGTCCACTCGCAGGCCACGCAGATCAATCTCGCTCGGCACGTGCGCTTCGGGGAGGTCACCCGACCAGGCGACCGCCATCTCCTCCGGCCGAGGCTCGGCGGCCGCCGTCAGGGAACCCAGCGGCACCGTGAGCTTCAGCGACCCAACGGCCACCACGGCGTCCTCCCCGCGCACGTCCACGATCCGCCCCGCCTTGCCCCCCAACGTCCCCACGGCCACGCGCGCTCCCGGAACGAGCGCCACCGGCGCTGTTGGCGCCCGGTCCCTGCGTGCGGCGGCCGCGCGCGCCTCGGCGGCGTCGAGCGCCTGCAGCGCCTCGGCCTGTTCGGCGGCCAACCGTTCGGCACGCTGCCGCGCCTCCCGCCCCGCTTCCTCCAGCGCCTCGGCGCCCGACTGCTTGAGTTCGCGAATCGTCCGCTCGATGTCCTGGCGCGCGTCGAGGAGATAGCGGCGGGCTTCCTGCCGAGCGGCGCGCTCCACTTCGCGCTCCCGCTCGTGCACGGCATGCTCCCGGCGCGCCACATCCGCAATGCGGCGGCGCCCGTCGTCGAGCACGGCCTCCAATTCGGCCTCGCGCAACGCGAGCTCCTTCTCCTTGGCCTCGAGGCGCTCCAGCAGGTCGCGTGTATCGCGCTCGTTCTGTGGAATGCGTTCTTCCGCGCGTTCGACGATCGTCTCGGGCATGGCCAGCCGCCGCGCGATGCTGATGCCATACGACCGGCCCGGCACGCCCTTGACCAGACGGTAGGTGGGCGCGAGCGCCACGGCGTCGAACTGCAGCGAGGCATTCACCACACCGGACTCGTGCGCGGCCAATTCCTTGAGGGAGCCCAGGTGCGTCGTGGCCACAGTCGTCGTGCCACGCCGCGTGAGCGATTCGAGAATCGCCCAGCCCAGCGCCGCGCCCTCCTGCGGATCGGTGCCCGAACCCAACTCGTCGATCAGGACGAGCGAGTCGCCGGTCGCCTGCCGGATGATTTCGGCCAGATTCTTGAGGTGCGCGCTGAACGTGGAGAGGCTGGCCTCGATGGATTGCTCGTCACCGACATCGGCGAAGAAGTCATCCACCACCGCGATGCGCGACGCCGGCCCTACCGGCGCCGGAATGCCGGACTGAGCGAGCGCCGAGATGAGCCCCAGCGCCTTGAGCAGTACGGTCTTGCCGCCCGTGTTGGGGCCCGACACCAGCAGCGTGCGCTCCGCCGGGTCCATCTGGAGGTCGAACGGGACGACGGGAATGCCCTGGGCCACGAGAAGCGGGTGTCGGCCTCGGGCGATGTCGAACCCTTCGTTCGGAGCGCCAAGCGTGGCGCTCGCGCAATCGAATTCGTCGGCGAACCGGGCGCGGGCGTACAACGCATCGAGTTCGGTGAGCGCGTCGAGCGAGGCTGCCATGGGCTCGTGCAGCGGGCGCACGCGCTCGGTGAGTTCGGCGAGAATGCGTTCGATCTCCTCGACCTCGGCGGCTTCGAGCTCGCGCATGCGGTTGCCGAACTCGATGGCCGCCGGGGGCTCGACGAACAGCGTGCCGCCGCTGGCCGACGCGTCGTGGACGATGCCGCCCACGGCACCTCGCCCCTCGCGCCGCACCGGGATCACGTAACGGCCGTTGCGGATGGTGATCGAGAGATCCACCGGCCGGTGCTGGGCGGGGATCTGGGCCATGGCGCGCTCGAGGATGCGCACCAGTTCACCCTCCGACTTGCGCAGTTCGCGGCGCAGCCGCTTGAGCTCGGGCGACGCATCGTCGCGTACGGCGCCCTCGTCGTCGAACGTGCGATCGATGGCGTCCTCGACCATCCGCTGTGATACTAATTTAGTTATCGTAGCGTCGAGCACGGCGCGAGCCACGGC
Organism: uncultured Gemmatimonadaceae bacterium; assembly: GCA_963728785.1. Taxonomy (GTDB): domain Bacteria; phylum Gemmatimonadota; class Gemmatimonadetes; order Gemmatimonadales; family Gemmatimonadaceae; genus JAGWRI01. Next base: position 1,410,396 of record CAVSKV010000004.1, read on the forward strand.
CGGGGTCTTGGGGTCGGACAACGCCTCGCGGGTGCGGCGCGACGAGCGGAGCAGCTGGCCGCCGGCGCGCAGTTCCTCCGCCGTCCAGCGGCTGCCCGCCACCCGCAGGCGTTTGAGCGCGGCGGTGACGTCCGGAATCGGCTCGGGGTGCCAGGGCGTCTCGCCGGCGCGCATCGCCCGCACGGCGGCTACCCGGGCGTGTTCGGCATCCAGCCACGTGCGGTCCGTGCGCGGGGCGAGTCCGCGTACGCGGGCCGCCCCGAGCGACGAGGTGGCGCGGTCGGCCACCAGGTCGAGCACGCGGGGAAATTCCAGGACCGCCAGCGCGTGAGCATTCACCGGCGTTACCGGGCCGGGACGCAAAACCCGAACGGGCGGGGAGAGTCGCCCATTCGGGTTCTGGTGGCGTGCATCGTGTACACCGTCACTCCTTGGGGCCGAGTTCCTCGCGCACGATCGCGTTGATGGTCCCACCCTCTGCCCGCCCCTTGAACTGCGGCATGACCTTGCCCATCACGGCGCCCACGTTAGCGGCCCCGGCGGCGATCGCCGCCCGGACGGCGGCGCGGATCTCCTGGGGGTCTACGGCCGCGGGCAGATACTTCTCGAGCAACCCGACTTCGTGCCGTTCCTTGTCGGCCAGCTCATCCCGCTTACCGGTCACGTACATCTCGATCGCTTCGCGGCGCTTCTTAATGCCCCGGCGGAGCACCTCGACCACGTCGTCGTCGGTGAGGTCGCGGTGGAGTTCGATCTCACGGTTCCTGGCATCGGCGATGATCGTGCCGAGGAGGAGCGTGGCGGGCTTGTCGTGCGCCTTCCGCGACGCGTTGAGATCGGCGTGCAGCTGCGCCATCAACACGGGCATTTACGACGACCGGGTGCGGCGGTTCTTGCGGATGGCGGCGTTGAGCTTGCGCTTGCGGCGTTCGCTCGGCTTCTCGTAGTGACGATGCTTGCGCAAGTCGGACAGGATCCCGGCCTTCTCGCACTTCTTCTTGAAGCGCTTGAGCGCACGCTCGAAATTCTCATCGTCGTGGATGATGACTTCGGACAAAAGTTCTCTCCCCCCTTCGTGGCGTTTGCGGCGCCGGATAAGTGTGCGTAGCCTTTAAGCTTAGCGAATCAGTGCGGCGGGTGTCAACACGGGCTCCGCCAACTGCCGCCGTGCCCCGGGACGCCCCGGGTGGTGGTATACTGGCGCATGCATCAGCCGGCCTCCCCCAACGATTCGCTGTTCGTCGACTTCCAGGTGGCGCTGGCCGGCCGGTATTCCATCGACCACGAGATCGGCCGCGGGGGGATGGGGGTGGTGTACCTGGCTCACGAAGTCGACCTCGACCGGCCGGTGGCGATCAAGCTGCTGCCGCCCGACCGCGCCGCCGACCCCGCCTTGCGGGAGCGCTTTCTGCGCGAGGCGCGGCTGGCCGCGAAGCTGTCGCACCCAAACATCATCCCGATCCACGCCGTGGACGACACCGGCGGGTTCGTGTACTACGTGATGGCGTACGTAGAGGGGGAGACGCTGGCCGAGCGGGTGCGGGCGCGGGGGCCGATCAGCAGCGCCGAGGGCGCCCGAGTCCTGCGCGACGTGGCGTGGGCGTTGGCGCACGCGCATTCGCAGGGGCTCGTCCACCGCGACGTGAAGCCCGACAACATCATGCTCGAAGCCGGGAGTGGACGTGTGCTGGTGACCGACTTCGGCATCGCGGCGGTGGTGGCCGAGGGCGCCGGCGACGGCGTGTCTGGCACGCCCGAGTTCATGAGCCCGGAGCAAGCGCTGGGCCAACCGCTGGATGGGCGGAGCGACCTCTACGGACTCGGCGCCACGGCGTTCTATGCGCTCACGGGTCGGTTGGTGTTCGAGGGCAGGACGCCCACCGAAGTCCTGGCCAAACAGGTGACGGAGCCGGCGCCCGCGCTCGCCTCCATGGGCGTGGCCGTCTCCCGCAAAGTCGCGGCAATCGTCGATCGTTGCCTCGCCAAAGAGCGTGACCGACGCCCGGGGAGCGCAGAGGCGGTGGCCGAGCAACTTGGCGTGGCGATCGAGCAGCGGCGGGAACTGCCGGTTGCGTTGCGCGTGTTCGCAAAGGACAGCGGGCGGCTCAACGGCGGTGGAACCATCATCTTTCCCTTCGCGTTGCTCGGCGTGACGGTCGGCGTGACCAGCCTGTTCGGAACCGCCGCCGCGTACGGCACCTTCGCCGTGCTTGGCGTGATCAGTCCGCTTGCCTACCTCGTCCACGCAGCCGGCCGGCTCCTCCGCCAGGGCTTCGCCCAGGCGGACGTCGCCCCTGCGTTCCAGGTTGAGATCGAGCAGGCGCGCGAGGAGCGCGCGGCCCAATACGGGCGAAGCCTGGCGAAGTTCGAAACTCCGCTCCGCCATGTGGCCATCGCGTCGGGCGTTGGTCTCGCAGGAACGACCCTCTGGATCATCGGCTCGGCATTCGGGCCGAACATCCTGGGTCACGTGACCGTTCCTGCGTGGGGCATTTCACTCTTCGCATTATGCGCTAGCAGTACATTCCTCTCCACTCTCGGGTACTTGGCCGCCATGCAGAAACGCGACGACGTGGACGGCAATTTCTGGAAACGCGTCTGGGCCGGCCGCATCGGCCGCCTGGCGTTCGCCATAGCGCGCCGGTTCGTGGGGCGGCGGCAGATCGCAACCGTGATGACGCACCGGGCGACGGAACTCGCCCTCGGCCTGGCGGCGGAAAATCTGTTCGAAACGCTTCCCAGGGAAACGCGCCAGTCATTGGACGACCTGCCGGCCGTGCTCCGCCGCCTCCAGCGGGACGCGCAGCTGCTTCGCGCCCAGTACAACGAACTGCAGGAAGCGCTCAGCGCTGCCTCCGACGGCGGCACCTCCGACGCCTACGCCGACGTCCGCGCCACCCGCGACGCCGTACACGCCAATCTCACCGACGCCGTCGGAGCCCTCGAAACGATCAGGCTCAACCTGCTCCGCCTCCATGCCGGCTCGGCCACCGTTGAGGGCCTGACGACCCACCTCAACATCGCCGCCGAAGTGTCGCGCGAGGTGGAGCGACTGCTCGCCGCCCGTGAGGAAATCGAGCAACATCTCGAATTTCCACGCGAGATCGCCAGCACCCCTGCCTAGCCCCTCACCCCGGCGGCCAGCCCAGCGACCGCCCGCCGAGCAGATGCAGGTGCAGATGGAACACGCTCTGCCCACCATCGGCGTTCGTGTTCACCACCACGCGATAGCCCCGCTGAGCGATCCCCTCCCGCTCGGCGATCTCGGTGGCCAGCTGGGTCATCCTGCCCACCATCGCGAAGTCGCCGATGTCGTTGAGCGACCCCACGTGCGCCTTGGGAATGATCAGGATGTGCACCGGCGCCTGCGGGTGTACGTCGCGGAACGCCATGTACTGCTCGTCCTCCACGACGACCGTGGACGGAATCTCGTGCCGTGCGATGCGGCAGAACAGACAATTGTCGGACACGTGCCCTCCGGCGTGGGTCAACGGCCCTGCGTGGCGCGGACGATCGCGGCCGCCGCGACCGCCGCCGTCTCGAATCGTAACGTCGTACCACCGAGCGACGCGACGTTCCAGCCGCCCGCTGCCAATTCTTGCCGCTCGGCGGGCTCCAACCCGCCCTCCGGCCCCACGGCGATCGCCGTCGCCTCGAAGGGCGCTAGCGAAGGGAGCGGTGCCCCGTCCACATCGAGCACCAGACCGCGCGCATTGGCGCAGGCGGCCATCGCCTGCCCCAGCGACGCTTCATCATGGACGGCCGGCAGCCAGGCACCGCCCGACTGCTCCAACGCACCGACCATCCGGGCCCGAACCTTGCGCGCGAAACCCTCACCCTCCCCACGTGGCGACACGCTGCGCGACCGGACGTATGGCACGGGGCGCCAGTCGGTGACGCCCAACTCCGCCGCCTTCTCGGCCAGCCACAGCATGCGATCGCGGTCCGCCACGGGCACGAGCAGCGAGAGCGGCGCGGGCCGCGACAGGCGTTCGCACGACACGACCTCGACGTCGCCTCCAGCGTGGTCCAGCCGGCGCAGCGTGCCTTGCGCCACGGCGCCCTGCCCGTCGGTGAGGCGCACCGTGCTGCCGACTTCCAGCCGACGGACGCGCGCGTGCTTCGCCGCTGCGTCGGAGAGCGGCGCCAGCTCTCCCGCCATCGGTATGCTCTCGACGAAGAAGGTGGCTAGGCTCGAACCGCCGCGACGCTCCACCACGCCTCCTCCTCGTATTCGGCGGTGACGCGCCACCCGGCGCCCTCCAGCGCGGCCCGCATCTCGGCGCCCTCCGACGTCATGATGCCGCCGAAGACGGCCCGGCCGCCCGGCGCCAGCGCGGCGCCAACCGCCCGGAGCATCTCTCGAATGACCGAGGACAGGATGTTGGCGAGCACCACGTCCACGGGCGCCACGAGGGGCAGCAGAATGCCGGCGTCGCCCAGAATCACGTGCACGCGATCGGCGACGCCATTGATCGCGACGTTGAACTCGGCATTGGCGATCGCATCAGGGTCCATCTCGATGGCGGCCACACTCGCCGCACCGAGCTTGGCCGCGGCAATGGACAGCACCGCACTTCCCGCGCCGAGATCGGCCACGCGGTCACCGGAGCGCATCACCGTTTGGAGCAGCGCAAGCACGCCGCGCGTCGTGGCGTGTTCGCCGGTTCCGAACGCCATCTCCGGCTCGATGACGATGGTGCGGGCGGCATCGCGCCCCTGGGCCAGCCACGGTGGCGTAACGGTGAGCGCGCCCACGTCGTGGGCGGTGACGCCGCGCTTCCAGGCTTCAGTCCAGTCCACGGCAGGCAGCGGCGCCGTCTCGATGACGGCGCGCGGATCGGCGCGGCCGATGGCGGCGATCAGCAATTGAATATCGACGGCCTCGTCCACGTGGGCCACCAGCGCGTCACCGTCCTCCTGGACCGCACTGGCGCCGGCGGCGAACAGCGCGGCCAGCACCGCGTCGCCGTGCACGGCCGGCCGCACGCGCACGGTGGTCCACCTCACGCGCCCAGCGCCTCTTTCATCTTGGCCCAGAGACTCTTCTCGCGCCCGCCTTCCGGTACGCTCGGCTGTACGGCGGCCAACTGCTTGATGAGCCGTTCCTCGTCCTCGCTCAACCGCTCCGGCGTCCAGAGTTGCACCCGCACGTGGAGGTCGCCGGTACCGTTGGCGTTCACGCGCGGCAACCCGCGCGACTTGAGGTGGAACATCTGCCCGCTCTGCGTGCCCGGGGGCACGCGCAGCGACACACTCGACGTCACGGTCGGCACCTTGACGTCGGCGCCGAGCGCGAGCTGCGAATAGGTGACCAGCACTTCAGTGTAGAGATCTTCGCCGTCGCGCTCGAACCGCGGATCTTCGGCCACGTCGAACACGACGTGCACGTCGCCGCGTTGGCCGCCCCGCGCACCGGCGTTGCCCGCCCCGCGCATGGTCATGTACTGCCCAGTGGCCACCCCGGCGGGGATCTCGATGGTCAGTTCCCGCTCGCCACGCACCCGGCCTTCGCCGCGGCACCTTTTGCACGGCGCCTGGATGATCGCCCCCTCGCCCTTGCATGTGGGGCACGGCACGACGGTGAGGAATTGCCCGAAGAAGGACCGTTGCGCCCGCCGCACTTCGCCCGCCCCGCCGCAACTCGGGCACGTCTCCACGCGCGAGCCGGGCTCGGCCCCGGTTCCCTGGCAGTGCTCACAGGTTTCGAGCAGCTTCGTCGCGACCTTCTTCTCAACCCCGGTCTCCACTTCGGCCAACTTGAGCGGGATCGCAATGCGCACGTCGGCACCGGCCCGCACGCTGCCCGCCGTCCGGCCCGCGCCGCCGCCGAACAGTTCCTCGAAGCCGCCAAGGCCGAAGTCGCGCATGAAGATGCTGAGCGCTTCGGAGAGATCCACGTGGTGGAACCCGGCCGCCCCTGCCCCGCCGCGCAGCCCGGCCTCGCCGTACCGGTCGTACGCGGCACGCTTTTGCGGATCGCGCAGCACGTCGTACGCCTCGGTGATCGCCTTGAACTTCTCCTCGGCGTCCTTGGACCCGTCGTTGCGGTCCGGGTGATAGGTCATCGCGAGCTTGCGATACGCCTTCTTGATGTCCTCGTCCGACGCCGTGCGGGCCACGCCGAGCACGGAATAGAAATCTGCCATTAGTAAACTCTCAATCGAGCAGCTCGGTCAGCAGCTGCGATGTGTGCGAGACGAGGGCGATGACCTTGTCGTAGGGCATGCGCGTGGGCCCGATCACCCCGATCACGCCGGCCAGCGAGCCGGCGTGGTATTCCGCCGTGACGACGGTGAAATCCCCCAACCGGGGATCGGCGTGCTCCTGGCCGATGGTGATCGAGATGCCGTGCGCCTGCGGCCGCGCACGGATCGCGTCGGCCAGCGACTGCGGACTCTCGGTGAGATCCAGCAGCCGGCGCAGGCGCTCGGCCTCCGAGAACTCAGGCTGGCCAGCCAGCACCGACGCCTGACCCAGCACCAACGCCCCCTCGGCCAGCGGCAACGTCGGGCCGAACAGCGTCACGGCGTCCTGCACGAAGATGTTGAGCAACTCGCGCGCGTCCGCCCCCGCCGCCGTATCGCGCAGCCGCGATCCTACCGTGGCGCTGATCTGATCCAGGCTGAGCCCGGCCAGCCGCTCGTTGAGCACGGCCGTCACCTCGCCCAGCACGCCGTCGGCGATCTCGCCGTGCACTTCCACGAACACCGTGCGCGCCACGCCGCCCTCGAGCTGCAGCACCATCAGCAGCCGCTCGCTGCTCATGCGCACGAGGTCGAGACTGCGAAGCACGGTCTTGGCGAGCGTGGGACCGAGCGCGACCCCCAACTCCTGCGCCAGCACGCCCAGACTCTGCGCCGCCCGACGCAGAATCGTTTCGATGGGAGAATCGGCGCGGCCGATGTCCTGCGCCAGGCGGTCGCGTTCCACCATGGCCACGTGACCGTGCGTGAGGAGCGAGTCCACGAACGCACGGTAGGCCTTGTTCGTGGGAATGCGGCCTGCCGATGTGTGGGGATGGGCGAGGAAGCCCTTCTCCTCCAGATGGCTCATCGTGTTCCGGATCGTAGCCGGGGATACCCCGAGCCCGAACCGCCGGGACAACGTGCGCGACCCCGCCGGTTCGGCCGTTTCGACGTACGTCTGAATCACGGCCTCGAGTATCGTTCGCTCGCGGCTGGTGAGTTGGTCTGAAGCCATAAGTTCAAATCTAGTAACGACTTCGACGAACGGTCAAGTGTTCGGTGAGGCCGTCCAGCCGGAGCCAGCCAAGTGGCGTCAGCCGAAGTGTGGTACCCGCATCGATTTCCGCCCACCCGGCGGCCACCCAAGGCAACAGGGCTTCGCCCTCTCCGGGCATCAATTGGAGGCCCCCGGCCGTCCTCAGCCCCAGATACACCAGTTCCAGCGCCCGGGACTCCTCGGCCAACCGTTCCTCCCCCTCCATCGGATCGCGCCCGGCCGCGACCTGATCCAGCCAGGCTGCGTACGCCGCCGTGTTCCATCGGCGCCGCTCACCGTCGAACGCGTGCGCCGAGGGGCCGACGGCCGCGTACGGCACACCGCGCCAGTAGGCCGCATTGTGACGGGCCTCGTGCCCCGGCCGCGCGTAGTTCGACACCTCGTAATGCGCGAACCCGTGCGCGGCGAGGATCTCGTGGGCGGCCAGGAACTCGCGTTCGTATCGTTCTTCGGACGCCTCGTGGACCTTGCCGCGGGCCCGCCACCGAGCCAACGGCGTGGCCGGCTCCACCGTGAGACCGTAGAGCGACAGGTGCGTGGGACGCAACGCGAGGGCCGATTCGAGATCGCGAATCCAGTCGCGCTCGAGCGATTCAGGGAGCGCGAAGATGAGGTCGAGCGACACATCGGCGAATCCAGCAGTGCGCGCTGTCTCCATGGCGCGGGCAACCGCGCTGGCGTCATGCGTGCGGTGCATCCAGGTGAGCACGTGGTCGTCGAACGACTGCGCGCCAAGCGAGAGGCGGCTGACGCCCGCCGCGCGCCAGGCCCGCGCTGATTCGGGCGACACGTCCTCGGGGTTGGTCTCGAGCGTGACCTCGGCATCCGGCGCGAGCACCGCCCGCTCGCGGATGGCATCGAATAGCCGGGACAGCCCCTCGCCACCGAGCTTGGACGGCGTACCGCCCCCGAAGTAGAGCGTGTCCAGCTCCCACCGCTCGCTGCCGGGATAGTGCAGCCGAAGCTCCGACGCAACCGCGCGCGTGAAGTCGCCGGCGGGCACGGTAGCCCGCACCGCGATCGAGAAGTCGCAGTACGAGCAGCGCCGGGCGCAGAACGGCACGTGGACGTAGAGATGCCGGGGGAGCACGCCGGAATATACGGCGCCGGCGGAGCTACCCGATGCGCCGCCGCACGTCGCCAGCCATGGAGACCTCCACCGCGCCGGCCAGTTCCAGCGCGGTCACGGCAGCCATGCAGCGCTGGGCGGGCAGCGCACAACGAGCGCACAGTGCATCCAGATCCGCGGCGCCCTGCCCGACTGCGTCCCACACCACGGCCTCGTCGCTTCCCGGTTCGACGCGGGGCATGCGTACGGCGCGCGTGAGGCCGAGCAGCGCCAGCGCGTCCTCTACCGACGCGATCATTTGGGCGCCGTCGCGGATCAGCAGGTTGCTGCCCTCGCTCTGCGGCTGGTCCATGGGGCCGGGCACGGCGCCCACCACCCGGCCCAAGGCGGCAGCATAGCCGGCGGTGATGAGCGCGCCGCTTTTCACGCCCGCCTCCACGACGACAGTGAGCGGGGCGACAGCGGCGATGATGCGATTTCGGCGTGGAAACGAGCCACCGTTGGCGCGCTCGCCGGGCGGATACTCCGAAAGCAGCAGGCCCCGTTCCGCGATTTCGGCGTGCAGCGCGCCGTTGGCCGCGGGATACGCGATGTCCGCGCCTGTGCCGAGTACGGCGATCGTGGCGCCCCCGGCGTCGAGCGCCGAACGATGCGCCGCTGCGTCGATGCCCCGCGCGAGGCCGCTCACCACGCAGGCGCCGGCCCGGGCAAATGCGCCGGCCAGCGCACGGGCCACACGGGCACCGTACGCGGTCGCACGCCGCGTCCCCACAATGGCCACGCGCGGGCGGTCGTCGAGGAACGACAGATCTCCCACGGCCCAGAGTACCGGGGGTACCTCATCCAGTTCCCGGATCGAAGCGGGAAGCGCGGGATGGCTCGAGGCGAGCAGTTCCATGCCGCAGCGCGCGCCGTCGGCCAGCGCGCGGTCTGCGGCGGCCAAGGCCACTTGGCGCCGCGGCGCCTGCTCGGCGTCATCCAAAGCGTTCCGGGCGGACCCGAATCGTTCGATCAGGGAGTGGAAGGTCACGCACCCGATGCCGCGGATCATCGAGAGCGCGAGCGCGGCGCGCGCCTCAGAGGAGGTCGGAGAACTCCCGCTTGGGTTCAACGGTCTTCTTGAGTTCGAGGATCTCGGACCACCAGCCGGCAAGCAGATCTTCGAGGCCGGTGCGGTTGGCGGCGCTGATCGCGTACACGGCAAACGCGCCGGGCGCGTCGATGTCGGGCACGGGGTCGTCGCCCCACAGGTCCATCTTGGTGAACAGCACGCAGTGCGGCTTGAGCGAGAGCTCGGCCGAGTACGCGGCGACCTCGGCGCGCAGCGTATCGTATTCCGCCTGCCAGTCCATGGCGTCGATGGGCACGAGGAAGGCGAGAATGCGCGTGCGCTCGATGTGGCGCAGAAACTGCAGCCCGAGCCCCTTGCCGTCGTGCGCGCCCTCGATAATGCCGGGGATGTCGGCCACCACGAACGTGCGGTGCCCGCTCAGCGGCACGACGCCGAGGTTGGGGGCGAGGGTGGTGAACGGGTAGTCGCCGATCTTGGGGCGCGCCGCGGAGATGACGGAGAGCAGCGTGGACTTGCCGGCGTTGGGTTGCCCGACGAGGCCGATGTCGGCGATCAGCTTGAGTTCCAGTTCCAGCGTGCGGGCCTGTCCCTCCTCGCCCGGCTGCCACTCGCGCGGCGACTGGTGCGTGGGCGTGACGAAGAACGCGTTCCCCTTGCCGCCGCGGCCGCCCTTGGCCACGAGAATCGTATCGCCGTCCTCGAGCACCTCGCCGAGCAACTCGCCGGTATCCTGCTCGCTGACCACCGTGCCCGGGGGCACAGGGAGCACGATGTCGGCCCCGGACTTTCCCGTGCGGTTGCTTCCCTCGCCGTGCTGCCCGCGCTCGGCCTTCCAGAAATCCCGATAGGTGAAGTCGAGCAGGGTGGAGAGGTTGGCGTCGGCGCGCACGTACACGTCGCCGCCCCGCCCGCCGTCGCCGCCGTCCGGCCCCCCCATGGGCACGAACTTCTCGTGGCGGAACGAGGTCTGCCCCGAGCCGCCCGTGCCCGCCTCGACCTTGACCACCGCGCGATCGATGAACATGCCTACTTCCCCCGCACGCGCGACCAGAGCAGCCGTGCCGTTTCAAGATGACCGGCGCCGACCACGCCATCGAGCGATTCGATGGCGGCCGACACGACGTCGGCCGCGACGCCGGCGTTGAGCGCACCATGCAGATGCGAGTGCAACTGGCGATCCTGCGCCGAGGCGGCGCAGGCGGCCACGATGCACAGTTCGCGCCGGGGGAGATCGAGCCCCGGGCGGCCGAGCACCTTGCCGTACCCCTCCACGATCATCCACTCGTCGAGCGCCACGTGCAGGTGGCGGATGTTCTCCCGCAACCGCTCGTAGAACCGGCCGTAGACCACGGCGCACGTCCGCTCGCCGGCGGCGCGCCAGTCGTCGGACGCGCCCGCCGGCGGTGGAGCGGCGGGTTCGGGGTGCACCCGCCGCCATTCCCGCATGGCGTTGAGCGCCCTCGGGAACCCCGCGAACAGATACGACTGCAACAGCAACTCCTCCACCCAGAGCGGCGGCACGGCGTCCACCGCCTCGGCGATCTGCACCCGCTGGTCCGCTTCGCTCCCGGCCGTGACCACGGCCGACAACCGCACGAGCCGCCGTGTGGGCTCGTCCAGTGTCCGCAGAATATCCGCGTGTCGGGTGAAAGTCGTCATCGTTTCCATGGGGCAAGGCGCAAAATCACGCCGGTTCAGGCGACCGGCCGGATCTCGCCGACCGTCTCGCCGCGCGTGTTGACCACCGGACGCCGCGCGAACTCGGCCAACCGCGGCGGCAGTTGCGCCGGGAGCGCGTCCACCATCTGCAGGGCGCGGAGGAGCGCCGGATACTGCGCGCGCCCCGCCCCGTCTTCGGCCTTGATCGCCACGCCCACTCCACGGTCGATACTCACGGCGGAGTGCACACCCTCGGCGCCCACCTTGCAGATGATCCGGCTGCCACTCTCTTCCATCAGGATGGTGTCGAACCGGTCCGTGCCGCCCACCAGGAACGGATGCGCAGCCATCGCGCGCACCACGCGGGCGGGACCCGGATCGCCGTCCACCGCCGCCTGGCCCAGCCTGGCGTACGCCGTCGCCATGCCTATTAGGGATAGCGCATATTCGACGACGCCGCAGCCGTCCACGGCGCAGCCGATCGCGTCGCCGCCGAGCCCCGACCACCGGGCCACCGAGGCGAGGCACCCCTGCTGCACCGGATGCGCCGCCGTGTGGTAGCCGGCGGTGGGCCACCCTGCGGTCCTGGCGCGGGCCAGCATCGCCGAGTGCTTGCCCGAGCAGTTGTTGTGGAGCCGGGTCGGCGCACGGCCGCTCTCCCGGAGCAGCCGTGCGCCGCGCTCGCTGAGCGGCTCGTGTGGGCCGCAAGCCAGGTCGCCCTCGCCCAGCCCCAGGCTGGCGAGCATCGCCGCGGCGATCGCAACATGCTCCGGCTCCCCGCCGTGCGAGGCGCAGGCGAGCGCCAACCGCTCCTCACTCCACCCCAACTCGTCGAAGCCGCCGGCTTCGACCATTGGCATCACCTGAAACGGCTTGGCGCACGACCGCCAATGCGTGACCAGACGCGGGTCGCGGGCAAACGCGACCACCTCGCCCGATGGGCGCACCACCGCCGCGTGCACGCGGTGGAGCGATTCTACGCTGCCTCCGCGCGTGACGGCGATATCGAGTTGAAGCTCGGCCATGCCTGGGAAATGGAAGTGGGGTTCGCGAGCGGGGAACGGCGCCCGAAAGATAACCCCGGCGGCGCGGCGGCCCCCGCGGCTCGGCCTCTCCACGCGCTCCGCCCAACCCACCGGCGGACCTGGCCGCCGCGTGGCAGGCGTCAGGCGTCTGCCGCTTCGGGATGCCGGCCACGGGTGGTGGCCCGGGCGATGCCATAGAGTACCAACGCGCCGCCAGCCATCGTGCCCCAATTGGGAAATTCGTGGATGCTGGGAATCAACATCGCCAGGATCGTCGCGCCGATTGGCTCGCACAACAGCGCGAGGTTCACGACATACGCCGGCACGTACCGCAACGCGTAATTGAGGCCGGTGTGCCCGAGCAGCATAGGCCCCAGGGCCAACGCGGCGAAGATGGCGAGTTGGCGCGGCGGCTGAGGCAGCAGCACGACCCCCGTACCCTGCGCCGCCACGATCAGCACCACCAAAGACGCGCCGTAGACGACGGCGACGTACGGCCACAGGTCGAGGGTGGCCCGCAGCTTGCGGCCGGCCACGAAATAGCAGGCGCCGGCGATGGCGCCCACGAACGCCAGCGCGTCGCCGAACAGCGCGCGCCCGCTCACGCCAGCGCCCTCACGCATCAGATCGGGAAGGGTGACGACGACCGCGCCGAACATCGCGATCGCGATCCCGCCCCATTGGCGGCGTGTCGGCTTCTCGTGCAACCAGATCACCGACAGCAGGCCGACGATGGCCGGCTGCATGTCCACCAGCACCACCGAGGCCGACACCGTGGTGAGGCTCAGCGACGCGTTCCACGACCAGAAGTGCACGGCGAGCATCGCCCCCGCCCCGAGCGCCACGAGCAGGTCGCGCCGGTGAAGCGCGCGGAACTGCCGCCAGCTGCCCGTGACGGCCAGGGCGCCGGCGATCACAATGAGCGAGAACGCCAGCCGGCCCGCGGCGATGGTGAGCGCCGGCGCGCCAGAGAGGCGCGTGAGCGGTCCGCCGAACGAGATGCCGAGGACGGCCATGGCGAGAACGACGGCGGGGGACACAGACTAAACGGTGGATCGGGTGGCGGGCGAAGTCCAGTGGCGGCCCGTGCCAACCGCAACTGAAGGCAGACAGTCGGAAGCTGACAGCCATCGGCCGTCGGCAACGGCGAACGGACCCCACGCTATTATCTCGGATGCACAGGGATGGGTCCCAGTGCGGCTGCCGTCAGCTCAGAGCGGTCAGCTCACGGCTCACGGCCTTCTGTTGCCGTTCCCGTCGTTTCCCACGTAGTTTCCGTCGCCATGCCCCTCTCCATCTCCCGCGACCGGCTCGCCGCGCTGCTCGGCGAGGCCCGCTCGAAACGCGTCGCCGTGATCGGCGACGCCATGCTCGATGTCTATCTCGTGGGCGACGTGGAGCGCATCTCCCCCGAGGCACCGGTGCCGGTGGTTCGTGTCCGGGAGCGGCGATACGCATTGGGCGGGGCCGCCAACGTTGCCCAGAACGTCTGCGCGATCGGCGCCCGGTGCCATCTCGTGGGCGCCGTTGGCACGGACGCCGGCGGGTCCACGCTCCGCACCATGCTCGACGCGATGTCGGTGGAGTCCGACCACCTGGTGGACGTCGGCCGTCCCACCACCACCAAGACCCGGGTGGTAGCGCGCTCGCAGCAGCTGGTGCGGGTGGACGAAGAGGACGACGCCGATCTCGGGCGCGGCGAGATCGACCGCCTGCTCGACGCCGTCCACTCGGCGATCGCCGCGGCCGATGCGCTCGTGCTCGAGGACTACAACAAGGGCGTGCTGGTGGCGGAAGTCATCACCAAGGCGATGGCGTGGGCGCGGGAGCGCGGCATTCCGATCGTCGTCGATCCCAAGTATCGGAACTTCTTCGCATATCGCGGAGCGACCATGTTCAAACCCAACCGCCGCGAGCTGGAGGCCGCTCTGGGCGCGGCCATCAGCCTGGACGATGCGCGGGCCATGCCCGAGGTGTTCGGCCGGTTGGGCGTGGACTACCTGCTGCTCACGCTGGGCGAGCGCGGCATGGCGCTCATCTCGCACGACGGCACGGTGCTGCGCATCCCGACCGTCGCGCGCGAGGTGTACGACGTGGTCGGCGCGGGCGATACGGTGACGGCGTATCTCGGCGCCACGCTGGCGGCCGGGGCCACGGCGGGCGAAGCGTCGGTGATCGCCAACTTCGCGGCCGGCGTCGAAGTCGGCAAACTCGGCGCGGCCACCGTGACCGGCGAGGAAGTGCTGGCATCGTACGACGCGTTCGCGGAACGGCAGGACCGCGAGGCGCGGCCGCGTCGCGGGTGATGGTGTTGTCCGAGGGCGCATCCATCTACGCGTGCCCTCGACTGGACAACGGCCTTATTCGGCGGCAAACTCGAACCGGCTCTCCCGCTCGCATCTCTTGAAACGCTCCCGAAGTCCGCAATTCCTCCACCACGATAGGAAGGGACCATGAACGCACGCCGTTCGTCTCCGCTGTTCGTGCTCGGGCTACTCGCCGTGCTCGGTTGCCAGCCGCAGGCGGCTCAGTTCACGCCTCAGGACGAGGCCGCCATCCGCGCGCAGTTCAGCACGTCCCTGACGTCGTTCACGACCGGTGATCCGGCGGCCTGGTTAGCGGGCTGGTCCTCGACCAATGATGCTGTCCTGCAGCCGCCGAATGCGGCGAGCGTTCACGGTCACGCCGCGCTCGAAGCCTGGTTCCGGGCCTTCCAGCCCGCCGTTGACAGCGTTACCTGGCCCAACATCCAGGTGCACGGCGACGGGAACCTGGCGTGGACGACTTCCGACTACACGGCCTATTCCAAGAGCGGGGCCCCGGATCACGGCAAGCAACTCGTGGTGTTCCAGCGAGACAAGGACGGGAAGTGGCTGGTGATGGCCGCCTCCTTTAATTCCGATCTTCCAGTGCCGGCGGCAGCACCGGTGCCGGCGCCGGCGCCCAAGAAGAAGTAGCTCGGCCGGATTGCGCGACGCCGTGCGTGCGTGTGCCTTTGGGGCGGCGCACGGCGAAGCGTGACCTGCGCGCGATGCTGACCACGGCAGAGCGCAGCAAGCGTCGGAGGCGCCACCAAAGAGCGTGCCCCCGGGCCCGGCATGGAGCCGCGATCCCTGGCAGGGTTGCACGCCGGCGTGGACAATTCCGGTGGGATCAACTGATTGAATACTCGATACGGGAAATTCCGGAGTTGTCCGAGTAGTTTTCGAGCGTGATATTTGTATGCCATCGGGGCCTTAGCTCAGTTGGTTAGAGCAGTGGACTCATAATCCAACGGTCGCAGGTTCGAATCCTGCAGGCCCCACTCGACGGCCAGCTGCCGGCGCCGCCCTACCATCCGCGCCGCCGGCGCGTTAGCTTTTCCGCTCTGCGCGCCCCCCGGCGCGCTCCGGTCGCGTAGCTCAGCTGGTTAGAGCGCTGCTTTCACACAGCAGAGGTCCACGGTTCGAGCCCGTGCGCGACCACTCCATGCAACGGGGCGCCCCGCCGGCGCCCCGTTTTCCGTGCGCCGGCCGGCTGCCGCGCGCGCCCGCCTCACCCGCCGGCGCGCGCGCGCGGCAGTCGGCCGAGCAGGCGCAGCAAGCCGTCGAGCACGGTGAGCGGGTGCGGGGGGCACCCCGGCACGTAGAGGTCGATGGGGAGGTTGGGATGCAGGCCGACCTCTGGGCTCCCGGCAAACGGCCCCCCGGCAATCGCGCACGCGCCCACCGCGATCACGAGCCGCGGGCTGGGCGTGGCTTCGTACGTCTTCTGGATGGCGGCGAGCATGTTGCGATTCAGCGCGCCGGTGATGACGAGCCCGTCCGCATGCCGCGGCGACGCGACGAACTGCACCCCGAACCGCGCCATGTCGAACACGACGTTGCTCATCGCGTTCAGTTCGGCTTCGCAGCCGCCGCAGCTTCCCGCCACCACCGAGCGGAGCCGAAGCGAGCGGCCGAACAGCCGGCGCATCTCGGCGCCGAGCGCGTCCGCGAGCTGCACGCGCCCCGACGCCGACACCAGCGCCTCCCGGCTCGACGCGGCCATGCGGTAATCGGACGTGTAGCGCACCGTCCCGCCGGCGCGCGGGCCGGCCTCCTCGGGGCTGAACAGGCACGCGCCAACGTCCAGCGGCGCCGCACCCGTCGGCGCGCCCAGCACCGGAAGGCCGCGGAACCGCTCGGGGAACGGCGCGTCACCGTCGGGGAAGCTCGAGGTGCGCGTTCCCTGCGCCCTGCGCACTCTCAGCAGATCGAGCATTCGAACGCTCCGGCGCGTGTGCGCCTCGTGGGGTTACAGGTCATGACCGGCATACGAGAGATTGAAGCTCTTGTTGCAGAGCGGGAAGTCCGAGATCTGGTTGCCCGGCATCGACACGGCAAGCGCGGCCCAATTGTGGAATGACGCGTCCACCACCTTGTGGCGCCGGATCATGCCGCGGTCATCGGTCACGACGACGTGGGCCAACTCGCCGCGCCACCCCTCTTGCAACG
Organism: uncultured Gemmatimonadaceae bacterium; assembly: GCA_963728785.1. Taxonomy (GTDB): domain Bacteria; phylum Gemmatimonadota; class Gemmatimonadetes; order Gemmatimonadales; family Gemmatimonadaceae; genus JAGWRI01. Next base: position 1,426,941 of record CAVSKV010000004.1, read on the forward strand.
CGACCACGAGTTCGTTGGGGCGCAGCGACCCGCACGCAACGCGCGCCTCTCCCCGCGGCAGCGCGCCGAGCTGCTCGATCGCGAACTCCAGCGATCGGCGCACTTCATGCCACCGGACCAGGGCGCGCGCGTGGACGTCGCCGGCCCACGCCGTGGCGACGGGGATGTGCGCGAACCGGAATATCCCGTAGGGGTGGTCGTGCCGCACGTCGCGCGCCACCTCGCATGCGCGGGCCACCGGACCGACGAACCCCAGGTCGACGCACTGCGCGCGCGTCACCGCCCCGACGCCTTCGAGCCGCGCCAGCACCGACGCGGTCTCGAACATCAGAGCCGCCACCGGCTCCAGCTCGTCGCGCAGCTGCTCGAGCCGCGAACGCATTTCGGACGCCATCTCCGGCGACAGGTCCCAGCTCACGCCGCCCGGGCGGATCAGCCCGCGCCCGTACCGATTGCCGGACACCGTCATCAGCAGATTCAGGCATTCGCCGCGCAGCGCCCCGAAGTACGCGGACGCCGGCTGGTACGCTATGTCGCCCGCGATCGCTCCCAGATCGCCGATGTGATTCGCCAGCCGTTCGATCTCGAGGGCGATGCCGCGGACGGCCTGCGCGCGCGGCGTCTTGCGACAGCGCGCCAGCGCCTCGATAGCGCCGGCGTACGCGCCCACGTGGCCGATGACGGTGTCGCCGGCAATGGACTCGGCCACCAACACGGCGCGTTCCGGGGCCGCCGTCTCCAGCAGACGCTCCACGCCGCGGTGCTGGTAGCCGAGCATGATCTCCAGGAACAACACCTCCTCGCCGTGCGCCTGAAACCGGAAGTGCCCGGGCTCGATCACGCCGGCGTGCACCGGACCGACCGCCACCTCGTGCACCTCCGCTCCCTCGACGCGAAAGAACGGATGCGCATCGGGAGGCAGCACCACGTCGTTCCGGCCCGCCGCCCGATGATCGGGCAAGTGCCGGCGCAGTGGCTTGAGCCACGGATGACCCACCGGCCTCACCGCGCACTGCTCGGCGATCTCCCGCTCGAACGCATGCGCCTGCGGGCAGTCCGGCGTGAGCGAAGGATACCGGTCGCGCACCACGGTGCTTGCCGCCCCGAGTTCGCCGCGCTCGTCGGCCGCCAGCACCGCCACGAGGCGCGTATCGTCGGCACCCTCCGGCATGCCGAAGAGCGCCACCAGCCGCTGTCCGCCGAGCACGGCGTCGACGACCGTCGTTCGGAATGCATCGATCGATGCGGTGGGGACGTCGCCGAACGGGATCGCGCGGCGGTTCCGCAACCCGAGGGAGGTGAAGTCCGTCACGGAGCGCTCCCGCCAAGCGCGGTCGCCGCCCGGGCGAGTAGTGCCTGGAGCGGCGGCGGAATGTAGACGCCGAGCAGCAGCACCGCGCAGGCGAGCGCGATCGGACTGGCGACGAGCCACGGACTCTCGTGTTCCACCGGCGCGCCGGGCTCGGGTTCGCCGAGCGCCATGTTCATGACCACCATGGCCATGCCCACGAAGATCACGGCGAGCAGCGCGAGCGTGACCACGGCGATCCACGCGTGGCCGCCGGATACTGCGGCGCGCAGAATCGTGAATTCACTCAGAAACAACCCGAACGGCGGCGACCCCGTAATGGCGAACAGCCCGATCACGAGCAGGAATCCCGAGACGGGCAGCCGCCGCACCAGCCCGCGATTGCCGGCGGCCGACGACGTCCCGGTGGCCAGCACGATGTTGCCGGCGACCAGGAACAGCCATCCTTTGGCCAACCCGTTGTTGATCATGTGCAGCACCGTGCCGTACGCGCCAACGCCACCGAGGCCGAGGCCGAGCACCAGCAGGCCCATGTGCTCCACGCTCGAATACGCGAGCAGCCGCTTGAGATCGCCCTGGCCGATCACGAACGCCGCCGCCGTGGCGAGCGAGAGCAGCCCGAATCCCAGCAGCACCGGCCGGACGAACGTCGCGAGGCCCGCTGCCATCGTGACCTCGGTGATCCGCACGACCCCGAGAAACGCGCAGCTCGTGAGGGCGCCGGCCATGAGCCCGCCCACGAGCGCCGGCGCTTCACCGTACGTATCGGGCTTCCACGTGTGCATCGGCGCCAGCCCCATCTTCGTGCCGAAACCGATGAGCAGGAACAGGAACGCGGCCCGCAGCCACGCCGGTTGCAGTTGCCGGGCATGGGCAACAAGATCGCTGAGGATCAGCGGAGCTCCCGCGACACCCTGTTGGGCGCTGGCCAGGAAGAACATGCCGAGGAGCGCGAGGGCGATCCCGACCGACGAGATCACGAGATATTTCCACACGGCCTCCAGCGACCGGCGGTCGTGCCGGTGGAAGATCAGCGGCGCGACGGCGAACGTCGTCGCCTCCAGTCCCACCCACAGCATCGCGAGGTGCTGGCTCAGGGCGACGAGGGTGGTGGCCGCCAGGAAGCCCAGATTGCCGGCCACGAACACGCGTCCGCCACGCGGCGTGGCGCGCCGGAGATAGCCCACCGTATAGATCGACGTGACGAAGAACAACACGCTCGTGACGGTCAGCACCAGCAGTCCGACCGCATCGGCGCCGAGCCATCCGTTGAGCACGGGGCCCGCCGCGGCGCCCCACAGCGAGATCGTGATCGCCAGGTGCGCTGCCGCGGTCCCGACCAGGACCCCCAGCCGCCACCGGCCGACGCGCGGCGACGGCGCGACCGCGGTCACCAGCGCAGCGACGGTGGGGAGCAGAATGAGCGCGACCAGGCGCATCAGTCTTTCAGTTCGCTCAAGCGCGCGGAGTCGAGCGAGTCGAATTCGCGGTTGATGTGGAACACGACGATTCCCATGATGAACACGCCCGCGAACACGTCGAGTAGCACGCCCAGCTCCAGCAGGAAGGGCACGCGCTCGGTCTGCGTAAGCCCGAATAAATAGATGCCGTTCTCGAGCATCAGGTAGCCCACGACCTGCGTCAACGCCTTGCGCCGCGTCGTGAGCACGATCAGTCCAATCATGACCGTGGCCAGCGCGACGGGCACGAGCAACGGCTCGCGCACGTCCACCGCCGGCAGCCGTGCGGAGATGGCGAACGCGAGCCCAAGCGCGAGCGCGCCCAGCAAGAGCGAGGCGATGAAGCCCACCACGGGCTCGACCTCGCGGCGCACGGCGGCCTCGCGAATCGCCCACACCAGGAACCAGGGCAGGATCACCGCCTTCACGAGCACGGTGCCGAGCGACAGGCCGCCGGCGTGGACGGTGAGCTGCGGTGCGAGCGCTACCGGCAACAGCCCGAGCAGCAATCCTTGCGCGGCCACTGCCCGAATGCACGTGCGCAGTCGAGAGGTGCCGAGCACCGCGAAATCGGTGAGCACCACCAATAGCAGGACCAGTTCCGCCGTGGTACGCATGATCAGCGAACCAGCAGGATGATGCCGAACAGCGCCAGCGCCCCTGCCCCTACAATCAGTTGCGGCACACGGGTGAGACGAAGCCGAGCCATCACCGACTCGACGACCCCCACCACCACCGCGACGGCCACCAGCCCCACCACCAGTAGCATGACGGCCGCCGGAAACGGCAGCGCGGCCCGCGGCATCGCCACGCCCGCCAACAGTGCGGCGAAGACCGCCAGCTTGAGCGCGCTCCCGAAAAGCACGAGCGCCAGATCGGGCCCACTGTGATCGAGCACGATGACCTCGTGAACCATCGTCAACTCGAGGTGGGTGGCCGGATCGTCCACCGGCACGCGCGAGTTCTCAGCAAGCAGCAGCACGAACAACGCGAGGGCCGCGAGCACGAGAGCCGCCGTGGTGCGCGGCCACGCCGCCGCCAGCGACGGGCCGAGCATCTCGCTGAGCGAGAGCCGACCGGTGGCGAGCACGAGGGTCACGAAGCATAGGAACAGCGCCGGCTCGGCGAAACTCGCGAAGGTCACCTCGCGACTGGCGCCCATCCCCTCGAAGCTCGAGCCGGTATCGAGACCGGCGATCACCATGGCAAATCGTCCCAGCGCGAGCAGTCCGGCGAACGCCACCAGGTCCCCGGCGAAGTGCACCGGCGCCGCCCGTCCGTCGAGCGGCAAGAGCGCAGCCGCCGCGACCAGCGACGCCACCAGCACCACCGGACCCGCGCGAAATACCCACGTGGTCGTCGCGCTGTACACCGTGCCCTTGCGCACCAGCTTGGCCAGGTCGCGATACACCTGCAACACCGGCGGCCCGCGGCGCCCCGACAGCACGGACTTGGTCTTCACGGCCACGCCGGAGAGCAGCGGCGCCACGACGAGCAACACCGCCAGCGATGCCAGTTCGTGCGCGCTGAACGTCGTCACGCGGCCCGTCCCGAGACGATCAGGTACGCCAGCACCGCTACCAGCGCCGCGACCATATACAACAGATAGCGCGACAACCGGCCCCGTTGGACGGGGCGCAGCCTCGATGCCGCACGTGCCACCCCACGCCACACCGGCACCACGAGGCCGTCGAGTACGGGGTCCATTGCGTGGGTCGCCAGGGACGAGGCGCTCCGCTGCGTCCGCACCCCGGCCACCGCACGATAGGCAATGAGCAACGGCGCCGCGAACGACGACGCCGTGTACTGCATGCGCGACGTCGGCGACGGGTACGCGCAGCCCCACGTCCCGGCGTATTCGACCGCGGGCCCGCGCGCCAGGCGCCCGCGGATCAACCAGACGACCCCCAGGGCCGCGACAAGTCCGAGGGAAAACCAGGTAGCCCCGCCCACCGCCAGATCCACGCCGTCTGGCCACACGTTCCCGGGGGCCGTGCCGGCCACAAGCGCGCCAACGCGTAGCAATGGGAGCGACACCACGACGGGAAAAATTCCGATCGCCGCGCACATCGATGCGAGGACGACCGATGGGGCCGTCATGCCGGCCGACGCCTCATGCCCACACGTCACTTCCGGGTCACGCGGCGTTCCGAGAAACACCACGCCGACCACCTTGGCGAAACAGGCCAGCGCCAATGCCCCGATCAGACCGAGCACGGCAACCCACAGCACGGCCATGCGGAGGGAGTCGCCGGCGAGCCCGGCTTCCAGCAGGGAACGGAATACCAGCCACTCGCTCACGAAGCCGTTCAGCGGCGGCAGGCCCACGATCGCGGCTGAGCCGACGATGAACGTCGCCGCCGTCACCGGCATGCGGCGGGCCACGCCACCGAGCCGATCGAGCTCACGCGTTCCCGCCGCCTGTGCGACCGCACCCGCCCCCAGGAACAGCAGACTCTTGAACAGCGCGTGATTCAGCGTGTGCAGCGCCGCCCCCGCGAACCCGAGCACCGCGACGATGGGATGTCCGTACGACATGCCCAGCGATCCTACGCCGAGCCCGAGCAGAATGATCCCGATGTTCTCGACGCTGTGGAACGCCAGGAGGCGCTTGAGGTCGTGCTGCGCCAGTGCCCACACCACGCCCATCACGCCCGACACCGCCCCGGCAACGAGCAACAGCCATCCCCACCAGACGGGCGCCCCACCCATGAGCACCATCACGCGCATGAGTCCGTAGACGCCCATTTTGATCACCACGCCCGAGAGCACGGCCGACACGTGCGACGGCGCGGCTGAGTGCGCCTCGGGAAGCCAGAAGTGGAGCGGCACGATCCCCGCCTTCATGCCGAACCCCACCAGCGCTGCGCCGAGAATCGCCGCGGCCGACATCCCGTGGAGCGCTCGCCCGGCGAGCGAGGCGAACGAGAGGTCGCGCGCGCCGCTGCCCCACACCGCGAACACGGCGAACAGCGCCAACGTCCCCACGTGCGTCGCCACGAGGTAGAGCATCCCCGCCCGGCGCACCTCCGCGCGCCCATGCTCCAGCACGATCGTGGCGTACGAGGTGAGCGCCATCAGCTCCCAAGCAATGAGGAACGGCAGCGCAGCGCGCGCCACGACGACCGCGGCCATCGACGCGAGCAACGCGGACAGAAAGAAGTGCGACGTCCTCGCCGCGCGCCACCCGGCGAGGCGCAGGTAGGCGATGCCGTAGAATGCGCTCGCCGCCCCTGCCACCAGGACCACCAGCAGGAACAGCGCCGACAGCGCGTCCAGCCCGAACACCCACGGCCCGCCGGGCATTGGCGTCGCAATCGTCACATCGGCAATCGGGTGACCAGCCAGCACACGTACGGCGGGGATGGCGCCAACCACGGCGGCCAGGCCGACGCCCATGCGGAACGCGAGGTCGGCAACCGCCGGCCGGCGTGCCAGCGCGGCGCTGACCGCCCCCGCGGCGAACATGAGCAGGATGCTCCACGCAACGAACGTCATGCGCCAAGACCCGGCCGGCATCGCGGGGCCGGCGCGCCCACGAGCGCGATCATGAGATCACGCGCTCGGCTGCCGCGGCTCGGGACGCGTGGCCGCCCCCGAGGAGGCTTCGAGGCCAGCGATCCTCGCGAGGATCGCTTCGGTCGGCGCGGCGGCCCGCAGCAGTCCCCGCAATTCGGGGTCACGGAGCACGAACCCGAGCTGCGCAAGAATTCGAAGGTGCGCCGGCACGCTCGGGCTGACCACCAGGAATAGCGTGCTCACCGGTTGCCCGTCCAACGCATCGAACTCCACTGGCTGCCGCAACAGGCACAGCGCGACGAACGACCGCGTCACGTGCAGCAGAATCGGGTTGCGGACGTGCGGAATGGCAATGCCATCGCCGATTCCCGTGGACCCCATCGCCTCGCGCGCTTCGAGCACGGCCACGAGGAACTCGCGGTCGACGTCCTCCGGCAGCGGCAATACGGCCACGACGTTGCGCAGCACGTCCGCTCTCGTCGCGCCGCCCACATCCCGATGCACACCACCCTCCGCGACTAGCGTCGCGAGCGGCGGCACGGTGTCCGGTGCGCGCTGCGCCTGCTCGAGCAGGCTGCGCGACACCGGAATGCCCTGCTCCACCGCCCACTCCCACAACTCGATCGCGTTGCAGTACAATCGTTCGCTCACTCGGTGGGCGGGCAGCGCCCGACTGCCGATCCACCGGCGGACAGTGGGCTCCGGAACTCCCAGGTAGGAGGCCACCTGGCGAAGGGTCAGTTGCATGTGGAGAGGCGGGGCCTTCAGGAAGTGGAGACGAAGAGGCGGCTCGCCGTGTCGCGCACGAGGTTGATCACTTCGGCTGGAGATCGCAGGTCGCGCAGCGCCGGCAGCACGCCAGGCTCCTGACATAGGCGCGTGAGTTTCGCGAGCAGGGCGAGCTGATCACGCTCGCTCCTGGCCAGCAGGAGCACGAGCGTGTCGGTGAGGCTTCCGTCCAGCGCCCCGAAGTCCACTGGCGCGTGAACGCGGCCGAACGCCACGAGGTCGTGCGCCTGCAACACGCGGGGTCTGCTCCGTAGCGTGTGAAGGAGCGCCACACCGCCCGACAGCGCCGTGGTGCAGAGGCGTTCGCGCTCCAGCACGCGTTCGCAAACCAGGTCCGGCGACACGGGTTCCGGAAAGTGCACGGCCCCCACGAATTCCCGCACCACTGCGTCCCGCGATCCGGCCGGCACGTCGATCCGCGCGTTGTCGGAGGTGATCAGATCGGCGATCCGCGGGAGCGCGTGGCCCGTCTCCTCATCCCCCTCGATGGCCTGGAGGGAGTCGGCATGCATCCGCTGCATGTGGAGGTCCAGCCACTCGTCCACGGCCGACTTTCGAAAGCGCCACTGGCCGCCCACCTTGACCGCCGGCAAGTCTCCTTGCTCCAGCAGCCGGTAGACCGTTCGCGGCGAGAGCTGCAAATATTCAGCGAGTTGTTTGGGACTCAGTAGATCTGGCAGGGAGCCACCCAGCTAGCCTTGAAATGGAATGATGGCCTAATTCATGCCTGTTTGTCAACATTTGTCATGACCTGACATATCGCTTCGGCCGCCAGATCATCTTCGCCCCCGCCCCTAAGGCGTGCGCCGACGCGCATCAGACCACCTCCACTTCGGCGCCGGCGCTGCGCAGCCGTCCGGCCAACGCCTCGTCCACGCGGGCCCGCACGATCAGCCAGTCACCCTCGGCCCGCTGGTCGAGCACCTCGCCATCGCGGTGGATGGAGGCGAGAAGCTTGCCGTCGGCCGGCGACATGCGGATCTCCGACACCGGCCGGCGGGCGCGCACGGCGGCCTGCAGGGCCCGCCGCAGCGGTTCCAGACCCCCGTCGCTTAGCGCCGACACGAAGATCGCCCCGGGCGATGCCGTGGCCATGCGCACCTGGAGGGCCAGCAACGCCTCGTCGCTCAGGGCGTCCACCTTGTTGAACACGAGCAGCACCGGCTTCGCCTGCAGGCCCAATTCCTCGAGCACCTCCTCCACGACCTGGCGTTGGTCTTCCCAGAGCGGATGGCTGGCGTCGACGACGTGCAGCAGCAGGTCGGCGTCGCTCGTTTCTTCGAGCGTGGCGCGGAACGACGCTACCAGATGATGTGGCAGCTTGCGGATGAACCCGACGGTGTCGGTCACCAGGACGTGCGCGTTCTCGCCCAGGTCTACCTCGCGGGTGAGCGGGTCGAGCGTGGCGAACAAGCGGTCTTCCACGAACACGCCGGCGTCGTCCGCCAGCCCGCGCAGAATGGACGACTTGCCGGCGTTAGTGTAGCCCACCAGCGAGGCCTTGAACGCCCCGCGCCGGGACTGACGCTGAACAGTGCGCGCCTTGATGACGTCGCGCAGCCGCTCGCGCAGCAGCTTGATGCGGTGGTTGATCAGTCGACGGTCGGTTTCGAGCTGGGTTTCGCCGGGGCCGCGCACCCCGATGCCGCCGCGGAACTTCTCGAGGTGGGTCCACATCCGCGTGAGCCGCGGCAGCATGTATTCGAGCTGGGCCAGCTCTACCTGCATCTTGGCCTCGCTGCTCCGCGCGCGGATGGCGAAGATGTCGAGAATCAATTCCGCGCGGTCCACCACCCGTTGCCCGATCGCGTCCTCGATGTTCTTGCCCTGGGACGGCGACAGTTCGTCGTCGAAGATGACGAGCGTGGCGCCCAGTTCGAGGACTCGGGCGCGCAGTTCATCCAGTTTGCCGGCGCCCAGGTAAGTGCCCGCATGCGGGCGGTCGATCTGCTGGGTCAGTTCGCCAACCACCGTGGCGCCCGCCGTGTCGGCCAGTCGCGACAACTCCCGCAGGTGTTCGTCCAGCGCCCGCCGAGCGCCGGCGCGCTTGAGCGGAGCGCCCACCAGGAGCGCCCGGTCCACCGGCTGCGCGACGTCGATCAGTTCGCGTGCGATGCGGATCTCCCTATGTGGATCGTGCCGTTCACGGTGGTGAACCGCCCCTTGGACGTGAACGGGAAGGTCCGGCTGCCGATCGGCGAATCAACCGTAATGTCGCCGACAACGTTGTAGTTCACGGCGCCGGGCTGCGTCAACTCGCGGCCGGCCGCCCCCACACCGGTGTAACTGAACTGCACCGGCAGGTGCACGATGGTGGTGTCGCCGCCGCGGAAGACGTGACGACCGGTGACGTCACCATTGGCAACTTCGATCGTGTCCACGAGCAGCCTGTAGTGCAGGCTGGTGGCATCCAGCTGGTAGCCATTGGGATTGTACACCGCGAGCACCACGTCCAGGTTGCCCCCCGTGATCCCGAGCCCCGCGAGACGCACGTCGCGCAACTCCACCACCGGGCGCTTGAACAACTGCCGGCCGAGCGTGGCGCACCCGCCCACCACTAGCAGAACGCCCGTCAGCAATAGACGTTTACTTATAGGTCGCCTCGCCATCCGCTCCCTCAGTCGGTGTGGTCCCCCTCACCTTCCCCCTCCTCGGCCCGGCGCTTGCGCTCGGCCCACCAGGCCAGTCGCTTGGCGATCTCCTTTTCGAATCCGAACGCGCCGGGCTCGAAGAACGCTGTGCCCCGCAGCCGCTCCGGCAGATACTCCTGCGGCACGTACGCCTCGGGCACCGCGTGCGCATACTGATACCCGCGCCCGTACCCCAGTTCCTTCATCAGCCCGGTGGGCGCGTTCCGTATGTGCAGTGGAACCGGCTCGGCCGGCGTGTCCCGCGCCGCAGCCATCGCCGCGTCCAGCGCCAGCTTGGTGCTGTTGGACTTGGGGGCGGTGGCGAGATACACCGTCATCTCGGCCAGCGGAAGATAACCCTCCGGCGCGCCGAGCATGTGGAACGCGTCGCGCGCCGCCACCGCGAGCTTGAGCGCCTCCGGGTCGGCCAGCCCGATGTCCTCCGCCGCCATGGCGATCGCCCGCCGGAACAGCACCATCGGGTCGGCGCCCCCGTCGATCATCCGCGCCATCCAGTAGAGCGCGCCCTGCGGATCGCTCCCGCGAAGGCTCTTGTGGTACGCGCTGAGCATGCTGTACGTCTCTTCGCCGCCCTTGTCGAATCGCGCGAACCGGAACTGAAGCGCCTCGCGCGCTTCGGCTTCACCGATGCGCCCGCCCGGCCCCGCATGCGCCGCCGCCGCTTCGAGCACGGTGAGCGCACGGCGCGCATCGCCGTCCACCTGGGCGGCGATGAGCGCCACCGCGGCATCGTCCACCGTCAGCTTTCGGCGCCCCAGCCCGCGCGCCTCGTCGGCCAGCGCCGAGCGAACCACCAACGCGATGTCCGGCGCCGACAGCGGCTCGAGCACGAACACCCGCAGGCGCGACAACAGCGCGCCGATGATCTCGAACGATGGATTCTCGGTGGTGGCGCCGATCAGCGTGATGGTGCCCGACTCGACGTGCGGCAGGAACGCATCCTGCTGCGCCTTGTTGAACCGGTGGATCTCGTCCGCGAAGAGAATCGTTCCCCGCCCCAAGAGGCGCCGCGACTCCGCTTCGGCCACGATCTCCCGCACCCGCGGTACGCCTTCGGTGACGGCGGAGAACGGCACGAACTCGCGGTCCGTGTGGCGGGCGATGAGGCGCGCCAGGGTCGTCTTGCCGGAACCCGGCGGGCCCCAGAAGACCATCGACCCCACCGTTCCCGATTCGATGGCCACGCGCAGCGGCTTGCCCGGGGCGAGGATCTGTTGCTGGCCCACGAATTCGTCGAGCGTGCGCGGACGCATGCGGGCGGCGAGCGGTGCGTCATCAGGGCGCACCCAGAGTGATGCGCCGCTGCCCCTGTTCCCCGCGCCACTCGCGGCCCGCCCGCCGCGCTTGCCGGCCGGCGTCACTGGCCCGCCAATCCGGATCCGGGGCGCATCGATTCGGCGCGGGCGAGGAGCGCGGGCGTGGTGTTCCGCGCCGGATCTTCCAGCACCCAATCGAGCAGCGACAGCAGGATCTTGCCAAGCGCGGGCCCCGCCGGGATCCCGGCCCGTCGCAGATCGTCGCCGTCGAGCGCCAGATCGCGAAGGTCCACCGGATCGCGGAACGCAGCGCGCAGAGCGCGCCGATAGAGGGCGCGTACGGCCCGGGCCGACGGCGCCGGGCGCCCCGCGCGCCGCCGCACCGCCCAGCGGGCGCTGGCCAGCCGGAAGAATCCGGGGAGGTGCAGCCGGCCAACGCCGGCCACCCAGCGGCGTACCTGCGCGTCGCCTGCCGGCGCGATGCCGGTCAGCGCCGCGCCCATCGGGCCGCCCAGCATCTGCCAGCGCTCCACCAGCGCCTGGATCCAGTTCATTTCGAGCTTGGAGCAGCGCAGGGCCGTGAGCGCGGCCCCGATCTGGTCGGCCGGCACGTCGCTGAAAAGCATCGCCATGCGATGCACGCGCCGATTGGGCCGGTGAGGCACGCCGGGCTGGGCCAGGCAGTCGAGCGCGTCCAGGACATCGTCGCCCACCCCGGCCAGCGCCGGCACGAGCACCGGGAGCGCGCCGGCTTCGCGCCACCGCCGGAGCGCGGTACTGGGCGCCGTCACCTGCTCCATGGTCTTCTCGAGTTCCTGCTTCACCCGCTCCGGCGACAGCCGTCCCAGATGCGGCGCGCTCTCGACGATGGCGCGCCATGTCGGAGGATCGATCTCGAAGTCGAACCGCGAGGAAAACCGGATCGCCCGCAGCGCGCGCAGCCGGTCTTCGCGCATCCGCTGGCCGGGATCGCCGACGGCGCGCACCAGCCGGCGGTCGAGATCGCCGCGGCCGTCGAACGGGTCATGCAGGCGCTCGAGGCGCGGCGAATACGCAATGGCGTTGATCGTGAAGTCGCGGCGGGCGAGATCCTCGTCCAGCGAGACGCCAAACTCGACCTCGGCGTGACGCCCGTCGGTGCGCACGTCGCGGCGGAAGGTGGTCACCTCGTGCAGGGTCTTCTCGTCGTCGAGCACGCCCACGGTGCCGAATTCGATGCCCACCGGAATCGTGCGCCGGTGTCCGAATAGCGCGCGCACCTGCTCCGGGGTCGCTGCGGTTGCCAGATCCCAGTCGAGGTGCTGATGGCCGAGCAGCGCGTCGCGCACTGCGCCGCCCACGCACCACGTTTCGTGCCCTGCCTTCTCGAGCCGGTCGGCGATCTCGAGCACGGGTTTCGGGGGCCGCAGCTTGCGCACTTCGTCGCGCTCAGCCATCGAACACCGTGCGCAGATCGGCGCCGGCGCCGAGCGCGAGCATGAGATCGATGCGTGCCTGTGTGGGCCGCCGGCTCCCCGCGAACAGCGCGCCGGCCTCGTACAGCCGGCGCCCCCCGCCCACGTATCCGTAGGTGTGCCCCACGCGGCCCCGCAGCGCGCGGGACGTGATCACCACCGGCTTCCCATCGGCAATCCACCGGCCGATCCCCTCGGCCATGAGCGGCGGCACGTTGCCGCGCCCCATCGCCGCCACCACGACGCCCAGCGCCGTCTGGCGCGACGCGTCGAGCAGCCGAGCATCGGCCCCGCCCCAGGCGTACACGATGTCCACCGGTTGGGCGGGCGCGTTGGGGACCAACAGCGGAAGCGAAACCTGCGCAGTGCGCCGCACGATCACGCGCCCGTCATCCACCACTCCCAACGGTCCAAGACCGGGGCTTTCGAATGCGTCGGGCATGTGCGTGTGCACCTTGGTCACGTCGAGAGCGCTGAAAATGCGGTCGCCCATGACGACCAGCGCGCCCAGACCGCGCGCCTCCTCGCTGACGGCCGTGCGAACCGACGCACCGAGGTTGGCCGGCCCGTCCCACCCCAGATCGGTCGACGTGCGCATGGCGCCGGTGAACACGACGGGTTTCTCCGTGTCGAGCGTCCGTGCCATCAAATACGCCGATTCCTCCAGCGAGTCGGTGCCATGGGTGACGACGACGCCTTGCACCTCCGGGCGTGCCACGTGACCGGCGATGCGGGAACGCAGCGCCCACATCCGGTCCACGGTCATGTGCGGACCGGGGAAGGCGCCGAAGTCGTCAACTTCGAGTTCCGCCATCCGGTCGAGGCCTGGCGCGAGCGCCAGGATGTCACGGCCGGCGAGCGCGGGCACGGCCCCGCCCGCCGCCGGATCGTGGCGCATGGAAATGGTACCGCCCGTGAAGATGAGAACGATCATCCGCAGAGCACGCTGCCGCCGTTCACGTTCACGATCTCCCCGGTGATGTGCCGGGCCAGCGCCGAGCAGAGGAACACGATCGGTCCGGCGATGTCCCTCGCATCGGCCACCCGCCCCAGCGGAATCGTGGCCGCGATGCGCTCCCTCCCGCCGTCAGCATAGGGCACGTCGCACATCTCGGTGTCCACCCAACCCGGCGCGACGCTGTTGACCGTGATGTCGCGGCGTGCCAGTTCCGGCGCCAGGGACTTCACGAACGCGATCATCGCGCCTTTCGATGCGCCATAGTCGGAATGGAACGCCTCCCCCCGCTGCCCGGCCGTGCTCGCCACGAGCACGATCCGCCCGTGGTCGCGGAGCACGCGGCCTGCGGCTCTCGTCGTATAGAACATCGAATCGACGTTCTGCGCCATCGTGCGCCGCCAGCGCGCGTCGGAAATCTGCGTGACGTCTTCCTCTTCCACCGGCCAGATCCCCGCGTTCCCGACGAACAGGTCGAGCGCACCGAGGTGGGCCACCGCCTGGCGCACCAGATCGTCGGCGCCCTTGGCGGTGGCGATGTCCGCCCCCACCGCGGCCGCCCGCACCCCCAGGGCGCGCGCCCGCGCGGCGACGTGCTCGGCGTCCACGGTCCGCGCCCGATAGCCGAGCACGACGTCCGCCCCAGATTCGGCGAGCAGGAGCACCGTCGCCGCGCCGATGCCGCGCGAGCCGCCGGTGACGAGCGCGCACTTTCCCGCGAGATCAATCACAGCGTCGCCTCCACGAGGTCACAGATGATGTGCTCGAGGCACAGGTGCAGTTCCTGCGCCCGATCGGTCCGGTCGGTGGGGATCACCACCGAGTGATCGGCCACGGCGCGCAGCGCTCCTCCGTCGTGAGCCGAGAACGCCAACACCTTCACGCCGGCCGCGCGGGCCGCCTCGGCGGCTCGCAGCACGTTGGCGGAATTGCCGCTCGTGGAGTGGATCACGAGCAGGTCGCCGGGCTCGGCCAGCGCTTCGACCTGCCGTGCGAACACCTGGTCGAATCCGAGGTCATTGCCGGCGGCGGTCAGCAGTGACGTGTCCGTGGTGAGCGCGATGGCCGGGTACGCACGCCGGTCGCGTCGATAGCGCACCACGTATTCCGTGGCGATGTGCTGGGCGTCGGCTGCGCTGCCGCCGTTGCCGCAGAAGAAAAGCGTACCACCCGCCTTGACGGTGTCTCGCACGAGGCGGAGCGCCTCGTCGAGTTCGGCGCCCAAGGTGTCGGCCACGTGGAGCGCCGTCCGGGACAACGCCCGCAGGGCTTCGCTGAACTCCCTACTCGATGATCGTGTCACGGCCGGCGCCTCCGCCGTTGGGTCAATGTCGTGTCGACCGGGAAGACCGCGGCCGGCCCAGCACCAGTTGCCGGAGCCGCTCCAGCATACCGCGCCGCGCGACGAGCGGCGGTACCGCCAACACCGGCTCGTCGGCCAGCAGCCGGCGCGCGTTCTCGTTCGTCAGCAGCGCGACCTGCTCCGCGGTGCCGACCTCTGCCAGCCACTCGCGCACTGACATTAGTGAACGCGCATCAGCGTGAGTGTCGCTGGCGATGACGTCGGCGTATCCCTGGCCGAGGATCCCCTGGGCCAGCTCGGCCATGCGATGGTGGCCGAGCAGCGCTGCCCCGTCCAGCTGGATGACCGCGCCCGACCGGCGCCACTCGCCCACTTGCTCCACGGTGCACCCGACGTACCGCTCGGGATGCGCCAGCACGGGAAGGATTCCACTCGTGCGCAGGCGGAACAGTTCCTCTGCGGAGTTGGGCGGAATGGACATCCGGGGGAACTCGACGAGCACCGCCTTCGATCCGCCGAGCGACAACCGAGGGTGGCCCAGGTCCGTGCCGGGCGTGTCGAGCATGATCTCCCATCCCAGCTTCAGCTCCAGCCCGGCCGGTGCCCGGGCGCGCAGCGAGGCCAGAATCTGCACGTGCTGGTCGTACGGCGCGCTCGCCGCCTTCGACGCCATCAGATGCGGCGTGCACACCACCACCGTCACCCCCCCGGCCGCGAACCGCTGCAGCACAGGAAGCGACGCCCCGATCGATGGCGAGCCGTCGTCCACTCCCGGCAGCAGATGCGTGTGGATGTCGATCACGCGGCGTCCCCCTGTCCCGCGTGGCGGGCACCGATGCCGCCGATGCGCTGCATCGCGGCGGCCGCCATCGGGTCGAGATCTCCCGCCGCCGCGTACTCGAACGCATACGTGACGAGAGCGTCGGCGGCGAGCAGGTGGAGCGCCGATTGACGTCCCGTCTCGCCTGTCGCGAGCAACTTTGCCAGGATCTCCTCGGCCGCGGCTTCGCACACTGCGTGCGTCTGGGAAGCGTCGAGCGCCAACCGAGCACCGAGCGCCTGGCGCACCAGCGCGTCGAGCGCCTCGGGGGGACGCGGCGTCCGGCGTGTCAGCCACGCGTCCACCGTCACCCGGCTTTCTCGATCAACGCGCCGGCCAGCGCCGGCGCGCGCGTCAGCGCCTCGCTCAGCCGGGATGCGTCGGGGATCCCGGCCTGAGCCATATGCGGCTTTCCACCACCGCGCCCACCGGCCAGAGCCGCCAGTTCCTTCACGAGCGCCCCGGCGCTCACGCCGCGCTTCACCAGATCGTCGGTAGCCACCACGAGCAACGTCGTCTTGCCGTCGGGGAAGGTCGAAGCAAGCACTCCCACCCCCGTGCGCAGCTGTTCGCGCAGCGCGTCGCCCAACGTCTGCAGCTCCTTGAGGTCCGCTGCCGCCACTACCCGCCCCACGAACCGGACGCCCGTGCCATTCAGCTCCTGCGCCTCGTCGAGCCACCGCTGCATCTGGTCGCCGCCTCCGCGGAGCACCTCTTCCACGCGCTTCTCCAGCGCTCGCCGCTCGTCGAGCAGCGCCTGGGCCCGCTTCTCCACGCCATCGGTGGGTACCTTGAGCAGTTCGGCCGTGCGCACGAGCGCCTGCGCGCGCTCGTTGAGCAGCGCGTACGCGCCCGGGCCGGTGAGCGCCTCGATGCGCCGCACGCCCGACGCCACGCCCGTCTCGTGCACGATCTCGAACAGGCCGATCTCCGCCGTGTTCCGTACGTGCGTGCCGCCGCACAACTCCATCGAGAAGCCCGGCACCGTCACCACGCGCACCACGTCGCCGTACTTCTCGCCGAACAGCGCCATCGCCCCGGCAGCGCGCGCCTCGGGATACGGCATCTCGCGCGTCGTCACCGGGATCGCGGCCCAGATGCGGTCGTTCACGATGCGCTGGATCTCGGCGAGTTTGTCGGCGCTCACCGGGCCGTGGTGCGTGAAGTCGAACCGCAACCGGTCGGGCGCCACCAGCGAACCTGCCTGGTGCACCGCGTCTCCCAGCACCTGGCGCAACGCCGCGTGGAGCAGGTGCGTGGCAGTGTGGTTCCGCTCGGTGTCCTTGCGGCGCAACGTGGGCACGCGCGCCGTGACGCGCCCGAACCGGAACGTACCTGTGATCCGCCCTACCGCGGCGGAGCGGCCGGCGATCTTGCGCACGTCCTCCACGTCCACACGCCATCCTTCGCCGACGATCTCTCCACGGTCGGAGATCTGCCCACCCGACTCCGCATAGAACGGCGTCTCTCGCAGCAGCACCGCCAGGCGTCCCTGCCCGAGTTGGCGCACGGCCGTCACCTGCGTCTCGATCTCCACGGAATCGTAGCCAACGAACGATACCTCGCCCGCTCGGGCCCCGGGGGCAAGCTCCCACGCCGCGGCGTCGCCCATGTCGTCCACCTCCACCGTCAGCCGCCGCGACTTTCGATCTTCCTTGGAGCGCGTGCGCTGCTCCTCGAGCGCCGTTCCGAACGCGGCGATGTCCACTGTGTAGCCGCGCTCGCGCGCCATGAGCTCCGTGAGATCGATCGGGAAGCCAAACGTGTCGTACAGCCGGAACGCGTCCTCGCCGCTGATCGTGCCGCGGATCGAGTCGCCCAGCTGCGTGCCGCTCTCGGGCGCCAGTTGCTCGAATCGCGCCAGTCCGCCCTCGATCGTGGCCAGGAACGACTCCTCTTCCACGCGCGTCGTCTTGAGCAGGTGCGCGGACCGAGTGCGGAGTTCCGGATACACGCTTCCCATGGACTCGATCACCGCCTCGACCACGCGCACCAGGGTGGGGTCGTGCCGCCCGAGCAACCAGGCATGGCGCACCGCCCGCCGCAGGATGCGCCGCAACACGTAGCCCCGCCCGTCGTTGGACGGGAAGACTCCGTCAGCCAGCAGGAACGCCACCGCCCGCGCGTGGTCGGCGATCACGCGGAACGATGCCGGGTCGACCGCCGTTTGCCGGCCGCGGACGGTCATCCGCGTCGGTGCGTAGTCGGTGCGCCCGCGGTATGGCAACCCCACCGCATCCTCCACCGCGCGGATCATCGGCGCGAACAGATCGGTGTGATAGTTGCTCGTCACCCGCTGCAGCACCGCGGCGATGCGCTCCAGCCCCGCCCCCGTGTCCACCGACGGGCGCGGCAGCGGCTGCAGGGTGCCGTCGGTCTGCCGGTCGAACTGCATGAACACCAGGTTCCAGATTTCGAGGAAGCGCCCCGACTCGGCTCCCTCCACGAACGCGTCGGTGGAGAAGTCGTCGCGGTCCAGCTCGGTCCATTCACCGGACGCCCCGTCGGGAAACCGCCAATCACCGGCGAGCTGCGCAAGGTCCACGTACAGCTCGGAGCAGGGACCGCATGGGCCGGTGTCGGCCATCTGCCAGAAGTTGTCCTCCTCACCCAGTCTGTAGATGCGCGAATCGCGCAGCCCGGCAATCTCCTTCCAGAGTGCGGGCGCTTCCTCGTCGTCCCGGAAAACCGACACCCGGAGGTGCCTGGGATCGATCGCCAGATTGCCGCGGTCGCGCGGGCCGGTGACGAACTCCCACGCATACCGGATCGCGTCCCGCTTGAAGTAGTCGCCGAACGAGAAGTTCCCCAGCATCTCGAAGAAGGTGTGGTGCCGGGCGGTGTGCCCCACCTGCTCGAGGTCGTTGTGCTTTCCGCCGGCCCGCACGCACTTCTGCGCCGTGGTGGCCCGGCGCTTGCCATCGGGCGGGTCTTCCATTCCCAGAAAGACCTTCTTGAACTGCACCATCCCGGCGTTGGTGAACAGCAGCGTCGGGTCGTCAGCGGGCACGAGCGATGAACTGGCACGGCGAACGTGGCCCTGGCGTTCGAAATAGGCCAGGAACCGTTCGCGGATGTCAGCGGTGGAAAGGAGAGACGAATTGCGTTCGGGCATACGGGCGCAATATACCAAATAGCGGCTGGCTACGCCGTTGTATGGGCGCTGCGCGCGCGACACTCAAGGTCTTGTCCCACCGCCACCGCCGGCGCTTCGCCTACTCCTCCGCCCCATCGTTGAATCGGTCGACGCCGAGCGCGCCGAGGACGTGCTGAATGTCGTCTGACTCGAACCCGCGCCGGGAGAGGAATGCGTACAGCCGCCGCCGGCGCGCCGCCGGATCGAGCTTGCCCAGGCTGGGAAGCTTCTTGCGGGCCAGCCGTTCGACCGCCGCGTACTCGTCCACTCCTTCTTCGGCGAACACTTCGGCAATCGCAGGTTCGGCCAGATCACGTGGCACTCCGCGTTTGGCGAGCTCCTGCTGCACGCGCCGGCGCGACATGCCCCGCATCAGCGACCTGCTTCGCACGAACTGGCGCGCGAAGTCGGCATCGTCCAGGTAGCCGGCCCGTTCCAGCCGGTCGAGCACCAGGTCCACGAGCGGCGCCGGCTCGCCCTTGCGCAGGAGCTGCCGGCGTAGCTCCAACCGTGACCGCGCTCGTACGGCCAGCAGGCGGTTGGCGGCGTCCCACGTGGCCAGCGCGGCCACTTCGTCCTCGAACGCCTGTTGCAGGTGTTCGAACTCCGCTCCGACGCTCAGTCGAAGTCGGGCGACCGCGTCCACCGAAATGGCGCCGGCGGATTTCCCGTCCACCGACACGTCCACCCGGCCGGGACGCCGCGGGTGCGGCGTGAGCGCGGTGACTACGGACACGCGCACCGCCGGGGGGAAAAGGAGGTGCCGGGGAGCCGCACCCTGCAGCGTTGGGAGTTTCCGGGTCCCGCCGCGTTCAGGTTACGTCTCCCCGGCACGTAGTTCCGGCCGGTCATCGAGCCAATCGTCGCGCTACTCCTCCGCCGCCTCCTCCGCGGCATCGCCGGCGTCCCCCGCCACGTCGGGCGTTACGCGGGCGACCCCGAGCACCGCCTTCACCTTCTCCTCCACTTCCGCCATCATCGCCGGATTGTCCTTGAGATACAGCTTGGCGTTCTCGCGGCCCTGACCGATCTTCTGCCCCTTGTAGCTGTACCACGCACCCGACTTGTCGATGATCCCCGACTCCGCACCGATGTCCACGAGCAGCGACGTGTGGCTGATGCCCTCGGCGTACATGATGTCGAATTCGGCCTGCCGGAAGGGCGCCGCAACCTTGTTCTTGACCACTTTCACCCGGACGTGCGAGCCCGTGACGTCCTCCTTCTCCTTCACGGCGCCGATGCGGCGGATGTCGAGGCGCAGCGACGCGTAGAACTTGAGCGCCTTGCCGCCCGTGGTGGTCTCGGGGTTGCCGAACATCACGCCGATCTTCTCCCGCAGTTGGTTGATGAAGATCACCGACGTCCGCGACCGTGCGATGGCACCCGTGAGCTTGCGCAGCGCCTGGCTCATGAGCCGCGCCTGCAGGCCGACGTGCGAGTCGCCCATGTCGCCCTCGATCTCGGCCTTGGGCACGAGCGCCGCCACCGAGTCGATGACGATCACGTCCACGGCGCCGGAGCGTACCAGGATTTCGCAGATCTCGAGCGCCTGCTCGCCGGTGTCGGGTTGAGAGATGAGCAGCGCGTCGATGTCCACGCCCAGCTTGCGGGCGTAGTCCACATCGAGCGCATGCTCGGCGTCGATGAACGCCGCCACGCCGCCGGTGCGCTGCGCATTGGCCACGACGTGCAGGCAGAGCGTGGTCTTGCCGCTCGATTCGGGTCCGTAGATCTCGGTCACGCGGCCGCGCGGAATCCCGCCCACGCCGATCGCCGCGTCGAGATTGATGGCGCCCGTGGGGATCGCCTCCACGCGAATGCGAGTGTCTGCGCCGAGGCGCATGATCGAACCCTTCCCGCAGTTCTTCTCGATCTGCGCGATGGCCAGGTTCAGGGCCTTTTTCTTGTCGTCCTGCATCGTCGAGACGGCCATGATCGGCATATCCTGTGGTTGAGCGTGAACCCCTGGCCACGCGGGCTAATCGTACCCGGCGGGCGCCAGAATCGTTACCCGAACAAAATACGAAACACTCCCGAGGAATCAAGGGCTGGATTGCACGGAGAATGCATTTTCCACGTGCCGGACTCGCACCTGCCGCCCCTTGACCAGCACCCCGACCACGTCGAACCGATACGACTCGTGCGAGCGTCCATGACGTGAGATCCAACTTAAAGCGGACCGCTCTAACTCCCTTCTCTTGCGCCAGTTAACAGCTTCTACCGGATCTCCGAACTGATCCCCGGACCGAGCCTTGACCTCGACGAACGCCACTAGCCCTTCGCGTTCCACCACGAGGTCGATGTCCCGATGGCCGGAGCGGTACCGCCGGTGCACCACCCGCCAGCCGCGCCCGGTCAGCCACCGTTCGGCAATGCGCTCCCCGAGCTCCCCGAATGCCTGCGTGGCCGCTGACATGGAGCCAATCTGGAGCAGGAATCCGAGGGACCATCACCGGAAAGCGGCCGGCCGGCGCAGAATCTTGTGGACCGCGGAGTCGGAGCGCCTCGGACCTAGTTGGCCTCGATCAGCCGCTGTTCGAACACCACTCCCGGCAGGCCCGGTGCGTCCTGCCGGACCTGCACGACCACGGGATCCGCTTCGGCCACCCAGTAGCGGACCGTCCGGTCGCCCGTGCTCAGCGAAACCACCCAGCAGTGCATCCGGCCCCGGGGGGTGTCCACGTCCTGCTCGCCGTCCACGGTAAGGGTGGCCCGCACGATGTGGTTGGCGCCCAGGTCGATTTCGAGCACCGACACCGAGTCCACGCGCCCCACGCCGTGAGGCATGAGCTGCAGCACGAGTTCGGTCATCGGCCCCCCGGCCAGCAGGTCGCCGGGCCGCGGCAGAGAGATGTCCTGGTTGCCGCTGGGACCGCTCGTGGCACCGTAGATCGAGTCCGGCGTGAACTCGAGCGCCAGCCGCGAAGGCCCGATTACGGACGTCCAGTGCAGCGGCCGCAGGTCGACGTACGACAGGTATAGCGTGTCCGTTGACGCCACGCTGCCGTATCGCCGCTGGACGAGGAGCCAGGCCGGAAAGGCGCCGTAGCTGCTCTGGGTGACGTCCAGGCTTCTGGTGCCGATCACGTGCGTGCTGTCGGGCCAAACCATGCTCATCCCGTAGAGGAGATGCTGCGGACGGAGCAGGACGCCGTTCACGGGGAGCGTGCGGGGAGGTACAGTATCGGCGGTCGCGGGCAACGCGCCCCGCCTCGCGCTCGTATCCTGCGCGGCGGCCGGGCGCGCCGCCGTCAACAGGGCCAGGACGAGCCAGGCTGCGGGGAACTCGCAGCGCCTCACGCGCCGCCCGGCCCGCAGATGCGATCCAGCTCCTCGAGGCCCATCAGCACGTCGCGCGGCCGGCTCGACCCCGGCTCGGCTTTGCTGATCACGCCGGCCGCTTCGAGCTGGTCCATGACGCGGGCGGCGCGGCCGTAGCCGATGCCGAGCTTCCGCTGGAGAAGCGACGTGGAGGCACCCTGGTTGTGGATCACGGCTTCGGCGGCCTCGCGGAACAGTTTGTCACGGTCGCCCGGATCCCCCTCGGGCTCCCTGCCCTCGCCCACCTCGGCCTGTTGCAGCGCACGTCCGGCGGCGACGACGTCCTCCTCCGTCGTGATTTCCTCAGTCGGGAGCCCCTGGGCCCGCCGCGCAGCCTCACGCTCCTTCTTGCGGTCGTCGTACCACCGCATGAGTCGTTCGGTGTCCTCGCTCGAGATGAACGCGCCTTGCAGGCGCGCCGGCTCGGACTTGCCCGGTGGGATGAACAGCATGTCGCCGTTGCCGAGCAGCGCCTCGGCGCCCGCGCCGTCGATGATCGTGCGGCTGTCCACCTGCGACGCCACCCGGAACGCGATACGGCTGGAAAAGTTCGCCTTGATCAGACCCGTGATCACGTTGACGCTCGGCCGCTGCGTGGCCAGGAGCAGGTGGATGCCGATCGCACGGGCCTTCTGGGCGAGCATCGCGATCGGCCTCTCCACCTCGCCCTGCACCGTCATCATCAGGTCGGCCATCTCGTCGATCACGATCACGACGTACGGCAGCACGCCCCGCTCGTACGGCGGGTTGTCGAGCGCCACGTCCTTCTCTTTCGATTCCTTGAGCGGCGACCCATCCAGCACGCGCTTGTTGAATTCCTGGATGTTCCGGCAGCCGTTCGCGGCGAGGAGCTTGTAGCGGTCCTCCATCTCGTGCGTGGCCCAGTGCAACACCGACGCGGCGTCCCGGTTGTCGGTCACCACCTTGTGCCGCAGGTGCGGCAGCGTGTTGTACACCGACAGCTCCACCATCTTGGGGTCCACCATCAGCAGCCGCAGCGTGCGTGGCGTGTGGCGATATACGAGACTCGTAATGATCGTGTTCACGCACACGGACTTGCCGGACCCCGTGGCGCCGGCGATCAACAGGTGCGGCATCTTGGCCAGGTCGGCGATCACCGGCTTGCCTTCGAGATCCTTGCCGAGCGCAATAGGGAGCGCGGCGCGCGCCTCCTGGAAGTCGGGCGATTCGATCAGCTCACGCAGGGCGACGATTTCGGAGTGCGGGTTGGGCACCTCGACGCCCACCGCGCCCCGTCCCGGGATCGGGGCCACGATGCGGATGCTCTGGGCCCGCAT
Organism: uncultured Gemmatimonadaceae bacterium; assembly: GCA_963728785.1. Classification (GTDB taxonomy): domain Bacteria; phylum Gemmatimonadota; class Gemmatimonadetes; order Gemmatimonadales; family Gemmatimonadaceae; genus JAGWRI01. The sequence continues at coordinate 1,450,212 of CAVSKV010000004.1, forward strand.
GGCGAGTGCGAGGTCGTTGGCCAGGTTGGCGAACTGCCGCACCTTCACGCCCGGCGCCGGCTCGATTTCGAACTGGGTCACCACGGGGCCCGTGGTGCGGCCAACGAGCTGGCCATCCACTCTGAAGGTGCGCAGCGCCTCCATGAGTTTCTGGCCCATCTCGTCGAGTTCGCGCTTGCCCCCATCGCCTGCCCGGTCCGGAGGACGCGTCAGCAACTCGGGGCTGGGAAGGTCGTCTTCCGGGAGCCCCACGCCCGCCGAGGGCCCGTCGTCCTCCGCCACCTCAGTTCTGGCGTGCTTTTTCGACCGTTTCCGTGGCTCCAGCGGCTCGTCGATGCTCGGCATCTCCTCGTGCGGGGGTTCGAGCGCCAGCGCACGGTCCTGGCGCTCCGGAACCGCTTCCCCGGCTCCCCGCTGCACACCGACCAAGGCGCGGATGGGATTCCAGGCCAGCGTCGCTGCCATGAGCGCCGACAGCGCCAACGCGGCGAGGATCCATGACCCGATGCCCCCGAACCAGGCCCGCCAGTAGGAGGCGACGAACGCGCCCCACAGCCCCGACATCGCCGTCGAATCGTCGCCGAGCTTGAGCCCGCTGCCCAGCGCGACCACCACCGGCACCAGCAGCACGAGCCCGCCCAAAAAGATCATCCACGACCGGTCGGCATCGGATTCGAGGCGCCCGTACAACCGCAGGGCGTGCACGCCGGGCACCAGCGGGGTCAGCAGCGCGCCTGGCCAGCCGAGCAGGGCCACGAGCGGCCGCGCCAGATGCGCGCCCACCCAACCGACATTGGCCCGCACGTCCACGCCGTGGCGGAGCTGCGCCAGTCCGAGCACGAGAAAGGTGCCGGCCAGGAAGACGGCGAGCAGCAGGAGCGCGATGGCGGTGATTTCGCGCCTGACCGAATCGCGCACTCAGCGCCCCTGCGGGGCGAGCCGCGTGATCTGGCGGTCCTGGTATGTCGGGACCACGGGATACGCGTCGATCGTGGCGCACGCCACTAAGTCGTCGGCGAAACCCGCCTCGGCCAGCGCCTGGCCGTGACCGGACGTTTCGAACACCCGCCAGACGTCGGTCCCGAACTTGCGATGCAGTTGTACGGCAGCGAGGGCAGCATCGTTGTGCGCGACGCCGGTGAGGCGGCGTGTGGCATGGCGTACGAATCGGCCGGCGCACACGGCGTCTTCGAGCGAGAATCGACCGTCGTGGCCGGCGCAGATCACCGCGAGGTCGGCGCCGCGCCGCAGCGCCCTGCGCATCACGGCGAGCACGGGGGTGAAGTTGACGTAGGCAGCGGCGTATACGGCCTTGGCGCCGGCCGCGGCGGAGAACGCCGCCGTGCCGTTGGTCGTGGTCATGAGCACCGTCCGCCCTTCGACTGCTTCGGGCGTGAACTCGCCGGGCGAGTTACCGAGGTCGAAGCCTTCGATCTTGCGCATGCGGCGCTCGCCGGCCAGCCGCACCTCGTCGCGTTCGAACGCCTTGGCGCGGGTTATGATCGCATCCGCGTTCTCGCCGGGTACCACGGCGCGGGCGCCGTGGGCGAGGGCGGCTGCGATGGATGACGTGGCCCGGAGCACGTCCATCACCGCGACTACCCGTCCGGCGACGTCTCCCGGGCCGACCTCGCGCGCCGTGAAGAAGACGTCAACGCGCATCTATAGCAGGCTCCTTCATCAATTCCGGTTCGCGCTCGAGGAACTTGGTGTCGACGTCGCCCGCCTGGAAGCGGGGATTCTCCATCACGCGGGCCAGGAACGGGATCGTCGTCGTCACCCCTTCGATCACGAAGGCTTCGAGCGCCACCTGCACGCGGCGTATGGCCTCGGCACGGTCCCGGCCCTGGCAGATGAGCTTGCCGAGCAACGAGTCATAGTACGGTGGCACCGTATAGCCGGCATAGACGTGGGAGTCGAGGCGCACCCCGGGTCCGCCAGGCGGATGAAACGTCTCGATGCGTCCCGGCGACGGCTGGAAGTTGCGGGCAGGATCCTCGGCGTTCACTCGCACCTCGATGACGTGGCCGCGCAGCGGCGGTAGCTCCGTCACGCTCAGCGGCTCGCCAGCCGCCACGCGAATCTGCTCCTTCACGAGATCCACGCCGGTAATCATCTCGGTGACCGGGTGTTCGACTTGGATGCGGGTGTTCATCTCCATGAAATAGTACGATCCGTCGGTGTCGAGCAGCATCTCGATCGTGCCAGCGCCCACGTAGTCGATCGCCTTTGCGCCGGCCACGGCGGCGGCCCCCATTTCGGCCCGCAGCTCCGGCGTGACGGCCGGGCTCGGCGCCTCCTCGATCAGCTTCTGGTGGCGCCGCTGTACCGAGCAGTCGCGTTCGCCCAGGTGGATCACGTGTCCATGACGGTCGCCAAGGATCTGGAATTCGATGTGGCGGGGGCGGGCCAGGTACTTCTCCACGTACACGTCGCCGTTGCCGAACGCACTCAGGGCTTCGGAGCGGGCCAGCTGGAAGGAACGCGCGAAGTCGTCGGCGTTCTTGGCCACCCGCATGCCCTTGCCCCCTCCTCCGGCGGCCGCCTTGATGATCACCGGGAACCCGATCTCCTTTGCGAATCCGAGCGCCTCGTCCACGTCTTCCACCGGGCCCGGTGTGCCCGGCACCACGGGCACGCCCACCTCGATCATCGCCTTGCGGGCGGCCGCCTTGTCGCCCATGACGCGAATCTGCGGCGCCGTCGGCCCGATGAACGCGATGTTGGAAGCCGCGCAGGTCTCGGCGAACTCGGCGTTCTCGGCCAGGAACCCGTACCCGGGATGGATGGCGTCGGCGCCGGTGATCTCGGCGGCGGCGATGATCCGCGGAATCCGAAGGTAGGAGTCGCGGGCCGGCGCCGGCCCGATGCACACGTCATCGTCGGCAAACCGCACGTGCAGCGATTCACGGTCCGCTTCGGAATACACCGCCACCGTTGCGACGCGCAACTCCTTGCACGCGCGGATCACGCGGAGGGCGATCTCGCCGCGGTTGGCGATCAATACTTTCTTAAACACGGAAGTCTCGGATCGGGGCCGGAACGAATCCGGGAAGGGCGAACGGCGGGCAACCCGGCGGGCTCAGCTGGACGCTTCGCCCTCAAAGGGCGACCAACTGGTGTCGCTCGAGCCGGACACCCCCTGCACGCGCAGCGCAAATTCGCTCGGGCTGGTGGCGTAGAACATCGCGCTCTCATAGGAGACGTGACCGCGGGTGTAGAGCTGCATAAGCGACTGATCGAAGCTCTGCATGCCGTATTGGACGGTCCCTTCCTTGATCAGCTCGGGAATGTTGAGGGCCTTCGTCATGTCCCGGATCTGCTCGCGCACCGCGGCCGTGTTGATGAGGATCTCGGCCGCCGGGATTCGTCCCGGCTTGTCGGCCCGCGGTATGAGCCGCAACGACACCACGGCCTGCAGCGCGCTGGCCAGCGAGAAGCGCACCTCCGCCTGCTGATGCGGGGGGTAGAACGACAGGATGCGGTTGATGGTCTGCGTCGCGTCGGTGGTGTGCAACGTGGAGAACACGAGATGGCCCGTATCCGCCGCCTTGAGCGCCGTGTCGAGGGTCTCGAGATCGCGAACCTCGCCCAGGAGGATGACGTCGGGATCCTGGCGCAGCACGCGCCGCAACGCCTGAGAGAAACTGGCCGTGTCGGTGCCCACCTCACGCTGGCTGATGTGGGACTTGAGGTCGCGGTGCAGAAACTCCACCGGGTCCTCGATCGTGATGATGTTCGCTTTCCGGTTCTCGTTGATGTGCTGGATCATCGCCGCCAGCGCCGTCGATTTCCCGGAGCCGGTGATGCCCGTGACGAGCACCAGACCGCGCGGCTTCAGTGAGATCTCCTTGACCACCGCGGGAAGATTCAACTCCGCGATCGTACGCGCCTGGTAGGGAATGGCGCGCATGGCGAAGCACAGCGATCCGCGCTGCTGGTAGGCGTTCACGCGGAAGCGGCCGATGCCTGGCACCCCCACCGCAAAATCGCACTCTTTCTCTTCGGTAAATTGCTTGACCTGGCGCGTCGTCATCAACTGTTCGGCCAGATCCTTGAGGTCCTCCGACCGCAACGCGGCCTGCGGGAGTGGCTCCAGATCGCCGTCAACGCGCAGCGTGGGTGCGCGGCCGACCTTGAGATGGAGGTCCGACGCGCCACGGCGGATGAGCTGCTCGAGCACCGCCTTGAAGTCGAACGGGGGCGCCGCGGCCAGAGGCTCGGTGCGGTTATCCATTGGGATCGATGCGGAAGAGCGACTGCCCGTATTCCACCGGTTGCGAATCCTCGACCATCAGTTCCTGGACGACACCCGAATACTCCGACTCGATCTCATTCATGATCTTCATCGCCTCGATGATGCACAGGACCTGGCCCTTGGCAACCCGCGTGCCCACGGTGACGTACGGCTTGGCTCCCGGCTCCGGCGCCGCGTAAAACGTGCCCACCATCGGCGACTTCACCTCCAGTCCCGCGGGACCCTTGGCGGCTGCTTCGCCTTCGCCGCCCACCGCCGGCAGGCCCTGGGGCGGCGTCATGCGCAACTCACCGGACGCCCCGATCATGGGTCCCATCGACATCGGCGCTGCCATCTGCACCGTGCCGCGCTGCGACGGGGTCTTCGAGATCCGGATCTTCATCCCCTTGTCGGACGAGATCTCGATCGAATCCACGGTCGAGCTGTCGATCATGGCGATGAGTTTCTTGACGTAGCGAAGGTCGATCATAAGGGTCGTTGAAGCGGCGCTCAAGGTCGTCTTATGCCAGCTCGAGAAGCTCCCGCGGTATCTCCGTCAGGATGCGCGGCCCGTCCGCGCTCAACCACACGTCGTCTTCGATGCGAACCCCACCCCACCCCGCACGGTAGACGCCCGGCTCGATCGTCACCACCGCCCCCGGCGGAAGTTCCTGCTCGTTCGTCCTGGCCAGCCGCGGCCCCTCGTGCACTTCCAGGCCGATGCCGTGCCCGAGGCTGTGGCCGAACAGCTCTCCCAGCCCCCGCCGCTCAATGTAGCTCCGCGCGACCGCGTCGGCATCCCGCCCGGTCATTCCGGCGTGGACGGCCGCCGATGCGGCCTCGTTTGCCCGCAGAACCAGTTCGTATACCTCGCGCTGCTCCGCGCTGGCCCGCCCCACCACGACGGTGCGCGTCACGTCCGAACAGTAGCCGTCAACCACGGCTCCGAAGTCGAACAGGAGAAAATCGCCAGCCCCAACCCGATGGCCCGTGGGCTGAGCATGCGGCAGCGCCGCGCGCGCGCCGGCGGCGACGATGCTCGGGAAAGCGAATCCTTCGCTCCCCTCGTCGCGGAGCGCGTGCTCCAGCACGCCCGCCAACTGCAATTCGCTCAGCCCCGGGCGCACGGCCGGCAGCGTGCGCTCGAGCGCCCGCCCCGCCAACTCGGCCGCCCGCTTGATGCGCGATACCTCGTCCGCGTCCTTCCGTTCGCGCTGGCGCTCGACCAGGTCGCTGGTCGGCCGCCATTGCCAGCGGCTCCCCGCCTCGAGCAGCCGCTGGAAATCGCGGTGCGCGAGATGCGGCGACTCGAACCCCACCACGTGCACCCCCGACGCCGACTGCAACTGCTGCCAGAGCGCCGCCCAAAGGTTCACCGGCTCGATCACGATCCGTGCAAGCGACCCGACCTCATCCACCACCTGCGTCTCGTACCGGAAGTCGGTGATCAGCAACGTTTCCCGCGGCGTCACAATGACGAGCGCGCTCGACCCCGAAAACCCGGTGAGATACCGGATGTTCGCCAGCCCTGTCACGAGAAGCGAGTCGAGCTGCGCCTGGGCCAGCGCATCGGTGAGGGCCGCGAGTCGCCGCGGTCTGGCGTCAGCCACGGGCCTTCAGGTGGGAAATGAGCCCGCGAAGTGCCAGCTCGTAGCCAAACACGCCGAGCCCGCACACCATGCCCACCGCGGCCGGAGCCAGCATGGAAAACCGACGTTCCGGCTCACGAGCAAACACATTTGTGATATGAACCTCCACGAACGGCACTCCCACACCCGTGAGCGCATCGCGGATGGCGAGACTCGTGTGGCTGTAGGCCCCCCCATTGACCAGCGCTCCGTGCACACGGCCCCGCCACTGCTGGATCGCGTCCACCAGCGCCCCTTCCCCGTTGTGCTGCGCGAACTCCATCTCCAGCCCCAGCTCGTGCCCCAATTCGCTCAGCCGCCGCTCCACGTCGGCCAGCGAGTCCGCTCCGTAGAGTTCGGTCTCGCGCGTGCCGAGGAGGTTAAGATTTGGACCGTTGAGGACGGCGACTCTCACCGCTTCTTCAGCCCCTGCAGCCATGAATTGAACTGCTCGATATCTGCCTCGACTCCGGTGGCGCCCTGGGCGATCGCGGGCGTCTCGCGGGCCGGGGTGCCCCGCCCCGACCTACCCCCCTCGAAGAACCGGTCGAACGAGAATCCGCCGTTCTGCGGCGCGCTAGGAGCCTGCGATTCGCGGAACACACTATCGAGCGACAACTCCTCGGTGGCGCGCCGGGCCGGCGCACCGGCCATCGACGGTGGGGGCTCCTCGGCCTCGACGCCGAACGCGCGGGCCAGGGTGGCAGCGGCAGCCTGATCGGGGGCAGCCACCCCCCCGGCCCGGAACAGCGCGTCGATCGATCCACCGGACTGGGCTGCCATTAGCGGCCCCGGCTGGTCCGCTTCCGCGGCCAGCAATTCGTGCGACCCCGTTGGCGTCGCGGGGGCCGCCAGAGCCGATTCCTGCTCCATCGCAACCTCCCGCCGGCTCTCCGGCTCCGGTTCCGGAGCAGACGACCCGGGTGCCTCCATTGCACGGGTGGCCAGGGCGCCGAGGAAATCTCTGATGGAGGGTCCGCCGCGCGAAGAAGGCTCCGGCTCAGAGGTCACGGCAGTATCGACCTCAAATGTCGTCTCGGCGATTGCTAGCATCGGTTCCGCCGGCGTTGCGAAGCCTGACGCGTCCAGATCGGGGACGTCCTGAATCTCCTCCTCGGCCGCCTCAACTTCCGATGGAGACCCCTGAGCGGCCCAGCGAATCTCCATGCCCAGGTCCATGCCGGTTTCGATGTCGGCGTTGCCGAAGGACTCCAGTTCCTGCTCCGGCTCCGCCGCCTCAGCCACCGGTTCCGCCTCAGACGGGGCCGGCACGGCCTCCATCGGAATGGCGGGGGTGAGCGCCGTCATTGCCTCAATGCTGGCGATTTTCGTCTCAAGAAAAGCGTCGCCCGGGCTCCGCGCCAGAAGCATGCGGTACACCCTGAGGGCGTCTTCGGTGTGCCCCTGCGACACGTACAGTTCCGCCATCGTTTCGGTGGCGAAGGGATCGGCCGGCTCGGAGGCAGGGACCGGAGCTGTCCCTGCCGGTACTTCGAAATGCTCGAAGGTGAATTCCGACAGTTCGGGGGCTTCCGGCCGCGATTCCTCGACGGCCGGCTCCGCGAGCTCGGCGTCCATCGGCGGCTCCGGTTTCGCCACGGGCATCAAGGACGCGCCGTCGCCGACGCGCTCGATCTCGAACCCCAGGGCGTATAGCGACTCCCGCGGCGTGCTGACACGAGGCAATGCGGGCATTTCCGGCTGAACCCGGAAGTCCGCAATGTCGAGCAAGTCCTCACTCGGGGCCGCTGAAGGAGCTGGCGGCTGGGACGCTTCGGCGGCAGGCTGGAAAGCTGGCAACTCGGTGAATCGCTCGAAGGCCGCCGGCGGAGCGGCGGTCTCGGAATGTTGCGCCGGCTCTTCGGCGACCTCCCAGGTGGGCGGCGGTTCCTCCGCTACAGGCGCTTCGACGGCCGGCATGTCGCGCGGCGTGGCGCCCGTCACGACCAGGTCCGGGGGGGCATTGGTGGGCTCAGGCGGCAGTTCCAGGGCGGCAGCAAGGGGGGCGAGGGCCCCCTGCTCAGCGGCAACTGGTTCGGCCGCAACCGGCTCGGCGTTAACCGGTTCAGCGGCGCCAGGCGGTTCAGCGACAACCGGTTCGGCGGCGCCAGGCGGTTCAGCCACAACAGGTTCTGGTGCGGCAGCGAGTGTGGTCAGAATGGACGCGATCTCGATGTTGCGCGGGTCGGCATCCAGCACGCGCTGGTACCAGCCTCGCGCTCCGGTCAGATCGCCCAGATGGCACTCAATGTCTCCCAGCAATCGCAGCGCGATCAGGTTCTCCGGGTCGAGCGTGAGCGCCGTGTGGAACACGGTGCGCGCCTCTTCGAACTGCTGAGTGTCGTAGAGGGCCTGCCCATAGACGATATGGGCGCTCATGTGGCTCGGCTGCTGAGGCAGAAATTCCCGACAGATGGCGATGGCCTGGTCGGGGTCCCCGGCCTTTCGGTACTCGTTCGCGAGGGGAGCGAAGTAACGGCGAGGGCTCTCGTCGAACTTCTTTTTCAACTCGTCGATGCGGGCGGAACTCGCCATATGGAGCCTCGATCAGGCGGCGGGCGGATGTGGAGCGAAGGATATACATCGCAGACAGTTCAAGTCAATCAGAAGTCACACGCCGACTTGATTTTAGGCCTGCGACCCCGGTAGGTTTTCATGTTCTGCCATTCAGGCGCAACCTTCGCTCGCATCAGGAGTAACGCCGCTTGCTGCAAACCATGCGGAGCTGGGCCAAATACATCTGGATCTTTGTCATCGCGGCCCCCTTCATCATCGGGTTCCTGCTCTACCAGACCTCAGGCCTTGGTAATGCTGCGTCGGTCACCCCCAGCACGCCGGTGGCCAAGGTGGACGGTCAGGAGATCTTGTACGCCACCTACATGCAGAGCGTCCAATCACAGCTGCAATCGCAGCAGCAGAGCGGCGGGCGCTCGCTCACCCAGGACGAAGAGCGCCAGATCGAGAATTCGGTGTTCGATCAGATGGTGATGCAGATCCTGCTCGACCGCGAGTACAAGAAGCGCGGCATCACCGTGTCGGACGACGAGATTCGGGAGTACGCCAAGTACGCGCCGCCCTCTTGGATTCAGCAATCGCCCGACCTCCAGACCGACGGCAAGTTCGACATGGCAAAGTACGAGCGCCTCTTGGAGAGCCCGGCGGCCCGCCAGGGTGGGTTCCTCGTGCAGCTCGAGCAGTACTACCGCACGGAGATCCCCAAGCAGAAGCTGTTCGAGCAGGTCACGGCCGGCGTGTACGTCTCCGACGCCGACCTGTGGCGCGCCTGGCGCGACTCGCACGACAGCGCGTCGGTGACGTACGTGGCGTGGGGCAACGTTCCGGACTCCAGCGACTTGAGCGCGGTGACCGACGCTCAGTTGCACGCCCACTACGACGCCCACCACGACGAGTTCGATCTTCCCGGCGTGGCCCGCCTGTCGCTGGTCGTGATTCCCCGCGTCGTCACGGCGGCCGATAGCGAGGCGGTGCGCGCGCATGCACTGGCCCTGCGCCAGGAGATCGTGTCCGGCAAGACGAGCTTTGCCGACGTCGCGAAGCGCGAGTCGGTGGACACCGCGTCCGCCGCGAACGGCGGCGACCTTGGCATGACTGCCAAGGGGCGATTCGTTCCCGCATTCGAACAGGCGGCGTGGGCGTTGAAGCCGGGCGAGGTGTCGGAGCCCGTGCTCACGCAATTCGGCTACCACCTGATCAAGGTGGATGCGCGCAAGGGCGATTCCCTTTCGCTGCGCCACATCCTGCTCCGTATCCAGCCGTCGGATTCCGAGTCGGCGCACATGGACGCCCGCGCGGATACGCTCGCCAGCCTGGCCGGAAACGCCGAAGATCCGACCAAGCTCGACAGCGCCGCGGCGAAGCTCCATCTGACGATTTACAAGATCACTGCCTCGGAGAACCAGCCGGCGCTGTGGCAGAGCAAGCAGGTCCCGAGCGCCAGCGCGTGGGCATTCGGTGGTGCCCGCAAAGGCGAGGTGAGCGACCTGTTCGACGACGAGAACGGCTACTACATGACGCGGCTCGATTCGCTCATCCCGAGCGGGCTGCGCCCCTTCGATCAGGTGAAGGATCAGATCCGGTCGGAAGTGGCCGCGCAACACCATCTCGACCGCATGATGGATCCGGCGGGGGCGTTTGCCAGGGCCGCGGCGGCGGGCGCACTCGAAGCGACGGCCCAGAAGATGGGGCTGCATGCCCAGAAAACGGCCGTGCCGTTCACGCGAACATCGTTCGTGCCAGGCCTGGGTGGTCAGTACACGGCGGCCATCGGGGCCGCGTTCGGCCTCCCGCTCGGCGCGGTGAGCCAGCCGGTGCGCGACGCGACCCAGATCACGGTGGAACGCGTAGACCGACGGATTCCAGCGGACAGCGCGGCCTGGCTCAAGCAGAAGGACTTTCAGAAGCAGCAGCGCATCCAGCAGATGCAGCAGGCGCGCCTGCAGATGTTCATGCAGGATCTGCATGACTCGGCCAAGATCGACGACCGCCGAAAGGCTATCGACGCGGCCACACGGCACGCTTCGAGTTAGCGGGGGTCACACCCGCTGGCGTAGGTCAATGAAACGGCGCCCCTGCCAGTGGCAGGGGCGCCGTTCGCATCAGGAGAAATGCGTCCGACGAAGATTGGGTCAGATCAGCCGCTTGGGCTCGCGCACCGGCTCTTCCTCGACGCGGGTGCGCGCTACCGGCTCGCTTGGCGCAATGCGGTGCTCGGGTTCCGCCTCGTCCGTGACCTGGCGCTGCACTTCGTTGATGCTGCGCTTGAACTCGCGAATCCCCTTGCCCAGCGACGCTCCGATTTCCGGCACGCGCCGCGCGCCGAAGAGGACGAGCACGATCACCAGGACGATGAACAGTTCGAGGGGGCCGAAGTTGCCGAAATTCATACCGTCTCCTAGAAGAGCGACCGCGCGATGAGGTAGGCCACGAATACGCCGACGAGGCTGAGCAGCGAGACGTCCAGCGCCACCGGCCCCACACTGAACTTGATGATAACGAGGTCAATGGGCAACGGCCCGATGGACGGCATCACGCCGGTCGTCAGAAACTCCTTGACCGCGCCCGCCGGCAGCCAGCGCCGGGCGATTTCCGTGAACGCGCCACCCACGATGAATCCGATGGAAAGGACGATAACGTGGAATCCGCGCCGGTGCTTGGCCGAACCCGTTGGTGGCATGGCTACGAACGCCGGTCGGTAACGTACGCCAGCGCGTCCAGTAGCGCGTCGCATGCCGGCGACGGCGGCACGCTGGCCAGCGCCTCCTCGGCCTCCTGGGCGTACCGCTCGCTGGCCCGGCGGGCGTAGTCGATGCCCCCCGTTTCGCCCACGATGCGGATCACGTCCTGAATCGCTTCGTCCCTCGGGTGCTCGTCGGCGAACAGGGCGTCGACCTGGCGACGCGCGGCGTGCGACATGGCCGGCAGGGCGCCAATGAGCGGCAGGGTCACCTTGTGCTCACGCAGGTCGTTGCCCCACGGTTTGCCGGTCACCGATTCGTCCTCGGTGTAGTCCAGGACGTCGTCGATGACCTGGAACGCCATCCCGAGGCGGTCGCCGAAGCGGGCCAGCGGAGCACGATAGCGGGCTGCCCCGCACAGCGCACCGCTCTCGCAAGCCGCCGACAACAGGGACGCCGTCTTGGCGCGGATAAGCAGTTCGTAGTCGCGCTCGCCGAAGCTCAGCGCGTCGATCGCCGCCAATTGGCGCATCTCACCCATGCTCAGTTCGCTCGACACGTCGGTGACGACACGCAGAACGTCGAGGTCACGAATGCCGACCAGAGCCCGGAGGGCGCGCGAGTACAGGAAGTCGCCCATGATGACCGACACCTGGTGGCTGAACATCGAGTTCACGGTGGGCAGTCCACGCCGGGTCGCCGAGTGATCCACCGAGTCATCGTGGACCAGCGTGGCCAGGTGCATCAGTTCGATCACGGCGGCCAGGGTCACGGCGCGCGGCTCCGATTCGCCTTCAAGGTCGCTCGCCAGCAGGGTGAGCGTGGGCCGGAACATCTTGCCACGCATGCGCAGCAGGTGGCCGCTCACCTGCTCCACCATCGGCAGATCCGAGCTGACGATGCGTTCCATCTCGCCGAGCACCCTCTCCAACCGCTCACGCACGGGAGCCTGAACGGCGCGCAGTGCGTCGGTCATCGGCGTGCGGGGACGGGCAGCAACGCCGCTCATGAGGAGATCCGTTCGATGGCGTTCATCCGGTCGGCGACGTCCTGGAACTGGATGTCGACGACGAAGACCCGCTGGTAGTAGCCCAGCGCCTCGTCGGATCTGCCGAGGGCCTCACATGCTCGCCCCAGCAGATACAGCACGCCCACCAGCTTGTCGTCGCTCATCGCCCTGTCGTGCAGGCCCCGGCCGAGGAGCGTGGCCGCCATCTGGTACTGCCCCTTGTCCATGAAGCACTGGCCGATGGACTCATAGGTCCGCAGCCGGTTCTCGGGGCTGCGCAGCGCCTTCTGGAATTCGGCGATCGCCTCGTCGAGCAACCCCATCTCCTTGAATGCGACGCCGAGATCGTAATGGCTCTGGTAGTCCTCTTCCTCGACATTGTCCGCGACGCCCTGCTTGAACTTCTTGAGCATGTCGGCGAAATCGGCCTCCTCATCGCCCGTCGGTTCCTTCTCCTGCACGACGATGCGCGTGTCCTTGGGCCGCTCGTCCTCGCGCATGAGGTCGCCCAGATTGACGAAGGATCCGTAGGCGGGCGTCGGCGATCTCCGGCCATCGAGCGGCGCGGTCGCCGGCGGCGACGAGGCGGGCGCGGCCTGCTCGTCCACGAAGGCACTGAGCGCCGCCTGCGCACGGAGATTGTCGGGCGCCAATTCGAGCACGCGATGGTACACGACGCGCGCCTTGTCGCCCTGCTCCGTGCGGAACAGGGCGTCGGCCAGCTCGAGGTAGGCGTCCACCAGCCGCCGCTTGTCGTTGGAGCGGAAGGCGTACTCCACGCGCTTCTGGTAATGCTTGACCGAAACGGGATTGGCGCGCACGATCTCGTCGGCCATCGACGCCGCCGCGTCCAGATTGCCGTCGTTCTCGTAGCCCCGCATTGCCGATTCGAATTCGCGCAGGCCGCCATCGCGATATCCCGCTTCGAGCATCGCCTCGCCCAACTCCCGGTGCGCGTCCCAGTCGTCCGGAGCGCCGTCGACCACGGTTTGCAGCATCTCCACCGAGCGCGCGGCGAGGAGAGTCGAGGCCCGGCCGACGTTCGACTCGCCCGACGCCGCGGGAATTTCCCCGGGGGCAGCCTCCGCGTCGACGAGCATCAGGTCGGGTGCGACGCCGGCGGCGGACCCATCTTGCTCCCCAGGCTCACCCGCCGCCGGCTCTGTCTCGGACCCGCCCAGCGCCGTCGGCTCGAGGTCGATCAGCGATTCGGGTGCGGCGCCGACAGCGCTGGCATCGAACGAGGTGGCCTCGAGTCCCGCCAGGGGCGCGGCTTCACCCACGGCCACGTCGGCGTCCCCACCGAGGTCCGCCGCCCGCGTCACGCCGTCGAGGGACACCGCTTCGATGTCGTCGGGCGTGACCGCGCCGCCCGCAGACGTGGGCTCGACGCCGGCCGCGAGTTGCGCATCCTTGGGCGGCACGGCCATCGGCGGCGCAACCGGTTCCGGCTCCGGCGGCAACGACACCGCAGGCTGCCGCCAGGGGGTCCCGCGCACCGGCCTCGGCGCTTCGTCGAGGTCGAGGAACACGAGATCCTGCGCCTTCGTCTGGAGAGGCGTGTTGCCGGCCCGAACCTCGGCGGTGGGATCGATGGAGCGAACGCGTTCGGCGGTCGCCGCCGCCTCGGACTTCCGGCCTTCCGCCATGTAGCGCTGGTACAGCAATTGGAGCTGCTGCACGGCTTCGTTCGACTTGCCGGCCTTCTGCAGCTGGTCGGCCAGCAGCAGGCGGATGTCGTCCTGGTCGGGACACAGGTCGGCGAACTCCTTCAGCGCACGGAACGCCTCGTCGATCCTTCCGGCCTTCTGCATGCGGTCGGCGAACTCGAGGAAATTGCGCTTGGCCTCGGCCGTGAATCCCTTCTGGGCGCTGATCTTGCCGAGCTTGTAGTAGACGCTCGTGCGGCCCGGTGACTGGCGCAGGATCTTGTTGCAGAGGGCGATGGCGTTGTTGAAGAAGCCGCCCTCGGCATAGTGGTCCACGGCCCGTTCGTAGAAATCCACTGCGTCGGCCACGTTGCCCTGCTTGAGCAGCAGGTCTCCCACGCGGTTGAACAGACCGACGTCCATCTCCTCCGGGCTCGACTCATACTCATCGAGGAGCTCGATATAGGTGGCCAGCGCCTTGTCCGGCTGCCGTTTCTGTTCGAATTCGGCGGCTTTCTTTTTGAGCTTGGCGATGTTCGACATCAGCGCCCGGAAAGCATCGGGAGAAGGACCGACGGCGGTCGTAGTCAGCGGAGAACGAGCTTTGTAACCTATCCCTAAGTGCTACCAGTCACAAGGTTTGCCGCGCACCCACGCGCGCCGGCACAGCGGTGCCCCAAACCAGTACGGCAGCTCGCGATAGTCTTCGGCGTCGAACAGCGCCAGATCCGCCGAAAAGCCGGGGGCGATCTGCCCCACGGCATCCGCCAGTGCCAGCGCCGCCGCACCATTTACCGTCGCGGCCACGACTGCTTCCGCGGCGCTCAGGTGAAGCTGGCTCACCCCCAGCGTGAGCACAGTCGGGAAATGGAGAGTGGGCGAGGTGCCGGGATTGAAGTCGGTGGCCAGGGCCACCGGAACGCCCGCTTCGATCAGCCGCCGTGCCGGCGCTTGCGCGGTCTTGCCGAGAAAGGTCATCGTTGCCGGGAGGAGCGTGGCCACCGTGCGCGCAGCTGCGAGGGCTTTGATGCCGCCCTCCGAGACGGCCGCCAGATGGTCGGCCGAGGTCGCCTCCAGTTCGGCGGCCAGTTCGGCCCCGCCCGACGAAGTCAGTTCGTCCGCGTGCAGTTTGAGCTTCAACCCGGCGCGCCGTGCCGCGGTCAGGATTTCCCGGGACTCGGCCGCCGAATAGACGTGCGTCTCGCAGAACACATCGGCGAACACGGCGAGCCTGTCGGCCGCCACGCGCGGGATGAGGTCACCAATGAGCATATCGATATAGGCGCGCCGCCGTGCGGCCGTGCCGCGGTGCTCCAGCGGCACCTCGTGCGCACCGAGAAATGTCGGAACGATACGCAACGGAAGATCGGTTGCCAGACGACGGATCACACGCAGCATCTTCATTTCGTCGTCCACGGAAAGCCCGTACCCGGACTTGATCTCCACGGTGGTCACGCCGCTGCGGGCCAGCGTCCGCAGGCGCATCCGGGCCAGCGTGTACAGTTCGTCCTCCGGGCGCGCGCGCAGATCGCTCACCGAAGCGTGGATGCCCCCGCCCCGCCGCGCGATCTCCATGTACTCCATGCCGGCGGCGCGGAGCTCCTGTTCGGCCGCGCGGTGGCGCCCGAAGATGGCATGCGTGTGTGAGTCGACGAATCCGGGGGCGAGGAGACCGCGTGCGCAATCCACGCGATCGGCATCGGGATAGGCGCGCAACAGATCGTCCTCCAGTCCCACGGCGTCGATCCGGTCGTCGCGCACCGCCACGGCGTATCGCTCGCGCGGCGCGGCGTCGGCCATCGCCCCGCCGCGGCGCGCCCCGGCGGGCCCGGCACAGGTCACGACCTGCGACGCGTTCACCAGCAGGAAGCGGGTCATGGCATGGCTCCCACGCGCGTCGTGCCCATCACGTCCTGCACGCGCGACCATTCGAGCGGCGCCTGCGCCTCGCCGCGGCAGGCATAGTAGCAGGAGTCGCAGGTGATGGGCTGGTAACGGCGGAATTCGCGCCAGTGAAAGTTGGTGGGAAAATCCGGACAACGCTTCACGTGGCCCACCGGATCGACGTGGATGGTGCGGATGCCCGAGCGGCACGGCTCGCGCAGCTCGCCTCGTACGTAGCGCGGAATTTGCCGCAGGTAGTAGTCCGAACTCGTGATCACGCCGCGGTGGGCCTTCTTGAAGGCGAGGAGCGCGGCCACGAGTTCGTCCACGTCGCGTGCCTGGCCGTCCCCCACTACGTGCGCGCCGTTCCCGTTCTTGGCCTCGGTGTAGACACTGAGGTTGACGCCCACGCCGAGTTCCTGCGCACGGAGCACGAGGGGGAGGATCTGATCGACGTTGTCGCGCTTGATTACGGTGTTGAAGCGGATGTTGTCGACGCCGCGCGCCTGCATGCCGGGAATCGCGGCAAAGATCCGGGCGACGAGGCCCGGAATGCCGCGGGCCAGGTCGTGGCGTTCGTCGAGGTAGTCGAGCGAGATGTTGAACTGGTGCACGCCCGCCTGCCACAGGGACGCCGCGCGCTCGGGAGTGAGCATCGCGCCGTGCGTGATGAGCGCCACGTACTTGAGCCGGACCGCGTCCGACACGGCGCTGACCAGCTGCTCGAGGTCGCGCCGCATGAGCGGCTCGCCGCCGGTGAACGTGATCATCATCGGATCGAAGAAGCGCGCGGCATCGGCGAAGCTCTGCAGCTCGTGGTGGCGTGCCCCGGGGTGCGTTTTCCAGTAGTCGCAGAAACCGCACCGCGCATTGCACCGGAGCGTGACCTCGAAGTGCACGAGCACCGGCATGCGGCGGGCGACGAGCCACGCATACTTGCCGATGAACAGGGGCACGTGCCAGGGCCGGAACCGCGACGACAGCATCGGGCGTTCAGCCGTCGAGCATCGGCAGCTTGATCCCCTCACGCCGGGCCGTCATGACGGCTTCGTCGTAGCCGGCGTCGGCGTGGCGGGCCACGCCGATGCCCGGATCGTTGGTCAGCACGCGCTCCAGCCGCAGGCGCATCTCGGGCGTCCCGTCGGCCACGATCACCTGCCCCGCGTGCAGGGAATTGCCGATGCCCACGCCTCCACCATGGTGGAACGACACCCACGACGCGCCGCTCGCCACGTTGAGCATGGCGTTGAGGATCGGCCAGTCGGCCACGGCGTCGCTCCCGTCCTTCATCTTCTCCGTCTCGCGGAACGGCGACGCCACGCTGCCCGTATCCAGGTGGTCCCGGCCGATGACGATGGGCGCCGAGATCTCGCCGCTGGCCACGAGATCGTTGAGGGCCACACCGAACCGGGCGCGCTCGCCCTGCCCCAGCCAACAGATACGCGCCGGCAGTCCCTGAAAATGCACGCGTTCGCCGGCCAGTGTGATCCAACGGCGCAACTGGTCATCGTGGGGAAACAGCTCCAAGATCAACGCGTCGGTACGGCGGATGTCGGCCGGATCGCCCGACAGCGCCACCCAGCGGAACGGTCCCTTGCCCTCGCAGAACAACGGGCGCACGTACTCCGGGATGAACCCGGGGATGTCGAACGCGTCGGACACGCCGTGGTCGAACGCCACGGTGCGGATGTTGTTCCCATAGTCGAACGCCACCGCACCGCGCTTCTGGAGCGCCAGCATGGCGCGCACGTGGACGGCAATCGAACCCTCGGCGAGCGCGACGTAGTGCGCCGGGTCGGTGCGTCGCAGTTCGGCGGCCTCGGCGAGCGTGTGCCCCGCCGGCACGTAGCCGTTGAGCGTGTCGTGGGCGCTCGTCTGGTCGGTGAGCGCGTCGGGCACGACGCCCCGCGCGACGAGTTCGGGAACTAGTTCGGCGGCGTTGCCCACGAGGCCCACCGACAGCGGTCGCTTGGCGGCCTTGGCTTCGAGCACGAGTTCCAGCGCGCGGTCGAGCGTGTGCGCTTTGCGGTCGCAGTATCCGGTGGCGATGCGCTTGTCGATACGGGCCTCGTCGACCTCGATGGCGAGCATGACGGCGCCATGCATCGTGGCGGCCAGCGGCTGGGCGCCGCCCATCCCGCCGAGTCCGGCGGTGAGGAGGAACCGGCTGGCGAGGGTGCCCCCGAAGTGACGGCGGGCCATGGCGCCGAACGTCTCGTAGGTGCCCTGGAGGATGCCCTGCGAGCCGATGTAGATCCACGAGCCCGCGGTCATCTGCCCGTACATCATGAGTCCGGCGCGCTCGAGGTCGCGGAAGTGGTCCCAGGTGGCCCACCGGCCCACCAGGTTGGCGTTGGCAATGAGCACCCGCGGGGCGCCGGCGTGGGTCCGGAACACCGCCACCGGTTTCCCACTCTGCACAATTAGTGTCTCATCATTGTCCAGCGCGCGGAGGGCAGCCACGATGGCGTCGAACGCCTCCCAGCTACGGGCGGCGCGCCCGGTGCCACCGTACACCACGAGATCGTCGGGACGCTCTGCCACCTCGGGATCCAGATTGTTCATCAGCATGCGGAGAGCGGCTTCCTGCTGCCATCCCTTGCACGAGATCGTGGAGCCCCGCGGGGCCCGCACCGGGCGGGCGCCCGAGCGCGCGGGCGCATCCTGCGTCGTGATCGTGCTCATGACCGACTCGCAGTGGTGGGAAAATGGCCGTCAGCGATTCCGTCGGCCAACCGCGCGATGTCGCCGCTCAGGACGCGGTCGCCCTCCAGGGTCGGGACGAGAGCCCGCACCACGGCGTGCGCGCGGGCCGCTCCGCGCCCCGGCCTGAGCGGAGCACGATAGTCCAGACCCTGGGCGGCGCACATCAGTTCGATGGCCAGCACGTAGCGGACGTTCTGCACGATGCGGCGCAGCTTCCAGGCCGCCGCCATCGCCATCGGGACCACGTCCTCCTTGTTGCCGTCGGTGGGAATCGTGTCCACGCTTGCCGGATGGGCCAACACCTTGCACTCGCTGGCCAGCGACGCGGCCGTGACCTGCGCCATCATGAAACCAGAATGGACCCCGGGGTCGCGCGACAGGAACGGCGGCAGTCCCTGGTTGAGGTCGGGATTCACCAGGCGGTCCGTGCGCCGCTCCGACATCGTGGCCAGGTTGGTGAGGGCGATGGCGAGCACGTCGAGCGCCATTGCCACCGCCTGGCCGTGGAAGTTGCCGCCGTTGAGCAGGGTGCCGTCGTCGAACACGAGTGGGTTGTCGGTGGCGGCATTCAGCTCGCGGGCCACGAGGTCCCCCGCAAAGTCCATCGCGTCGAGCACCGGGCCGTGCACCTGCGGCATGCAGCGCAGGGAGTAGGCGTCCTGGACGCGGGGATCGCCGGTGCGATGGGACTCGCGGATCTCGCTCTGGTCGAGCAGGTCGCGCAGCACGGCGGCCGACGTCGCCTGCCCGCGCTGCCCGCGGACCTCCTGGATGC
The DNA here is from genome assembly GCA_963728785.1 of uncultured Gemmatimonadaceae bacterium. GTDB lineage: Bacteria > Gemmatimonadota > Gemmatimonadetes > Gemmatimonadales > Gemmatimonadaceae > JAGWRI01. The sequence continues at coordinate 1,469,295 of CAVSKV010000004.1, forward strand.
GCTCGTCAAACGCCTCAGGCGTGCCGAGCAGGGCCTCCAGCGACATCGCCCCGGCGTAATGCGCCACGTCCCACAGCTGGCGCGCATCGACCAGCGCCAGTGCGGCAATCGCCGTGTGCGCCTGCGTGCCGTTGATCAGCGTCAACCCTTCCTTGGGTCCGAGCACCACGGGGGCGAGGCCCGCAGCGCCGAGCAGAGCGGCGGCCGGCCCGCGCTCCGCGCCGCACAGCAACTCGCCTTCCCCAATGAGCGACAGGGCCAGATGGGCGAGGGGCGCCAGATCGCCGCTGGCCCCGACGCTGCCCTGTTCTGGCACGGGAGGGTAGAGCCCTGCGTTGAGCATCGCGATCAGCAGGTCGGCGAGATCGGCGCGCGCGCCCGAGTGGCCCTTCGCGATGACGTTGGCCCGCAGGAGCATCATCGCCCGCACCTCGCGCTCCGGGAGGAGCGCGCCGACGCCAGTGGCGTGGCTCCGCACCAGATTCACCTGCAACTCGGCCAGCCGGTCGGGCGGGATGGCGACGTCCGACAGCTTGCCGAACCCCGTCGTCACCCCGTACGCCACGGCATTGCGCCGCACGAGGTCCGCGACGACTTCGCGGGTGCGGGCCACGCGGGCGCGGGCAACCGGAGCCAACGAGACGGGAACACGCCTACTCGCCACGGCCGCCACGTCTCCAATGGCGAGCGAGTTTCCGTCCAGCACCACGGGGATCGTCATTGGCGGAACATCTCCGGCGGCGGGAAACAATTCAAGGGCAACGTCACAGCCTACGGCGTGCCCGTTGACCGATACGTTCCGCGGTTGTAGTTGAACTTGAGGTCCGGCTCGGCCTTCAGGGAGATCTGGAATGAGAAGGCGAAGTTCCCGTTCGGCGACTGCGTGAACGAGAAACTCGCGCGCCAATCGTGGAGGTCGCGCACGAGGCTGATGTCCTGGCTGGCGAACTGGTGCTGGACCAGATTGTACGTCGTGCGCCAGGCCGCCGACCACTTGTCGGTGAGCGGGAACTGGATGCTGCTGCCCACCGACGCCGTCGGCGGGTTCAGGTACACGGGCCCACCCGCCGCGGTGTTCGGGATCGGCGCGTCGAGCGTGGGCGCCGTGCTCTGCTGCTGCACACACAGCTGGTACGCCGCAGGATTGTAGGACGGGCTGCTGAGATTGTTGAACGGGGCGCAATAGAGGGTGGGGTCGGCATTGATCACGGTCCCGCCAATCGGCGGTCGCTGGCGTGCCGAGCTGAAGTTGAACGACGCCGACCACGTCCGGGACACCGGAGGCAGGTACATCATGCCGCGCGACTCCTGGCCGGCCACCGGTTGCGACGCCACCTGCCGGGCGAACTGGTCGTCCGCGCCCGTTCGCCCGCCCGTCAGTGGCGCGGCGGGCTTGGCTGCCGAATCATGCGCCAGGCCGAAGATGCCGAGGAGGAACCCGAACGGATTGTGCTCCTGGCTCACCGTGAAGCTGGCCGACACCGAATTCTGGTACGGCTTGAAGACGGCGGAGTCGCTGAGCGGGTTCCCCTGGAAGAGCGAGTAGCCGACGTTGAGCGAAAGGCCCGGCACGAGATCCGAATTGACGCTGTAGGAGAAGTTCGAATTCGTGATGCCGGAGATGGGCCGGTGGGTCGCTGAGGCCCGCTCGAAGTCATAGGTGAGCGGCGAGAAGTTGAGCGACAGCAGCTTGATCTTCTGGGCTTGGCTCGAGGCGTTGGGATTGAGCGTGTCCTCCCGGGACTTCAGCTTCGCTTCGAAGTTCTGGGTGAGCGTGAGCGAGACGGCCTTCTCGGCGAGCGAGCCCAGGTAGCCCACCCGGGTGCGCCCCGTAGCGGCGAGGTACGCGTCGCTCACCGATGCAGCCGGTGCGTACGTGAAGCTGATTTGCGGGCTGATCGTGTGTCGGAAGCGCGCGAACGGGCCGAAGCCCGGCAACAGGCCGTAGATCGTTGGTGAGATCCCGAGGCCGAACGTGGGCCGCTTGGCCTGGTGGACGAACTGGCCGCCGGTGTATTGGCTGCGCACCCAGAAGGCGCCCGGGTCGACGTTCGAGAACCCGAGGCTGGGCGAGAGCCCCAGCGCGTTCTGGCCGATGGACGGCAGGGAGAAGTTTGGGGTCCAGTCGACGGACGTGAGGTAGGTGCTCGCGAACACGCGCTGATAGTGGACCGAGGTGTCGCTGGGGTTCGGGTAAACGATGTATTCCTGGGGGAAGATGTTCTGCTGATCGTTGACCGTGAACGAGTTCTTGAGGCTGAATCCGAAGATCTCGATCGGCGTATCGAAGCTCATCTGGCTCTGATAGCTGCTCCGCTTGACGGTGGTCGAGTCGAGAATGCCGGTGCTCGACGTATCGTACCGCTGGCTGAACAGGCCGGCCTGGTCGATGTGCAGGCTCTGGCTTGCAGAGTAATGGAAGCCCGGGGACCAGGTGAGCCACGACGCGATCTCCACCGGCGTCGTGCTGATGCTGAGGGTCGGGAATGCCTGGTCCACCTGGGTACGGCCGGGGTACTGCTTACGCGTGCCGCCAATGCTGATCTGCACGGGCCCGATCTTGTTCTGGTAGTTGATTGACGAGGAAATCGTGGCCAGCGCGGCGTATGGATTGAACGTGTTCTGGCGCTGCAACTGCGTGCTCGTGACGTAGTTCATGTCGAGGGTGAGCGAGCTGTTGCGCGAGAACTGCTGGGAATGGGACCAACTCACCGCCAGATTCGTCTGGCCGTCCCGCTGTTCGGTATAAGACGCGGCCATCTGTCCGGTGAGGAACCGATTCCGCCAGTGGTAGCGCCACTGGCCGTTGAAGCGGAGCCATCCCGGATCGCCCAGCGACGTGCCGCCGACGCTGCTCCGCCAGTCGAGCCAGGTCGATGCATCCATATAATCGTTGAGCGCCCAGTACCAGCCAATGTTCTCGACGTCGCGGCGGTAGCTCGGGCTGTTGCGGATGATGTCGGCCACGCCGAACCGCGGGGTGAGCATCCCGCTCCGCCGGCCGGAGCGGATGTCCTGGAAGAAGAACGGCAGCCACATCACGGGCACGTCGCCAATGTAGAGCACGGCGGGCCGGCCGACCATCAGGTTCTTGGTGCGCTTCACTTCGCCCACTTCGAAATGGTAGTCGGGGGCAATGCTGTCGTCGCACGAGGTGAGGCTGGCACTCGTTCCGTAGAGGCGCGAGGGGATGCTCTTGGTCGAGTCGCCGGCCTCGACCTTCACGACCTTCGGATTCACGTACCAGGTGTTGCCGCCGTTGTCCACGGCCAACGACGCATCGTTGATGCGCCCCGACCGTTCATCGAGGTTGTACGTGGCGGTCGTCTTGCCGGAAATCGGCGCCTGCCCGCCCCCCGGTACGATCACGTACCCCGCCCCCGCGGTATCCCGGCTCGTCACGGTCACACCGCGGCTCTGGCTATTGTAGGTGATCGTCGAGTCGGTAATCACGGTCTGATCCGCGCGCTGGACGACGGCCTTCTTCGCCACCGCCGCCGCGAGGTCGATGCCTTGCGTGAGCGCGTCGAAACTGAGGATGTGCCCCTCGTATCGGGTGACCGTGTAGCCCCTGCGATGCATGAGAGCATCCATCACGGAGTCGGCGGGACTCCAGTGCACCGTGCCTAGGCTGTCGCGCCTGGCGCTGTCGCCCGCGGCACGCCCCGACGTGTCGCCAGGCATGCGCCGCACGGGCTGGCGGCCGGGACGCCCCTGCGCGTGCGCCAGGGCCGGCGCGGCGAGGAGCGCCGCCAGCAACCACCACCGCTTCATGCCCCGGCCTCGGCCTCTTTCCCGTCCCCTTCAGCCATCAGCGCCGCATGGCGCCGCTCCCGGCGGCGGAAGATGATGTAGGACAGCACCACGCTGATCTCGAACAGCAGGTACAGGGGAATGGCAAGGGCGAACGTCGTACCCAGGAAGTCTCCCGGAGTGATGATCGCCGCCACGGCCCAGCAGGCGACGATCGCATGACGCCGGTATTTGCTCAGGAACTGCGGCTTCACGAGCCCGAGGAACGTGAGGCCGGAAATCGCCAACGGCAATTCGAACACGATACCGAACGCCACGCACAGCGTGGTCACGAAACCGAAGTACTCGGTGGCCGCGATCATCGGCTCCAACGCGTCGGACTCGAGGTGCAGCAGGTACGCCAGGGCCAGCGGGAGCACCAGGTAGTAGGCGAGCGCCACCCCGCACACGAACAGCAATGTGCCCGCGACGACCACCGGGACGACCATCCGCTTCTCGTGCTTGTACAGCGCTGGAGACAGGAAGCCCCAGAGCTGGTACGCAATCACAGGCAGCGCGACAATGCCGCCAATGACGAGCGATGCGGACATCAGGATCGAGAAGGTGTCGCCGGGATGCATGTACACCAGCTTCCGCCCGCTGAGATACGGCAGAATCGGCTTCTCGAGGAACAGGATCGCGTTGAAGTGGATGACGATGAACGCCCCGATGACCAGCCCCACCCCGAGCGCGGCGATGGACCACACCAGTCGCCAGCGCAACTCCTCGAGGTGGTCGAGGAAAGGCATCTCATCCGACTTCTTGGCGGCCATCGTATTCTCGCGAATCGGGCGTCGCTACGGCGCGGGCATCGACTTCAGAAGATCGGCGGCCGGTTTGGCTTCGTAGCTGTTCGGATAGTCATGGACTACCCGTTGCAGCGCCGTTCGCGCATCGCCGGTCTTTCCGTTCTTGATGAGCCAGAGCGCGTGCTTGTACAGCGCCGTGGGGGCCTCTTCACTCTGCGGATAGTTCGCGACGACCGACTGGTACGCCGAATCGGCCGCGGCTGCGTTGCCCTCCATCTCGTACGTCCGGGCGATGTAGTTGGCCGTGGTCGACGCCCCGACGTAGTCGGGATATTGCTGGAGGAGCGTCTGGAATGCCGTGCGCGCCGTGCCATAGGCGCCAGTGGTGAACTGGTTGCGCCCTAGCACCAACAGCTGCGCAGGACCCGGGGCCTGCGCCGCAGCACTGGTATCCTTGCCGGACGCCGAGCCGCTCCCGATCCGCGGGCGCTGCGTGTCGAACTGCGCCGCCAGATCCTGGATCTGCCGCTGACTCAGCCCGGCCCGGTTCTGCAGCGTGATCAACTGCTGCCCCACTTCGTACATCGCCTGGCTGGCGTTGGCCTGATAGTTCGCGACCCGGCCGCTCAGCGAACGCAGGGAGTCGTGAATCGCCCCCAGCGCGACGATCGCCGAATCCAGCCGGCCCCGGACCAGCGAATCGTCGCGGGCCCGGGCCTGCTCCTGTGCGCGCGCCTGCTGGTCGCGTTGCGCCTGCATCGTCGTGAGGTCGTCCTGGAGCAGCCGGATGTCTCCCTTGGAGGCGAGACACCCGCTGGTCAACAGGAGCGTGATCGGCACCAGCAGCAGACGCGGGCGCATCAGTTGCCCGGCGACCTCAGCTGGCCGTCCGCCCCGCCCGTGATCGTGAACTCGTCGCGGCGGTTCTGCGACCAGCACGATTCGTCGTGGCCGGTGCACAGCGGGCGCTCCTCGCCGTAGCTCACCGTCTCGAGACGCGCATCCGGCACTCCGTGCTCGGTCAGATACCGCTTGGCCGTGGCGGCTCGCCGCTGGCCCAGCGCCAGGTTGTACTCCGTGGACCCGCGCTCGTCCGTGTTGCCGGCAATCCGCAGCGTCACGTTCGGGTTGGCCATCAGAATCGGCAGCTTCGCATCGAGAATCGCCTGGTCCTCGGCCCGCAGATCCGCCTTGTCGTAGTCGAAATGGATCACGGCAGTCAGGCTGGCCCGCATGGCCGCCTGGGTCGCTGCGGCCCGCGCCACGCTGTCGGCCCGCGCCCGCGCGGCGGCTTCCTGTGCCCGTCTGGCAGCGTCAATCGCGGCCAGGGAGTCACGCACGTGCTGCGCGCGCAACGCGCTGGTGTCCACCGGCGCGGGCGCTGGGGTCGGGGCGACCTGGGGCTTCTTGTTGCAGGCCGCGAGCGCGAGCGCCACGACGAGCGCCGCCGGAAGGATTCGGGAAACGTGCATGGTTCGGATCTCCTGTACTCGAGAAATGGAAGGCGACGGAATGAACGCTACAACGCGCGCCACGACCGGCGCGGCACGTCCTACGGCGCCAGACGCGACGACCACGCACCGAGCCGCGACATCGCGGCTCCGTGCGTGAGCTGCCGAACCCGGCCAGACTGAGCATCGATCACCCACAACTGCTTGTTGCCACTGCGAGTAGAACTGAACACCAAGTGGCGCGAGTCGGGCGCCCACGCCGGATCCTCGTTCTGCGCATCGCTGGTCAACTGGTGCGGCATCTGATCGCGCAACGACATGGTGAAGACCTGGAACACCCCGGAGCCGTCGGGTACGTACGCCTGATAGGCGATGGTCAGGCCGTCCGGCGACCAGTCGGGGTTCGAACGGTAATTCTGGGTGCTGAACGCGTATGCGGTGAACATACTCACGTTCGTCCCGTCCGCATCCATAATATAAATCTCGGGCGGCCCGGCCCGGCCCGACGTAAAGGCAATTCTATGGCCGTCGGGACTGAAGCTCGGCGTACTGTTGTCCGTCCCTCCGCCCACCGTAAGGCGCTGCGGCGGCCCTCCCGCCACCGGCACACTGTACAGATCCGATCCGTTCTCCCCGGCCACGGTGTACACGATCGCCGCCCCGTCGGGGCTGAACGTTGGCGCGCTCACGTTCGTGTTGCGGCGGCCGCCGAACGCCCGCGACTGCCCTGTGTGGAGGTCATACACCACGATCCGAGAATTCTCCCCGAACGTGGCATAGGCAATCGAGCCGGCATCGGGACTCCAGGCCGGCGAGAGCCCCTCTCCCAGCATCGGCATGGTGACGTCGTCGGCTCCGTCACTATCCACCGCGTGCACGGCGTGATCCCGTACGTACGCGATGCGGGTGGCGGCGATCCCGCGCACCCCGGTAATCCAACGCTCCACCTCGTCCGATACCCGGTGCACGGCCAGCCGCCAGGCCCGCGATGCCCGGTCCTGGGGCAGCGCGAATTCGTTGACGTCGATCACCCGCTGGTGCACCACGTCGTGCAGCGCAACGTGCAGTCCGCGATCGGTGTTGATGGCCTGTACGATCGCTAGCGCGCCCAGCGTCTTGAAGACGCCGTAGTTCATCGCCTTGGCCGTGCCCGTGGCATCGACGCCTCCGCGGATCGCCGCCGCCATCGAGTCGGGGATGATGATCACGTTCATCCGATCCCCATAGTCGAGGTCCCGCTGCACCATGGCTGTAATCGAGTCGCCGTTGGCCCCCGGCACGGGCAGCACGACGACCGACGGCCGGACTCCCGGATCGTAGGTCAATGTGATGTGCACCCCACGTGCGGTCGTGTCCTGGGCGGCGAGCGGCACAGCAAAGCAAAGGAGGCCCACAGCGAGGGGAATGGAGACCTTGATCAATGGATGATTCGCGGGTCGAAGGTGAAGATCACGGGCAGGACGTCGTTCGGATATGCCGAGGGAAGGGGGCCGAAAGCGCGGGCGCCGCCGGCGGCGTCGATCGCGCCCTGCGCCGATAGATCGAACGCATACGAGCCCGACCGCTTCTGGAATCGAAAGTCGGACACGCTGCCATCCCGGTGAATGAGGAACGCCACCTCAGCCGTCACTGCGCTCGCGCCCCCAGCATCGAAGCGGAGCGCGATCTGGCGGACGATGTTGTCGAGGTAGCCTTGGAACGGAAAATCGATTCCCGGCGTGTGGACCGTGGCCACGTCGGCTCCCTTGCCGCCCGTGGGACCGCCCCCGGCTGCCGCCGTCTTCGCATTCGCCGGCTTGGTCTTCACCTCGGGAGGAGCCGGTGTGGCCGCTTTGGTGGCCGGGGCCGGCCTGGCACCTTTCTTCGTGAGCACCGGGGCCGGCTTGGGCTTCGTCTTCACCCTGGGCAGCGGCGCCGGCTTCGGCTGTTCCACCGCCGGCTTCTCCTGCACGGTGCCGATGGCGCGGGGGCCGCTCGGCGCAGCGATGAGGTTCACGCGATAGACCGGGGGCAGGATGGGCGGCGCCGGAGGTCGGAGCACGATCAACGCCGCGATCACGCCCGCGTGCAGCAGTACCGAAGCCCCCAGGGGCAGCGCGAGCGCGGGGCCCGCCGTGCGACCGCTCACGTCAGTGCGCCTCCTCCTGTTCGGTGATCAACCCGACGTCGTGGACGCCCGCCGCTTCGATCACCGCCATGACCTGGGCGACGACGCCGTACGGCACGTCCTTGTCGGCGCGGAGGTAGAGCCCCTGCTGCGCCCGGTCCTTGGCCAATGTCTGGAACGCCGCGCGGAACTCGGCGTAGCTCATCGGCGTGCCGTCGTCCACTGAGATGGTGCCACCGCGCGTCACGGTGACCGTCATCCCGCTCTTTGACGTGATCGGGCGCGCCTGGGCCTGCGGGAGCGACACGTCCACCCCGCCCTGCATCATCGGCGCCGTGATCATGAAGATCACCAACAGCAACAGCATCACGTCGATCAGACTCACGACGTTGATGTCGGCGTTGAGATCGAGGCGGCGGTGGCGGCGGTGGGCCATGTCAGAATGTGTCCTTCGCGGGCCAGTAGCGCGATCACGGCGGTCCCGAAGTTCTCCATCATCCCGTCGAACCGGTTCAGCTTGGCCGCGAAGATGTTGTACCCGAAAGTGGCCGGGATGGCCACCGCGAGGGCCGCCGCGGTGGCGATCAGCGCTTCGGCCACACCGGGGGCCACGGCGCCGAGGTTGCCCGAACCCTTGGTGGCAATCCCCAGGAACGCCTGGATCACTCCAAGCACCGTGCCGAAAAGCCCGATCAGCGGGCTCGCCGAGCCGATCGTGGCCAGCACCGGCAGATACCGGCCCAGCCGGTCGCGCTCTTCCGCCGCCTCGGCATCAAGCAGGAGTCGCATGGTTTCGATCTGCGTGGCCGAAAGCGTATACGTCCCGGCCCCGATCGGGGTGTCCCCGACGTTCGCCATCTCGAACGCCTGCTGATTGCGCACGCGGGCCTCCGATACGAAGTGCATCGCCCGCAGGAATAGTCGCGGGAGAGCCCCCGGCTTGGACCGCCTGACCAGCGCGCCGGCTTCGTCGAGCCGCGGCGCATGCTCGAACGCGTGCTGGAATTCCAGCCCTGCCTTTTCCGCTTTGGTGAGCTGCCGCCAAGCGCCGAACATCACTGCCCAGCTGAGCAGCGAGAGCGCGGCCAGCACGCCGAGTACGATCTGCGTGCTCAGCGCGGCACTCGTGATCAGGTCGATGGCCCCGTTGGGAATGGCGCCGCCGACTTGCAGGGTCCCGAGAATCATGCGCGTGTGTCGATGGAGGTGGGCAAGCGATTGGCGAACCACGCGTACGTCTCGGCGAGGCCCTGGGCCAGCGAAACCGAGGGACGCCAGCCAAGTTCGGCCGCCGCCTTCTCGATGTTCAGGTAGGACTGCCGCTGCTCGCCGGGCCTGGCAGGCGCGAACTCGATGGGCACCGTCCGCCCCACGGCGCGCATCATCGCCGAAGCCAGGTCGACGACCGATGTCGGCACGCCCGTCCCAATGTTAAACGCGCGAGCGTCCATTCCGGCACTTTTTGGCGGCGAGTGCTGCGCCGCCCGCACGAGCGATCCGGCCACGTCCCCCACGTACACGTAGTCGCGCGTCTGGTTCCCGTCGCCGAACACGGTGAGTGGCTGCCGCGCCAGCAGGCGGCCGCAGAAAATCGCCACGACCCCGGCCTCGCCGTGCGGATCCTGCCGCGGGCCGTACACGTTGGCGAACCGCATCGCCACCGCGTTCAACCCGTGGATGCGCCCATAGTACGACAGATACTGTTCCACGGTGTGCTTGGCGACGGCATATGGGGAGTCCGGTTCCTTGCGCACGTGCTCGGCGTTGGGCGGAGGCGCCGCGTCTCCATAGATCGCCCCGCCGGTGGAGGCGAACACGAATCGGGTCCTCCCCATCCGCCCCCCCGCGCGCACCGCTTCGAGAAGATTGAGCGTGCCGAGGACATTCACCTGCGCGTCGAACACCGGGTCGGCCACGCTCCGTCGGACGTCCATCTGCGCCGCGAGATGCGCGATGATGTCGAAATCGCCGCCCCGCACCAGAGCTGCCGCTTCGGGCGAGCGAATGTCCAATTCGTGGAACGCCGCGCTGCCAGGCACGTTCTCGCGGCGGCCGTTCGACAGGTCGTCGAGTACGGCAACCGTGTGCCCCGCGTCCACGAAGCGATCCGCCACGTGCGATCCGATGAACCCCGCCCCCCCCGTCACGAGTACTCGCGTCATCCAGTCTCCTCCTCAGGTGATTCGGAGTCGGCGGCGGCAGGCCGCGGCGACTCCTGTTCCAGGCCGAACAGATAGCGCATGGCGTCCACCACGCCCAAACCGCGCCCGTTTGACGCCGCCTCGCGCAGTCGCACCGACGGCTCGTGCATGAACTTGTTCATCAGTGACTTGGCCAGATACTCCACACTGGCCTGCTGCTCCGGAGTGAGCCCGCGGAGGCGGCGGAGCGCGGCCGCCAACTCCGCCTCGCGCACGGCGTCCATCCGCGCTCGGAAGCTCGTCAGCACCGGCACGGCTTCCAGTCCGGCCAGCCACTGCCAGTACCGATCAACTTCGCCGGTCAAGATCGCTTCCGCCGCCGGGAGTTCGGCCCGCCGACGGTCGAGATTCGACTGGATCACCTGCTGCAGTCGGTCGAGGTCATAGAGGAACACATTGCCCAGCCCACCGACCTCGGGCTCCACGTCGCGCGGAACGGCAATGTCGAGAATGCACAGCGGCCGGTCGCCCCGCCGTGCAACCGCGTCGCGCACCCGATCGACGGTCACCACGGGCCGCGGAGCGGCCGTCGATGACAACACGAGATCGACGTCAGACAACTCCCGCCAACAGTCGTCGAAATGCAGCGCGCGCGCCGCGAATCGCGACGCCAGCTCGACCGCATGCTCATGCGTGCGGTTGGCCACGATGGCCGCGTTGACGCCCTCGCCCACCAGGCACTCCAGTGCCAGCGCCGCCATCTCACCGGCGCCGAGCACCATTGCGCGGCGGCCGCGCAGCGTGCCGAAGATCTGCTTGGCCAACTGTACGGCCACCGAACTCACGGATGCCGCCCCGCGCGCCACTGCAGTCTCCTCCCGCACGCGTCCTGACGCGGACAACGCCGTCTGGAACAGCCGGTTGAGGGCGACACCTGAATGACTCCGACTGGCCTCCCACGCGTCGCGCACCTGCCCGTGGATCTGCGCCTCGCCGAGCACCATCGAGTCGAGCCCGGACGCCACGCGGAACAGGTGCGCCACCGCGTCGCGATCGCGACGGACGTAGCCGTGGGCGCTGGCGTCGGCGCCGAGCCGGTCCCGAAGCAACGACCAGACCGCCGGCGCCCCGTCCCCGGCCCCCTCCACGAGATACACTTCGGTGCGATTGCACGTCGACAGCATCACGGCTTCCGGCGCTCCCGCGCCGCGCGTGACGGTCTGCAACGCCGGCCCGATCTCCGAGGCACGGAAGGTGAGTCGGTCGCGCACGTCGAGCGCCGCGGTCCGGTGGCTCACGCCAGCGACGATCACCGCCATGCCACCGCCCGTACCGTTGCACCGGTTTCGGCCACGACCGCGGCCTTGCGTGCTGCGGCGTCCGCCCCGCCCAAGACCAGGACGCGCGCGCGGTAAGCATCCACCGGTACTGGGAGCGCGCTCAATGAAACTTCCCGGCTACCGGGCCGGCAATGCGCAGCACGACGTAGAGCAGCACCACAACCGTGAAGGAGACGCTCGACCAGATGGCCGCACGATGCGCCTGCCACCCCCGCACTGCCCGGCCCAGCGCCACACCGCTCACTCCGAGCCACGCGCCCACCCCCCACGCCAACTGCTCGGGCCGCATACCCCCATACTGGAGCGCGTACGTGACGGCGAGCACCACGCCAACGGTCAGGCCCAGCCATCCGGCCAACGCGGCCATATGGTTGACCCGGTCGAGCGTCTGCAGCGGCGGGAAAAGGCGGAACATCGCGTCGAAGCGCCCCAGTTTGAGCTCCCTCCGCTCGACGAGGTACATGACGCCCGCCACCGCCGCTGTGCCGAAAGCCGCGATCCCCATGAAGCTCAGCGCGATATGGGCGACCAGCCAGGCCCCCTGCGTGCCCGACGGTTCGGCGGCCCGCGCAAATCCCACCACGCTGGCGAACGCAGTGGGAACGGCGGCGAGCGGCGCTGCGACAAGGGTGAGACTCGCATCGTGCGCAAGAAATTCCACGATCAGGAGCGTTGCTGCGAGCACCAAGCCGGCCAGCGATAGCGACGGTCCAAGGCCGGCCACGAACAAGTGGCCCGCGTGCACGGCAAGCGCCACTAGTGCGGCGAGATGCACGGCCACGGCCGCGCCCAGGAGGGCAAGCACACCTCGAACCGGCGCGTTTACCGGACGCGCGAACGGAGTCGCGGCCAGGGCGGCGGCGGCAAGGTAGAGCGTGACGGCGAGGAAATGGGCGATCGCGATCATGGCGTTCGCCCAAATCTAATCCCGGGAAGCCGTTACGGTATCACGCGCAGCCGCGCGTTACGGCATCTTTGCCGAAACGCGCGCCAGCACACCGACGTTGATCGCTGGCTGCAACTGCGCCGTGACGATCGCCGTCGTGCCAAAAGCGGTCACGCGGACGGCCTTCGCGCGCCCGATCGGGATTTCCGGCGACGCCGGGTCGGACGGCGACGCTCCCGGGTGGCGCGCCGTGAAGATCACGAACTCATCGCCGGGCTTCACGCCATCTGCCGTCGTCAGCCCGAGCACTACATAGCTGTTGACCGTCGGAAGCACCGGCTCGGCGAGCACCCATTTGACGTCGGTCAACTGACCCTCAGCAACCGGCGACGGCCGCATCGTGCTTGACGGCGCGGATGAGTCGATCGGCACGAGGACTGCGTCAGGATTCAGCTCACCGTAGAGCTTTACGACTTGGGTCATCACGGCGTCGGCGCCCGTCCGGGGGCTCGTCACCTGCAACACAGCGAGGGGGATCATCACCTGCCCGACCCCCGGAATCGACGGGCCGCGACGGAGGGCGACGTACTGCTCGCCTTTGGCGCCGGTGGAACCGGCGGGCGGATCAACTATCACGTTGTCGTAGGCTTTGAGAATGGTTCGCGAATCGACATGGCCCTGGGGATCGAGATCCCCCGACTGCAAGATCCGGCCGGCGCCAGGAATCGCCGCCGCCGACACGACGTACGGCGCCGTGAAGTATTCGCCGGGCAGCACCGTGGGAAGGGGAGCTGCCGTCTCTCGCTTGGATGCCGCCGCGCTCGGCGCCCGCGACTGGTGCTGGAACACCGTCCGCTCCGTCATTGGGTTCGCCGTCGGCGCCGCCGACGGAGACGGAGCCGCGATCGGCTTTGGCGTGGCGTTGGTCACTGTATCCACGGGAGGCGGGCCCGCTGGCGGCGTGACGGTCACCGCAACGCTCGTCACGGCGCCCGGCAGCTTGAACACCTGCGCGGGATAGATCCAATGCGGGTTGGCGATATTCGCCTTGTTCAGATCGTAAATCTCAGGCCACCGGTACGGATCGCCGAGGAGCTGTTGCGCCAGGCCCCAGAGCGTTTCCCCTTTGACCACGGTATGGGTCTGGGGAACGGATGCGCCGCCGGTCGCTTGCTGGGCGGTGAGCGCCGCGGGGGCGATCAGCGCGGCGGCGAGGAGGGGGCCAAGGGTGCGGATTCGCATGAGACCGATGGTGTGCTCCCTATCCGCGGGCGAGTCCACCGCACGGACAGATTCGGGAAAGTGACGGATGGACGGCGGGACGGACGCCGCCCCGTGCCACGAGCCACGTGCCGGCGATGGGGTCCACCGCCGCTCGAACAGGACGACTTGGCAGAACAATAGGAAACGGAACCCCGGCCGGTCGAACCGGCCGGCCGGGCGCCCGTTTTCCGGGGGCTGGTCAGAACGGCAGGTCGTCGTCCTGGTCCTGGAGTGCCTCCGGGAAGTCCTCGAACGACTCATCCGACCCGGTGCCGGCCTTGGCCTTGGGCGCTGGCGCCCGACTTGCGCGCGATGGCGCCTCGCCGTCGAAGTCTGCTCCCCCGCCCCCGCGTGGAGCGCTGAGCATGATCAACTCCCTCACATTGATCTCGGTGCTGTAGCGAGTCTGGCCTTCCTTGTCCTGCCACTGCCGGTATTCTATCCGCCCCTCCACGAACAGCTTGTCACCCTTGTGGACGTACTTTTCCACGATGTCCGCAAGTTGCGACGACTTGCTGTTCCACGCGACGCAGCGGTGCCATTCGGTCTTTTCCTGGCGCTCCCCGCCAGCTCCGCTCCACGAACGGCTAGTGGCAAGCGAGAAGGTCGCCACGCGGTTTCCGCCGGTGGTCGACCGCACCTCGGGATCGCTTCCCAGGTTTCCGATCAACGTCACTTTGTTCAAGCTCCGACTCACAGTTCCTCCTGGCGAAAAAGGTCTCTACCCTCGCCGAATATGTTGCGCAAACCAGTTCACGAATACACAACCAAATATATGCTGGACAAATACTTCCATTGCACGAATGAGAAACTACTTGATGCGTGGCCCGACAACTCTTCGCAGCAGCACAGCATCCTCTACCGGATTCTGATAATACCTCATCCGGCGTCCGACTTCCGAGAACCCGCGCGATTCGTAAAGCCCCCGGGCCACCGCATTCGAGTCGCGAACCTCAAGGTACAACGCTGTGCACCTGCGGTGTGCGGCTTCCGCGATGGCAGCGTCCAGGAGCTGGCCGCCGATTCCCTGTCCCTGCGCCATCGGCAAGACTGCTAGATTGGCGATCTCCCCTTCGTCAGCCGCAAAGCTGGCCACAACATAACCGAGCACCCTCGTCGAGGCACGCGCCCCGTTTCGCGCCGTGGATACCACGCCGTCGGAGCCCCCGGCGGCCGGGTTCCGCCGCGCACACGCAAAGTAGGCGCGCGGGTCGCCCGCCAACGCCCGGAACGAGTTGGCTGACCAAGGATCGCCGAATACAGCCCGCTCGATCGCCGAGATTTCCTCGATGTCGGCGAGCGCTGCCGCCTCGATGATCGCCGTCACGATGCGGGGAGCGGACGACCGTGTTCTGCTTCCCACCTCACTTGCGCCTCGGCCAGCCGGCCGTAGCGGGGTTCCCAGACCGCCAGATCGGCGGACTCCAGGGCGTCTTCGAGCCGGGCGACGCCGCGAGCGTGTGGCGCGAGAGCCAGCGCGACCTCCGGGGCAACGCTGCCCACCGCGGTGAGGAGTGCGAGCACATCCGCGGGCGCGGCGATCCACGCGCCCAGATCCTCCGCCGCCTTCGCCACCGCCTCGAGCGGCCCCAAGTAGAATCGGCTCTCCGGCACGACCACCCCGGACGGCTCGCGCCGGAACCGCTGGAAGTAGGCTTCGCCGCGCAACGCGTCGAGCACCCCCAGATACGCACCGGGCGCGAGGTCGGCCGCTCCCGCCGGAATGAGGGCGAGCGACGAGACCCGCATCAACTCGGCGCGACAACCCATCGCGATCCCCTTGGCGATCGAAGCCGCGATGCGTAGGCTCGTGAAGCTCCCCGGCCCGTCCCCACACACCACACGGCCCACGTCTCCCACCGTGACGCCCGCCGACTCGAGCGCCTGCGACACCGCTGGCATCAGCCGCTCGACATCGCGCCCGCGCATGGCGGCCTCGCCTTCGGCGAGCAGCCGGCCGCCGTCCAACACCGCCACGGTGCCGGCGTACGTCGAGGCGTCGAGTGCGAGGGTGATCATGGACGGGGATCCGCCGGACCGTCGGCCACCTGCAGTGCGCGTATGCCAGAGTCACCCGGGAGGTGCGAGAGCCGCACGCGGACCGCTGACGGCGGCAGGCGCTCACCAGCGCGCTCCGGCCATTCGACGATTACGAGCGCGCGGTCGCTCACGATGTCGTCCCACGCCAGGTTGGTGAGGTCGCCGGGTCCGTTCAGCCGGTAGAGATCGAGATGGTACACCGGCGAGCGCGGCGCCGAATACTCATGGACCAGCGAGAATGTCGGACTGGTGACCGGTTCGTTGACTCCGTACCCGCGGCAGATAGCGCGCGCCAACGTGGTCTTGCCGGCGCCGAGGTCGCCGCGGATGGCGATGAGCAGCGGGGGCGCGGCCCGGCGGCCGAATTGCTCGCCCCACGCCGCGAGTTCCGGTTCGGTGAGGCGCAGCTCCCGCGATACGGCGGCGGACGGTGTCATGGGCGGTGATCAGCGGGCGGCGCGGCGGCGCACAGGGGCGCCGGACGACGCGGCCGGCGCCCCGACATTCTGCCGGTTCCGGCGGGCGCGCAGTTCGAACAGCTGGTCCCGGAGCTGAGCGGCGAGTTCGAAGTCCATTTCCCTGGACGCCGTGCGCATCTGGTCGTCGAGCATCTTCTCCAGGGCTTCCTGGTCCATGACATCGTACCCGCTTTCCGGCTCGGCGACCCGCTTCTCCTCGCGTTCGCCCCGCGCGTCGGCGACTCGCGTGCTGAACCGCACCTCGTCGATGCTCTTCACCACTGACCGCGGCGTGATGCCGTGCTCGAGATTGTGGGCCACCTGGAGCTCGCGACGCCGGCCGGTCTCGTCGAGGCAGCGCTGCATCGAGCCGGTGACGCGGTCGGCGTAGAAGATCGCCATCCCCGACACGTGTCGCGCAGCGCGACCGACGGTCTGGATCAGGGACCGGTCACTGCGCAGGAAACCTTCCTGATCCGCGTCGAGGATCGCCACCAGCGACACCTCGGGCAGGTCGAGTCCCTCGCGCAGCAGATTGATCCCCACGAGCACGTCGAATTCGCCCAGCCGGAGCCCACGCACGATCTCCACCCGTTCGATCGCGTCGATATCGGAATGCATATAGCGCACCCTGACCCCGACCTGCTGGAGGTAGTCGGTAAGGTCCTCGGCCATCCGCTTGGTGAGCGTCGTGACGAGCACGCGTTCACCGCGCCGCTCGCGCAGCCGGATTTCGTTGAGCAGGTCGTCCACCTGGCCGCGCACGGGGCGGATCTCGATCTCCGGATCGACCAGCCCGGTGGGCCGGATGATCTGCTCCACGACCACGCCCTCCGAAAGCCGCAACTCCAGATCGCCCGGTGTGGCCGACACGAAGATTGCCCGCGGCGTGAGCGACAGGAACTCGTCGAACATCAGCGGCCGGTTGTCGAGCGCGCTCGGCAGCCGGAACCCGTAGTCCACGAGCGTCAGCTTCCGCGCCCGGTCGCCGTTGAACATGCCGCCGATCTGCGGCAGCGACACGTGCGACTCGTCGACCACCACCAGGAAGTCTTCGGGAAAGTAGTCGAACAGGCACGCCGGCCGCTCGCCCTCGGCACGGAACGAGATGTGCCGCGAGTAGTTCTCGATGCCGGCGCAGGTCCCGATCTCGAGCATCATCTCCACGTCGAAGTTCGTCCGCGACTCCAGCCGCTGGGCTTCGAGCAGCTTGCCCGCCTCCCGCAATACGGCCAGCCGCTGCCCCAGTTCTTCGCGGATGAGCTTGACCGCGCGTTCCAGGGTCGGCCGCTGGGTCACGAAGTGCTTCGCCGGGTACACGGCCGCCGTCTCGAGCAGCGCAATGGTCTCCCCCGTAAGCGGGTCGATCTTGGACAGGCGCTCGATCTCGTCGCCCCACATTTCCACCCGCACGCCCTGCTCCTCGTACGCCGGCAAGATCTCCACCGTGTCACCGCGCACCCGGAACGACCCGCGATCGAAGGCCACGTCGTTGCGGCTGTACTGAATCCTGACCAGCGCACGGAGGAGGTCGTCGCGCGCGATGCGCTGACCGGTGGCCAGCGTCACCATCTGCTCGCGGTACTGTACCGGATCGCCGAGGCCGTAGATCGCGGATACCGTGGCGACGATGATCACGTCCTCCCGCTCCATCAGGCTCGACGTGGCGCGCAGGCGCAGCCGGTCGATGTCCTCGTTGATCGAGGCGTCCTTCTCGATGTACGTGTCGGTCGTCGGCACGTACGCTTCCGGCTGGTAGTAGTCGTAGTAGGAGACGAAGTACTCGACGGCGTTGCGCGGAAAGAAGCTCTTGAGTTCGCCGTACAGCTGCGCGGCCAACGTCTTGTTGTGCGACAGCACCAGCGTCGGCTTCCCGAGGTCCCGAATGACGTTGGCCACCGTCATCGTCTTTCCAGAGCCGGTCACGCCAAGGAGGGTCTGGAACCGATCGCCACGCCCGAGCCCGGCCGTCAGTTCGGCGATCGCCCGGGGTTGGTCGCCCGCCGGGGCGAAGGGAGTCTGGAGATCGAATTGGGCGGCCATGACGACGAAATCTAGTTTTTCGGCTTTTGTTCGGGAAGAGGCACGTGGCGCTCCAGCCCCATCGCCAAACCGATCGACGCCAGACACAGGATCCCTGCCGTCACGAACGGCGAGGCCATCCCATAGCGGTCGAAGGCGACCCCGTCCCACCAGGGGAACACCGCGCGCGCCACACCACCGAAGGTCTGCTGCACGCCCATGTACAGCCCCCGATCGTTGGTCGGCACGACGCGTGACAGCGTGGCCGTCACGCCGGGAAAGGTGAAGGCCGTGCCGAGCGGCATCAGAGTCATCGCGATCCAGAGCGTCACGTAGTCGTGGGAGAGTGGGAAGAGTATCATGCCGGCGCCGAGGAGGACGAGGCCGACGCGCGACAGCGGCAGTTCGCCCAGCCACTTCACCGCCGGACCGATCAGCGCGAGTCGGGTAATCACGCCCACGGCTCCGAACCACATGAAGAAGTATCCGATCGTCTGTTCGCCGACGTGGAAGCGCCGCTGGAGGAACTGGGCGAAGACGGCCACCATGCCGTAGAACGCGCCGATGGCCACGGTATAGGTCCAGATCAGGCGCGCGGCCGGCGCCGTGGGATTCCTCAGCACGCGCCAGAGGGCCTCGCGCGTGCCTTGGCCGCGGATGGTGATCGGGGTGGTCGAACGACCGTCATGCGATTCACGGAGATACCGCCACGCAAACGCCATGTTGACCAGTGACAGCCCTGCGGCGGCCAGCCCGGGGGCCGCCTGGCCCCAGACCTGGGCAAGCAATGAGCCGGCACCCGGCCCGATGACGGCGCCGAAGCTCGTCGCCGCTGACAGCCAGCCGAGGCTCTTGGCCCGATCCTCGGGGGCCGCCAGGTCCGTGACGTACGCCTGGACCACGCCCACCGTGCCTCCGCCGAGCCCCTGCACGACGCGCGACACGACGAGCAGCCAGAAGCTGTTCGCGAACGCAAATACGAGGTAGGACACAGCGGAGATGAAGAGGCCGATGAGAAGCGTCGGCCGCCTCCCCCGCCGGTCGGAGAACCGCCCCCACAGCGGGGCACTCACTAGTTGGGCCACCGAGAATGCGCCGATGAGGATGCCGATCTCGGCGCTCGTCGCGCCGAACCGCTCCGCGTAGAATGGGAGGAGCGGAATGACCATCACGAGCCCGATCATATCGACGAAGGCCGTGACCATCAGAACAACGAGTTTGCCCATGCGGTGGCCGGTGGCGATGAAGGAGCTGAAGGCTCAGGCCCGACGGCTTGGCCTGCAGATCTACGCCGCTATTCGTCCGTGGACAGCCGTTCCCGGCGGGCGACTTCGGTGATCCCTTTCACCCGGCGCATCGCCTTCACGATCTTCTGCAAGTGGCTCAGGTTCTCGACCTCGACCACGACCGACCCGTCGACCTTGCCGTCGAGCGAGCGGAGGTCGAGGCTGCGGATGTCGGTGCCGGTGGACGTGACCGCGGCGGCCAGATCGGCGTACATCCCACGGCGGTCCACCCCGTCGAGGGCGAGGCGCACGACGAACCGCTCCCCCTCAGCCTCCTGCCAGTCGATCTCCAGCCGACGCTCGGGCTCGTGCGCCAGGAGGAGCAGGTTCGGGCAATCGCCGCGATGGATGCTCACGCCGCGGCCCCGCGTCACGTAGCCGACGACCGGATCGCCGGGCACGGGCTGGCAGCATTGGGCGTAGCGCACCATGATGCCGTCCACGCCCTGGATGCGCACTCCCCTCGGACCGCGCATGCGGTCCACCAGGCGCTCAATGGCGCTGGGCCGCGTGGCCTCGGTGCCTTCCAGTTCGGGATAGATCTGCTTGAGCGCCGCGGCGATCTGCACATCGCCCTGCCCGATCGACGCCAGCAGGTGCGTCTCGTCGTTCAGGTTCAGCGCCTTCGAGGCGCGCGCCAGCTGCTCGGCGGACGGCCGCGACAGCCGGCGGCGCTTGACCTCACGGTCGAGGATATCCTGCCCGAGCTTCGTAGCCGACTGCTGGGCCTCGCGCTTGAGCACCTGGCGGATCTTGTGCCGCGCCCGTCCGGTGTGGACATGCGACAGCCAATCGCGCGTGGGCCGCGCAGTCGACGAGGTGATGATCTCGACCGTTTCCGAATTGCGAAGCGGGCGCGAGAGCGGCGCGATGCGCCCGTTCACGCGCGCACCGGCGCAGTGCTGCCCGATCTCGGTGTGCACGGCGAATGCGAAGTCGATCGGGGTCGCGCCCTTCGGGAGCTGAATCACGTGCCCCGTGGGCGTGAACACGAAGATCTCGTCCTGGTACAGGTCGAGCTTGAGAAATTCCAGGAACTCGTCGGGGGTCTTCGCGTCGAGCTGGAGCTCGAGGATCTGGCGGAACCAGGTGAGATGGCGGTCGAGTTCGTCGGCGCTCTTGGCGTCCTCCTTGTACAACCAGTGCGCGGCGATGCCGAAGTCCGCCGTACGGTGCATGTCTCGCGTGCGGATCTGCACCTCGTACAACTGCCGGCCCGGCCCGAACACCGTCGTGTGGAGCGATTGGTACCCGTTCGACTTGGGCTGCGCGATGTAGTCCTTGATCCGTTCCTGCACCGGCGTCCACCCGTCGTGGATCACTCCCAACGCGTGGTAACACTCGGGCACGGTGTTGACGAGCACGCGGATGGCGAGGAGGTCGTAGATCTCCTCGTATGGTTTCTGCCGCTGCGACATCTTCTTGTAAATGGACCACAGGTGCTTCGGCCGGCCAGTCACCTCGGCGTCCTGGATGCCGGCCTGCGCCAGCGACCGCTCGAGCGGCTCCTTGAACTGGTTGATCAACTGCTCACGCTCGCCGCGCTTCTGAGCGACCTGTTTGGCCAGCGTCTTGTACGCCTCGCCCTCGAGATGCTTGAACGCCAGGTCTTCCAGTTCCCAGCGCATCTTGGCCATACCAAAGCGGTGGGCCAGCGGCGCGTACAGGTCGCGCGTCTCCTGGGCGATGCGCCGCCGCTTCTCGGGCGGCAACCACTCCAGCGTGCGCATGTTGTGCAAGCGGTCGGCGAGCTTGATGATGATCACCCGCGCGTCCTTGGCAATCGAAAGCAGGAGCTTACGGTAGTTCTCCACCTGCCGTTCCTGCGACGAAGCACCGGTGGGCAGCTTGGCGATCTTCGTCATCCCGTCGACGATGCCCGCCACCTCGGGGCCGAACTCGCGTTCAACATCGGCGATCGTCACCTTCGTGTCCTCGACGACGTCGTGGATGAGCCCGCTGGCCACGGTCACCGAATCGAGTTGCAGGTCGGCCAGGATCTTGGCCACCTCGACGCAGTGGGTGACGTACGGCTCCCCGGAATTGCGCACCTGCCCGGCGTGCGCCTCGGCGCTGAACTGGTAGGCGCGGGCCAGCAACTCGCTGTCGAGCCGCTCGTGGGCCGGCGCATCGGGCTCCGCCCAGCCGGGGATCATCTCGCGCAGCGCCGTCGCGTTCACAGAAGGCCTGCCTCGGCGAAGCTGGTGTACCGGCCCCGGCCGATGATCACGTGATCGTGCACCGGGATGTCGAGGAGGCGGCCGGCGGCGACCAGTTGGTCCGTGACGGCACGGTCGTCCGGCGAAGGCGTGGGATCGCCGCTCGGATGGTTGTGCACAAGAATGACCGACGCGGCGCGTTCCGCGATCGCCTCGCGAAACACTTCCCGCGGATGCACGAGCGACGAGTTGAGAATGCCGCGCGTGACCGTCACGTCCCGTTCCAACCGATGCTGCGCGTCCAGTACGGCCACGTGAAACTCCTCGACCGGCAGATCTTCCAGCCTCGGCGCGAACGCCGCAACGACATCGCGAGGCGACCGGATTGGCGCCCCATCCTCGCGCGACTCCGCGGCCATGCGCCGTCCCAGCTCGAGCGACGCGTGGATCGTCACCGCACGCACCATCCCTACGCCCCGCACGACCCGGAGAGCCGCCACCGGCTGCATCGCGATGCGCCGCAACGACCCGCCGGCCATGGCCAGTACCTCCTGCGCCAGCCCGAAGGCCGGTCGCCCGGCGCCCCCGGGCCCGAGCACCAAGGCCAGCAACTCAGCCGAAGACAGCGCGTGCGCCCCCAGGTCGATCAACCGCTCGCGCGGCCGCTCGGACCGGGGTAACTCGTGAATATTAAGCTTCTGAGCGGTGGACTGGCTAGGCACTTGACGATTCCTCCGGGACGCCGACTACGGAATGCGTTGTCAGACCGAAGGATGCCCAGCCGGACTGGCGGATCCGGCATCGAAAACCCGCACGGGGAACGCGTGCGTCCCCAGCGACCCTGGCCACCAGGCCCCCAGAACGCAACGGGGCGGCTCACCGCCACCCCGCCGTCTATCCCATCGCCCCGTGGCATTTCTTGAACTTCTTGCCGGAGCCGCATGGGCAGGGATCGTTCCGCCCGACGTTCGACCAATCGGTGGCACCGGGGGCGGGCTGGTTGAGTGTTCGGGTCCGGCCTGCCCCAACCACCACCGGATCGCGCCGGACTGCCATCTCCGCCGGGGGCTCGCCCGGTCCGATGTCGAGCGTCTCGTCGGGTCCCGCGCCATCCGGCGATTCGGCCGGCGTCTCTTCGAGCACACCCAGCGCATTGAACCGCTTCGTGGACGCAGCTGGGACCGGACGCGGCGCCGGCGGGGGCGCCGGGGCGGCGAATTGCAGCTGCACCCGCAGGAAGCGCTCGGCGAACGTCGTGTAGATGTCGCTCATCAGGTCCACGAACATCGAATACGCTTCCCCTTTGTACTCGACGAGCGGGTCCTTCTGGCCCCACGACCGATACTGGATGGAATTGCGGAGTTGGTCGAGGTCGTAGAGGTGGTCCTTCCACTTCTCGTCCAGCACGTTGAGCATGACGAGCGACAGCAGGCGATCGGCGTAGCCCCCGTGTTCGTCCTTGAACTGGTCGAGGCTGTCGTACTTGGCGGCGAACGCCTTGCGCCCCGCTTGGACCGCCGCCTGGACGGCGTCGGGAACGTTCGTGGGACGCAGATCGGGAGTATCGAACTCAGGCACGGACAGCAGGTAGTGCATGAGCAGGTCCTGCTGGAGGAGGGGGATGTCCCAATCCTCCGCCGTCTCGTATTCCGCCAGTGAGGTCTCGACACGCGCGCGGAGAGCGCGTTCGACCATGCGGAGCGCCTCTCCCTTGGGTTCCTCGCCGCCCTCGAGCGCGAACGATCGCAGCGAGTAGATCACCTCGCGCTGCTGGTTCATCACGTCGTCGTATTCGAGGAGCCGCTTGCGGGCCTGGAAGTGCTGCAGTTCGACGCGTTTCTGGGCCTGCTCGATGGACCGCGTGATGAGGGCGTGGGTGAGGACCTCGCCCTCCTGGGCTCCCAGCCGGTCCATGAGCTTTGCAATGCGGTCGGATCCGAACAGCCGCATGAGGTCGTCTTCGAGCGACAGGAAGAACTGCGACACGCCCGGATCTCCCTGGCGGCCGGAGCGGCCGCGCAACTGGCGGTCGATGCGTCGCGACTCGTGCCGTTCGGAGCCGATGATGTGGAGGCCGCCCAACTCCATCACGTTGGCCTCCTTGCCGTCGAGGTCGATGATCTTGGACGGCTTGGGCTCGGTGACGCCGGCCCCGAGTTTGATGTCGGTGCCGCGGCCGGCCATGTTGGTGGCGATGGTCACCGCGCCCGGCTGGCCGGCGCCGGCCACGATCTCGGCCTCGCGCTGGTGGTACTTGGCATTCAGCACGTTGTGCACGATCCCGGCGCGCTGGAACAGCTTGGCCAGCGTCTCCGACGCGTCGACGCTCGTCGTGCCGATGAGCACCGGGAAGGCGAGGGCATGGAGCCGCTTCGTCTCCTCGACGATCGCGTTGTACTTCTCACGACGGGTCTTGAACACCAGATCCTGGCGGTCTTCGCGGATCACCGGCCGGTTGGTGGCGATGACGGCGACGTCGAGCTTATAGATCTCGAAGAACTCGCGCTCTTCGGTCTCGGCCGTGCCGGTCATGCCGGCCAGCTTGGTGTACATGCGGAAGTAGTTCTGGATCGTGATCGTAGCGAGGGTCTGGGTCTCCCCCTTCACGGTCACGCCTTCCTTGGCTTCCACGGCCTGGTGCAGGCCCTCCGACCAGCGGCGGCCCGGCATCGTGCGGCCCGTGAACTCGTCGACGATCAGCACCTCGCCTTCCTGCACCACGTAGTTCACGTCGCGCTCGTACAGCGCGTGCGCCCGCAGGAGTTGGTGGATGATGTTGAGCTTCTCGCTCTTGGCGGCAAATTCGATTTCCAGCCCGCGGCGCTTTTCGAGCCGTTCCTCGGGCGACAGCGACGTGTCGTGATCCACCCGGTGCGTGGTCTCGGAGATGTCGGGGAGGATGAACGCCATGTGGTCGTTCGGCGACATGAAGTCGATGCCGCGATCGGTGAGGTGCACCGAGTGGCCCTTTTCGTCGAGCACGAACAGCAGGTCTTCCTCGAGGTCCCGGTACTGCTGCTTGGACGCGGGCAGCCGGCGGTCGGCGATGTAGTCCAGCTCCATCCGCTGCAGGAGCGCCTTGTTGCCGGTCTCCTGCAGCACCTTGAGCAGCCGCTTGTTCTTGGGGCCGCCGAGCTGTGCCTTGTAGAGCTTCATGCCGGCGGCGACCGTCTCTCCGTTCGCGAGGTCGCGCTCGGCGTCGCCCACCAGACTGTTGACCAGTTCGGTCTGCTTGCGCGCCAGGCGGCCCACGGCGGCGTTGTGCTCGAAATAGCGACCGTCGTTGTCGTTGCCCACCGGCCCCGAGATGATGAGCGGGGTGCGTGCCTCGTCGATGAGCACGGAGTCCACCTCGTCGACGATCGCGTACACGTGGGCGCGCTGCACGCGCTGGTCCAGTTGCACGACCATGTTGTCGCGCAGGTAGTCGAATCCGAACTCGTTGTTGGTGCCGTAGGCGATGTCAGCGAAGTAGGCGGCGCGGCGTTCCGGGGTGCCCGGCTCGGTGTCGTCCAGGCAGGCGACGGTGAGGCCGAGGTACTTGTACACGTGCCCCATCCACTGCGCGTCGCGGCGGGCGAGGTACGAGTTCACCGTCACCAGGTGCGCCCCTTTGCCAGGCAGCGCGTTCAGGTACAGGGGGAGCGTCGCGACCAAGGTCTTGCCTTCGCCGGTCGCCATTTCGGCGATCCTGCCCAGGTGCAGCTCGATCCCGCCCATGAGCTGCACGTCATAGGGCACCATGTTCCATTCCATCTCATGCCCCGTGACCATGACCTTCGTCCCGAGCAGACGACGGCAGGCCACGCGCACGGTGGCGAACGCTTCGGGCAGGAGCTCGTCGAGCACCTCGGCCGTGGCGTCGCGGAGCTTGCCCTCGACGCCGCCCTTGCCGTCGGGGCCGCTCAGTTCGTCGTCGATCCGCTCGCGCTCGGCGGCGGCGGCGGCGTGGCGCTTCGCCTCGCGCAACTCGGCGGCCCGCTGTTCGAGGGGCTCGGTCCGTTGCCGAATGACGTCGCGGAACTTCTGCGTCTGAGCTCGGAGCTCCTCTTCCGAGACGCGTTGCAGCCGCTCGTCGTGCTCGTTGATAGCATCGACGATCGGTTGAATCTTCTTGCGCTCCCGGTCGTGGCGGTTGCCCACGACCACGGAGATGACTCGCTTGATCATGCAGTCCCCTGTCGGTACAGCCCGGCCGTCGCAATGAAGTCTGCCACGGCGTCGGTCACAAATCCGCGGAGCGGTTTGCCCAGCCGCACCCGCTCCCGGATCTCCGTGGATGACACGTCGACCCGCCGCGTACGCAACGGGACAATGGCCGCAGCGGGCACCCCCGGTGGCGGCGCCGCGACCTTGTCACCCACCCGCGTCATGACGGCCAGTCGCGCCAGGCGGGCGATCCGCACCGGCTCGCGCCACTGCGCGAGGGTAGCGAATGCATCCGCTCCGACGAGGAAGAAGCGCTCCGCGTCCGGATACCGCTCTGCAACAGCCGCCAAAGTCTCAACCGTATAAGATAACCCATCGCGATCGATTTCGGTCGATGAGACCGAAAACCGGGGATCCCCGTCGACGGCCAGATGCACCATCGCCAGCCGCTGCTCGGGAGACGCGGAGAGGCGCCCCTCTTTGAGCGGCTGAGCAGCCGCGGGGACGAACACCAGCCGATCCAGCCCCAGCTCCTCGAAGGCATCGCTCGCCGCCAGCAGGTGCCCGACATGGGGAGGGTCGAAGCTGCCACCGAGGATGCCGAGGCGCATGGCTCAGCGCAGCCGCGGGTGCGGCAGCGGGGACAGTTGGGGCTGGATCCGGCTCGCGGGAAGCCTGGACGGCCCGGCAACCTTGGCCGTGTCACCCGGGGCCTTCACGCCCCGGCAGTAGGTGCTGACCTTGGCGTCACCGGGATAGAGGGACCGCATCTGCTTGCAGACGTCTGCGAGGTCCTCGGTGTACTTGATCGTGCGATAGGCTTCCGACAGACGCAGCATCGAGAGGTGTGCATGATCGGTTTCCGGCCACTTCTGGACGACGTCCTTGAAATAGAGGATCGCCGAGTCCCAGGCCTTGTTCTTGAAGTAGAACATCCCGGTGTCGTAGTCCTTGGTAGCGAACCACTCGTTGAGCTTGGCGATCTCGCCCCGCGCGGAATCGGCCACCACGGTGTCGCTCTGGGCGTACAGTTGGATGAGCATCGTGTACTGCTGGAGCGCGGTCAGTCCGTAGGTCTGGTCGAGCGATGGATCGCGCCAGAGCCGCTGGTAGCTGCGCCCGGCTTCGAGCGCCGCGCGCGGCCCCAGGGAGTCGTCGGGAAAGGATTCCACCAGGCGCGAGAACGCCTGGGCGGCGAGCAGATCATCGCCGGCCCGCTCGTGGGCCACTCCGAGGTACCAGTATGACGGCACGAGCAGCGTATCACGCACGCCGAGATCGAGGGTCAACTTGTCGAACCCTTCGACGGCGTTGTCCCAGTGGTGTTGCTTGAATTCCGTCAGCGAGGCCTTGAACAGCGCCTCGTTGGTCGGAAACTTCGTGACGACGAAGGCGGGCCGGCAGGCCGCGGCGGCCAGCCCCAGCGCCAGTGCCGCCATGAGTCCGCGGGTCTGTCGGTGCATAGGTCGGGAAAGATAGCGGGCCGAAGGCCCCGGCCGTACCCTCACGCGCTGGATTTCCGCCCGAACAGCGGCTCCCGAGCCCCCATCCGAGACGTGCCCATCAGGGAACGAAAGAACGCGATGGTCCGTTTGAGCCCCTCGCGCAGTCCTATCCGGGGCTCCCAGCCGAGCATCGTGCGCGCGCGGGTGATGTCGGGCTGGCGCAGCCGCGGGTCGTCCTGCGGCAGCGGCCGGTGCTCGATCGGAGCCGGGCTGCCGGTCAGGTCCTTTACCGCTTCGGCGAGCTGCGTGACCGTATACTCCGTGGGATTGCCGATGTTGGTGGGCATGTGGTCGCCCTTCATGAACAGCCGGAAGATTCCCTCGACTTCATCCTCGGCATAGCAGAAGCTGCGCGTCTGGCGGCCCTCGCCGTAAATCGTGATCGGCTCCTGGTTCAGGGCCTGCACGATGAAATTCGACACGACGCGCCCATCGCGCGGCCGCATGCGCGGGCCGTACGTGTTGAAAATGCGGACGATGCGCGTGTCGAGCCCGTGATAGGTGTGATAGGCCATGGTCATCGCTTCGGCGAACCGTTTTGCCTCATCATAGACACCGCGGGGGCCTACGGGGTTCACATTTCCCCAGTACGTCTCGCGCTGGGGGTGCTCGAGCGGATCCCCGTACACCTCCGACGTCGAGGCGAGGAGGAACCGCGCCCCCTTGGCCTTGGCCACGCCGAGCGCATTGTGCGTGCCGAGTGATCCCACTTTGAGCGTCTGGATCGGCAGCTCGAGGTAATCGATCGGGCTGGCCGGGGAGGCGAAGTGCAGCACGCCGTCCACATCGCCAGCGACGTAGGTGAACGTGGACACGTCGTGGCGGATGAATTCGAACCGCGACTCACCCATCAGGTGGGCGATGTTGTCGGGATGGCCAGTGACGAAATTGTCGATCCCGACGACGGTGTGCCCATCGGCCAGGAAACGGTCGCAGAGGTGCGACCCGAGAAATCCGGCGGCGCCGGTGATGACGATCCTCATTGGCCCGCCCCGCGTCCGATGGACAGGTACTGGAATCCGAGCGTGCGCATCTTGGACGGATCGTAGAGGTTGCGGCCGTCCACGATCACCGGGCGGCGCAGGGCCTGCTTGATACGGCCGAAGTCGGGGTGCCGGTATTCGTTCCAGTCGGTGATCACGACCAGGGCGTCGGCCCCGTCGAGCGCCGCGTACCCCGTCTCGGCGTACGTGATGCGATCGTCGAGGCGCCGCCGGGCTTCGTCCATCGCCGCCGGGTCGTGCGCCACCACGGTCCCGCCGGCGGCGAGGACGGCCTCGATGAGGACGAGCGCGGGCGCCTCGCGCATGTCGTCGGTGTTCGGCTTGAACGCCAGGCCCCACACCGCCACTCGCGCCCCGCGCAGGCTGTCCCCCAACGCCTGCTGCAGCTTGGTGAACAGACGGTGCTTCTGCCGGTCGTTGACCGCTTCGACGGCCGTCAGGATCTCGAGCGGCGACCGGAAATCGTCGCCCGTGTGCACGAGCGCCTTGACGTCCTTGGGGAAGCACGACCCGCCGTAGCCGGGGCCGGGAAACAGGAACGCCGGCCCGATGCGGTCATCGCTCCCCACGCCCTTGCGCACGAGATCGACGTTGGCGCCGACGCGCTCGCAGAGGTTGGCGATTTCATTCATGAACGAGATGCGGGTGGCGAGCATGGCGTTGGCCGTGTACTTCGTCATCTCCGCCGACGGGATGTCCATGAAGATGATCGGCCGGCCTGTGCGCACGAACGGGGCGTACAGCTCGGCCATTACGCTCCGGGCATGGTCGGTCTCGACTCCGAGCACGACGCGGTCGGGCTTCATGAAGTCGTCCACGGCCGCGCCTTCCTTGAGAAACTCGGGGTTGCTGCAGATGTGATACGGAAACTGCGCGTGCACCGCGATCGCATCCGATACCTTGGCCGCCGTGCCGACCGGCACAGTGGACTTGGTCACCACGACCACCTCGCGGTTCATGTGCTTTCCGATGTCCGTGGCCACGGCGAGCACGTGGCGCAGATCGGCCGACCCGTCCTCGTCGGGCGGGGTGCCCACGGCGATGAACACGACGTCGGCCGCGGCGATCGCGTCACCGACATCGGTGGTGAAGCGGAGCCGGCCGGCGCGCTGATTGCGCTCCACGTAGCTGTCCAGTCCCGGCTCGTAGATCGGCAGCACGTTTCGTTTGAGCCCGTCGATCTTGCCCGCGTCCACGTCGGCGCAGGCCACGGTGTTGCCCGTCTCGGCGAGACAGGCGCCGACGACCAGCCCCACATATCCGGATCCAACGACGGCGATGTTCACGCGCCGGGGGTGAGGAATGACGGACGAAAGAGCATGTTAGCGACGGGCCACGGAAGGATCTTCGGCCTCGCGCACGGAGGCCAGCGTCACCACACGGGCCCGCGAAGGTCGGGTCCGCACGGTCGCGTTCCGGCTGTCGATCACGAGGCCGGCGTGGTCAACCACGCGCTGGTAATCGACGGCGGCATGATCGGTGACGATCACCACCGCGTCGGCCGATTCCAACTCGGCGTCGGTGAGCGCCACACCGAACTTCTCGTGGTCGTCCTCGTGATACATGTTGATGTACGGATCGTGGAACGCGACTTCGGCGCCGCTCGCCTCGAGCAACCGGATGACGTCGAGGGCCGGACTCTCCCGAAGGTCGTCGATCTCGCTCTTGTAGGCCACCCCGAGCACGAGCACGCGGCTGCCGTTCACCGACTTCCGATGCTCGTTGAGCCCCTGCGCCACCTTGTCGACCACGTACGCCGGCATCTGGCTGTTGATCTCGCTGGCCAGATCGATGAATCGCGTCTTGTAGTTGAGCGTGCGCATCTTCCACGCCAGATAGTGGGGATCGAGCGGGATGCAATGGCCGCCGATGCCGGGCCCTGGGGTGAACTTCATGAACCCGAACGGCTTGGTCGCGGCCGCGTCGATCACCTCCCAAACGTCCACGCCCAGCTTGTCGCACATGATCGCCATCTCGTTCGCCAGCCCGATGTTCACCGAGCGGAAGGTATTCTCCAGCAGTTTGGACAGTTCCGCCGTCTCGGCACTCGACACCTCGACCACGGTTTCGATGCACACGCGATACAGAGCCGACGCGACTTCCGTGCAGGCCGCCGTGATTCCGCCCACGACCTTGGGCGTGTTCCCGGTGTGGAACCGCGGGTTGCCCGGATCGACCCGCTCCGGGCTGAACGCCAGGAAGACGTCGGTGCCCACCGTGAGTCCCGACTGCTCGAGCATCGGCTTGAGCAGTTCGCGGGTCGTGCCGGGATACGTGGTGCTTTCGAGCACGATCAACTGGCCGGCGCGGACATGGCGACCGATCGTCTCCGCCGCCGAGATGATGTAGCTCATGTCGGGATCGCGCGTCTTGACGAGCGGCGTGGGCACGGCGATCGAGATCGCATCGACTTCGGCCAGGCGCGATTCGTCCGTCGTCGCCGTCAACCGGCCCGCGGCGAGCATGGCCGCGACGTCCGCCGACGTCACGTCCTTGATGTGCGACTCGCCACGGTTGAGGATGCCCACCACGCGTTCGCTGATGTCGTAGCCGATCACGCGCAGACCGGCCTTCGCAAATTCCACGGCGAGCGGCAACCCGACGTACCCGAGTCCGATCACGCCAATCACGACCTCACGGCGATCGATCTTGTCCAACAGCGCGCGCTTGGACATCTCAGGCTCCGTAGAATGTGCGGACGGCTGCCACGACCTCGTCCAGCTGGGCCGTGGTCAGTTCGGGATAGATCGGCAACGACAGGACCTCGCGCGACGCGCGCTCCGACTCGGGGCAGTCCCCGGCCTTGTAGCCGAGGTGGGCGAAGCAGGGCTGGAGGTGCAGTGGCAGCGGATAGTAGATCGACGTGCCGATGCCGCGCGCCTTGAGGTGCGCCTGCAGCTCGTCGCGCCGCTCGCAGCGCAGCGTGTACTGATTGAAGATCGACTCGTTGGCCGGATCAATGGCTGGCGTCTTCACCTGCGAGACTCCGGCCAGCGCCTTGTCGTAGTAAGCCGCATTGGCGCGCCGTTTGGCGCTCCACGCGGCGAGGTGTGGCAGCTTGGCCGAGAGCACGGCTGCCTGCAGCGCATCGAGCCGGCTGTTGTAGCCGACCTCGTCGTGGAAATACTGCCGCGATCCGCCGTGCATCCGCAGGCGCTTGAGCCGCTCGGCCAGTCCCTTGTCCGCGGTCACCATCATCCCGCCATCTCCGTAGCCGCCCAGATTCTTCGACGGGAAGAAGCTGAACGTCCCGATCGTCGCCACCTCACCGGCCATGCGCCACTCGCCGTCGATCATCCGGCGCGCGCCGATGGACTGCGCCGCGTCCTCGATCACCGGAATGCCCTTCGCCACCTGCGCGATGGCCTCCATGGGCGCCATCTGGCCGAACAGATCCACCGGCATGATGGCCTTGGTCCTGGGCGTGATCGCGCCGGCGATCGCGTCCACCGAGATATTGAAGGTGTCGGGCTCTATGTCCACGAACACCGGCGTCGCGCCGACGTTGTGAATGGTCCCCGCGGTGGCGAAGAACGTGAACGGCGTGGTGATGACTTCATCCCCAGGGCCGGCGTTCACCGCCCGGAGCGCCAGGAGGAGGGCGTCGGTGCCGCTGGCGCAGCCCACGGCGTATGGCGTGTGCGACAGTTCGGCGACCTCGCGCTCTAACCGCTCGACCGGAGCGCCGAGAATGAACAGCTGTGAATCAACGAGCTCCAGCAGCACGTTCATGACATCGTCCTTGATCGTGGCGTGCTGGGCGCGCAGGTCCAGTAGGGGTACGGACATGGTCAATTGGGGGCGATGCCCTAAATGCGGGCCGTGGAATTCGGATGATGCTGAAGAAACCTCATCGGGTGCGGGCGCCGCGTCAATTCGAGATTCCTGCGCCCGTGGACTGGCATCCTGTCCGACTGTCCGACTGTCCGACTGTCCGACTGTCCGCATGGACCGCGGGTCAATCAGTCCCCCCTCGCAGGGGGAGCGGCACCGTGTCTCCCGTTCTTGCCGACTGGTAGATGGCCAGGATCAGTTCGAGCGATTTTCGCCCCGCCCGGCCGTCGGTGTCGGGTTCGGCCTCGCCCCTGAGCGCCCCGAGCACGTTGCCGTAGTAGCCCAGATGCCCGAACCCGTACACGTTGGGCGGGTTCGTGTTCACGGAGTCCACGAGTTTGTCGTCGTCGTCGTACTCAGCGAACGCCCAGTGTTCGACCTTGTTCACGGCTGTGCCACCGATCTTGACCGATCCCTTCTCGCCGAGGATCGTGATGGAGCCCTCGAGATTGCGGGGGTAGGTGAGGACGTTGACCTCGATCACACCCAGGGCACCGGAGCGGAACTTGAGCACGGCCGCGCCCGAATCCTCGGCCTCGATGCGGCGCGCCTGGGTGGCCGTCTTGGCGACGACGCTCTCCACCGGACCGACCAGCCACTGCATGAGGTCCACGTAGTGCGAGGCTTGGTTCATGATCGCCCCGCCGTCGAACTCCCACGTGCCGCGCCAGGGCGCGGCGTCGTAATACTCCTGGGGCCGTTGCCAGCGTACGGTGACGTTGGCCAAGTAGATGCGACCGAACCGACCCTTGTCGATGGCCCGGCGCAGCAGCTGGATGGGCGGGTTGAGCCGGTTCTGCTTGACCACGAACAGGTGAACCCCGGCGGTGTCGCACGCCTCCACGAGGTCGTCAGCCCCGCGGAGCGAGGTGGCCATCGGCTTCTCGCTGAGCACGTGGCGGCCGGCCCGCGCCGCCAGGATGCCCTGCAGCGCGTGCAGACCTGACGGCGTGCACAGCGCCACGATGTCGCATGGCACGCCGGCCAGCAGCTCTTCGTAGGAGGTGAACCAGGGCACACCCTGTTCCTCGCCGGCCGCCCGCGCCCGTTCGGCATCCACGTCACACACGGCCACCAGCCGCAGCCCGTCGGTGCTGGCGATGGCGTCGAAGTGGTTCTTGCTGATTCGGCCGCAGCCGACGAGCGCGATGTCGAACGTCCGATGGGTCATGGGCGGGGACTCAGGAACCGTGCGCCACGATGGGACGGATCCCCTCGCCGTGGCGCTCGTAGGTGGTGCCGCACGCCGGACACGTGCCTGCGCCGGCGTCAGGGAGCCGCTCTCCGCACTGGCACATCCAGCCGATGCGGCGCCCCGGTACGCCGGCGACGAGGGCATACGGCAGCACGTCCCGCACCACTACGGCGCCGGCGCCAATGAACGCGTATTCGCCGAGCGTGACCCCACACACGATCGTCGCATTGGCACCGATCGACGCGCCCCGGTTCACACGGGTCGTCTTGTACTCGTGCTTGCGCGTGACGTGGCTGCGCGGGTTGATGACGTTGGTGAACACCATCGACGGGCCGCAGAACACATCGTCCTCCAGCACCACGCCCTCGTACACCGACACGTTGTTCTGGATCTTGACGTTATTCCCGATCCGCACGCCGTTCATGACCACGACGTTCTGACCCAGGCTGCACCGCTCCCCTATCACCGCGCCGCCCATGACGTGGCAGAAGTGCCAGATGCGCGTACCCGGGCCGATCCGGGCCCCGTCGTCCACATAGGCGCTCTCGTGAACGATCGGAGCGTCGCTCATACTTCCACCCGGAGTTCGGCCTGCCATTCCTGGAGCGACTTGACTGCGGTCCGGCGCGACCGGAGCGCGAGGATGGCGTCGCTGGCGGCACTGGCCGCCGACATGGTCGTCGTGTACGCCACGTGGTTGCGAATCGCCGCCTGGCGCAGCGTGTAATCGTCGGTCTGGGCGTGCTTGCCCAGCGGCGTGTTCACCAACAGTTGCACATCGCCGTTCAGGATGAGGTCGTGGCAGTTGGGGCGCCCTTCGTGCACCTTGAATACGGCATCCGACGGGATGCCGCGCTGGCGCAGGTAGCGCGCCGTGCCGCGGGTGGCGAGCAGCCGGAACCCCATCTCGTGGAACCGCCGCGCGATCGGGGTCACGGTCGGCTTGTCGGCGTCGTTCACCGTCACGAGAATCGTCCCTTCGAGCGGCAGTCCGTTCCCGGCCGCCAATTGCGCCTTGGCAAAGCTGGTCCCGAACGAGTCCGAGATCCCCATCACTTCACCGGTCGACCGCATTTCCGGGCCGAGCACGGGGTCGGTACCGGGAAACTTGCTGAACGGGAACACCGCCTCCTTCACCGATACGTACGTGGGCGCCACCTCCTCGATGAACCCGATATCGTCAAGCGTCTCGCCCATCATCACGCGCGCCGCCAGCGATGCCAGCGGCACGCCGATTGCCTTGGAGACGAACGGCACCGTGCGGCTGGCCCGCGGATTCACCTCGAGCACGTACACCACGTGGTCCTTGATCGCGTACTGCACGTTCATCAGACCCACGACGCCCAGCGCGCGCACCATCGCCGCCGTTTGTTCGCGCATCACCTCCATGTCGTGCTCGGTGACTAGGTACGGCGGGAGCACACATGCCGAATCCCCCGAGTGAATACCGGCGTCCTCGATGTGTTGCATGATGCCGCCGATCACGACCCTCTTGCCGTCGGAGATGGCGTCCACGTCGACCTCGAAGGCGTCCTCCAGGAACCGGTCGATCAGCACCGGCCGCTCTTCCGACACGTGCGCGGCCGTCTCGAAGTAGCGCTCCAGGGACGGCGCATCGTACACGATCTGCATGGCCCGCCCGCCCAGCACGTATGACGGCCGTACGAGCACGGGGTATCCGATCCGCAGGGCGGCCGCAACGGCCTCATCCACGTTGGTCGCCGTGCCGTTGGGCGGCTGCGTGAGCCCCACCTCGCGCGCGATCTTCTCGAAGCGCCGGCGGTCCTCGGCGATGTCGATGGCGTCGGGAGAGGTGCCGAGAATCGTCACCCCGGCGGCCTCGAGCGGGCGCGTCAATTTGAGCGGGGTCTGACCGCCCAGCTGCACGATCACCCCCTCGGGCTGCTCGCGATGCACGATCTCCAGCACATCCTCCAGCGTCAGCGGTTCGAAGTACAGCTTGTCCGACGTATCGAAGTCGGTGGAGACGGTCTCCGGGTTGGAGTTGATCATGATCGTCTCGTACCCCTGCTCGCGCAGCGCCATCGCAGCCCGCACGCAGCAGTAGTCGAACTCCACCCCTTGTCCGATCCGGTTGGGACCGCTGCCCAGAATGATCACCGACTTCCGCCCGCTCTTCGGCGCCTCGGTCTCCTCGTCGTAGCAGCTGTACAGGTACGGCGTGGAGGACGGGAATTCACCGGCACAGGTGTCGACCATCTTGTACGACGGGCGCAGGCCGAGCGCCCACCGGCGTGCGCGCGCCGCGTCCTCCGTCTCGCCACGGAGCGCCCCCAACTGGCGGTCGGAAAACCCCATGCGCTTCATGCGCCGCATTTCGAAGGCGCCCACCGAGCCGAGCCCCCGGTACCACTGCTCGGCGTCCACCAGTTCGCGCATCTGCTGCAGGAACCATGGGTCGATCGCCGTGAGGTCGGCCACGTCCGTCACCGACATTCCAGCCAGAAATGCACGCTTGATCTGAAAGATCCGCTCTGGCGTCGGCTGCCGCAGGGCGCCGGCGAGCGCCGCATCGCTGTCGTCGGGCAGCCGGTCGTCCGCCGGGCGCGGCGCGACCGTCCATCCCGGCCGGCCGATTTCCAGGGCGCGCAGCCCCTTCTGCAGCGCCTCCTTGAACGTGCGGCCGATCGCCATTGCCTCACCCACCGACTTCATCTGCGTGGTGAGATACGGATTGGCGTCGGGGAACTTCTCGAACGCAAACCGTGGGATCTTGACCACCACGTAATCGAGCACCGGCTCGAACGACGCCGGCGTGGTCTTCGTGATGTCGTTGGGGATCTCCTCGAGGCGATAGCCCACGGCCAGCTTGGCGCCGATGCGCGCGATCGGGAACCCGGTGGCCTTGGACGCCAGCGCGGAGGAGCGGGACACCCGCGGGTTCATCTCGATCACCAGCATCTCGCCGTCCCGCGGATTGACGGCGAACTGGATGTTGCACCCGCCGGCCTCCACGCCCACTTCGCGGATGATCGCCACGGCGGCGTCGCGCATCACCTGATACTCGCGGTCGGTGAGCGTCATGGCCGGCGCCACAGTGATCGAGTCGCCGGTGTGCACGCCCATCGGATCGAGGTTCTCGATCGAGCATACGATGACCACGCTGTCCGCGTGGTCGCGCATCACCTCGAGTTCGAACTCCTTCCATCCGATCACGCTGCGCTCGATGAGCACCTGCGTCGTGGGGGACTCGTCGAGCCCGCGCCGCACGATATCCTCGAACTCGTCGCGGTTGTAGGCGATGCCGCCGCCCGTGCCACCCAGCGTGTACGAGGGGCGAATGATCGCCGGGAACGCCGTCTCCTCCACGATCTCCAGCGCCTCGTCCAGCGTCGTCGCGATGCCACCATTGGCCACGGCCAATCCGATGCGAGCCATCGCCTCGCCGAACAGTTTGCGGTCTTCGGCGATCGCGATCGCTCGCTCTTTGGCACCGATCAGTTCCACACCGTGCCGCTCGAGCGCTCCCGACTGGGCGAGCGCCATCGCCACGTTGAGCGCCGTCTGGCCGCCCATCGTCGGGAGCAGGGCGTCGGGCTTCTCTCGCTCGATGATCAGCTCGACGAACTCCGGGGTCACCGGCTCGATATAGGTGCGATCGGCCACCTCCGGGTCGGTCATGATGGTCGCCGGATTGGAGTTCACGAGGATGACTTCGTAGCCCTCCTCCTTCAGCGCCTTGGCGGCCTGAGTGCCCGAATAGTCGAACTCCGCGCCCTGCCCGATGACGATCGGGCCGGATCCGATGACGAGAATGCGGTGGATGTCAGAGCGTCGCGGCATGAAAGAGATCGTCGATGATATCGTCCCGGGTACGGCGCGGGCGCCACCCGGTGGCACGGATCAGCTTCTCGGGGTTCCCGACCAGTGCCGGCACGTCCGCCGAACGCTGGAGCGACGGGTCGCTCGAAATCTCGGCGGTCACCCCTGCCCGATCCAGCACCCATTCGGTCAACTCGCGTACCCGCACCCCTTCCCCGCTGCAAACGTTGTATACCTCGCCGGGCGTCCCGCGATCGAGGAGCGCCAGATAGGCGTCCACGACGTCGGCCACGTGAAGATAGTCACGGGTCGTGTCGCCGTTCCCGATGTGGATGGTGTCGCGGGCACCGCGGCGAATGGCCAACACGCGCCGGACCAGCGCGGGGAGCAGGAAATGATCGTCGTGCCCGACGCCGGAGTGGTTGAAACTGCGGGTGGCGAGCACCTGCACGTCGTCGGCGCGGAAGGCCTGGAGGGCCGCGATCTCCTGGGCCGCTTTGGACGCCGCGTACACCGTAAGCGGCCGCTGCTCGGCCGTCTCGGCAAGGGGCAGTTCCGCCGCGTCATGGCGCCCGTACTGGTGAGCGCTTCCCACGACGAGGACGCGCGGATCGAGCGCTCCGGCGGCCCGGCGCCGCGCCACCTCTGAGAGCAGTGTCACCGCACCTACGACGTTCACGGACCACGCCTCGGCGGGGGCATCGGCGGCGCTGGGCAGGTAGCTGATCCCCGCCAGGTGCACGATGGCGTCGGGACGGCTCTCGTCCAGGGCGCTCGCCACGTCCTGTCGGGAGCGCACGTCCATCCTCAGCCAGTGGATGGCGCGGTGCTCGGCGTCGCTCAGCACGCGTGTCCCGGGGGGGCCCACGCCGGCCGCATATACCTCCCAATCCTGGCCGAGGAGGGCGCGGCCAATCCATTGGCCGACGAACCCCCCACCGCCGGTGACCAGCGCGCGCCTGGTCACTTCCGGCCGAGCGGGGCATGCCGGTCCATGTCGGCCCGGACCATCAACTCGATCAGTTCCTCGAACCCCACCTTGGGCTCCCATCCCAGTACGCGGCGCGCTTTGCCGGGATCCGCCACCAGGAGGTCCACTTCGGCGGGCCGGAAGAACCGGCGGTCCTGGACGACGTAGTCGCGGTAGTCGAGCCCTACGGCGTTGAACGCGCTCTCGCAGAGCTGGCGCACCGACCAGGTTTGCCCGGTCCCGATGACGTAGTCGTCGGGGGCGTCCTGCTGCAGCATGCGCCACATGGCATCCACGTAGTCGCCGGCGTAGCCCCAGTCACGCCGTGACTCGAGGTTGCCGAGCCGCAGTTCGGTGGCCAGCCCGAGCTTGATGCGCACGGCGCCGTCGGTGACCTTGCGGGTCACGAACTCGAGCCCGCGGCGGGGGCTCTCATGATTGAACAGGATGCCCGACACGGCGTAGAGACCGAAGCTTTCGCGGTAGTTCACGGTAATCCAGTGGCCGTAGACCTTGGCCACGCCGTACGGACTCCGCGGGTAGAACGGGGTCGCCTCTGTTTGCGGCGACTCGACCACCTTGCCGAACATCTCGCTGGAACTGGCCTGGTAGAAGCGCGCCTTAGGGGCGGCCTTCTTGACCGCTTCGAGCATGCGGGTCACGCCGAGCGCGGTGAACTCGCCGGTGAGCACGGGCTGCGACCACGAGGTCTGGACGAAGCTCTGGGCGGCGAGGTTGTACACCTCGTCGGGGTGGCAGTCGCCGATCGCGTCGGTGAGCGAGGTCTGGTCGAGCAGGTCGGCCGAGACGAGCTCGACGCGGTCGATGAGGTGCGCGATCCGCTCGTAGGGGGTGGTGGAGCTTCGCCGGACGATGCCGACGACGTGGTATCCCTTGTCGAGGAGGAACTCGGCGAGGTACGAGCCATCCTGTCCGGTGATGCCAGTGATCAGCGCGGTGGGCATAGGAAGGAGTGAGACAGTGGGAGAGTCGGGCAGTCGGACAGTAATACTACGTCACGGGCCATCGCGGCAGCCAAAAAAGGGGGGAGCCGCGGTGCGGTCCCCCCTCATCGCGGCCCGTCGTGCCACGGATCAGGCAGCGCGCCCGCGGGGCGCCCGCTTGAGTTTGCCGGCGTGCAGGCAGCGTGTACAGACCTTGACCTTGACGATCTTGCCGTCGGGCCCGACCACGCGCATCACCTGGAGGTTGGGCTTCCAGGTGCGGCGCGTCTTGTTGTTGGCGTGGGAGACGTTGTTGCCGAAGGCCACGCCCTTGTCGCAGGAGTAGCAGCGGTTTCTCTGGATTGCCATGGCTCAGCCCTCGATCAGCTCGATGCGCGCCATTTCCGCCCCGTCACCCTTGCGGTGACCGGTCTTCAGAATGCGCGTGTATCCGCCGGCTCGCTTGGCGTATCGCGGTCCCAATTCCTGGAACAGCTTATCGGCGGCGGCCCGCTTGGAAATATCCCTTCCGGCCAGCCGGCGCGCGTGAAGCGTGCCGGTCTTTGCCTTGGTGATCAGCTTCTCCACGAACGGCCGCAGTTCCTTGGCCTTCGCTTCCGTTGTCACGATCGCGCCCTGCTCGATGAGCGAGGTCGCGAGGTTGCGCATCAAGGCGCGCTTCTGTTCGCCGGTGCGGCGCAACGCGCGCCCGGTGTTGGCATGGCGCATGACCTACTCCTCCATGTCGTCGGGCGCCGCGGCCGCTGCCCGGCTCGGCGGCGTGCCCCAATCCAGGACGCGCACCCCGTCGCCGTTCTCCTCGAACCGCATCCCGAAATTCAGTCCCTCACGCTCCAGGAGATCGGCGATCTCCTGGAGCGACTTCTTGCCGAAGTTCTTGACTTGCAGAATCTGGCTCTCGGTCTGCCGCACCAGGTCGCCGAGCGACCGGATGCTGGAGTTCTTGAGCGAGTTCACCGACCGCACCGACAACTCGAGATCGTCGATCGGCGTCTTGAGCAACTGCGCGAGCCGCGCCGCGTCGGCGTCGGCGGACTCGGCCGAGGGCACCAGCGGTGCCGAGGTGTGCGAGCCGAAATCCACGAAGTACTGGAAGTGCGACTGCGCGAGCGCGGCGGCGTAGCTCACGGCTTCGGACGGCGTGATCGTGCCGTTCGTCTCCACGGTGAGCGTCAGCCGGTCGTAGTCGGTGCGCTGCCCCACGCGGGTCTCGGCTACCGAAAAGTTGGCCCGGCGCACCGGATTGTAGATGGCGTCGATGCGGACGAGGTCGACGGGGCGGCCACGGTCGAGGGGATGCTGATCGGCCGCCATGTAGCCGCGGCCCTTGTTGACGTACAGATCCATCGTCAGGTCGCGGTCATC
The DNA here is from genome assembly GCA_963728785.1 of uncultured Gemmatimonadaceae bacterium. Classification (GTDB taxonomy): domain Bacteria; phylum Gemmatimonadota; class Gemmatimonadetes; order Gemmatimonadales; family Gemmatimonadaceae; genus JAGWRI01. Next base: position 1,509,759 of record CAVSKV010000004.1, read on the forward strand.
CTGCAACGTGAGGATGTGGTGCGACGGATCGATGACGCGCACGCCGCTCGCCGCCTGGATGTCGGCCGCGGTCACGACGCCGGCCTTGGACTTGGCGATGTGTACCACCGCCTCTTCCACTTCCTCGTCGAGCATCAGCGTGAGCGTCTTGAGGTTGCCGATGATCTGGTGTACGTCCTCGACGACGCCGGCGATGGTCTGGTGCTCGTGCACCACGCCGTCGATGCGAAAGGCCCACACGGCCGAGCCACGCAGCGACGACAGCAGCATGCGCCGCATCGCGTTGCCCAGGGTGTGCCCGAAGCCACGCTCCAGCGGCTGGAGCCGGAACTCTGCCACGTTCGGATTATCATCGCGCGTCGTCGATTCGACGAGCTGCGGGCGGACGAGTCCGCGAAGATCGATCGTATTGCTCATATCTGTTGATACCTCGGTCCGACCGGGAAGCCCCGGCGTCGCCCTGCCCCGCCCCTAACGCGCGGCAAGCTCGAATGGGAGTTAGGGTCCCGACCCGTGTACTAACAACAGTCGGACAGTCAGACAGTCAGACAGTCGGACGGCGGTTACTTCGAATACAACTCCACCACGAGCTGTTCCTGCGCGGCGATCGGAATGTTGGGGCGCGAGGGGCGCTCGAGCATCCGGCCGCTGAAGGTGGCCTTGTCCACGGCCAGCCACGAGAGCGCGCCACCGCGGCCCGACTGCTCCAGCGCCGCCTGGATGAAGACCAACTCGCGCGACTTCTCGCGCACGCGGACTTCCTGGCCCGGCTGCACCGTGTAGCTCGCCACGTCCACCGTCTTGCCGTTCACCTCGACGTGCCGGTGGCGAATGAGTTGGCGCGCCGCCTTGCGACTGGCCGCAAATCCCATCCGGTAGACGAGATTGTCCAGCCGGCTTTCCAGGTTGGCCAGGAGGTTGTGGCCGGTCACGCCCGGCAGCGTGGACACCTTCTCGAAAATATTTCGGAACTGCTGTTCTCCCAGCCCGTAAATCCGCTTGATCTTCTGCTTTTCACGCAACTGCTTGGCGTACTCCGACGCTTTGCGGCGGCGCGCCGTGCTCTGGCCGTGCTGGCCGGGCGCGTACGGACGGCGCTCGACGGGGCACTTCTCGGTGAAGCACTTGGTGCCCTTGAGGAACAGCTTGGTGCCCTCACGCCGGCACAGCTTGCAACTCGCTCCCAGATACCGACTCATGGCTCAGACTCTCCGACGCTTGGGCGGACGGCAGCCGTTGTGCGGAATCGGCGTCACGTCCTTGATCGACTTCACTTGCAACCCAGCCGAAGCGAGCGCCTGGATGGCCGACTCGCGCCCACTGCCAGGGCCCTGCACGCGCACGTGTACGCGCTTGACGCCGAGGCTGAGCGCTTCGCGGGCGCACTGCTCGGACGCGACCGTAGCCGCGAACGGCGTGCTCTTCTTGGATCCCTTAAACCCGGCCTTCCCCGAGGAACCCCAGGATACGGTGTTCCCGTGCACGTCGGTGATGGTGACCATCGTATTGTTGAACGTGGCGTTCACGTGGGCGATGCCTTCGGCTTCCACGATGCGCTTGGACTTCTTGCCAGTCGCCATAGGATTACTTGGTTACCTTCTTCTTGCCCGCGATCGCGCGGCGCGGCCCCTTCTTGGTGCGGGCGTTGGTGTGCGTTCGCTGGCCACGCACGGGCAGGCCCCGGCGATGGCGGATCCCGCGATACGAGCCGATGTCCATTAGCCGCTTCACGTTCATCGCCACTTCGGTGCGCAGCGCGCCCTCGACCTTGTGGTCGCGCTCTATCACCTGCCGCAGCCGGTTGACGTCGGCGTCGGACAGGTCGCGCACGCGCAACGCGGCATCGATGCCCGCCTTCTGGACGATGGCGGCGGCCGTCTTGCGGCCGATGCCGTAGATATAGGTCAGGCCGATCTCGACCTTCTTCTCACGAGGGAGATCGACCCCACTGATACGCGCCATGGATTAGCCCTGCCGCTGCTTATGCTTAGGGTTGCGTTTGCAAATGATGCGGATGACGCCGTTCCGCTTGATCACTCTGCAGTGCTCGCAGATCGGCTTCACGCTGCTGCGTACTTTCACGGAAGCTCCGGTCCGGACGAAAAACAGTTATCCAGGATTTCCTGGCCAGACCTTAAGAGTAATTGGGGCCATAACTTGACGCAAGCCGCCCCGCACCGAGCAACCGCACCGCATGCGACGGTCGTTCAACCTCGCGCCGAGCCCCCGGCCGCGAGTTCCGCGACTACCCGCTCCATCGCGATCCTGGGGTCGCCGGCCGCCGTCACCGTCCGGCCAAGCACGACGTACGCCGCTCCGGCCGCCGCGGCCGCGCCGGGCGTGACTACCCGCGCCTGATCGTTGGCCGGGGCCCCCGCCAGCCTCACCCCCGGCACGAGCGTGGCCAACCGGCCGTCGAAGCGCGCCCGGATCGCCCCCGCCTCCTGCCCGCTGCACACCACCCCGTACAGCTCGGCCGCCGCGGCGATCGCCGCGAGCCGCAGCACCTCGGCCCCGACATCGACGGTGGACGGCCCCCCTTCGCGCCCCCAGGCGGCGGCCAGCGCCACCGCGTCGAGCGACGTCAGGACGGTTACGCCCAACAGCGCACAGCCGCCGGCCGACGCCGCTTCCTGGGCCGCGTCGAGCATCGCCCGCCCGCCCGACACATGCACCGTCACCAGCCGTGCCCCGAGGCCGGCCGCCCTCGCCACCGCGCCCCGCACGGTGTTGGGAATGTCGTGCAACTTGAGGTCGAGGAACACATCCGCTCCCCGCTCCCGCACCGCACGCACGATTGTCGGCCCTTCAGCGGTGAACAACTCGAGTCCGACCTTGTAGAACCCGCACAATCCGTCGAGCCGGTCGACCAGCGCCAGCGCGTCGGCCGCGCGCGACGCGTCGAGCGCCACGATGGGGATCGTCATGCGGGCCACTCCAAGGTGCCCCGCAGGTCGGCGAGATTGGGCACCCCGTGTGTTGCGCACCAGCGTGCGAGGTCGCGCACCACACGCTCCGGCTGGCGCGGATCGCGCATCGCCGAGGTTCCCATCCCCACCAGGGAAGCGCCGGCGAGCACGTACTGCACGGCATCCGTGGCGCGCCGGACGCCACCAAGGCCGATCACCGGGACGCGCACGGCTCGCGTCACCTTCCACGTGGCGAGCACGCCCACCGGCAGGATCGCGCTGCCGCTCACGCCGCCGGTGCCGAAGCCGAGTGCGGGGCGCCGCGCCTCGACGTCCACTACCAGTCCCGGGATCGTGTTCACCACCGTGATCCCGTCGGCGCCGGCATCGACGGCCACCTGGGCCGTGTGCGCGATGTCGGCGAGCACTGGAGAGAGCTTGGCGAACACGGGCCGAATCGTGGCACCTCGGACTCCCGCGATCACGGCGGCGAGCGCCGCGTCGTCGGCCCCGAATTCCATACCGCCGGCCCTGGTGTTCGGGCAACTCACGTTCACCTCGTAGCCGTCGATCGCCGCGGCCACGTGTTCGCTCGCTTCGAGCCGCGCGACCACTTGAGCGAACTCGTCGATCTCGAACCCGGCCACGTTGACGAGCTTCCGTGTTCCGGGAATGGCGGTGGCGAGCCACGGCAGGTGCGCGCGGCACACCTCGTCGACTCCGGGGTTGGCCAGCCCGACGGCGTTGATCATGCCGCCCTCGAACTCGGCCACTCGGGGCGCCGGCGCTCCCTGGCGCGGGTCGCGACTCACCGCTTTGGTGACCAGCCCGCCGAGCGCCGAGAGATTCGCCACGCCGGCGAGCTCGTGGCCGTAGCCGGCGGTACCCGCGGCGAGAACGATGGGATTCTGGAATTCGAGCCCGGCAGCGCTGACGCGAAGCGCTGACCCTGAGCTCATCGACGGTTGCCGGTCGCGCGGTCCGACATGCCGTTCACACCGGCCCGGTAGGCATTGAGGTAGTTCACAGCCGCGTCGGCGATCGCGCCGGCGAGCTTGGTTTGCGAACGCGGGCTGGTGATGAATGCCGCTTCCTTGGGGTTGGTGCCGAAGCCGATTTCGACCAGCACGGCCGGCATGAACGCCGTTTCGAGCACCACGAACGCCGCCTGCTGCACACCGCGGTCTGGGCCCGGCTCCACTGTGCCCAGTTGCTCCTGCACCGTTTCGGCCAGCTTCATCGACTCGCGGAGGTGTTCGTTCTGCTGCATGTCGCTGAGGATGAAGCTGAGCGGATCGCCCTTCGACACCGGGGAGTCGGTGTCGAATCGGGCCGCCGAGTTTTCCATGGCTTCCACGCGGCGGGCGTCCTCGGTCTTCGCCTCGGAGAGGAAATACGTCTCGAACCCGCGGGCCGTCGCGGCGTCCTTCCACTTCGGATTGGACGCGTTGACGTGGATCGAGATGAACAGATCGCCGTGAGCGCGATTGGCAATCGGACCACGGTCGTACAGGCCGATCAGCGTGTCCGCTGTGCGTGTATAGACGACCTTGACGCCGCGAGCCCGGAGCGCCGCTCCCAGTTTGAGGGCGACGGCGAGGGTGACGTCCTTCTCGCGCATCTTGTTGGTGGCGCCGATCGGGCCGGTCATGCCGTTGTCGACACCGCCGTGTCCAGCGTCGACGACGACGATGGCCGGCGCGTCGCCGTCGAGGCGCGGATGTCCACGGGACGCGACGGCGGCCCGACCCGGGACGATCCGGTCGGCCGCCCGAGCCGGGCGCCCCGGCGGCGTGGCGGCCGCAATCTGGAACGCCGCAAGCGCGAGGGCGATCACCGTGCGCGTCCCACGCGCGCCATCTCGCGCTCCGCGTCCCGAGCTTTGGCCGTCTCGCGCTTGTCGTGCAACTTCTTCCCCTTGCCAAGCGCCAGCGTCACCTTCGCCACTCCGTGCTTGAAATACAGGTCAAGGGGCACGAGGGTGAGCCCCTCGCGCTCCACTGCTCCAATGAGACGACGGATTTGGCGCGTGTGGAGCAACAGTTTGCGGGTGCGGGTGGGCTCGTGGTTGTTGTAGCTACCCTGCTTGTAGGGCGAAATATGGAGGTTGAGGAGGTACACCTCCCCGTCCTTCACGATACCATAAGCGTCGACGAGTTGCGCCTTGCCCTCGCGGAGCGACTTGACTTCGGTGCCGGTCAGCACGAGTCCCGCCTCCCACGTCTCCAGGATATGATAGTCGTGGCGGGCGCGTTTGTTCTTCGCGATCGGAACGGTGTCGTTGGCTTCATTCGTTGACTTCATGGTCGGCCATCAATAATATCCGCGTTCTCGCCGATGTGGTGGAACTGGTAGACGCGCTGGCTTCAGGAGCCAGTGGGCGCAAGCCCGTGCGGGTTCGAGTCCCGCCTTCGGCACTTCCGACTGAAATCCGATGGGCGCACTCCGGCTGGAGTGCGCGTCGGTCGTTTCGGGGAGACGCTCAGTGCCCCTTGATGGCCGACGGGGGCACGTGCTCCGGCAGCGTGGCGGCACCGAAAATCTCGCGGAGCGAGTCGTTGGCGGTCTGCAGATAGCCGGCGAGCAGGTCGCCGGCCCGCGTGACGTTGGCGTCCACGTCGCGGAACGAGCCGCCGGCGAAGGCGAGCAGCGTGCGCCCGAGGCGCGCCGGCGTGACGCCGGTGACGCGTGCGCCCACGGCGTCGCGATATGCGCTCAGACGCGCGTTGAACTGGCCGTGCGCCAACTCGAGCCGGTCGCGCCCGATGTTCCGGTCGCGCTCGAATGCCGCCGCCATGGCATGAGCCACAAGGGCTCCCGTGCGGTCATCGAGGGCGTCGCGCTGCGCGCTCACCAGGCCCAGGGCGCGCCGCGCGTACCGCAACTCCCACGCCGCGTGATCGGCATCGCCGCGGGTCGCGATCTCGGCCAGCCAGGCAACGTCCGCAGGGTCGGGCTCGGCGTTCAACTCCGACACGAAGCGCTCGGCGCGCTGGTGCAGTTGGTGCTCGGCTCTCCACCGTCCGAAGATCGGCATGGAGGGGTCGCCCGCCGCGGTCGGCTCAGCCGTTCTGCAACACGGGGAGACCGCGCCCACCATCGGCTTCGACGGCCTCGGAAAGCCCCACCCGCGCACGCACCTCGTGCTCCTCGTGCAGCAGATCCGACAGGCGCACCCCATCGAGCACCTCGTCGATCTTCTGCTGGAGCATCAGCCACACGGGGCGAATGCTGCAGTCCTGGGCCGCGGAGCACCGCTCCTCGCCGACCGGATGGGACACGCAGTGCAGATCGAAGGTCGTGAGCTCGGAGGCCGCGATCACGTCGCGCACCGTGATATCAGAAGCGGGCCGCGCCAGCGCATAGCCACCGCGCGCGCCACGCGTGCTCTTCACGATCTCGGCGCGGCGCAGCCGGAGCAAGATCTGCTCCACATAGTCCACCGGCAGCCGCTCGCTGGCCGCGATGTCGCGGCCCGTGACGGGCCCGTCATCGATACGCTTCGCCAGGTGAAGCACGCAAATCACGCCGTATTCGGCCAGGGTCGTAATACGCACGTCTGGAGGTTAACGCCCCAACGCGATGGCGGAAAGGGGAGCGGCGGCCCTCACCCGCCCCCGTGCTTCCCGCCCGGCACACCGATCTCTGTCATCTTGCGCAGGTCCAGCACCTCGTCGATCTCGGCGGGCGGGAGCACCTGCTCGCGCTTCACGAGGTCGCGGATGAGCAGCCCCTCCTTGACCGACCGCTTGCTGATCTCGGCCGCCTTGGCATAGCCGATTTTCGGCGCGAGCGCCGTGGCCAGCGCGGCCGAACGCTCCAGCCAATACGCGCACTGTTCGCGGTTGGCTGTGATGCCCGCGACGCACCGCTCGTTGAGGACGGCGGCAGCGTTGGTGAGGATGATCATCGAGAACATCACGTTGTGCGCGATGACGGGCATCATGACGTTGAGTTCGAGCTGCCCGTGCTCGGCGGCCGCCGCCACGCAGGCGTCGTTGCCCACCACCTGGAAGCACACCTGGTTCACCATTTCAGCCACCGACGGATTGATCTTGCCGGGCATGATCGACGAGCCCGGCTGCACGGCCGGCAGGACGATCTCGTCGAGCCCCGTGCGCGGACCGCTCACCATGAGGCGCAAGTCGCTGGCGATCTTGCTGAGGTCGAGGGCGAGGACCTTCACGACGGCCGAGAACGCCGCGGCGTCGCCCATGCTCTGCATCAGCTGGATCCGGTCCTTGCCGGCGCGTAGATCGAGCCCCGTGATCTGCTTGAGATACTTGTTCATGAGGGCCGGGTAGTCCGGCTCCACGTTCACCCCGGTACCGACGGCGCTCCCCCCAATGCCGAGGTCACGCAGGAAGTCGGCGGCCTGCCGGATGCGCGCCAGATTGCGGTCGATCGTGCCGGCGTAGGCAGCGAACTCCTGGCCGAGGCGGATCGGCATGGCGTCCTGCAGATGGGTGCGCCCGGACTTGAGCACATCATCGAACGCGCGCCCCTTGGCGGCCAGGGCGCCGCGCAGCCCGCTGAATGCCCGATCGAACCCGGTTAGCAGGTCGAGGGCGCCGAGCCGGATGGCCGTGGGGATCACGTCGTTGGTGGACTGCGCCATGTTGACGTGGTCGTTGGGATGTACCGGTTTGTACTCCCCGCGCTTCGCCCCGAGCAGTTCGTTGGCGCGGTTGGCCAGCACCTCGTTGACGTTCATGTTGTGCGAGGTGCCGGCGCCGGCCTGGTAGACGTCCACCACGAAGTGCGCGTCGTACTTGCCGGCCAGTACTTCGTCGGCCGCCGCCACGATGGCGTCGGCGAGCTTGGCGTCGAGCCGGCCCGTTTCCTTGTGCGTGAGGGCGGCGGCCTTCTTGATCCAGACCACGGCACGCACGAATTCCCTGAGCGGCTTGAGACCGCTGATCGAGAAGTTCTCGACGGCGCGCTGGGTCTGAACGCCGTAATAGGCATCGGCCGGCACATCGAGCGGGCCGAGGGGATCCCTTTCGGAACGGGTAGCGGGAGTCATGGCAGGAGATACGGTCAGGGGAACCAACCTGTGATTAGCTAAGGTTACTCATAACTCATGCTGCCCGCGCATGGCCAGAACGAGCACCGCGGCAGCGCCCACGATGGCCACGCCGAGCAGGACGACACTGAACAGATGCAGCTGGCCGAACGCCACGCGCAGTGGGTTGTCGGCGGCCAAGGCGTCCACCGGCCCTTGGGCCTGGGCCCGCACCCTGGCGATCATCCCGTCGACGACAAGCTGGGCGATCATGCACGCCGTACCGCCCATCGCCGCGGCGAGCACGCGCGGTTTGAATCTGGACGTGGCGTCGGTCCACGCCCCGAGCACCATCACGGACGCGAACACGGCCATTCCCGCCCAGAAGATCACAGGCAGCACGCGCCCGACGACGTCGCCGGCCAGGCTGCGCGATGGAAGCACCGCGAACGCCGCCGGCGCCACCGCGGCAGCGAGCAGGATGGCCGCCCCCAGCCACCAGGCCGACAACGCGATCTGGGCGAGGCCGGCGCCCCGTCGCGTTACGATCATCGTTGCACCGGCATCGCCACACCGTTGAGGAACGGGTTTGTGGCGAGCTCCTCCTGGATCGTCGTCGATGGGCCGTGGCCCGGGTAGACGATCGTCTCGGCGGGGAGCGCGCTCACCCGGGCGAGCGAGGCCTGCATGTCAGCGCCGTTCGCGAACGGCAGGTCGGTGCGCCCCACCGACCCGCGGAAGAGGAGATCTCCGCCGAGCATCAGCCCGTGCCCATGGAAGATTACGTGGCCGGGCGCATGCCCCGGCGTATGGAGCACGTCGAACCGCAGCGAGCCCACGGTGACGACGTCCCCCTCGCCGAGCGCACGGTCGGGCGCATCGGGCTGCTCGAACGGCAGTCCATAGGCCGCCGCCACCTCGGCCGCGTGGTCGTACAGCGGACGGTCGAGCGGATGCACGAATACGGGTACCGGATGCACCCGCCGCACGCCATTGATCGCCCCGACGTGGTCCAGGTGGGCATGGGTGAGCCAGATGGCGTCGAGCGTGGCGCCCGAACGGGACAGCATCTCGAGCAGTCGCTCGGGTTCGTCTCCGGGATCGACCAGCGCGGCGCGCCCGATGGCGTCATCGACCACCAGATAGCTGTTCTCCTGGAACGGCCCGACGGTTTCGAACACTATGGTGATCATGCGAGCGGCCCCTTCACGCGGCGCCAACGGGGCTGGACGCGTCGGCCCGGGCCTTGAGATACTTCTCCGCCGCGATCGCGGCCGTCGTGGCGTCGCCCACAGCGGTGGTCACCTGGCGCGTGATCTGCACGCGCACGTCGCCGGCGGCGAACAGGCCGGGAATGGACGTCTGCATGCTCCAGTCCGTGCGCAAATAGCCGAACTCGTCGTGGTCCACGTGCTCGGCGATGATCCCGGTGTTGGGGTTGAACCCGACGAAAATGAAGAGCCCGGTGGCGCGCAGGTCGCGCCGCTGACCAGTCACGACGTCCCGCAATTCGAGGTGGTGGAGCAGGCCTTGGTCGTCCCCCACGGCGCGCTCCACCACGGTGTTCCAGACGAATTCGATCTTCGGGTTGGAGAACGCCCGCTCCTGCAGGATCTTGGACGCGCGCAGCTCGCCGCGCCGGTGCACGAGGTACACCTTGTCCGCATAGCGGGTGAGGTAGTCGGCCTCTTCCACCGCCGCGTCTCCGCCGCCCACCACGGCAATGGTGTGCCCGCGGAAGAATGCGCCGTCACACACCGCACAGTACGAGACGCCCTTGCCAGCGTATTCCAGCTCGCCGGGAATGCCGAGTTTCACGGGTGTGCCGCCCGCCGTGACGATCACCGTGGGGGAGAGATAGACGTCCCCCTGCTCGGTGGCCGTTTCGAACTGGCCGTCCTCGCGCCGTTTGACGGACGTGACGACGACGCCGGTACGCACCTCGGCGCCGAACTTCGTGGCGTGGTCGGCGAACTTCTGCGCCAGCTCGTAGCCGAGCACGTGCTCGAAGCCGGGATAATCCTCGATCAACTCCGTATTGAGCAACTCGCCGCCCGGCGCGCCGCGCTCGAGGACGACGGTCTTGAGCATTCCGCGACCGGCGTACATCCCGGCGCACAGGCCGGCCGGCCCGGCGCCGATGATCACGACCTCGTATTCGTAGGTCTGGGCCACTGGACTCTCACAGTTTGGGCGGACGTGCACTCGACGCACCTCCGCGTTACCATCCTGTGAAATCTCGCCGGTTTGCTCGGCGAGGGGAACCGTGGCCCCGCGGCGCTAGGGGGCCTGCCCCACGACGCCGGCCTCGGCCCCGACCACGACACGGCTGAGCGCGCCGTGGCAGTGGGATATCGTGCCAACCAGCGCGTCCACGGGCGCGCCGAGCGCGCCCCATGCTGCGATCGCTGCGTCAGCCGCCAGGACGTCGCTCACGTCGACCATACCGACGCCGTACGCGCGGTGGGTGCACTGGAAGAGGAGCGGCTCCGAGACCTCGCCGGCACCGGTGAGGCTGGCCGCGTATTCGCGGATCGCGGGTGCCATGCTCCAGCTGCGCGGGCCTCTGGTGTGCGGACACACAGCCGGCTCGACGCAGTTGATGGGGCACATCCACGTAGCGAAGCTCACGTAGACCGTGCCGTCGGGGGCAGTGCGCTCCCAGGGCACCGAGGGCGTTGCCCGAAGCGGCGCAATTTGGACGGTCCGGCCGGGCCACCGGTCGCGCGCCGAGTCCGCGAGCCAGTCCCGCAGCAAGTGGGGCATGAGGGGCGAGGGCACGATGGCATCGTCCGCCGCGCCGCCGTCCCGGCGCGCCGCGGCCAGGTAACGGGCGAAGTACGCGCGCCAATCGGAGATCTCGATCCGAACCAGGGAGTCGCCGGGGCCAACGTGGCGTGCCACCGGGCACTCCGGGTCGCGATCCACCACGGTCACGCCGGCGCACCGCATGGCGCCCGCCTCAACGGCACGCCGGAGCTGGCGCACGTAATACCCGCCGTAGCATCCGCCGCCGACCACCGTGATGCGGCCGAACGCCGGCGGCGCCGAGAACCGGGGGTTAGCCGCGCACACGGCGGCCACCGTCGACGACCAACGTCTCGCCGGTGACGAAATCCGCCTCGAGCAGATACAGCACGGCCTGCACGACGTCGTCGGGGGAGCCGTTGCGCTGTAGCGGCGTGGTGGACCGCAGCCGTTCGCCGTCGGCATCGGTCCATCCGTCAGGGAGCAGCACGGCGCCGGGCGCGATGGCATTCACGCGTACGGCGGGCGCCATGACGCGGGCGAGCGCCTCGGTGAGTCGCACCAGGCCATGCTTGGAGAGGCCGTGCGGCAGGTGGCCGGGCCAGGTTTCGAATGCCGCCAGGTCAGCGATGTTCACGATCGCGCCGCCAGCGCCCCGCGCCAGATGCGGAGCCGCGGCCTGCGCCAGCAAGAACGGGGCGCGCAGGTTGAGCGCGAAGATGCGGTCCCACTGCTCGGCGGTCGTCTCGCCAAACGGCGTGCGCTCCATGATTGCGGCGGAGTTGACGAGCACGTCGAGTGCGCCGAATCGACTCACGACGGTATCGACGAGTGACGCACTCGCGCCGGATTCAAAGAGGTCGGCGCGAACGGGCTCGGCTTCGCTGCCCGCGGCGCGGATGCGTTGCGCCGTTTCGTCGGCGTCGCTCACCGAGCCGAAATAGTGAACGGCCACGCGCATGCCCCGCGCGCCGAGTCCCAGCGCGATCGCGCGTCCGATACGTCTGCCGGCGCCGGTCACCAGCGCCACCCGTCCACGCAGTTCCATTGTTCCTCCCGGGGGACCGGCTACGTGGCGGCGCTGCCCGCCATGGCCGCAAGGTGCGCGTCCTGTCGGGTCAGCCACTCGTAGGGGACGTGCATCGAGCCCAGCGTGCGCGGGCCGTCGTCGGATCCATGCCAGTCGGACCCGCCGCTTGGCAAGAGCCCGAGGTGATCGGCCAGCGTGCGCAGGCGGGCCATGTTGTCGGCGCTATGGCCGGGATGGAGCACCTCGACCCCGTCCAGGCCGAGCGCGGCCAGCGCTTCCAGCCGCTTCAGGCTCCCGGTGTGCCCGGGGTGCGCCATCACCGCAATGCCTCCAGCACGATGGATCATCGCGATCGCGTCGTTCATCGTCAGCCGGTCCTTGGCGACGAACGCCGGACGGCCATTGCCAAGATACCGGTCGAAGGCGTCGCGCAGGTCGGTGGCCCACCCTTCATCGACCAATGCGCGGGCCACGTGGGGGCGGCCGATCGCGCCGCCGGCAGCCTGCTCCACGACCGACTCGAACGCAATGCGCACGCCGAGGTCGTTGAGTCGCTCCACGATGCGCGCGGCCCGCTGGCGGCGCATCTCGCGCAGCGCGATCAGTCCGGCCTCGATCTCCGCAACCCGTGAGAGGTGCAGCCCCAGCACGTGGGTCTCCGCGTCACCCTCCACGGCGCTCAACTCGACGCCGGCGACGAGCCGGATGCCGAGCCCGGCCGCGGCATCCTCGGCTTCGGCAAGGCCGGCCACGGTATCGTGGTCGGTGAGCGCGACGGCGGCGAGCCCCGCCGCCTGCGCCCCAGCTACGACGTCGGCCGGCGCACGTGCGCCATCGGACGCCGTGGAGTGGGTGTGAAGATCGACGTACGCGGCGCGCTCACTGCCGGGTGTGGCGCCGGCTGGTATCGTCACGCCGAGTAGTCGGCTTCGGGCGACGTGAAGCTCGGTTGCGAATAGCCGAACAGGCGCTGGAGCTCGGCGTCGGTCATCTGGGCCAGGGACTGTTCGCGAGAGCGGACGCCCTGCGGTGAGTAACGCGTGACGCGCACTTCACGGTCGTCGCCCGCACCGGCGACGAAGAGCAGCGAGAACTCGTCGCGGTCGCTCTGCGTGACGCGGCCCGACGGCATGACGCGCCACGTCTTCCCATTCAGGTTCAGCGTGCGGATTGGCATCTAGTCCGACTCCACTTCAATGTAAATGCGGTTGGCGTCGAGCACCGGATCGGGCGCGCCGGCGTGGGCGCGTGCCAGCGTCTCCGAGTCGGGCGCTTCGAAGAATTCCAGAAAGGCCCCCGGCAGTGCTTCTTCCTCGAACACCCAGAAGTGGCAGTTCGCACTCGCGTAGTATTGCCGCCGCCGTTCCAGCCGTTCCGCGTATCGCTTGCGCTCCTGCGGCGGGATGAGCGTACGCTGGATGGTGAGAGCGCGCGGCATGGTCAGAGCGCGGAGTCGGGGAACGACTCGATGGTGCGCTTGACGTGGCCGAGGAACTGATCGGCCACGGCGCCGTCGACAATCCGGTGATCGAACGAGAGCGACAGATACGAGCAGGTGCGGATGGCAATCGTATCCTCCCCGTCGTCTGCGGTGAGCACCTTGGGCCGCTTCTCGATGGCGCCCACGCAGAGAATCGCAACCTGCGGCTGGTTGATGATGGGCGTGCCGGTGATCGATCCGAACACGCCGGGGTTGGTGATCGTGAACGTGCCGTCCTGGACTTCGCGCGGATCGAGCTTCTTGGCGCGAGCGCGGCCCGCCAGATCGTTGAGCGCCTTGGAAATGCCGCGCAGCGACAGGTCGTCGGCATCACGGATCACCGGTACGATGAGCCCCCATTCGAGCGCCACCGCAATGCCGAGGTTGATCGGCTTCCGATAGATCACACTCGTGCCCGCCACCGACGCATTCACCACCGGGAACGCCTTGAGCGCGTCGACGGTGGCTTTGATGATGAACGGCATAAACGAGAGCTTCTGCCCTGTGGCGGCCTCGAACTCCGCCTTCCGCGAGGCGCGGATGCGTGCCACGCGCGTGAAGTCCATCTCCATGATCGACGTCACGTGGGCCGAGGTGTGGCGCGAGACCACCATGTGCTCGCTGATCAGCGCGCGCATCTTGCTCATCGGCTCCACACGGTCACCGGGCCACGGCTGCGGCATCGGCGCGGCGTAGGCGGCGGCGATGGACGGTCGCGGCGCGCCCGAGTCGAGGTACTGCAGGATGTCCCGTTTGGTGACGCGGCCGGCAATCCCCGAGCCCGTGAGTGTGGCAATCTCGATGCCGTGCTCGGCTGCGATCTTGCGCACGAGGGGCGACGACTTCGTGCGGAGCCGTTCCTCGAGCGAGTCGCCATTGCCCGAGGGGAGCGCCGGGGCGCTGACCGCGGGAGGGGCGCTGGGGGCCGGCACCGGGGCGGCACTCGGAACGGGCATTGCCACGGCGGCAGGGGCCGGCGCCGGTGGCGCCGCGATGGCGCTGGCGCCCTTTTCGGTTTCGAGCCGCGCGACCACCGTTTGCACGGCCACCGTCTGGCCTTCGGTGACGAGAATCTCAGCAATCACGCCGCCGGAGGGCGATGGAATTTCGGCGTCGACCTTGTCGGTAGAGATTTCGAAGATCGGCTCGTCGCGCTTGACCTCGTCGCCGACCTTCTTGAGCCACTTGGACAGCGTACCTTCGGCGATCGACTCGCCCATCTGCGGCATGATGACGTCTATACGTGCCACGGGATCACCCTCACTCCGATTTGGCAGCCGCGGCACGGCCGCGGCGTCTCAGTATCAGGACGGTGGTCGGAAACGCGATCGCGCCCGCCGCCGCTCCGATGAACCAGTACATCCCCCACGCGCAGGGTGCCCCCGTGTTGGTGTCGGCGACGCAGTGCGTCGCCCACCCCACGATCTTCGCCACGAGGACGCCCAGCATGCCGCCTCCGAAGAGGCCCGCGGTGAGCGTGATGCACCCCAAGCCAACATACTGCCAAACGCTGTCGGATTCGACCGGGGGCCTGTCCGTCGGGCTCACGCCGCGGCCCCAGGGGCGACCGGAACGACTCCGGGCGTCGGCCCCATGGCAGCCTCAGTACGCCGCTTCGAGAGCGTGCCGCGGATCTTCCTGGCGATGGAGCGACAGGAAGAAGCGCTTCACGTTCCCGTCGAGCCGGCTCTCCCCCATCTGGTTGGTATCGACCTCGATGAAGGTGTAGTGCCCGCCCTCGGCCCTGACGGTGATGTGTGCGGCGCCCAGGGAGCCCGAAAAGGTGCGCGACCGCGCCGCGGAGGCGGTTCCGGACAGGCCCCGTTCGGGAAAGAACCGATCGGCGGCCGCCACGACGTCGGCGGGAACGAGATGACTGCGGTAGAAGTGTCGCATTATGGGGTCGAATCGGGGCGTTCGTTGAACACGTCCTGCATCCAGTCGACGCGCTCCAGCGGGTGCAGGGAGTCGCGCCGAAAGCGGATGGCCATGGCCCACTGGCCGGAGATCACGAAGTTGAGCTTGCCGTAATAGGTCCCGAGCTCGGGACCGGTGGCGAACCCGTCCCAGGTGCTGGCCCCTTCGCGAGTATTGGCGAAGATCTGGCCTTCACCGTTCTCGATGGGCTGTTGGGTCTGCCGGTCGCGGACGATCACCTTGTACGTGATGCTCTCGCGGGCGTGCGGCGGAATGTCCGAGGGTTCGATGACGAAGTCGTAACTCTTGGACGGGAGATGCAGCAACGGACGCTGCGATTCCCCGCCGCACGCCGCGACAGCCGCCGCGGCTGCCGCC
The DNA here is from genome assembly GCA_963728785.1 of uncultured Gemmatimonadaceae bacterium. Taxonomy (GTDB): domain Bacteria; phylum Gemmatimonadota; class Gemmatimonadetes; order Gemmatimonadales; family Gemmatimonadaceae; genus JAGWRI01. The sequence goes on from CAVSKV010000004.1 coordinate 1,525,226, forward strand.
ACCGTCAGCGCACGCGCGAATCGGGTCACTGCTGATAGTACTCCAGTCCCAGGTGCGTGATCTGCTCCTCACCCATCAGGTGGCGGAGCGTGTTCTTCAGCTTGGTCTGCTGGATGAACAGATCGTGTTCCGGCTGCAATCCCGCAGCTGCCATCGGCGACTTGTAGTAGAAACTCAACCATTCCTGGATACCTTTCATTCCAGCGCGATGCGCGAAGTCCGAGAACAGCGCGAGGTCGAGCACGATGGGCGCGGCGAGAATGGAGTCACGGCAGAGGAAGTTGATCTTGATCTGCATCGGGTAGCCCATCCACCCGAAGATGTCGATGTTGTCCCAGCCTTCCTTGTTGTCGCCGCGCGGCGGATAGTAGTTGATGCGCACGACGTGCGAGAAGTCCTTGTACAGGTCAGGATACTGTTCGGGCTGCAGAATGGTGTGCAACACGCTGAGCTTGGACTCTTCCTTGGTCTTGAACGACTGCGGATCGTCCAGCACTTCGCCGTCGCGGTTGCCGAGGATGTTGGTGGAGTACCAGCCGGCGAGGCCGAGCATGCGCGCCTTGAGCGCCGGCGCGATGACCGTCTTGAGCCAGGTCTGACCGGTCTTGAAGTCCTTGCCCGAGATCGGCACCCCGCGATCGTTGGCCAGCTGCTGCAGCGCCAGCGTATCCACGGCCAGGTTGGGCGCGCCGTTGGCGTAGGGGATGTTCTCCATGATCGCGGCCCACGCGTAGAGCATGGCGGGGGAAATCGCCTCGTCGTTGCTCTCCATCGCCTTTTCGAACTGTTCGATGGTGGCGTGCTGCGGCCCCGGCCGGATGAAGATCTCCGTGGACGCGCACCACACGATCACGAGGCGGTCGAGCTTGTGCCGGGCCTTGAAGTCCCGCATGTCCTGCCGCAGCTGCTCTGCCAGATCGCGCTTGGTCTTTCCCTTCTTGACGTTGGTACCGTTGATGCGGGTGACGTAGTGATTGTCGAACACCGCCGGCATGGGCTTGATGCCCTTGAGGAAGTCGGCCACCCGCTCGAGATCGGCCGCTTCGAGCACACCAGCCTTCTTGGCCGCTGTGTAGGCGTCGTCGGGAATCGGATCCCAGGCGCCGAACACGAGGTCGTCGAGCCCGGCCAGCGGGACGAGGTCCTTGATGAGCGGCGACCGATTCTCGGTGCGCTTGCCCAGCCGGATGGTCGACATCTGCGTGAGCGACCCGATGGGCTTGGAATACCCGCGCCGGATGCTCTCGACGCCGGCCATGAACGTGGTGGCGACAGCGCCGAGCCCGGGGGTGAGCACACCGAGCTTGCCGGTGGCCGGACGCGGCGGCGTGCGCGTATCGGATGACGAACCCTGCACGACGTTAATCTCCTTTGAGCAAGGGACGCGCGTCAAACGACGGCGCGGACAGCGGTGCCGACGGCTGTTCCGAATCCGCCAGGGACGAGGCGTCCGTGGGCGTGGTGGCGCGGTAGACGCACATCACCCGCTGGTAGACGGTGATCCAGGCCGTGGCGGTCAGGACCACGATGATGATGGCCAGCACGACCCCGTTGAGGGCCAGGCCGAAGAACGCTTGCGGCACCGAGAGCAGGACGACACGCTCCGGACGTTGGAGCATGCCCACCTTTGCGTCGATCCCCAACGCCTCGGCCCGCGCCCTGGTGTACGACGTCAGGAACGAGCCGATGAGGCCAAGCAGGCACATGACCACCATCGGGACGCTGGCCCATGAATGGTGCGTCGAGTTCAGCGCGTAGAACACCGCCAGCCCGCCGAGCACGAAGCCATCGGCCAGCCGGTCGAGCGTGGAATCCAGGAAGGCCCCGAACGTCGAGGCCGTGTTGGAGCGCCGCGCCACCGTGCCGTCGAGGACATCGAAGATGGCCGTCAGGCCGAGAAAGAACCCGCCGACGCTGATGTGCCCGGTGCCGTATACGACACCACCTATGACCGTACAGACGGTCCCGATCACCGTGATCGTGTTCGGGTGCACACCGTGTCGGACGCACCAATCCGCAACGGGATCGATGAGGCGCAGGTATCCGTTCTTCAGCCAGTCCGGCAGAATCTTCATTCAACTCCGAGACACGCATTCAGCATACGGCTCGCCGCACAATTTGCAGGCGCGGGCGGGGGGCAAAAAGCAAGAGAGCCGGCGCTATTCCCTGGCGGCTAAAAGTATCCAGTTCACCAACTTGTAGCAACTGGAACGACTCCGTATCGAACCGGCGGCCGAGGCCTTATTGTTGGGGCATGCGTCGCCTCGCTTTCCCCATGGCGTGGGCCGCTCTGGCCACCGCACTTCTCGCCCTGCCACGGGTCGCGTGCGCCCAGGGGCCGTCGGCTCCTACGGCGTCGCCGGCGACCGTGGCTGGCGCGCTGACCGATACGCTCCGGATCGTGCTCGACGCGGCGGTGCTGGACCACGCCTTTCCCGGCGCATACGCCGTGATCGGCAACCACGCCGGTATCGTGGCCGAGTACGGCGCCGGGCATCTCGATTGGGATCCGTCGCCCCGCCCCGACGCGCACTCGATGTGGGACCTGGCGTCGCTCACCAAGGTCGTGGGGATGACGACGGCCATGATGCAGCTGGCGGAGCAAGGCAAGGTGTCACTGGACGCTCCGGTCCAACGCTACCTCCCGGGATGGACGGGCCCGCACAAGCGCGACGTCACCGTGCGGGAGTTGCTCACGCACACGTCGGGACTCCCCGCGTTCCGCGCCTACGACCAGATCACCACCGACCCAGACAGCATCGCCGGGTTGATGATGGCCGAGCCACTCGAAGCGCTGCCCGGCACGCGGTTCGTGTATAGCGACATCGGCGCGTATCTGGCAGGGAAGATCGTGGAGCGGGTATCGGGAGAGCGCCTCGATCGGTACCTGGCCGCGCACGTGTTCGGGCCGCTCGGCATGCACGACACCATGTACAACCCGCCCGACTCGCTGCGGCCGCGCATCGCGCCCACGGAAATCGATCCGCGCCGCGGCGGCAAGCTGCGCGGCAAGGTGCACGACGAGCGAGCCTACTATCTGGGCGGCATCTCGGCGCACGCCGGGTTGTTCAGCAGCGGGTACGACCTCGCGCGGTTCGCCGAGATGTACCTCAAGGGCGGGGCACTCGGGTCGGTACGGCTGTTCCAGCCGCAGACGGTGGCGGAGTTCACCACGGTGCAGGACTCGGGGTTGTCCAATCGCGCGCTTGGGTGGGAAAAGCCCAACGGGACCAACTCGGCTGGCCACCTGATGTCGCCGGCGGCGTTCGGCCACACGGGGTTCACGGGCACCTCAATCTGGATCGATCCGGCGCGGGACCTGTTCATCGTGCTGCTTACCAACCGCGTGGATCCGACGCGCGCCAACAGCAAGATCGGCCCCGTACGCGTCGAGGTGGCCGACGCCGTGGAGACGGTGCTCGACCGAGCCGAGCGGGCAGCGGCGTTGCACGCCACGGGCGGCTCACACTGAGCGAATCGGCGGTCCGGCCGGCGCTTGTCGCGCCAACCGGCGCCATTATATTTCGCCGTTGGAAGGGCGGGAGTTCATGCCGCCCAATGCCTTGGAGGATCCGATGGACACAGCGCAGCAGCCTGAGGTCATGGTGGTCGTCACCGACGCCGCCACCACGGAAGTCAAGAAGTTCATGGATCAGGAAGGCGTCGATCCCGCGGTGGGCGGCCTGCGGGTGAGCGTGCAGCCGGGTGGCTGCAGCGGGTTCAAGTACGGCCTGCTCATCGAGGACGCGGCGGCGGATGACGACCTGGTCGTGGATCAGGGGGGCTGGCGCGTGCTGGTCGATCCGTTCTCGGCGCAGTATCTGAACGGGGTGACCATCGACTATGTGTTGTCGATGCAGGGCTCCGGGTTCACGTTCAAGAATCCGAACGCGACGGGCGGATGCGGGTGCGGTAGCTCGTTCACCGCTTGAGTGCCGGATGGCGGAAGTGGCACCCGGCGCCCCGACGGGCGTCTCCGCCACCGCAGAGGCCCGCGACCGCGTGACGGCTCGCGGGCCTCTCGCGTTGGATCGTGCCGAGTCCGCGGCAGAGCGCATCCGCACCGTGGTAGTGGACGATCATGACGATGTGGCTCGGCTCGTCGCCCAACGCATCGCGGCGTTGATTCGCGCGGGTGCCGCCACGGGCCGTCCCACCGTACTCGGCCTGGCCACCGGCTCGACGCCGCTGGGCGTGTACCGCGAGCTGATCCGCATGCACCGCGAGGAGGGTCTGAGCTTTGCCTCCGTGGTGACGTTCAATCTCGATGAGTACTACCCCATGGCGGCGGACGACATCCACTCGTACCACCGGTTCATGTGGGACAACCTGTTCTCGCAGGTCGACATCGCGGCGGACCACGTGCACATCCCCGATGGGTCGGTGAGCGCCGACCGGGTCGGCGCGATGGCGGCGGCATACGAACTGGCGATCGCCCACGCTGGGGGCATCGACTTCCAGATGCTCGGGATCGGCATGACCGGTCACATTGGATTCAACGAACCGGGCTCGGGAGCCGACTCGCGCACGCGCCTGGTAATTCTCGACCGAGTGACGCGCCGCACCGCAGCGGCGGATTTCTTCGGCGAGGAGAATGTGCCGCATGAAGCGGTGACGATGGGCATCGCGACCATACTCAGCGCGCGCGAGATCGCGTTGCTGGCCACCGGCGAGCACAAGGCGGCGGTCGTCCGCCGCGCGGTCGAGGGCCCGATCGATCTCGACGTGGCGGCGACATTCCTGCAGCGCCATCCGAACGCGACCGTGTACGCGGACCGGGCCGCCGCGTCGTCGCTCACCCGGGTCGCCACACCCTGGCTGGTTGAACAGGTGGCGTGGACCCCGACGTTGGCCGTGCGCGCCGTGGTCTGGCTGTCGCGCCGCGTGAACCGGGCTATCCTCAAGCTCACCCAGCAGGACTATGCCGACCACAACCTGTCGTCGCTCGTCGCGCGGTACGGCTCACCGGGCGCGGTGAACGGTATGGTCTTCAACGCCCTCGGCGCGAAGATCCGCGGCAAGTCCAAGCTCCCGACCGGCCAGCGGGTGATCTGTTTCTCGCCGCACCCCGACGACGACGTGATCTCGATGGGCGGTATGCTTGGCAAGCTGGTGGAGAACGGCAACGAGATTCTCGTAGCGTACATGACGAGCGGCAGCATCGCCGTGTTCGATCACGACGTGCGCCGCTACGTCGATTTCCTTGAGCGCCTGGCCCGGGAAGGCGTGGTGGAACCAGCGCACATCGTGCCGCTGGCCCGTAAGGTCTACGCCTTCTTCGAGACCAAGCGTCCGGGGGACGTGGACTTGCCGGAGATCCAGGAACTCAAGGGCCTGATCCGCGAAGCCGAAGCCGTGGCGGCAATCGAGACGCTGGGCCTGCCGCCAGCAGCGGCGCGGTTCCTGCGTCTGCCCTTCTACCGGACGGGCACGGTGCGCAAGAATCCGATCGGCCCCGAGGACGTGGCGATCGTTCGCGCTCTGCTCGAGGAGTTCGCGCCGGCGTACATCTTCGTCGCTGGTGATCTATCGGATCCGCACGGCACGCACCGGATGGCCAAGGAGGCGATCGACGCCGCGCTCGCCGCGCTCCGCGATGCGGGCCGTCCGGCGCCAGAAATCTGGTTGTACCGAGGGGCATGGCAGGAGTGGCCGGTGGACGAGGCGACCTGGCTGGTGCCGCTGTCGCAGGAGGAACTGCGGCGCAAGATCCAGGCTATCTTCAAGCACCAATCGCAGAAGGACTCGGCCCCCTTCCCCGGCCCGGTTGACGACCGCGAATTCTGGCAGCGGGTCGAGGCGCGCAATACCGGGACCGCCGACGAGCTGAACCGATTGGGGCTGGCCGAGTACTTCGCGATGGAAGCCTATGTCGACGGCCAGGCCTAGGGCGTGAGGGGTCATTTCACCTTCGTTGACGCCGTCATCCTGGTCGCGTATCTCGCGGGGACGACGGCGTTCGGCATCTGGCTCGGACGCCGCCAGAAGGACGCCAAGGACTACTTCGTGGCCGGCCGCGACATCCCGTGGCCGGCCGTCATGTTTTCGGTGGTGGCCACCGAGACCAGCGCGCTCACATTCATCAGCGTTCCCGGATTGGCGTACATCGGCAATCTGGGGTTTCTGCAAGTCGTGGTCGGGTACCTGCTGGGGCGCGTCGCGCTGGCCTTCACCCTCCTGCCCCGCTACTACCAGGGCGAGATCGTCACCGCCTACGCGATGCTCGAGCAGCGATTCGGCCTGGCCACCCGGCGGTTCACGTCGGTGGTGTTCATGGGCACGCGCGCCATGGCCGACTCGGTTCGCGTGTTCGCCACGGCGATTCCCGTGGCGATGATCCTGGCCGGCACCGGCACGGTACCCCCGCGCTACATGATGCCGGCGGCAATCCTGATTCTCGGCGCGCTCACGGTGCTATACACGTACAAAGGCGGAATGCGTGCGGTCGTGTGGACGGAGTTGATCCAGGCCGGCATCTACGTGTTCGGCGGGCTGGTGGCCCTCGTTCTCCTGGGGCGCGCCGCGCCGGGTGGGTGGCCGGCCATCTGGCACTCGGCCGGTGCGGCCGGCAAGCTACACGTCATCGATTGGCATACGGGGTTCGACCGGCCATTCACGATGCTCGCGGGTCTGCTGGGCGGCGGGTTCCTGTCCATGGCATCGCACGGCGCGGACCAGCTCATCGTGCAGCGGTTGCTCTCGGCCCGCTCGCTCCGCGACGCCCAGAAGGCGGTGATCGGCAGTGGCGTGGTCGTGATCGCCCAGATGGCCCTGTTTCTCGTCATCGGCGTGGGGCTCTGGGCGCACTTCGCCGGCCGAGCCTTTTTCACCCCTGACGACGTGTTCCCCACGTTCATCATCCATGCGATGCCACCGGGGCTGCTGGGCCTGGTGGTCGCGGCGATCGTCGCGGCCACGATGAGCACACACTCGGCGGCGATCAACGCGCTGGCCGCTTCGGCCACGCACGACATCTATCTCCCGATCACGAAGCGCGCGGCGAGTGATCCGCGCACGCTGCGGGTGGGCAAGCTGTTCGCGTTGTTCTGGGGTGTGGTGCTCACCGCCGGGGCGCTGGCGTTTCGCCAGCAGGGCACGCCGGTGGTCGTCATCGCCCTCTCCATCGCCTCGTTCACGTACGGCGGCCTGCTGGGGGGCTTCTTCCTGGCGCTCTTCGTATCGCGGGCCACCCAGCGCGACGCGATTCTCGGCATGTCGGTAGGCATCGCCGCGATGGCGGTCGTGGTGTTCGCGAAACCCCTGGCCACTGCGTATCCTTATCTCGCCGCGGCGCTCGGCCCACTGGGCGCGATCGCGTGGCCGTGGTACGTGCTGATCGGCACGACCATCACCCTGCTCACCGGTACCCTTTCGTCGTTCACGCGTCCAGGCGCGCGGGCGGCGCAGGCATGACATGACTGCATTCGTAATCGGCATCGACGGCGGCGGCAGCAAGACCACGGCTCTCGTGGCGGACGACCGGGGCCAGGCGATCGTGGAGGTCGTGGGCGCCCCGAGCGCGGTGCGCGCCGGCGGCGTGGACGACAGCGCCGACGCCATTGCGGCCGTCGTGCGAAGCGCATTGGCGCAGGCCGGCATCGACGGCATGCCGCGCGTCGTGTGCGCAGGGGTGGCCGGCACGGGGCGCGAGTCGTTGCGGCTGGAACTGTGGGAGGCACTCACCGCGCGCCGGATCGCCGACGAGATCGTGATTCATACCGACATCGCGGTGGCATTCGACGATGCCTTTCCGCAGGGTCCAGGCATACTCCTGCTGGCCGGCACCGGCTCGGTCGCCCTCGGGCGTGGTCCCACGGGCACCACGGCGCGATGCGGAGGGTGGGGCGCCGACTTCGGCGACGAGGGTGGCGGCACCTGGATCGGGCGCCGCGCATTGTCCATCGTGGCCGCGGCGAGCGACGGCCGCGAGCCCGAGACGGCGCTCACCGGCGCGATTCTCACGGCCACCGAGAGCGCCGAAGTGGTCGATCTGATCGCCTGGGCGGCAGATGCGACGCCGGGCAAGTTCGCCACGCTGGCGCCCGTAGTGTTCAAGGTGGCTGACGGCGGCGATTTGCGGGCCAACGCCCTGCTCGACATCGCCACCGAAGAACTGTCGCTCCACGCCCGCGCCCTGGCGAGAAAGCTGTTCATCGACGAGCGCGCCGCCGTGCCGATCGCCCTCACCGGCGGACTGCTCGGACCCCGGATGCTCCTGCGCAAGCGGCTCACCCAGCGTCTCAAGCACGCGGTGCCCGGCGCCCACGTGCGCCAGGATGAAGTGGTCGGGGCGCGGGGCGCGGTTCGCTCGGCGCTCCACTTCATGGGCAACGTCGTGTAGCCCCGGTGTCGCGAACACGGACTTCTACGCGCCGGGATCGTTGTTGGCCGTGACGGTCGACCGGTCGAGCGTGCTGGGGGCGGGTGTGACGGCGCCGGTGCCCGCGGTGTGGTTCTAAGGCGGGCCGGCACTCCAGATCACCGATAGTACGCAGGCCCGGGCGGTGGCGAGCTATCCGGCCGCCGGCGATCCGTTGCTGTCAGGCTGGCTGCTGGGCGGGGCAAGGCTCAACGGCCGGGCGGCGATGGTGGATGCAACGCTGGGCGCTGGGCACTTGGTGTTGTACGGGTTCCGCCCGCAGTATCGTGGACAGAGCATGGCCACGCAGCCGATGATCTGGACGGCGGTCGCGCGAGCGGGCGGGGGCGGCCGCTAGGCTGCCTGCCGCTCCGTTCCGGCGGCCGGCAGTTCGCCCTCGACGCGCGCCATCACCGCCGACGCCAGACAGTTGCCCAGCACGTTGATGGACGTGCGCGCCATGTCCATGAACGCGTCCACCCCGAGCAGGATCGCCACGCCCTCGAGCGGCAGATTGAACTGGGTGAGCGCCCCGGAGAGGATGACGAGCGCCGCGCGAGGGACGCCGGCCACGCCTTTGCTGGTGAGCATCAGCGTCAGCATCATGACGATCTGCGTGCTCAGGGTCATGTGCATGCCGGCGGCCTGGGCCACGAACACCGAGGCGAGGGCCAGGTAGAGCGTGGTGCCGTCGAGGTTGAACGAGTACCCGGTGGGGATCACGAACGCCACGATGCGGCGCGGAACGCCCATCTCCTCCATGCGCTCCATGGCCAGCGGCAGTGCGGCCTCCGACGACGCGGTCGTGAAGGCGATCAGCCAGGGTTCCTTGACCGCCGTGACGAACCGGCGGATGGGAACCTTGAATACGAGGGCGACGGGGAGAAGGACGGCGACGACGAAAATGATGAGCGCCGCGTAGAGCGAGAGCACGAGCACGGCCAGCTGACGCAGCACGTCCATGCCGCTCGTACCCACGGTGACGGCGATCGCCGCGCCGATCCCGATGGGCGCGAACTTCATCACGATGCCGGTGAACTTGAACATCACCTGGGAAAGGCCGTCGCAGAACGCGAGCATGCTGCTCTTGGCGCTGCCGGCCGGCAACTGTGAGAGCGCCACCGCGAAGATGATCGCGAAGAAGACGATCTGCAGCACTTCGTTGTTGGCGCCGGCCTCGAAGAAGCTCTGCGGCACGGTGTGCACGAGCACATTGCTGAACGTGGCGTGGGTGCCGGTCAGAGCGCTCTCCGCCGCGGCATTGGCCGCGCCAAGTTGCACGCCGACACCCGGTTTGGCGACGTTGACCACGACGAGCCCCACGACGAGGGCCAGCGTGGTCACGATCTCGAAGTAGATGATCGACCGGAGGGCGAGCTTCCCCACCCGCTTCATGTCGTCGCCATGGCCCGCGATACCGACCACCAGCGTGCCGAAAATGAGGGGGACGATGAGCGACTTGATCATGCGCAAGAAGAGCGTCGCCCAGATCTTGAGGTCGGGGGCGGCCCACCCGTGCTGCACACGGGCGCTCTCCGGATAGGCCCACCCGATGAAGACGCCGACCACCATCGAGATGAGGATCCACTGCGAGAGGGTGACACGGCGCAGCAATCCGCGCCGCGGCGATGGCGCCGCCGCGGCGTCTCCGCCCACCGGCGGCGTCGCATGGCCACCGGCCGGGGTCACGCCTTATCGCCCCGTGCCTCTTCGCGGAGGCGCAACGTGGAGTGGGTGTAGCCGTAGGTGAAGTAGAGCACGAGCCCGATCACCAGCCACACGCCGAACCGGATCCAGGTCACCGTCGGCAGCTGCCACATGAGATAGAAACAGGCAAAGATGGAGATGAGCGGGGTGAGGGGCACCCACGGCACCCGGAACGGACGGTAGCGGTCGGGATCGAGGCGGCGCAGGAAGATCACGCCGGCCGACACGAGGACGAACGCGAACAGCGTGCCGATGTTGGTGAGGTCCACCACTTCGGCGATGTTGGCGAAGGCGGCGAACGTGGCCACGAAGATGCCGGTGAGGATCGTGCCCACGTACGGCGTCTTGTACCGGGGGTGAACTTTGGCCAGCACCGGGGGCAGCAGCCCGTCGCGCGACATCGAGAAGAAGATGCGAGGCTGGCCGAGTTGGAAGACGAGCAGCACGCTTCCCATGGCGATCACGGCGCCGAGCGAGACGATGAACCGCGAGGCGTTGATGAGCCCCGACGGGCCTTCTGCGAACTGGAGGGCCGTGATCATCGGCTCCGCCGTGCCGAGCGTCTTCCACGGCGCCATGCCGGTCATCACGATCGAGATCGCGATGTACAGCACGGTGCATATGAGGAGACTCATAATGATGCCGAACGGCATGTCCTTGGGCGGATTCTTCGTCTCCTCTGCCGCCGTCGAAACGGCGTCGAACCCGATGTAGCTGAAGAAGATGATCGCCGCTGCGGCGCTGATGCCCCGGACTCCGTTGGGGTTGAATCCGCCCGTCGCGGGGTTGTTCCAGTTGTGCGGATGGATGAGGAAGATGCCGACGGCGATGAAGAACAGGATGATCGCCACCTTGAGCACCACCATCGCGTTGTTGGCGTCGGCCGACTCCTTGATCCCGATGACGAGGATGACGGTGATCAGCGCCACCACGAGCACCGCCGGCAGGTTGATGATCAGCGGAATGCCGAACACATGCGGCGCCGCCGTCCAGGCGGAGGCGAGATACTGCGTGGTGGCATCCACGCCGGCCCCGCCCGCCGACGTGAGCTGATTGAACGCATCGTGCGCTGAGCGGTAGTCGGTGGCGGCCCACGCCGGAAGGTTGAACCCGAAGTGGCCGACCAGTTCGCGGAAGTACCCCGACCACCCGATGGCCACGCCGATGTTGCCCACGGCGTACTCGATGATCAGGTCCCAGCCGATGATCCAGGCCACGAATTCGCCGATCGAGGCATAGGCGTACGTGTACGCCGAGCCCGACACCGGCACCATGGCCGCGAACTCGGCGTAGCAGAGCGCCGCGAACCCGCAGGCGACGGCGGTGAGGATGAACGAGAAGATGATGGCCGGCCCGGCGCCGGGACGCAGGGCGTCGCCGACGATGGCCGTGCCGGTGGTCGCGAAGATGCCGGCGCCGATCGTCGCGCCGACGCCGAGCGCCGTGAGGTGCCACTTGCCGAGCGAGCGTTTGAGCCCGCCATGCTCGGCCACGTCGGCCTCGAAATCGGCGACCGACTTCCTCGCGAACAGTGACTTCATGCCGGGGGTTGCCTCCGGCACCGGACGGAGCCGGCGTGGATCACGCCGGTTCCACCTCGATGCGCATGCGGTAGAACGAACGCCAGATGAACGTGAGGGCCACGACGAAGAACGCCGCGGCGAGGGCGTGGGTGACGTTCGTGCCCTCGGTGGCCGTCATCGACACCGCCAACTCGACTGCCAGCAGTCCGAACAGCGTGGTGAACTTGATGATCGGGTTGAGGGCCACCGAAGACGTGTCCTTGAACGGATCGCCCACCGTGTCGCCGACCACCGTGGCGTTGTGCAGCTCGGTGCCTTTCTGCTTGAGGTTCACCTCGACGATCTTCTTGGCGTTGTCCCACGCGCCGCCGGCGTTGGCCATGAAGATGGCCTGGTACAATCCGAACACCGCGATCGAGATCAGGTAGCCGATGAAGAAGTACGGCTCGACGAACGCGAAGGCGAGCGTGGCGAAGAACACGGCGAGGAAGATGTTCCACATCCCCTTCTGCGCGTACTTGGTGCAGATCTCCACCACCGCCTTGCTGTCCTTGACGGACGCCTTCTCGCTGCTCTCGAGATTGATGTTGGCCTTGATGTATTCCACCGCCCGATACGCGCCGGTGGTCACGGCCTGCGTGCTGGCGCCGGTGAACCAGTAGATGATGGAACCGCCGGTGATCAGGCCGAGGAGGAACGGCGGGTGCAGCATCGACAGCTTGTCGAGGTTCTGCGTGAGCCCGCTGGTAAGGGCGACGATGATGGAGAAGATCATGGTCGTGGCCCCGACGACGGCCGTACCGATGAGCACCGGCTTGGCCGTGGCCTTGAACGTGTTGCCCGCGCCGTCGTTCTCCTCGAGGAGGTGCTTGGCCCGCGCGAAGTTCACGTCGAACCCGTAGCTGCTCTTGAGCTCGGCGGCGATGTTCGGGAGCTGCTCGATGGTGGACAACTCGAAGATCGACTGGGCGTTGTCGGTGACCGGCCCGTACGAGTCCACGGCGATCGTCACCGGCCCCATGCCGAGGAAGCCGAAGGCCACGAGGCCGAACGCGAACACCGCCGGAGCCAGCATCAGCATGTCGAACCCGTGGCGGCTGATGATGTAGCCGGAGCCCATGAGGCCGACCATCGTGATGCCCATCCAGAAGGCGCTGAAGTTGCCGGCCACGAGACCGGACAGGATGTTGAGCGACGCCCCGCCCTGCTTGGATGATTCCACGATCTCGGCCACGTGCGTCGAGCTGGTGGACGTGAACACCTTCACGAATTCGGGGATGATCGCGCCGGCGAGCGTGCCGCAGGTGATGACCGCCGACAGCTTCCACCAGAACGTGGGATTCCCGCCCAGCTCGGGAATCACGAAGTACGAGACGAGGAACGTGAGCGCCACCGACACGATCGACGTCAGCCACACGAGCGACGTGAGCGGCGCCTCGAAGTTCATGTCGTCCGCATGCTGGTACTTGGCTTTGGCGAAGGCTTCGTTGATCAGGTACGAGACGCCGCTGGCGATGATCATCACGATGCGCATGACGAAGATCCACACGAGCAGCTGGACCTTGACCGTGGGATCCTTGACCGCGAGCAGGATGAACGCGATCAGGGCGACACCGGTCACGCCGTAGGTCTCGAAGCCATCGGCGCTCGGCCCCACCGAATCGCCGGCGTTGTCGCCGGTACAGTCGGCAATCACGCCCGGGTTGCGGGCGTCGTCTTCCTTGATGTTGAACACGATCTTCATCAGGTCCGAACCGATGTCGGCGATCTTGGTGAAGATGCCGCCGGCGATGCGCAGCGCCGCGGCGCCCAGCGACTCGCCGATCGCGAATCCGATGAAGCAGGGACCGGCATAGTCGCCGGGCACGAACAGCAGGATGAACAGCATCATGGTCAGTTCGACGCTGATCAGCAGCATCCCGATGCTCATCCCCGCGCGGAGCGGGATGGAATAGCAAGGATAGGGCTTGCCCTTGAGCGACGCGAACGCCGTACGCGAGTTGGCGAAGGTGTTGACGCGGATGCCGAACCAGGCGACGCCGTAGCTGCCCGCGATGCCGAGCAAGCTGAACGCCAGAATGATCGCCACGCGCACCGGCTCGAGGTGCTGCAGTACGCCGAAGTACACCAGGATCACGGAGCCGATGAAGATCTCCAGGATCAACAGGAATTTGCCCTGCGTGATCAGGTAGGTCTTGCACGTCTCATAGATCAGCTCCGACATCTCGCGCATGGACTCGTGCACGGGGAGCCGCTTGAGCTGGTTGAAGATCGTGATGCCGAACACGAAGCCCAGCGCGCAGATGATCAGGCCGTACATCAACAACTTGTGCCCCGGCATGCCGAGGAAGTTGACCACGCTCAGATCGGGGACCTTCAGGTTCGCCTCGCCCCCGGCTTCCTGCGGGGCGGGCGTGGCCACGGTTGCCGCCGCAGGAACAGGGGCGGAAACGGCGGGAGCAGAGGCGGAGTCAGCCGCAGCAGCGGCGGCCGTCTGGGCGTGTGCGGCCGGCGCAACGAGACTTCCTGCGATCACGGCCAGCAACAGCGCCATCAGCAGGGGTAGGGCACGGCGAACTACGGTGTCCATCCGATGCATCGTTGTCGTTCTCCAAGTTGACGGGCAGGCGCCGGACGCGGCGGAACGCAGCGGCCGGAGACGGGGCGCACGGGGGTCAAGCCGCAGGCTTCTCCACCGCGCGCCAGAGGAAATACACAGGGACGCCGATGGCGACGATCACCAGGCCGGAAACCGCCTCGGTCCGGGAATGCGGCGACATCAGAATTAGAATCATAACCTCCGCCGCCATGGCGAGGTACAGCCCGGGGACGAATGGATAGCCCACCACCCGGTACGGACGTTCGGCGTCTGGCCGTCTGGCCCGCAGAATGAACAGCCCCGCCGTGGTCAGCACGTAGAACACGAGGTTCGCAAAGATCACGTAGTTGAGCAGTTGCCCATACGTGCCACTCAGGCAGAGGGCGGCCGTCCAGACGCTCTGCAGCACCAGGCCAACCGACGGCACGCCGCGGCCGCTCAGAGTGCCTGCGGCCTTGAAGAACAGCCCGTCGCGCGACATCGCGTAGTACACGCGGGCCCCGGCCAGGATCAACCCGTTCATGCAGCCGAAGGTCGAAATCAGGATGCCGATGGCCATCATCGTGCCGCCCGCCGACCCGAACATCTGCTCCATCGCCGCAGTGCCGACACGGTCTTGCGTGGCCGCGGTGAGCCCGCGCGCGATCGTCGTCACCCCGGCCGGATCGCCGTGGAACGGAAGGACGCTCAGATACGACACGTTGGTCAGAAAGTAGAGCAGCGTCACCAGCCCGGTGCCCATGATCAGCGCGCGCGGCAGGTTTCGCTGCGGATTCTTCACCTCGGCAGCCGCGAAGGTCACGTTGTTCCAGGCGTCGCTGGAGAACAGTGACCCCACGAAGGCGGCGCCGAACGCCACCACCCAGGCGCCGGTGATGTCCACGTGCCCCCAGAAATTCCCATGGCCGAAATTGGCCGCCAGCGCCGTGGAGTTGCGGCCGATCGTGAGCCCCAGGCCCATGAGCAGAATGAGCACCCCGGTCTTCACGATGGTGAGCGAGGTCTGGACGAACTTCCCCTCGCGCACGCCGCGCAGGTTGACCCAGGTGAGCACGGCGATCGCCACCAGCGCGAAGAGCCGCTGCGGCGAGAGGCCGAACTGGATAGCCGAGGAGGGGTCGGTGCAGCCGAGCCACGCCACGCACACGTCGTGGTGCGGAAACCAGGTGTAGACGGCCGGCGAAATGCTCGGAGCGAGCACGCCGAGGAACTTGCCGAACGCCACGCCGACGGCAGCGATCGTCCCCGTCTGGATCACGGCGAACAGGGTCCATCCGTACAAAAAGCCCACCAAGGGGCTGAAAGACTCGCGCAGGAAGATGTACTGGCCGCCTGCTCGGGGGAACATCGCGGCGAGTTCCCCGTAGGTCAGCGCACCGAAGCAGGTCATGACTCCCGTGAGAAGCCACGCCATGAGCAGCCAGCCGGGCGACCCCACCGACCGTCCCATGTCGGCCGAAACGATGAAGATGCCGGACCCGATCATCGCGCCGGCCACGAGCATCGTGGCGTCGGTAAGCGTGATGGCTTTCACGAATCCGGAGTGTGCCGGTGCCGATGACTCGTCGGGCTTGGCGGTCACGTTCGACATGCGGATCCCAGATGGATGTGGGAGAGCGGCCGGCAATCGGGCCGCCGGGAGGTGGGAAACCGCGGAATAATAATGCGTTGCGCGGGGCGAGGGAATACAAGAGGCGACAATGGGTTAGGGGGTCCCCATTGACCGACCGAAACAGCGAACGGCAGGCGGAACGCTGTGGGCTATGAGCCGTACGCCGTTTGCAACTGCGCCGGGACGCCACGATGCGCAGGGCAGTCGGCTGGGCCGGGCCGGAGCGTCCGATCGTCGTTGCGGTTAGCTGATAGCGGTCAACTCACAGCTGAACGCCTGCAGTGATCGGTTATCGCTTCTTTCTAATAGAGGTCCACCACGATCTGCGCCTTCATGTGTACCGGCATGCCATCCGGCGTCGTCCCGGGCCGAAACTTGAACGACCGCAGCACGTCGGTGAGGCGGCGGTTGTAGCTGCGATCCGGCGTCGGCGTGAAATCCATATTCAGGACGAGGCCCGTGGAATCGACGTCGAACTCGGCCACGAGATGGAATCCCTTCACGTCGTCGGGAATGGGATACGGCGGCAGGAAGACCTCGATGGGCTGCGGCGGGTAGTTGGCCTGCGTGCCGCCGCCCGTGCCGGGGCCGGCGGCCGATCCGCGACCCGTACCGACGCCAGACCCGGTTCCCCCACCACGCCCAGGGCCGTTGCCCGCCGACCCGTCGCGGCCGGAACCGCCACCGGCGCCGATCGTCGAAGCGACATCGAGCGGCCTGACAGCCGGCGCGGCTACAGAGGGCACCGGCGTTACCGCCTCGGGGATCACCACCGCCTTGGGGACCGGCAGCACGATGGCGGGCCTGGGCTTGGGAGGCGGGGGCTGCACGACGGCAGCCGCCTGGGCCACGGGCGCGGGTTCCATGGAGACATACTCCAGGCGCTCGGTCGCCTGCCGCGTCTGGCCACCGGTGCCGCCGCGGCCACCGCCGCCGCCGCCAGCAGGCCCAAGCCCGCCCGCCCCCTGCGCGATCTCGATGATCGGGTGGTGGGCCATGAACGGGAACAAGATCAGATAGATGGCCAGCAGATGGATGATCACCGACACGACGGCACCGGCACGGCGATTTTCGCGCCCTGCGGGCAGCCCGGTGGGCGGTCGGTAAGCCGGCCGCTCGGAACGGGGTGGCGGGGTCTGGTCGGTGCGAAGAGGCATCATCGTGTATGTGCGGCGGGAGCGCCGGGCGTCGCTCACCCTGTATGGTAATACGACCGGCCGGACGGAAAGGGTTCGTCGCCCGGTCGAGCGGAGTCCGCGGCTCACGGGCTGCCCGCGTCGGCAAACGAACGGCGGCCGATCCGTCTCGGATCGGCCGCCGCCTGGTGCTGCAGATGCGAGGGCGTGCTAGCTCTTACACGTGCCCTCGGTGCCCTGTCCCGGCGCGGTCTTGGGCGGGATGCCGATGACCTTGACGCCAGCGCCGCGGGCGATATCCATGGCGTCGATCACGTCCTGGACCTTCACCTTGGGATTGCCGGCGATGAAGATGATCTTGTCCGGCCTCGGGTCGAAGATATCGTGCAGTTCCTGCGCCAGCTGATCGTGCGAGATGATCTTGGTGTTCACGGCGTAGCAGCCGTCGAGGCCGACCTCGAGCACGATCTGATCGGAATTGGGGTTGGCCGTCGACGCCGTGGGATTTGGTTGCGGCAACTGCAGGTCGATCGCTTTCCGCATGGTGGGCAGGGCCGCCATGAAGATGATCAGGAGCACGAGCAGCACGTCGATCATGGGGGTGACGTTGATCTCGTTGCTGAGCCCGCCGGGTCCACCCGTTGACATGGCCATTAGTTGCCCCCTCCCGGTGCGGGCGGGGCGTCCTTGCTGTCACCGGGCACCGTCGACACCGTGTGCGCCTTCTGATCGGCGATCATGGCGATGACGACCACGCCGTTCTTGGACGCGAGGTCCATGAGGTCGAGCACCTTGTCGTACTCCAGGTTCTTGTCGGTCTTGATGTACAGCACCTTGTCGTCGCGGTCGGGCGCCGTATAGATGGCGTTGATGGCCGGCGCGATCTGGCTGTACTCGATCGGCTTCTTGTCGAGGTAGTAGTGCCCGTCGACGTCGATGCCGAGCACGTGATCGGTGTTCGAGTCTTCGGGATGGTCCCTGATGTTCTGGGCGTCGGGCGGGGTCGCGGAGAACCCCGCCAGCAGGGCGGGCGTGACCACCATGAAGATGATGAGGAGCACCAGCATGACGTCGATCATCGGCGTCACGTTGGGCGTGCTTTGTACCGCGCCCCCACTGGTTGGCGAGAAGGCCATGGGCCGGACTCCTGAGTCTAAGGGACTGGCTTACTGCTTGATCGGAGCGCCGGCGCTGGTGGACGCGTTGAATTCGCGCGTGAACCGCGAACGGCCGAACTCGCCCGAAACGCCCTTGATCAGGTAGTCGATCATTTCCTTCGACACGTACGTCATTTCCGCCGTCAGGTTGTCGATCTTGGTCGTGAAGTAGTTGTACGCCCACACGGCCGGGATGGCGACGATGAGGCCGAACGCGGTGGTGATCAGGGCCTCGGCGATACCGCCGCCGATGGCGGCCAGACCGCCGGAACCGGAAACGGCCATGCCGGTGAACGCGTTCACGATACCCATCGTGGTGCCGAGCAGTCCGACGAAGGGCGCCGTGGCGCCGACGGTGGCGAGCACCGCCAGGCCGCGCTTCAGGTTGGTGATCTCGAGGAGCATGTTGCGCTCCACCGCGCGTTCCGCCGAGTTGATGTCGGCCACGGTCACCGAGCCGTCCTGGATGAGGGGCTTGACCTCACCGAGCGCGCCGCCGAGCACGAGGGCGACGTGCGACTTCTTGTAGCTCTCGGCCAGGTTGATGGCCTCGGTGAGATTGTCCTCTTCGAGGAACTGCGAGAATTCGGGGGCGAACTTGATCGTTTCCTTCTGCGCCTTGCGAAGGTTCCACCATTTAGAAACCATGACGGTGAGCGAATAGATGGACATGAACGCCAGGATGAAGACGATCCCCTTGGCGAAATTGCCCATCTGGTGCCAGAGGCCAAGCAGTGAGACATCCATGGTTCGTCGAGCTCCGGTAGGAAGGATGCGGGTGAACGACCGCCGCCGGCGGTCGCGGCGGGACTATCGACCGTTCAATGTGAACTGGAACGACTGCTGGACGAGTTGCTTTACTTTCTTTCCACCGATCTCGGCGGCGTAGAACCGGTAGTCACGCAGCGAGTTCCTGACGGCCTGCACGAACAGGTCGTGGGTCGTCTTGAGCGCCTTGAAGGTGCTCATATCGGCTCGGCCGTTGGTGTCGACGACGAACTGAGCCAGCACCTCGCCTTCGAGGTTGGCCGACCGGAGGACGTCGGGGTAGTGCGGCGGCTGGTTGCCGGGCGCCATCTCGACCTGCTTCTCTACCTGGTAGGAGTAGAAGGTCTGGTTGGTCACCGGCGCGGTGCCGCCGACGACGCCCTTGGCGATGCCGCCAGCCACGCCCTTTCCGCTGAAGTCCGCGGCGTTGGTGACGCTCTTGGAGAGGTCGATCTTGGGCAACACGTCGGGAATCTTGATCGGGGCCGTCAGCACCTGGAAGCCTTTGGGCGGCGGCGGCGCGGCGACCACGTCGGGCGGGGGCGGCGCCTTCTTGGGCGGCGGCGGCTCCTTCTTCTCGACCTTCATGAACTCGACCTTCTCGGCCCGGACCTTTTCGATCTGCTGGCCGGCCTGCAGGGTGCCGTAGACAGCGCCGCCGATGAGCACGGCGTGGATCACGACACTCAGCGCCATGCCCCCGGGTGTCCGCTGCTTCTTGGCCTTCGATTCGATGAGGTTGTTGAACATGATCCTCGGGAATCCTGCCTGATGGGGGGACTGCTCGGAGTTTGCCCCGGATAAGCTACGATCTCAACATGAGAGCGGAATGGTCGCCAGATTAAGAAACGATGAAGCGGCCGTTAGAAACTCATGGCCCCGCGTCACGCCTCTTGCGCGCCGGCGGTCCCGGAGTCCGGGGGCGGTTCCTCCGCGCCGAACATGGGCAGGAGCACCGTGAACACGCTCCCGCGCCCCAGACGTGATTGCACGTTGAGCGTGCCACCGTGGGCCTGTGCGATCCATTGTGCGATGGCGAGCCCGAGGCCGAAACCGCCGCGCTCCGAGGCCCTCGACCGCACGCGGTCGGCGCGCCAGAACCGTTCGAACACATAGGGCAGGTCGGCGGCTGAGATGCCGACGCCGGTATCGCGCACGGTGAACGCAACGGCGTTGTTGTTCCGGTGGCTCAGGGTCATCTCGATCTTGCCGCCGCGCGGCGTGTACTTGATGGCGTTGGTGACGAGGTTCAGGAACAGCTGCCGGAGGCGCGCGGCGTCGCCGAGGACGACCGCGTCCTCGACCAGGGGCAGCGTGACGGCGATGCCCGCCTCCTCGCCCAGGATCGTCGCCGTCTCGGTGACGTCCCGCACGATGGGCTCGAGGGGGATGGGCTCGCGGTGCAGGTCGAACCGGCCCTCGTCGGCGCGGGCCAGCGTGAGCAGGCTGTCCACGAGATCGGCCATGCGCGTGATTTCCTGCATCGCCTCTTCCAGGGCCACGAGGCGGTCGGCCTGGGGAGTGGTGGGATGCATGGCGCGTTCGACGTCGGCCCGCAGCACGGTGAGGGGCGTCTTGAGTTCGTGGCTGGCGTCGGCGGTGAACCGACGCAGCGCGCCGAACGAGGCCTGGAGTCGCGCGATCATGCGATTGAGCGTCTCGGCGAGGCGGCCCAATTCATCGTCGGCGTTCTCGGTGGGGAGCCGGTGATGGAGGCTGCGGCCGTCGGTGATCGCCTCCACTTCATTGATGAGGAGGTCCACCGGTTTGAACGCGCGGCCGGCCAGGTAGTAGGCGGCGGCGAGCGAGATCAGCAGCACCAACGGGGCGAGCAGGAGCATGGTGCCGACGAGCAACTGCGGGGGCAGTTCGGCGGTGGAGGTCGGGAGCCCCGCGACGATGCGCGAAATGTTGGGCCCGCTCGCCGTGTCGGAATCGGCGACCACCAGGAGCCGCGTTTCGAACAGCGAATCCTGCGTCAACGGGACGACGGCGGGCGGGCCGTTGACACCGAGCGTGCGGCCCACCGAATACACCGTGTCCTGATCGGCGTGGCTGAACAGTTGCAGCGTGCTGGAGGAGTAGAGCAGCCGGCCCTGGGGATCGATGAGGAGGAAGAAGCCGGGCACCCGGTCGAGCACCTCGGCAAGGACCGTGGTGGGCTGGACGACTGGCCCGGTGAGCGAATTGGTCGACACCGTGGTGAGCACGCGGCCGTTCCGCTGCGCGTTCAGGATAGTCTGGAGCACGAGGTCGGCCTCGGCGCCCGCCTGGATGGCCAGGTCGTCGCGCGCCGCGACCCGACGGCCGAAGTACAGGGCTGCGCTGAACCCGATCATCGTCGCGAACAGCAGGCCGGCGTAGGCCGTCGTCAGGCGGGTGCGCGTGCTGTACATGCGGGGAGTCCGGCGGGGCCGGCGCTCAGGCCTTGACCATGTAACCGACCCCGCGCACGGTGGTGATCAACCGCTGTTGCCGACCGGCGTCGATCTTCTTGCGCAGGTGGTTGATCACGACGTCCACGATGTTCGTTCCGGGGTCGAAGTGGTAGCCCCAGGCATATTCCGTGATGAGCGTGCGGCTCATGACGCGCCCCTGGTGGCGCATCAGGTATTCGAGAACCGTAAACTCCTTGGGGGTGAGTTCGATGACCTTGCGGCCGCGACGCACCTCGCGCGTGCCGAGATCGAGTTCGAGGTCGGCCACCTGGAGGATGGGCGAGGCCATGGCGCGGGGGCGCCGGGCCAGCGCTTCCACGCGGGCGAGCAGCTCCTCGAAGGCGAATGGCTTGGTGACGTAGTCGTCGGCGCCGGCCCGCAATGTGGTGACCTTGGCGTCCACGGCGTCCTGCGCCGTGAGCACCAGCACGGGACGCGTGAAGCCCCGGTCGCGCAGGGACTGCAGCACCTCGAGCCCGCTCTTGCCCGGCAACCGCATGTCGAGAATGACGAGGTCGTAGGCTTCGGAACTCGCGCGGCGCTCACCCTCCTCGCCGTCGGGCACGAGATCCACCGCCCACCGCTGCTCTTCGAGGCCGCGCTTGACGTGCTGTCCCACCGTGGGGTCGTCTTCGATCACGAGGATGCGCATCGGTCAGACCCGCCGCGGCCGCTGCAGGCCGTACTCGCGGATCTTGCGGTAGAGCGTCTTGGGTGAGATGCCGAGCAACTCGGCCGCCTGGCCCTGGTGCCACCCCATATGGGCGAGCACCGACTCGATGTGGCGGCGCTCGAGTTCGGCCAGCGATACGCGGCTTCCCGGCAGTCCGCCTGCCGTCCGCGCCTGCGCGATCGGCAGATCGGCGGCACCGAGCACGGGTCCGTGATGCAGCAGGAGCGCGCGTTCGATGACGTTGCGCAACTCGCGGATGTTGCCCGGCCACTCGTACGCCTGGAGCATCTCCACGGCATCGTTGGTCAGCGTGGGCGCGCCCTCGCCGCGGAATCGCTGGAGAAAGTGTTCGGCGAGCAGCGGGATGTCCACCGTCCGCTCGCGCAGCGGCGGGAGCGCCACGGTGACGGTGTTGATGCGGTACAGGAGATCGCCGCGGAACCTGCCTTCGGCGACCAGCGCGTCGAGATCGCGATTGGTGGCGGTGACGAGACGGGTGTGGATCTCCACGCGCTGCATGCCACCGGCGCGGAAGTAGTTTCCGTGTTCGAGCGCGCGCAGCAGCCGGCCCTGCATCCGCGACTCCAGTTCGCTCACCTCGTCCATGTAGAGGGTGCCGTTGCTGGCCATCTCCAGAAAGCCGAGCTTCCGCTCGGAGGCCCCGGCGAACGCGCCGCGCTCGTAGCCGAACAGCTCGGTTTCGAGGTTCTGGTCGGAGAGCATGGCGCAGTTGAGATCGACGAATGAGCCGACCCGGCCCGACAGGTGATGGATGGCGCGGGCGAGCAGGTCCTTGCCCGTGCCCGACTCGCCCGTGATGAGCACCGGGGCGTCGCTCGGAGCCGCCTTCTCGACGACGCCGAGCAGCGCCTGCATGGGCGCGTACTGCGTCTGGACGATGGGCGCGCCGTCGATGCGCGACAGCCGCTGATGCAGGAACTGGTTCTCGCGCGACAGCTGGCGCTTTTCCCACGCCCGCTGCACGAGGACGTCGATCTCGGCCATGCGGTACGGCTTCGTCATGTAATCGTACGCGCCGAGTTTCATGGCGGTGATGGCGTTGTCGATGGTGCCGTTGCCGGTGATGATGATGATTTCCGGCGGCGCCGGATCCTCGCGCACCTGGCGCATCACTTCGAGGCCATCCAGCTCAGGCATCACGATGTCGAGCAGCGCCACGTCGAACGAATCGGTGCGCATGGCATCGAGCGCCTGCCGGCCATCGGAGGTCACGCGCACGGTATGGCCGCGCCCGGTGAGATACGACGCGAGGATGTCGGCCAGCCTGGCCTCGTCCTCGGCGATCAGGATGCGAATACCGGGGTCCTGGTTCATCGGCCTTCCTCCGCTGCCACCGGCAACAGAACGCGGAACGTGCTCCCGCGTCCGAACACGCTGTTCACCTCGAGGCGTCCCCCGTGATCGGAGACGATGGAATAGCACACCGAGAGACCGAGCCCGGTGCCCCGCCCCACGGGTTTGGTCGTGAAGAACGGTTCGAAGATGCGCGGCAGGTCGGCGCGGCGGATACCCTGGCCATGGTCTTCGACCTCGATGAACACGTCGCCGCCGGGCGCCACGCCGCTCCGCAACCCGATCGTCCCCCGATCGTCCACGGCGTCCATGGCGTTGAGGAGCAGCGCCATCAGGACCTGGATGAGCTGCTCGTCATTGCCGAGGACGGACGGCACATCGGGCGCCAGCGCGACGTCCACGTGCAGGTTCTTGAACCGCGCGTGGTGGCCGAGCAGGAACAGCGTCCGCTGCACGATGTCGTTCACGGCCACCGGCTCGCGGTGCGCCGGCCTTGGGCGGCTGAAGTCGAGCACGCCGTTCACGATGGCGCTGCAGCGGGTCACCTCGTGGGCGATGAGGCCGAGCACGGCATACAACTCGTGGACCAGCGCGTCGCCCGCCACTCGCCCCTCCTTGACGCGCAGCTCGAGCGCTTCGGACGCGGCGGCAATGGTGGCCAGCGGATTGTTGATCTCGTGCATCACGCCGGCAGCGAGCGTGCCGAGCGCCGCGAGCTTCTCGGCCTGAGCGATGCGCGCCTCGGCCTGTTTCCACTCGGTGATGTCTTCGCCGATCGTGATGGCGTGGGAAATCTCGCCGCCGTCGCCCCGCATCGGGATCTTGGTGAGCCGGTACACACGCGGCTCTCCCGTGGAATTCGATTCGGTCTGGAACTGCTGGATCGCGCCCGTGTGGAACAGCTCTTCGAACTCCTCGCGGAGCATGTCGGCGGGCTGCCGGTGCAACACGTCGAAAATCGCGTGCCCCAGCACCTCGGTGCGCGCCACGCCCTGGAGCCCGGTCTCGCGCTTGCTGTTCCAGGCGCGAATGCGGTAATCGCGATCGATCACGTACAGGCCCACGGGGAGCGCGTCGACGATGCGCTCGAAGAAGGCGCGCTGGGCTTCGATCTCGCGCGTGCCCGCGGCCACGGATTCCTCGAGCCGGCGGGCGCGTTGCGCCTGGACGAGGATCGGTGCAAGCAGGCTGGCGACGTCGCCCATCAACTCGCGCTCCGCGGGGGCAGGATCACGTCCGATGTTCACCACGAGCATCCCCACGGGTCGATTGGCCACGCGCATGACCGTGACGAACGGCTCTCCGCGGGGGCGCCGCCGGTTGTGTGCGGCTCGCGCAGCCTCCGCCGTGAACCCATCGCGGCCGGTGCCCCAGGCGCGCCGCCACGAGCCACCTTCTCTCAGCCAGATACTGGCACCATCGGCCCGCAGTTCACGGCACACCGCCCGCAGTCCGGCCGGCATGGCGCGGTCGAGGCCGGCGCCCCGGGCGAACGCGCGTGCAACCTGGTGCAACGGGCGGTCAGCGAGCTGCGATTTCGTAGAGCGCGGTTTGGCCGGCGACGACGTACTGGTTGCGCGAGGCAGCGGAAGGCTCCCTGAGTGGAATGCCCAAGTTATGGAGTGGTGGTTGAACGGTCAAGTTGACCGATAGCCCTGCCGCCGACTCGACCCTGTCGAGGCCCTGACATCCACCCTGCCGGAGTTCAAAGATTTCGGCGAAAATATCCGAATCCTGGCGGCGGGTACGCACAACGGTGGAGGACCGCAGGCCCGGTGGCCCGCGGTCCTCGCGCACAGACGCCAGATGGAGAGGAAGTGGAGCGTAAGGGGCTCGAACCCTTGACCCCCGCCTTGCAAAGGCGGTGCTCTCCCAGCTGAGCTAACGCCCCCTCACCCACAAATATAAAGCGCAGGGCAAGTACAACGCCTGCAAGCACCGCGCAGGCGACTACAGCGCAGGGCCGTTACGGCGCAGCGGGACAGCGGAATGACGAAAACGGCGGACCAGGTGAAACCGCGAGCCGCCGTTCGACTGTCCGACTCTCCGACTCTCCGACTGCCCGACTGTCCTACTTGCTACTCGTGCGCTGGCAACGGTTCCATCGTTTTCGGATCCACCGGTACCTGGACTTCGTCGCGGTACTGCGACGTCATGAAGGTGAGGCGCATGCGGGGGAAGGCATCCATGAACTTCGTGTAGCAGAGGCCCCAGAGTCCAAGGTACAGGGAGGCGACGCCGATCTCCCACAAGCCGAACGGCGCCGTGGCGGTCACGCCATACGCCGAGGGATAGACCTCGAGATAGCGCATGATCCAGAGGCCGACGAGGCTGCTCGTGGCGAACAGGATGTGCGTGGGCAGGTACATCTTCGCGGCCTTGGAGATTAGGCCGAAGAACGGCAGTACGAATACCAGCCAGATCGAGGCGATGGTGATCACCTTCCACGGATGGATGAGCCGCAGCCGCATGAAGTAGGTCTGCTCGCCCATATTGCCGTACCAGATCACCAGGTATTGGCCGAACGTCAGGTAGCCCCAGAAGGCCGTGAACGCGAAACAGAGCTTGCCGATGTCGTGGATCTGCTTTTCGGTGATCAGGTCGTCGGCGCCCAGGTAGCGCCGCCACGCCATCACGAGCATGGTGAACGCCATGAGCGCCGAGAGCCACGCGCCCATGAAGAACCACCAGCCGTAGAGGTCGCTCTGGAAGCGCATCGACAGGTTCATCGAGAGGTCCCAAGCGAGCAGCGACCACCCGATGGCAAAGAACATCACCATGGCGACGGCGATCTTGCCCTGCACCGAATGGGTGGAGTGGATCTCGCGGCGCTCGTCGCCGAAGCCACGGCGCATGCGGGCGCGGATGCCGGCCGCCCAGCCCGCCCCGCCCTCGGCGATCTGCCCCACGTCGAGCCGCACCGACTTGTACACGAACCAGAGCGGCAGCACGGTGAGGAAGGCGAAGACCACGATATCGCGGATGGTGAGGAAGAAGGGGCTGTAGTACAGCGCCTTCTCCGGATTCGGATACCCGCCGTGGGCCCACGGGAAGACGTGCCCCTTGCCCGCGAATAGGGTGATGAGCAGGAACACGAAGGCGACCGGCAGGAACGCGACGTAGCCCTCGACCATCCGCACGACCGGTCGCGACCAGCGGGCGGTGGTGATGCGCTGGACGGCGACGAGGGTCGCCCCGCCCGACGAGAGGCCGGCGAAGAAGAGCCAGTTGAAGTGCCAGGCGTGCCAGGCGCGGTCGGGGTTGACGAACAGGCCGACAATGAACACGACGGCGCCGATGGCCGTCAGGACGAGACTGATCGTGGTGAGCGACCTGGGCAGCGGCTTGCTCGTCGCCGCGAGGAGTTCGTCGCGCGTCGGGACGTGCGCTTCGTGGAGGCTCACGGCTGCCCTCCCTTCTTCGTGGTGTCACTCGGCACGGCGAAGGCGTGCTGCGCCGAATCGAGCGGAGCCATGGCACCGGATCCGAGCTGCTTGTAGTACGGCGCCGGCCGGGTGGGCCCCATCTGCGTAACGCCGGGGAGCGTGGTGCCGGTCTCGCCCGGCTTGCCCAGGGGCCCCGTGGCCACGGTCACGCCGGGGAACTTGCCCTGCAGCGCGCGCACGTAGTTCACGATATCCCAGCGGTCGGGCTCCTCGATGCGGTTGTAGGTCGGCATGATGCCGCGACCATTGCGGATCATGCCGAAGATGTAGCCGTCGGAGACCGACTTGGCGTGGTCGGACGTGAGCGGCATGGGCACCATGCCGTACTTGGTGGCGACGCCGTCGCCCGCCCCGGTGTAGCCGTGGCAGACTTCGCAATTGATAGCGAAGTACTTATGGCCGTTGGCCAGCGAGCGCGCGTCCGGTGGAATCGGATTCTTGAGGCCCGACATCGAATCGATGGTCGTCGGCAACTGGGCGCGGCTGTAGATGAAGCCGGGCGCCACCGACCCGTACACCGACACCGAGTTCTGCGGGTTCCCGCGTGCCGGGACGGTATCGGACACGCTTTCCCAGGGATGCCAGCTCGGTTGCCGCTTGAAGTCGGTGAACCAGGAGCATCCGGTGAGCACGGCGGCGGCGAAGCCGTAGGCTGCCGCCCGCAGGATGTGGCGGCGGAGATCAGCGCTCATGCCGCACCTCCTCGGCGCCGTGGCGGCGCATCAGGTCGGCGGCCGCGTCGGCGCGGTCGGGCGTCGTTTCGACCCACACTCCGAAATGTCCGCTGCTGAACCGCGGGTCGTAGCCCACGGTCATGGTCAACCGCGGAAGACGCGAATTGGCAAACATACCGACCACGGTGGCGAGGGATCCGATGAGCACCATCACCTCGAATCCGAAGATCGTGTAGGGCACCCAGGCGACGATCGCCTTGCCACCCACGACGAGCGGCCAGTAGCGCGAGATCCACACCCAGATCCAGTAGCCAAAGGTGCAGCCGAACACGCCGCCGATGAGCGTCCAGCGCCGCACGTGGCTCTCCGGACGCGCCAACACCTCGTCGAACTCGTGGTGCGGCGTGGGAGTGTAGACCGTGATCTCGCCGAACCGCTCCTTCTTCAGGTCCTCCACCGCGTGCACGGCGGAGTCCAGTTCATGAAAGGCCGCGATGACGCCTTGCATCAGTGGCCCCCTCCCTCAGCGGCGCCTTTCAGTCGCGCCGGAATGAGTTCCTTGAACTCGGAGATCGCCATCACGGGCATCTGCTTGATGAACAGCAGGAACCACATGAAGAACCAGCCGAAGCTGCCGAGCAGGATCCCAAAGTCGACCCAGGTGGGCATGTAGGTGCCCCACTGCCAGGGCTCGAACTCGTGCGACAGCGACGGGATGATGATCACGAACCGCTCGAACCACATCCCGATGTTGATGCAGATCGAGAGGATGAACAGCCAACTCGGATTGCGACGCAGCTTCTGTGAGAACAGCGACAGGGGAAGCAGGCAGTTGCAGGTCAGGATGATCCATTCGGCCCACGCCCACTGCCCGAACACGCGCTGCCACCAGTATTCCTGCTCGAAGCTCGTGCCGGCCAGCCACCCCATCTGGAACTCGGTCATGTAGGCCAGCCCCACGACCATCGAGACGAACAGCGCCATCTTGGCCGCCGCGTCGAGGTCGTTGAGCGTGATGTAGTGTTCGAGCTTGAAGAACTTCCGCATCGGGATGACGATCGTGAGCACCATCCCGAGACCCGAATAGATCGCCCCGGCAACGAAGTAGGGCGGGAAGATGGTCTCGTGCCAGCCCGGCATGTTGGCCATGGCGAAGTCGAACGACACCACGGAATGCACCGAGAGCACGAGCGGCGTGGCGAACGCGGCCAGGAACAGATACGCCCGCGCGAAGTGGCGCCACTCCTTGTCCGAGTTGCGCCAGCCCAGCGAGAGCGTGGCGAATAGCCGCTTCCGGATCGGATTCTTCTCCCGATCGCGCATCACCGCAAAATCGGGAACCAGACCCACGAAGAGGAAGGTCGCCGACACCGTGAGGTACGTGAGGACCGCGAACACGTCCCACACCAGCGGGCTCTTGGGATTGGGCCAGATGAACCGCCAGTTCGGATACGGGATCAAATAGAAGAACTTCCAGGGCCGTCCGAGGTGGAGAATCGGGAACAGGCCGGCCGTCATGACCGCGAACACGGTCATCGCTTCGGACACGCGGTAGATGCTGGTGCGGAATCCGGCGCGGAACAGATACAGGATGGCGGAAATCAGCGTACCGGCATGACCGATACCGATCCAGAACACGAAGCTGACGATGTACACGCCCCACATGACGGGGGGTTGATACCCCGCCGCGCCGAGGCCTTCGTAGATCTGGTAGGTCCAGGTCGCCGCTCCGAACAGCATGCAGAGAATGGCGAGCGTAAGCAGCGCGAACCACCCCAGCGTGGGGCGCATGGTCGCGATGATCTCGCGATCGACCTGTTCGTAGGTCTTGATCGCAGGGAAATGGACCTCCGCCGATGCGACGTTGGGACCCAACTCCTCGGCCCCCGGAAAGGGCACTGCAGTCGTGGCCATGCCGTGCCCTCCTTAAGCGTTGCCCGCCGTTGCCGGCGAGGGATGGTTGACCTTCTTCAAGTAGACCACCGCGGGGTAGGTGTTGATTTCCTTGAACACCGTATAGGCGCGCTTGTCCTCGATCAGGCGATTCACCGACCAGCGCTCGTCGGCCGCGTCGCCGAACGTGATGGCGCGCGACGGACAGCTGGCCGCGCACGCCGTCGTGAACTCGTCGGGGATCAGTTCGCGATCCTCGAGCTTGGCACGGTTCTCGGCCCCACGGATGCGCTGGACGCAGAACGTGCACTTCTCCATCACGCCCTTGCCCCGCACCGTGACGTCGGGATTGAGCTGCCAGTTGAGCGGTTCGGGGAAGGCGTACTGTCGGCGTCCCTTCTCGCCGTACCCGAACCAGTTGAAGTAGCGAACCTTGTAGGGGCAGTTGTTGGAGCAATAGCGCGTGCCCACGCACCGGTTGTAGACCTGCACGTTGAGGCCGTCCGGCGAGTGATAGGTTGCGAACACCGGACACACCGGTTCGCACGGCGCGTTGCCGCACTGCTGGCACAGCATCGGCACCACACGCCCTTCGAACTCCTCGCCGAACTTGGCGTCGTCGGCGCCCTCGAAGTACCGCTCGATGCGAATCCAGTTCATCTCGCGGCCGCGGACAATGTTGTAGCCCGTCTTCTGCACGGCGTACACGGTGGCGTTCTGCCAGTGCGCCCCCACCGTGGGGATGTTGTTCTCGGCGTAGCACGCCGTGACGCACGCCGAGCAGCCGGTGCACCGCGAGAGGTCGATGGTCATCGCCCAACGGCGCTTGGCCATGCCGAGCGGGTTCTTGGGGTCGTACAACCCGAGGTGCGTGCCCGAGTCGGCGGCCGTGGGCGCACCGATCTCGCCCTGTGCGTCGGCCGCCACCGGCGACCGCATGCCGGGCAGATATTCGTGCGACGCGTCGCCGGGCAACGGCTCTTCCTTGGGGCCTTCGGTCCGGCCGGCGAGCAGGTCGGTGATCGAGATCGCCTGCGCAATGCCGCGGCCGTGCTGGCGCGCCGACCCTTCGGTGGAGGGGAGGACCTCGCTCTCGCCCGTTCCGGTGAGCGAGGCCTTGGTCGCCGTCCAGACAAACCCGCCGGCCGCGTCGGACGCGCCCGGCATGAGGTCGAACGGATTGACGCCCACGTCGCGGGCGTATCGCCCGTAGCCCCACTGGATGTTGCTGGTCGCGTCCTGGTGCATCGGGTCCCAGGCGGCGATCGGCGCCGCCGCGCGATGCCCCTGCCCCAGCGGAATGGCGATCGTGTCTGGCCGCACGCCAAGGTACAGATACGCCGGCGCCTTCACCGAGCCGGCCGCCGTCTTGACCTCGACGATGTCGCCCCGCGCGATGCCGAGCCGCGTGGCCGTCTCGGGATGAATCTCGACCCACGAACTCCACACGATCTTGGCCACGGGATCGGGAAGCTCCTGCAGCCAGGGACGGTTGGCCCCGCGTCCGTCGCCCAGCAGCGGATGCGGATACGTCATCAGATAGAAGTCGCCGGAGGCGGACTCGAGCGCGGGAGCGCGGGCTGCCGCGGGCGCGGGCGGCGTCGCGCGCACGGGCATCGTGCCGGCCGCAATGCCCTTGGGCAATCCCGCCGCAAACGCCGCCGGGCCGCCGGCGAAGCGCGCCATGACCCACGAGCGGTAGTCCTTGTGCGGGAATCTGGACGCCGCTGCGGGATCCTTCTGGGCCAGAGCGAGCATCACGTCGCCCGCACCGCGGGTGCCGCCGAACACCGGATCCATCGTGGGCTGCTGCAGAGAGAGCGTGCCCTTCACCGGTTGCGCATCGCCCCAGCTCTCGAGCGCGTGCAGATCGGGCAGCACGAGATCGCACAGCTCCACCGTCTCGTCGGGCTGCATGGCGAACGCCACCTTGAACGGAACCCTGGCAAACGCCTCGGCGAACTTCATCGACGCCGGCAGATAGTAGGCGGGGTTCGTGCCGCGCACGAACGCCACCGGGACACTGCCGGCGCGCATGCGCTCCACTGCGTCGGCCAGCTCGCTGTAGCGCGAGACACCGTCGAACGCGGTGAGCGGCTCGGCGGGCAGCACGGTCTTGCCCACGTTGCCCAGGGACCTGTTGAGATCGGCCACCGCCGTCGCGACGTCGAGCGCGTTGTCGGTACGCACCCCCGAAAGGATGAGGCTGGGAGTTGATGCCGCGACTTCCCTGGCCAACGCGCCGAGGACGTCGGCGCTCACACCGCTAGTCTCCGCCGCCTGGGCCAGTGACGCTGTGCCATGCAGGGCCTGCACGATGATCAGTTCGGTGCCCGGCTTACAGGCAATCCACTGGTCGGAATTGAGCCCGGTGAGCGTGCGGCGCGGCCCGATGTACACGGCCCGCGGCGCCGTCTGGAAGTTGGCGCGGGCGTCCGCGAAATCGAGTTGCTGCGGAACCGACGCGCCCC
The DNA here is from genome assembly GCA_963728785.1 of uncultured Gemmatimonadaceae bacterium. Lineage (GTDB taxonomy): Bacteria > Gemmatimonadota > Gemmatimonadetes > Gemmatimonadales > Gemmatimonadaceae > JAGWRI01. The sequence goes on from CAVSKV010000004.1 coordinate 1,556,996, forward strand.
AGCCGTCGAGGAAGTCGGCCCCAAAGGATACGACGAGACGCGCGGCGGAGAAGTCGAGACGCGGCCACGAGACACCATACGCCCGGCGGTTGGCTTCCATGGACGCCTGGTCGGCCTCGAAGTCCACGCTCAAGTGGGGTTTCATGCCGAGCGCAGACAGCCACTGATCCGTGAAGTCGGAGAAGCTGCCGCTCTCGTGCTGGTTGAGGAACACCGCGTCGCCCGCCGCGTTCCGGCTCCTGGCCTCGCCGAGTTGTTGGCTCACCATGGCGAGCGCGTCGTCCCACGAGATCGCAGTCCACGCGCCGTTCTTCTTGACGATCGGCGTGCGCAACCGATCGGGATTGTAGAGCGCCTGGAGCGCCGACTGGCCACGCGCGCAGATGGCGCCGCGACTGGTCGGGTGGTCGGGGTTGCCCTCGAGCTTGATCGTGCGCCCGTTCATCGTCTCGGCGATGACGCCGCAGGCTGCGGCGCACTCGCGACAGGTGGTGGCATAATAGGTAGCCACGCCGGGCACCGTCTCATCCGGAGAGACGAGGTACGGAATCAGCTTGCCGGCACTCTCGGGGCTGCATCCGGCAGCGCCGACGGCCGCGCCACTCACGCCGAGGATCTTCAGGAAATCCCGGCGTTTGACGCCCTTGCCCTTCGGCTCCGATGCCTTGCTCATGAAGTTGCCCTCGAACAGCGAACGGCGCGCCGGACGCGCGTCGGGATGCAGATCAGCGAGCGGGAGTCACGCATTACGGGGGCGCTCAGTAGTGGCAGACGGAACAGTCGTAACGCGCTTTGGTGCGCGCCGAGTCGGGCGTGGCGGTGGCCGGCATCTTGTAGCTCGCCGGGAGCACGGCGCCGCCCTGCGGGGTGGCGACCATCGATGCCATCGCCTCGCCCTGGGCCGGATCGTATCCGCTGACGTGGCAGTTCACGCACCAGCCCATGTTGAGCGAGGCATACTGATACACTTGCGACTCCGTCTGGATGGGGCCGTGGCACGTCTGGCAGGTGACGCCCGCGTTGATGTGGCGCATGTGCGCGAAGTGCACGTATTCGGGAAGCCTGTGGATGCGCACCCACGGGATGGGCTTGGCGCTGGCCGGCTTGGCAGGATAGCCGGCGTAGTCCCACAGCTTCTGGATTCCTGCACTCTTGCGCGCCGGCCCGAGATCGCTGGCCGGTCGGTCGGGTCCGATCAGTGAGTGACACCCCATGCAGGTGGACACGGCGGGGAAGCCGGGATCGGGCGACTTGTTGGCCGTGTAATGACAGTAGACGCAGTTGATGCCCAGCTTTCCGACGTGGACCGAATGCGGAAATGGAATTGGCTGCGCGGGCGAACTGTTCTGCGACGACGACGCGCCGCTGTAAGCGGAGAGCATCACGGCCCCGGTGGCGAGCGCAATCAGCCCCGGAATGGCGGTCCACTTCCTGCGCTTGGTCATCGCGATCGGGTGCGGAAGGGTATCACGGCGAGAACGAGAGCCTTGTGAATGGGCGAGGCGGCATTGTGAACAAATTCACAAGTCTGCGGGCGACGGAAAAATTTCACCGTGCGAGCGGCTTCGCGCAAGTATTGTCTTCATTTCGTTTGCGCCGGGGATCCGTGGGCAAAACCGGGCCGCGCAAACGCGGCGTCACACGAACAACCGATCGGGATCGGCGAGCCGCTCAGCGGCCACATCGTCGGGGAGCAGCGCGAGGTTGGCCCGTGGCGCCTGGGTGAGGCGGAGCGGCCACTGGGTGCCGTACACGAACCGGCCCGCGCCGATCGTGCGGAACAGCTTGGCCAGGTGGTCCTCCGGGGGACCCCAGACCCAGGAGATGTCCCAGACCACGCGCCGTTGCTCCTCTGGCGTGAGTGCCCAGTGGACCTCTTCGATCATCTCGCGGCCGGCCGCCGTGACGACGAGCCGCACCCCCGCTCCGCTGCGCGCCAGGTCGCGGATGGCAGCCGCCGTGAGGTCGCCGGCGGCGTCGAGCGGATGCCGCTGGCGTAGATCCTCGAACCGCACGGTGAGCAGGAGCGCCAGCTTGGCATCGGCGCACGCCTGTGCGAGGTCCCGCATCCGCGGATCGTGCGGACCGAACTGCCAGATCGTGGGATAGGCCCGCACGGCGGGAGCGCCGGCCGCGGCGGCGATGCGCACCGCGTGCTCCCACTTGGGCCAATCGGGGCGGATGGCCGGCACCGGGCGCAACGTAGGCGCATAGGGCGCCAGGGCGGTGTACAACTGCGCGTTTCCGGCCGACGGATCACGATGGAACGCGCTCGGCAGGTGCCCCACCCAGGCGCCGCTCAGTCCTTCGCGCTCCAGGACGCGCACGAGCACCTCGGGATCGGGGTGCGGCACGTACCGAAACGGGTACGGCCCGACGAGCGCGTTGACGTCGATCATGCCGCCGCCTGCTCGGCCAGAGGGAAGCTGCCGGCCGGAAAAATCCGCACGGCGTTCCCGTAGCGGATCAACCGTCGCTTGGCGGCGTCGAGTCGAATGGCCTCGAACCCCATGAGCTTGGCGAGCCCAGTCTCCATGGTCACGTCGCACCCCCAGAGAATGCGCTCGGGGCTCAGTTGCAGGACGGCCTCGTCGAGCATCCCGCGATCGACCCCGCTGCCCGAGACATCCACCAGAACGTTGGGTGTGTCGGCGATGGCCGGGAAGGTGTGCAGATAATCTCCGCCGCCGCCGATGTGGGCGAGGATGAACGACACGCCCGGGTGGCGGCGGGCCAGGGCCGCCAGGTCCACGCCGTCCGAGATCTCCTGCGCGGGCCAGTCGCGCGTGCGATGCTGCCACACATGATGCAGCACGGGCAGGCCGTGCCGCGCGGCCGCTTCGCACACCGGATCGAGCAGTGGATCGTCGGCCCGGCGGCTGGCAGCGAGCTTGAGGCCCACGGCCCCTTGCGCGGCGCACCGCGCGATCTCCTCGATGGCGTGCGCCGTGTGGTTGGGATTCACGGTCACGTACGCGCGCACGCGCGCTGCTTCGCGCTCGGCAATGGCAAGCATGGCGTCGTTGCCGGCCGTGACGTCGCGCGGCGACGGGAAATACGTGGGCGACGAGAACCCCCAACTGCCGAGGATCGACGCCACGTGGTACGTGATGCCGATGCGCTCGCCCGCTCGGAACCGCGCGTCGTTCACCGCCGCCCAGTCGGCCCGCGGGCCCGCGGCGTGGTAGAAGTGCGCATGCACATCGATGAGCGGCCCGGGACCGCCCAATGGGGGTGCTGCGGCCGGACTCACATCTCCTCGCGGAGCTCGACGAACGAAGCGCTCGCGGCGTGCTCGATTCCCTGGATCGCGTGCTCGTCGTGCGCCACCGACGCGTAATTGTAGGCGCCGCGTTTGAACAGCACGCCGTGCGCCGCGGCGCGGCGCAGAAACTCAGCCTCGATGGCCGCGTCGTCGAAGCGCAGGAACCACATCGGGTCGAGCCCCTGCACCGACACGCCGGGAATGCCGCTGGCCCCGAGGGCCGCCGAGACCACACGCCGCATCTCGGCGCCGTTCTTTGCCAGCATGTCGCAGATGTCGGTCTGCGCGTGCCACTCGAGCACCGTCATGGCCGCAGCGAGTGCGCTCGCCTCGCCGGCCAGCGTGGACGAGATCCAGGTCCGGGCCGCTGCCTCCATGATATCTTTGTGGCCGCACACCACGGAGAGCGGGAAGCCGTTGGCCAGCGCCTTGCCGAAGGTGGCCAGGTCCGGGGTGACGCCCGCGAACTCCTGGTATCCGGCGGGGGCGAGCCGGAATCCGGTCTTCATTTCGTCGAAGATGAGCACGGCCCCGCATTGTGTGCACAGTTCACGGGCGCGGGCAATCCACGATGTGGTCGGAAGGCGTTCGACGACCGGTTCGAGAATGACCGCGGCCAGGCGGTCGCCCGCCGCGCGCACGGCCGCCTCGAGCGACGCGAGGTCGTCGAACGGTACGCGGATGACGTCCCGCCGCACGCCTTCGGGTACTCCCGCCCCGTCGCTGGCCCAGTCGTGCCACCCGAGATATCCCGACGCAATCACGACATCGCGCCCGGTGTACGTACGCGCGAGACGCACGGCCGCCGACGTCGCTTCGGCGCCGGTCTTCATGAACCGCACGCGCTCGGCGCAGGGAACGACGTCGCACAACCGTTCGGCCACCGCGACTTCGAACGTGCTGTTCAACGCTGACACGTGGCCACCGCCGATCGCGTCCAAGACGGCGCGGGTCACGTTGGGCTCGGCGTATCCCAGGGCCACGGCGCCGAGGGCCATGGAGCAATCGACGTACGTATCGCCGTCGGTGGCGACCAGGCGGCACCCGGACGCGTGGATGAAGTGCGTCGGTGCCTCGGGGGCGTCAGCACCGTAGAGGCTCTCGGGACGCTTGCTTCCGGTGGAGGCCCCCCCCGCGATGACCTCCGCGGCGCGCTCGGGCCACGAGCGATCGGGAGCCTCTTCGGGCAGCCCGCTGTCGTCCTCGGGTTCCGTCGCCTCGTCGGTAAACTCCTCGGGAGACGGGTCGGTGGGTTCCGCAGGATCGGCAGCGGCCCCGCGGTCGAAGAATCGTTTGAAAACCATGGTGTGAAGAATGTGAGGCGTGGGAGTCGCGTCAAGCCCGACCGGTGCGCCGCAGGTAGTTCAGGACCTCGAGGGCCATGGCGCGGATGAGGGACAGCTCCCTGGCGTCGGGGGCGGCTCGGTAAGTCAGCGAACGTAGCGTGCGCATGATGTGTTCGGAAACGCGCGTCTTGAAGAATTCGATGCCGTCGAGCGACCGTTCGAGATCGGAAAAGTACTGCTCGAACTGCTCGGCGGACGGAGGGGGCGCGGCCTTGCGGGGCGGCGCCACGGCTCGCGTGGCGTCGGCAGCTGCGAGGTGAAGTTCGTACAGCCCCACGAGCACGGCCTGTGCCAGGTTGAGCGACGCATGGTCGGTGGTGGGGATCATGACCTCGGCGTGCACGCGGTCGAGCACGTCATTGGGGAGGCCGCTGTCCTCTCGGCCGAACACGTACGCCACCGGCCCCTGCTCGGCGGCCTCGAGGGTGGCGCCCGCCTCGTCGCGCGGGCTGGTCACCGCCCAGCGCGCGGCGCGGCGCCGCGCCGTGAACCCGACCACGCGCACGCAGCCCGCGATCGCGGCATCGAAGTCAGGGAATGTGACGATGCGGTCGATCAGGTCACGGGTACCGTGGGCGACGCCTTCCAGGCGGACGGGATCATACTCCACGGGACGCACGAGGTGCAGCGTGCCGACGCCCATGTTCTTCATGGCGCGTACGGTCGCCGCGATGTTCACGGGGTCCTGCGGCTCGTAGAGCACGACCCGAACCTGCGCCAGCCGCGCGCGGGTCACGTGACGATGGTGAAGCGAACGAGGCGCGACGGGTCGTGGCGATCGCCGCGCAGATAGACGAACTCGCCGTCGGGCCCGCTCAGGATGAGTTGGCCTCTCCGGCGTTCACGGTCCGGCGCGATCTCATTGATCAGCACGTCGAGTGCGAATTCGCTTCCCACGCCCAGCGGCTCGCGCAGGCCCACCTCGGCACGCAACTCGTACCCCTCGCGCGTGCGCCGCCATGCCGTGCGTGAGAGCTTCAGACTGCCCCACCCAGTGATCGGACGGGCGCGAACGGCGCCGGCCCGGCCGGCCGTCTCGGGCACGAGGACCCACGCACCGCCGTCGTCGCCGGCCCTCACGTACAACTGCACGCCGTCGCCGTTGATGTCGGGCGGTTCGTTGTCGTACAGGTTGACCCCGTCGGCGGGCGTGAACCGCGGATTATCGGTCGAGACCCGAACGTCCACGATCAGCACATGGGGCGACGCGGCAACGGCAACTCGTGCCGACGGACGGCCGGCCTCTTGCCACGTATCCTCTGACCGGCGGTAGGCCCGGGCGCCCAGGTGATCGGCCGTGTACCGTTGCCGTTCCTCCCGCGCGGCGTCCGACCACCAGGCGGCTCGGAACTTCGCAGGAGAGAGCGGCACCTCATGAGCATTCAGCGGCGCCGTTTCCCCGGTGGCGGCGGACTCCGGCGCAGCAACACCATTGGGGATCGGCGTGTCCGTCGGTTCCTCGGTGACGTCGACCTCTTCTTCCTCGGGAATGATTCCGCCCAGCGACACGTAGCGCGACGTGTCGCTCTCCTCGACCGTCACGTTCCACACATCGTCGCCGGGTTCGTGGCGATGGCGCGACCCATCCCGAAGCCGCACCACCACCGTCTCGCCCATCCACTGCACCGATTCGACGTCACGAGACCAGGCCCACACCATGACCACCGAACCGACGGGTTCGCCGGCGGACTCGATCACGTGAAAGCGGCGGCGCAGCGCCGGTGGCTGGCCGGGCCCCGACAACGTGTACCAGGTAGTGGCGGTCTGTGCGCGCGCGACGCCGCGCAGTTCGTCACCGGCCCCCGTGTGGCGGGGGGTGAGGAGCACGCGGGCGCCTGCGGCCGCCCTGTACACACGTTCCGTGGTGACGAACCCGTCGCCGTCCTCGAGTCCCCCGGCGCCGATGAAACGCCCGTGGACGAGCTCGATCCGTCCGCCCAGTTTGGTGTCACAGTGCACCGGAAGCGCGACGACGGCGGAGTGGCCGGCGCGCCAACGCAGCTGGTCAATGAAGTATCTCGGCATGACGACCAGCGTACGCTGTGCGACGACGTCGGGCCAGATTCGCGCCCGCGCACGTGCCCACCCCATCTGCTCCCGCTCTTCGTACGCCTCGAGCACGCCGTCCACCCGCCACTGCGAGTGGCCGTCCACGAGGGGTGCGTTGTGGGCCAACGTGCTGCGGTACCAGTGGAGCGACGGATCCACGTACGAACCCGTTCCCATGTCGTCGAGCCACCGGGTAGTACCAACCGAGAACAGTACGTTCAGGCGATCGGGATGACCGTGGCCGCCGCCTGACTGCCCGTAGTCGAGCGCCACGTACACGGCGGCCTTCTTGCGCCGGAACACGGCGATACCCTGGCTCGGAAGCAGGACGCTGCGCAATTCGCGGTGGCGGCGCGGGGGCAGCCATTCTCGGGCGAAGAGCAGCGACTTCCAGCCGAGGTCGGCCCGGGTGAGCCGCACGCCGTGCAGGTCGGCGCCGGTCAGCCGCACGCCGCGCCCGTAGCGTTCGGCCTCGGCGCTGGAAGTGGCGCGTCCGGTGTCGCCGGGCCGCACGGCGGCGGTCGGGTCGTAGAGATCGGCGAGCATCGCGACGAGCACGGGATCGTCGCTGCGGGCCAGCCCGAGTTCGCACACCTCGGCGAACCGCCACTGCCGCAACGAAATGGCGTACTGCGAATCCTTGCGCGACGGCAGCGTGAGATCAGGGAGGGCCGTGGCGAAGGACGCGGAAAAGCCACGGTCGAAGCGAGCGGCGAGATGCGCCGGCAATGGGCGGCCCGCCCGCTCGGCCAACTGCACGCCGTACCAGAGTCCCCGGTGCGCGAATTGATGGTAGTTCTCGCCCTCGTACCATGTGCCGTCTTCGAGCAGGCCGTCCTCGAGGTGCACGAGCAGGCCGGACGCCCCGGAAATGATCGGGTCGACGGCGTGTTCCTGCCCGAGCAGCAGACGGGCGGCGAGCATGGCCGCGTTGTTCCATACCTGGCGATTCGACGCCCCCTCATCGTAGCCGGCGATGAGCGCGGCGCTGGGCTCGATGAGGCGCTCGCGCACCACCCCGCCGGGCGCGGCCGCCCATCCCGCCGTTTCGAGCAGGTCGAGCGCCACGCACAACTGCAGCAGCCAGATCGATTCCAGGTACGTGCTGAAGAACGGCCGGGTGGGGCCCAGGACGTTGTCGCGATTGGGGTACTGCAGGTATGCCGCTGCGTATTGGCTGAGGACGTCGGAGGCGAATCGCGCGTGCCGTTCGTCCCCGCGCACGGCGTACAGAGCGGCAGCGTGCACGGCGCGCTCGGCCAGCCAGAGTTGATACGGATACAGCCACCAGCGGTCGTGGAGCGTGCCGCGGTGCGCCAGCCCGCACGCGGGACAATGGTGTTCGTGCGGCGACCACGGGTCGAAGGTGAGCGGGGCGCCGTCGCGTTCGCAGTAACCGCCGGCGCGCGAGAGCAACGCCTTCTCGCGCGGCACGCGCGGCTGCGTCGCGAGTGGTCGTTCGAGATCGGCGGCGAGCGAGTCGGCGAGCCGTGCCAGGCCCCCGGCCGCTACGCCGCGGCGCAGCGCCTGCGTTTCGGGATCGGTGAGGAGAGGCATTACATGGAATCTCTCGGGTCGAGCCGCCATTTCGCCAGCGTGGCGAGCTCGCCGCGCAGGTCCATGGTCACCCCGCGCAGCCGCCGCGTCACGCCCTGGACGCCGCGCGCGTGGTATAGCCACACCACAGGCTCCTGCCGCGCCAGTTCCGCCTGCACGCTCCGCCACGCCGCGCCGCGCTCAGTCTCGGTGCGCGCCGACGACGCCCGCGCGAAGTCGGCGTCGAGCCCCGGTTCGTGGAAATCAGCGTAATCCAGCGCCCCGCCGGCCTGTCGAGACTCGAACATCGCGCGCAGGAAGGCCAGCGATGGATCGCCTGACACGCCGGTGACCAGGGCGTCGAACCGTTTGGGCCGCGCCCGCGCCTCGCTGAGGAACGCGCCCAGTTCCATCTGCCGGATGCGCATGGTGATGCCGCGCGCCGCGAGGTCGGCCTGGACGAGTTGCTCCAGCGCGCCGTCGGCCGTGCCCACGGTGAGCAGGTCGAAGGCCAAGGGCCTGCCGCCACGCGTGCGGCGCCCGTCGGCATCGCGCCGCCACCCGGCGGCGTCGAGCAGCGAGTCGGCCTGCGGCGGGTCGAACAGGGGGGGCGTGGTGTCGGCGAATGGAACCCCAGGAGCGACGGGCCCAGACGCCGGCCGCCCGAACTCGTCGAGCGCCGCCCGCACGATCCGGTCGCGGTCGATCGAGAGCGAGATTGCCTGGCGCACGCGCACGTCATTGAACGGTGGACGGTGCGTATTGAGCACGATGCCGGTCTCGAACAGGATCGGATACTGGACGAGGCGGAGCGTCGGATCGCGGGCCACGAGCGCCGCCATGGAAGGCGAGATGCCGGCCACGTCCAGTTCGCCGCTTGCCAGCCCGGCGAACTTGGTGGTCGCTTCGTCCACCACGGCGATCACGAACCCACGGAGGGTCGGCGGCCCGCCGAGCGCCGCCGGAAAGTCATCGTTGCGGGCGAACACCCAGCGTTGGCCAGGCACGCGCGCCACGAACCGGAAGGGGCCGTTCCCCACCGGCGCCAGGTCGAATGCCGCCGTGCGCATCGCGCGCCGGGGCACCGCGGCCAGCAGGTGTGCGGGGAGGATGGGCAGTTCGCACAGCACGAGCGGAAAGGCCGGTTGGGGCGGGTCGAACCGCACGTCCACGGTGGAGTCGTCACGGGCGATCACCGTGTCGACGGCGGCGAGGTCGCCGGCCCGCGGGTAGCCGGTGGCCGGATCCCGGGCGGCAAGCAGCGTGAAGGCGACGTCGCGGGCCGTGGTCGGGACCCCGTCGTGCCAGCGGAGCTGCGGTTCGAGTTCGAAGCGCAGGGTACGGCGGTCGGCGCTCCAGTGCCAGGAGCGCGCGGCGTAGGGGATGGGGTGGAGCGCCGAGTCGTAGCGGGCCAGCGTGGTGAACAGGGCGTAGCGTTGGACCTGGCGCGATAGCGGGTGCACCGTGACGAGCGGATTGGCCGATTCGAGGTCCGTGCCGGAGGCGTAGACCGCAACGCCCGGCGCGCGCGGGGGCGCCCCGCACGCGATCACCACCGCCGCCCCCATGATTGACGCGCGCCGCGCCACTCGCATAATCAACGCGTGTCCGCCCTCCCGGTTGCGCGCCGCCTGCGCGATGCGCTGGTGTTGTTCTGGCTCGTGGTGAGCCTCGTGTTCGCACTCGTCCGGCTGGCGCCTGGCGATCCGGCCACGATGCTCGTTCCCCCCAACGCGTCGCCATCCGACGTGGCCCGGCTGCGCCACCAGTTCGGACTCGACGCGTCGTTGCCGGTGCAATATGCACGCTGGTTGGGAGACGTGCTCACGGGGGACTTTGGTGAGAGCTTTGCGAACCGCGAACCGGTAGCGCGGGTACTCGGCCGCGCAGCACCGATCTCCATGGGGCTCGGCCTGGTATCGCTGGCGTTGACGTTCCTGATCGGCGTTCCCATCGGGATGCTGCAGGGCGCGCGCCGCGGCACCGCCGCCGATCGCGCGCTTACCGTGGCTACCACGGCGGTGTTCGCGATGCCGTCGTTCTGGATCGCCCTCGCCCTGGTCGCGGTCTTCACGTACGGCGCGAGCATGTTCGGGTTCCCCGCCTGGCTGCGGCTCCCGGCGTTCGGTGTGCGCACCCCCGGTGCCGACCTGCACGGATGGAGCGCGGTGCGCGACGTGGCGCGCCACGCCGTGCTGCCGGTTGCCATTCTCTCGGCCATCGGGGCGGCCGGCATGGCACGGTACGCGCGCAGCAGTGTGGCCGACGTGATGCGCCTGGACTTCGTGCGCACGGCGCGAGCCAAGGGCGCTGCCCCGCGCCAGGTGTTCGGCCGGCACGTGCTGCGCAACGTCCTGCCGCCGCTCATCGTCCTGGTCGCGCTGTCGTTGCCGGGCCTGGTGGCCGGCTCGGTGTTCGTCGAGGCAGTGTTCGCGTGGCCGGGGATGGGAAAGGCGATGCTCACCGCGATCGCAGCGCGCGACTACCCCGTGGTGATGGCCTGCGCGATGCTCTATGCCGGCGCGGTGATCGCGGCCAACCTCGCCGCCGATCTGGTGCTTCCGCACCTCGATCCGCGGCGGGCCGAGGCATGACCCACTTCGGTTCGCCGACCGCGCGGCGGCGCGATCCGATCGCCCTCGGAGCGCTCGCCCTGCTCATGGCGATGACGGTGGCAGTGATCGTCGTGCCGATGCTGTCGCAGCAGAATCCGCTGGCGATCGGCGACGTGCTCGCGCTGCGCGATCTGGCTCCCGGCGCGCGCGACGCGACGGGCGCCTTCCATCTGTTGGGCACCGACCGGTTCGGGCGCGACCTGTTCGTGCGCATGATGCTGGCCGGCCGCATCTCGCTGGCCGTGGGGCTCGTGGGGTCGGTAGCGGCCGCGGCGCTGGGCACCGTGGTCGGCGCCGCGGCCGCCTGGGCCGGCGGACTCACGGACCGGCTGGCGATGGCCGTCACGGACGCGTTGCTCGCCGTTCCGCGGCTCATACTGTTATTGGTATGCGCCGCCCTGTGGCGCCCCGGCCTGACCAGCGTGGTGGTCGTGCTCGTCGCCACCGGGTGGATGGGAGTGGCCCGCATGGTGCGGGCCGAAGTGCTTGGGGTGCAGACCCAGCCATACATCGACGCGGCGCGGGCGCTGGGCGCGCGGAGCAGCCGTGTGTTGTGGCGGCACGCCCTGCCCAACGCGCTGGGACCGGCGATCGTGGCCACGGCGCTCGGTGTGGGCAACGCGATGCTGCTGGAGAGCGGGCTGTCGTTCCTGGGGCTCGGCGTGCAGCCGCCGGCGCCCAGTTGGGGGAACATGATCGCCGGCGGCCGCGACGCGATCGTGACGGCGCCGTGGATCGCGCTCGCCCCGGGGCTCGCGCTCATCGCCACCGTGTGCGCCTGCACGCTGTTGGGCGACTGGCTGCGTGACCGGCTGTCGGGCGAAGCGGCGGGCCTGCTCGGCGAGCGGGCGTAGTCTCAGCGCACCGAGACGGTCACGACGCCGCGGGCCGGGGCGTAGAACTCGACGGCGTCGCCCGATACGGCCAGCGCGTCGCCCGGCGTCTCGTCCAGCCGCGAGACGCGCGCCTCCCGCAGGCCGCCCTCGACCACCCACCGCCCCGGCACCGGGCGGTTCAGCACGTTCACGCACCGCAGCACCAGCCACTCGCCGTCCTCGCTCTCCTTGGCCGCCGAGAACGCGAGGCCCGCGCCCTGCAACTCGAGGCCGGGCGTCTGCGGCGCGACGGCGATCAGCGACCGGATCGTGTACCCGGTGAGCGGCACGAGTACGTCGTCGGCCGCGCGCTCCACGAGATCGGCGGTCGCATCGCTCCAGCCATCGTGCAGCATGAGCGCGCATTCCGCGGCAAAGGACCCGGTGCATTGCGCCTCGGGAGTGGGCGACGGCCACCCGGCATGTCCCGGCCGTTCGGGCAGGTCGTCGCGCGAGAGTTCGCCCACCGCGCGCACGAGCGTCACGTGGATGGCGCCGTGCGCGGTCGCTTCGTACTCGGCGAGCCCGTCCGAGAACACCGTGGCGCCGCCGTGCGCCCCGGAGAGCGACACGTACCGATGGAGCGGCGCGGTGGGCGGCGCGGATTCCATGACGGCTTCGTCTGGCGCGAGGACGAGCGGCACCCGTTCCACCGGACCGAACGCCGCGTCGGCGCGCACCCGGGGATTGGGCACGTCGGTCACGATGCGAAGCCGGAGCCGGTGATCGCGTGCTGCGTTTTCGCCACGGACGCCCAATCGCAGCACATTCGCGTCGGCATCGACGGTGAGACGCACACGCACCGTGACACGCTCTCCGGTCCGCACGCGCAACCGCCACCGGGTTTCGATCGTTCCGCGCAGGGGCCCGCGGTGTACGACGCGTGCCCCGGCATAACGCGCCATGCGAACCTCGCCGCGCGTCGACGGCGTGTAGAGATCGCCGAGGTCGTCCTGGTCCTCAATGGCGAGCAGGCCGTCGATGCATCGCCCGCTCGCGCCGTCCGTAAGCGTGATCCGGCCGTCGCGCTCGACCACGACCGTCAGCAAGCCGTTCGACAATGTGCCGCCTGCACTGCGCACGGGGTTGCGCGGCACCGCGCGCGCGGCGCGCCCCGTCACGAGCGGCAGTGCGCGAACGCCATAACCCGGCACGTCGGCCACCCAGACGGCGGCGAGCGACCGCTCGACGAAGTCGTCGTCGGGATAGTCGCGCGGCGACTCGGTGCGTTCGTGCTGCACGTTCCGCTCGAGGATCTGCACGGCGGCGGCGCCCTCGATGCGCAGCGGCGTTCGCCGCGCGACCGGTATGCTCGCGCCGCCGGACCCAGGCCCGACCCGCACGTGCGCCAGAAACCGCGACAGTTCGACGATGGCCACGCCGCCGCGCGCTCGGGCCGCCGGGTTGCGGAGCACCACGTGTGGTCGCCAAGCGTCCAGCGCGCGCCGCGCCTGCTCGGCGTCGCGCCCCACGAGGTCGCCGATCGCGTCTTCGCGGAGCCCGGCGGTTTGCGCATGCACCTCGTCCAGCCGCGTGTCAAACGCGCGCGCCACGGGATCGATGGAGCAGCCGCAGAGCGTGTCGTGCGGATGGCAGAGCAGCAGCTCGCGCCACGCCGCGCGCACCAGAGCGCGACGCGAGTGCCCCGACCGACGGGCCGCGAGGGCCGTCCATGGCTCCACCTCGCGCTCGAGCAAACGTTCGAGACGCGCGGCACGGCGCTTCTGATGCGCCCGTGTGGCGAAGGTGCCCTGCAACGTCCACGCATAGCCGTAGGAGTCGCGGAGTTCGCCCTGCACTTCCGGCAAGCCGGCGTGCGCGGCGCTCGCCATTGCCGCCGCAGCGAATGCGCGCAGTGAACTCGCCTCCACGGGCGTGGGCGCGGCGGCATCGGCCAGCGCCGCCAGTGCATCGGCCAACTGCCGCTGTCGCGCGCGGTGGTCCGTACCGTTGGTCACGAGCATCACGGGGAGCCTGCTGCGCGGCGCCAGTTCGTGGCGCATGGCGCGCCACCGCGTGGCAGCCTCACCGGGATCGGCCGGCAGGTCGGCGCCGAACTCGTATCCGCTGCGCGGCAAGTGGTAGAGCAAGACGCATTCGCCGCTGGGCGCGCTCCACCACGCGGCATCGCCGGCCGGCCACCGGCGGCTGCCGTAGCCCCGCCACAAGACCGCCATGCCGAGCCCGAACCCCCGCGCCAGCGTGGGCAGCGCCGCCGGGTGCCCGAACGAGTCGGGGCAATAGAGCACCGGCGGCGATTCTACGCTCATCGCGCGCAGCATGCGGCGGCCCATGAGGAGGTTCCGCACCAGGGCTTCGGCGCTGGGAATCAACTCGTCGGCGAGCACGAACCAGGGCCCGACCTCGAGTGCGCCGCTACGCACGACCATGGTGAGATCGATCGCGCGCTCGGTCCGAACGGCCAGGTAGTCGCTCAACACCACCGTTTGGCCATCGAGCAGGAAACTGGCGCCGCCGGTGGGCGGATCGTCGAGCAGCTCGTCGACGAGCGCCGCCAGCTGCTGGCGGAACCGGCCGGCCAGATGGTACCACTCGCGATCCCAGTGGGTGTGAGAGACGACGTGAACGGTGAGCATGAGAGAGTCGGACAGTCGGACAGCGAAGTTGGCTCCGCGGCTCGCGCCGCGACAGGGGGGGATTCCGACGTCACTCCAGCCCATTGACCCTGCCCTCACGACCCTTGAAGTTCAGTGGTTCGCCTCCGCGCCACACTCATTCGGACGTCCATGCACGAACTGCTCGACCTCGTCCATCGCCTGACCAACGTCCGGGAGTTGATCACCTGGGGCGGCTATGTGGGGCTCACGCTGGTGATCTTCGCCGAGACCGGGCTCCTCGTTGGATTCTTCCTGCCCGGTGACTCGCTGATCGTGACAGCGGGGCTGTTCGCGGCGCTGGGACAGTTCGACGTCTATCTGCTCGGGCTGCTGCTGTCGCTGGCATCGATCGTCGGCAACACGTCGGGCTATGGCATCGGACGCGTGACCGGCCGGGCGCTGTACGCCCGGCCCGACTCGCTGCTGTTCAAACGCCGGCACCTGTTACGCGCGCATGACTTCTACGAGCACCACGGCGGCGCGACCGTGCTGATCGCGCGGTTCATGCCCATCGTGCGCACCTTCGTGCCCGTCGTGGCCGGGGTGGCCGTCATGGACTGGCGGCGCTACACCCTGTACAACGTGATCGGCGGTCTGCTCTGGATCTGGGGGATGCTGTTCACGGGATACTTCCTGGGGCGTTACATTCCAGGTATCGATCGGCATATCGAAGTGGTGATCATGACAGTGATCGTGCTGTCGCTCATGCCCGGTGCCGTCGCATGGTTGCGCGCGCGCCGCCGAGCGACCCCTCCGGATATCGCACCGGACGCCTGACGTCCAAGGAGAACGATATGGCTTTCACACTTCCCGCCCTGCCCTACGCGAACGACGCGCTGGAGCCTCACATCGACGCAAAGACGATGGAGATCCACCACGACAAACATCACGGCGGTTACGTCAACAACCTGAACGCCGCGATCGAGAAGGCGCCGAACCTCGCCGGCAAGTCGCTGGACGATCTGCTCAAGGATCTGAATGCCGTGCCCGACGCCGTCCGGACCGCGGTGCGCAACAACGGCGGCGGCCATTGGAACCACTCGATGTTCTGGCAGATCATGAGCCCCAAAGGCGGCGGTGAGCCCGCCGGCAAACTGGCCGATGCGATCAAGAAAGCGTTCGGCGATTTCGCGAAGTTCCAGGAGCAGTTCGCGGCCGCGGCCACGGGCCGCTTCGGCTCCGGCTGGGCCTGGCTGATCAACGACGGGGGCAAGTTGTCGATTGCCAGCACGCCCAACCAGGACAACCCGCTCATGGATGGCAAGCACGCCGTGATGGGGCTCGACGTGTGGGAGCATGCCTACTATCTGCACTACCAGAACCGCCGGGCTGACTACATCAAGGCCTGGTGGAACGTCGTGAACTGGCAGGCGGTGGCCGACCGCATGTAGACGGCGGCGCTTCCCGTCCGAGGGCGCTCGCGCGGCAACCGCGTCAGCGCCCTTTCTTTTTTCTGAATGAGCCCGCGACCAGCTCGTCGATACCCTGGCTGCCCTGCGCGTCCCGCCCCGCGGCGCGCCGCCCGAGAGCCGGCGGCGTTATGAAGGTCGTCACCAGCACCATCAGCATGATGGCGCCGAACAGTCCATGGTCGATGCCGCCCGAAGCGAGGCCCATCTGGGCAAAGATGAGCCCCACCTCTCCGCGCGGCACCATCGCGACTCCCACCAGCAGCTTGTCGCCCTTGAACCACCAGGGCACGTAGCCGGCCAGCACCTTGCCGACGATCCCGATCACGATCAGGATCGCCCCAACCTGCAGAGCACTGCCCTCGAATAGCGCGGGCAGGTCCACCGCCGCCCCGACACTCGCGAAGAAGATGGGCACGAAGAACTGGCCGATGCGGGTGGTCGATTGCTGCACGCCACCGCGCTGCGGCAGATCGTGCAGCACGACACCCGCCGCGAACGCGCCGATGATCATGGCCGATCCGGCGAGGTGTGCCGTCCAGGCCAGGAAGAACGCGAACGCGATGGCCACGAGACCGAGCGCACCCGCCGCCCGCACCTTTTGTGCGGCCCGGAATACCGGGGGCGCCACGCGCGCGCCCACGACCACGGCAGCGACGACGAACCCGACGGCCACTCCTGAAATCCGGGCGATCCGGGGCAGCGACACCGATCCGCCGTCCACGATGCCCGCGACCACGGCGAGAATCACCAACCCGATGATGTCGTCGATCACCGCAGCCCCCAACACCACGCGCCCCTCGCTCGTGTCGAGCATCCCGAGTTCCGAAAGCACCCGTGCCGAGATCCCCACCGAGGTGGCGCACAGCGCCGCCCCGCACACCAGCGCCGGCACCCGGCCCAGGCCAAACAACGAGGCCCCCATGTACCCCGCGCCGAACGGGAGCACCACGCCGGCACACGCCACCGTAGCCGCCACGCCGCCCACCTTGATCAGGCTCCGGACGTCGGTCTCCAGCCCGATCTCGAACAGCAACAGGATGATCCCGATTTCCGACATCGCCGACAGGACCGGGCTCGAGGCATCGACGATGCCGAGCACCGACCCCCCGAGGAGCACGCCGGCGATGAGTTCGCCGAGCACGGCCGGCTGGCGGAACCGCTGGGCCACCTCACCGAGCGCCTTCGTGGCCACGAAGATCGCCGCCAGCGCGGCGAGCAGATGCGCCACCGACGACTCGGCGGCCAACTCCCCCCTGGCGGCGAGGAGCAGCGCGTGCGGCAGCATCACTGCGCCGCCTCGCCCTCCAGGTACGTGTAGCCCTCGAGCCCCGCGACGTAGTCGGCGATGAACGTGTTCGCCTCCTGCCGCGTGAGGTACTTGGCGGCCGCCACCTTGCGGCGGAAGACCTGCAGCAAGTCGGACGCGCGGAACTGCACGTAGTTGAGCACCTCGGTCACGGTGTCACCGTGCACGAGGTCGCTCACGTCGTAGCCGCCGTTCGGGCCGAGCCGGATGTGCACGGCGTTCGTGTCGCCGAACAGATTGTGCAGGTCGCCGAGGATCTCCTGGTAGGCACCGGTGAGGAACACGCCGAGCACGTAGGGCTCCCCATCGTGAAACTCGTGCAGTTCGAGGCTGGGGGCACCGTTCTTCTGGCCCACGAACCGGTCGATCTTGCCGTCGGAGTCGCACGTCACGTCCTGTAGCGTGCCACGGCGGGTGGGCTCCTCGTCCAGCCGGTGGATGGGCATGATCGGAAACAGTTGATCGATGGCCCAGGCGTCGGGCAGCGACTGGAAGAGCGAGAAGTTGCAGAAGTAGCGGTCGACCAGCGTCGCTTCGAGGTCGGCGATGATGTCGTCGTACGCGTCGCGGTTCTGCCGGCAGAGGCGCGCAATGAGATTGATGGTGGAAAAATAGATCTGGTCGGCCAGGGCCCGCTCGCGCAGCGACAGCACGCCCGAATTGAAGTACTCGTGCGCGCGTTCCTTGTCGAACGTGGCGTCGTGGAAGACTTCCTTGACCCGCCGACGCGACGCGTTCTTGCGCGAAACGTCCTTGTAGTCGGCCACCATTTCGTGCAGCAGCTGGTGGTCGTCGTCGGCGAGCCCGGGCGGTGGCTGTTCGGCCACCGACTCGACGTCGATCACCTTGAGCAGGAGCAGCGCGTGGTGGGCCGTGAGGGCGCGGCCCGACTCGCTGATCACGTGCGGCATCGGCTGCTCGTGCTCGCGGCAGGCCTCGGCCAGCGTGTACATGACGTCGTTGGCGTACTCCTGCAGGGAGTAGTTCACGCTGGCGTCCGACGTGGAGTTGGTGCCGTCGTAGTCCACGCCCAACCCGCCCCCCACGTCCACGTGCGTGATGTTCACGCCCATCGACCGCAGCTCCACGTAGAACCGGGCGATCTCCTGCAGGCCCGATTTGATGAACCGGATGTCGGTGATCTGGGAGCCGAGGTGGAAGTGGATCAGGCGCAGGATGTCGAGCCGCCCCGCCGCGCGCAGCTTGTCGACCGCCTGCACCAGCTGCGCCGCGTTGAGCCCGAACTTGGACTTCTCGCCGCCGCTCTCCGCCCAGCGTCCGAAGCCCCGGGAGGCGAGCTTGATGCGCACACCAGCCGTCGGCGTCACTTCCATCTCGTCGGCCACCTGGAGCAGCACGTCGATCTCGCTCAGCTGCTCGATCACGATGAACACCTGGTGTCCGAGCTTCTGGCCCATGAGCGCGAGGCGCATGAACTCCTCGTCCTTGTAGCCGTTGCACACGATCACGTGGGCCGTATGCTCGGCCAGGCCCAGCACCGCCTGCAGTTCCGGCTTGCTTCCGCACTCGAGTCCCACGCCGTGGGCAGCGCCGAACTGCACGATCTCCTCCACCACGTGCCGCTGCTGATTGACCTTGATCGGATAGACGGTGGTGTATCCGCCCTCGTAGCCGTATTCCTCGCGCGCTGCCTGGAAGTGGCCGGAGAGCGCGTCGATGCGCGATCGCAGGATGTCGGAGAAGCGCAGCAGCACCGGCAGGGCCACCCCCTGTTCTTCGAGGTCGAGTTCGAGCTCGAACAGGTCCAGCTCGTGGTCCGGCTGCGTGCGATCGGGGCGCACCACGACGTGCCCCTTGCTGTTGATGTCGAAGAAGCCGGCGCCCCAGCCCTCGATGTTGTAGAGCTGGCGCGCTGATTCCACCGTCCAGCCGCTGCCGTCCGCGCCCACGTCGGGCACGGACGGGGTCGGCTCCGCCGCGTGTGTCGTCATGGCGGAATCTTACAGCCTCACGCCCCCGCGTGCTACGCCGCCGCGGCGCCCGTTACGGAAAGAGCGTCCGCACCTGCCACCCGCCGCCCGCTCGCACGTACAACTCGCGCTCGTGCAGCCGGCTGGGCTTGCCGCGCCAGAATTCGATTCGTTCCGGCGCCACCCGGAACCCCGACCAGTACGAGGGGCGCGGCACCGCCTGGCCGGCGAACTTTCGCTCGAACTCCGCGTAGCGCGTCTCGAGCAGGCCCTCGGTGGCCTCGTCGCGGCTCTGGGTGGACGCCCAGGCGCCAATCTGGCTGCCTCGCGGCCGGGAAGCGAAATAGGCGTCGGCCTCGGCGTCGGCGACCGGCGCGGCGATGCCTTCCACCCGCACCTGCCGCTCCAGTGCCTGCCAGAAAAAACAGAGGGCGGCGTGCGGGTTGCCCTTCAGTTCCCGTCCCTTACGGCTCTCGAAGTTCGTGTAGAACACGAACCCCTGCTCGTCGACCGCCTTGAGCAGAAGGATGCGGACCGCGGGAAGCCCCTTGGCGTCCACGGTGCCGAGCGCGAATGCCGTCGGGTCGGGGAGAACGCTACGGTCCAGCGCAGTGGCCTCATCGAGCAGGGCGCGGAATCGCGCGAACGGCTCGGCGAACGGTGCGTCTCTCATCAGTCGCTGTTGTTGAGCAGGCCGCCCATCAGGCCCAGCGCGCTGCCCAGGCCGCCCTCCTCCTTGTGCGCCCCACCCGCCCGCGGCGCCGACGCAAGGATCCGGTCGGCCAGTCGCGAGAAGGGCATCGACTGCAGGATCACGCGCCCCGGACCGGTGAGCGTGGCGAAGAACAGTCCTTCCCCGCCGAACAGCGCTGTCTTGATGCCCGGCACCATCGCGATGTCGTAGTCCACGCGTTCGTCGAACGCCACGAGGCAACCGGTGTCCACCTGCACCTTCTCGCCGCCCGCGAGCTGCATCTCGCACAGGGTGCCCGACGCATGCAGGAACACGAGCCCCTCGCCCTCGATGCGTTGGAGGATGAACCCCTCGCCGCCGAAGAAGCCGGCGCCCAACCGCTTCGAGAACGCCACCGTGACGTTCATGCCGCGCGCGGCGCACAGGAACGCGTCACGCTGCGCGATGATCCGTCCGCCCCAGTCCTTGAGCTCCACGGGGTGGATCTTTCCCGGCGTGACGGCGGCGAACGCCACGTCGCGGCGAACGGCGGCGGCGTTCGTGAACGTGGTCATGAAGAACGAATCGCCGCTCAATGCCCGCTTGGCGCCGCCCAGCAGTTTGCCCACCATGCTCCCGCCCTGGGCGTTGGGGTCGAGCGTGGTCTCCATACGGACGCCGTCCTGCATGTACATCATGGCGCCGGCCTCGGCGATGACCCGTTCGCCCGGGTCCAGCGTGATGACGACGGCCTGCAGGTCGTCGCCGATGATCTTGTAGTCGATGACGTCGGCCATGGGTGGCGCTCCGTTAATCGGTGTGCGACGAATCGGCGCCGCCGCTGGACGGGGGGAGCACGCCGGCCGGATGCCCCAGCTGATCCCGTCCCTTCTGCAGATACGGGATGCCGTGGATCATCCAGTCGGGTTCGGGGAACCCGCGCAGATGGTAGTCGAAGAACTGCTGCATCCGCATGGCGATGTCCATCTGGTTGGCGCGTTTGGTGGGATTGTGTTCGTCGCCGTTATAATCGATCAGGTATACTTCCTTGCCCAGCCGGCGCAGCGCCACGTACATCTCGATCCCCTGGTACCAGGGCACCGAGCCGTCGCCGTCGTTGGCCATCATCAGCAGCGGCGTGGTGATCTTGTCGGCCCAGAAGAGCGGCGAATTCTCCACGTAGCGCAGCGGGTATTCCCAGATCGACCCGCCGATCCGGCTCTGGGTGTGTTCGTACTGGAATGACCGGTTGATGCCGGTCTGCCAGCGGATGCCGCCGTAGGAGCTGAACATGTCGGCCACCGGCGCGCCGGCCATCGCCGCCTTGAACATGTGCGTCTGCGTGATCATGTACGCTGTCTGGTAGCCGCCCCAGGAGTGGCCCTGGAGCCCGAGCGCATTCAGGTCCACATAGCCCCGGGCGACCAGCATCTCGACCCCGGGAATGACCGCCTTCATCGCGCTCGGTCCCGGGTAGCCGATCTCGTACGGGATGTCGGGTTCGAAGATCAGATAGCCGTTCGATACATAGTGCGTCGGGTTGATCACGTTGCGGCCGCCGGGCGGGACGTAATGGTAGAGATTGTCCGACAACCGCTCGTAGTAATACGTGATCATCGGGTACTTCCTGGCCGGGTCGAAATTTTCCGGCTTGTACAGGATGCCCGACAGGGGAATCCCGTCGGCGCTGATCCAGTGCACCAGCTCCGCCGTGCCCCAATTGAAGTCCTTCTGCTGCGGATTGGCGTCGGAGATCCTCGCCAGATGGGTGAGGTCCGACCCCGTGTAGAGGTCGGGAAATTCCTCGAACGTCCCGCGAGTCACCACGAGCTGCCCGGCGTGCTTTGCCTGGAGGGGAATGCCGAAGTCGGCGTCCGCCATTACGATCTTCTCCGGGGCGCGCCGCGCGCCAAGCCGCAGCCAGTAGAAACCGCCGGCTTTGGTGTCTTCATTGAGGGCGCTGAGCAGGACGGGCTGCCGCGGATCGATGAACGGATCCTCACGCTCGAGATCGACGACGCGGAAGATCAGATGCTCCCGCCGGCCGACGGAGTCGGTGGCCACCACCGGTCCGCGCGCACCCGTCGGGTCCACCTCCCAGACGTCGTACCGATCGTAGAGCAGCACGGAGCGGTCACCCGTCGTCCACCCGCCGATGCCGTACGCGGGCGCGATGTCCGGATGGTCATCCAGTTCATCGTCGAACCGATCGCCCTTGAGGCTCCCCGTGAGGTCGGTGGTGTGGCCCGCAGCGATGTCGTACGCGAACCAGTGGCCGTCGTCCATGTAAGTGATGAAGCGGCCTCCGGGCGAGAGCGCCGGGCGGGACCCACGCAGGTCCTTCTTGACCAACGACCGGCGGCCCGTCGCAGCGTCGACCGCGTATACGTCGCTGCCACCCTCTCCCCACATCGCCGGGATCGCATACGGGACGTCGCTCGTTGCCATCGCAGCGCGCGCGTCCTCGGACACCGTGGCGTTCGGCACGGAGTCGTCGGTGAGTTGCACAAGCTTCCTGGACGCGATCTGGTAGAGCGCCACGAAGGTCCGGTTGCGGTCGCGCGCCGCGTCCACCTTCTGTTGCGGCATGATGTGCGGGTCGTTCCACGCCCACAGATCGAAGATCGCCTTGTCATAGAGCGAGTCGTGCGGAACGGTGTCGAGGCGGGGCGGAGCCACGCCGAACTCGATGGCGGTGCCCGAGCGCGAAAACGCCACGCGCCCGTAGTCGGCCACGAGCAGGCCACGCCCCACGCTGCCCGCCGTGGCCACGGGCACCGGCTTGGCGTCCTTGAGCGACGCATAGTACAAGGTGAACTTCGGCTCGCGTGCCGAAAAGTCGTCGCGGTCCGTCGTGAACGCCACCTGCGACCCCGCCCGGTCGAACGCGAAGTCCCGGTAGTCACCCTTTCCGGCCATGAGGGCAATGGATGTGTCCTTTCCCGGAACGCGGACGAATACTCCGTCGCCCTCTCCGCCGCGCGTCGAGACGACGTAGCCCAGCCATTTCGCGCTGTCATCGAAGGCATACGTCGTGACGCTGTCGATGCGCGTCTCGGCGCCCGTTGCGAGGTTGCGCAACACCACCGTGCTCCCCGGGGGCTTGCGACGTCCGTTCGGACCCGCTTCGGCAGCCGGCGCTCCGCCTCCCCCGCGGCCGCCCCGCCCGCCAGGGCCGCCCGCGTTTTCCCCACTCGCTCCGCCTTCGGCGGCAGTCGAATCGCCCGTGTCGATCTGGTATGCAATCCAGCCGCCGGCCTGCGCCGGCATCTCGAACCCGCGTACGTCCGCGATCAGGGTCACGTTTCCCGTGCCGAGATCGACGATGGCCAGCTTGGCCTTGGGCTGCGGACCGGGCCGGCCGCCCCGCCCGCTGCGACGGGCCGAGTCGAACGCCGTCATCGGCGCGTACGTGAGCACCGCCGCGAACCGAGAATCGGCCGCGATCCGCCCGGCAGGCACGCCGCCGCCCCCGCCCCCACCGCCGCGACCACCCGTGAAGCCCGGGGTCATGTTCGGCCGTCCAATGAACCCGCGCGGCACGCGGTACTCGGTGCCGCCGGTCGTGCTGCGCACGACGAAGTCGCCGTCCCCCACCTGGGGAGTGAGCGAATACGCCACCCACTTGCCGTCCTGCGACATCGCGGTGCCGGTGGTGGAACGCCAGTGATCCCAGTCCGCCGGGGTGAGCGAACGCTTGGTCGCCTGCGCGGCGGCGGATGACGCGGCGACGATGAGCAGAACAGCGGCGTGGACCAGCGATGAAGAAGCTCGGCGCATGACTCGACGATCTCGGTGAAGGCCGGTGAAGAGTGGGGATTCGGCAGCGACGTCCGAAACGTCTCATCCGTGCGCCGACTGCGCCAGAGGTACGTGGCGTCCGCGCGCGAGGGCGGGATAGATTACGCGGGGCTTCCCCCTCACTCTGCCTTCATGATCTTTCGACGCCTGTACGACGACGAATTGGCGCAAGCGAGCTACCTGCTCGGCTGCGAGTCCACGCGCCAGGCCGTGGTCGTGGATCCCAATCTGGACGTCGAGAGATACCTCGAAGCCGCGCAGGATGAAAGGCTCGCCATCACGCACGTGACGGAAACCCACATTCACGCCGACTTCGTGTCGGGGGCGCGTACGCTGGCGGCAGTCACGGGCGCCCGCCTCATGCTGTCGGGCGAGGGCGGCGCCGATTGGCGGTACGGACAGTTGGACAGTCGGGCAGACGGGCGGTCCGATGGTCCGATGCTTCTTCATGAAGGTGACGTCATCGCGGTGGGTACCCTCCGCCTCACGGCGGTTCACACTCCCGGCCACACCCCGGAGCATCTGTCCTTTCTGGTCACCGACACGGTGGCGTCCGACCAGCCCGTGGGCATGTTGAGCGGCGACTTCATCTTCGTGGGTGACGTGGGGCGCCCGGATCTGCTCGAGCGGGCGGCGTACGTGGCAGGCACCATGGAAGCCTCGGCACGGCAGTTGTTCGCCTCCCTCCGCCGCACCGAGTCGCTGCCCGGCCATTTGCAGTTGTGGCCCGGGCACGGAGCGGGGTCAGCGTGCGGCAAGGCGCTGGGCGCGATGCCGCAGTCGACACTCGGCTACGAGCGGCTGACCAATGCGGCACTGTGCCAGGCCGACGAGGCGGCGTTCGTGCGCGAGATCCTCGCCGCGCAGCCCGAGCCGCCGCGCTACTTCGGGCGCATGAAGCGCGTGAACCGCGACGGCACGCCGTCAGCCCCAGCCGGTGGCTCGGCTCCGCATCTCGACGCCGACGAAGTAGAGGCGGCCGTTCGCGACGGTACGCTGGTGATCGACACCCGGCCGTCGGCCGTGTTTTCCAGCGGGTTCGTGCCGGGGGCGATCTGCGTGCCCAAGTCGAAATCGTTCACCAGCTATTTCGGCACCGTGGCTCCCGAGGAGGCGCCGGTGGTGCTGCTGGTGAACGCCGCGAACGACGTCGCCCCCCTGGCCCACCGCCTACGGATGATCGGGTTCGACCGCGTGGCAGGTTGGGCTGTGGCGGACGACGTGGTGGACGCGCGGCGCCGTTCGGGAGCCCGGGTGGCCACGCTCGCCACCGCTGATCTGGCCGAGGTGCAGCGGCGGCTCGCCGCCGGCCGGGCTGGGCGCCTGATCGACGTGCGGGGCGCCGGCGAGCGCGAGGCCGGGGTCATCCCCGGCTCGATCGGCGTCGCGCTGGGCGACCTGGCCGGCTGGGCCGCAGCAGCGGCGCAGACGGGCCCGGTGATCGTGCAGTGCCATGCCGGCACGCGGGCGGTGATTGGCGCCAGTGTGCTCGTTGGGCGAGGTTTTTCGGATGTGACTCCGATGAGCGGAGGCTACGACGCTTGGGTGGCGGCCGGGCTTCCAGTGCTCACCCCTTCACCGTCCTGATCCAGGGGCAGTGCCATGCGACGCAGACTTCCGTTCTCGATGCTCACCGGCCTGTTCGTGATGCTGGCGGCGGCCGCGCCGGCCGCCGCCCAGGGACGCGGCTCCCGCGCACCGGCCGCCGACGCCCCCCGGACGTTGCTCATACCGGATCAGGTATGGACCGGGTCGGATCCGGCGCCTCATGCGGGGTGGGTGGTGCTCGTCGCAGGCAACCGCATAGAGGCGGTGGGCCCGCGCGACCAGGTGAAGGCGCCGGCGGGCGCGGCCACGATCGCCCTGCCCGGCACGACGCTCATCCCGGGCATGATCGAGGCGCATACGCACATGTTCCTCCACCCGTACAACGAGACGTCGTGGAACGATCAGGTGCTCAAGGAGCCCCTGTCACTCCGTACGGCGCGCGCCGTGAACCATTTGCGCGCCACGTTGATGGCGGGATATACCACGGCCCGTGACCTGGGCACCGAGGGCGCTGGATTCGCCGACGTCGGGCTCAAGCAGGCCATCGAGCAGGGCATCATTCCAGGGCCGCGGTACTTCGTGGCCACCCGCGCCATAGTTGCGCTCGGGGCCTACGGGCCCAAGGGACTCGACGACCGGTGGGACGTGCCGCAAGGGGGCGAGGAGGCCGCGGGGGTGGACGACATCGAGCGCGTGGTGCGCGAGCAACTGGGAAAGGGCGCCGATTGGGTGAAATTGTACGGCGACTACCGATGGGGCCCGAACCCGGGGGCGCACGCCACGTTCACCGAGGAAGAGATGCAGCGGGCGGTGGAGGTGGCGCGGAGCGCGGGCGCCCCGGTGGCGGTCCATGCGCAAACCCCCGAAGGCATGCAGCGGGCCATCGATGCCGGCGTGACCACCATCGAGCACGGCGACTTCGGCACGGGCAGGGAGTTCAAGGAGATGGCCGACAAGGGCATCTTCTATATCCCTACCGTCGCCGCGGGCTACTCGATTGCCGAGTATGGCGGGTGGAAGCCCGGCGATCCCGAGCCGCCGAGCATGCAGGCCAAGCACGCCAGCTTCCAGGCCGCGCTCGCCTCTGGGGTGCAGATCTGCGCCGGCGGCGACGTGGGCGTGTTCACGCACGGCGACAACGCCAAGGAACTCGTGCTGATGGTGCAGTACGGCATGACGCCGCTGCAGGCGATCACGGCCGCCACGGTGACCAACGCCAGGATGCTGGGCTGGCAGGACCGGATCGGGAGCGTGCAGCCCGGCCTCTACGCCGACCTCGTGGCGCTCAACGGCGATCCGACCCGGGACATCACCGCCACCCAGCGGGTGGCGTTCGTAATGAAGGACGGGACGGTCTACAAGCGGCCCTGAAGCCGGCGGGCGCCGCGCGGCGTGTGAGCGGCGAGCCGGAACCAGAGGGGGCCGAGGGCGACGGCCACCGCGCTGCCGGCCAGCGCCGGCCAGGCGTAGTCGCCCCCGACGAGTCCCTCATACACCAGGTATACGAGAATAGCCATAGGCACGGCGGCCAGCGCGATGACGCCGCCCCGGCCCACAGGGATGCGGAACGCGCCGCGCAACCCGGGTTCGCGCCGCCGGAGCACGATGAGCGAGCCGAACTCCAGGAACAGGGCCAGGGAGTAGAGCACCACGTCGGCCACCACCAGGCGGCCGAACGGCACGAGCACGAATGCCGAATAGCACAGCGCCGATACGAGGACGGCGTTCACCGGCGTGCCGTTGGCGTCGGTCCGGGCCAGCGGCGCCGGCAGGAACCCGTCGTCGGCCATGACGAACGGAATGCGGGAATAGGCGAGCAGCAGCGCGTTGAACAGCCCCAGCGCGCTCACCACGCCGGCCAGCGCCACCCAGGCGGCGAGCAGCGGGCCGGCCGAACCGGTGGCCGCCCGCGCGATCTCCGGCCAGCTTCCGTCGGCCCACGTCCGCCAATCGGATGCGGCCAGCGTGGCGAGCAGGGGCAGCAGGTAGCCGAGGGTGACCAGCGGCAGCGTGATCGCGAGCGCGCGCGGGTAGCTGTGCGTGGCATCGCGCACCTCGCCCTGCACCGTGGACGCGTTGTCCCAGCCGATATAGTTCCAGAGGGCGAGCGACAGACCGACCGAGATTCCCTCGGTCGCTCCCTGCCCCGGCCTGGCGAATGGCACCCAGGGCGTGTGCGTCGCGTGGAAGAGGGCAGCGACGGTCACGGCGAGAAAGGCGGTCACGATGAACAGCCCGCTGACCACGGAGCTGCGCCCCACCCGCAGCGACCCGAACAGATTGATCGTGGTGGCGCCCCAGATCATCGCCAGGGCGATTCCCCACCGTTCGAGGGGCGTGAGTCCGGGCACGAAGTAATCGAGATACGCCAGGAAGAGCAGCGGGTAGAGCGCCATGTCGACCAGCGAGTACATCCACGTGAGCCAGCCGTTCTGGAAGGCCCAGAAGGGCCCGAAGGCGCGTTCCACCCACCGGTAGTAGCCGCCCTCTTCGGGGAGCATGCTGGCCAGCTCGCCCACGATGAGCGCCTCGGGCAGCGACCAGACGAGGGGCACGAGCACGAGCAGCAGCAGCCCAAGTCCCGGCCCCACTTCGTGGATGAGCCCCTCGGTGGTGAACGGCCCGCCGGACACCGTGAAGTAGAGGATGGCGACGAGCGAGACGGTGCCGAGGGAGCGCTTGAGTTTCATGGATTGGCAACTGGCGCGGCGGGCCGCGGTGGGCTGGCGAGAATTCGGGGGTCCGACGGGCGGGACCGGCCTCGATCAGTCGATTCGCGAAATCAGTTGGATGACCCCGCTGCCGTAGGACCGTCCGAATTTGATGACCGCGTCGGGGCCGGAGAAGTAGCGGACCTCGGAAAAGTCCGCAGCCGCCAGATCCCGCATGCTGGCGATCGAGCCGTACGGCTCACTGTTGAGGAATACGGTGGCCACGTCCCGAGCGCCGACGAGGACGGACACGACCCCCCGGTCGCGCAGGTACTCGGGCCGGAGCTCGGCGATCACGTCGTAGATGGACGCCGCCTGCGTCGCGCGGATCTCGACCTCGGTGATGACGTTCTGGTTCGGCTCAGGCGCGTTCCGGGCCGGGTGGAAACACCCCGCAGCGAGCGCGAGCGCGAGCACCAGCGACGAGCGAGCGGCCATGGCGATCCTCCAACCCGAGCGGGTGAAGGCACGACGGCCCCGGCGTGTGCCGGGGCCGTCGCGTACACATTACCACTAGTGGCGCCTCAGTTACAAGTCAGCGTGGGGGCCACGCCTCCACGGGCGTTCACCTCCGCGGCCGGAATAGGCAGCGTGGTCTGGAAGATGTCCTGCGGCGTCTCCTTCTTGAGATACGTCGCGTTGAGGCGGGTGTAGGCCCGGAGGTCCACTAACCGCTGCGCGCCGGTGAACAGGAGCGAATAACGCTTTTCGTAGAGCACCGCGTTGATCGCCGAGGTCTGATCGCCGAATGCGGAGTATGCCGGCAGACCGCCCTGGTTGACGCGCACGAAGCTGATGTCGCTGGTGGCTGCGGCCAGGTTGTTGCTCTGGATCTCCGCCTGGGCCCGCAGCAGCACCAGTTCGGCCACGGTGAGCACCGGTATCGGCCGTGTGAGGTTGCCGGCGAGGGACGGGATGGAGTACGTGTAATCGTAGTTGGTGGTCACCCCGTTGCCGGCGGCCGGCGCGGCCCGGTCGGTAATTTCGACGGCGCGAAGGTCGCCCGGCTGGATGCTGTCGCCAACGGCCGGGTTGAGGTGGATGGCGGCGTCCACCAGCGGATTCGTGGCGTCGCCCGGTGCGGTGCTGTACACGTAGTACACCGAATTGTTGAGCGTCGCTGGGTCCAGCGCTCCGATGGCCTGGTTGAGGTCAGTGATCGCCGTGGCGAAGCTCGCCGGATTCGGCTTGCTATGGTCCATGCCGCGGTAGAAGGCCACCTTGCCGGCGAGCCCGCGATTGAACGCGGCCACACCAGCCGGCGTGGAATAGTCGCCCTGGAGACTGAATCCGCTGGGTAGTGAGAACGGGAACGAGCTGCCCCCCGCCTGAAGATTGGCGTAGCCACTGTCGAGCAGGGCGAGGATGTAGTCCAGCACGTTCGGCTTGCAGAGGAACGGCGCCGGCGGCGCGGTGATCGGTTGATCGACGGCCACCGGGATGCCCAGGGAATCGCGCATCTCGAGCAGCCGATAATAGGCCAGGGCTTTGAAGGTCTGCGCGATGCCCACCGTCGCGGCCTGCTGCTGCGCCGACAGGTCGGTGGCGGTGGCGATCGGGTCGATGATGGTGTTGGCCGTCCGGATTTCGGAATAGAACCCGTTCCACATACCCCCGCCGGTGAAGGCACCGGGGTCGGCCGGCCCGCCGATGAGCTGCGTGATGAAGCGATTCTCGGCGGGATCGATGCGGTACATGTCGCGCGCCATCGTCTCCGGGAAGATCACCCCGAGGTTGCCGCGGTCCGACGCCAGCATGCCGGTCATGAGCAGCTGAATCGACGAGGCGTTGAGTCCGCCCTGAAGCAGGGCCGACGAGACGTTATTGAGGTCGGGCACTCCGGTCGAGTCCTTGCACGCTCCCAAGAGCGCGAGGCCCGCGATGAGCGCCACTGTGCGTTTGATCATCATTCGAGTCATCCTGGTAGTTGGATAATGACGTCAGTAGTTGGCGGTCACCGAAATCCAGATGCTGCGACTGGGCGGATAGGGAGTCACGTCCTGGAAGCGCCCGACGTCCACGTTGCTGAAGTTGGACACTTCGGGATCGTACCCCTTGTACTTGGTCCACGTGTACAGGTTGCGGCCGCTGACCTGGAGCCGGACGTTGTGATCTTCTCCGGAAAAGACGTGCGATACCAACGACTGGGGCAGCGTGTAGGAGAGCGATATTTCGCGGATCTTCACGAAGCCGGCGGGTTCCACGTAGGCGGCGTAGCCCTGGAGGAAGCGGTTGAACCGCGCGTTCGACATCGCCGTGTCCTGCAGGATCTGGATCGGATCCACGTAGAGGCCGGTGAGGTCCACCGCGTAGCCGCCGCGGCGGTAGTCGACGAGCGAGCTGAGAGCGAAGCGGTTCCAGTCGACTTCGTTGGAGAAGCCCATCGTGTACTTGGGCGCGCTGTCCCAATAGCTGATGTGCGTCGAGCCGTCCGGGTTGGTTCCGTTCGACGCCTTGAGCGTCGTCACCGACATCCCCGTACAAACCCACGGCTGGCCGAACGAGAGGCCGAAGCTGCCGACGCCCGGCACGAAGCAGGGCACGTCGAGGCTGGTCACGCGGCTCCACACGTTGGCGAAGGTCGTGTGCGACACCCACGTGACGCCGTGCTGGTCAATGGGCGTCATGCTGAAGGTGTACTCGGTGCCGTTGTTCTGCATCGAGCCGCCGTTCATGACCTGTGTGGTATAGCCGCTCGACGGCGCGACGGCTGCCGACAGAATCAGATTGGTCACCGCCTTGTGGAAGTACGTGGCCGAGAGCGCGGCCCGGCCGCCGAAGAACTGGATGTCGGTGCCGAATTCCGTCTCGGTGGACGTCTCGGGCTTGATGTTCGGGTCGCCGGCGGTCGCCGACACAGTGCCGCCGAGCACGCCGTTGTAGATGCTGATCGGCAGCGACGTGAACTTGCTGCCGTAGTTCGGCTGGTTGCCGGCCTTGCCGTACGCCGCCCGGAGCTTGATGTCGTCAGTCCACTTCGGCAGCCATGGCAGCCGGTAGGACGCGGCGAACTTGGGATAGGTGTAGAACGCGTTGGCGTCGCCGTTCACGCTCGACCGCTCGGTGTTGACGGCCGCCGTGAGGAACAGCCGGTCGTGCAGGGTCAGGAACTCCTCCTGCGCATAATAGGAGAAGCCCTTGACCAGGAACTGGCTCTCGAGCAGCGACTGCACCACGCCGTACTGGATGTCGCTCACGCCGACCGGAATGCCCTGCCCCCGGTTGTAGATCTCGTCGCTCTGCTGCCGGGTCTGCCGCAAGCCGAACGACGTCGTGGCCGTGCCAAAGCTCGTGATCAGCTTGTGCGTGCCGGTGAGACTGAGGTTCGCGCTCTCGCTACTCGACTTGTTGGTGACGATCGTGCCGGGGTTGCTGTTCGCCTGTTCGAAATACGCCGTCGGCGGCGCGAACAGGTGCGAATTGTACTGGAACGCGTCGAGGCCCGCGATGAGCGTGAAGTCCAGCGTCTGCCGCTCCGAACTGTACGCCGACAGGCTCGTGTTCATGCTCCCGATGTAGCGGTAAACGTCCTCGGGGTTCTTGACGAGGGCCGCGTCCTGGAACGGGTTTGCATTGTCGCTGACGAACGAGTTCTGGATGTACTGCCCGTTCACCTGTTGCTGGAGGTTCACTCACGTCGGCGTGGCCGAGAACACGTCGCCGGGCGAAACGATCGGGCTGTTGTCGTTTCCGGAAATGCCGCGGTCGGTGAGGGTGTGAATGAACTGGTTGTTCACCCGCACGTTGAGGTGATCGCTGATGACCTGGCCGATGTTTGCGGCGATCGACTGCTTCTGGTAATAGGTGTTCATCTGGATGGCGTTGTCACGGCTCGCCACCCCGCCGATGTAGTAGGTGGTGGCGCCACTGCCGCCGTTGACCGAGAGGTCGGTCTCGTACGAGGCCGGATTGCCGCCATAGAACTGTGA
Organism: uncultured Gemmatimonadaceae bacterium; assembly: GCA_963728785.1. Lineage (GTDB taxonomy): Bacteria > Gemmatimonadota > Gemmatimonadetes > Gemmatimonadales > Gemmatimonadaceae > JAGWRI01. The sequence continues at coordinate 1,588,611 of CAVSKV010000004.1, forward strand.
CTCGAAGTTGTTGCACACCGGCTGCCACGGCACCGGGGGCGCGCCGCTGCCACCGACTACGTTGCTCCACCAGCTGTTGGCCTCGGCCGCCGACGTGAAGCAGCGGAAGTCGAGTTCGTGCGAAATCGAGTACTGACCCACGCGCTGGGTGGCGCTCACCCGCGGGGCTCCGGCCTGCCCGCGCTTGGTGGTGATCACGATGACGCCGTTGGACCCCGCCGAGCCGTAGATCGCGCCGGCCGACGCGCCTTTGAGCACTTCGACGCTCTCGATCATGCTCGGGTCCAGGTCGGCGATGCGGTTCACCGCCTGATCCTGGGAGGTCGTGATACCGCCGCCGGCATTGGTGATGGAGTTCAATCCAGTGCCGATGGCGATGTTGCTCACGACGACGCCATCCACTACGTACAGCGGACTGGAGTTGGCGTTGATCGACGTTGCGCCGCGGAGTTGCACCTGCGTTCCGCCGCCCGGTGCTCCCGAATTGCTGGTGATGACCGCGCCGGGAATCTTGCCCTGGAGGTCGGACTCGATCGTTTGCGCCGGCACCGTGTTGATGTCGGACCCGCTCACGACCGCCACGGCATTCGCGGCGTTCTGGCTGGATACGGTCGTGGCGACACCGGTCACGACCATCTGTTCGAGTTCGAGCACGTCACGCTCCATTCGGATCGTGACCTCGGTGGCGGTCGCGCCCACGGGAACCGTGATCACGCGGTAGCCGAGCCGGCGCGTGATGAAGTTCTGAGCGCCGTCCGGCACCGTCACGTCGAAGGAACCGTCGCCTGCCGTGACGGTGCTGATGGTGGTCCCCGCCACACGGACCTGCGCGCTTCCGATGGGCTCGCCCGCCGGTCCGACCACGTGGCCGGTCACACGGCGTTGGGCCCACGCATCGTGCGCTGACAGCGTCATGAGCGCCGAGGCCAAGAGCAGGAAACGGAATTTCATCGCATCGCCTCCCAAGGAGTGTTAGGAAACGGAACGCCGCCCGGTCGCGCCGTACTCGGGCCGCCGGACGGTTCAGAATCCTTAGTTCCTATAACTCGGGCTCGAGCCGCGTTGTCACATCGAAAGACCGTCGCCCCTGCTTCCAGATCATTAAGCTTTTACAAAGACGCACAAAAACGAACAGCCCCCAGATCGCCTGGGGGCCGTGCACGGCGCCGTACTCAAACGCCGCCTGGGTCGGTGTTCCAACCACGCCGGCGCCGCGTTCAGCCCACCGGCGCTCGCCGCACTAGGGTGAGAATCGTGTACAGCGCCACCGCTTCGTCGTTCTGGTTCATGACTTCAACGTCCCACGCCACCACGCCCTGCGGGATCCCACCCTCCGGCGTCTCCCTGGCCGTCTTCTGCTTGCAGGTGAGCCGCACGTGGATGGTGTCGCCGATGTACACGGGCTTCACGAACCGCAGATTGTCGAGCCCATAGTTGGCGAGCACCGACCCGGGCGCCGGATCGACGAACAGCCCGGCGGCCGCCGACAGCACGAAGTACCCGTGCGCCACCCGTTTTTCGAAGATCGATGCGCGGGCCGCCGCGTCGTCCATGTGAGCGTAGAAGAAGTCGCCGCTCAGTCCCGCAAAGGCCAGCACGTCGGCCTCGGTGATCGTCCTTCCCTGAGTGACCAGTGTCTCCCCGATCTCCAACTCGTCGAAATACCTCCGGAACGGATGCACGCGATCACGATGCAACTCGGCCCCCGGCATCCACTGGTCCATGACCGCCGTCAGCACGCTGGGCGAACCCTGAATGGCCGTGCGCTGCATGTAATGCAGCACGCCGCGCGCGCCCCCCATCTCCTCACCGCCGCCGGCCCGCCCGGGGCCGCCGTGAACGAGGTTGGGCAACGGCGAGCCGTGGCCGGTGCTCTCCTTGGCGCTCGTCCGGTCGAGCACCATGAACCGGCCGTGGTAGGGCGCCAACCCCAACACGATCTTCCGCGCCACGCGGTGGTCGGCCGTGAACAGCGATCCGCACAGGCTCCCCCGCCCCAGCCGGGCCAACTCCAACGCTTCATCAATGGACTCATACGGCATGACCGTGTTCACCGGTCCGAACGCCTCGACGTCATGCGGCTCGTGGTGCGTGAATGGCGCATCGCAGACGAGCAGCATGGGGGCGAAAAAGGCGCCCCTGCTGCGGTCGGCCCCCACGACGGCGAAGTCGTCGTCGCCACCGAACGCCAGTTCGCCCGCCCGTCGCAACTCGGCGGCCTTCGCGCCGACATCCTTCACCTGATCCTTGCTGGCCAGAGGCCCCATACGCACTCCCTCCGCGGCGGGGTCGCCGATCACGATTCTTTCCAGACGCGTGCGCAGCGCCTTGACCACGTCCTCCTCCATGCCAGCCGGTACGATCGTGCGGCGGATGGCCGTGCACTTCTGTCCTGCCTTCGCGGTCATCTCCCGTACCACTTCCCTGATGAAGAGGTCGAACTCCTCAGTTCCGGGCGCCGCGTCCGGCCCCAGGATCGAGCAGTTGAGGGAGTCCGCTTCCATATTGAAGCGCACGGCGTTCTCGATGATCGCCGGGCTTTGCTTGAGCATCCGCCCCGTGGCGGCCGAGCCGGTGAACGCCACGACGTCCTGACCCCCGAGGTGCGAGAGCAGATCGCCGGCGCTGCCGCAGATCAGTTGCAGGACGCCGTCCGGCAGGATTCCCGAGGCCGCCATCTCGCGCACCATCGCTTCGGTGAGATACGACGTCACCGTAGCCGGCTTCACGATGGCCGGTACGCCGGCCAGAAGCGCCGGAGCGAGTTTCTCCAGCATTCCCCAGCAAGGAAAGTTGAACGCGTTGATGTGCACCGCCACGCCCTCGAGCGGCACGCACAGGTGGCGCCCCACGAACGTCCCGCCCTTGGACAGGGGCTCCATCGCCCCGTCCACGTAGAACGTCTCGTCGGGAAATTCCCGGCGTCCCCGTCTGCCGTAGGCAAAGAACGTCCCGATTCCACCCTCGATATCGACCCACGAATCCTGGTTGGTGGCACCGGTGGCCGCCGACACCTCGTAGAACTTCTCCTTCCGCTCCATGAGATATGCCGCCATCGCCTTGAGCATCCGGGCGCGTTCGTGGAACGTCATGGCGCGCAACCTGGGCCCACCCACGGTGCGCGCATACTCGGCCATCGCCTTGAAGTCGAGCCCGGCGCTCGACGTCTCGCCGATCGTTTCGCCGGTCACGGCGTGTACGAGTTCCGTCATCTTCCCGGTGCCGGCCAGCCACTCGCCGAGCGCGTAGTTCTGCAGCTTCATGAGCCGCTCCTCTTGACCTTCCAGGTCTCATACGACTTCTGCTGCTCGCGGCGGTCGGCCGGCACTTCGCGGAGCGGCTCGCAGGGTCTCCACCCGGCGCGCATGCGGGCCGGCAGTTCCTGGTACACGCGAGTGCCGCCGGTCTTCCACGCGAGCATTTCGTCGGTCACGTCCCGGACCACGCGCGCCGGACTCCCCACGACGACCTTCCGCGGAGGAATCCGCATCTCGCCAGGCACGAAACAGAGCGCGCCGACGATGCATCCGGCGCCCACGTCGGCGTTGTCCATGATCACGGCGTTCATGCCCACGAGCACGTTCTCGCCAAGACGTCCGCCGTGCAGCACCGATCCGTGCCCCATGTGGGCCGACGGTTCGAGCACCGCCGTCGCGCCTGGAAACGCATGGATGGTGCAGTTCTCTTGTACGTTGCATCCATCGCCGATCACCACGCCGCCCCAATCACCGCGGATGGCGGCGCCGGGCCCCACGTACACGTCGCGCCCGATCACCACGTTGCCCGTAATCGCGGCCTGCGGGTGCACGAAGGCCGTTTCGTGGATGACGGGCACGAATCCTTCGAATTCGTAGATCACACGCGCTCCAGCACCATCGCCATGCCCTGCCCCACGCCGATGCACATGGTGCAGAGCGCGTATCGCTTTCCGGTCCGCTCGAGTTCGCGCATGGCCGTGAGAATGAGCCGTGCCCCCGACATGCCGAGCGGATGGCCGAGGGCAATCGCCCCACCGTTGGGATTCACGCGGGGATCGTCGTCGGCGATACCGAACTCGCGCAGGCAGGCCAGCGACTGCGCGGCGAATGCCTCGTTGAGTTCGATGACGTCCATCTGGTCGAGGGAGAGCCCGACCAGGTCGAGCACCCGGCGCGTGGCCGGCACAGGCCCCATACCCATGATCCGCGGCTCGACGCCCGCCGCGGCCGACGCGAGAACGCGCGCTTTCGGAGTGAGCCCGGACTCCCTGGCGCCGCGGGCCGACGCCACGAGCAGCACCGCCGACCCGTCGTTGAGCCCCGACGAGTTGCCGGCAGTCACGGAGCCCTTGCCATCGGTGCGGAACGCAGGCCGCAGCTTGCCGAGCGCGGCAAGCGACGTGTCGGGGCGGATGAACTCGTCGAGCTCCACCCACACGGGGTCGCCCTTGCGCTGCGGTATCGACACGGGCACGATCTCGAGCGCCAGCCGTCCCGACGTCCGCGCCGCCGCCGCCTTGTGCTGCGACCGCACGGCAAATGCGTCCTGGTCGGCGCGCGACACGCCGAACTGCTCGGCCACGTGTTCCGCCGTCTGGCCCATGGAGTCGGTGCCGTACTTCGCCGCCATATTAGCGTTTACGAAACGCCACCCGAGGCTCGTGTCGTAGAGTTGCATGTCCCGGGCGAACGGCCGAGCGCCCTTGGAGAGGACATAGGGCGCACGGGTCATGCTCTCCACCCCGCCCGCCAGGTACAGATCGCCCTCCCCCAGCTTCACGCCGTGCGCGGCATGCGCCACCGCGTTCAGCCCGGAGGCACACAGCCGGTTCACCGTTTCCCCCGGCACCGTCACCGGGAGGCCGGCGAGCAGCAGCGCCATGCGGGCCACGTTCCGGTTGTCCTCCCCTGCCTGGTTGGCGCAGCCCAGGATCACGTCGGTGATCCGCGTGGGATCCACCGAAGGATTGCGCTGCAGCACGGTGGCCAGCACCAGCGCCGCCAGGTCGTCGGGGCGCACGTCGCTGAGCGCGCCCCCCAGATTGCCGATCGGGGTGCGAATGCCGTCAATGAGAAAGGCGTCGGTCATGCCGTCGAGTCCGGAGGGAAGTGGTCCTGCCGCGTTCGGTACACCGTGCCGCGGAAGACGGCCACCGTGACGCCGGCTTCGTTGCGCACCGTGACCCGATAGAACGCTATGCGATTGGCGGCGCTCAGCTCCTCCGCGTCTGCGGTGAGCACGTTGCCGGCATGGACGGCCACCGGGTAGCCGATGCTGTTCTCGACGCTCACCGTCACGCGGCCATTGGTGTTCGATGCGAAGGCCAGAGCGGTGTCGGCCAGGGAATACACAATGCCGCCGTGGGCCACGCCGAGCCCGTTCACCATCTCGTCGCGCACCGCCATCCGAACCGTGCACCGCCCCGGCGCCAGGGCCACCAGCTCCACGCCCAGCCAGCGGCTGAACGCATCGCGCTCGAGCATCCCGTGCACCACCGATTCGGCGAGCGCCTGCTCGCGCGACGCGGGCGCCGTCACTCGAGGATCCTCCGGCCTTCCCTCGCCAAGCGGCGCAGCTCCATGCTCGGCCGGTACCGATCCTCCCCGTATTCCTCCTGGAGATCCGCCATGCGCTGCATCACGGTGCGCGCACCCAGCTCGTCGCCCCACGCAAGAAGGCCCCTGGGGTAGTTCACGCCCTTCACCATGGCGAGTTCGATGTCGGCCGCATCGGCTACCCGCATGTACAGGGCGTCCACGGCTTCATTGATCAGCATGGCGACGATGCGATCCACGATCCGCCTGCCCAGTTCCTGGTGCTGCACCGGCGAGGGCGCCCGGGCGCCCTCGCGATAATCATAGTACCCGCGATTCACCTTGCGGCCGAGCAGTCCCGCTTCGACCAGCCGGCGCTGGGTGAGCGAAGGTCGATAGCGCGGATCGTAGAACATCGCCTCGAACACGGAACAGGTCACGGCATAGTTCACGTCGTTGCCGATGAAGTCCATGAGTTCGAACGGCCCCATCCTGAAGCCGCCGATGTCGCGCATCGCCCAGTCGATCGTGGCGTAGTCGGCGATCCCCTCTTCGGCGATGCGCAGCGCCTCGCCGTAGAAGGGGCGGGCGATGCGGTTGACGATGAACCCCGGCGTGTCCGACGCGACGACCGTGGTCTTTCCCCAGCCGTCCACGAACGCACGAGCCGTACGCAGCACGGCACCGTCCGTCGTGATCGCGCCCACGAGCTCGACCAGCGGCATTACCGGTGCGGGGTTGAAGAAGTGAACGCCCACGACACGGCCCGGCCGCGTGCAGGCCCCGCCGATCGCGGCCACGGAGAGCGACGACGTATTGGTGGCCAGCACGGCGTCGCCGGCCACGACGCGTTCGAGGGCCGAGAACACGGTCTTCTTGACGGCGAGGTCCTCGACGATCGCTTCGATCACGAGCCCGCACTCGGCGAACGACGCCCACTGGGCTTCGCCCACACCGGCCACGTACGAGATGCGGGCCTTGGCTGCGTCGGCGTCCGACGCGGCGAGCTTCCCCTTCTCGACCTGACGGTCGAGCGCCTTGCCAATGGCGGCTTTGGCCCGGTCGAGGAAGGCGGCCACGGCATCGGAGAGAATCACGCGGTGGCCGCGGGTTGCAGCCACCTGGGCGATGCCCGACCCCATGGCGCCGGCGCCGACCACTCCGACTACGGTATCCGCAGCGAGAACCATCATTGACCCCTGAACTGGGGTCGGCGCTTCTCGAGAAAGGCGTGCACGCCTTCCAGGTAATCCTTGGTCTTGCCTGCCTCGCGCTGCAACTCCTCCTCGAACTCGAGTTGGGCGTCGAGATCGCTGCCCAACGAGCGATTGAGGGCGCGCTTGGTGAGCCCGAACCCACGCGTCGCCTGCGACGCGAGCGACCGCGCGAGCCCGAACGCCGTGTCCGCGAGCACCGAATGCGGCACGACCTCGTGCACGATCCCGAGTTCCTTGGCCTTCGCCGCCGTGATACGTTCGCCGAGCATCATCATCGCCGTGGCGCGGTGCAGGCCCACCAGGCGCGGCAGGAAGAAGGTCCCGCCGGTATCGGGGATGAGCCCGATCTTCGCGAAGCTCTGAATGAACGTGGCTTCCTCGGCCGCGATCAGAATGTCGCAGGCGAACGCGAGATTGGCGCCCGCGCCAGCCGCCACGCCGTTCACGGCGCAGATCACCGGCTTCTCGATGGAGCGGATGAGGCGGACAATGGGGTTGAAGCAATCGTGCACGATGTCGCCGAGGTCCGGCAGTGGGGCGTCGGCCGGCACCGCTTCGCTCAGGTCCTGGCCGGCGCAGAATCCCCGCCCGCTCCCCGAGAGGAGAACGGCCCGGACGGTGGGATCCTTGGCCACCGCACCGAGGGTCAGCTGCAGCTCCAACGCCATGGCCCGATTGAAGGCGTTGAGCACGTCGGGGCGATCGAGCGTGATCGCTGCCACCCCCTCGGTGAGCGTGCAGGTGATGTACTGGTAAGCCATCCGCATCCTCGCGACTGTGGGGTCCGTCAGCGCCGCTAAAGATACCAGATCCAGCCGGGATTGCGCACCCGACTCTCCCGTTCCGGCCGTCCAGTGGCCAGATTTGGGAGTGGCAGACGCCGGTGCGTCGCGCCCGTCCCCATCAGCGTGCATCACCAACGCTCGAGGATCGATGCCCACGAAGTCGCCATCCAAGTCGTCTGCCAGCCCGGGGTCCGGAGCCGTCACCGCCGTCGATGCAGCATTCGACTGGCGGAAGATCGCGTATGACACGCTCGTGTCCCGCGCGCTGGACGACGTGGAGGAGGCGACCAACAGGAATCGTGCCTCGGAGCCCAAGGAGCACCTGGTGCTCTACCAGTTCTCGGCGCGCGGACACGACATGGCGCAGGCCGTCCTCGGCTCGCTGCTCACGGGCCGGCACGACGCGGCGGGCGCGTACTATCGGTCACGCCCGCTCCTGCTGTCGATGGGGCTGAGCATCGAAGACGCGTTGTCCAGCCCGCTCGGGCGCGCGGGCGGGTTCAGCGACGGCCGCGACATTGGCGTGGTGTGCAATCTGGCAAGGAGGGAGGGCGCGATCGTGCTGCCAATGTCGGGTGACGTGGGCTCGCAGTACACGCCGTCGGCCGGTTGGGCACAGGCGATCACCTATTACCGCGACACGCTCGGGGACAAGACGTACGAGGGTTGCATGAGCGTGGCGCTGGGCGGCGAAGGATCCGTGGCCACCAACGGGTTCTGGTCGGCGCTCACCATGGCGACGACGCTCAAGCTGCCGATGCTCTTCTATATAGAAGACAACGGGCTGGGCATCTCGGTTCGCGGCCAGATGCAGACACCGGGCGGGGACGTCGCGCGAAACCTGGCGTCGTTCAGCAATCTCTTGGTCCGCGACGGCGATGGCACCGATCCGGGCGAGACTTCGCGTTTGTTCACGGAAGTCGTGGACCACGTGCGGGCAGGCGCGGGACCGGCGCTGATCCGGCTTGCCGTGCCCCGCCTGTGCAGCCATTCGGGTCCCGACAACCAGAAGGGATACCGCAGCGACGCCGAGATCGCGGAGGACGCCAAGCGCGACCCGCTCCCGAAGCTCCGCCGGTACCTCGTGCCGGCGTTCATGTCGGAGAAGGCATGGGCGTCGCTGGAGGCGGAGGTGGCGCGCGACGTGGATTCCGGGCTGACCGCGGCGCGAGCGCGTCGGGCACCCGAAGCAGAGACGGTCAAACGGTTCGTGTACGCCGAGCCGCACGCGGCGGGAGACGCCGAGACCATCGGCGGGTTGTCGGACGCGGAACGCTCGTCGCTGAACGGGAGCGAGATGCCCGGCGAGGACGGCGACGTGGTGCGGTTCGCCGAGGCCGTCAGGCGCACGTTGAAGGTGGAATTGGCGCGCAATCCCAAGGTGCTCGTGTTCGGCGAGGACGTGGGCGTGAAGGGCGGCGTGCACCTGGTGACCGAGGGCCTGCAGAAGGCGTTCGGGGCCAACCGGGTGTTCGACACCAGTCTCTCGGAGGAGGGCATCATCGGGCGCGCCGTGGGGATGGCCATCGCGGGGCTCATGCCCGTGGCCGAGATCCAGTTTCGCAAATACGCCGACCCGGCCACGGAACAGCTGAACAACTGCGGGACCCTGCGGTGGCGCACGAATAATCAGTTCGCGGCACCGATCGTGGTGCGCATGCCCGGCGGGTTCGGCAAGGACGTGGGCGACCCGTGGCACAGCCTCAGCGACGAGGTGCGGTTCGCGCACGCCATCGGCTGGCAGCTGGCCATGCCGTCGAATTCGGCAGACGCGGTGGGGCTGTTGCGCTCGGCCATGCGTGGCCAAAACCCTACCATTTTCTTCGAGCATCGGTCGCTGCTCATGACGAGCGACGGCAGCGCCCACTATCCCGGCGACGACTACGTGATTCCGTTCGGGCAGGCCAATCGTTTGCGCGCGGGTGACCGGGTCACGGTGGTGAGTTGGGGCGCGATGGCGCTGCGCTGCGTGCATGCCGTGGAGCGCCTGGGCGAAAGTGCCGGAGTGGACCTTATCGATCTGCGGACCATCGCGCCGTGGGATCGCGAGGCGGTCCTCGAATCCGTCATGCGCACCGGCCGCTGCCTGATCGTGCACGAGGACACGATCACGGCCGGGTTCGGCGCCGAGATCGCGGCGACGGTGGCACGTGAAGCCTTCTGGTATCTCGGATGCTCCGGTGGACCGGATGGCAGTGGAAGACGTACCGATGCCGTATCACCCAGTGCTGCTCAACGCCGTGCTCCCGGACGCCGACCGCATCGCGGCGCGGATCGAGGCGCTGCTGGCTACGTAGCGGGGCCTGCCCTAGAACGCCTTGAACTCGTCGAACGGCTGGCGGCAGGCGTTGCAGAAGTGGATCGCTTTGCAGGCCGTCGAGCCGAACTCACTCCGCAGCTCGGTCTGGGTCGACCCGCAATACGGACAGGGCACCGCCTTGGCGCGACGCGTGAGCGTGAGCAGCCCGCCCTGCTCGGCCGGCGCCGGCGGCGCGATGCCGAACCGGCGCAGCTTCTCCTTTGCCTCGGCGGGAATCCAGTCGCTCGTCCAGGCCGGCGCATACACCGTCTCGAACTCCACGCCCGTAACGCCGTGGCCGGCGAGCGCGCCGCGCATGTCCTCCTCCATGAGGTGCATGGCAGGACAGCCGGAATAGGTCGGGGTGATCGTGATCTTCACCCGGTCGCCGGTCACGTCCACGTCGCGGATGATGCCGAGTTCGACTACGCTGAGCACCGGCACTTCAGGGTCCATGACCGTGCCGAGGATGCGCAGAACCTCGTCGCGATCCGGGCGCGCGGCGTTCACCAGCTGGCCCCGGGGTGCGACCGCGCCACGATCTGCATGTCGGCCAGCATGTGGCCCAGGAATTCCGAATGCCGGCCGCGCCGGCCGCCCGTCGCCATCCCGGTATCGCCGGGAATCGTGAGCGTGGCGCGCTTCACCACGTCGCCCACGAGATCGTTCCACCGCGCATGGATGGCGGTGTGATCCACGGTAATCCCATCGGTGGCGACGGCGGCGTCCACCACGTCGGACTCGAACAGCTCGCCGGTGAACCGCCACAGTTCGCCGAGCGCGCGTTGCGCCCGCGCGTGGCTTTCGGCGGTGCCGTCGCCAAGGCGAAGCAACCATTCACTGCTGTGCCGCAGGTGGTAGGTGTCTTCCTTGAGCGATTTGGCGGCGAGCGCGGCCAACTGCTTGTGGCCGCACCTGGCGAGCGCATCGAGATACAACACGCTGTAGGCGTCGAACAGGAACTCGCGCACGATCGTGTCGGCGAAGTCGCCGTTCGCCTGTTCCACCAGCAGCGCGTTGCGAAAGTCGCGTTCGTCGCGGAAGTACGCCAGGGCGTCCTCATCGCGCCCCCGTCCTTCCAGCTTGCCGGCCAGCGCGAGCAAGGCGTTGGCCTGCCCGATGAAGTCGAGCGCGATGTTGGAAAGCGCGATGTCCTCTTCGAGGATCGGGCCGTGCCCGCACCACTCGGACAGCCGATGGCCGAGCACCAGGCGGTCGTCGCCAATTCGCAGCACGTACTCGAACAGCGGGTTGGCTGGCGGCGTCTCGCGCGGCGCCGCGACGGCAGGCACGGTGGAATCGGTGGGCGGACGCGTGGTCACAGCCCGCGCACTCCGCGCGGGACCTTGTAGAACTGCGGGTGCCGGTAGGCCTTGTCATTGCCCGGATCGAAGAACGGCCCCGCGTCGCCCGGCGCCGAAGCGATGATGGCGTCCGACGGAACCACCCAGAGACTGATCGCTTCGCCGCGGCGGGCGTACACATCGCGGGCGTTCTGCAGCGCCTGCTCGGGGTCGGCCGCGTGCACGCTGCCGGCATGTTCGTGGGGCGCGCCCTGCCTGCTCTGGGTGAATACTTCCCAGAGCGGTAGCTGGCTGTCGCTAGTGGGGTTCTTGGGGTCGTTGGGCATTGCGGCGGGCGCGGTCATGCGGCTTCGGTGGCCGCGGAGGCGCGGTGCTTGGCGGCGTAGGCAGCGGCCGCGTCGCGCACCCAGCGGCCGTTCTCGTGCGCCGCGCGGCGGGCTTCGAGCCGCTCGCGGTTGCAGGGGCCGTTGCCCTTGATCACCTGGTAGAACTCGGTCCAATCGATCTCCCCGAACTCCCAGTCCTTGGTCTCCTCGTTGTACCGGAGGTCGGGATCGGGCAGCGTGAGGTTCACGGCCATCGCCTGCGGCACCGTGAGATTCACGAACCGCTGCCGGAGTTCGTCGTTGGTCTTGTGCTTGACCTTCCAGCGCAGCAGCTCGGCGGAGTTGGGCGACTCCTTGTCGCTGGGGCCGAACATCATGAGCGAGGGCCACCACCAACGGTTGACCGCGTCCTGCACCATGGCCTTCTGGGCCGGCGTGCCGTTGGCCAGCGTGGCGACGATCTCGTAGCCCTGCCGCTTGTGGAAGTTCTCTTCCTTGCAGATGCGGATCATGGCGCGGGCGTACGGCCCGTACGATGCCTTGGCGAGCACCGTCTGGTTGACGATCGCTGCGCCGTCCACCAGCCAGCCGATGACTCCCATGTCGGCCCAGCTGAGCGTCGGGTAGTTGAAGATGCTGGAGTACTTGGCGCGGCCGTCGAGCAGCTGGTCGAGCAGCTCGGCGCGATCCACACCCAGCGTCTCCGTGCCGCAGTAGATGTACAGGCCGTGTCCCGCCTCATCCTGCACCTTGGCGATGAGCGACATCTTCCGCCGCAGGCTCGGGGCCCGGGTAATCCAGTTGCCCTCGGGGAGCATTCCCACGACTTCGGAGTGCGCGTGCTGCGACATCATCCGCACGAGCTGCTTGCGGTAGCGCTCGGGCATCCAGTCCTTGGGCTCGATCGATTCACCCGCGTCGATGCGCGCCTGGAAGTTGGCGAGCTTGGCAGGATCTTCGGTCGTGGCCTGCGGCTTCTGCTCCATGCGCTGCTCCGGTTCGCGAACTTCGTGTTAAATCTATGGAGCGGCTTCACATTGGACAATCGAAAGGGAGGGCTATCTTCCGTGCCTATGAAACGAGCATCCAGCGCCGCGAGGTCGCGGGGGTCCGGCACCATCACCCTCCACACCGCTGACGGAGTGGCCACCGTCACCTTCGGCCACCCCAGGGGAAATTCCCTGCCGGGGTCGCTGCTGCGTCTGTTGGCCGAGCGCATCGCCGACGCCGGCACCGATCCGAACGCGCGGGTGATCGTGCTACGCAGCGATGGCACGGGGCCCTTCTGCGCCGGCGCGTCGTTCGACGAACTGGCGGCGATCGAGGATGCCGAGATCGGGAAGGAGTTCTTCAGCGGCTTCGCGCAGGTCATGCTGGCGATGATCCGGGCGCCCAAGTTCATCGTGACGCGGGTGCACGGCAAGGTCGTGGGCGGTGGCGTGGGGATCGTGGCGGCGTCGGATTTCAGCATGGCCGTGGGGGCCGCGTCCGCGAAGCTGAGCGAGCTGTCGATAGGAATCGGGCCGTTCGTGGTGGGGCCGGCGATCGAGCGGAAGATCGGCCTGGCGGCGTTCAGCGCGATGGCGGTGGACGCCGACTGGCGCGACGCGGCCTGGTGCGAGCGCCATGGACTGTATGCGCGGGTGTATTCCGATCCTTCGGAGTTGGACGGCGCCATCGACACGCTGGCAGGCACTTTAGCAAAATCGAATCCCGAAGCCATGGGACGGCTCAAGCAGGCGTTCTGGGCGGGCACCGAAGAGTGGAACCTGCTGCTCACCGAGCGGGCCGAGCTGAGCGGACGGATGGTGTTGTCGAAGTTCTCGCGGGACGCCATCGCGAGGTTCAGGGCAAAGTAGGCTCGACGCCCACCCCATCATGGATCAGCCCAAGCAATCGATCGCGCGCGAGCGCCTCATGGTGGTCGCGGTAGTGGTGCTCCTCCATTGGCTCGGCAACCTGCGCAGCGCCCTGCTCGTCGGCGCCTTCGACGACGACGGGGTCTACACTGTGCTGGGGAAGAGCCTGGCAACCGGCCGGGGGTACCACTCCCTTTACCTCGTTGGCGCGCCCGTGGAGGTGAAATTCCCCCCGGGGCTGCCCTGGATTCTGGCGGGCTTGTGGCGAATCACCGGCTCGGTAAACGGCGTGCAGGCGGCGGTGCGCTGGTTGCACCCACTGGTGGTCGGTGCGGCCGCCGCAATCCTCTGGACGCTGGCGCGGAAACGGTGGAAACTGGAATGGGGGCCGTCGGCGCTGCTCGTGCTGTTGCCGCTCGTACTCGATGCCACGATCCAGTACACCGCCATTCCGCTCGCCGAGCCGTGGTTCCTGCTCGGGTGGGCAGTGCTCCTGATGACGTGGGATGCCGCGGAGAGGGCGGATGCGCATCGCCGCTGGCTGCTCCTCGCCCTCGCGGGGCTGTCGGTGGCAGCTACCATGCTGGTGCGCTCGCAGGGAATCGTGCTGCTCCCGGCGATCATCCTCGCACTGTTCCTGCGGCCACGCCCCGCGATGGAGCGGGTGATCGCGCTGGGAGCCGTCCTCGTTCCCATCGGGCTCTGGCACATTTATCATCACGCGCTCATCGCCGCCGGACCGGTGGCATCGCTCCCCGACGAGGGGACGTACGGCTCCTGGCTCGCGGCCGCCGGCACCGGGCTGCCGGTGGTCGTGGCCAGGAGCGTCCTCGCGAACGGCTGGCTCTATGTGGATCAGATGGGCGCCTTCCTGACCGCGTTCCGCCCGCTGGGAGTGGGCTTGATGGGCCTCGCCCTTGGCGGCATGGTGATCGCCGCGCTGCATCTGCTGCGCCGCCAGCCGGTGCTGGCGATCAGCGTGCTCGACAGCGTGGCGCTGGTGCTCCTGTGGCCCTTCGCACAGGATCGACTGCTGCTGTGGGCTCTGCCGGCGGGCGGCCTGGTGCTCGCCCTTGGCCTGCAGCGTTGGCTGGACCGGTCGACGCGGAAACTGCGACTCTGGGTCAATGTCGGGTGCGCCGTCGGGATCGCGCTGGTGCTGCTGCGGCAGATGCACATCCGCCGCGACAGTATCGCCGCGGTTGCCGAGAACCGGGCGCCGAAACTGCAGGACCCGTCATACGGCCTGCTCGTCAACTCGCAATTCATCGCCACCGCGTCCCGCTGGATTCTCGCCAACACTCCCCCGGAATCGCGGATCATGATCGACCGCCAAGCCGGCATCTACCTTTACACCGGCCGGCAGACGATGCCGGCGAGCCCCTCGGAGAGTCCCTTTGTCCCGTCCGTCTTCGCAGTGCCCGGAGCGTATCTCGCGAGTCACATCCTGCGGGATTCGCTGAACTACCTGATCGTGGGCGTGCCGGAGCCGGGCATCATGCGGGACGTCGAAACCATCGAGAAGCGTTGTCCCGGCGTGCTGGCCTGGGGTGGAGTGGCTCCCGGCGATTCCCGGCGCATATTCCGCATCACGCCCGATTCCACCTGCCTCGGCCACATTGCGGATTGATGCCGGCGACGGCGGCCGGCCAGGAACAGCCGCTGACAGCCGCGACGCGGTGCCCACGATCGTCGGGGCGCCCTACCCCACGTCGCCGTACAGCTCCAGCACCGCGTCCTCGAACGACTGCTTGAACCCGCCAGCCCTGATCCGCGCCGTGGCTTCGTACCCCGCCGTATCGAGGCGCTGGGCCGCCTCCAGCAGCACCTGCACCTCGAACACCTGTTCTTCGAGATGCGCGAGATACTCCTCGGCCGCCGTCAGAATAGCCCATCATCCCGCCAAGTTCGGTGGGTGCGTAGACCTTGCCCGCGTCGCGCAACCGGTTGGCGTCGCCCGCCTCGGGCATCACGAGGTTCTCCGACCCGCACACCACGCGCACCCGCGGATTGGCGCAGATGGCCGAGACGGCGGCGCGGTCGAGCGTACCGCCGGCCGCGTTGACGACCACGGCGTCCATCGGCATCGCGAGGAAGGCGTCCTTGTCGGCCGGGTCCCAGGTCCTGATGCCCGTGGCTTCCAACTCCCGGCGCCGGTCGTCACGCAGCTCGACGACGAGCATCCGCGTGCCGTGCTCCCGCAATCGGTCCACCATGTGGAGGCCGATGTTCCCCGCCCCGATCAGCCCGACCGTCGCGTCGGCCAGATCGATATCCAGCGCGCGCAACATGCCCTTGAGGAGCTGATAGTTCCCCTCCCCGGTCGGTTCGGACGTGTCGGCTATTACGCTTCCATTATAATGCGCATTGAGATAGGCCAGCGATTGGGTCTTGCCGTCGGACATCAACCCATGGCCCAGATCCTGCCCGGTGGTCAGATAGAACCCGCCGCTGGTCTCGACGTCCCTGAAGCACGACACGGCCCAGTCGAGCAGCGCCACGTCGCGCGGGTGCCCGACGCGCGCGTCGGGCGTGGGATGGAGCACGCACTTTCCGCCGCAGATGCGCGTGATGTTCTTGAGCGTGAGCGGGCCGCCCACCTTGATCACCCGCGACCAGTGGACCTTCTCCTCCATGCCCATGGCGAGGCCGATGGCCTCGTGGTCGGGCGTGAAGCCTGGTGAACGCACGCGCGACTCGGGGGCGATGCGAAATCCGCCGAGCGAGAGCTTCTGGGAACCCGGCTCGGCGTGCGTCGCGATGCTGAGGGTCCATCCGTTCGCGTCGTCATGGTAGCGGTAGACCCAGACGTTCGGATGCCGGGTCTGCGCCAGCTCCGGCACGATGGCCTGGGCTGCCGCAGGCTGGAGGATCGTCTTCTTCATAACTCGACCGGCGGGCGGTCAGGAGGTCGGTGGATTGAATGCCGCGTGCTGGGAGTCGATCCAGCTCTTGTAGTACTCGGGGTCCTCGATCGGCAGCGCGGCTTTGGCAACGGTGAGCGGTCGGAAGCTGTCCATCATCACGGCGAGTTCGTCGGTGTACTTCGCGCCGATCGACGCTTCGGCACGCCCCGGGTGCGGCCCATGCGGAATGCCGTCGGGGTGGTGCGTGATACTGCCGAACTCGATCCCCTTGCGGCTCATGAACTCGCTCGAGGCGTAGTACAGTACCTCGTCGGAATCCACGTTGCTGTGGTTGTACGGCGCGGGCAGCGAGTTGGGATCGAAGTCATACGGCCGCGGGCAGAACGAGCAGATCACGAACCCGTCGCCCTCGAACGTCTGGTGGACCGGCGGGGGCTGATGGACGCGCCCCACGATGGGCTCGAAGTCGCGGATGTTGAACGCCCACGGATAGAAGTAGCCGTCCCACCCCACGACGTCCAGCGGATGGTGGTCGATGATGTATTCGTTGAGTCCGTTATACTGCTTGATGATGAGGGGGAAGTCGCCCTTCTCGTCGTACGTACGGAGTTCCTCGGGAATGCGGAAATCCCGCTCCGAGTAGGGCGCGCCTTCCTTGAGTTGGCCGAACTCGTTGCGGTAGCGCTGGGGCGTGCGCACGTGGCCGCGGCTCTCGAACACCAGCAGCTTGGGCTGTTCGCCCGTGTTCAGCTGGTACCGGTGCATGATGCCGCGGTGGATGACGAGATAGTCGCCCTCGCCGAACGGCAGATCGCCGAACTGCGTTTCGAGCACGCCGCTTCCCTTGGCCACGTACACCACTTCGTCGCCCTGGGCGTTGCGGTAGAAGTGGCCGTCGCGCACCGTGGGCTCGACGTAGAGCATGGTGATGTCGCGGTTGAACAGCAGCGGTGTGCGGTCGAGCGTGGGACTGCCGTGCGGCTTGACGCGCGACGTGCGAAAGTGCCGGTGCTTGAGCGTGTGGTCGGGATCCCGTTCGTACGTCACCTCACGCAGCCGCTTCACCGACTTCACCGTCGTGGGCGGATAGACGTGATAGAGCAGCGCTGACGTGCCGCTGAAGCCCTCGTGGCCCATCAACTGCTCAGAATACAGCCCGCCGTCCGGCTTCCGGAAGACGATGTGCCGCTTCCTGGGAATTTGGCCCAACGTGTGGTAGAAGGGCATCAGAGGTTGCCGCGCAGCGCCTGCTCGCGCTCGATGGCTTCGAACAGCGCCTTGAAGTTGCCCGCCCCGAAGCTCCTCGCGCCCTTGCGCTGGATGATTTCGAAGAACACCGTGGGCCGGTCTTCCACGGGCTTGCTGAAGATCTGCAGCAGATAGCCCTCGTCGTCCCGATCGACGAGGATGCCCAGGTCCCTGAGCGGCCCGATGTCCTCGTCGATGTGGCCCACGCGGTCGAGCACGGTGTCGTAGTAGGTGGCCGGCACGCGCAGGAACTCGACGCCGTTCTTGCGCAACTTGGTCACCGTCTTGACGATGTCGTTGGTCTCGAGGGCGATGTGCTGCACGCCGGCGCCGCGATAGAACTCCAGATACTCGTCGATCTGTGACTTCCTGCGCCCCACCGCCGGCTCGTTGAGCGGAAACTTGATGCGGCCGTTGCCGTTCGATACGACTTTGGACATGAGCGCCGAGTATTCGGTGCTGATCGCCTTGTCGTCGAACGAGATCAGGTTGTAGAAGCCGAGCACCTTCTCGTAGAAGGCGACCCACCGGTTCATGGCGCCGAGTTCGACGTTGCCCACGCAGTGGTCCACGTACTTCAGGCCCACCGACCTGCCCTGGTAGGCCGGTTCCACGGCCACGAACCCCGGCAGGAACGCTCCCTTGTACTTCTTGCGCTCGACCAGCGAATGGATGGTCTCGCCGTACGTCTGAATGGCCGCAATCACCACCTCGCCATGCTCGTCCTGGAGCACTTCAGGCTCGCGCACGGATGCCGCCCCGCGCTTGATCGCCTTGGCATACGCCGTCTTGGCGTTGTTCACCCAGAGTGCCAGGTCCTTCACGCCGTCGCCGTGGTCGTGGACGTGGCGCGCAATTTCGCCCTCGGGCGTCAACGCCGTAGTGAGCACGAACCGCACCTTGCCCTGTTGCAGCACGTAGCTGGCCCGGTCGCGCGTCCCCGTCTCGGGCCCCCGGTACGCGACCAGCTTGAAGCCGAACGCCGCCCGGTAGTAGAGACTCGCCTGCTTGGCGTTCCCGACGTAGAACTCGACGTAGTCCGTCCCGTTGATCGGAAAGGTATCATGCGCCTGAGCCGGCGCGGGATGTGTCTGGGTCGCCATGGTCGGGTCCTCGCAAGTTGAGATGCGACGGTGCGATCGCTGGTATGCGTCCAATCTAACGGACTCGCGCGCCGCCGCGAGAAGGGGCATCTTTGGCTGTGGCTCGGCGCCCGAAACTCCCCTCCGCGGCTCATCCGTATAGCTTCTGACGATGCCGACACCGGAATTCGACACCCTCGTTCGCCTGCTCCAGGGCCAGTACTCGATCGAACGTGAGATCGGCCGCGGCGGCATGGGCATCGTGTACCTGGCCCGCGACCTCAAGCTCGACCGGCCGGTGGCGATCAAGACTCTGCCGCCGCACCTGGCGGCCGACCCGGCCATTCGCGAGCGCTTCCTGCGCGAGGCGCGGACGGCGGCGAAGCTGTCGCACCCCAACATCGTCCCCATCTACCGGGCCGATGAGATCGAGGGCCAGGTGTTCTTCGCCATGGGCTACGTCAACGGCAGGTCGGTGGCGGAGGCCGTGCGCGACATCCACCGGCTGGATCCGCGCGACGTGTTGCGTCAGATGCGCGACGTCGCGTCGGCCCTGGCCTATGCCAGCGAGCACGGCGTGGTGCACCGCGACGTCAAGGCCGAGAACATCCTCATCGAGCGCGCGACGGGCCGTGCGATGGTGACCGATTTCGGCATCGCGCGGATGGCCGAGGCCGCCCCGCTCACCGCCACCGGGCAGGTGCTCGGCACCGTGTATTACATGAGCCCGGAACAGGTGACCGGCGAACGGCTGGACGGCCGCAGCGATCTCTACTCGCTGGGCGTGGTCGGCTTCTACGCGCTCGCCGGGCGATTCCCCTTCGACGCCACGTTGGCGTCGGCGGTGCTGATTGCGCAGGTGAACAAGGCGCCGCCGCCGCTGTTGACCGTGGCGCCCGACGCGCCGCGCGCGCTGGCGGAGATCGTGGATCGGTGCCTGGCCAAATCGCCCGCGGCACGGTTTCAGACGGGCGAGGAGCTGGCCGAAGCGCTCACCCGCGTGGAAGGTGAGGTGGCGCGCGACGCCGTACGCGCCGCCGCACTGCCGCAGGCGCCGGCGCTGGTGTCGGAAGAGGAGGCGCAGGCGATCTGGGCGCGCGCCGCGATGCTGCAGGCAGAGACCGGCGTCCAGCCACGTGCCGTCGCGATTCCCGCCACGCGCGACGCTGCCGCCGATGCCGGCCGCACGTCGGGATACGCCCTATCGTCGGTTCGGGACGCGGCCCTCGAAGCGGGCATCCCGGCGCAGTACGTGGAGCACGCGATGGTGGAGCGCGGCCTGGTGCGCGCGGCCGCGACGCCGGGAGCCCCGCCGCTCGCGGTCAGCGTGACGGATCGCAGTCCGAAGCCCTCGCGCCTGCTCGGCGCTCCAATGAACATCGAGTTCGAAGCCGTGGTGGGCGGCGAGATGACCGAGGCGGATTTCGACCTGCTCGTGGACACCATTCGGCGTCGCATGGAACAGGCGGGGGCGGTGTCCGCCGTGGGCCGCTCGCTCACCTGGACGTCCCTCGCGCGCCAGCGAACCGTGCACGTCTCAGTGCTATCGCGCAACGGGAAGACCACGATTCGCGCGGCCGAGAACATGGAAGCGCTGGGCCGTCGGGCCCGGGTGATCGGCGCGGTGGGCGGCGCGTATGCGGCGGCGGGTGTGTTCGGGGGCATGGGCCACCTTTACGGGGCGAACGCGGGCGTGGGGCTCGCCGCCGTCGCGCTCACTGGTGTGTTCGCGCTTGCCAGATACTCATATGGCACGAGCGCGCGGAAGCGGAAGGCCAGGCTGCTCAAGGTCACCGAAGAACTCGCCGAGCAAGTGCGCCAGTCGGTCGAGGCCACGAGCGGCGCGATCGGACCGGGCAGCCGGCCCAGGCTCCCCCCCTAGCTGCGCAACTCCGACAGGTCGCGGTAGAGGGCGAGCGCCTGCGGGTTGGCCAGTGCATCGGTGTTCTTCACCGGGCGGCCGTGAATCGCGTCGCGCACGGCCAGCTCGCTGATCTTGCCGCTGATCGTGCGGGGAATGTCGGCCACCTGGACGATCTTGCGCGGCACGTGATGCGGGCTCGCGTGTTCGCGGATGCGCTGGCGGATGCGTTCGCGCAGGGCTTCGTCGAGCTCGATCCCGTCGCGCAGCCGCACGAACAGCACCACGCGCACGTCGCTGCCGAACGAGGTCGTCACATCCTGGCCCACCACGACGCTCTCCACGACTTCCTCCATCTGCTCCACCTGCCGGTAGATCTCGGCGGTGCCGATGCGCACGCCCTGCGGGTTGAGCGTGGCGTCGCTACGGCCGTGAATGACCAGACCGTCGTGTTCGGTGCGCTCCGCCCAATCGCCGTGCCGCCACACATTGGGGAAGACGTCGAAGTATGCCTCGTGGTATTTGCGGCCGTCGGGGTCGTTCCAGAACTTCACCGGCATGCTCGGGAAGGGCGCGGTGCAGACGAGTTCGCCGGCCTGCCCCTCCGGCGCCGGGTGTCCGTCTTCTCCGAACACGTCCACCGCCATGCCGAGCCCGCGGCACTGCAATTCGCCCTCCCAAACCGGGAGGATCGGGTTCCCCAACGCGAAGCACGAGATGAGATCGGTGCCACCGCTGATGCTGCTCAACTGGACGTCGGCCTTCACCTGCTGGTACACGTAGTCGAAGCTGTGCGCGGCCAACGGGCTGCCGGTGGAAAGGATGCAGCGCAGCGCCGACAGGTCGTGCGAGTCGCGGGGACGGCGCCCGTTCTTCTCGGTGAGCGCGAGGAACTTGGCGCTCGTGCCGAACACGGAAATGCGCTCCTGCTCGGCCATGTCCCACATCACGGGGCCGCGCTTGAGGATGGCTGCGCCGTCGTACAGCACGACTGTGGCGCCAAGGGCCAGTGCGCTCACCAGCCAGTTCCACATCATCCAGCCGCACGTCGTGAAATAGAACACGCGATCGTCGCGCCCGATATCCACGTGCAGCGCATGCTCCTTGAGGTGCTGGAGCAGCGTGCCCCCGGCGCCGTGCACCATGCACTTGGGCAGCCCCGTGGTGCCCGAGGAATACATGATGTAGAGCGGATGGTCGAATGCCAGACGCGTGAACTCGAGGGGCGGGGCGGGCTCGGCGGCGCGTACGTAGTCGCTCCAGACGACGCCGCCGGGCAGCCCTGCGACGTCCGCGGGGCGGTCTGCGCTCGGCACCACCGCCACTCGCTCGATGTCCGGGATGTGCGCCACGATCTCGCGCACGCGCTGCACGCAGTCGATGCGCCTGCCGCCGTAACGGTATCCTGCGGTCGCCAGCAGCACGCGAGGCCGGATCTGCCCGAACCGATCGAGCACGCCGTTCACGCCGAAGTCGGGCGAGCAACTCGACCACACGGCGCCGATGCTGGCCGCCGCGAGCATGAGGATCACGGTTTCCGGAACGTTGGGCATGAACGCCGCCACCCGGTCGCCCGCACCGATGCCGTCGGCACGAAGCGCGGCCGCGGCGCGGGCCACGGCCTCGCGCAACTCGCGGTACGTCAGCCCGCCGGTGCGGCCCGACTCTCCCCAGGCGACCAGGGCCGGATGGTCGTCGTCGTGCCGCAGTAGGTTCTCGGCGAAGTTGAGTCGTGCGCCAAGGAACCAGGTGGGCCCGAGCTCCGGGGTGGGCGGCGCCACGCGCTCGCGCCCCACCAGCACCGTGTACCAGTGCCCGTGGCCGGGGATGTCCTCAGCGATCACGCCGCAGAAGCGCCAGACGGCCGCCCAGAATTCCTCGCGCCGATCCACCGACCAGGCGTATAGCGATGGATAGTCGTGCACCGGCGCACCCTCGTCGCGGACGAAGGCAATGAACCGCGACATGTTGGAATGCGCGACCGCAGTCGGACTGGGGGTCCAGAGTGGAGCTGGCACGGGAGAGAATCTAAGAGTCGGGCAGTCGGACAGTCAGACAGTCAGACACCCCATTGGGCGTCTGAACTCACCCCTGACTACTTCAGCCGCGGGTTCGTGGATCTCGGCGCTTTCTCGCACGACGGCCATGCCGGCGGCCCACCGCGCCCCCGGCCGCCGCCACGCCCGAACCCGCGCCCGCCTCCCGCGCCCCTGCCCCGCGCTGCCGCCATCAGCGAGTCGTCGCGCGCCTGGGCCACGAGGTCGATGCGTTCGCGCGTGATCTGCGTGGCGTCCTGCGCGGCGAGATACACCAACATGGCCGTGAGCGTGGCGTTGGCGTGGAGATCGGGAAACACGATCTTGTCGTACGTGTCGCGGTCGGTGTGCCACGTGTAGTTGCTGTAGTCCCACGAGAGCGCGCCGAGGCCCGTGATCGGAGCGCCCGAACAGCTGAACGAGAAATCGTCGCTGCCGCCGCCCGCGGGGCGGCCAGGGCTGCCGTCGTAGCCCGTCTGGAGCTTGAATTCAACGGGCACGGTGTTCATCCAGCGCATGAGGTGCGCCGCCGCGTCGGGCAGGCCGCCGGCGTTGAGCCGCACGATGCGCCCGGTGCCGTTGTCCTGGTTGAACAGCATCTGCAGCCCCTTCATGACGTCGGGGTGATCTTCCGTGAACGCCTTCGACCCGACCTCCCCCTCTTCCTCCCCGCTCCAGTGGCCCGCGATGATCGTGCGGCTGGGATGCGGCAGCACCTGCTTCAGGATGCGCATGGCTTCGAGCATCGTGACGGTGCCCGTGCCGTTGTCCGTGGCGCCCGACGACCCGTCCCACGAATCGAAGTGCGAGGACAGCACCACGTACTCGTCGGCGTGGTCCGTGCCGGGGATGGTCGCCACGACGTTGAATACCGGTTGTTCGCCCAACAGCTTGCCGTCGAGGTTCAGGCGCAGCTTGGGGTGCTGGTTGTTCTCCGTGAGCCGGAACACGAGCGCGTAGTCCTCGCACGACAGCGTGACGGCCGGCGTCCTGGTATTATAAGTCTCGAATATCTCGCGCGTGCCCCATCCGTTCTTGGGGCGCGACGTGATGATGCCGCCGGCGCCGCCCGCTTCCAGGCGCACGCCCAGTTCGCCCCCGCCCAGCGCCAGGCTGTACCCCGTGCCCCGGACGTTGCGGCCGCCCCACTCGCGCGCCAGCTGCTGGCGCACCGTGTCCATGTGCGCCGCGACCTCGGGGGCCGCGTTCGCCGCCCAGTCGTCGGCCGGCCGGCACGTGGCGGGGGGCGCGTTGACGAGCACCAGTTTGCCCTTGGCCTGCGGCAGCCACTTCACGAACTCCGTGCTGTCGGCGAAGTGCGGCAGGACGATCGGCTCGTATACCGCGTCCTTGCCGCCGGTGCCGGGGCTGTAGCCAACCATCGTGCCCTCGAGCGTGCGCACGCGCGGAGCGATGAGGTCGATGTGGGACGGCCCGCGAATCCAGCCGCGCCAGGTCCCGTACTGCTCTTCCTTGGCGCTGATCCCGAGCGACTGGTACGTAGCCACGAGCCAGTCCTGCGCGCGCTTGAGATCGGGCCCGCCCATCAAGCGGGGGCCCAGTGAATCGAACAGGACCTGCGAGAATCGCTCGGTATGCGAACTGTCCATGCCGAGCGCCCAGATCCGCTGAATGATCGGGTCGGCGGTCGGGAAGGTCGGCGCCGACGCCTGGAATGCGGCGGAGTTTTCCGGGGTGGCCCCGCCACCGCCGAATCCACCACCTCGCTGCGCCGCCGCCAGCGTGGGAAGCACGAACAGGGCCGCAGCCGCAAACATTGATGGACGGAACATGCGCCCTCCTGGAGAGCACGTGGGGGTTCGAGATCTCAGGTGCCGGGAACGCCGCGAAGTTGCAACGGCGTGAGGACGCTGGTCAAGGCTGAGCGGACGGTCGCCCCGAGACTGCCCGACTGCCCGACTGCCCGACTGTCCGACAGCCGTACTGTCCGGCTGCCCGACCGTCGTCAGTTGATCGCCAGCAGAGTGATCAGATACACCAGCGTCGCCTGGCGGGGGACGTTCGGCAGACTCCCGGCTGAGCCGTAGCCGAGGGCCGACGGCACCACGAGTTGCCGCCGACCGCCAACCCGCATGCCGACAATTCCTTCGCGGACGCCGGGAATCAGCGAGGTCATCTCGAACTCCGACGAGGTGCCGGAGTCGAAAATCGTGCCGTCGGTCAGATACGCCGTGTACGTGACCGTGACGAGCGTGTCCTTCACAACCAGGGCCCCGGTGCCGAAGCTGACGTCGCGATAGTAGAGGCCGTCGGGCGTCTTGGTCATGGCGCCGAGATCCACGCCCAGCGACGGCGCAAACGTCTCCTCGGCGGGGTCGCTCGGCGGCCCGAGCCCGGCAATTTGGCCGGTGCACGCCACGGCGGCCAGCGCCAACATCGAAAACGCGATACGTCTCATGGAAAGCAAGTGTCGGCTCGGAGAAGAAGCATGCATCGGAACAAGATCGCCGGTGGGCGGCATCGGCGCTACTTGGTCCGGACCAGGGTGAGCTGAATGGTACTCGGTGGCGCGGTCCCGCCGGCACCGGTGACGGAGATCAGGCTCGATTGCCCCAATGGCACGGCGAACTGGAAGTAAGACACTCCCCGCGCCGTGATGTTCACCGGCACCGGGACCGCGCTCGACAGCGGATGCGTGAGCAGGTCGAACCCGCTCGTGCTCTCCACGGGCATGACCGCCCGCCAGTTCCAGCTCGGTTGGGTGAACACTGCCGAGACGCCGGGCACGTAGTCGTCGGTGAATACCGAGGTGGCCCATTCGCGGAAGTAGGGCGATGGATCGGCCCCGATGACGTTCTGCAGGTTGGCGAGCCCGATCGTGGTGTCGTTCACCAGCCGGTACCAGAAGTTCCCGTCAGTGGTCTGGAGCCGGTCGCACAGATACCGCAGGAACGACTGGATGGCCCCGCGCAGGTACAGGTTGTCGTCGCCGCTCACCCCCACGGGCGCGTGCGTTTCCGGATCGCTCAGATAGGTCTGGTAGCGCAGGAAGTCGCCGTTCTCGAACTGGGAGAATGCGGCCGCGGCCTGCGGGAACGCCAGGGCCGCCACCCCGATGTTCTGCCGCGGCGCCAGCCCCGCCGACCGGTAGAAGATCAGATCCTCGGCCGTGTGGCTCAGCCCCTCGTTGAGCCAGGTCTCCTCGTTCACGTCGGCCGCCGGGACGTTGAGCACGTACATGCGGCGCGAGGCGTTGATCAGGTGCTGATACTCGTGCCCGATGGTGCTCACCACGTACTGGGCAACCTTCGCCTTGGTAGACGTGATGCCGTTGCCGCCGTTGATCGTGCCGGCGGGGTCTGGCACGAGGAGATAGAACATGTTCGCGAAGTTGCTGCCCGGGCAGGTCGCCACGGGAAGCAGGTCGCGCTCGTAGTAGAAGCCGAGCACGATGCCCTGGCTCGGATCGGTGGTCAACTGATTCACGGCCCGCGTGAAGAAGATGACCGTCCGTTTGTTGCCGCCCAGCGGGTAGGGTGCGCCGAACGCCGTGGTGTCCACGGGGTTCACCAGCGTGTCCATCGCCACCGCGAACGCCAGGTACTCCGCGTCGGTGAACCCGCCCGCCGGATTGGCCGTGTCGGCCACGACCGTCGCCGAGTTGCTGATCGCCGCCACGCGCCCCGTGACCATCGTGGGACTGTCGCAATAGCTGTTGGCGTTGCTGTTGAGCTGTACCAGGCTGCCCACCTGCACCGCATCCGAAATGGTCTGCGCCTGGATCGTGGTTGCCTGCCCGGCCACCGGGGCGGAGAGCGCCACCGAGCGTTGCTGCTGCATTTGACGGACCCGGGCGCGTGCATCGGCCACGTATTGCGGTGTCTCGCGCCGCTCCCGCTCGCGAAGGGCGTACTCGAACGCGGTGTTGATCCTTACGTCCGGCGCCGCCTGCATGGCCAGTGCTGCCGCCGCACCAGCTGGCACGAGATTCGCGCCCGATCCCAGCGCGGCCACGCCGTTGCCCTGAACCTGGATGGCCGTCGAGGTGCCCGCGGTCGGCAAGTTGTTGAACGCCACGAGCGCAAACTCCGAACCGGCCTGCGTGGACTGCACGCAGAACGTGGTCGAGGGCAGGTTCTCGTTCACTTCCCCGACGGCAAGGGCCACCGGCTGGGCTGCAGAGATGTACGCGCTGTCGGGCGATGCGGTGCCGGAGGTTGCCACCACGTAGGCCCCAGCCGTCGTACTCAACAGTTGGACGTTTCCCAAAGAGTCGACGGTGACGACGGCGGGGTTCCTGGACACCCACGACACGATACCCGCCACGGCGTTGCCATAGAGAT
This sequence comes from uncultured Gemmatimonadaceae bacterium, assembly GCA_963728785.1. Lineage (GTDB taxonomy): Bacteria > Gemmatimonadota > Gemmatimonadetes > Gemmatimonadales > Gemmatimonadaceae > JAGWRI01. The sequence continues at coordinate 1,615,312 of CAVSKV010000004.1, forward strand.
CCGTGGTCGAGGCGCCGAGATGGCCTACCTGTCCGGCGCTGCAGAGCGCCAAGGCGTGCGACGTCGCCACCACCTTGGCGAGCGGCCCTGGGGTGCCCGTGGCCACGAACACGGGCCCCGAGCTCACCCCCGAGACGGACGCGCTCACCTGATTCACGCCGGCTACGGTGCCAATCGAAAAGACGGCTTTCGCCGTCCCGTCGGCGCCCGTCGTGCTCGACGCGGGGGTGATCGCGCCATTGCCCGACACGACGTTCCAGGTCACCGAGACTCCGGGCACCGGCCGCGCGCTGGCGTCGCTCACGAGGACGACGAACGGGTTAGGCAGCAGCGACGCAACCTGGCCGGTCTGCGCGTTTCCCGACACCACACGAACAGCGGCCGCGGGGCCAGTCGCGTCTCCGGGCCCCGTGGCACCTCCGCACGCGCCGAGGGCGGCGACGGCCAGGGTTAGCAGCAGCCTCGTCGCGAGGGGTGGACGCAGCGAGTGTATCACGGCGGAATCGTGCAATCGGACGCAGTTCGGGCCGGATGATTCCGGCGCCCGAAATTTACCCTCATGAGACCGTACGTTCCATGTCGGCGGCCACATGTGTGCCCGCCTCGCGCGCGCATTCTGCCAGAATGGCGGCGCCGCAGAAGATTGCCTCTTCTGCCGGCGCAAACTGCGGGGAATGGGCGGCCGTGGCCTCGCCGCCGGGCTCGCGAGCCCCGATGCGCAAAAAGCAGCCGTCCATGCGCTCGAGGTAGTACGAGAAGTCCTCGCCGCCGAGGTTCATGAATCCCAATGGAACGACGGCGTCCTCTCCGATCAACCGGGCGGCGGCACTCCGCGCCCATGCCGCGGCGCGAGCGGGATTGACCAGGGGCGGTGGTCCCATCTCCAGCTCGACGCGGGCGCTCAGCCGGTGGCTGGCCGCCACCGACTCGGCGAGCCGCCGCACCTCGTCGAGCATCATCCGGCGCGACTGCGGCTCCACGGCGCGCACCGTCCCCGTGAGCAGCGCCCGGTCGGGAATGACGTTGGGCGCCGTGCCGGCGTGAATGGAGCCCACCGTCACGACCCCCGGAGTGGCCGGGTTCAGCCGCCGAGACACGATGGTCTGGAACGCCGAGATCACCGCCGCCGCGCCCACGATGGGGTCGGCGGATTCGTGCGGGCGGGCCGCATGCGCCCCCTGCCCCATCAGCTCGATGGTGAAGGTGTCGGCGGACGCCGCGAGCGGGCCGGCGTCGGCCACGGCCTGGCCCACCGCGAAGCGGCGGTCTACGTGCCCGCCGAAGATGCAGGCCACGTCGTCCAGCGCCCCGCTGTCCAGCATCGCCAGCGCCCCCTTGCCCACCTCCTCGGCCGGCTGCAGCACGATGAGCACGTCGCCGGGGCCGGGGTCGCGGGCCAGAAGGCGCGCCGCGCCCACCGCCCACGTGGCGTGCACGTCGTGGCCGCAGGCGTGCATCACCCCGTCGTGCATCGACGAAAACGGCAGCCCGGTCCGTTCGTGAATCGGCAGCGCGTCGATGTCGCCCCGTACGGCCACGAGGGGCGCGCGCCGGTCGCGGCCAGGTATGCGGGCTACGAGTCCGGTGCCCGCCACCTGCCGCACCTCCACATCCGGGATCGAGGCCAGCGCCTCGGCGAGCCGGCGCGAGGTCTCGTGCTCGTGCAGCGACAACTCGGGATGGGAATGGAGATCGCGACGCAGCGCGACGAGCGCGTCCACGTCGGCCGGAGTGAAGCGTGAGGCCACGCCGTCGGGAAGGGCGAGCGCATGGGTCATGCCGCGAACTCCTCGAGGCGCACCGTCAGGTCGTCCACGCGATCCATGTCCACCGTCACGCCGATGCCGGGGGCATGCAGCGGCACATGCACCATGCCGTCGCCGTCCATCGTCCACTCGGGCGTCACGATGTCGCGCTCCCAGTATCGCCCGCTCGGCGACATGTCGCCGGGCAGCGAGAAGTTCGGCAGCGACGCGAGGGCCACGTTGTGGGCGCGCCCCACACCGCTCTCGAACATGCCGCCGCACCAGACGGGAACGCCGTGCCGTTGACAGAGATCATGGATGGCCTTTGACGCGCTGAACCCACCCACCCGACCGGGCTTGATGTTGATGATGCGGCCGGCGCCCAGCTCGATCATGTCCGCCGCGCGGTCCACGCTCGTAATCGATTCGTCGAGGCAGATGGGCGTCGTGAGCATTTTCTGAAGCTTGGCATGGCGCACGAGGTCTTCGCGGTCGAGCGGCTGCTCGATCATAATCAGCCCGAATCGATCGAGCTGCTTGAGATGGTCGGCGTCGCCGAGCGTATAGGCGGAGTTCGCGTCGGCCATCAGGTGCAGGTCGGGCCCCAGCGCTTCGCGCACCGCAGCCACGAACGCCACGTCGGAGCCCGGCTCGATCTTCATTTTAATCTTCCGATAGCCCTGCGCCATCGCCTGCCGGGCCCGCGCCACGAGCGCGTCGGGGTCGCGCTGGATGCCGATGGATATGCCGGTGGGCACGCGGTCGCGGATGCCCCCGAGCAGCCTGGACAGCGGCAGGTTGCGCTGTCGCGCCGCCACGTCCCAGCATCCCATTTCGATCGCAGCCTTGGCCATGTGGTGGCCGCGGATGTTGCGGTCGAGCGCCGCGAACACCGCGGACGGCTCGTCGAATTCAACTCCCAGCACGCGCCCGGCGAGCCACTCGCGCATCGCGTGCCAGGCCGTGTCGATCGTCTCCGGACTGTAGTTCGGCTGTTCGCCGGCCACGCACTCGCTCCACCCGGTGGTGCCGTCGGCGGCGCGGAGTTCGAGCAGGCACACGCGCCGCTCGGCGATCGTTCCCGACGAGATGCGAAACGGTTCCTTGAGCGCGAGCCGGATTTCGCGAACGACGATGGAAGAGATGGTGAACACGGAGTTGGCGTCAGATGGTGAACAGGTAGTGGCCGTCGGCGGACCCGCCGTCAGCCGCGAAGCCGGCGAGCCGGTATCCGGCACCGAGCAGGAGTTCGAACGCAGCGCGCGTGTCGGCGCGCCACTGCGCGGCGGCCGCCAGGTCGTGGGCCTGCACCGCGCCGATGTCGCCGGGAATGCGCACGCGCAGCCTCGGTGCGCCGGCCGCTGCAGCGGCCCTCAGGATGTCACCCCCCAACGCGGGGTTCAGGACGGGTGCATTGCCGAACGCGGCGTCGGCATGGGCCGCTGCGACCTCGGCCCGGCGTGCAGCCAGCTCCGCCGGATCCACCGGCCAGGCGACCACGAACCGGTCGCTGCCGATGCCGCGCGTGAGCGTGCTCCCCATATCACCATACATGTCGCGCACGTATTCCACCGCGCGGGTGCCGAGCACGTTGAAGTTGAGGTGCGCGTTACGGGCCACCAGGGGGTCATACGTCCAGTAAATGAGGTGCCCCCCGAGGCGTGCCACGGCGCCCAGTTGGAATTCCTTGAGCCGGCGGCCGATGCCGAGGTTCTGCGACTCGGCGCGCACGGCGAGCATGTGCGACCAGTGCACCACGCGGCCGCGCTCCACGCCGGTGAGCCCGAACACGAATCCGAGCAGGCGGCCGTCGGCGCCGAAGGCGCCCGCCGAGACACCGCCAACGCGCTGCGCAATCTTGAGCACGGTGGCGGACGTGACGTCCGTGAGGCCGGGCCCCCAGGTGTCGTACTGGAGGTCGACCGCGGCGCGGAATTCGTCGAGCGTCGCGAGGGGGCGGATGGCGATGGATGGAGCGTTGGACATGGTGGGCGGCCGGTAGAGGCGCGCAGATAAGGTACGGAGAACCGGGGCTCGATACCACGCCGCCACCCGGCTTCGGGATCGGGCTGCGGGGACGGGCGCCGCAGCTTCGCGACCCCGTGCCTTTACGCACCGCGGTCCGCAGATTATTCTGCGACGATGCTGCGCACCCGGCGGCCCTTCCGATTCTTCGCTCTGTTCGCGGCGGCGTTCCAGTTGGCGCTGCCGCCGGCCGTGGCGTTCGCCGATGCGATCCTGCAGCGCACCGGCGGCGATGCGTCGGTGGTGCACATCGAGGACCACGGCCACAAGGGGTGCCGCCCGGGGCACCCCGCCGACTGCGTGTTGTGCCAGACGCTCAGCCACTGGTCGGCGCCGCTGCCGCACGAAACCGCGGTGCCCCAGACGGCCGCCCTCCTGCCCATCCCGTGCAATGCAGGCGCCGCGACGGCACCGCGCGGCGCCAACGGCACCCCGCATTCGAGAGGCCCGCCCGCGTGAGTTGACGCCGAAGCCAATGCTTCGGCGCGCGTTCGTTCGCGTTCCATCAACTCACACACTTTCCAGGGCTTCTCATGTCCAGGTTCTTCCTACGCGCGCGTCCCGGCCGGGCCGCGGCGGCCGGTCTGGTAATCGCGCTGTCGGCGTTCGCCACTCCCGCTCATGCCGCGCCTGCCGCGCTTGCCGCCTCGACGCGCACGCTCGCACCGTCGGACGTCGTCGGGACGGTCACTGACAGCGCCTCGGGCCAGGGCCTCGCCAGCGTCGAGGTGTCAGTCATGCAGGGTACCGCGGTCGTGGCCAGCACTTCCAGCGACGAATTCGGCCGGTTCACGGTCCACAATCTCAGCCCGGGCACCTACGCGGTGATGGTGCGCTTCATCGGCTTTCGCCCCGCCACCCAGGCCATCGCCGTCACCGGCGACGGCACGCCGGTGCGGCTGACGTTTCAGATGGTGGCGGTGGCGATCAGTCTGCAGGCCGTCCAGGTGCAGAGTTCCGTGCCGGTGGCGGTCAACACGCGGACGGGCGACCAGACGTTCCAGCAGGATAACTACCACGGCGCTCCCACCAATACGACTTCCGAGATCCTCCAGCAGTCCATCGTCGGCGCGGCGCGCGCGCCGACGGGCGAGGTCCATATCCGCGGCCAACACGCGGAATACACGTACTACGTGGACGGCGTGCCCGTGCCGCCCGGCATCTCGGGGAGTCTCAACGAGCTGTTCGACCCCCAGGTGGTGAACAACATCGACTTCCAGACGGGGGGATGGGACGCCGAGTACGGCGGCCGCAACGCCGCCATCATCAACGTGCAGACCAGGATCCCGGCGGGCGGCTTTCACTCCGACATGTCGGCCTACTCGGGCTCGTTCGCCAGCCAGGGCGGCAGCCTGAACCTGAGTACGAACAGCGGCAAGTGGGGGGCGTTCCTCTCGGGGGCGTACCAGACCACCGATATGCGGCAGGACCCGGTCATGGGGAACCCGGCGACGGACGCCCCATATAATTTTCACAACGGCGGCGTCGACGGCTTCGGGTTCGGCAAGGTCGAATACCGCGCCAGTTCCACCGACGTGATGGACCTCGATCTCAATTGGTCCCGCACGCAGTTCGCCGTTCCGTATGACACGGCGGGCGGCACATCCCTGAACGACCATCAGACCGACGTCAACGGGTTCGCCAACATGAGTTGGCACCATCTGTTCGCGGCGCCCGACTCGTCGGCCGGGGCCGCGGCGCCGGCCGAACTGTTCGCCGGCCTTTTCTACCGATCGGGCAGTCTGCACTACGTGCCCGGCGCCACCGACCAGCCGTCGTTCATCTTTTACCCCGACACGACCACGCCCTACAACCTGAGCGAGGACCGCCGGTTCACGACGTCGGGGGTCAAGATGGACCTCACCGTCAACCCGCAGCGGGAGTTGACCTGGAAGAGCGGCGTGCTGGCCCAGCACACGACCGGACACGAGGACTTCCAGTCGGTCGACGCGGCGGGCAATCCGGGACCGGCGTCCAACTCCGGGCTCGCCGGCAATGATATCGGTGCATACACCCAGGTGGCGTATTCGCCGATTGAGCAATTCGAAATCCGCACCGGCCTTCGATACGACTCCCACACCGCGCCGTTCGCCGGTACGGCCACGCAGTGGAGCCCTCGCGTGCGCTTCAACTTCTATCCGGACGCGGCGACGACCGTCTATCTCTACTACGGCCGGCAGTTCATGCCGACCAACATCGAGGACCTGCGCTCCATCACCAGCGTGGCGCAGGCGGGCGTGACGACGTCTCCCACCCTGCCCGAACGGGATGATTTCTACGAGGCCGGAATCATCCACCGATTCCCCGTGGCTGGGCTCGTAACGAAGTTCTCGTGGTACCACAAGCACAGCAGCCCGGGGGTGGACGACAACACGGTGCCGGGGTCGTCGATCACGACCGACGTCAACATCTCGCAGGTCTGGATTACCGGCCTCGAAGGGGTGATCAACGTGCGCCCCGACGGCCCGCTGTCGGGATACGTCAACCTGGCCCTCAACCACGCGTACGGCATCGGTCCGATCACCGGCGGCTTCTTCCCGACCGCCAACCCCACCGGGTATTTCGACCTCGACCACGACCAGCGTCTCTCGATCGTGGCGAGCGCCACCTACTCGGCAAACCGCATGTTCATCAGCGCCACGGAGACCTACGGTTCGGGGCTCACCAACGGCGTCGATCCGTCGGACTGCGGCTGTCACTACGGGACGGGCCTGTTCGACTTCAACCCGGGCATCAAGGTCGCCCCGAGCGCGATCACCAGTGTCAGCCTCGGCTACACGTTCGTCACCGGCTCGACCATCCTCCGGCCCGAGTTGTACGTCGACAACCTGTTCGATGCGCAGTACATCCTGAAGGGAGCGTTCTTCAGCGGCGCGTCCTACGGGCGGCCACGGTCGCTCCAACTCCGGCTGAGCGTGGGTATCTAGGATGCAGAGACCGGAGGAATGAGGTCCGGCGGCTCGAGCCGTTGGGCCTCATTCCCCGGCGCCGGCCGGCGTCGCCTCGAGATTCAGCACCTCGAACGGCGCCAACCGGAATCCGTGCTCCTCTCCGGCCGACATCGTCACCGGCGCCGTGCCGCGGTCGGCCGCCCATGGACAGCGCACCGTGAACCGCCGCGGCGCGCCGTCGGGCAGTTCGAAGGCGGCCGCGACATCGATGCCGATCGTTTGCACGCGGTCACTCGGATTGCGCAGGGTGAGCGTGGCCTTGGCGGGCGACCAGGCGGCCCAGCCGTACGGCTCCAGCGCCGCCGGGTCGCCGCCCACCCAATGCGTATCGCGCAGCACGTCGGCGTTGCGCCGCGACCAGTTGGCGCTCTCGGCCAGCGTGTCCCAGTTGTCGTCGGTGAGATTGGACGGCGTCACGTACATCTCCTGCAACTGCGTGCCGTTGCCGAAGTACACGCGGATCTCGCTGTTGAAGTCGTGCCCCGGATCGTCGTTCAGATGGTTGGCGTGCCGCGCGTAGATCATGCCGTGCAACATCAGCGAGTTGAGCGGATACAGCGGGCCGAGGCCCACTACGTGCTCGTGCGTGTCGGCATCGCGGTAGGTCATCCACTGTTGGCGGTAGGTGCCGACGCCGGCGAACGAGTGATCTTCCCCGCCCCGCCAGATGGAATCCGCGTACCGCAACCAGAACGGCGACGGATACGTGCCCGTGGTGAGATTCACGAACAGGTCGGGCTTGATCTGGCGCAGGTCGCCGATGAGCGCGATCGCCGCATCGAAGTCGCTGTCGAACTGGCTCCCCGGAATGACCGTCGAGGCATTGCCGGTTCCGTCGATCTTGAACTGGTTCACCCCGAACTGGCGGATGAAGTTGACGCACGTGTCGTGGAACCGCTTGTAGTACCTGGGGCCGGACAGGGCGAACCCGCCCTCGTTGGTTTCGAATCCCTGGGCCTGTCCATACTTGAGGCGGTCCTTCTGGGGCTGGCCGTAGCCGCCCCATGGGGAAAGCCAGACGCCCGGCTCGGCGCCGTACTGTTCCGCCGCCGCCCGCACGTTCGTGAACCCGTGCGGGAATCCGGTGCCGAACCCCCAGAGCGTCTCGGGATCGTCCCAGCCGTCGTCGAACAGGAACGACGACAACACGACGCGGCGCTTGCGGTTCAACTCGTCGCCGAAAGCATGGATCACGCCGAGGGCGTCGGCCTCGGTGTACTTGGAGAAGTACCCGATGTCGTACCAGGAGTTGTAGTGCAGGAATGTGCGATACGGATGCGCCCGCTCCCTTTCTACGTAGGCCAGGAAGTCGCGGCGGAGTTGTCCCATGCGCGTCACGCCGATTACCGACGACGCCGTGAACGGTGCATCCGGCCGCAACGGCAACTCGCGCGGCAGCACGCAGGTCACGCGATCGCCGTCCACGGCGCTCGCCGACAGCGGGTGCTCGAACCCGCAATACCAGTTGTCGAACACCACCGGGCTTCCTTTCACGGTGCCGCTCACCGCGGCGTGGGGGGCGTGCAGATCGACCAGCGTGACCGCACGCACCGGCACTTCGCCACCGATCGCCCGCAACGTCACTTCCTGCCGCAGATACCGCGATCCGTCGCGCAGCACGGCCCGCCACGTCGCTTCGAGCGAGCCGCTCGAAGTGCGGAGCACTACTGTGAGCGCCCGTCCCCCCACGCGCTCGGCCAGCCGCGACGCGCCCGCGTCGCCGCGCAACGTCTCCATGGCCGGCGCTCCGACCACGCGGAACGCGTCCGCCGGCAACACGGTGCCGTCGGCGAGGGCCAGCGAGAACGCGCTTGCCGGCAGCGACAGCGAACCGCCGTTCACCCGGTCCTCCACCCGCACGGCCTGCAGCTTCCCGTCGGCCACTTGCCACACGCCGGCGATCACGGCGTTGCCGAGCGTCAGTTCCCCTGCGCGGATGGCGGTCCAGGCGGGCAGTTCGAGCGCATCCAGCGCGGCGGCACGTTCCCATCGGAGCAGCGACGTCAGGCGCGGCGAGGCGAGCGCGGCCCCGAGGCCCAGCACCGCGCTCCGGGCGAGGAAGTCGCGCCGCGACAATTCGGCGGCAGAGGAGGAATCTGAGCGGCGTGTCGGCATGGTCGGAGGACGGCGAGGAAGGGAAGGCGGGCGGCGCGCAGGTCGTGAACGGCCGTCAGCCACTGCTTCGTGAGTGTAGCCCGGCGCACGCAGGCCGCGCAATCCGGGGCGCGGTTCCGCCGACGCCGCCCGGGGGTGGGGCGCACGCTGCCGCCGATCGCGTGCCGATCGTGCCGGTACGGTCTCTCCGGACGGGTCAAGTTGTCGGGGACGCCACTTTTCGCTATACCAAGAGCGCAGTGGCGTTGCATACTTTTTAGTTAACGCATCAGCCGGCGATTTGCCGCGGAGACGACAACCATGCGAAAGTTCTCCCGCCGAGATGTTTTGAAGAGTGGGATGATCGCGGCCGGCGGAGCGCTGCTCGGCAAGACGGTAGGACGGTTGGACGCGATGACGGTGGACAGCGTTGCGCCGTCGTCCGTCCTGCCATCCTCCCGTCCTCCCGTCCTGCGGTCGTACTCTTCTGCCACGCGCGACCGCCTGCTCCTGGACTTCGACTGGCGCTTCCAGTTGGGCCACGCCGCGGACCCGGCCCGTGACTTCGGCTTTGGCCGCGGCAACGACGGCGCGTTCGCCAAGACGGGCTGGTTCTTCGCCCCCGGACGCCCCGACTTCGACGCCAGCGGCTGGCGCACCGTCGATCTGCCGCACGACTGGGCCGTGGAACTGCCGTTCGTGGACGATCGCGATCTCACCTCGCACGGCTTCAAACCGATCGGCCGCGACTACCCCGCCACCAGCATCGGCTGGTACCGGAAGGTGTTCGCCGTGCCCGCCACCGACGCCGGCCGCCGGTTGTCGCTCGAGTTCGACGGCGTCTACCGCAACGCCATCGTCACAATCAACGACGCCTACCTCACCACCGCTGTGAGCGGCTACGCGCCCTTCCGCGTGGACGTCACCGACCTCGTGCACTACGGCGGCGACAACGTCCTCGCCCTGCGCGTGGACGCCACCCAGGAAGAAGGCTGGTTCTACGAAGGCGCCGGCATCTATCGCCACGTGTGGCTGGTCAAAACCGCTCCGCTGCACGTGCCGCAGTGGGGCACCCACGTCACCGCCGACGTGGAGGGCCGCCGCGCCCGCCTCCATCTGCACACCGACCTCGTCAACGACGACGACCACGACGCCGAGTGCACCGTCGTGTCGCGCGTCGTGGACGCCGGCGGCACGGTGCGCGCCACGGCCCGCTCGGCAGCGCACGTTCCCGCCTGGGGACGCGTGACCGTGGATCAGCAGGCCGCGCTCGCCGACGCCCACCGCTGGTCGCTCGAATCGCCGTATCTGTACCGTATTCGCACGACCATCGAATCCGGCGGCAAGCCGGTGGACGAATACGAGACGCCGTTCGGCGTGCGCACCATGCGCTTCGACGCCGACCACGGGTTCTTTCTCAACGACCGGCATGTCGAGATCCAGGGCACGTGCAACCACCAGGATCACGCCGGCGTGGGGTCCGCGCTGCCCGATCGACTGCAGTTCTACCGCATCGCGCGGCTCAAGGACATGGGGTGCAACGCCTACCGCACGTCACACAACCCACCCACCCCCGAGCTGCTCGACGCCTGCGACCAGCTCGGTATGCTCGTGCTCGACGAGACGCGCCTGCTCGCCTCGAGTCCCGAAGCCCTGAGCCAGTTCGAGCGCATGCTCCGGCGCGATCGCAATCACCCGAGCATCTTCTGCTGGTCCATCGGCAACGAGGAACCGACCCAGGGCACCGACGAAGGCGCCCGCATGGCGGCCACCATGAAGCGCATGGCCCGCCGCCTCGACCCCACGCGGCCGGTCACCGAAGCCATGAACGGCTCATGGGGCAAGGGACTCTCCGCGGTCGTGGACGTGCAGGGGTTCAACTACGGCGACGGCAAGGGCATCGACGCGTTCCACGCCAAGTTCCCGAAGCAGTGGTCCATGGGCACCGAGGTGGCGAGCACGGTGTCCACGCGCGGCATCTACGCCAACGACAAGGAACGCGGCTACCTCGAAGCGTACGACCGGCAGAAACCGGGCTGGGGCGCGACCGCCGAAGAGTGGTGGACTACGTACGCCGCGCGGCCCTTTCTCGCCGGCGGGTTCGTCTGGACGGGCTTCGACTACCGGGGTGAGCCCACGCCCTACGAATGGCCGTGCATCAACTCGCACTTCGGCATCATGGACACCTGCGGGTTCGCCAAGGACAACTTCTACTACTACCAGGCGTGGTGGGGCGACAATCCGGTGGTCCACCTGTCGCCCCATTGGAACTGGGCCGGCAAGGAGGGCCAGGAAATCGAAGTCTGGGTGCACAGCAACGCCGAGCAGGTCGAGCTGTTCCTCAACGGAAGGAGCCTCAACCGGCAGGATGTCCAGCCCAACACGCACCTGGAATGGCGCGTGCCCTACCACCCCGGCACGCTGGAAGCCCGCGGCTACGTGCGGGGAAAGCTCGTGGCCAGCGACACGCGCGAGACCACGGGAGCGCCGGCGGCGCTCCAGCTCGCGCCCGATCGCACGTCCATTGCGGCCGACGGCGAGGACCTGTCGATCGTCGAGGTGCGCGTCGTGGATGCGCAGGGACGCGTCGTTCCAACGGCTGGAGATCAGATCACATTTGTGATATCCGGCGCCGGGCATCTGCTCGGCGTCGGCAACGGGGATCCCAGTTGCCACGAATCGGACAAGGAGCCGGTGCGCAGCGCCTTCAACGGGCGGTGCGTGGCGATCGTGCAGGCGTCCAAGGCTCCGGGCGAGTTGCGCATCGACGCGTCGGCGCCCGGACTTGCGGCGGCGTCCGCCGTGGTGACGTGCACCGCGGCTACCCCCAGGCCCTCCGTCTGACGGTTGCGCGACGGGCCGGGCGGCGACCTTCGCTGCCCGGCCCGCGCATGGCGTACAGAGGTGCGCGCCCCTAGGCGGGCGTGCCATCCTCCGAATACATCTTGCACCCGAAGTAGGCGCCGATCAGCACTTCCACGAGATAGACCACTCCCGCGACGCATAGGAATTCGGCCGATGCCAGCCGGAAGAGGTAGAACGCCGAGGCCGACAGCCAGTAGATGAACCAGACGAAGGACCCCGCGCACATTCCAGTCTTCGCCCCGGCACCATAGCGCGGCCGGATGGCGGCATAGCACCAGACAACGGAGATGCCGACCAGAATGTCCTGGACGACCCCGCCCACCATCGCCCGCTTGGAATCCATGGTCGCGGCAACCGCGGCGCTCACCGCCCCGGGCACACCGGCGGCCCAGGGTCCCAGCACGTACGTGAAGATCACATAGTCGAGCACGGCTATCACGATACCCGCCACCAACCCACCAACGATCACTTTATTTCGGTTCATGGAACCCATGACGCCCTCCGGCTACTGGTGGAGTGCTGCGAGCTGGGAGATTTCGCTCCCAACGCGCATCAACATTAGGCGCATCAGGGCCAAAGGGCCAGAGGGAGCCGGCGGCGCGTCAACCGGCCGGCCCCGCGGTCACTCGGAGTAGAGCTTTCCGCCCACGAGGGCGGCGATGCAGAAGTCGACGAGCGCGATGGCCGCCATGAGCAGCCATAGGTGCATGCTCATCATCCCCATCGTGTGATACATGCTGTATCCAAACGCCGATACCAGCCAAATGAAGAACCCCGCCATCAGCGCATTGCGCGGGCCGGGGCCGTAGCGCGGCCGCATGGCGGCGTACAGCCACACGATCACGATGCCGAACAGGAAATCGAGCACGATGCCGGTAGCCATCGCGCGGTTCGTGGACATCGCCACCGTCAGCGACGGGTTGACTGCGTCCATCGCCTGCTTCAGCGACCCGCCTACGATGTGGCGGTAGCTCACGAAATCGAGGACGTTCAGGACCAGACCGGCCACGAGCCCGGCAATCACGATCTTCCGGCGATTCATGGGTCCTCCAAAAGCGGGGGGGGGAATGCGCACCAGGGGGTCCGACGGATGCCGCGACTGGAACGAGTCTAGAGTACGGCCTGCCGCCGGAATCGGCCAGGACGAATCGGCGCGAACGGTCAGCCGCCGGCGGGCAACCGGCGTTCCGCCGCCGCTCTGATCTCCTCCCACGCCGCCGCCACGTGCTCCCGCTCCGTGGACTCGGTGCCGATCGACACGCGCGCCATCCACCGCCCGTCGAGCACGCTGGGCGTCAGGTACGCGGCCCCCGACTGATTGAGGCGGTCCACCCAGTCGAGGGTGTGGCGGTCGAGCGCATCGCCGGTCACTCCGGGTGGCTCGTGCCGAACGCACACTGTCTGCAGAGTGACGGGCGCGACGACGCGCCAGTGAAGCTCGGCGCGCACCTGCCCCTCCAGCCATTTCGCATTCTCCATGTCGCGCCGGATGCGCGCCTGCAACCCCGCCACTCCCTGTTCGCGGATCAGGAACCAGAGCTTGAGCGCGCGGAACCGCCGCCCGAGCGGAATGCCCCAGTCCCGGTAGTTCTTCACGCGCCCGTCGGCGGCACTCTGCAGATAGCTGGGGTTGCTGGACATCACGCGCACCAGATGCTCGGCGTCCCGCACGTAGTACAACGAGCAGTCGAACACGGCGCCCAGCCACTTGTGCGGATTGAGCACGAGCGAGTCGGCCGCTTCCACCCCGTCCCACATCCAGCGCAGTTCGGGCAGGATCATGGCCGAGCCCGCCATGGCGGCATCCACGTGCAGCCAGAGCCCTCGTTCGCGCGCGACCTTGGCGATGTCCTTCACCGGATCGATGGCCGTGGTTCCGGTGGTGCCGGTGGTGGCCACCACGGCGCAAGGCGTGCGCCCGCCGGTTACGTCGGCGGCGATCAGATCGCGCAGCGCGTCGGCCCGCATGGCGTAGGCGTCGTCGTGCGGCACGAGCCGCACGTTGTCGCGTCCGAAGCCGGCGAGCAGCGCGGCCTTGTCCACCGAACTGTGGGCATGAGCAGACACGTATACCGTCAACGGTTGGCGTTCGGCCTGGAGCCCCCCGTGGGCCAGCGAGTATCCGGTGATCCGTTCGCGCGCGCAGATGAGGGCAACGAGCGTGCTGGTCGACGCGGTATCCTGGATCACGCCGCTCCAGGCGTCAGACAGCCCCACCATCTGGCGCATCCAGTCGGCCACCACTTCCTCGAGTTCGGTGAGCGCCGGGCACGCCTGCCACGACAGGCCCACCACGCCGAGGCCGCTGCTCAGGTAGTCGCCGAGCACGCTGGCCAGCGAGCCGGCGCTGGGGAAGTACCCGAAGAAGTTCGGCGACTGCCAGCTCGTGATGCCGGGGGCGATGATCGCGTCGAAATCGCGGAGCATGGCGTCGAACGGCTCGCCCCGTTCGGGCGGGGCCGCCGGCAGCCTGGCCTTGATCTCGCCGGGCGCGGTGCGCGCCATGACCGGCCGCTCGGCGATGCGCGCGCGATAATCCGCCACCCAGTCCACGACGGCGCGCGCGTGCTTGCTGAAGTCGGAAGGATTCATACCGGGACCCGATGATGCCGCGGATTGGCGCCGAGGCCGCATCGTGGTCACATGCCCACTTGCCGACTCGGCGCCGAGGGAAACATAGTATGGGTATGCCTGCGACGAAGACCCACTGGACCGTGGAGATGCGCAATGCGCTGCCGGACGACGGTCAGCGCTACGAGGTCATTGACGGCGAGCTGTTCGTGACTCCGGCGCCGCGCATGGTGCACCAGGTGGCACTGGGCGCGTTGCACCTTATCCTCGCGCCGTATCTCCGCGAGCGGAAGGTGGGGTTCGCCATCCTCTCACCCGCCGACGTTGAATTCTCCGACGACACCGTGGTCGAGCCCGACCTGTTCGTGATTCCGCCGGTCAACGGCCGTCGCCCCAAGGATTGGCATACGGCGGGCCACATGATGCTCGCCGTTGAAATCCTGTCGCCGAGCACGGCCCGCCTCGACCGCGTGCGCAAGCGGGCCCTGTATCAGCGCGAAGCGGTGGACGAGTACTGGATCGTGGACGTGGATGCGCGCGAGGTGCACCGCTGGCGCCCGGGGGACGAGCGTCCGGAGGTGCTGAGCGACCAACTGGTGTGGCGGCCGACGGGGGTGTCGGACGACGCGACGGCTTTGACGATCGATCTGGAACCGCTGTTCGCGGAAATCACTGACGAATCGTAGTTCCGCTGTTTCGCTGCCCGACTGCCCGACTGCCCGACTCTCCGACTGTCAGACTGCCCGACTGCCCGACTGCCCGACTCAGTTATTCGGCACCACCACTTCCTGCGCCGTCACGCTGTAGCCCCCGGCCGTGCCGTTCCCGAGTTCCCCGCTGTCGTTGTAGCCCCAGCAATAGGCGTTCCCCGCGGTCGACAGCGCGCAGGCATGGAATGAAATGCCCGCTCCCACCGAGGTGAGCGCCGCCGTACCGCCCACCGGCTGCGGCGTGGTGCTCCCCGCCGTGGAACCGTTGCCCAGCGCTCCGAAGCTCCCCGAACCCCAGCAGAATACCGCTGCCGCCGGCGTCGTGGCACAGCTGCTGAGTTCGCCGGTCGTCACCGTGGTGAAGGTGTTGCCGCCAACCACGGCCAGCGGTGTCGCGCTGCCAATCGACGTGAGTCCCGTGCCCAGCTGTCCGTTGGTCGAATTACCCCAGCAGTAGCCCGCTCCATTGGTCGTCAGGGCGCAGGTGTGATACACCCCGGCGCTGATCGACGCCAACTGGAGGCCGCCGGCGACGGCCACCGGCACGTCGCTGTCGGCCGTGCCCCCGTTGCCGAGCACGCCGTAGCCGTTCGAGCCCCAGCAGTAGCCCGCCCCGGCGGTCGTAATGCCACACGTGAACACGCCACCCGCGCTCACCGACGCGAACGTCAGCCCGCCACCCACGAGCACGGGCGTCGTGGTGCTCTGTCCGACGGTGCCGTTGCCCAGCTCCCCGCTCTCGTTGGCTCCCCAGCAATACGCCTGGCCCGCCGTCGTTACGCCACAGGTGTGCGAGTAGCCGGCGCTCAACATCGCGAAGTGCAGGCCTCCCGCGACCTGAACCGGCGTGCCGCTCGTCGCGGTGGAGGTGACATTGCCCAGCTCGCCCTCCGCGTTGTCGCCCCAACAGTAGGCGCTCCCACTGGACGTGAGCCCGCAGGTGTGCCCGTATCCCGCGGCGAGCGACACGAAGCTCCACCCACCGGTGACGGCCAGCGGGAACGGCGAGATCCCGGTGGTGCTGTCGTTTCCCAGTTGCCCATTCGCGTTGCTCCCCCAGCAGACCGCATTGCCCCCGGTCAACAGGGCGCAGCTATGCGAGAACCCGGCCACCACCGCCGTCACCGACGTCAGCGGCTTGGTGGACGGCAACGTCACGGTCACCGCCGCGGTCGCCGAAATGGAGTCGACCTTCGCCGTGATCGTCGCCGTACCGGCGACGAGCGCCCGCACCGTGCCCGAGTCCGACACCGTTGCCACCGACGAATCGCTGCTCGACCACTGGACGGTATCGGCGGTGATGATGTTGCTCGACTTGTCGTAGACCACGGCGGCCACGCGAAGCGTGTCGCCGATGGCAAGGGTGAGCGAGGACGGGCTGAGGATGATCGACGTCACCGCCCCCACGCCGGGCGCGGTGGAAGAATGCCGGTCACACGCCGCGAACGCGGTGACGACAGCGAGCAGGGCGAGCAGCCGCACCGGGCGCTGCAGGACACGCGGCGAACGGCCCGCGCGACGGTGGGAATGGATATCGGGAAGGGTGGACATGTGGGCGGTGAGGGTCGGAATGCAGAACGTCCAGGGACGGACCCGAATACTACACGCTGTACAGGCGGGCGTTCCGGACTGGCAAGGGTCGGCGCCCCCTCACTCGGCGAAAGTACCCAGCACCTCGAGGGCCCGGCCGACGTCGGCGGCCGTGGTCGCCATGCCCACCGACGCTCGAACGGCCCCCACCGCCACGTCCGGCCCCATGCAGGCGGCGAACCGCTCGAGCGTGAACCGCTCGGCCGTCTCGCTCAGGCAGCGGTCCGCGTCGGGAGCCCGCAGCCCGAACGCCCGCTCGCTGGCTCCGGGGTTGCAGAAGCACCCGCCGCGCACCGCCACCCCGCCCTCCCGGGCCCGGGCCTCCACCACCGCGAATGGAATGGGCCGGCCCCGCGCGTCCACCAGGTTGAACGCCACCGTGCCCCCCCGCCCATCGAGCGTCCGCGGCCCGTACACCACGGCCTGCGGGCGCCCGTTGGCATGGGCCAGCGCTTGCAGACCCTCGAGCAGTTCGCCGGTCCGGAGCCGGACGTGGTCCGAGAGCCGCGCCATTCCCACTCCCTCCATGAACGAGATCCCCGGCGGGATGGCGGCGAGGTTGAGGAAATCTGGGGTCCCATCCTCGAACGCTTCGGGCACCGCGGCCAGCTGGTACCGGCGGTTCTGCACCGACACGAAATCCACCGTGCCGCCGGCGAACCAGGGGCGGCGGAGCCGGGCCAGCGCCTCCCGCCGGGCCACCAGCGCCCCCACCCCGGTGGGATATCCAAAGATCTTGTAGAAGGACAGGGCGACGAACTCTGCCGGGTGGTCGTGAAGGCTGAGCGGGTTGGTGGGGGCGAACGCGGCGGCGTCGAGCAGCACGTCGAACCCCGACTGCCTGGCCGTGGCCACCAGTTCGAGGGAGTGCTTGACCCCCGAGAAGTTGGACTGCGCCGGAAACGCGAACAGGCGGGGCGCCTTTCCCGACGCCGTCCCTTCGGCGGCGACCGCGGCCGGAGCGTTCATCAGCCGCAACTCGTCGTCCAACGGCAGATACGACACGCG
This sequence comes from uncultured Gemmatimonadaceae bacterium, assembly GCA_963728785.1. Taxonomy (GTDB): domain Bacteria; phylum Gemmatimonadota; class Gemmatimonadetes; order Gemmatimonadales; family Gemmatimonadaceae; genus JAGWRI01. The sequence goes on from CAVSKV010000004.1 coordinate 1,632,871, forward strand.
GGCGCCAGCCCGCGCCGCGAACTCGCGAATGCCGTTCACCGAATTGTGATTGTCGGCGGCCAGCAGGTACGCTCCGCCTTCCTCGAACGGATAGCTCTCGGCCACCAGCTTGATCGCCGCGCTCGCGTTGGCGGCGAAGATCACGGCGTAGTCCGCTGCGTCGGCATTCAGGAAGCGCAGGACGGCCGCCCGCGCCTCGTCCATCACCGCGGTACTTGCGCGAGACGGCGCATGCCCCGAATGCGGGTTGCCGAACACGCCGTCGCGCAGCCGGCGCGCGTGGCCTTCCACGAGGCTGGCGGGGTAAAGCCCGCTCCCGGTGTAGTCCAGATAGGCGAGCCTCTGGGCGTCGAGCCGGGCGAACTCGCGCCGCCGCAGGTCGGCGAACGCCGAATCCGGCGGCGCGTCCGGCGCCCGACCCGCAACCGTGGATCTCACCAGTGCCTCAATCCGCGCATGTCACGCTCCTGTGCCGTGTTTCACCCAACGGGAACGGCCGCCGGCGCGGACGTTCCGCCTCCTGAATGAAGCAGAAGCGGGGGCCCGGGGTCAAATCCCGATCCACAGGGGGCTCGCGACGGGCCGCGTCGGTCTCCGATCGTCCCAGTCAGAAGCGCCGTTCCACGAGCCGGAACCGCGCGTGGAACGCCTCGGGCGACAGCGGCCGCCCATAGGTCACCGGTGCGAACCATGCGAATCCGGCCAGCGCCGCTATAAGTATACAATAATAGACCACGGCGCGCCGGCCGGCCGGACGATGCCAGGCACCGGCCGGTGCGGCCGCGGCCGCCGCCCCGGGTTCCATCTCGCCGGTCCACGCCCCCACCGCGATCACCGCCAGCGCCAGGCTGTACACGAACGCCATGAAATACGAGTACTGGTACATGAGCCGGTGGATCAGGATAAACGGCAGGAAGTTCATCAGGTAGGCCGCGCCCAGGATGGCGACCGGCTCCCGCCACGCACGTGCCTGCTCGCGGCGCCGCACGAGCCCTACGCCGGCCATGAGCAGCGCCAGCGGGATGCCGTACCACACCATCGGATTGCCTTCCAGGAAGATCGTGGCACGACGGCCGTCGGGGAGCACGGGCCCGGCCCAGAAGCCGATGGCGTGTTGAATGAGGGGCCAACTGTACCACGGCGACGCCGACACGTTGGCAATGCCAACGAGCGCCGCGTCTTCCTGCCGCATGGCGGAGTTCAATTCCCAGAACTTGTGGGCAAACGACAGGTGCGCGTCGGGCCGGTAGTTGGGGGATCCGACCAGCGTGGCCTTGAAGGCCCCCGACATGAAAATGGCGCCGGGGCCGCTGCGGGTCATCCATGCGAAGTGCACGGCGAACGCCGACGTGTAGAGCGCCACCGGAATGGCGAGCAACAGCGCGCCTTCCCGCACCATGCTCCACCGGCCGGCCCGCGAGCGCCGCGCGTCGTACAGCCAGATCGCCCCGATCAGGCCGAGCGCCGAAAGTCCCGTCCACTTGGTGGTCACGGCGAGCCCAGCGAACAGCGCGGCGGCCGCCAGCCGCCACGTACGCGCCCGCCCGGTGCGGCGGCGCGCCGACAGGAACACGGTCACCGCGCTCAGACCGAACAGCACCAGCATGCTATCGGGCACGAGCACCCGTGACTCCACGAGCAGCGCGTTGTCGAGCAGCAGCAGCGCGCCGCCGAGGGTGGCCAGGCGGCGCGACGCCCCCAGCCGGCGCAGCAGGAGGTAGAACACGGGAATGATGAGCGTGCCGGCGAGGGCCGGCACGACCCGCAGCACGGGCGCCGGGTGTGGCCCGGCCAGCGTGGCCACTGGTACGCCGAACAGCTTGGCGGCCAGGGCGAAGATCTGGTTCGCGAGCGGCGGGTGCACGTCCACGTAGAAGACCCGGGCGAGATAATCGGCCACGAACTTCTCGTAGTGCACCTCGTCGAACACCACGGCATGCGGGCTGAACAACCCCCAGAACCGGGTGAGCGCCGCGCCGGCGGTGAGCAGCGGGAGTTCCGGCCGCCAGGGCCAGGATCGTGACGACGCGGGCATGCCCAATCTTAGCGGCCGCGGCAACGCGCCACACGCCCCGGCCCGCCAACTGGCGTTCCAGCCAGAAGAAAACGAGAATTGGACACCCAATTCCGCCACCCGGAGAGACCCAATGTCCGTTCGCGCGCTACGCCAGCTGTCGCTATGCCTCGCGCTGCTTGCCGTCCCACTGGCGCCGGCCGTGGCACAGCAAGTGACCGTCTACCCCACGACGCGCAAGGACAGCGTCGTGGACGACTACTTCGGCACCAAGGTCGCCGATCCCTACCGGTGGCTCGAAGACCAGAACTCGCCCGAGGTGGCGCAGTGGGTGGAAGCCCAGAACGAGGTGACATTCGCCTATCTGGACCAGATTCCGCTCCGCGCCGCGTTCCGGGATCGGCTCACCACGCTGTGGAACACGCCGTCCGTGGGTTTGCCCGGACGCGTCGCAGGGCGGCTGTTCTTCCGCATGAACACCGGCCTCCAGAACCAGTCGGTGCTCTACGATCTGGCCGAGCTCGCCGCCAAGCCGGTGCAATTGATCGATCCCAACACGCTCTCCGCCGACGGCTCGGTGGATCTCGCGTCGTACGCGGCGTCTCCGGACGGCAGGTACCTGGCCTTCGGCCTCTCGTCCGGCGGCTCCGACTGGGAAGAACTGCACGTGCGCGACCTGGCCACGGGGCGCGATCTCGCCGACACCGTCCACTGGGTGAAGTATTCCGGCGTCTCCTGGACGAAGGACGGCCGGGGGTTCTTCTACACGCGCTTTCCCGCTCCGCCCAGCGATCAGGTGCTCACTGCAGCCGCCGTGAACGGCAAGATCTACTACCACCAGGTGGGCACGAGCGACACCGCGGACCGCCTCATCTACCAGCGCCCCGACCGTCCCGACTGGTACGAGGGTGCGCTCGTGACCGAGGACGGCCGGTACCTGTTCATCACGCTCAACCACGGCACGAACCCGGAGAACCTGCTCTACTACGCCGATCTCGGTGACCCGATTCACCCTGACGTGGGCGCCGCCATCCGCGCCGTGAACACCTCGGACGACGCCGAGTACGGGCCCCTTGGCAACATCGGCCACACGCTGTTTCTCCAGACCACCAAGGACGCACCGAACCGGCGCATCATCGCTCTCGACCTCCCCGACACGACGCTCGCCCACGCCCGGACGGTCGTGCCTGAAACGAGGAACAACATTCAGAGTTCCTTGATGGCCGGCGGCCGGATCGTGGTGCAGACGCTGGAGGACGTGCAGAGCCGTGTGCGCGTGTATGCGCCCGGCGGCGCGCTCGTGGATCAGATGCGGCTGCCGGGAGTGGGAGCAGTCGTCGGATTGAGCGGCCGGGCCGACCGGGCGGAGTTGTTCTACGCGTTCTCGTCGTATCTCGCGCCCACCACGGTGTACCGCTACGACTTCGCCAGCAAGCGGAGCACGGCGTTCAGCCCGCTGGCCCGCAGGACGCCGTTCGACGCGTCGCCATATGAAACGAAGCAGGTGTTCTACCGCTCCAGGGACGGCACGCGGGTGCCGATGTTCATCACCGCCAGGAAAGGGGTGACGCTCGACGGTTCGCACCCGACCATCCTCTATGCGTACGGCGGGTTCGACATCGCCACGCTGCCCGGCTACAGCGCAACGGTGGCCATGTGGCTGGAGCACGGCGGTATCTACGCCGAAGCCAACATCCGCGGCGGCAGCGAGTACGGCGAGGCCTGGCACCACGCCGGCCAGCTGGGCAACAAGCAGAACGTGTTCGACGACTTCATTGCCGCCGCCGAATATTTGATCCGGGAGAAGTACACCTCACCGGCGCACCTGGCCATCCACGGCTACTCCAACGGCGGGCTGCTCGTGGGCGCGGTGGAGGAGGAGCGGCCGGATCTGTTCGCCGCGGCGTACCCTGGCGCCGGCGTCATGGACATGCTCCGCTATCAGAAGTTCAGCGCCGGCATCGGGTGGACGCCGGAGTACGGATCGTCAGACAATCCGGAGCAGTTCAACTACCTGATCAAGTTCTCACCGGTGCACAACGCAAAGCCCGGCGTCTGTTACCCAGCCACCATCGTCACCACGGCCGATCATGACGACCGCGTGGTGCCCGGTCACTCCTACAAGTTCACGTCGGCAATGCAGGCGGCTCAGGCGTGCAAGCGCCCCATCCTGATCCGGGTGGAAACGAAGACCAGCCACGGCTACATGCCCACCGACAAGCGCATCGCGCAGTTGGCCGACGTGTGGGCGTTCACGGCGTGGGAGACGGGGATGAGATAGTCGGAGAGTCGGAGAATCGGAGAGTCGGGCAGCGGAATGCGTTTCGCAGTGTTCTGCCCGACTGCCCGACTGCCTGACTGTCCGACTGCCCAACTGCCTTACTTCTTCAATTCCACCTGCCCCCGGATCTCGCCCGCCGGATGCGCGGCGGTGTGCACGTTCACGTACGCGCTGCCGTTGGCGAGCAAGGTCTTGAGCGAATCGCCCGAGACGCCCTTGCTCACTTCCTTGGTCAGATCGATGTAGCCCTGGGCGAGCGTACCGGCGGCCACGTGCTTGATCTTGAAGCTGTACACCGGCGGCCCCGAGGCGCCCACCTTGCCGAGATGGATGTGGGCCGCGGTGGCGGGCCCGCTCAACCCGAGCACGGTAACCGAGTAACGCAACCGCGTGCCGGTGAGGACGAGCGTCGCCGTTCCCGTGCCGGTGACGCTGTTGGCCGGCGTTTCGCTGGCCCCCGTCATGTTGGCCACATAGGTGATCGGCGCCTGGTGCGCCGGGTGCGTGGGCGTGGTCCAGGCCGTGACGGTGAGGGCGGACGCGGCGAGGACGATTAGACGAGCGTTCATGTTGTGTTCTCCTGGACGTGGGACCAGGCGTCCCGCGGTGCGCGGGGATCGCCCACAACGAGATCGGTGAAACGCTCACCCGTGTGCGGGGCCGGCCCGACAGACGGCCCGGGTGGCGCCGGATAGGCTGCGGTGTGGGCCGCATGCGCCTACCCCTACGTGAATGAGACCCGGGGCGTGCGCGTTCCGTCAATCTCGGGGGGCTCGATGCCGAACGCCAAACCGACCAGCACCCCACCAGAGGCGCCGGCCGCCCAGCGAGCCGAACTGACGGCCCCGCGCCACGTGCTGGCGTTCGGGCCGGCCGCCGTGGCCCGAAGCACGCCGCGCATGTGGGCCATTCTCCGGGTGCTCCGGCGCCACGGAATCCTGGGTGCGATCCGCGGCCGGCGGCACTGGCCCGACCCGGTGGCGGTCCGCACGGCGCTCGAGGAACTCGGCGTGGTCTTCCTCAAGTTCGGCCAGGTGCTCGCCGTGCGACGCGACATCCTCCCGGACGAGTACACGCGCGAACTGGACCGGCTGCACGACGCCCTCTCGCCCATGCCGTTCGCCGACGTCGCGGCGGTGGTGGAGCACGATCTGGGGGGCCGGCTGCGCGACCATTTCGCGACGGTGGACGAGCAGCCGATCGCCGCGGCGACCATTGCCCAGGTGCACCGAGCCACCCTGCCCGACGGCCGCGAGATCGTGCTCAAGGTTCGCCGTCCGGGGCTCGAGACGCGGGTGGCCGACGACGTGTCCATTCTCACGTACCTCGCCGCGCTGGCCGAACGTTACGTCCCGCGGCTGCAGACCTTCGACCTCGTGGGACTCATCCAGGAATTCCGCTACAGCCTGCAGCGCGAACTGGACTTCCGCCTGGAAGCACGCACCATCAGGCGCTTCCGTGAGGCCCTGCGCGACGTGGAGGGCGTCTGGACACCGGACATCGTGCCGGCCTATTGCGGCCAGGCCGTGATCGCCATGGAGTACTTCCGCGGCGTGCGGGTGGATCGCTACGCCGAGACGCACCCCGACGAGCGCGCCCACCTGGCGCGCACCATCGCCTCGCTGCTCCTCCACCAGATCTTCGAGGCCGGGCTGTTCCAGGCCGATCCGCATCCTGGGAACCTGGCCGTGCTCACGGACGGCCGTCTGTGCCTGCACGACTTCGGCATGGTGGGCGAGCTCGACCCGACCATGCGCGACAATCTCACGGCCCTGCTCGACGCCATCGTGCGCGCCGACGTGCGCGATACCGCCGACGCCTATCTCGACATCGGTCTCGTCGGGGCCGACGTCGACCGGCCCGCACTGGAGGCCGATCTCAGCACGCTGCTGCGCCGCATCCACGAGCAGGACATCGCCGAGGTCTCGGTGGGTGACGCGCTGCAGTCGCTGTTGCGCGTGGGCACCAACCACCGCATCCGCAATCCGGGGCCCATCCTGCTCCTCACGCGCGCCTTCCTGCTCGCCGAGGCGGTGATGCGCGACCTCGACCCACAACTGAGTGTGGCCGAGGCGTTCCAGGACGAGCTGCGGCGCGTCGCCGTGCAGCGCTTTGCCCCGGCGCGACTGCTCGACGACGCACGCCGCGTGCGCCGCGACCTCGAAAAGCTGGTCGGCAGCGGGCCGAGCGACGTCCGGCGTACCCTGCGCCGGCTGTCGGAAGGGGACCTGGGGCAAATCCACATCCCGGCGTTGGAGCGCACCGAACGGCGCGCCACCCGCGGCATCGAGCGCCTGGCCGGAACCGTGGCCGCGGGAGCCCTGCTCATCTCGGGTAGCCTGCTGGTGGTGGCCGGCGGATGGTACCGCTACGCGGGCGATCCATTGCTCGTCGCGGGCGCCATCGGCACGGCAGTTGCCGGGCTCGGCGCCTGGAGAGCGCGCACCCGCTAGTCCGGCTCCGCCGCGCCCCATTGCGCGTAGGGATTGCGCACCAGGTTCGCATTGTAATACCGCGGATCGCCCGACACTTCGCGGCCGGCCCATGGCGGGAGCGCCACCTCGGCGTCGGCCGACGGGAGTTCCACCTCGGCCAGGATCAGCCCCGTGTTGTCGCCGTCGAACACGTCCACTTCCCACATCCTGCCCGCGAACGGAACACGGTAGCGCGTCTTCTCGATCAATGGCCCGTCGCACAGTTGCGCGAGCATGGCCCCGGCGTCGGCCGAGGGAATCGGGTATTCGAACTCCAGCCGTTCGATGCCGCGCGTGCGTCCCTTGACGGTCAGAAAGCCGCGGTCGCCCGCGATGCGCACGCGGACGGTGCACCCGAGTTCGCTCGCCAGATATCCCTGGCGGTACCGCGTGCCCAGGGCCGGGTCGGGGCGCCACACGCTGCGATTGACCAAGAACTTCCGCTCGATCTCGGTTGCCACGGCATCCTCGAATAGCGAGTGCGTATCGCTTCGCTATGGATGCTAGTGCACGGTGTCGGCCGGCGGTACCGAGGAGTGGTCAGGCAGGCTGAGGATGCGCTTGAGCGCGCGCGGGTAATTCTCGTTACGGGAAGCATCGAGCCCGAGTTCGCGGAGCGCGGCGCGTACGCGCGCGGGGTCCGGGTCCTCGAGAGACACCGTGTGCCAGCGGTGCTTGCCCAGCGTGATCTGCCCACGTTCGCCGTGGCAGCCAGCCACTGCGATCGGCATGCGCCCTTTGACGAGCGACACGATCCGCAGGTCGTGGTGGGGCACGACGACGTTGCGCAGCAGATCGGCGAGCGAGTTGCACCGCACACCGGGAGCCGGCGGTTGAATGCCCCACGCATCGCAGACCGTCCCGAGCCGGGCGGTGTCGATGGGAAAGGAGGCATTCAACACGGGCCGCCACAGCTCGAGTCCCGCCGGGCCGACACGTTCCAGCCGTTTGATTTCCAGACGGCCCTCGCGGACCTTTACGTTGTGGGGCGACAGGAGGGATAGCAGATAGGTCTCCTCCTGCGCTACCACCCCGTCCCCGGCGGCGACGGCGTCGGGCGCCGACGGGACCGCAAACGTGCGCTCGAAGGTGCGCCATTCCCAGCGCGGAACCACGCTTGAGTCAGGCGGCACGCGGGACGCGGCTCGCGCGTCGTCGGATTGGTCGAAGGACAGCACCGGCGGCTCCTGGCAACGATTTGGAAACCATCGCTGGTGCCGGTCGGCGCGCGTATCGGGCGAACCTTACAGGCATGTCAGGAAATTCCGGGAAATACCTGGCGACATTCTCCCACGCGCTGCCCCCGTGTACCCCATCCGTCAGAACCGCCCGCCCAGCCAGAGCCCCAGGCCCACGGCGGCGGCGAGCGCCAGGAAGCCCGGCACCACGGCGCGCCTGAACCTCGCTGAACCGAGCGACACGGCGACGCCAAGCTTGAGCGCGGTGTTGGACAGGATGCCGATCGTGATGCCCTGGGCGGCGAGCGCGCTACCCGCCCCGTTGGTCACCGACCGGCACATCGACACGGTGAGGGCATCCACGTCGGTGAGGCCGAGCACGGCGGCCGACGTCAGGACGCCGGCCGAGCCCCAGAAGCGCGTGGCCAGCGTGAGCAGCATCATCGCCAGTTGGAACGCCACCGCCAGCTGGATGGCGGACCAGAGCCGGAGCGGGCTTTGCGGCTCCGGCTCCGCCGTCCGCGACACCGCTGGCCAGGTGCGCCGCAGCGCGAGCGCCACGAGCACGACACCGACCACCGCCGACGGCGCGAGATAGACCACGAGTTCGCGCGCCACGTCTGCGTTGAGCACCGCCGACGCCGCGAACACGCGCGCCACGAGCACGGTGCACGCGCCGATCACGCCGAGCGCGAGCGGCCTGCCCAATTCCTCGTCCCCGCGGCTCAACCGTGAGAACTGCAACGTCACAGCCGTGGACGACACCAGTCCGCCAAGTATGCCGGTAATACCATAGCCGCGTTTGGTGCCCACGGCCTGGCGCGCGATGTGTCCGGCGAAGTTGAGCCCCGAGAACAGCAGCACGATGGCCCACAGCGCACGCGGCCGGATGCCGCCCAGCGGGCCGTACGGGCCCTGGGGCAACAGAGGGAGCACGACGAGCGCCAGCACCGCGAACTGCAGCGTGGCGCGCATCTCACGCTCCCCGATCTTGCGCACCAGCCAGTGCAGGCGCTCCTTCTCGCCGAGCGCGAGAAGCACAACCGCCACCGCGCCGGCCGCCAATCCCATCTGGCCGATGCCGGCCAGGACGCCGAGCACCAGCACAACCAGCGCCGCCGCTTCCGTCGTGCCGTCGATCTCGACGCCAGGGCGGCGCACGGCCATCGCATAGGCGAGGCCGACGAACAGCATGCCACCGGCCAGGATCACGATTGCCGCGGCCGTAAGATCCCAGGTCAGCAGCAGGCCGGCCACGCCTCCGAGAAGCCCGAGCAGCAGAAACGTCCGCATCCCGGCGAACCGGGCCTGGGGGCCCGACGCGTGCCCCGACCATTCCCGCTCGGTGCCGACCGCGAGTCCCACCAGCGCAGCCATGCTCAGGCGCGCGGCCGCGTCGAGCGTCGACAGATCTCCGATCGGAATCGCGAGGGCCGTCATACCTGAGTATCGCCCGTCCCCTCGGCTCGCGCTACGGGCCGGCGCGTCTTCGCTTGCGAACGCCGGCGCACGCTGCAATTTCCGGCGACGGTCCCGTCGGCACGGGGCCGCAAGAATCTCACCGCCTCCACCGCACCCCCCTCCCTTACTCCATCGAGGCGCAGTATGCGTCGTCTCCCCCGTCCGTCGCGCACGAGCATCGTACTCGCCATCGGGCTGCTCGCCCTGGTACCGCCCACCGTCGCAAGCGCGCAGCGAGGCGAGCAGGCCACCGACTCCAGCGGCGGGCCCGGTTACAACCTCCCGCTCCGGCCCACCCGGCCGCTGCGCTTCACCACCGACGAAGGCACCTGGATGTCGCTCGACGTCTCGAACGACGGCAAGTGGGTCGTCTTCGACCTGCTCGGCGACATCTACAAGATGCCGATCGCCGGCGGCAAGGCCACGCGCCTCACCAGTGGGCAGGCGTTCGACGGTCAGCCCCACTTCAGTCCCGACAGCAAGACCATCGTGTTCGTGAGCGACCGGAGCGAATCGGACAATCTGTGGCTCATGGACGCCGACGGCGGGCACGTGCGTGCGCTCACGAAGGAGGCCGACCGCAGCTACATCTCGCCCACCTGGACGCCCGACGGCAAGTACGTCGTCGCGTCCAAGAGCAACTCGTTCTCCGGGGGGTCGTACAACGTTTTCATGTATTTCGCGGGCGGCGGGACCGGCGTCCAGTTCACCGGCACCGACTCGGCCGCGGGGGGCGGGCGTGCTGGCGGTGGCCGCGGTGGGGCCGCGCCGCTGAACAACTTCGTCGGCCCGGCGTTCGGCCCCGACGGCCGCTACATGTACATGGCAGCGCGGAACGGCGGCGGCGGCTACAACCAGACCTCACTGGGCTGGCAGATCGCCGTGTACGACCGCGAGAGCGGCCGCACCTTCGTTCGCACCGACGCGCCGGGCTCGGCGATGCGCCCCGAGCTGAGCCCCAACGGCAAGTGGCTCGTGTACGCCACCCGCGAGGACTCCGTCACCTCCCTGCGCATTCGTGAACTGTCCAGCGGCGACGAGCACTGGCTCGTGCACCATGTCCAGCGCGACGACCAGGAGTCCCGGTTCAGCCGCGATCTCGAGCCCCCGTTCGCGTTCGCGCCCGACAGCAAGTCCATCGTCATCGCCTACCTCGGCCACTTCTGGCGCGTGGGCGTCCCGGACGGGAAGGCGACGATGATCCCGTTCACCGCCGACTACGAGGAGATGATCGCCGGCGCGATCAAGGAGCAGTACCCGTTCAACGACTCGACGATCACGGTGCATCAGATCCGCGATCTCGCCCCGTCGCCCGACGGCCGGCGGATGGCGTTCACGGCGCTCGATCGGATATGGGTCATGGACTTGCCCGACGGCGCCCCGCACCGGCTCATCGCGTCGAGCACTGTGGGCGAGTACTCCCCGGCGTGGTCCCCCGACGGCCGTTCGATCGCGTACGTGACGTGGAGCGACCTCACCGGGGGCGACATCTTTCGCATGAATGCCGACGGGTCGGGCGCGCCCCAGAAGCTCACGACGCAGTCAGCGTACTACGAAGAACTGACCTCCTCCCCCGACGGCACTCGGCTCGTGTTTGGCCGCGGGCCGCGCGATATGCGCCGGGATGAAGACGAACTGGAGCGTCCGAACCCGCAGGCCACCGGCGTCGAGCTCGTGTGGATGCCGGCCTCCGGCGGCCCGGCGAGGCTCATCTCGCCGCTCACCAGCTTCGGCAAGCCGCATTTCGGCACCGACCCGTCGCGGATCTACGTCTCGCAGGGCGCCCTGCTCACGTCCATGCGTTGGGACGGCACCGACGTGAAAGACATCCTCCGCGTGGGCGGCGGCGGACGCGGCGGCGGGGGAGGCGGTGGCGGCGCGAGCAACATCCTGCTCTCGCCAGACGGAACCAAAGCGATCGTGCAGTCGGGAGTGCAGGCGTATCTCGTCGACGACGTGCCGCTGAAGGGCGGCGATGCGCCCGTGATCAGCACGTCCGGACCGTCGGCGGTGCCGGTGCACAGGTTGACGACGGTGGGTGGCGAGTTCGCCACCTGGACCACGGACAGCAGAACCATCTACTTCTCACTCGCCCACACGCTGTTCACCTACGACCTGGTGGCGGCCGCCACGGCGATCGCCGATTCGACGGAACGTGCCGACTCCGTTACCGCGGCACGAGGTGGCAGCGGACGCGGGGGCGGAGGCGGCAGCGGACGCGGGGGCGGAGGCGGCGGCCGTGGGGGCAGGGGCGGCGGCGCCGCGGCCAACACGCCGGCCTACGAAGCCGCGCAGCATGACGTGATCATCACCGTTCCGCGCGACGTGCCCCGGGGAACGGTGGTGCTGCGCGGTGCGCGGATCATCACCATGAAGGGCGACGAGGTGATCCCGAACGGCGACATCGTGATCAAGGACAACCGCATCGCAGCCGTGGGGGCGCGCGGCACGGTCACCATCCCGTCGGGCGCCCGCGTCATCGACGTCTCCGGCAAGACGATCATCCCCGGGTACGTGGACATTCACGCGCACATCTGGCCGGCGTTCGGCGTCCACCGCTCGCAGCCGTTCGAGTACATGGTCAACCTGGCCTACGGCGTGACCACGACGCGCGATCCGCAGACCTCGGCCACCGACGTGCTGTCATACGAAGACATGGTCGCGACCGGCGAGTTCATCGGCCCACGCATCTATTCCACCGGCCCCGGGGTGTTCGCTGCCGAGGACATCAAGTCGTTGGCCGACGCCGAACTGGTGCTCTCGCGCTACTCGAAGTACTACCAGACGAACACGATCAAGCAGTACATGACCGGCGACCGGCGGGTGCGGCAGTTCGTGGAGATGGCGGCGCGGGAGCAGCACCTGATGCCGACTCTCGAGGGCGGGCTCGACTTCAAGAAGAACCTCACCGAGGCTATGGACGGCTATTCGGGCAGCGAGCACACGCTCCCGATCGCGCCGCTGTACAAGGACGTGATCCAACTGTACGCCACGGCCGGCATCACGTGGACGCCCACGCTGATCGTGGAATACGGCGGCCCGTGGGCCGAGAACTATTGGTACGAGCACACCGACGTGCTGAACGACCCCAAGCTCAACCACTTCACGCCGCGCGACGTCGTCGAGACGAAAGCGTCACGGCGCCCAGGGTGGTGGGCGCCCACGCAGTGGTCCTTCCCGCTGTTCGCGGCGCAGGCTGCCAAGGTCGTGGCCGCAGGCGGGCACGTGGGCATGGGCAGCCATGGCCAGCTCCAGGGGCTTGGGGCCCAGTGGGAGATCTGGAACATCGCCTCGGGCGGCATGCCGCGGATGGACGTGCTCCGCGTGGCGACGATTTTCGGGGCTGAGGCGATCGGGATGGAGAAGGACGTCGGATCCATCGAACCGGGCAAGCTGGCCGACCTTCAGGTGCTCGACCGGAATCCGCTGGACGACATCAGGAACACCAACACGATCCGGTACGTGATGAAGAACGGCCGGCTGTACGACGGCAACACGCTCGACGAGATCTGGCCCCGCCAGAAGGCCGCGCCGCGGCTCTGGTGGTGGATGCCAGCCAATCAGTAGCCGGCCGGGAAGACGAACGAAGAGGCCCGGCGCCGCTCACGCGGTGCCGGGCCTTCTTCGATTTCATGACCTGCCGGTGGCCGCTCTCACGGCGCCATGACGCTACTCGTATCGCAGCGCCTGGATCGGATCGAGGGCCGCCGCCTTGCGCGCCGGATAGAACCCGAAGAAGATGCCCACCGCCGCCGAGAACCCGATGGCGATGCCCACCATGGGCGGGGCAATCGCCGTCTGCCACCCCGTGCTGTGCTGCAGAATGGCCGCGCCCGCGTAGCCCAGGGCGACGCCGATGATCCCGCCGATCACGCTCATCACGATCGCCTCGACCAGGAACTGCGTCAGGACGTCGCTGCCCCGCGCGCCGATCGCCATGCGGATGCCGATCTCGCGCGTCCGCTCGGTGACCGACACGAGCATGATGTTCATGATGCCGATGCCGCCCACGAGCAGCGAGATGCTGGCAATGGCCGCGAGCAGCAGCGTCATGACGTCCGTCGTGCCCGATGCCGCCTGCACGAGATCGGTCTGGTTGCGCACCGTGAAATCATTGGAGTCGTACTGTGCCAGTCGGTGGGTGTCGCGCAGGATCTGCGTGATTTCCTGCTCGGCCGTGGGGATCTGTTCCTTGGTGGCCGTGCTGGCGATGATCTGCGAGATGAACTGGTGGCCGGATAGCCGGGTCTGCACCGTGGTGTACGGCGCGAGGATGATGTCGTCCTGGTCATTGCCCGCGGCCCCCTGCCCCTTGGCGTCGAGCACCCCGATCACCTGGAAGGGCACGTTGCGAAGTCGCACTTCCTGGCCCACCGGGTCCTGATCGGGCCAGAGATTCGTGGCCACCGTCTTGCCGATCACGGCCACGCGCCGGTTGGCGCGCTGGTCGGCAGCGTCGAAGAACCGCCCCGAGGTGGTCGGCCAGTCGCGGATGATCGCGTAGTCGGTGGACACCCCGTTCACCGACGTGCGCCAGTTGCCGACGCCGCCCACTACCTGCCCGGGCGCGTTGATCACGGGCGAGGTGGCCGTGAGCAGCAGCCCCTGCTTGGCCAGCGTGGTGTAGTCCTTGATCGTCAGCCGGTTGGAGGTGCCCGCGCCCTGGCTCACGCCGCCTTGGCGGAATGCTCCTTGGGTGATCACGATCATGTTGGTGCCCAGGCTGTCGATGCGGCGCTGGATCTCGGACTTGGCGCCCTGGCCCACCGCCACCATCACGATCACCGCGCCCACGCCGATGATGATGCCGAGCATCGTCAGCAGCGTGCGCAGCTTGTTCTTCATGATGCTCTTGCCGGCGATCTTGATCAGTCGTGTGGATTGCATGTCACGCGTCCGCTTCAATGGGTTCGAGGTGTTTCAGATCCTCGGTTGCGGTGTGTCGATCGGCGACCGCCTCGTCTCGGATGACGTGCCCGTCGCGCAGCTCGATCACTCGCTTGGTGTACATGGCGATGTCGTGCTCGTGCGTCACGAGCACGACCGTGATCCCTTGCTCGTTCAACTCCTGGAACAGCGCCAGCACCTCGACGGAAGTCTGGGAATCCAGGTTGCCGGTGGGCTCGTCGGCGAGCACGAGGGCGGGGTGCGTGACCAGCGCTCGCGCGATGGCCACCCGCTGCTGCTGGCCGCCCGACAACTCGCTCGGCTCGTGGTTCATCCGGTCGCCCAAGCCGACGCGCTCCAGGGCCTCCCTGGACAGTTTTTTCGTGTCGAGCTTTCGGTCGCTGCGGTCGTAGAGCAGCGGCAGCTCCACGTTCTCGAGCGCCGTCGTGCGCGCCAGCAGGTTGAACCCCTGGAACACGAACCCGATCTTCTCGTTCCGGATGTCGGCCAGCTCGTTCTTGGACAGCTTGTCCACGTGCACGCCGTCCAGCCAGAAGTTGCCCGAAGTCGGCTGGTCCAGGCAGCCGATGATGTTCATCATCGTGGACTTGCCCGAGCCCGAAGCCCCCATGATGGCGACCATCTCGCCGGGTTCTACTGTGAGGGTCACGCCGCGCAACGCGTGCACCTCGGTCTTGCCCGTGATGTACGTCTTCTTCAGGTCCTCGACCTTGATGACGGGGTGCTTATCGGTCGCCATGCTAGAACCCCCGGCCGAAGCCGCCACCACCGCGCCCGCCCTGCGGCTGGAACGGGTTGGTGGACGTCGCGGCACTCGCCGGTGCGGCGCCGCCGCTCACCGCCGCGATGATCTGCAACGCTTCCTTCAGGTCAGCCGGTCCCGTGACCTCGGTCTCCTGGCCGTCGGTGAGCCCGGTGTGCACGCGCATCGCCGCGAGCTTGCCATCCTTGACGTACCAGAGCATCGCCATGTTCGACGGCGGCTGGCCCGCTCCCGCCCCAGCCCCCGCGGCCCCCTGACCGCCGCGGCCGGCGCCCGGCGCGCCACCGATTCCACCGCGCGCGCCGCTCTGACCGCCGAAGCCACCACGTCCGCGCGCGTTGGAATCCCCGCGGCGGCCCCCGCGCCGCCCCAACGAATCGGCCGCCGCGCCGTGCTCCGCCCGGTACTGCGCGATCATGGCCTCCGTAGGCTGGAAGCGGAGCGCCGCGTTGGGCACCCTGAGCACGTTGGTCGCCTTGGAAACCTCGAAGTTGACCGTCGCCGTCATCCCCGGGAACAGCGAACCGTCCGTATTCGCCACCTTCACCAGCACCGGGTAGGTCACGACGTTGTCCACCACCGTCGACTGGAGCCGGATCTCGTCCACTGTGCCCTTGTACGTGCGATCCGGGTACGCCTGCACCGTGAAGTCGGCGGGCTGCCCCACGTGGATCTGGCCGATGTCGGCCTCGTCCACGGTGGCCATGATCTCCAGATCCTTGAGATCGGCCGCGATCAGGAACAGTTCAGGGGCCGAAAAACTCGCCGCAACGGTCTGCCCCGGATCCACCGTCCGCTTGATCACGATCCCGTCGATCGGCGAGTAGATATAGGCATAGTTCAGGTTCTGCTGCGCTTCGTGCAGGGCCACCGAATCCGATGCCAGCGTGGCCTTCGACATCGCGTAGTTGGCAAGCGCCGTCTCGTAGTCGGCCTCCGTTTCGGCGCCGGTCGCCAGCAACCGCTTGATCTGGTCGAGCGCGTATTCCTTCTGCTTGAGATCCGCCGCACCCTGCTGCTCCGACGCGATCGCCTTGTCAACGGACAGGCGCAGCACAGTCGTATCCAGGAGCGCGATCAGCTCGCCCTTGTGCACGCGAGAGTTGAAATTGGCATTCAACTTGTTGATGATCCCCGACACCTGTGTGCCGACCTGCACCGAGTCCGTCGCGAACAGGTTGCCCGTCGAGCTGACGGTGGACTCCACGTCGCCGCGCGATACCGCCACGTAGATGTATGAGATGGACTTGGCCGCCGCCTGGGCGCGGAAGTAGAACACGCCGCCGATTACCACGGCGATCACGACAAGGGCACCGATGATTTTCTTCATCTGTTCTGAGTTCCAAGGGTTGTGGGTCCGGCGCCCACGCGCCAGAACCGCTCAATCAATTAGCGATACCCGTACCGATACCGAAAGCTGCGCTTCATTAAAGATATCCTTGCCTGCATGCCCGGCCACCATTTCCGGCCGCTGCCTCGCGACGACGGATTCCCGCATGGCCCAGCGCCCGTTCGCCAACACTCGCGTATATTCGAAATAACCGACACTTCCGGAGCCGGCGCCATGCGCATTGAACTCGAGGTGAACGGCCAACGCCATGCCGTTGATGTCGATCCGGGTCGCACCCTGCTCGCCGTCCTCCGCGAAGAGATTGGCCTTACCGGACCGAAGTACGGGTGCGGTGAATCCCAATGCGGAGCCTGTACCGTGCTCATCGACGGCCGTTCGGCACACGCCTGCGTCACTCCGGTGTCGGCGGCGGTCAAGGTGCCGGTCACGACCATCGAAGGCGTCGCGCCCGACAATACTATGAACGCGCTCCAACGCGCGTTCGTTGAAGAGGATGCCATACAGTGCGGTTACTGCACCGCCGGGATGATCATGGCCGCCGCTTCCCTCCTCGCCGCCACGCCCCACCCCTCCCGCGACGAGATCGTGCGCGCGATGGACGGAAACATCTGCCGCTGTGGCACCTACCCGCGGATCGTCCGCGCCATCCAGCGCGCCGCCGGCTCGACCGAGGCCGCCCCTACCTCCCGCCTCGAGGAGGTGCGGCCATGACAAACTCCCGCCGCGACTTCCTCAAGCTCCTCGGCGGCGGCATAGCCGTCGCCCTCGTGACCCGCGACGCCGCCGCGGCCGAGCGCCTCACCGCCGCGCTCGGCTCCCCGGGCGGAGACAGCGGGCCGCCCACGCCCACGGACCAGATCGCCGCCTGGCTCCACATCGGCGCCGACGACAGCGTCACAGTGTTCACCGGCAAGGTCGAGATCGGCCAGGGCATCCGAACCTCCCTCGCCCAGGAACTCGCCGAAGAGCTGCGTGTGCCCCTCGCCTCGGTTCAGATGGTCATGGGCGACACCGACCTGACGCCGTACGACATGGGTACCTTCGGCAGCATGTCCACCCCTCGTATGGGCCCCCTTCTACGGAAGGCGGGCGCCTCGGCCCGCGAACTGTTGATCGGCCTGGCTGCCGCTCGCTGGAACGTGGCCCGCACGTCGGTGGAGGCCGCCGACGGCCGCGTCGTGCACGCGGCAACCGGCCGGTCGGCCAGCTACGGCCAGCTCACGTCCGGCCGCCAGCTCACCGAGACGGTGCGCGACGACGCGCCCCTCACGCCAGGCACGGCGTGGAAGACGGCCGGCACGCCGGCGGGCCGCGTCGGCGCGGCGGATGTGGTCACCGGCCGCCATCAGTATCCATCGGACATCACGCGCCCCGGAATGCTGTACGGCAAGGTGCTGCGCGCGCCCTCCATCGGCGCCACGCTCCAGTCCATGGATGCGAGCGAGGCCGCCGCGGTCAAGGATGCGATAGTCGTGGCCGACGGCCCGTTCGTCGGCGTAGCCGCGCCCCGCACCGCCGACGCCGAACGCGCGCTCGTTTCCATCAAGGCCGGGTGGACGCCCGCGCCGGGGCCCGAGCCGTCATCGGCCGACGTCTATGAGTACCTCAAGCGCACACGGCCCGCGCCAAGCGCCGGGCGCGGCGGCGGCGAGGGCTACGGCGGCGAACCCTTCGTCCAGGGCGACGTGGATTCTGCGCTCCGCTCGGCGGCCCGTACGTTGTCGTGCACCTACACCGTGGCCTACATCGCGCACGCGCCGCTCGAACCGCGCGCCGCCGTGGCCGAATGGGCCGCCGACGCCAAAGGCGAGAAGCTCACCGTCTGGACGGGCACGCAGCGCCCCTTCGGCGTGAAGGAAGAGCTGATGCGCGCCTTCAACCTGGCCGACGATCGCGTGCGGGTGATCATGCCCGACATGGGCTCCGGCTACGGCGGCAAGCACACCGGAGAATGCGCCATCGAGGCGGCCCGGCTGGCCCGGGCCACCCACAAGCCGGTGAAGCTCGTCTGGACGCGCGAGGAGGAATTCCGCTGGGCGTATTTCCGGCCGGCCGGCGTGATCGACGTGAGCGCCGGCATGACCGCCGACGGCACGCTCACCGCCTGGGCGTTCGACAACTACAACTCGGGACCCGCCGCCATCAGGCCCATGTACGACATCGCCAACCAGCGCGTTGAGTACCACCCGAGCGAGTCGCCGCTGCGCCAGGGGTCGTACCGCGGGCTGGCTGCCACGGCCAACCATTTCGCCCGCGAGATGCACGTGGACGAACTGGCCCACAGCATCGGCATGGATCCCCTCGCCTTCCGCCTCAGGAACCTGAAGGACGAACGGCTGCGCGCCGCCTTCCAGACGGCCGCCGACCGCTTCGGCTGGGGACGGCCGCGCACCGAGGGACACGGCGTGGGCATCGCCGGCGGCTTCGAGAAGGGCGGCTACATCGCCACGGCCATCGAGGTCGCGGTGGACAGGGCGAGCGGCTCGGTGAAGCTCGTGCGCGGCGTGAGCGCGTTCGATTGCGGCGCGGTGGTCAATCCCGGCATCCTGCGCAATCAGATCGAGGGCGCATTCATCCAGGGCATCGGCGGGGCGCTGTTCGAGGCCATCGATTTCGACCACGGCGTGATTCGCAACCCGCACTTCGCGCAGTACCGGGTGCCGCGCTTCTCCGACGTGCCCGACGTTGACGTCGTGCTCATCGACCGCAAGGACGAAACGCCCATGGGGGCGGGCGAGACGCCCATCTTCGGAGTTGCGCCCGCCGTCGGCGCCGCGATCTTCGACGCAGTTGGAATTCGCGTACGGGCCCTGCCCATGGCCCGCGGAGGACTCCGGACGGGCTGATCAGCCCCGATGCGCCGGTGTCGCGGCGCTTCAGCTCTCCCACTCGTTGCGCTGCACCACCGGCAGTTGCAGCGCCCGCTCCCGCTCGAGATCCAGCGACCCCACGTGCAGCGAGATCGGCGCCTGCACCCATTTGAAGATGGAGCGCGAGAACAACTCCACGAACCGGGCGGCGTGCGCCGCGAGCATGGGCGCCGGCAGCTGCGGAAATACCGAGCAGAGGGCCTGGGCCAGTTCCGGCGTGGATAGCTTCTCGCCGGCGTAGAGATAGAGGCAGGCGTCGAGCACCGGGAACGGCATCAACTCCGCCTCCGCAGACTGGTTGGCCGCCAGCTCAGGGCTCGCCACGGTGCCCAGCGTGAGCGCGATGCCTTCGAACCCGAACCGTTCGTGGAGCCGTTCCAGCAGAGCGTTGACCATCGTCTTCGGCACGTTGGCGATGGGCGAGAGCGCGCCTTCCAGATCCCCGCCGATCGTCACGTAGCCCACCGCGCGCTCACTCATGTCGCTCGTCTGGAGGAACAGCGCGTGCGCGGAGTTCGCCCAGTTCCACATGCGGGCTCCGCGCAGCCGCGCCTGAACGTTCTGCACGGTCACCGGCGTCGGTTCAGCGCCGTCGAGCATCTCGCGCGTGGCGTCGAGTTCACGTTTCGGCGCCTCGGCGAGCGGCACTTCACGGAGCGTGACGCCGAGTTCGGCGCAGATCCGCTCGGCGGCATCGCGCGTGTCCGCCGCGCTGAACTCGGTCGGCATGTAGAACGCCGAGATCCGTTCGGCCACCACACGCCGCAGCGTTTCGCCCTCGAGGCTGGGATGGGCCAGGCGCACGGCGCGCCACGCCACCAGCAGCGCCAGCAGGGAGTCGCGCCCGCCGGAGAGCGCAATGCCGTACCGCTCGAATGCCCCGGACTTCGCGAAGTAATCCTTCGTCCCCAGGGCCAGCGCCTCGAACAGGTCGTCGAGCACGCGCACCCGCGGTTCGCGCGCGTCGGTGAGTGGACCGGGTAGGAAGAAGCTGCCGTCCGGCCCGGCGGGATACCGCAGATGCGTTCGCGCCGCGGTCGGCTCGTCCACGGTGACGGCCGGAACGAGCCGGGCCGTCCGCTGGAACGCCTCGCAGTCGGCACGCCAGGTCGTGTTCTCCACCCGCAACCGCTGCGTGCGGTCCAGATCCACCACGCACGACGTGACGCCTTCGTGGAATCGCGGCACCTCCAGCAGCGGCCGCCCATTCTGGAACACGAATCCGCCGCCGTCGAACACGAGGCTGTCCTGTCCTCCCACCATGTTGGCGTACACCACCGTACTCTGGTAGTCCGCCGATCGCGTGGCGAGCATCTCGCGCCGCGTCTCCAGAACGCCGATCCGGTACGGAGACGCCGACAGGTTGATCACCATCTCGGCGCCGGAATACGTACGCCGCCGCATCGGACCGTCCGGCGACCAGAATGTCCTCGCACACCTCCACGGCGAGCGTGAATGCGTCGAACCGGAAGATGTAATCGCCGAACGGCACGCCATGCACGACGCGCGCCAACCCCGGCGCGCCCGCCGACAACGTGCGCCGTTCGTAGAACACGCCGTACGTTGGCAGCTTTTCCTTGGGCACGAGCCCCACCACCCGCCCGCGGTGTACGACGGCCGCCACATTGAACAGCCGCCCCTCGACGTCCGCGATCAGCCCCAGCACGAACACGGTGGCGAAATCGCGCGTCGCGTCTGCTACGCGCACCAGCGCATCCCATTGCGCGGCCACGAACCCGCGCCACTGCACGAGGTCTTCGGCAGGGTATCCGCCCAGCACCTGCTCGGGAAAGACGCCGATCGTCGCGCCGCGCACGTTCAACTCACCGGCACGGGCAATTACTCGCTCGGCGTTCTGCCGCACGGCGCCAACGGTGGTGCTCACGTTGGCAATACCGATCTCCACCAGCCGCATCGGCCGACTCTCTCCTTTGCCCGCTAGGGGACTTCCCGGCGCGACGGACCGCCCTTCCTTTCCCGCTCCTCGTCCGACAGGTCCACCGACATCGGGAAGAACAGCGACTGGTGCACGGCCGGATACGGCGTGTTCCACCCGCGCGCGTCGTGCCACAGAATGCGGTTCAACTCGTCGCTCGGCGCCGCGTCGGGAATGTCCAACCGCATGCGCGACGACGCCAGCGCGGCGGCCCGCGCTGGGCCGCGCAGCGCCCCCACCCGCTCGTTCACGTCGTAGAGGGACTGCGCCGGAACGAGTGCCGTGTACGGCGTGAGGTCGGGAGCCTGCCCGGGTTCCAGGAAACTCGCGCGCATGTCGTGCGCCACCAGATCGAACATGCTCAGCGCCGGCAGCCCCAGCATCAACTCCACGGTCTTCACCATGCTCGGCTGGCTGTAGAACGTGCTGTCAATCGCCCCGCGGCGCGCGTACGGCGAGATGGCCAGCGCCACCGTGCGATGGCCGTCGATGTGGTCCACCCCGTTCTGCGCGTCGTCCTCCACCACCAGAATCGCCATGGACTTCCAGAACGGCGAATGCGACAGCGCCTCCACCATGTGGCCGAGCGCGAGGTCGTTGTCCGCCACCGAAGCCTTGGGTGTGCTCCATCCCGGCGACGTGCCGTTGGTGTGGTCGCTGGGCAGGATGACCATCACGAGATCCGGCATGCGGCCGGCCGCCGTCCACTCGCGCACGTGCTCGTCGAAGATGTCGGCCTTGACCACGTCCGGCACTTCCTGCGTCCACCCGGGGTACTCGCGCACCAGCACCTTGTCGAGCGACGGGATGTCGGAGTGCGTGTCGTACCGCTTGCGGGCTGCGTTCCGGAAGTACGCCGCGTCGTGCAAGGCCGAGTCGCGGTACTCGGCCAGCAGTTGGCGCCGGACGCTCGAGATCGAGTCCGACGGCGCCGGCGCGTACTCGCCGAACACCGACACCGACCTCCCCTTGGCCTCCGCATCCTCCCACAGGAAGCCGCCCAGCGAATAGGTGAGCGCGTCCACGCCCTCCGACGGGTAGCTGCGCCCCTCGTACAGCGGCCACATCGGGTACTCGGTCTCGTTGGCCTGCGTCAGCCACTGGTGTCCGTCGGCCGAGTTGCCCCCCGACGCGAAGAAATGGTCGAGCAGCACGAACCGATCCGACAACGCATGCGCGTTGGGCGTCACGGCGCGTCCGAAGATCACCAACGAGCTGTCGCTCGCCCCGCGCCCCTCGTCGCCCAGCACCTGGTCGTACGTCCGGTTTTCTCGCACGATGAACACCACGTGATCGATGAGCGACGGTTCGCCCGGCCGCTCCGGCACCGCGCGCCGCGGTGCGTCGGGTCGCACGGCGAGCGCGGTTCCGGTACGTCCCTTGAGCGTGAGCCGGTCGTTGGCCGCCACCGACGTCGTGTACGCCATCAACTCCGCCTCGCCGGGCACCGGAATCACGTTCACCGACCCGCGCACCGCGTACACCTGCCGCCCCACCTTGCCGGGCGAACCACCCGTGCGACCCGTACCCATGCCCACGCCGAGCAGCGTCCCCACGGCCAGCGTCGCGCCGTCGGGGCTCACGTCGAGCGCCTCTGGATACCAGCCCGTGGGAATCAGTCCCTGGAACGAGAACGCCGGCTGCACCCCGTCACCCGATACGCCGTACATCGCCACCGCGTTCGCCCCGCCGAGCGCCACGAACAGCGTGCAGCCGTCGGGAGCCAGCGCCAGCGCTGTGGGCGCGAGTCCGGCTTGGGTCTCGTTGAACGGCTCCACGCGGAGCGTGGCGAGCGCGTCGCCGGTTCGCGAATCGATCACGCTCACCGCGTCGGAGTTGCCGTCGGCCACGTACAGCCGCCCACGCGACCGGTCCCATGCCATGTCCGTCGGATGCCGGCCCACCACCACCGTACGCGTGATGCGCCCGGTAACGAGATCGATGCGCGTTACCGTGCCGGGTTCGGCGATGCCGCGCGCGTCCACGCGCACCGGCTCCGCCATCGGGTCGCAGCACTGCCGCGCCGCGCGCTCGCCGCTCGCCGGCTTGGGACCGCCGAAGTTGGAGATCCACGCCGCCGATCCGTCGTCGGCCACCAGCGCCGCCACCGGCAGCACGCCCGCGTCGAGCGTGCGCAACACGGCGCCGTTGTCGGCGTCGATGATCGCCACCTGGTCGTTGGCGGGCAGCGGAACCACCGCCACGCGGTGCCCCGACGCGTTGGCCCGGCGCGCCACGGCGGGCGCGCCCGCCATGTACGCTCCCAGCGCGCCGGAGTTGAGCGTCGCGTGGGCCGAGTCTCCCGCCGCGCCCGATGGCGTGAACCCGGTGAGCTGCGCCACAGCCCCCCCACGCCGCAGCACGCCCGCGCCCGGTGTGCGGCTGGTCTGAAGGCCGGCTGGCAGCCGGCCCACCGACGACACGAGCACGCGGCCCGACGTCGCGTCAACGGCCACGCCATGCACGCCCGGCGTGCCGCTCAAGTGCGCAACCGACAGCACGCGATTGTCGCGCCAGTCGAGTTCGTAGGCCGTGCCCGGCACGGCCACCCAGATCACGTTGGACGTGGGGCCGAACCGCACGCCCGCCACGCGGCCGGTGAATACGGATTGAACGCCCGCGGGAGTGACGCGCTGGTCGGTGGCGATCACCCCGGAATCGGCAACGGTGCGCCGGGGCTGCTGCGCACCCGCCTGCTGGAAGGCAGCGAGCAGCAGCGGCAGGACGGTCGAGATCATGCCTTCAAATTATGCTGCGTACCAGCAGCGTGGAGCACCGGTCTTGTAACACGGCTAGGGCGCATGGTCCATGGCCTGGCCGCGGGCCAGCATCATGTGATGGCGCGGATGGTGGTCGCCATCCACCAGCACCCCCACCATGCCCAGGCCGCGCAGCTTGGTCACCGCGCCGGTGTCGGCCGGATCGTTGGCCGTAACGGTCACGCGGGCGCCGGCCGGAATGGCCACGGCCGCCACGTGATAGCTCGCCGTCATGTTCATCATGTGCGCGTGAGCCACGAGCATGCGCTGGATCGCCCCCACCGTGCGGCCGGTGCCGGTCACCTCGGCCTCGAAGCCGCCGGCCACGTTCTTCTGCGTGATGAGGGCGCGCATGGTCACCTCGTCCATGTCGATCAGGTGCTGGCGCAACGCTTCGAGGTTCACCTTCGACCAATCGGTGTTGGGGTCGGCTTCGAGAAGGCGCACCACTTCCTGCAGGGCGGCGAACGCCGCCTGGCCGGCCTGCGTGGGCACCATGGCCGACGCGGAATCGTGTTTGGCCCCCATCATCGCGTGCTCGTTCTGCGCGGCAAGGGGACGGGCGAAGAGAAGTGCGGTCGCCACGCAGGCGATCGCGAACGGACCTGTGCTCCGGGTCATGGCCACCTTCCGGCGCTGGGGGGATCCTGGCGGCGGGGCATGAATCGGGAGCGCCCGCCCGCACCCGCAATCTCGCCAACACCGCCGTCCAGGGGGAGGGGCAGCGGCCCGTTTGCCGCCGCGCCGGGCGGGCCCGTACCTTTGCCCTCCATGCTCACCCTTCTCGGCGTCCTCGTCGTCATCGTCGGCTTCGCCCTGCGCTTCAACGCGCTGCTCGTGGTCACCGTCGCGGGCATCGTCACCGGGCTCGCCGGCGGCCTCAGCCTGCCCGCCGTGATTTCGGAGTTCGGCAAGGCGTTCACCGTCAACCGCTACGTGGCCATCGTGTGGATGGTGCTGCCCGTGATCGGCCTGCTCGAACGCAGCGGGCTCAAGGAGCGCGCCCGCGACCTCATCGCGCGCATCCACGCCGCCACCACCGGCCGCGTGCTCATGGCGTATCTCGCGCTCCGCCAGATCACCGCGTCCCTCGGGCTCACCTCGCTGGGCGGGCACCCGCAGATGGTGCGTCCGCTCGTCGCGCCGATGGCCGAGGCCGCCGCCGAGACGCGGTACGGCGACCTGCCCGAGGAGACACGCTATCTGATCCGCGCCAACGCCGCCGCGGTGGACAACATCGGCGTCTTCTTCGGCGAGGACATCTTCATTGCCATCGGATCCATTCTCCTCATCAAGGGCTTCCTCGCCCAGAATGGCATTAACGTGGAGCCCACCACGCTCGCCAAGTGGGCCGTTCCCACGGCGGTCTCGGCTTTCATCATCCATGCAACGCGGCTGGTGTTGCTCGATCGAAAACTGAAACGACAGTTGGGCAGGCAGGCAGTCGGGCAGGCAGTCAGTCAGGCGGCCGGGCAATGATCACCCTCGGCGCCGTGTACTTCCTGATGGGGCTCCTCCTCGCCGGCATCGCGCTCGTCAATCTGTTCGACCGCGCCGACGCCAAGCGCTACAACAAGACCGCCTTCTGGGGCATCTACGGGATCACATTTCTGCTCGGCAGCCACCTGCCCGACTTCGTGAACGGGTGCCTGGTCATCGGCATGGTGCTCGTGTCGAGCATCGGCGGCCTGGGGCGCGGCGGCCCCGAGCTGGTCACGCGCGCCCAACGCGAGGCGAGCGCCGCCCGCTGGCGGAACAAGCTGTTCATCCCGGCCCTGCTCATTCCCGCCGTCACCGTCGCCGGAACGTTCGTCTTCAAGAGCCTGCGTGTGGACGGCGTGGCGCTCGTGGATCCGTCGCAGGTCACCGTCATCTCGCTCGCCCTCGCCACCGTGGTGGCGTTGGTCGTGGGGATGGCCATGCTGCGCGCGCCCGCCATGGCCCCCGTGCAGGAAGCCCGCCGCCTCATGGACGCGGTGGGCTGGGCTGCCGTGCTGCCGCAGATGCTCGCCGCGCTGGGCGCCCTGTTTGCCCTGGCCGGCGTGGGCACCGTGGTCTCGACGCTCGTCAACCGCTGGATTCCGCTCGACACGGCCATCGTGGTCGTCATCACATACGCCGTGGGCATGGCCCTGTTCACCATCGTCATGGGTAACGCGTTCGCGGCCTTCCCCGTGATGACCGCCGGCATCGGGCTACCCCTCATCGTCACTAGGTTCGGCGGCGACCCCGCGATCATGGCCGCCATCGGCATGCTCTCGGGATATTGTGGAACGCTAATGACCCCGATGGCCGCTAACTTCAACATCGTGCCGGTGGCGCTGCTCGAGCTGCCCGACGAGAATGCGGTGATCAAGGTCCAGATTCCCACCGGGCTCATCCTGCTCGCCGTCAACATCCTGCTCATGTACTTCCTCGTCTTCCGCTACTGACCATGCCGGCCGACGCCGCCTCTCCGCTCCACACTGCGCTCACCCCGGCGGTCGCCGCCCGGTTCGCGTCCATCGCCCTGGGCCACGTCACCCGCGAGTACCCGAACAAGCTCGACCACGTGCTCAACGGGCCCGGCGACGTGCGCGGCCCCCGCGCGCTGCACTCCGTGTTCTATGGCAGCTTCGACTGGCACTCCTGCGTGCACGGGTACTGGCTGCTCGCCCGCCTCCTGCGCGGTTTCCCCGCGCTGCCCGATGCGCCGGGCATCCGCGGACTGTTCGACGCCCACCTCACACCCGCCCGCGTGGCCGGCGAGGTGGAGTACCTGCAACAGCCCTCGCGCACCGGCTTCGAGCGTCCGTACGGCTGGGCCTGGCTCCTCATGCTGAGCGGCGAGCTGGCCCGCCACGCCACCAACGACGGCCACCGGTGGCGGGCCGCGCTGGCCCCGCTCACCGATGCCTTCGTGGCGCGGTTCCGGGCGTTTCTGCCCAAGGCCACCTATCCTGTACGCGTGGGTACGCACTTCAACACCGCATTCGCGCTCGCATTGGCCCTCGAGTACGCCGAGGCCGCTGGCGACGCCGCGTTCGCAAGCCTGCTGCGCGACAAAGCCAACGCCTGGTACGGCGACGACGCCGACTGCCAGGCGTGGGAACCCGGCGGCGACGATTTTCTCTCGTCGGCGCTCATCGAGGCGGAGTGCATGCGGCACGCCGTGCCCGCCGCGGGGTTCGACGCCTGGCTGCGCCGGTTCCTGCCGCGGCTCGAGCAGCGCCAGCCCGCCACGCTCTTCCGCCCGGCGCACGTGAGCGACCGCTCCGACGGCAAGATCGCCCACCTCGACGGCCTCAACTTGTCGCGCGCCTGGTGCTGGCGCGCACTCGCGCGGTCGCTCCCCGCCGGCGACCCGCGTGCACCGATTGCCCGCGACGCCGCCGAACTGCATCTCGCCGCCAGCCTGCCGCACGTCGCCGGCGACTACATGGGCGAGCACTGGCTGGCCAGCTTCGCCGTGCTGGCGCTCGACGCATGACGCCGGCTCCCCGTGTGCCGTTGGGACCCCGCACTCGCGCCATTGCACTGACCGCGCTACTCGTCTGTGCCGCCGGCAGCGGTGCGCAGACCATGGACACGGTGGTCACGGGGCGAATCCTGGGGCCGCTCATGGCCAAGGCCGACACCGGCGAGCGCTACGCCGCGTACATCTCGCGCAGCTACGACCGCGCTCACGCCGCACCGCTGCTCTTAGTCCTCGACCCCATCGGCCGGGCGGACACCGCGCTGGCCCGCGTCGAGCGGGCCGTCGAACGGCTGGGCTGGATTGCGATGGCCAGCTACGACGCGCGCGGTGACAACACGCCCGCGGTCAACGAGCACATCGTGAACGTGATGCTCAACGACGCGTTCTCGGCGTTCAACCTCGACACCGCCCGCATCTACATCGCCGGGCTCGCCGGCACCGGCGACGACGCCTGGATCTTCGCCTACGGATCGTCCGGTCACATTCCGGGAATCATATCGGCCGGCGCCGCCGGCCCCCCGGACAGCGTCTGGCAGGCGGCGCACCGCGGCCGGCCGCCCTTCGACGTGGCCTTGATGGCGGGCAGCCGGAGCTTCGGCTACGACGACGTCATCCGGGCCGCCATGGCGCTCCGCGCCGACTCCGCGCCCTACCGCCTGGACGTGTTCGACGGCAGCGCCGACTGGCCGCCGCAGCAGGAGATGGCGCAGACCCTCGGCTGGCTCGAGGCGCGCGCCATGACGCGCCGTCTCCGCCCGCTCGACCGCGGGCTCGTGGACTCCCTCTTCGCCATCGACTCGGCCGCCGCCGCGGCGCTCGAGGGATCGCAGCATCCGGCGCACGCGGCCGAACAGTGGGAGAATGCCGCCCTCGCGTGGACCGGCACCCACGACGTGTCGTACGCTCGCGCGCGTGCCCTCGCGCTCACCGTCGATTCCGCCGTCCGACGGTGGCGCGCAGAACGCGATTCACTCGTGGCGGCCACCCTCGCGCTGCGCCATTCGCTGATCGCCACGCTCATCGATCTGCGCCAGCACCCCGGAGTGCCCGATCTGCGGCGCCTCAACGACAGCCTGCGCATCGCCCAACTTCAGGGGTGGATTGCCGACGCCCGCGACTCGGTGCGCGCCGACTGGGCCGCACGACGTCTGGCCGAGGTGTTCGGCCATCTGTCGTTCTACGAGCCCGAGGCGTACATCAACGTGCGCGATGCGTCGCGCGCCCTCGCCTTGCTCGACATCGCCGAAGAGATCCAGCCCGGCAGCGCACAGGTCTGCCGCGAGCGGGCCCGCGCGTACGCGCTGCGCGCTGGCGGCGACCGCACGCTCGCCGCGCTCAAGTGCGCCGTCGCCGGCGGTGCGATCACGATGCGCGAGATCCGCGCCGACCCACGGTACAGGTTCATGGAAGCGCGCGATGACTACCTGAAGTTCATCGGCAAGCCCGGCGGCTGATCGCCGGGCGGGCGCGATCGTCGCCCGCCAGCCATCTTGGGTGCATGCAGAACGCCGCCGACCCCGACACCTGGTACACCGCCCGCGCCGCCGCCCATCGCGCGCGCCGCGCCCACGAGGCCCGCGCCGTGGACCGGCTCGCCGCTCTGCGTCTTGCGACCTTTGCTGCCGTCGTCCTGCTCGTGGCGCGTTGGGCCACCACCAACGTGGCACGCGGCGCCTGGCTCGCCGCGGCGCTGCTCGCTACCGGCGTATTCCTCTGGCTGGTCCGGACCAGTCGCCGCGCCAAGCGCCGCCTGCGCCGCACCGACGACCTGATCATGCTGGCCGACGCGGGAGGCCATCGCGTGGCCCGCGCATGGGACCGGCTCCCCACGGGCCTCTGGCTTCCCGAGCCCGCGGCGCACCCCTACGCAGTGGACCTCGACGTGTTCGGCGACGCCTCGCTCGCGCAGCTGATGCCGCCGATGAGCGACGCACCCGGGCGAACCACGCTCAGAACGTGGCTCGTCGCGCCGGCGGCACCGGAGCATGTTCGCGATCGCCAGCGCGCCGTTCAGGAACTCCGCGACCGCTGCGAGTTCCGTGACGAACTCGCCATCGCCGGCATGCGAATCACCGCCGCTCCCGACGCGGTGGATCAACTGGTGCGCTGGGCGGCCGCCGACGGCTGGCTCACCCAGCGCCCCGCCCTGCTCGCGGCCGCCGTCGTGCTCCCAGTCGCCACTATCGCGCTCGTCGTGGCGCAGATCTCGGGGTTCGCCGCGCACGCGTACTGGGTTGCGCCGGCCCTCGCCGGGTGGATGCTCACGGCGCGCTCCGGCCGGGCGCTTACCGGGAGCTTCGCCCCCGTGGTCGGACGCGCCAACGCCCTGCGCCGCTACGCCGCCATGGCGCGGCTCGCGACCGCCGAGCGGTTCACGTCGCCCGCCCTCTCCGACATCCAGCAGCAGCTCGCCGGCCCGCCCCGCCCGGCCGCCGCCGCCATGCGCGGGCTCACCGCCCTCGCCGACTGCACGGAGCTGCGGCTGTCGCCCATGCTGTACTTCGTGGTCAACACGCTCACCCTCTGGGATTTCCACGTCGCCCGCCTGCTCGAGCGCTGGCAGCGCACCGACGGCCGCCGCGTGGCCCGCTGGCTGGCCGCGCTCGGCGAGCTCGAAAGTCTGTCGGCGCTCGCCACCCTGGCCTTCGACAATCCCGATTGGACGTTTCCCGAGATCGCGCCGCGCGCTCACGCCACCATCGACGCCGAAGCGCTGGGCCACCCATTGCTCCCGCCCGCCGTGGGCGTGCGCAACGACGTCGCGGTGGGTCCGGCGGGCAGCATTCTCGTGATCACCGGCTCGAACATGGCCGGCAAGAGCACGCTCCTCCGGTCCATCGGCCTCAACCTCGTGCTCAGCCAGGCGGGCTCGACGGTGTGTGCACGACGGTTCGCGCACCCGCCCGCCGAGTTGCATACGAGCATGCGCATACAGGACTCGCTCGCGCGCGGCGTGAGCTACTTCATGGCCGAACTGGAGCGGCTCAAGACCGTGGTGGACGCCGCCGACGCCACGCACCCCGATGCCCCGCGCGCCCTCGTCTATCTGCTCGACGAGATCCTGCACGGCACCAACTCGGCCGAGCGCACCATCGCTGCGCGCTACGTGCTGAGCCACCTCGCCAGTACCGGGGCCATCGGCGCCGTCACCACGCACGACCTCCAGCTCGTGGACGCGCCCGAACTCGCCCCGGTGGCGCGCCACGTCCACTTCAGCGAACAGTTCACGCGCACGGATGGCGTGGCGGCGATGTCGTTCGACTACAAGCTCCGGCCGGGCAAGGCGACGTCGAGCAATGCGCTCAAGCTACTGGAGTTGGTGGGGCTCACGCCGCCGGCCTGACCGCCCGCGCGGTCACGGCTGCCTGGTTCCCGCCCGCGTGTACACGTCCGCGCCGAAGCTCACCAGCCCCTTCTGCCCCGCATAGCCCAGCAGCGGCAGCCCGAAGATCTCCTCCACGCTCTTCAGCATCGAGTAGTGGTTGTACGGCACGTCCGACACCGTGCCCGGCCCGATGAACGGCGAGAGCAGCACCGCGCCGGTGCGCCCCCCGCCGGGCCCGCCGGCGCCGGGCGAGGGAGTGTTCGGCCCCGTCTGCTCGTGGCAGCAGGCCGACTTGTCGGCGCTCATCGCCTCGTCGAACGTGATGATCA
Organism: uncultured Gemmatimonadaceae bacterium; assembly: GCA_963728785.1. Taxonomy (GTDB): domain Bacteria; phylum Gemmatimonadota; class Gemmatimonadetes; order Gemmatimonadales; family Gemmatimonadaceae; genus JAGWRI01. The sequence continues at coordinate 1,663,977 of CAVSKV010000004.1, forward strand.
GCAGCCCGTCGCGCCTGAACGCCGGCGACTCCATGATGCGCGGTACCCACTCTTTCAAGAAGCGATCGATCCCCACGAGGCCGCCGATGTCGCCATTGGCGCAGTGGAGGTCGTGGCCGTCATTGCAGAGGTTGGGCGCGATGAACGCGTAGTTGGGCGTCCGGTCTTCGGACTCCAGGTCGCGCGCCAGGCCGTCGAGAGGCACGACGTTCGCGTTGCACGAAGCCGAATCGATGATCGTGTGGAAGTACACGAACGGATTGTGCTTGGCGGCGTACTGATCGTTGCGCGCCGCGTGTTCGGTGTGGTCCGACGTGCCGATCGGCACGTGGCCGCACGTGGCCGGCTCGCGCGCCGGATCGCTGCCCATGTCCTCCATGTATGCCTTCCACGTCAGCCGCTTCGCGGTGAGTTGGTTGGCAATGGTGGGATTGAGGGCCGGATAGATGCATCCCTCGCCCACCGGCTGCCCGTCGGGCGCAATGCCTCGTTGCCGGAACTCCACGTACCGGCCGCAATCGCCCTGTGTGGCCGGATTGGGCGCGATGCCGCTGATCATCGCGATGTAGTTGTCCAGGCTCGCGTGGCCGATGCCGTAGTACTGCCGGAGCAGCCCGCCCTTCCGCACCAGCGTGTCGGCCAGGTAGGGGGCCGCACTGCGCGGGCCGAACGTCGCATCGTAGTCCTTGTTCTCGAGCACGATGATGAACACGTGCCCCACGGGGGGCGGCCCGGCAGGCGCCGTGGACGCGTTCGCCCGGCCCGGCGCGGCGAGCACGGCGGTCAATCCGGCAACGACGGCAATACGGCGGCGAACGGTGAATAGCAACATGACCCCAATCCGTTGAAGACAGTCGCCGCCGGCATCCGCCGGCGGCATTACGGCTTGAATCCAAGCTCCTTCTGGCGGGCGTGCACGGCGGCGATGAAGGCCTGGGCGTCGGCCTCCGCGAATGTATCGCTCTCCTTCTCCCCGTTCACGCGCGTGCCCTGGAACAGCACGTGGTGGCCCCCGCTCTTCCAGTCGAACACGATATGGCCGTTCTCGTATCGCAGATCGTTGAGGTCCTTGAGCGGGAACTCGGCGTGCGAACCGATCGCCCCGGCCACTGAACCCTTGACGATGCTCGCAATGCTCCCGCCCAGCCCCGTATCGCTGGCCCTGGACGTGTCCATGTCGTGGCGGATCTTGGCCACCATCTTCGGCGAGAGGCCCGCCGCGAGCTTGTCGCCGATCAGCACCAGGTCCACCGTGCTGTCGCTGTTGTAGATCCGGAGGTCGCCCGGCCCCAGCGTGTCGGGCAGCGTCGTCAGGCCGCTCACGTGCAGGCTTCGGTTCGCTGACCCGAACCGGCCGCGCACCCAGTGCACGGCGAGCGCAACAGTGACAATTACCAGCGCCAACTGGATCGCGCGGCCCTGCCACTTTCTCGAGTCAACTGACATCGCAGCCTCCGGGCGAGAATCTCGTGTCGCCGCGTCCCTGCCGGGTCGTCGCCGCCGGCATCTGCGCCGACTCGCGAAACGTAACCGGGCGTCGCGACGCGGAGCCAGTGAGCCAGCCGGTGGCGCTCGCCGCCGGTGGCCGATTCCAGCTCCGCTCGTGTATCCGTACGGATCCCGGGCCTCCCGGGTTCCGGGGGCCGCCTGCGCCGCATGCCGCTGCGCTTCATTTCACCCGCGTCGGCAAATCGGGGCGTGGGGCCCTGCCTGACGCCGTGCGGGGGAATGGTGGACTTACCGGAGTTGGGGCTTCATAGCATCCTTCAACGGTCGCCGGGCGCGGGAACTTCGGGCGCGCTCCCGGTTATTCAAGGCAACATTCAAAGATGCGGAGCGTCGTATGGCGCAGCAGGCATATGTTCTCGGGATCGCTCGGCGATCCGTCCGCCGGTGCATCATTCCGGCCATTCTGCTTCTCGGCTCGTCGCGCGTCGTGGCGGCCCAGGCCCAGGACACCGACGACCCGCCGTCGCGCGTGGCGCGCATCAGCGCCGCCGACGGCACGGTTTCGCTGCAGGCTTCGGGCGCAACCGACTGGAGCGCGGCCACGCTCAATTATTCGATGACCACCGGCGACCGCCTGTTCACTGACGCCGGGTCGCGTGCCGAACTGGAAATCGGTCCGTTCAGTGTGCGCATGGCCGACAGCACCGACCTGACGCTCACCAACCTCACCGACCACCTGGCGCAGCTCGGCATCGCGCAGGGCGTCCTGCGGTTGAGCGTGTACCGGCTCGCGCCGGACGACACCGTCGAGATCGACACCCCCAATGGAGCACTCACCATTCGCGCTCCGGGGCACTACCGCGTGGTGGTGCCGGCCGACGGCGACTACTCGCTGCTCACCGTCGACGACGGCGCCGTGGACACCTACGGACCGGGTCTCGCGCAGACGGTGCGGGGCCCGCAGACCGTGCGCCTCACCGGCACCAACCCGATCGATATTGCCACCGCGCCAACACCGCCGGCCACCTCCTTCGATTCGTGGAGTGCCGAGCGCGACGGCCAGTTGGCGTCCGCGGGGTGCGGACAGTACATGAGCGCCGACATCCCCGGGTGCGCCGACCTGCGCCAGTACGGACGCTGGGCCAACACCCCCTCGTACGGCGTCGTGTGGTATCCGCCGCCGGGCGCTCCGGGCTGGGCGCCGTACCGGTTCGGGCATTGGGTGTGGGTCGAGCCCTGGGGCTGGGTGTGGGTGGACGACGCGCCGTGGGGCTTCGCGCCCTTCCACTACGGGCGGTGGGCGCTCATCGGTGCCGCCTGGGCGTGGGTGCCGGGTCCCATCATGGCGCCCTGCTACTCGCCCGCCCTCGTCGTGTTCGCGGGCGGAGGCGGCATCGGCATCGGCATTCAGGCCTGGTTCCCGTTGGGCCCGCGCGATCCGTTCATCCCGTGGTACCACTACGGACCCAGTTATCTGAGAACCGTGAACGCGGCCAATGTGCGCGGCGTGCGCGACATCAACGGGTTCGTGAATGTCACCAACGTCTCGCAAATCCGGTACGCCCATCGAATTGACGGCTTCACCGCCGTGTCCAGTCAGACGTTCTCCGATGGCCACCGCGTGGACGGTGCATTGGTACGCGTCGGCGCTGCCGACATCGGCCGCGCGCAGCCGGTGTCGCATCCCAACGTGATGCCCACCGGGCGTGCCGCTTCCGGCGGCGCACCAGCAGTCCGTGCACCCACAGTCCGGCGCGCGCCCATGGTCCAGGGCGCACCTCCCGTTCAACAGGCGCCGAGAGGCGCCCAGCCCGCGCGCGGCGGCCAGGCGCGTCCGCCCATCACGCGGGCGGCGCCGCCGCCCGTTACCAGGGCGGCTCCACCGCCCCCGGCGCGCGGCGCACAGGCTGCCGCGGGTCAGACACCGCGCAGCGTTCCGCGTCCGATCATCACCAAACGCCCCGCGCCGCCCCAGAACCCGCCGTTCACCGACCGGGCCAACGTGATGAAGGCCAATCCCGGGCGTCCGCTCAACCCGCAGCAGATGAAGAAGCTGCGGCAGGCCGCGCCGACCAAGGCGCCACCCACGAAGGCCGCTCCGCCGCCCAAGAAGAAGGGCGGCGGAGGCTAGCGTAGAACGCTGGTCGTCACCGTTTTCGCAGGAGCGCCGTCCGGACCCACCCTTCGCCCACCGACCCCTGCACGTGCAGGTAGCCGTTCTGCTCGTCGCCGAGGTACACGAGTTCGTCCGTCATCCGAAGTACGCCAACTACCCTCGCGCTGTCGTCTGCCGTCGCCAGCAGTTTCACGTTGTCGATCTTCGGCATCACCATGTCGCCTTCGGCAAAGACCGGCACGTTGCCACCGCTTGCCGCCGCTGGCGTGGCCGGAGGCGCGATGGTCCGAGCGGCTGCTCCGGGTGGTGTTGCGGGCGCCGCGGTTGTCCCTCTCCCAGAAGCCCCGCGGCCACCGGTAGACCCCTTGGCGGCGGTCGGCGCCTGACACCCCACGGGCGTGGCTCCCGCCGCGAGCACCGTCGCCTTGAACGTCACACCCAGGTCCACGATGTCCGGCTTGGTGTCGCCGGGAATCGTCGCCTTCGCGAACCGCACCTTGCCGCCGCCGGCCACGATCGTCTCCGACACGTCGCCTATCGAGATCGAACCCTGACTGGGCGTTCCGGCTTTCGCACCCGTGGTGGGCAGCGTGATGGTTACCGCCGTAGAAGGAAACCGATACTCGCGCCCGCCGGCCGATGGGCCCGCCGCGGCGCCGCTCCCCCTACGGCCGCCGGAACGAGACGACGAGTCGGCCGACGAGTCGGCTGTGCCGGATCCGGCCCCTCGCGACGAACCGCCACCACGCCCCCCGCCTCCCCCTGCGGCTCCCCCTCCCGGTGCCGACCCCGCAGCCCCGCCCCGTCCCGACCTGCCGCCTCCGCCCGACTGAGTTGACGGGTCTGCGGCCGAGGAGGCGCCGCCGCGCGATGGGGCTCCACCCGCCGCGCCTGATCTTCCCCCACTGCTCCCTCTGCCCGGCGCCGAGCCGCTCCCGCCGCGCGCCGGCGACGCCCCTCCGGCTGTGGCGGCGCTTCCGCCTGCCGCATCCCGGATGGTGAACGAGGCCATCCACGACTGCGCACCTTGGTTGTCGCACAGGACGATCTGTCGGCTGGCTCCGGTGGTGACCACGAACGCGGCGCCGGTGTATCGCGCCACTTCCACGCGGTTGGCCCCGTCGCTCGAACTCCAGGGCGAGAAGACGGCCACGAACGACCCGTCGGCCACGTCTTGGGCGGCCGCGTCCTGCACCGCGCTGTTGATTTCGCGATTGGCCACGTCCGTCGCCGCCTTCTTGGCCGCGTCGGCCGCCTGCTGAGCGGCCTGCCGGGCGCGGTCGAGAATGCCGCCCTGCGCGGTCGCGGCACGCGGCGTGGCGACCACGACGGTCAGCACCAGCGGCATCAGGGCCCAGATGCGGATGGGCATGCTGATACTCCAGAATGCGGGGGCCAGCACCTTCACGGCAGAGCTGAGGAATGTCGCTTAGATCCTACAGCGTCGGGTCGCGGGCGCAAGATCCGTCTATGTCGGCCCCGTCGCCGTGTAGATGCGCACGACCTCGGCCCCGAACCCCGCCTTGAACCGGTAGAGCCCCTGCTCCGGGTGCCCCTTCGCTTCCGTTCCCACCGCCATGTCGCCCAAGTTCAATTCCTTAACTCCCTGCGAGGCCAGGTACTGCAGGAGATTGCCGAACAGGGCAAACACCGCGCCGCAGCCGTACCCTTCCTGGTTCGTACCACCCAGGTAGTAGTAGGCCCACGGCCCGAACAGCAGGATCCCCACGCCTGACAGCACGCGGCCATCGCGGTGCACGAACCAGAACCGGATGGCCTGGTGGGCAAGGTAGGCCCGCATGACGCGTTGAAACTCTTCAATGGCTTGGGAGTAGGCGCTCGGGGCTTCCTTCGTGTGCCGGCGGCTGTAGCTGGTCTCCCGGAGTTCGTGGAGAAGCATGGCCCCCTCCAGGGACGTGTCCTCGATGAGCTGGAGGCGGCCGGCGGCCAACGCGCTACGGACGCTGCTGCTGTGGCCCGGGGTCATGCGCGCGATCATCGTCTTGAGATCCGCCGCGAGCGGGACGCGGAATTCCACCCGGGGGACGAGCTTCAGGCGGAGCGATGCGAGCGCCGGCGTTTCGTCGGGCCGCGGGTCGCCGTGCGACCGCACGCTCAGCTGCCCGAATCCCTGCCCTCGCGCGAACGCACGAATCGCCTCGACTGCCTGGCGCCGCGTTGCGCCGCCGCCAGTGAGCAGCGGCATCGCCTCGAACTCGAGCACGCTGCGGCGGCGGCCCAGAATGGGCGTGGTGGACCGCGTTCCGGCACCGACGGCCAAGCCGGCCGTGCGCCCTCCGCGCTCCAGCCGAAGGTACCAGGCTTCCCGGCCCCGCGCCGTGGCGGCGGCGCCAATAACCGACGAGTGGAACGCGGTCCCTCCGGCCTCGAGTACCTCGTGGTCCCAGCCGGCGGGGGCTTCGCCCTTGGTGGCCGATATCGAAAGTCCCGATTGCTTTGGGGCAGAACCGCTCACGGCGTGACTCCGGTGACTGGGTTCATGGGGTTTCCGGCGAGCCCCCGGGCGTCCGGAAGAGCCGCCGGGTAGTTCGGACCGGCCGCGGGTGGTCCGGTCATCGATAGATGACGTGCCAATGGGTTCAAGATACGCCGTGGTCGCAACTTGCAACACCCTCGAATTGCCCGGATGGCCGCGAGCGGCGACCGACTCCGGGTGCCACCAACGGGCATATTATCATCCGTCGCGAAAAGGTGTCAATTGAGCCGGTAATTGGGTCCTGCATTAAGGCGACGTACGCACCGTATGGTCGGCTCCAGCAGCACACCCACGCTCGGCAGTTGCATGTGCATATTGGGCATGGAACTTGCTCCGGAATCTCTAGTTCCCAGCGCGTCCCACAGGTCGCGCCTCTCGCGGTACCATATCGCCAACCCCGGAGGGCATTTGGGGGCAAGATCCGGCGCGCCCGTCGCTGACGGAGCATCGAGGCGGTCCGGCGCATGGTTGCCGGCCGACTGCCGCAGACGGCAGCGCCCGCTGCGGACCGGAGGCCACGCGTGAAGCGCCGGCTCAAGGCCGTCCTTGGGTGGCTCATCTTCCGCCTGGGGTTCCACCGGCGACTGCTGGCCGGCCGGGCCGTCGTCGTGCTGTTCCATCGCGTGGACGATCGGTACCCGGGCAACCCGATCACCACCACGCGCGGGGAATTCGCGGCGTATCTGAAATTTTTCGAGCGGTTCTTCACCGTGATCTCGCTGGCGGAACTGCTGAAGCGCCTCGAACGCGGTGACGATCTGAATGCAGACCTGGTGATCACGTTCGACGACGGGTACCTCGACAATTACGGCGATGCCGCGCCATTGTTGGCTCGCCACGGGCTGCCGGCGTGCTTCTTCATCACCACGGACTTCATGGGTTCGGACTACGTGCCGTGGTGGGACAAGAACCTGGGGATTCGGTCGGAGTTCATGAATTGGGACCAGGTGCGGTCGCTCCACGCGCAGGGCTTCGAGATCGGCGTGCACACGAAGAATCACGTGGATCTGAGCCAGGTTGCCGGCGAGGCCGCCGTGGCCGAGATCGTCGGGTCCAAGCAGCGGCTCGAATGCGAGCTGCACACGCCGATCCACTTCTTCACCTACCCCTACGGCCGCCGGCACCAGATCTCCGAAGAAAACCGGCAGGCAGTTCGCGAGGCGGGGCTCTCATGCTGCCTCTCCGCCTTCGGCGGAACCGTCACGAGCAGCGACGATCCCTTTCGCATCAAGCGCATCCCGATCACGCCGTGGTACGTATCGCCCTACCACTTCGGGTTCGAGGCGCTGTTCTGGGCCGGGTGACGATGCCCCTCCGGAGCCGGACACGTAGTTTGCCACCGCCGATCCCAACTCCTTCCGGTGATCCCGTGGCATCAGCGGCGTTTGACGTCCTCGTGCTCGATGCGCCCCTCAGGCAGTCGCTGGTCGCGGTTCGGTCGCTCGGGCGGCGCGGCCTCGGCGTCGCCGCCGCCGCGACCGTCCCCAGCCCGCCCACCTTCTCGTCGCGATGGTGCCGGGCCGGATTCGTGTTTCCGGCCGAAGAAGGGAGCGAGGCCTACGGTGCCCTCCTCGAGGATTGGCTCCGCCGCTACGGCGCACGCGTGCTCATCCCTTCACACGACGGCACCATCGCCATGCTCCGCTCGCACCGGGTGCGTTTGGAACAGCGGGCAGCGCTGGCATTGGCGAGCGAAGCGGCGCTCACGATCGCCGTGAGCAAGGAGCGAACCTTGGCCGTCGCAAAGCGCCTCGGCATCCCGGTGCCGCGCGAAGCGCTGCTTCGGTCCGTGGATGACGTCCCGATGGCGCTGCGGGAGATCGGCCTCCCCGCGGTCGTGAAGCCCTCCGAGTCCTGGCTCTCGAACGGAGAAGACGGACAGCGGGCGGGCCCGCAGCTCGTCGTGTCGCCCGACGAAGCGCGCCACGCCGTCGAGCGAGTCGTGCGCTCCGGCAATCCCACGCTCTTTCAGCAATACCTCACGGGCAGGCGCGAGGCGGTCAGCTTTCTATATGCCGGCGGTGAGGTGCATGCCCGCTTCGCGCAATGGGCCAAGCGCACACGGCCGTCAGTCGGCGGCGAGTCGGTTCTGCGCCAGAGCATCGCGGTGCCGCAGGACGCCGGCCCGTATGCCGAATCGCTGGTTCGCGAGATCGATCTCGAAGGGTACTCCGAGGTCGAATTCCGACGCGACGCGGCGGGCGTGCCCTGCCTGATGGAGATCAACCCGCGGCTGTCCGCTTCGGTCGAGGTCGCCGTGCGAGCCGGCGTGGACTTCCCCTTCCTGATCTATCAATGGGCGTCCGGCGGTCCGATCGATGCGGTAGCGACCTACCGCGTCGGCGGCTGGATGCGCCATCTGGGCGCCGACGTGGACACGACCCTGTCCTCCCTCCAAGACCGAGGAAGGCCGGGAGTCGCCTCGCCAGCGCACGCCATCATGGACTTCGGGCTCTCTTTCCTGCGGCCCACGGGCTACGACTACTTCGACTGGCGGGACCCCCGTCCCGCGGTCCGGGCCACCGCTGCTTTCACCGCCTACTGGATGCGGAGAGTGACGTCCCGCATGAGGAAAGCCATTTCATGACGGATTCATTTGACGCCGTGGTCGTCGGGGCCGGACCGTACGGCCTTTCCGCCGGCGCGCACCTCCGTGGGAAGGGCCTGAGGGTCGCGGTGTTCGGCAAGCCGATGGGAATGTGGCGCGACAACATGCCCGAGGGGATGATCCTCCGGTCCCATTGGTGGGCAACGAATCTCTCCGATCCGCGAAGAAAATACGGGTTCGCCCGCTTCTTCGATCAGTCGCCCACGTACGCCAGGGGCTACCCCCAACCCGTCCAGGCGTTCATCGACTACGGCCTCTGGTTCAAGGAGCGGGCGGTGCCCGACGTGGACGAGACGTACGTGTCTTCGATCGAGCGCCAGGGCAATCGTTTTCTGCTCACGCTCGCCGATGGACGACTGGTGGACGCGGGCGCGGTGGTCATGGCGACCGGTCCCCGCTACTATGCCACTCGGCCGCAGCCGTTCACCGATCTGCCGCGCGAACTCGTGTCCCATTCGTCGGACCACGCGAACTTTCGCTGCTTCGCGGGCAAGGACGTCGTCGTGATCGGCGGCGGACAGAGCGCCATCGAGTCCGCCGCCCTGCTGCACGAAGCGGGCGCCCGCGTGGAGGTCGTCGCGCGGCGGCGCATCTGGTGGCTGGGTGCCGATCCCGGGGAGGCCCGCACTCTGCTGCAGCGCCTCCGGGCGCCGAACGCGGGCGTGGCTCCCGGTTGGAAGAACTGGGTGTTGGATCATTTCCCCTACCTCTTCTTCCGGCTGCCTCAGAGGCGGAAGGACAATTGGAACAGCAACTATGAATCCGGAGCGAGCCACTGGTTGCGCGATCGGGTCATCGGCAAGGTCGTTCTGCATGAGTGGCAGACCGTGACCAGCGCCGTGCCGACGAACGGCAAACTCGACCTGGCCATCTTGGATGGAGCGAAGCTCAGCGTCGATCACGTCGTCCTCGGAACGGGCTACAAGGTGGACGTCTCAAGGCTCACCATGCTCCATCCGTCGCTTCGCGCCGGCATCCAGACCAACAACGAGATTCCCGTCCTCAACCACTGGTTCGAGAGCAGCGTGCCGGGGCTGTATTTCATCGGGCTGACGTCGCTGCGTGCCTTCGGACCAGTCTACCGGTTCGTGGCCGGAGCGCCGGCGGCGGCGCGGCGCGTCGCGCGAGCGGTGGCGCGAAGGCGCGCCTGGAGCTGAGCCGAGGCCAGCAGGCGAGAGGCCCGACCGATACGGCTGCGGAGGCAGCAACTCCCGCGATGCGGTGCACGAGTGACGCGACGCCAGGTATTATTGTCCATTGGGAGATTGCCCTGTCGCCCCGTTTCCCGTCCGCCGGGGGCGCTTCCCTTCCCCTCCGACGGAGGTCGCTGTGATCCGCTGTTCCGAGTCCCGAGCGACGAGCGTTCTTGCCAGGCGGCCGGCGCACGGCTGCCCCGTGCTGCAACAGTCCGTGGCGGTCGGCGCACGGAACCGGGGAACGCGCCGGCAATGAACGTTCTGGTTCTCGCCGAGAACGTTCCAGCAACTACCAGGATGCCGGGCTCGCCCCGGCTATTCAATCTTTGCCGGGGCATCGCGCAAAACCACCGGCTCACGTTGATGATCTTCAACCTGGACCCGGACCGCTACGAGGCATTCCTCGGCGATCCCGCGGCCGCGGGCGTGTTCGAGAAGACCGTGGTCATGCCGCCGCCGCCCAAGCCAACGTGGTGGGGCCGCCAGGTTCATCGGATGCGGCGGGAGGCGCATTTCGTGACACGGGCGCGCAGCCCGCGGTTCCATGCCGAGCAGTGCCGGAGAGTCCGAGACGTGGTCGTGGAGGGAAAGTTCGATGCGGTCTATGCTGAGGGGCTGCCGCTGGCCCAGTATGTCGCTGACGCCCGGCTCGAGTGTCCGGCCGTCATCGACGTCGTCGACAGCCTGGCGCTACTCTACGCACGTACGCGCCGGGTCGAGTCGCGGTGGTTGCGCAAGCTCGCGCTGTGGGCGGAGACGCAGAACATCGTCCGCGAGGAGCGGTCGCTCAGCCGTACCTTTTGCCGGATCATCGCGTGTTCGGAGGTCGATGAGGCGTACGTCAAGATGCTCGATCCGAACGCGAATACGTTGACCATCGGGAACGGGGTGGACAGCGACTATTTCGCTCCGACCGGCCAAACACCCGACATGTCGAAGCTCGTATTCACCGGAGTGATGGGCTACGGGCCCAATGAGGACGCGGCCATCTTCTTTGCGCATGACATCCTGCCGGCCATCCGGGAGCGGCACGCCGAAGCGCAGTTCTTCGTGGTAGGCAACTCGCCCACCGATCGCGTGACGCGGCTCGCCGAAGTCCCGGGGGTTCACGTGACCGGCGGCGTGCCCGACGTTCGGCCCTACCTCGGGGCCGCCGGCATCTTTGTCTGCCCGCTTCGCTTCGGCACGGGGGTCAAGAACAAGATCCTGGCCGCACTTTCCATGGACCGGGCGGTCGTTGCCACCCGGCTGAGCGTCGAAGGGTTGGCGCTCGAGGGCGGTCGGGACCTGCTGCTGGCTGACGACCCCGCAGAATTCGCAGCCAAGGTCGTGCAGTTGATCCAAGATCCCGAATACGCGGAGCGTTTGGCCCGGCAGGGCCGGGCGACGGTACTTGCCAACTACTCCTGGCAGAACAGTGCCAGGTTGCTCGAAGAAGCGCTCCTCCGGGCGATGCGAGCCCCGGCGATGCGTTGAACCGCTCGCGCGGCGCGGGCCTTTAGAACTTCAGGACGATCGCTCGCCTGCTGGTCGCATTCGGTGAAGATTGGGGCGAGGGAGTGCCGCTCGCGCGCGCCACTCGTCTGTGAATGGGTTGGACTTCCGCGTGCATCCGCTCGGCGGAGCCAGCCGCGGGTTCATCGCCCGGCGCATTCATCGGGCCGGGCAAACCGTCAAACAGCAGCTGCCTCGGGGCCTTAACGGTGAGTTCCAGGACGACGTCTCAACTGGCCAAGCCATCAGACACGCGTGATGCGCATCCACCGGGCTTCGTCGTTTCGCACGGCCCGACGCCAGTGGGGACGAGGCGGGCCGGTGACAGTGCATTCAGGCGATGGGAGTCCCGGCTCTATAGCAGACTGCTGCTGCCCTACATGGTTGTTCGAGAACGGCTGTCCCGGCGCCCGCCGTTGAACATCCTGTTCTCGCGCATGCCCGAGTGGGAGGAGCAGATCAGGGCGGGGTTCAGCCACAGCCGGCATCGAGTCGTTTTTCGGGAGTTTGCCACGATTAGGGAAGCGATCGCGGCCTATGATCTGGTCGTCCCGCTGACCATCGACGATCTCAAATACGCGGCACGAGTGCGTCACCTGATTGCCGACAATCCCCTGCCGATCCCGAGGCTGGAAGCCATCACGCTGTGCGACGACAAGTACCGGTTCAATCAATTCCTGCAAGCGCACGGGTTTGGCGACTTCGTTCCGCAAATGGGCGGCTGTCTCGGCTACCCCTACATCGTGAAGAAGCGCATCGATTGGTTCGGGCAGCACTCCTACATCGTCGCTGATGGGACGGCGGAAAAGGCCTGTGCCGCGCTGCTCGCGGATCCAGAGTATTTTCCCCAGGCGTTCGTGTCGGGCCCGACGGAGTATGCCACGCACATCGTCGTCAAGGATGGCCGGATCCTCTGCTCCGTAAACATCGAGTACACCTTCGACACCTCATCCCCAATCAAGGGGAAGGCCAACTGCGTGGGCGAATGCGCTGTCCCGTGCCGGCATCTGGATCTGGTATCGGCAATTCTCGACGCCCTGGAGTTCGAGGGGCTCTGCTGCGTGAACTACAAAGTGGCCGAGGACGGCCGGCCCATGATTCTCGAAATCAATCCGAGATTCGGCGGGAGCTTGAGGTCGTATTTCTTCGGCTTCGTCAGATACCTCCGCCGTCAGTGAGCGTCTGGCCGGCGTCTCCACGTCGACGTTTCCCCCATGGTTGAGCCATGAGCGCCAGACCTACGATTTCGGTCATCATCCCGTTTTATCAGAGAAGTGCGGGCATATTGAAGAAGGCCGTGAACTCCGCTCTCGCTCAAGAGAACGTTCCTGACTTTGAAATCATCGTCATAGACGACGAGTCCCCTGTCTCTGCCGAATCGGAACTGGAGAATGTGGAGGCGGCAGCCCGCCGGAAGATTCGTGTGATCCGGCAAGCCAATCATGGACCGGCTGGTGCGCGCAATACCGGTCTCGATCACCTTGCTGCCGACACAACCTACGTCGCCTTTCTCGATTCGGACGACGTCTGGTCGGCCGATCACCTGAGTCGCGGGCTCCGGGCGCTGCAGCGCGGCTTCGACTTCTACCTGTCGGACATGGCCGAAGACGGGATGCCCAACTGGTATCAACGGCCGCACTGCCGACTGGACGGAGCGCTTTCCGTGGTCGACGCCGAGAACGACTTTCTCGTACACTCCGGCGACGTTTTCGGCCACTTCGTCTCCGCAAATTTCGTCTGCACCCCATCTGTCATGTTTCGGCGCGCGGGAAATGAGGACATACGCTTTGACGAGAACATCAGCGTTTCCGAGGACCGGTTGTTCTGGGCAGAAATTCTGAACAGAACAAATCGCGTCGTATTCTCGGGCAAGTGCGAAGGGATTCTCGGCAAGGGAGTGAATGTCTTCAGGTCCATTTCCTATGGGACCAACCGGGAAATCCGCGCGCTGTCCGATCAAATCTACGCGTGCGAGGAGATGATCCGCAGATGCTCGATGTCCGTCGATTCGCTCCAGGTGATCGATGTTCAGATCGGAGCGCTCAGGCGGCGCATCGTCCTGGACGTCTGGCACATGCTGCGGCGAGGCCGAATTCCTGACTTCGGAATCCTGCGCGCGGCAGTCGCGCGAGACCCGGGACTCATGAAATCGTTGATTCCGACCACCTTTCGCATTGCCGCCTCGAAGGTCCGTCGCCCGAGGCGCGACCAAGCGGAGGGCGGGTAGATCCCAGTCAGGACGCCAATGGCAGGATCGGCGACCATCCAGTATCCGTTCACACCGGTCATGGTGCGCAAGAATCGGCGGGAGCCTGACGGCGTACCTTGTCGACTTCGTCAGTTACATTTGCTGATCAGCGTGGTCCTGACGGTGAGTGGCAGGGCCGGAGCGGCTGCGTCTCGCAACTCTGCCGCCGGAAGGCGCCTGCCCGGCACGCGAAAGCCATCTTCCTCCAAAGATTGAGCCATGGGTTCCGGCCCCACGACAGCGGTCATCATCCCGTTCTATCAGCGCCGCGCCGGCATTCTGAGGAAGGCCGTGGACTCCGTCCTCGCTCAACGAAACGTTTCCGACGTGGACATCATCGTGATAGACGATGACTCCCCCGTCTCCGCGGAGTCGGAACTGCAGTATCTGGCGCCGGGTGACCGCCGGCGGATCCGTGTGATCAAACAGCCCAATCGCGGGCCGGCAGGTGCCCGCAACACCGGCCTCGATCAACTGGCTCCCGACACGGCCTTCGTTGCCTTTCTCGATTCCGACGACGCCTGGTCCGCGGACCATCTGAGCCGGGCGCTCCTGGCGCTGGAGCGCGGCTTTGACTTCTACCTGTCGGACATGGCTGAAGACGGGTTGCCCAACCTGCATCAGCGCCCGGCCTATCGCTTGGACGGGGCGCTGGCCGTAGCCGACGCCGAACACGACTTTCGCGTGCATACCGGGAACGTGATCGATCACTTCATTGCCGCGAATTTCATTTGTCCGTCGTCCGTGGTGTTTCGGCGTGACGGGAACGAGGACGTTCGCTTCGACGAGAACATTAGCGTTTCCGAAGACCGGCTGTTCTGGGCGGAGTTGCTGAACAGAACGAAACGCGTGGTATTCTCCGGCAGGTGCGAAGTGTTTGCCGGCAAGGGTGTGAATGTCTTCCGGTCTCTTTCGTACGGCACGGACCGGGAAATTCGTGCGCTGTCCGATCAGATCTATGCGTGCAAGGAACTGATCCACAGGTATTCTTTGTCATCCGAGTCGCGCGAGGTGATCCACCTCGAGATCGGATCGCTCAGACGGCGTATCGTGCTCGACGTCTGGCACTTGCTGCGACGAGGGCGAATCCCTCGCATCGCCAACTTGCGTGCGGCGGTCAGGCGAGACCCGGGGCTCGTGGCCTCATTCCTTCCGATTACGCTCGGAACGATTGCCGGAAAGTTCCGCCGCGTCTAAGGGCTGCCCTGGCCCAGATCGCATTGCACTAAAATTGGGCGGGGACCGGAGAGAGTCGCCTCCCGATCGCCCACAAATGCACACCGCCAGGGTAATCCGCCTCCGCACACACCGCTCCGCCCGGCCCGGGCGGCTCGAGTCTCGTTCGCATGAGATCAGTTGAGCCCATCCCAGCCTCGCCAACTGGGCCGATAACTGGGGGACTGGAGATGCCGGGCGCCTCAAGGCCGTACCATGCAAAAGCATATGTATGCCCGCGAGTTCCGAGGCCGTATTGGCATGTAAGTTGCCCAACTTTATGCATGCTGTTCCGCGACCACCGTGCCCCGGTCGCCACTGGAGTCGTCCAGCACCATAGGGCTCCGATTCGCAACCATCCGTCCACCCTCCGCCAAGGCCAGCATGTTTCGATCAGCTTCCGGCGGCGCCGGCCGGCCCCGCACACTCGGCCAGGTCCGCTACGAGCCGAGTTCAGCCGACGGGCGAGCGGGCCGCCGCCTACCGAACCAACTAGATCCCGAACATCTTTGGCCTGAGCGCCGGCCCGGCTGCCCGGCCGGCCAGCCGGCGGAAGATCTTGACGGAGCCGTCGGTCTGATCGGCTCGCGCGCGGCGACTCGCGCCGGGCACATGGTTGTTCGCTCATGACGACGCGCGATTCCGTGTTCCAAGCGCAGGAAGAGCGGGTGGCGCCGGGTCCGGGAGAGCCAACGATGCACCGCGTTACACGTGCCCCCTTGGTCGTCGACCTGGACGGAACCCTCACGCCCACGGACACGCTGATCGAATCGGTGATCAAGCTGGCCAAGCAGTCTCCCTGGAAGCTCGTGCGGGCCACCGCGCAGCTGTTGAAGGGACGCGCCGCCTTCAAGGCAGCCATGAGCGCGACCGTGAGCGTCAGCGCCGAGGGCCTTCCGTACCGCGAGCCCCTGGTGGAGTACTTGCGGAGCGAGAAGGCGCATGGTCGTCGAATCGTCCTCGCCACCGCCGCCCATGATACCGTGGCCCAGGCGGTGGCGATCCATCTGGGCGTGTTCGACGACGTGCTCTCCACCACCGCCGACCGTAACCTGAAAGGCGCGTCCAAATTGGAGGCCATCAGGGAGCGAGTCGGTCACGAGTTCGTCTACGCGGGCGACAGCCGCGCGGACTTGCCGATTTGGAAGGCTTCGAACGGCGCTGTGCTCGTCGGTGCCACGCCGGGCCTGGCCAGATCAGTTCGCCGGATGGTCTCGGTGGAGACGGAGTTTCCCGCGAAGCCCACCGGCCTCCGGGTCTGGCTCCGCGCCCTACGGGTGCATCAGTGGCTCAAGAACCTGCTCCTGTTCACGCCGCTCGTCACCGCGTTCTCATTCCTGGACGTCCGAAAGCTCGCCGCCATCGTAGTAGCGTTCCTGGCGTTCTCCCTGGCCGCGTCGGGTACCTACATCCTCAACGACCTGTGGGACCTTGAAAGCGACCGGGCGCATGCGCGCAAGCGCCTGCGGCCGTTCGCCAGCGGTCAGATTCCCCTCGTGCACGGGTTGGTCGCCGCGCTAGGTGCCGTCGTGCTCGCCGTCGCACTCGGGCTCGTCGTTTCCCGGGAATTCCTCATCATGCTTCTCGTGTACCTCGCGCTCACGAGCATGTATAGCTGGGTTCTCAAGGGAATCGTCCTGGTGGACGTCATCGTGCTGTCCGTGCTCTATACGTGGCGGATTCTGGCCGGATCGGTGGCCGTCCAGATCGCCACCAGCTCCTGGCTGCTTGCCTTTTCGGTCTTCCTCTTTCTGAGCTTGGCGTTGGTCAAGCGCTGTGCGGAGCTGGTTTCTGCCGAGCACGTCGGACGGAAGGTGACCACGGGGCGCGATTACCGCACGACGGACCTCGTAGTCCTCTACCCGCTCGGCGTCGGTGCCGCGCTGTCCGCGCTGGTCGTCTTCGGTCTGTTCGTCAGCGCGCCGGACACCATCGGTCGCTACCGCACGCCGCAGATGCTGTGGCTGGTCGCCCTGGCGCTGGTGTACTGGCTCGCAAGGCTCTGGATCAAGACGTCGCGCGGCGAGATGCACGATGACCCGTTGGTCTATGCAATGAAGGATCGGAGCAGTCGACTGGCCGTGGTCGCCATGCTCGTCGCCATGTTGGTCGCCCACTTCTTCACACTTCCGTTCGTCCTCTCGATTCGTTGATCGGACTGGATATCGCTGCCGTGTCGTTCGAGGTACCATCGTGCTGAATCGCGTGACGATTGTGGTATGGCTCGTGCTGCTGGGGCTCGTGGCTGCCCTCTCCTTCTCCCAGGTCGATCGGGAGGGAGACTGGGCTGAGTACCTCGCGTACGCGCACGCGTTCTCTACGCATCTCACGCCCGATATTCGACCGCAGGACAGTGCGTACGTCGCGAACCTCATGCCAAGCCCGCAGTCCGCCGCCGGCCAGGCGCACGACACGCTCGAAGCGGGCGGCATTCCGCACAGCGGGTTCCATGGCGACCACCTCGAGACCGCGAGCGGGAAGGTCTATACCTGGCATTTCTGGCTCTACTCGGCGTTCGTGGCCCCTCTGCTCACGATCGTGCGCTGGCTTGGCCTCCCGCCCCTGAACGCGTTCGTGTTGTGCAACTGGCTGTTCCTCCTCGGCGCCCTTGGCTATCTGGCCTTTTACTGGAAGGCGCCGCCGCTGGAAAAGCACATCCTCGCCGCGCTCGTGTTGCTCACCGGCACCACCTATTACGTGTGGTGGCCGCACCCGGAGACTTTCACCGCGTCGCTCGTCCTGCTGGCCCTGATGCTGGCGAGTGACCGGCGGTATGGGTGGGCTCTTCTCGCGGCCGCCCTGCCCGCGACCCAGGATCCACCGGTTGCAGTTCTCGTATTCCTCATCGCGGCGTTGACCCTCGCCGACACGTACACGATTTCCGTCGAGCCCTTTTCCATCAAGCCGAAATCGGGCAGCTACCGCCGGCTCCTATGCATTGTCGTTGCCCTCTGCGTCGCCTTCTCGCCCGTCATCTTCTACGAAATTACGCTGGGAGTGCCGAACCCTATCGTCGAAGCCGGCCAGGCCAGGCTGTCGCTGATCAGCTGGCCCAGGCTGTATTCACTCTACTTCGACCTGGATCAGGGACTGGTCGTCGCCGCACCCGGGGTCTTCATTGGAGCCGCCGCCATCGCCCTCCTGGCCCTGGCCAAGGGGCTGCGCAGGCAGCGCCGGGCGGAGGCCGTGTCGTTGATCAGCCCCCTCGTGGTCGGGTCGGCCATCAGCATCCTGATGGCGATCCCGGCGCTGTCGGGCACCAATTGGAACCACGGGCAATCGGTGTTCATCAGGTACGCATACTGGATCGGCATGCCCGTTCTGTTCGGACTAGCGGGCTCGCTGGCCAGGCTGTCGCGCTGGCTAAGGGTGAGCGCGGTCAGCGCGGTCGTCGCCTTGCAGTTGCTTACCGTTGCGTTCTACGGAGTCTGGGGAAAGAACTGGAGGGCCAACGACCTGTCGTTCAAGCCCATGGCGCGCTTCGTCATGGAGCATGATCCGCGGCTCTACGATCCGGTACCCGCCATCTTCATCGTCCGTAGTACGCACCACCTGGTAAGTCATATCAGCAACTACGAGAACCGTGTGTACCTGTTTCCGAACCGGGGCGAGCCCACGAAAGAACTGCTGCAGATCAGCAAGCTTCGCACCCTTCCCCCCCAGTGCATGAACGGGCATGTCACTCGGGAAGAAGACGGCTGGGTCTACCTCGACTTCTCCGACACCGTGCCCAGAAGCTGCGTCTCGTCCAAGTAGCGGCGGCCGCACCGTCACTGACGGCTAGAGCCGACGGACGGGATTCCGGAAGCCCGCGCCACCCACGCATCGAACTGCTCGACGACCGGCCGCACGACCTGCTCCCAGCCGTACTGCTCGGCCACGAGCCGCGCGCCGCGCTCGGCACAGGCGACCGCCGGCGCGGGATCTGCCAGCAGTTCGCACAGCTTCGCCGCCATGGCCTCACCTCCCTCGACTACGTGGAGTCCGACGGACGAATCGAACGCGTCCGTCAGGCCGGCCGCCCCCACCCGCGTCGCCACCACGGGAGTCCCGTACCCAAGTGACTCCACGATCTTGATCCGCGTTCCGCCCGCGAACAGCACCGGAACGACTGACACTGCCGCCGATTCGAACCACGGCTTGACCGACGGCACGTTGGCAACCAGCCTGATCCCGTCGTGCCTGGCGAAGGGCAGATTCTCGTACGTCGCTCCGCGTCCGACAATACGGAGTCTGGTCTGCGGCCTCCGGGCCAAGACGAGCGGCCATACGTCTTCGATGAACCAGCGCAGGCCGCGCACGTTGGGCGGCCATGCGCACTGGCCGACGAACACGAGGGTATCGGGCTCCCTCGGCGCCCGAGGGCCGGCCTCGAGGGTCACCCCGTTGGCGACCACCGACTTGCCGCGGCACAGGATCCGGCGTGCGTCTTCGCGTGAGCAGAGGAGCACGTGGGCGGCGCGCAGGCTGATGATCTGCTCCGCCAACCAGGTCCGCATCGCCTCCACCGCGTCCCGGGCTCGGCGCGCCGGGCGCGGCTCCTCCCACAGCGCTCGCCAGAGATACAGGAATTCGAGGTCGTCAAGATCGAATACGACCCGGCGCAGATCGAATCCCACCAGTGCCGGACCCAGGCTCGAATAGCGGCAGAACACCGCGTCGAATTCGGCCTGATGTTCGTCCAACACTCTTCGCCAACGTTCCGCCGTCTCCCGAAACGCGAACGGCACCCAGTCGGTAACCAGATCAGCCGCGGCGCGCAGCACACGGCCGGCAGGGCCCGCTCTTTGCCCCGGCGCCCGCGGCGGATCGGCCGGTGCTGGAATCCAGATGAACCGGGCAACCAGCTGGCGGTACGCCTCCTCCGCCGCGACCCTCACAGTCGCGTCCTCGGGTTCCGGCATCGCGAGCGTTATCTCGTGCCTGCTCGCCAGCCCCCTGATGAGGGCGAACGACCGCTGGGACCCGCCGTTGTTGAGCGGCCACGGGACGAACCGATTGACGAAGAGAACGCGCATCGCGAGCGTCTGGACTGCTAGTCTCGCTGCTCGAAACGACGGAGGATCTTGCGATGGACGAGCTTCCCGGCCGTCGCCAGAAGGTTCCCCGACCCGAACGGCAACACGCTCAGGGCGCTCTGAACGGACCGTCCGAGGCGGTTGAAGCTGTCCGTCCGCCGCACACGCCGCTCGTAGCCTACGTCCCGAAGCGCCGCCGGTGACCCCTCCATCTCCGAAAGAAACGCGTCTTCGTCGGCCGTTGTACGGACCAACTCAGCATCCGTCGGCGCATCGAACAGGCTGGTCCCTTCGATCAGAAAACGGCAGGCGTGGTCCAACGTTCTGTCCCGCCCGGGCAGGAGTTCCTCCTCGCCCGTGTAGTTGAGCTTCACGTCGAACACGCCCGTCTTCGACACGAGGGGAAACGGCAGTTCGAACTCGAACACGTAGTAGTACGCCATCCGGAACGCCTCGCGTCGTATCTCCCTGGCGGAATACGATTGCAGGCTCCTCTCCATCACGCCGGCCAGCGTCTCACCCGGTCGCATGGTGATCACATGGGATCCGTGCTCGTAGAACGCCCGCGATGCCAGAACGACGGGCTTGCCCAACATCGCCATTTCCAGGCCGACCGCCGACACATAGGTGAGGCCCACGTCGGCCGCATCCATCAGCGCGTAGCTGTTCAGCGGGTCGTCGGGCATGACCACCCGTAGGTTCGCCGGCAATGCCGACTTCAGCTGCCGGTAGAATTCGAACTCCTCCACCGCCCGCCCCAGCCCGCTGTCGCCCGACAGGTTAGGATGCACCCTGATCACGAGTTCGACGTCTTCCCGGTCCTTCACCCAGCCCACGACGTCGTGAACCCAGGTCGTCTGCGATTCGTAGGGCCCCTGCAGTTCCGGATCACCGGCGATCTCGTCCGTTGACGAGGTGAACAGGGCCAACAGACGCTTGTTCGGGCTGAGCTTCAACTGCTCTCTCACCGACGCATGGCGGATGTGCGGACGGTTGAAGGCGTACCAGCTCAGCCCCTTGCCGTACCGCCGGTCCATGAGCCAGGTCCGCGTCTTCTCCAGGCTGGCCCGGGAGAGGGGAACCTGCCCCCACGCATCCCAGAAATCCTTGAACGGCGCCGGGCTCCAGCACCGGGCATCGGGCTTGAGCAGGAGATGTTCGTTGCGGAAGAACGGATACTCGTGGATCAATTCCCGAATGCCCCGCGCCCGAAACATCTCGAACGCGACGCGCGTGACAGATTGCCGCCCGTTGAAAAGCAGGGCGGCGTCCACCGCGTTGGCCGCGAGGTACCGGTCCAACGCAACCGCAACGATCGCCGCGCTCGTGAGGAACCCGCGATACACCGCTTCGACGTGTCCGTCCGTCAGATCCGGCGGGTACTGACGGAAGTACGAGACCACCGACGACAACACCCACTCGCCCAGGGGCCGGTCCGTGAAGATGGCCGACTGAAGTTCGTGCCGCGCGAGGCCCTGCGCCCACGCCTGGGCCCGCGCTCGCTCTTCAACGTTCACGAATGCGCTCAGCCAGCGGAACGGGACGCCCAACGCCCCGACCTCACGCGCCGCACCGGCCTGACACCGCTGGCAGAGATCAGCAGGACGGGGAAAATTGCCCTTTCCGAAGGAGTCCCAGTGCATGTCACACTCGGGCAGCAACCCGTCGCACAGCAGGTATTCCACCTCGGCACCACGCACCTGGCACCCCTTGGCGATCGTTCCCTCGTACGCCGTCAGGTGCGGTCGCATTGCGTAAGGCGAAAAGACGAGAATGCGACTCATATCCGAAATTCACTCCTGTTCCGTGGGCCGCCGAATCGGTCAGTATCTGGACGCATGCGGGTACCCCCCGCAACCACCTTCCCCATCAACCCATCACGTGACCGCGCACGCCGCTCGATCATCGCCAGTTCACACCAGGGCGACCAGCCCCTTGGCCGCCCACCGCTCCAGATACGCGAGCGTCTCCGCCTCGGAAACCCCCACGTGATCCGCCAACGCCCGTACGCTCACCGGACGATCGAGCGCCGGCACGAGGTCCATCAGGCTCCGCATCCGCCGCTTTCGGTCCGTGACCTCGTCCCCCAATGCGACCTGCCCGTAGTCCACGTACAGATCGTACTTCGGATTGGACAGGCAGACGTTCCCTTCGAACTGCTTCACCACCATCGGCGAATCCTCCAGCACGTCGATCGCGCCCATCAGCGCGTCCACGGCTTCGTCGAGCGACGCCTCGCGAATGCGGTCCACGCCGTCCTTGCTCGAATGATACTCGGGATACGGAAACCGTGAGAACGACAGCATCGGGATGCCGTAGTTCTCCCACAGGTATTCGTCGTTCACGATGATGCTCTCGAACGGTCCCGTGCGATACCCGAGCCCCATCCGGTCCAGGCTCGCCTTCAGCGCGTAGAGCACGTCCACCATGTCGCGCCGCGATTCCTGAACCGCGAGCGGCGTATCGGAGCCCAGCATCTCGAGGAAGATCCCCTCGAGGATCCGGCTGCGCTCGGCGCCAGTCAGCTCCGCAAGGTAATACTCCGACCCGAGGATCCCCGGCGAGAGCACCAGCGAGTACGTGAACTTGGTCTTCCGCCCCCGCAGCCGCCGCATCACCTCGATGCCCACAACGCACCCGGCAAGCCCGTCGTTGGCCACTCCGGCATGGTCCAGATTTCCGCTCAGCACGATGGTGTGGTCGAGCGCGCCCTGGTGCGTGTACTCCAGAATCTTCAGCACGCCCGGGGATTCCTTGGTCCGGATCGTCACCTCGTAGTCGCCCGGTCCAAGCGCGTCGAACACTCGCTTCGGCATGCAGAATCCCCAATCCCGCTCCCAGCTCCTGAAGAACTGCCGGTAGTGGAACGGAATGGACTCGTCGTCCCGATGATCGTAGTACAGATGCCGCTTCAACTCCTCCAGATCCACGGTCTCCGCAACGCTCCGCGACAGGCCGATCACGCCCAGCGGGTGCGCCGCGCCGTCGTACACCACCCGCCCGTCCTTCACGATGGTCGCCGCTTCCACGTCCCAGCTCGGCGGGATCACCCAGCCGTTGTGCTCGCGAGACGCGTCCACCGAGATCACCCGGAACGGCAGAACGTCGCCCAGGTATCGCACGGCTTCGTCGTAACCGAGCGAACACACGGCCCGCCCGAGCGGCGTCAGGTCCTCGAGCATTTCCATCATCGTCTTCACGATCGCATGTCTCCGGCCCTCAACTCGGCAAGTCGTTCGTGTCCACGCGCGGCAGGGTCAGCCGATCGTCGGCATCGAGATCGGCCACCCGCGCCTCCACGCTGAGCCCCAGCCGGCAGTGGCGCGCCCGCAGGAGCGTCAGCAGCGGCTCGTCGAATCCGCCGTACGGGTAGCACATCGTCCAGTCGTCCCGCGGCACGCCAAGTTCGCGCAGGAACTCCAGGGATCGGTCTATCTCCACCGCCTGCGCCGCCGGCGCCAGCCGGTCGAGCCACGGATGCGAGTACGTGTGACTGCCCACGTGCATTCCTTCCCGCCGCAGGCACGCGATCTGGTCCACCGACATGTACAGTTCGCCCGCGAACGCCGCCTCGTCCTCCGACACGAACTCGGCGAACAACCGCTGCGCCAGCGTCGCCCGCACGGCTTCCGGCAGCTCCCGCTGGAGCAGCCGCTTGAGCAGCGTCACCTCGGGAACGTCGTACCGGTGCGTCTCCTGCATCCCGCTCGTGTAGGATTCCCGCGTCCCGAGGTCGTACGACGAGCGGAATTCGTCCAGTGATGCGAACACGCGGTCGAGCAGCTGCCCGGGATCGCGCGCCGACGCCAGGACGAAGTGGATCTTGTTCACGTCCAGCACGCGGTGCTCGACCACGGCTTGCGCCGGCGGAAAGAAGCTGCCCTGCATCCCGCGCGCGGCCAGCATGGGAAACACGTTCGTGAAATGATCGATGTACCCGTCGTCGAACGTCAGCAGGATGGGATCGGGGGGCAGCCTCTTGTCGCGCGACTGCACTGCCCCCAGCAACTGCTCCATTGTGATCGGTGTGTAGTGCGCCTGGATGTGATCCAGCTGGCGGCGAAAGCGCTCGAGCGACAGCCCTTTGATTTCCGGATAGCGGGAATGCCGCAGATCGCGGACGTAGTGATACATCACGATCGTGACCTTCCGGCCCCCGGTCATGCCGGACGCCGCCATCGACGCGGCTCGCGCGCCGTCCGCGCATTTACCACGCGCTCAGCCCGCCGTCCACCACCAGACAGTGCCCGGTGACGTAGCTCGACGCATCGGACGCGAGATAGACCAGCGCGCCCACCATCTCGTCGCCGTCGGCCATGCGGCCCATCGGAACGCGGGCCGAATAGCGCGCCTTGAACGTGTCGTTCTGCCCGCTCTCGACGCCCGCGGGCACGAGCGCGTTCACCCGGATCCCGGCATCGGCCCAGTAGGCGGCCAGATACTTGGTGAGCCCTACGACGGCGGCCTTGGAAGTCGAATACACCGCCGGATTGCTGATCTGCCGCCCCAGATAGAACGATCCCTCGTAGATCCGCTTGTCGGACGCGACGATCCCGTAGATGGACGACGTCTGGATGATGCTCCCCCCCTTGCCCCGCTGCTTCATGTGGCCGCCCGCCGCCTGCGCCACCAGGAACATGCCGTCCACGTTCACCGACATGATCTTTCTCCATTCCGACAGCGAGTAGTTCTCGGTGCTCGCGAAGAACGCCTCGAGGTCCGACGACTTGGACGCGGCGTTGTTGTGGAGCACGTCGATCGCCCCCAACTGCGACACGACCTCGCCCACCATGCTCGTCACGGACGCCGGATCGGCCACGTTGCACGCGATCCCGATGGCCTCCGTTCCGTAATCCTTCCGCAGTTCCTCGGCCAGTGCATTGCACCGGTCGCGATCCAGATCCACCACGGCCACCTTGGCCCCGAACTCGGCCAGGCCGCGGCAGAACCGCTGGCCGAGGATGCCAACCCCGCCGGTGACCACCGCGGTCTTCCCGTGCAGCTCGAAGAGATTCCTATAGTGCGATTTCATCGAGCGACACCTCCCGGTTCTGGTCGCGGGACATCCGGCCGGCGATCAGCACGCGCATGATCTCGAGCGTCCGGTCCGGCGGAATCGCCGGCTTGCCGGTCCGGATGGACTCGGCGAACTCCCACAACATCCGCCGGAACATCGAGAAGTTGTCGAAGATGTCGAACGCCCCGGTGCGCTGCGTGCCGAACAGCTCCACGTGAAAGGCCCGCGCCGATTCACCCAGGGCGTCGATCTGCACCAGCACGCCATCGTCTAGGTGGATGACTGCCGACGCGTGCTCGGCGTGGGTCATCCGCACCGACACCGGCCGCCCCGGCGTCATCGCGAGGATCGCGTCCAGCAGGTGGACGCCGTACTGCTCCCACGACAGCACGATCGCGCCGCGAATCAGCTTCAACTTCCCGTACGTCGCCAGGTCGGCGCGCGGCTCGTCCAGCTCCCGCGCGTACCGCATGCCCGAGCACGACATCAGCTGGCCACTCTCCAGGTACGGCTTGAACACGCGCAGTTCCGCGGGATCCACGCTCAGCGGCTTGTCCACGAACACCGACAGGCCGGCCTCGAGAAACGGGCGCGCGATTTCGAAATGCACCTGATAGTCGTCGCGGGCCACGATCACGGCGTCCACCGCGCCCATGAGCTTCTTGCGATCGTCCACCGCATGGGGAATCTTCGCCGCCGCGCACAGCCGCCGCGTGGCCTCCGGATCCTGCGTCCAGGCGTGGGTGACCTTCATGTCGTGAATGCCGAATTCCGACGCATGGCGCCGGCGCACGTAGTCGTAGATGCCGGGCCACCCGGAGTCCCGCAGTCCCTCCGGCGAGAATCCGTTGATGATCGAGCTGTACGAGAACGGGTGCCCGTTCCCCTCGCTCAACCCGATGATCGCAGTGCGAATCATGTGGCCCCCTCCAACACGCGCTTGAACCTCGCGTCGGCCTTGCCGCCCAGCCAGTCGATGCCCGTCAGGTCGGGGAAGAGCGGGATTTCGTGCCCGAGCCAGAAGAAGCGGCCGGTGGGGCCGTCCGACGGCAACCCGAGCAGGTAGTCCACGGTGGGATGGCAGGCCGACGCCTCCATGGAAGCGTTGGGCGCCATCTCGGTCCGCACGGGCCCGGGACTCATCAGATTGATCCGGATGTTGAAATCGGCGCATTCCTTGGCCGCCGTAACCGCGAACGCGTTGAGCGCGCCCTTCGACGCGCTGTAGGCACTGAATTCCGGAAAGCAGTTCATGGGCGCGCCCGACGTCACGTTGATCACGCGTCCGAAGTTGTTGGCCTTCATCGCGGGCAGCAGGGCCCGCAGAATGGCGAATGGCGCCATCGCGTTCACCGCCATGCTGTGCGCCACCTGGTCCATCGCAATGGTTTCCGTGGCGCCCTTGATGTTCACGCCGGCGTTGTTGATCACGTACGGGACGTGCCCGTATTCCGATGCGAGCCACCGGGTGAGTTCGTCCACCTCACCCGCCTGGCTCAGGTCCGAGCGCCGGATGGTCACCTTCGGGTTCTTCCCGAACGCCTCCTGCAGGCGGTTCAGCCGCCGCGCCACCGCCACGATCTCGTACCGGTCGCTCAGATATTGCACCAGCGAGCGGCCCACTCCGCTGCTCGCTCCGGTCACCAATAAGACTTCACGCATGGGATGCCTGGGTTAGAAGTTTCTCCGCGACCATGAAATCGATCGCGTCGTTGATGTCCACCGACCGCGCCCGGGGCATCTTCACCGCCCCCACCCGGCCGTAAAGGAAGGATCGCCCTGACGCGGGCAGGGCGGCAACTCTCACCGCGTACACCGCGCCGTTCAATTGATAGGCTTCGGGCAGCTCCTGCCGGGGAAGCCACGGAACGGCACCGGGAATGAAGACCTCGGGCACCTGGCCGTTGATCCTCCACGCCCGATGCGGATTCAACTCCGCGTCGGTGAACGTCGCCACGGAATCGTAGCCACCCGTCGCCAACAGGCGGAGACAGCCCTGCACGTCCTCGGCCGCCCGGAACGGACAGGTGGGCTCGAGCAGCAGGAGAATGCCCGCCGGTTCCCCTTCCTCCTGCAGACGCCGCAGCAGGTCCTTCACCGCATCCATCACCAGCGCCGAGTCCGTCGCCAGTGCCGCCGGCCGATCGTACACCTCGGCGTCGTACCGCCGGCTCACGGCGGAGATCTCGGCGTCGTCGGTGGATACGATGACGCGATCGATCTCCGGCACCTGTTTGGCGACGTCGATGGACCAGGCGATCAGCGGCTTGTCGCCCAGGCGCCGGATGTTCTTTCCCGGCAGGGTCTTGCTGCCCCCGCGGGCCGGAATCATCGCCACCACCCGTTTTCCATTCAGCATGGCGTGTGTCGGACGCGGGTTTCGCTCACGTCGAAGGCCCCCGCCCGCCCAACCGGCCAAGCTGCTCGATCGCCTTCCCGTACTCGGCCCATTCGCCGGTGTCCATCCACGCATTCTCGCCAATGGGGAAGACTCCCACGCGTCCGCCGGCTTCCTTGATCCGCTCCATGAACTCCGGCATGTCACAGCGCTCGTTCTCCGCAATCAGCCCGAGCCGGTCGCGCCGGATCACGTACATGCCGGTGTTCACGAGAAAGTTGTACTTCGGCTTTTCCGAGATCCGGGCCAGGCTCCCTCCCTTCTCCAATTCACACACCCCATACGGAATTCGATATTCCTTGAGCGACGCCACCAGCGTGAGGTCGTACGCGTTGTCGGTGTGGAACGCCAGCAGTTCCGCATAGTCCGCCTGAATCACGACGTCGCAGTTGGTGACGATCATCGACCCGGGCACCGGCGAGAACAGCGCCCGGAGGCTGCCCGCCGTTCCGAGCGGCTCGTTCTCCTCCACGTAGCTTACCGAGTAGCTCGGCGCCAGTTCTTCGAAGAACGACTTGATGATCCGGGACTTGTGGTTCACCGAGAGGTGAAACTCGTTGAGGCCGTACGGCAGGAACTGCTCGATGATGGTCTCGATCACCGTGCGATCGCCCACGGGGATCAGCGCCTTGGGCAGGACCTTGGTGAACGGCTCGAGCCGCGTGCCGAGTCCGCCGGCCATGATCACTACCGGAAGATCCAGGTGCGGCTTCGCCCTGCCCGGCTCGGTGCCCTGGAACATCCCCTTCCAGAACAGGAGCTGCACGATCTTCCGCTTCCGGTTCACCACCGGCACGCACGTGAGGTTGCCGTTCAACATGTCGGCGCGCACGCGCTCGGGATCGTACGCCTCCTGGGCCACGTACGGCTTGCGATTGCATACCCGCCGCACCTCGGCCTTCAGGTCGCCTTCCGACAGGATCCACCGCCGGATGTCGCCGTCGGTCAGCGAGCCCACCAGCCGCGACTCGCCGTCCACCACGAAGACGACCTTCTCCTCAGTCTTCTCCAGCTGCTCCATCGCCTGGCGGATGGTGTGCGTCTCGGGCAGCAGGAACCGCTTGACGTCGTCTTCGGTCATTGGTCTCGTGTCCAGGGGTTCGTGCGGCATTGAGCGGCTCGGCCCGCGGGAATCGGCATCACAGGCGCTCCGGCAGGTCATGGAAGCTCTTCTTGAGCGCCTCGGCGCGCAGGGGCGCCCGCTTCAGCACGTTCTTGATTCGCTCGCTGGCGCGGCCATCGCGAAAGCGATCGTACGGATTGCGCATGCCGCGCAGCGACGCCCGGAATCGCGCCGAGCGCGCCTTGCGGATCCCCTGCAGGATTTCGGCCCGCCCGCCGCGGACGTCGATCACGTTCGCCGCCCGCACCCTGCCCCGCTGGCGGTCGCCGATGTTGACCACCGGCAGCTTGAACGAAGGCGCCTCGGTGAGCCCGCTCGACGAGTTCCCCACCATCACCGCGCAATGCCTGAGGCAGGCCAGATACCGCCCATGCCCCAGATGCGGAATCCACTTGAACCGCTCGGGATCCTTCGCGCACGCGGCGCGCAGCAGCGCGTTGATGCGGCCGCCCTCCGCGTCCGCATTTGCCATCGTGAATATGGCCCGCAATCCGCTGGCCCTCATTGCCGCCAGCAGGTACCGCACCTGCGTGTCCACGCTCGCCCTGTCCAGCGTGGCCGGGTGGAAGGTGACGAGCGCCACCGGATCGTGGAGGTCGAAGCCGATCTCGCGTTCGAGTTCGTCGCGCGTCATCAGCGGCGATCCATACAGGCTGTCGAGCCCGGGCGCGCCGAAGTTGTATACGCGCTCCGGCGCCTCGCCCATCTGGATGATCCGCCGTCGGTACGTTTCATTGGCCGCAAAGTGCAGGTAGGCCATCTTGGTGATGGCGTGGCGCACCGACTCATCGATCGCGCCCTCGCTGCGCTCCCCGCCGTGGATGTGCGCCATCGGGATACGCAGCATCAGCGCCGCCACCGCGGCGGCGAGCAGCTCGAACCGGTCGCCGAGCATCACGACGACGTCCGGCTTCAGCGCCACGAATGCATCGGCGAACCCCGACATCCCCCGCGCGATGGACTTCGCGTTGGCAACGCCCGACTCGCCGGTAAGCCGCATGTCCACCTCGCGGTCAATCCGCACGCCCTCCGCGTCGATCTCGCGCGACGTCCGGCCGAACTTCCGCGACGTGTGCATCCCCGAGGCGATCACCTGCAGCCGCAGCGCAGCGTCGCTCCGGATGGCGAGCATCAGCCCCCGTAGCAGCCCGAAATCGGCCCGGCTCGTGGTCACCACGCAGATCCGCCGGTGCTTCACGCCAGATGGTCCCATTGAATGACTTCGTCCCGCGCCACGTGGGTGCGGAGCGTGCGTCCGATCAGCACGGCGCGGAACTTCGGCGCGAGCCCGCTTCCCGGTCGCTTGATCGCCAGGTCGCCGGCGGCGAGCCGGTGCCCGGCGGGCAGCGCCCGCGACGCCACCACGCTCTTCCTGGCCACCGGGATATTGGGCAGTTCGCACGGCGCCGGCGCCTTGATGCCGGTGCCCAGCGCCGCCTCCACGTTCCGGATCGCCGCCACCATCTGCGTCAGCTCTGCCGGCTCCAGCGACGCCGCGTGGTCCGGCCCGGGCAGCGACCGGTCCAGCGTGAAGTGCTTCTCGATGATCACCGCACCCATCGCCACCGCGGCCACGGCGATCTCGATGCCCGGCGTGTGGTCCGAGTATCCCACCGGCAGCTGAAACGCCGTGGCGAGCGTGTGCATCGCCCGCAGGTTCACCTCGCCGTACGGCGCCGGGTACTCGGTCACGCAATGCAATAGAGAGATGTCCGCGGCCCCGGCCGCCCGGAGGACGTTCACGGCCTCCTCAACCTCGCCCAGCGTGCACATGCCGGTGGACACGATCAGCGGCTTGCCCTTCCGAGCCAGGTGCTCCAGGAACGGCAGGTTCGTGATCTCGCCCGACGGCACCTTGAACAGCGGCAGGTTCATTTCGGCCACCAGGTCCGCGCTCTGCTCGTCGAACGCGCTCGACAGGAACTGGATCCCCACCTCTCGGCAGTGCGCGATCAGCCGCTCGTGGGCCCGCGCGTCCAGCTCGAGCCGGTGCAGCATGTCCCGCTGCGATTCCGACGCCGCCTGCGTGCGCTCCTGATACGCCGCCTTGGGCGCGGCGCCGGTGGCCAGGAGATCGGCCCGGAACGTCTGGAATTTGACCGCGTCGGCGCCGCTGGCCCGGGCCGCGTCGATCAGACGCAGCGCCAGATCCAGCGATCCGTTGTGGTTGACGCCGGCCTCGGCGATGACGAATACGTGTGCCATGATATTCCTATTTGATGCGACGTGCCGGGCAGCCTGCATAGACCCCGGGCTCGAGAATGTCCTCCACCACCGTCGCCCCCGCGCCGATCATGCACTCCTCCGCGATGCGGATCCCCTCGATCACCGTCGCGCCAGCGCCGACCATCGAGAACCGTCCGATCGTCACGCCGCCGGAGATCGTCGCGCCCGGCGCGACGTGCACCCAGTCGGCCACCGTGACGTCGTGCTCCACCGTGGCGTTCGTGTTCACGATCACCCCCCGTCCGAGCGTCGCCCCGCTGTTGATCACTGCGCCGTCCATGACGACGGTCGCCTCGGCCGCCGCCACTCCCTCGTTGAGCACCGCGTCCGGAGACACGATGGCCGGAAACGACCACGAGCGTGATTCCAGCCGAGCCCAGATGTCGTGCCGCAACTGCCCGAGGCCAACCTGACCCACGGCCAGCGCGGCGTTCAGATTCCTCCTCCCATCGCCGGACTTCCTCAGCGACGCGTCCGTACCAAGGTAGACAGTGCCCAGTATCTCGCCCCCATCCTCCAGCGCCGTATACCCCAGAATGCGGTAGCGCCTCAGTTTCCGAAGAACACTGATCACCACGCGGGCGTGGCCGCCACCGCCGATCACGACGATTGCACCCCGGCCCGATGCGGCTCGTCCCCCTGTTTGCTTTGGCCTATTTGCCATTCAGGTGCCCTCTGCGCGCGGCCCATCCACGACGCGCCCAGCCGTTAGCCGTACGCGGCATGCACCGAATCCTCGCTCGCCGATGCCCGGTCGGAGATCAGGGCGGTCAACTGCATCGCGTCGTCTCCCAGCTTGCGGGCCACGCCTTCGATCTTCCGCCTCAGCGCATCGCCGGCCCCTAGATACTCACGTGACAATGAAACGATCTCTTCGAGTTCGGCCGGCGATGCATGGACGGGAAACTCGCGGACGTGCTCGTATTCCAGAAGCGTCTGGAGGCTGTGCATCTTGTGGGCGACCGACCCCAGAAAGATGGAGGGCGTGCCCCCCAGCGCCGCCAGGATCGACGGATGATATCGGCCCGAAATGAGGAGTCTGGCATTCGCGAGAATGGCTCCGCCCATGAAGACCGACGTATACACCGGCACGATCCCCACGCGCTCGCTCGCCGCCACCGCCTGCAAAAAGGAATCCCCCGCGCAGCTCTCGATGAGATACACCGGATGCCCCAGTGTCCGGACGGCCCGCACGAGACGCGTGAACGCCTCGATCGACTTCGTCCGGTCTCTCGCAGCCAGAGCGCTCCCCCCGATGCAGATATACGGCTTGGAGAAGTCCAGTCTCCCGAGGTTCTCCTTGTTCTCGGGGAACGGCAGGATGAAGTCCCCATTCCGCGGCACCGCGTCGCGGTTCGCCGCGATGAGCGCATACCAGCTGAACAGCGAGTCCGGAATCATCGCGCACTCGATGCCCGGCATCTCCTTCGTGACGTACTCGCAAGACTCGTAATCGCGCGCGGCAACCGCCGTGCATCGCGACAACGTGCGTCGCGCGAACTCGAGGGTCTGCTGATTCCGCCCGGACGGAACGGAATCGGAAATGATGCTGTTGACGAACACGACCTTCTTGTTCAGCCGCAGCCCCAGTTCCGCCATCCCGAGCAAGAAGAGCGTCGGCCGCTCTGGCGGCGTCGCGAAGACGACGTCCCCCTCGCCGTTCACAACCACCACGTCGCAATTCAGCACCTTCTCATAGATGTCCTGGAGCCCCGGGAGCTTGCGGCGGTAGCGGAGG
Organism: uncultured Gemmatimonadaceae bacterium; assembly: GCA_963728785.1. Taxonomy (GTDB): domain Bacteria; phylum Gemmatimonadota; class Gemmatimonadetes; order Gemmatimonadales; family Gemmatimonadaceae; genus JAGWRI01. The sequence continues at coordinate 1,696,320 of CAVSKV010000004.1, forward strand.
ACGTTCTCCGCGGTCTCCGCTGGATCGTGCGCCACGAAATCCCTCGCCCCGTAGAGTTCTTCGAGGCGCACATAGTAGTCGAAGAGTCTTCGCCTGTGCCGGTTGGCTCGCAGGTTGAGAAAGAGCCAGTTGAACCGCCCCGGCAACAGCGTGTGGACGAAGCCGAAGCTGGCGTTCGGATGCAGGAAATCACGGCCGGGTAGTGGCCAGCCCGTCGGGGGCAGGAGAAACGTGCTTCCGGTGATGGTTCCCGTGACCTCGAATCGGGCCGCGAGCGTCTGGTACAGGGCCAGGCTCGCCGCTCTGCCTCCCCAGTTCGGACTCGACGTGTTGTCGCCGACGACCAGCGCTCTCATACGGCCAGGGGGCATGCGGTTACCCGCCATGATTGTTCAACGATACACGCGCGACGGCACCGTTGGGCAGCTTCCACTCGTACGGCACGACCACGGGCGTCGCGCGGGCGGCGAGTCCAAGGTGTTCTCCCAGGAACCCGTGGTTTCGGAGGTCGCCGGTCACCGTGAACGAAGCCACGTCCTGGTACTCCATGATCGATTCCCGGCCGTCCTTTCCCCAGATGGCGAGTTTGACGCTGAAGTCCTGGGGCAGCAGCGGCAGGGACTTGAACCGGCACACGATCACGCCCGGCCCGTGCAGCACGTCGGGCCGATGCCCATCCAGCAGCATGCTGGCCGCGAAACACCCGGCCTTCGCATTCACCACGCCCAGCACGAAGTACGGCTTCTCGATCAGTTGCTTCGCGTCGAAGTGAATCTCGACGTCCAACTCCTCCCCCGGACTGAACTGATGCGTCGCCGTCCCGGCAGCACCCTTCAGGACAACCTCGTTGAGCACCAGCCCATGGCGTTCGCTCTCGAACTTGAACGCGCCGCCCGTAATGCTGTCGAGATAGAGGCCGGACACCTCCTCCACGGGTCCGTCGGCCCGAATCCGTCCGCCTTCGAACAGCAGCGCCCGCGGGCAGAGCTGCCTCACGGCTTCGAGATTGTGACTGACGAATACGATCGTCCGGCCGCTCTCTGCGACTTCCTCCATCTTCCCCATGCACTTCTTTTGGAACGACGCGTCGCCCACCGCAAGCACCTCGTCCACCAGGAGGACTTCGGGTTCCAAATGCGCGGCCACCGAAAAGGCCAGGCGCACGAGCATCCCCGAGGAATACCGCTTCACCTGCGTGTCGATGAACTTCTCCACGCCCGAGAACTCCACGATCTCGTCGAACTTCCGGTCCATCTCGGCCTTCGACATGCCGAGCAGGATCCCGTTGAAGTACACGTTCTCCCGCCCCGTCAAATCCGGGTGGAAGCCGGTGCCGACTTCCAGCAGGCTCGACACCCGGCCGTTGATCGTGGCCCGCCCGCTCGTCGGCTCCACGATTCGCGCGATGATCTTCAAGACGGTGCTCTTGCCCGCGCCATTGCGGCCGATGAGCCCCACCCGTTCGCCGTGCTTGATCTCGAACGACGCGTCCCGCACCGCCCAGATCACGTCCTTCGACTCGGCCTCGTCCTCGCCGAACCGGCTCAACTGGCGCAACCGCCGGTAGTTGTCCAGCGGCAGCCTCGCCCACGCTTTGAGCGACTCCAGGAAGGTGTCTTCGCTCCGGCGAGTGCTCCCCAGCCGGTAGCGCTTGGACAGCTTCTCGGCCGTGATCGCGTAGGGCGACGCGACGGCGTGCGTCTCGCTATGCGACATCGGCGAATATCCGTTCCGTACGTCGGAAATAGAGCGCCCCGAGCACCGCGATGCCAACGGAACTCAGGCTGCCCATCAGAATCAGGTCCCACGGCATCGGCGTCGTCCTGAGCAGGGCTGACCGTAACCCCTCGATCACCCCCGCCATGGGATACAGGCCGTACACCAGCCGGTACCTGGCGGGAATCAGCGATGCCGGCCAGACCACCGGCGCCGCATACATCAGGATCTGCGCCACGAACGGGATGGCGTGCTTGATGTCACGATACTGGATCGCCAGCGCCGACAGGAGCATGCCGAGCCCGGCCGCCGTCAGGATCATCAGCACGATCAGCACCGGAAGCATCACGACCCCGGCGCCCGGCGCCACGCGGTACCACGCCATCATTGCCACGAGCATCACGAACGCGATGCCGAAGTCCACCAGCTTGGCAAGCACCGGGGTCAGCGGAATCACGAGCCGCGGAAAGTACACCTTGGTCAGCATGCTGACGTTGCCCACCAGACTCATGGACGAGTCCACCATCGCGCTCGAGAAGAACGTCCACGGCACCAGCGCCGCGAACGAGAAGAGCGGATAGGGCACGCCGTCGCTCGGCATCTTGGCCAGCCGTCCGAACACGACGGTGAAGATCAACATGCTGAGCAGCGGCCGGAGGATGGCCCAGCCGAAGCCCAGAATCGTCTGATTGTAGAGAACGCGGATCTCCTTCCACACCAGGAAGTACAGCAGATCCCTGGACTCGCGTAATTCCCGCCAGTTGACCAGATGCCATCCGGGCCTCGGCTCGATGACGATCTGTTCAACGGAGTTCGCGTTGCGTGCTGCAGTCGACATGTCTCGTTTCTCTATGGGATCGGCCGCGCCTGCTGGTGCTGTTACGCCGCGGCCGCCGCGCGCACCGCCGCGATCACCCGCTCCTGGTCCGCCTCGGTGAGGCCCACGGAACACGGCAGACTCAGCGCCCGCGCGTGTATGGACTCCGCCACCGGGCACGCCCGGCTCCACGCTCCTGCATGCGCGGCGCTCTGATGCATCGGCTGCCAGAGCGGCCGCGCCTGGATCTTCTGCTCGCCGAGCACGCGCAGCAGCGACCGGCTGTCCCGCCCGAACGCCGCCTCGTTTACCAGCACCGTGAACATCCAGAACGCCGAGGTCGCCCAGGGCGCCTCGCGCATCGGCGCAATGGCCGGCAGGTCGCGGAACGCTTCCACGTAGCGCGCCGCGATCGCCCGCTTCTGGGCCACGAACGCATCCAACTGCTCCAGCTGTGCGCACCCCATCGCCGCCAGCACATTGGTCAACCGGTAGTTGTAGCCCACCACCCCGTGCACGTACTCCAGCGGATCGTCCTTGGCCTGCGTGGCCAGATACCGCGCCCGCCTCGCCACCGGCTCCTCGTCGGTCACGAGCATCCCGCCCCCGCCCGTCGTGATCAGCTTGTTGCCGTTGAAGCTGAAGCAACTCACCGGGCTCAGCTGGCCGAGCGGGCGGCCCTTGTAGCGCGCACCCAGCGACTCCGTCGCGTCCTCGATCACCGCGAGCCCGAATTCGGCGGCCAGGGCGTGAACGGCGTCGAGGTCGCAGGGATGCCCCAGGATGTCCACCGGCATCACTGCCCGCACCCGGCGCCCCGTGTGCCGGTTCACCAGTGCCTCGCCGTCGCGCGAGCAATCCTCGGTCAGAAACGCGCGCAGCTGCGTCGGGTCCATCTGCCAGTAGTCCGCGTCCACGTCCACCACGGCGGGCCACGCGCCCGCGTAGCGGATCGCATTCAGCGGCGCGATGAACGTGACGGCCGGCGCCACGACTTCATCGTCGGCCCCGATGCCCGACACGAGCGCGGCGATGTGCAGCGCCGCCGTGCCGGAACTCATCGCGACTGCGAACCGCGCGCCCACCCGCTCCGCGAACTCGCGCTCGAACCGGTCCACGTAGCTCCCCACCGACGACACCCACCCGGTGTCCAGGCATTCCTTCACATATTTCCATTCGTTGCCCGCAACGTATGGCTCGCACAGGCCGATGAACCCGGCGCCCGCCTTGCCGCCCGGCTCCAGTCGCGGCGCCGCCACCGTGCCCGGCGCCATCAGTTGCGGTACTCCGGGCGCGTGAAATCGCCGATGACCCCGGTCCGGATGCCGGCAATCACCTCGTCCACTCCGTTCGGAACCGTGATGCTGGGCCGGAACCCGAGCGTCTCCTCGATCTTCGTGAAACGCACGCGGTAATCCCGCGGGTCGGCGTCGCGCTTCACGTACTCCACCACCGTCTGGGGCAGACGCTCCTGAATCAGCTCCACCAGCATCTTCTTGGTGTAGTTCTCCGCGGTGCCGCCCACGTTGAATACCGCGCCCCGCACGGCGCCGGCCGAAGCGCCCAGCACCGCGATCACCGCACGCGCCACGTCGCGCACATGCACGTAGGGGCGCCAGAACTGCTCGCCGAACACCACCAGCTTGCCGTTCACCACCGCCTCGGCGGCGAACTCGTTCACCGTCAGGTCGAACCGCGGACGGAACGAGAGGCCGTACACCGTCGAGAGCCGCAGCACCGTGGGCGTGAACGAGGCCGACCCGTTGGACTCCAGCAGGTGCCGCTCCACCGCCACTTTGGTTTCGGCGTAGATCGAGAGCGGCTGCAGGGGAGACGTCTCGTCCACGTAGCCCGTGGCGTCCGGCATCTTGCCGTAGTTGGAGCAGGTCGAGGCGAACACGAACCGCTCTACGCCGGCCTGTCGCGCAGCCGCCACCAGGGCCACTGAGGCATCTTGGTTCACGGCTCTGGTGAGTTCCACGTCCCGGTTGCAGGCCGGCTCCCCGACGATCGCCGCCAGGTGCACCACGGCCTGGGCGCCCTTCAGGCCACAGGCCATTGCGTCCTTGTCGCGGAGGTCGGCGCGGTGGAACGTGAACCTCGGGTGCCCGGCCAGGCCGGCCAGACTGTTGCCGCCGTGCATCAGGCTGTCGATGCCCACCACCGAATGGCCCTGCGCAAGCAGGTCGTTGGTGAGCACCGAACCCAGGTAGCCAGCGCTACCGGTGACTACGACACGCATCTGTGGCCTTTCCTCGGTCTGAAACACCGCCTCCGAGCCTGCATTCCGCCGGCTCAGAGCTGCGAATCTGGGCTAATGGACGTTGGCAAGCGAGTTTACGCTGTTGCTCAGGAGCAACTTGTATGCCAATGCCGGCGGACGCCCGAACGCACGGTTCCCCGTTCAACTCCATCGCGCGGCATACGCCGCCGCCCATCCTAAGTGGCTAATCCACGGAAAGTTACCTCTCATGCCCCCGTGCTCGGAAGAGCTTGGCCGTGGGGCCAGGGGCGTGCCGAACCATTGCCGGGCCAGACCTGCGGCGGCCGCGCACCATATTGAAGCGTGCCGACGGCGCACAAAACTGGTGTTTCCTCGCTATACCCATCGAGCCGGGTCCACTCCTCGCGCGGCCCGCGTCGAAGACAATCATACCACGATCGTGGCATCGCCGCAGCGTTGCGGGTGCGCCGCGTACGCCTCGACACTTGCCACGCCCACAAGCGGAGCCCTGCACGGCTAGAACCGGTCGCACGTCATCGTCGATCCGATCCAGTCCAGGGACTACCGGAACATCGGCGTGGACAACCTGACGGTCTCCGGCGTGGACTGCTTCAGGTTGATGGAGGGGCCGTTTGAATTCGCGCTGACCAGGATGATCAGGATAGGCGGGATGATCGACGTCGATGAGAAGGCAGGCCGTGAACTCTCTGTTCCGGACCACGGGTAGCCTGCTCCCTGAAAGGGCGAAACGCGACATGCTCGGCAGCAAGCTTTCGCGATCCGATCGGAGTCTCCATCTGGATTGCACGCTGTTGGTGCTCCAGAAAGTGGCCGAGGACAAGAGACCATACGATTGGTTCGTGGATTTCTAGGGGCCGACTACCACGCCCCCGGCGGTACTCGGCTCACATCGCCACTTTGTAGATCGTCAGGGTGCCGGAATCCGGAATCGCAACGAGCCAACTCGGCAGCGGCTTCGCGAGCTGAATGTCCGTTCCCGGCTCGGCCACGATGAACCGAAGGTGAAAGCGTTCTACGATCCCTCTGAACGCCGCCGTGTCCTTGGTCGAGAAGAGAAGGTCGTTCGCCTGCTTCACGCCCGCGAACAGCGGGTGGTTTGCCGCGCCGCCCTCTCTCCATCCCTGAAGAAGCATCGTCCGCTCGCTCAGCGCGCCATACTGGTATGCGGACTCGCCCCAGCCGGGGACGCAGCAGTGATTCGTGGCGATCAGATCACCCTTGTTGGACAGCCGGTGGAGGGTCGCCAGCCCCACCACCTCTCCTCGGCTGGCCGTCATGTCCATCTTCATCCGGTCGAGGCCAAAATTTTCCCAGTCAGGAATCCACGCTGCAAACCCCAGCGCGTACCCCGCCAGGATCAGAACGGTCAGGGCAGAGCGCGCGCGATCAAAGCGGGCCATGAGCAATCGGCTGGCCGATGCCAGAACGAACACGGCCCCCGACGCCCGCAGCACGTTCTTGAGCCGGTACTGGAAGCTCGGATCGCTGTTCCCCCCCAGTACCCGAACCAGAACCGCCGCCACCAGGCACACGGCGCTCACCAGGATGGCAACGCGCAGCGCATCGGTCACCACCAACCGGAGCCCGGCCCAATTGCCCTCGAATGCCTGCTTCAACGGCGCGTAGAGCCACGCGAAGGCAAAGATGCTCAGCACCGACCCGGCATAGAGAAACCCGTATCTTGTCTCGTTGACGACGCGATCACGAAAGAACAGGCTCACGGAGGCGAACCCGCACACCGAGATGAGGAGCGCCGCCGAAACCGGGTGGCGGAATGGATTCCGCACTCTCCCCAGCACGTACGATCGCATTCCGAGTCCCACAAAGACCCACACGATCGCAGCGAGGAACCGGTCCGGTTCAGCGAGGAGCAGACGAGGGTAGAAGTGAGTGTTGGAGGTCATGGCGGATCCCACGTACCCCATCCTCCAGGCGGCGAACACGGCGGCGCCCACCATGAAGACCAGGCCCATCCACACATCCTTGCGGCGCCGGCCGAACCACGCGAACAGCGCGGTCTGAAGGCCAAGTACGCCGGCTCCCGCCACCAGGCCACTGGGAAATACGATCGCCGGCCACAGTGCCGCGAAGTCCGGCTTCAGGTCGTTGGAGTCCGCGCTCGTAAGCTTGGCAAGCACCACTCGCAGCAAAACGAACAGTCCGACGAGGCCCGGCACCATCGAGCCCCCGATCATCAGGTGAGCGAACGGGGCCCCATTGCTGCCCACGGACAGCAACGGCAGGCTGCCGAGAATGGGGTGCGGCACGTTGGGCCCCTCTCCGTAGGTGCTGAACAGGGCCGCCACGGAACCGTAGAAGCACAGGCCGGCTACGGCGAGAATACCGCCCTTTCGGTCGCCGCCCGCTTCGCGGCTCAGGAACGCGCCCAGCGAATAACCCGCGAGGACCAGCGACAGCACGCCGGCCGGGCGCACGACTCTCGCTACCGCGTCGCCCACCGGAACGTTCAGTGCGGCCGACAGGGCGCCGGCGATGGCGTGTGGCCCGAAATGATATCGGAGGTCCACGATGCCCATGTCCGGCAGCATCGGCACCCCGAGGCTCGACTTCACGCTCGACGCGATGGCCGAGAAGTACTGCGTGTCCACGTACATCCAGTTGTAGCTGCCGTCCTTCAGGTACACCCCGTCGCGAATCGCTCCGGGGAGAAAGAAGACGGCCGCGATCAGCAGCGACACCAGGCCCAACCACCACAGGTCCTGAAGCCTGCCGATGGGGCGCGCACGGAACCGCGTGAACGTGCGGCCAACGCAGATGAGCGCGAGAACGCTCACCCCCCAGAACAAGCGCTCGACACCGATCCCGGATCTCGCGCCCAGACCGAACAGGCAGGCCGCCGCCATGTACCCTACCGGCAGCGAAAGCACCGCGCGGTCGTGATCGTCGAGCGGCGCGACGACCCCTTCCAGCATCACGCTTCCTACGCCGGCCAGCCCCGCCGCCATACACACCAGGATCAGCGCGGTCCACGGCCCCGACACCGCTCCCACGATCACCACGAACGGCAGCGCAATCAATGCCAGGCCGTAGGGCAGCGGTGCACCGTCTCTCGAGTTCAGCAACACTGACCACCTCCCCAGTGGTGTTCGTACGGTGGTACGCCATGCATCCGTTCAGACATCTTCAATATCATCGGCTCCGTCCCCGCGATCACTTGCCCGTATGTGCGAGGGGCGCTTGGCCGTCGGCCTCGAGACGCCGCGCGATCAGGGCGGCGGTCACCTGGTGCCCGTACGGATTCAGGTGGTCGTCGTCCCGGAAGTACAGCAGCGAGTCCTTCGCGAAGGGTTTGAACTCGGTCAGCAGGTCGATCGTCTGGAACCCGTTCCGATGCGCGAGGCCCGCGACGTAGTCAAGCAGATACGGCTCCGGCGACGGCGCGGGGCTCCACGGAAAGGCGTCGGCGTACTCACGAACCAGCGTCGGCATGAGCAACACGTAGACGTGGGCGTGGAGCGAATCGGCATACGCTGCCATCTCGGAAAAAAGGCGATCGAGCCTGGGCCGGTTGGGATGGTTCATGACGTAGGACAGCGGCGCCGCGGCAGTGTCCAACCGCTTCCGATACGAGAGCACGTAACCGTACACCGGCGAATGGAACAGCGGCTCGCCGAGTCGTACGCCGTCGATCACGTACGTGCCGGCGTTCGGGGGCTGCGCCGTCCGGCGGCGGAGCGATCCATCGAGCAGCTGACGGAGCCACGACTGCCCCTGAATCGAATGGACGAACTCGGATGCTCCGCCAATGATCGTCGCATGGCTGATGCGTGCCTTCAGTGCGGGCGGCTTGGGCAGGAGCGACGTGTCGGCGTAGCTGTCTTCGAGATCATTGCCTTCATAGAAGGACCACAGGATGACCCGAACCTGGGCACGCCCTTCGTGCAGGCGCATGTGGTATCGGAACGCTTCGAACTCTTCCATGGGACCGGCGCCGAAAATGCCGAAATTCAGCACGCACTCTCCGATGCGGCCCTCGAGCAGATCGGGCCACGTGGCGCCATCCGTGACCTCTGCCCCATATGTGAACGAATCGCCGAGTGCCGCGACGTGGCATTGTTCGATGCGATGGCTGCTGCGAAGTCCCTCGGGGCTGATGCTGGTCGTCACGTGATGCAGGTGCAGCACCGAATCGTGGAGCGTCGGCGATTTGAGCATTCCCGGCACGTACATCAGGCCGTAGTCGTCCGCCGACGTCGTGACTCCCGGCTTGTAGACGCGGAAGGCGTGCGCCGTGGGGTAGTAGAAATGGGCCAACAGTTCGCCGGCCAGCGTAGTGGAATCACTCGTCCCGAGCATCTGCGCCGTGGGTACCGGCTCCGCCGCGGCGAACCTGGCGCTCACGACGGTGTCACCGATCAGCATGCAGCAGACGGCGACCCCCAGCATCAATGCGACGCTGAGAAACGCCGTCGCCGCGCCCGGGAACCGGGCCAGCGTCCAGCGCATAGCGCCCCACGACCCCGCGGAGAGAATCACCACCAATAGCGCAAGCTGGCCCACCCCCCACTGCACGCCCCACACCCGTCGATCGAGCAGGAGCACGATACCGAAATAGGCGAACGCGGCCGCCGCCGTCCAGGGCAGCAGCAGTCTGGCCAATCGCGGTACGGACGACGGCACGGCCGACGCCGGTTCCGCGCCGCCGATTGCGGAGTGAGCGCGGTTCTCGTTCGTCACCAGACGTGGGCCGACGCCAGACAATCCGCAACCAGTTCCCCTGCCATGCGATGGCCTGTGTCATTGAAGTGGGGATCGGCCGCGTAATAGAGCATCTGCTTCGACAGGCGCACGCGCTCCCGCATTTCCGGGAGCAGGTCGCAGTACGTCAGGTGGTGGCTTTGCGCGTAATCTCTCACGATTGCCTCCGGACGCCTCATGTCGAAGTGACCGGTCGTCAGCGTCCTCAGATAGACCTGCTCACGGTACGGAATGGCGACGATCACGAGCCGGGCCCCCATCGAGGAGACGTCCTTCCGGATTCGCTCCAGCGTCGCCTGCACGGCGGCCGCGGCGGAATCGGCCACCGGCGGGTAGTCCCGCTGCGACCAGAAGGTGAACGACGTGAAGCTGCTGTCCACGGGTACGTCGTCGATGAACGGCCATTCCTCCCGGCCGTGGGACCGGTGCCTGGCCCGCAGGGAGTCTTCCCACACCGTGAACGCCTGCAGGGCAGCTGAGTGTCTCCAGAAGAATCCCGCCAACCTGGACGGCAACGCATCGTCGTGCCCGGCACCCCCCGACGGCTGAGCGGCGTTCCGCCCATGGGGAACTGGCGGCCTGACCCAGTCGGGCCAGTAGCGGTTCGGGACCATCGCCCGCACCACGTCCGCCCGCAACACGGCCGTTCCATCCGACACGTCGTGCCGGTCGATGCCGAAGTACGTGTCGTTCATGTCGTTCCCACTGAAGAAGCAGAGGACGACGATGTTCGGATGGAACTTCACAGCCTCCTGCTCCAGCACCAACTCCTCGTCGCCCAGGCCGTACGCCCCCACGCCGAAATCCAGCGTTTCGTACCGGGCAGCGCGGGGATCGGCGGCGAAGGTTCCGACCATGGTATGCGCGTAGTCGGTGGCCCAGTGGCCGAACGCGAACGAGTCGCCGATGAACGCGATCCGCGGGCTGTGCTCCGTATCGGCGGTGTCTACTTCGGGCCCCGCGAACCCCAGCGAGTTGGTCTCCATGTGCACGTCCACGCCTTCCACTTTGAACGCCAAGTGGAGATCGGGTTTCAGCCGGAACGAACCTCCGCCGTCCGGATTGGCCCGGTAGACGGCAAACCGAAAGTTCCGGCGGGCCGCGGCATCCCGGTATGCGAGGTAGCGACAGGCCGATTCCACGAGGGTGGCGCAAACGGACACCACGAGCACGAACAGGATCGCGCCGAAAACGACGTTCCTGTGCCTGCCTCCTGCGTCGGTGGCATGGTCCGTTGACATTCGAGTCGCCTGCAAGCCCGGTTGGTGGACGGTTGCTGAGTGGACCTCTCCCTCGGTGCCGTGGCACAATTCATGCCAGCAGCAACGTTGAAGCAGACCAGCAGCCGCCCGCCCAGTCCTCGTATAGATTGGGGGCCGATCCTATGCCATTGCCCACATACATCCTCGGTATTTCGGCCTATTACCACGACAGCGCCGCCGCCCTGATCCGGGACGGCGAGATCGTGGCCGCAGCGTCCGAGGAGCGATTCACGCGAAAGAAGGGCGACGCCGGCTTCCCCTCCCACGCGGTACAGTACTGCCTGCGCGAGGCCGGCATCACCGCCCGCGACCTCACCCACGTCGGCTTCTACGACAAGCCGATCCTCAAATTCGAGCGCATCCTCGAGACGTATCTCGGCACGGCGCCCAGGGGCTTCCGCCAGTTCCTCATGGCGGGCCCGCTCTGGGTTAAGGAAAAGCTGTTCATGGACCGGCAGCTGCACGCCGCCCTCGACTACGACGGCGACATCCTGTACGCCGAGCACCACGAGTCGCACGCCGCCAGCGCCTTCTTCCCCTCCCCGTTCGAGGAGGCCGCAATCCTCACCATGGACGGCGTCGGCGAGTGGGCCACGGCCTCCATGGGCGTCGGCCGCGGCAGCGACATCGAACTCACCAGGGAACTCCTGTGGCCCGACTCGCTCGGCCTGCTCTATTCCGCGTTCACGTATTACACGGGCTTCAAGGTCAACTCGGGCGAGTACAAGGTCATGGGCCTCGCCCCCTACGGCCAGCCCAAGTACGTCCAGCTCATCTACGACCACCTCATCGATCTCAAAGAGGACGGCTCGTTCCGCGTGAACCAGCAGTACTTCAACTACCTCAGCGGCTTCACAATGACCAACGGCGCCTTCGACGCGCTGTTCGGTGGCCCGCCGCGGGTGCCCGAGGCCAAATTGACGCAGCGGGAGATGGACCTTGCCCGCTCGGTGCAGGACGTGTGCGAGGAGGTCATGCTGCGCATGGCCCGCACGCTCCATAAGGCCACCGGCCTGGAGAACCTCTGCCTGGCGGGCGGCGTGGCCCTCAACTGCGTGGGCAACGGCAAGCTGCTCCGCCAGGGACCGTTCAAGCAGCTGTGGATCCAGCCGGCGGCGGGCGACGCCGGCGGCGCCCTGGGCGTGGCCCAGCTGATCTGGCACCGCCACTGCGGCCAGCCGCGCCGCGTCACGCCGGGCAAGGATCAGATGAAGGGCGCCTACCTCGGCCCCAGCTTCAGCGACCGCGAAATCGAGGCGTACCTGAAGTCGGTGGGGGCCGTCTATCACCGGCTCGACCGGTCATCGCTGCTCCCCACCGCCGCCCAGCTCCTGGCCGACGAAAAGGTCGTGGGCTGGTTCAACGGCCGCATGGAGTTCGGGCCGCGCGCACTGGGCGCCCGCAGCATCCTCGGCGACCCGCGCAGCCCGCGCATGCAGGCGCAGATGAACATCAAGATCAAGTTCCGCGAGGGCTTCCGGCCGTTCGCCCCCAGCGTATTGCGGGAGCGGGTGAGCGACTGGTTCGAACTGGATTGCGACTCGCCGTACATGCTCCTCGTGGCCCCGGTCAAGCAGAGCCGCCAGATTCCGATGACCGCAAGCCAGCGGTCGCTGTGGGGCCTCGATCTGCTCAACCAGCCGCGGTCGGACATCCCGGCGGTCACGCACGTGGACTACTCGGCCCGCGTCCAGACCGTCAGCCGCGACGTGAACCCCGATTACTACGATCTCATCGCGGAGTTCGAGAAGCTCACCGGCTGTCCGGTGGTGGTGAATACGTCGTTCAACGTTCGCGGCGAACCCATCGTGTGTTCGCCCGCCGACGCGCACACCTGTTTCATGCGCACCCACATCGACGCCCTGGTTCTGGGTCCGTTCCTGCTGCACAAGCAGGAACAGCCGGCCTGGGAGGAGAAGCAGAATTGGAAGCAGGAATTCCAGCTCGACTGAGCGCCGCCGAGGGGCGGAAGTTCGGCCTCACCGTCGGCGTCTCGTTCCTCGTGCTCGCCGCCCTGCTCCACTTCTGGCGGCACAAGGAGACGGCGGGCGCCGTTACCGGCGTACTCGGCGTGCTGCTCGTATTGGCGGCGGTCGCCGCGCCGGCGCATCTGGGGCCCGTGCAGCGGGCGTGGATGGGCCTCGCGCACGCGATTTCCAGGGTCACCACCCCCATCTTCATGGCCGTCGTGTTCTTTGTGGTCATCACGCCCATCGGCCTGGTCATGCGGCTGTTCGGCCGGCGCTCGCTGGTGCACGGGGAACAGAACGGGAGTTTCTGGGCGGCGCCGGTGTCGGGCGGGCGCAGCGACATGGACCATCAATTCTGAGGATACGGGCATGGCCAAGCATGGAATCGGTGGGGAACTCTGGGCCTTCATGAAGGTCCGCAAGAAGTGGTGGCTGCTCCCCATCATCATGGTGCTGGTGCTCGTGGGCGCGCTGCTGATCTTTGCCCAGGGCTCGGCGCTGGCGCCGTTCATCTACACCATTTTCTGATATGAAGCGACCCGTCAAGGGGGCGTGGAGGTGGGCCCTGCAATGGCTCGTGTAACATGTGGTGCACCTGGGGCGCGATGGGACGCGGGGCGCGACGGTTGATCACTCTGATAGGCGCGGGTTGGTCCGGAGACGTACCGCAGGATCGTGATCCGTCGGGCGCGGCCGCAGACTAGGAGCGCGAGTTGGACGGGGTGAAGCCGTTGGATCGCATAGAAAATCGGCGGGTGTGCCTTTCCGTGCCGGCCCACCGGCCCAGGCGAAGGGAAGCGGGTGTTCAGGCAGACAGGCGAGCTCCGAGGACCGTGAGTGGGGGTTCGACGGCGTAGCCGATGGCCCAGATGAAGCCGAGCAGTTCTCGCGCAATCATGGTCGCGACGGCGAGCGGGGGCTTGCCCTGCGCGAGGAAGCGTCGATAGCGCGGACAGAGCCGCTGTTGGGCGTGCGTGGCGATGGCGACGATCGGCGCGGGTTGGCCGCGTTGGCGGGCGCGGAGCACCCCGCTGGCGAGGGTGGGGCGATGCCGATAGGCCCAGGCCGCCTCGACCAGCACGCGGCGCAGATGTGCGTTGCCGGTTTTCGTAATCGCCCCGCGGTGGACGCCGCTCCCACTGGAGTGCTCGCGGGGCACCAGACCGGCATAGCCCATGAGCTGCTGCGCGGTGGCAAAGCGCCGGAGTGTGCCCACCTCGCTCAGGATCGTCGCGGCCGTGATCTGCTGGACGCCGCGCAGGGCGGCGAGCGCACCGACCAAGGCCTGCTGCGCGGGCGCGAGCGTCGGCAGGGCGGCCTGGATCGCGCGCTCGAGCCGGACGACGCGCTCGGCGAGAAGCGCCAGCGTCGCGCAGTACTCGTCGAAGACGACTTGGAGCGTCGGCAGGTCGAAGGTCTGGCGGGCGAGCCACTGCGCGTGCCTGAGGGTCCACGCGCGCATGCCGTCGGGCCGTTGCCGCCCGTGGCGCAGCAGGAACTTGCTCACCCGATGCCGTGCCCGGAGTTGATCCTGCTTGGTGACTTCGCGGGCGCGCACGAGATCCCGCAGGGCTTCGGTCGCGGCGTCGGGCACCCACACGGCCGTGAGGTCCCCCGCGCGGTAGCAGCGCGCGAGCTTCGCCGCGTCTTTGCGATCCGTCTTCACCCGGTCCCCCGCCTTGGTGGGCACCAGACCCGGCGCGATCACATCGCAATGGACACCGAGCGCGGTGAGCTGCCAGTACAGCGGGTAGCCCGTCGGCCCGGCTTCGTAGCACACGCGCAGATGCGCCGGCCCCCCGAGCTTCGCGATCAACTTCCGCACCGCCTCCGGCCGATGGAGAATCGTGCCCAACTCCCGCACACTCCCGTCCGCCTCGGCGACCGCCACGGCGATCGTTTCGGCATGGACATCGAGACCGACATGACGCATTGTATTTGGCATAAGCGACCGGCTCCGTCGTGTAGTGGCTCTGACCAACCGGCTCAGTCCGATTGGCTAACCCACGGTACCACGACCGCGAGCCGGTCGCTTCATTCTGACTAGAACGAGTCACCCGTTATTGCCCCGCCAGGCCCGCGACAATAGGCCGACTCGCGCCGTTGGCTGTAGCCACAATCTCGTATGGGGCCGGTGGTTGTTGGAGTCCTCGCGCCACGAAGCCACTTCCACGCGCCTCAAGAGAGGCAAACCAATGACCCGTCAGGCACTCACGTCTGAGGCTGCCGTTGAAGGCCCTGCAGACGCTGTTGTCGACCGGCTTCAGAGGCCAGACGGACCGAAGGACCACGTGGTGCACGTGCACCCATGGAGCCAGCGCCTTGCTGGCGATCGCGACCATCGTCGCACACGATACTGCGCGCTCGGCCGCCGTGCGCTCGAGCAGGTGAATGACGCGCCGCGCGGGCACCGAGTGGCCGACTCTGACCTTACCCCTGTTTGAGTACGCGTAGTTCTGGGCCTGGTGGATTGAAAACCTGCTTTGCCTACACTGCCGGGGGTAGATGGTGGAGGGCGCCGTGCGGCCGCACCCGGTTGTAGTGCTGGCGCCAGCGCTCATAGAGCATACGCGCATCGTCGAGCGTCACGAAGTACTGCTCGTTCAAGCACGCGTCGCGGAACTTGCCGTTAAAGCTCTCGATGTACGCGTTGTCGGTGGGCTTGCCCGGCCGGATGAAGTCGAGCGTGATGCCCTGGAGCCGAGCCCAGCTCAAGAACGCCCGGCTCGCGAACTCCGCGCCGCGATCGCACACCAGCCGGGCCGGCAGCGGCCGCTCCATCGCCAGGTCGTCCAGGTCCTCGATCACCCGGACACTCGGCAGCGAGTAATCCACCGTGAGCAGCGGACTCTCGCGCGTGCAGTCATCGACGACGGTGAGGATGCGAATCGGCCGCCCATCCGCCAGCCGATCGTGCACAAAGTCCAGGGACCACCGCTCATTCGGCCGGAGCGGCGCCGGCCGCTCGACCCGGAGCTGCGGGATCCGGCGACGGCGCCGCGGCCGGACGAGCAGGGCCTCGAGGCGATAACGCCGCTCCGTGCGTTTGTGATTCTGCACGAGTCCCTCCCGCTCGAGGCACCAATAGAGCCGCGGCGCGCCCCACCGCGGATGGAGCTCCGGCAACGCGCGGAGCCGGACCCGCACGGGGGCATCGCGCACCGCGCGCTCGGAACGGTACGCGTAGCTCGCGCGGCTCATTCCCACGAGGCGGCAGGCGTGGGTTATCCGGATCTGGCGGCCGTCGCGGAGATAGGTGACGGCCTGCCGCCGCTGTGTCGCCGTCACCACTTTCGCCCCACCAAGTCTTTGAGCAGCGAGATGTCGAGCGCCTGGTCGGCGACCAGCATCTTGAGCCGGCGATTCTCCTCGTCGAGCGCCTTGAGGCGCTTCGCCTCGGCGACCCCGACGCCCCGATACTTCATGCGCCAGCGCCGCAGCGTCTCCTTCGCGATCCCGTGCCGGCGCATCACCTCCGCCCACGTCGCGCCAGTATCGAGCTCTCTCACGATCCGGATGATCTGCTCATCCGTGAACCGACTCTTCCGCATCGGGCCTCCCGCTTTTCAGCGGCTGAGACCCAGAATATCCCGTACTCAAGACGGGGGTAAGGTCAACTCCAACCGCCGGATATTCGCTGGTGAAGTCATCCATGAGGGTGAAGCAGCGGATGCGCGCCCATTGGCAAAGTCATCGCTCACGAAGGCCATCCTCCAACGCTCCGTACGGGCCATCCGTTTCGGCAACGGCACTCGCGCGATCGCCACGTGGTTCTTCAGCCGCCTGCACACATGCTTGAGGGCCCGGAGGCGATTCACCTCGCTCACCGGGACCCCGCCGGAGAACCCGCCGGGCAGCGGAAAAACGTCTGCTCGGAGATCCCGTTCGCCCGGCAGACCTCGCAGTCCGGCCTCGCACCCACCCGTGCTGTTCTGCAGAATCGAACTCAACCGCTCTTTGCTAGATCGCGTCCTGTTGGCGGGCCATCACTCCTTCATAAATGTCCATCAAGATGGGATAATTGCGTTCCGCCGTGTACTTGGCTTCAAACTCTCGGCGTGC
Organism: uncultured Gemmatimonadaceae bacterium; assembly: GCA_963728785.1. GTDB lineage: Bacteria > Gemmatimonadota > Gemmatimonadetes > Gemmatimonadales > Gemmatimonadaceae > JAGWRI01. Next base: position 1,713,111 of record CAVSKV010000004.1, read on the forward strand.
CGCCCGCCCCATTTCTCGAACTTCAACTGGGTGGTTCCAGGCCCAACTCACCTTCGCCGCCAGCTCTGCCGCGTCGCCTGGCACGTAGTGAAGCCCCGTGCGCCCATTGTCTACAATCTCTTCCATAGCGCCCAGACGCGAGCAGATTACCGGTGTGCCGCAAGCGAGAGCTTCGCAGATCGTCACCGGGAAACCCTCATACCATTCGCTGGGAAAGACCAGGAACCGTGCCGCTTGCATCGCCGCTACCGTCTTCGCCCGCGGCACCTGGCCTAAGAAAAGAACTTCAGTGAGGCCGGCCCGACGGGCCTGCTCCTCCAATGCTTCCCGCTCTGGCCCTCCACCCGCTATCAGGAGCGGGATCGACTCCTCCAGCTTGCTCCAGGCCATTAGGAGGGTGTTGACGCTCTTTTCAGGCGAAAGGCGACCCACACACAGCGCATAATCCCGTGGCCCTGAGCCCTCACCTGGATCAGGATAGAGAAAATTAGGCTTCACCACTACTTGGCCGTCGGGCAGCCCCGCTTCCACCATCTTTCGGCGGGCGAAATCAGTCACTGCGATGATGCGATCGACTCCGCCAGGCCAGGTTCGCCGGAGCCGATTAACAACAAGCATCAGGGCGACCACCGCGGTGGCAGCATGAGACTGGCGATAACAAGCGTGGGCCACGCCGTGCCACAAGCCGTGATCAAGGCACTCTTCGCAGATCCCGCCGTCGCGAAAGAAGGTGGCTGCCGGACAGAAAAGGCGATAATTCTGCACCGTCTGTACTACGGGGACACCGGCCTCCCGGCAGGCAGCGAAAATCGATGGCGAAATGACCACAAACGTGTTGTGGACGTGAACTACGTCCGGGCGCTCACGGTCCAAGAGAGCCCGGAACGCACGCTGGGTGCCCTTGTTCCAAATGACGTTGACCGAGAGGCCAACTCGCTGCCACTTGGTAAGATTTTCGATCTCGTCATTGCTGCGCCGATAGAATAGGACCTGGTGCCCAGCTCGCTCCAGTAGCTGGCGTTCCTGCTCGCACACGGCGTCCTCGCCCCCGGGCTGTTGGTAATAGTTATGAACGACGAGAACTCTCATAATGTGCTCCACGAATCACCCAAGGATGCGTGACCTAGCATGGTCCGGGTGGCGGGCCATGCGAACTTGAGGAATCCCGGGAGACGGCGCTAGCGCCACGACGTCAACATGCCCCCCTGGTCAGCCCACGAGCCTAGATTCCCCGCAAGAGCCAGACAGTCCGCTCAGAGTTGCGTGCCTCTCACGCGGCGGGCGCGTGTGGAACGACCGACATGGTACCCAAATCGGCTACCGGTTATCGCCTTCCGGGCAGGCAGCGTTGGGCTTCTGCGCACTTGCCGGGAAGGCAGCCTCGATGTAGTCCGCAACAGCATCCCCCGCGATAGCATACGCTTTTTCGTTCGGATGGTGGTCGAGCAAGGTCGCCCAGAACTCCGGGGCCTTTCTTCCTCGAAACGCCGGCAACAAATTGAACACTGGCACCTTATTGGCCCGCAACCAGGACTCAACGAGCGAGTACAACTGCGCGTCGGGGGTACGCTGAAAATCGATCATCGAAGGGAACAACACTACCGCTAGCCGGCTGCATCGCCTGGACAATTCGTCTTGCAGGTGCAGCACGGCAGCCTCGAACGCCTGCCACCGAAGTCCATCGCCTTTCACCTCCGCAATCTCCGATACCGTCGTGCCCGAGATGTTACCGAACACAGCGCGTAGCATTGGCGATCCATACAACACGATAAGCTGCATCACGTCACTATGGGATATGAGAGCGTTCCTGAATCGGAGACCCCAACTCATCCCGCGTACCGTCCGCTTGTTAACGATGATGTCCGACTCAACGATGTCGCCCGCATGGAACGTCCAGATCACCAGATCCGGATCATACTTCGGCGCGTTGAGTTCTATGTGCTTTTCAATAGAACTAAAGTCGTAACCGGGCACGCCGAAATTTAGAATTTCGTATTGGTCTTGGCGGCGGTTCAACCGGCTTTCCATTATTGCTGGATACGATGCGTTGTCTCGTGCGCCAACACCGAAAGTATGAGAGTCCCCGAATACCTGAATCCGGAATGTCGATGGATTCCTGCCCGGTGAGTCCGGTCGCCCACGGTATCCGAGATGATTGACCGAAACCGGGCGCCCGGCCAATGTCCCTCTGGCATCCGGTATCAGCACTGTGTAAGGGCCTATCTCGGTTTGGACGGTCTGTAGGAAGGCGCCGTTCTGCGCTGGCTCTGCCAAGCGCAGCCCGCCCTCAGCGAGCAACAGGGCCATCGCAGTAGCAATCACTAGCAAGGTGATGTTCTTGACCAGCCTCATCTCTGACCGTCCTCCGGGCTAACCCGCTCAATCGGAGGCGCCGAATTCTCAGTGTGCCCCTGGGTAACATGGCGCTGCGGGGGCCCGTGCGCCATGGGTTGCGGTCCGAGACGGCGGGGGCATGGCGCAGGTCCTGCCCGTTCGTACGACTGATGGCGGGCTGCGCCGTTAAAGAGGTCGGCGAGCGGCCTGGCGCGGAGGCACGGCGGGCACACGACTACACGCTCCCCCAATGGCCGACGTCCGCACAGTCGGGAGGCCCCGGCTCGCACAGGTCCGCACCCAGCCTTACGTGTTGTGCGATTCCGCGCGGAGAAGATGCGCAATTCCAAACGATTGCTGACACATGCTGCTACACCGCGTTACGTGACCCAAGTCACACCACCTAATGCAGGCCCATGTCCTGGTTCATTGGTCCCACCTAACGGGGCAACATCTCAATTACTAATGACAGACCCTATTCGTCTGACTCGCGGTAGCATGGGAACAGGATAGCTGCTCACAGCAAAGCCGTCGAAAGGCGATGACGCAGAGTCACGGGGCTAATGCGGATTACCGCCATGCCGGCCGAGCCGCCAGCGACTCCGACAGGCCACAGTTGGGCTGGTGGCTCGTTGTTTGTCGATTTCCCCGTCGGCAACCGTAGCTCAGGAGTAGGCATGAAGCCGCACCTCTTCAGGATGTTCGAAAGTATCATCACCCGTCGACCCGGCGGACGGCTCCGGCTTACTGCCATGTTCCTCCTGATTCAGTCCTGCGGAGGTGGTGGCGCAGGCTCCGTGTTCGCACCGAGCGCGGGGCCGAGCGCCTCCGCACCGACCACCGCGACGGCACCCACGTTGACCAGGTTCGTGCTGACCCCCCCGTCGGTCGCCCTGGTATCCGGTGCGACCCAGCGTTTCGCCGTTTCAGCAGCCTGGAGCGATGGCTCGACAACGCCGCCTGCAACGACGTATTCTGCTACCGGGGGAACGATCACGCCATCGGGGCTCTACACCGCCGGCTCGACGGCGGGCTCGTTCACTGTCGTCGCCACGCAACAGGGCGGAACGAGGGCGGACGCGGCTACTGTGATAATCTCGGTTCCCACGGCAACGTTGCTCAAGATGGTACTCACTCCGGCCACGCTCGCGCTGGCGCCGGGCGGCATCGCGCAGTTTGCCGTCGCGGGCTCCTGGAGTGACGGCTCATCGGCCCCCCCCACCGTGACCTATTCGGCGACTGGCGGAACAATCACGGCCGGTGGCCTGTATACCGCGGGCGCGACGCAGGGAAGCTTCCGCGTCATCGCAACGCAGCAGGGTGGGACTAAGGCGGATACCGCGACCGTCACCGTGCTGGCCGCGGCCTCCTCATCGTGTGCCCGCACTGTGAACGCGAGTACCATGACCGGCCTCGTCTCGGCGCTCGCAAATGCCCTGCCGGGCGACTGCATCCTCCTCGCCACGGGGACTTACGGTCTCGACTCCGGTCTCGTCATCTCTCGGAGTGGCACCGTCAGTGCGCCGATCGTCGTGCAGGGTCAGGGCAGTGGTACCATCATCCAGGTGAACCAGCGAGCCTTCTTTGTGGACGGGAACTACGTTCAACTCCGTCGGCTTCGGATCACAAATTTTAATACTGTAGGCCTCTGGCTCCGCGGCGTAACGGGCGTCGTCCTCGACAGCCTTGAGGTAGATCACACTTTGCAAGAGGCTGTGGCGCTCAAGTTCGGTAGTCACGATAACATCGTGAGCAACTCGTGGATCCACGACACCGGTATCCAGACGCCCCAGTTCGGCGAGGGCGTCTATGTCGGCGGCAAGACCCAGGATGGGCTTGGACTGGATTACTCGGCCACTGGCAATCAAGTCCTGAATAACCACTTCGGCCCCAATGTTAGGGCGGAAGGAGTGGATGTTAAGGAAGGAGCCGACAGTACCTTTATTCGTGGGAACTTCTTCGATGGGACGGGTGCCGTTTTCATAAACTACGCCACCGTGTCGTTAATTAACGTCGTAGCGAACTACGTGACCATCGACTCGAACTACTTGCAGTATGGCGACCCGGAAGGAGTGTCATTCGTGCAGGGAGTAGGAACTATGACCGGCAACGTGGCTACCTCGAACACGATTGACCTACAGAACATCCACAATTACACGGGACAGGTCGTAGGGTTTCAGTTCCAAGCAGGGACAGTTGGAGGAGCGATTGTGAGCTGCAACAACGTAATGGTGAGTGGCATTCTCAGTAACAGGCCCTGCGCGCCTTGACGGTGAGCCGAAGGTCAAATTGAAATTCAGGCGGCGTCGCAGTGTCAGCGCGTGAATCCTGGCAACGATCTCCACACGGGCCCGACCGGGCACCCACTATACGAAGAGTACGGCCGCGGAATACACGATTGGTCAGCCGCCCGCAATCTTGGCCGTGCTGGAGGCGGGCCCAGCGGAGAGCGACCCAATCCGGCCGCCAGCGCAATTCGTGGGACCCTACCACTGAGCTCTGGGCAGCCTCTCATTTCCACGCATGAGGCGCCGACAGAAGCTGCCAATGATAGACGCATTTCAGCTACCGGAGTCTGAGTTGCGCACCGCTGAATCCCGAGGATTTCTGGCGAATTGCGGCGTCCGCAGAAGCGGTAACTGGACGACGTGGAGTGCTTAGTGCAGGCGGGCGGTAGGAAGAACTTTGCCACCGATAAGTTGGCGTCCGCGCTTGGCGTCACAGCCGCGCAGCAGCAGAGAGCCGTCGGCCTCCTTCAGAGGGCGAGTGAGAACATGCGCGTGGCCACCATCTGCGTACGCTACCTCCCAAACGGCGGTGCCCGCCGATCAGCTGCGGCTCGTCGTCGCACTGAAAGGCGCGAAAGACTCGGTCCGACGGCGACCAGTTTGTGCGGTGCCGTGCTGACCCAGAGGTGCGGATAGCACAAGCGCAATCACCACATCGGTTAACCCGCGCAACCCGAATTCCGCAGACTCAAGCGCTTGAATCAGAGCGACCGGACGAGTTCCACGCAACCAGCTAGAACAGTCGCCCTTGCACGGACGGATACGCGCCCGGCGTAAAGCTGAACGGATGGCTGTGGTAACCTCATCTGAAGCAACATTCCTCAACCGCACCGCGCGTCCCGATGTCCGGCGAGCGCCGTAAGCTTCCCCATTTGCGCGGTAGCCTTGCACAGCCAGCCGATCCACCGCCTACGACCGAAGGGCAGCGCACCAACCGTGAAACCCACCGCTACGCCCATCGCGACCGCAGCGCGCACAACGAAGAGGAACCCCCCGACCAGGCCCGTTGAGTTATAGTGGCTCGCCCGTGCATGGCGCGCCCACCCTTGACCACCGCGATGCGCACGACGCAGGAGCCACGCGACACACAAGCGCTCCGGTGCGACGGGTTCAAACACCACCGCTTCGTCACACCATACGAAGCGCGCGCCCGCATCAGCGATCCGCATCAGCAGGTCGCTATCCTCGCCGCCTGTGAGGCCGTAGGCCGGATCGAAGGGACCGTCGAATCGGCGCAACCACGAGCTGTCAACTAGCGCATTGCCCATGCGCAACTCGTTCGGCGGGACCTGGGCTCCGGTCACATGGCGTGGGCGTATGAAAAAGTCTCCCCGTCGAATCCAACCGGGTGCGGTGGCAGGCACAACGGACACGACGGGGCCCATCACGCCATCGGCGCCGCATCGCACGGCCGTGGCGTGGAGCTGCGAGAGCCAGGCCTCTTGCGGCATTTCGTCATCGTCCACAAATGCGATCCAATCGCCGCGCGCGAGCGCCACTGCCCGGTTGCGAGCAAGCGAAATGTTCTTGATTGGTTCAACATCGTACTGCACCGGCCACACCAAGTGCGCTCCGGAGACAATCTCGCGCGCCGAGCCGCCTGCATCATTGTCTACGATGACTAGCTCGACGACAGCCGGCGGCTCGCGCTGGGCCTTGAGGTGATCGAGCAGGAGAGTGAGTCGCCCTGGGCGGCAGTAGGTGCAGATGCATATACTGATGACGTTCGGCGGCGCGACGGCCGCCTCATCGGCAGGGGTCTTACGCGCATCTCGCCTGACGGTCACCAGCATTGTCCCAGCTTAAATGACCTCGAGGCAACTTCTGCCCGAATGTAGCCATTCACCGAGTCAGCTGGCAGGTCATCGATTTCTGAGGCGGTAATCGTTACGAGCAAGATCCAGATACAACCAACGCTAACGAGCGTGGCGTCTACCGTACCTATCAGGGCGAAGGCAAAGAGGAGCGCAAGACGCCAGTCGTCTAGCGTGCCCCTCCCACGAATCCAGCGTTGCCACGCGCGGCGCCAAGCCTGCGCCAGGGAACCGATCACGATCAGTGTTCCGAGAAGCCCCAGCTCGGCAGCGATGTCCAGGTAGCCACTGTGTGCATCGGGCGTGCTCCAGTGAATCAACTCGCGAACCCTGCTCCCCGGCCCCGAATCAGGGAGCCAAAAAGCGCCAAAGCCATATCCCAATAGCGGTCTTTCAGCGATCTGACCCATTACCGCCGACCAGATGTACGTCCGACCCGTAAGAGTCCTGTCCTTCCCCATTTCCCCGAAAACAGTATCCGCATTTGTGTTCAAGACGAATGCCGTTGAGCAGAGAACATAACCGACAGCAAGTGTCAGAGCGGATCGTAAGCGGTGCCGCCGGAAGCGCTTCAGAAGCGGGTACATGACGAGAATGGCACCAAGACAAAGCATTGCGCTGACCGATTGCGATAGAATCAGGAGAACCAGGGCCAGCGAAATTCCGCTCCAGCGAAGCAGCTGCGATTGCACCGAACGACCAGGAACAGAGCGTATGATCACTGCCGCGAACAGCATCATTTGGCCGAGCGTGTTCTTCTGCGTGTATATACCCTCCCAAGCCCATCCGTTGACCCCATGCTCGACGCCATAAGACGGCAGAAACAGACCGAACGCCAAGCTCAATACGGCACTGATACCAAAGACGGCCGTGAGGAACCAAACAAGCTCCCGCGAACGGAATCGTGTCGCAAGGTAGAGACCAAATACAGTGGCGAAGCCGAGGGTGATGGCGATGCGCACGGTGACGGTGGGATCTAGCGACCACGCGGCTGACAAGAGAGCTAATAGCACCATGGCGATTGGGAACGAACACCTTCGTGCCGCGCTAATAAGCGCGCGTGGCCTGAGGATCAGTTGTATAAGCACGAACGCATAAAAGAACCAGTAAGCCACCTTTTCGACAAGCGCCGGCTGGTCAAACGAAGCCCGAATGTCGGCGCTGCCGTGAAGCAGTAGCGGTAGGATTGCTCGACTCAATACGAGCAAGATGAGCCCAGCCGCGCACACTTCGATCGGACGGAGCATCGCAGGCACAATACCGCGTCGCGGCAGCGCCACACTCGCTTCCCAATGCCTGGCAACCACGCGGCCACTAGTCGCCATGCGTACGTTGGTACTCATCAAATCGGAACCCCAGTCTCGCCGCCAGATACCCAGCCCCGCTTGCAATGAGCTGGAGAGCTTTGACCGAAGCAGCTCGTCCCTGGAACAAAGCCCATGGCAACCACAACGTCCCCTTTGCTAGGCCCCGCAGAGCCCCCCGACGCAGTGCCTCACGGTCGTAGCTGCGCTGCCCCCAGACCATCCCCCATCGGTACGCTCGCTTGAGGAGCCACGTGACCCGCGCCCGACTTGGTGAATACCACTCGTGAACGATAGCATCCTCTGACCACACAATCGTGCAGCCTACTTGCGCGGAGTGGCGGAAGAAATCAGTGTCCTCACCTCCGCTCAACCGGAATCGCTCGTCGAAGAGCCGCCCAGTTCGCTGGAAGACGTCGGCGCGCATGAGGATGTTATTTGAATAGGCGCTCTTCAGTAGAGTCCCGGTTGCGTGCCTTTCTCCATCGAACAAGCCGCTAGTACGCAACCAGCCCGCAATAGGGCCGTCGAAGTGCGGCATTGAAGGGCCAGTGACGACGTCCGCCCCAAAGGCCGTCATGGCCAGCCACAGCGCTTTGAGCCAGGTCGGGTCCGGCACTTCGTCGTCGTCAACAAACGCAAGGTATTCTGCTCCGCGACCGAGAGCACAGCGCACCACCGCATTCCGGGCGAACGGGATCCCCCTACGCGGCTCGCAAACGTAGGTCAGCGGCCACCGGCAGCTCGGCGCCAGCTGGACACAAAGGCCACACGCCGACTTCGCGGAATCATTGTCTGCGACGATGACCTCAAGGGAGAGGGCCTCGCACGATCGGAGATCCAACCGTCCCAGGCTCTCAATCACACGTGTAAGGCCCAAAGGCCGCTGGTAGGTCGCAATACAAATTGCACATTTGGGCATATCGAGTCACTTCTTTCCGCTTCTAAGCATTACAGCGAACTCGCGCCTCGTCTCAAAGTACCCTTTGCCCTGGCCTCTTCCTCACCCTGTGGACGATTCACAATCCCCGCACGCCGGGCATGAGCTCGCAGCGGCACTCATCCGCATCGTCAAGCAGGGGCGCGCATTACCAGGAGCGCACCAGCGCGGAGTGGTGCCGGCAGCCGTAGCGCTATCGGCCTTAGTCTGTCAAATAGTTCGATTGGCCGAATTCCCGCCGGCAGAGCGTAGGCGCCAAGAGGAACTGAAATGCCACCGCCGATAACTAACGCTGAAAGGATCGAAAGATGAGAGCATTGCGCTTGCTCAAAACTAAGACGTATTGCCAGCGCGATCGCGACCGAGAACAGGCCAATCAAAGCACCGGGAATTTGTGCGCCGACAAAGGCGCGCCAAGTGCATGCCGTTAGGGATAGTGCGAGACCAGCCATAGCCACGTACATCATTACCGTCGCAAGCACTACCATGCTAGCGACAGAGACAATCCCAGACCGGGAAGCCACAGCTGACCCCGCCACTATGGCAAACGCGAAGGCGCACTGGAACCAGAGTTCGGTGATCACACGGTTGCAGGCCCGGTTGACCGGCCCAGCGAGATTCATGACCGCTGCCGGCACTGCCATGAGACAAAGAACCTGCAACGGTCCGACCGCCGCCGCCCACTTTTCCCCGTAGAGCCCCAGTATCAAGTGAGGCGCGGCGACCAGCATTACTCCTGCGACAGGTGCCACGATGATCGCCGAGAGTTGAACGCTCATGAGAAACCCCTTGCCCATCCGCCGCTGCTGATCTTGCAAGCCAGCGAAAACCGGCACTAGAGTCGTGAAGAACGCGCCTGTGACATAATTCAACGGCATCATCATCAAATTGAAGGCTCGCGAATAGATGCCTAAGGCGGCGGGTCCCAATGTCCGGCCGACGACAAAATTGTCCCCGTTGCGAGCGATGTAGTTGACTGCGCCGTTTGCGCTGACGCTAACACCGAAACCCAGGAGCTGTCTAAGTTCCCGTCGCGCCAGCAAGGGCCGGAGTGGTGTGTTCGCGGTAATCATGCTTAACGTACAGGAGATGGCGCTTCGGGCGAGATTGCCGAGCACCAGACTCCATACGCCCATGCCCGCAAGGGCGCACGTAATCGACACCAGCGCACTGCCCACCACCTGGCTCGCGACGTCAACAACATACAGGCGCCGGAAATCAAGGCGTCGTTGCAATATCGACCGCGCGAAAGTATCGGCACCCGAAGTGATGAAGACAAGGGACTGTAGACGCAATACAGCGCCGAGTTCTGGGGTGTGGGCGAAGCGTCCTATAAGAGGCGCCGTCGCTATGACTGTGGCGGCGATTGAGATCCCTAAGAGAACGGACCCAGTGAGCGCCACTCGCAAGTGGGCCTCGTCCGGTTCATGTAGTTGAATGATGGCAGCCCCGAGGCCAAGGTCTGACGCCAAGCTGATGAAGCCAACGATGACAAGCGATAGAGCCACGAGGCCGAAGTCCGCGGGTCGAAGCAGGTGCGCGAGCAAAATGCCCGCCGGGAACGCAACGATGATCTGGAAAAACGCAGACGCGATCCGCCACTTTGCCGCACCAATCGTGCGCTCGCCAAGGCCAGTCTCGGCTGAGGGCGAGTTCTTGGGATTCCTTCGTGCCAGCCGCGTCACTAAGCCCCACCTCGCACGCCGCAGTCCTGCCGAGCAAGTTCAGAATCATTCGCCCCCCATAGCCTATCCGAATTGTGCAGCGTGTGCACGAGCGGGAGCCCACGTTCCCCTGCCGCTACATATGCTGCTGGCGATATCAAGGGGAAAGTGTTCTGGGCGTGCATTAGGTCCGGGCGCGTATCGGCGATGATACGGCGAACCTCGAGAAGGGTCTCTCTGTTCCAGATGGTCTTCGTAGACAGATCCAGGGCGCTCATATCTCCAATACGATCATTGTGGATCGTATAGCGAATCACCTCATGGCCATGCGTCTCGAGCAGGCGAGTTTCCGCAGCAAACATGCCATCCTTCCCCCCAGGCTGTTGGTAGAAGTTGTGGATCGCGAGTACCCGGAGGCGGCGAACTACAGACACTTATGCGATTCTCCGGGCAGCATTAGGGGCCGCCCCGAGTGGGCTAACCCGATCGCGCATAGGCACCCGGTGATCATGGCTTTCTCGCTTCATTGAATGCGGGCAGGGATGTCCCCATCAAGCGCTGCCAAGACTCCTTGCGCGAAGCGGCCGACCATCGCGTCGAGAGTATAGACCGCCGCGGCCGCCCGACAGCCCCCTCGTAGCTGTTGCAAATACGCCTGGTCGGAGAGAAGATTGGCCACAGCGGTGGCGTACCGAGCAGGAGTAGTCGTTGACCCCAGCATCAAGCCATTCTCGCCATGGTGGAGGTATTCGATCTCCGGACTGTGGATCGAAAGGTCGACTGTGACCAACGGAGTCTCGAGCGCAAAGGAGTCCAGAATGCCCAGCCCAACAAGGCCGGGTAACAGCATGACTCGAGCGAGGCAAAAGTACGGCACTTTGTCGCTTCCGAGGCGCGCGCCGTGATAGTGGATCCATCGCTGCTCTCGGGCCGCCGCCTCAACCATTTCCTGGTCCGGCCCTGCTCCAATGACAATAAGTTCGAAATCTGGGACGTGGAGGCGCAATATGTGTGCCGCTTCCAGCAAAAAGGAGATCCGCTTTTCGGCGTATAAGCCACCCACAAAAATGGCGACGTTACGACTTTCGATTCCCAACAACCGACGGAGAGCGGTCAACTCCTCCTCACTGGTCAGGCGGTGCCTGGATTGAAGCGCGGAAGTATCAATTGCATTTTGCACTACAGTGATTCGGTCTGGGGAATACGGAAGACGGCGCACCAACTCGGCACTACCTTCCGTGTAGGCGAACCACCAGTGCGGCCACCGTGACGTGCGACGCTTGATCATTTCGCCAAGACGACTGGCGGTATCCCGCTGAAAGTTCCGTCCATGGCCCCAGAATGCGACCTTCATTCCCCCCAGCGCCTGCCTGGCGAGCAAGACGTAGTTCAGGAGCAGCTTACTCGCCTGCTCGACGATCACGAGGTCACTCCCTTGAAGCAGCGCCACGCACGGCTGCCAATAGAGGCCCCTTGGTCCGACCGCGACCACACGCTTTGGGACTTGGAGCGCCCATGAGAGTGACGATGTGTCGTTCTTACTGGCTTCCTTAGCACTTGGTGGACTGTAGATAAGGCGCAGGGCAACGCCGTGCCGTCCGAGTTCCAAGCGCAGTGCCTCGAAGAAGGGCACCCGATAGTGGGGGAGCGAACTTTGCACGATCGTTACGAGCATGTGGCGTGCTGCGGAGGCCGAAGGATCAAGGAATTTCAAGTTAGGACCATTATCGTTGCTGCACTCGTCGGGATTGCCCGCCATTCGGGGCAGGTAGTGCAATGTGGAGTGATGCGACGTCCTATGGCTCGAGACGAGCGGGCCAACCACGCAGGAAACGGCCGTCCAGGCCCACCAGAGATTTCAAGTGCGCGGCCGGCAAGATTGAGCGCCAGACATACGGCTCCGATTCGCTCGTCTGGGTCAGGTGGATGCCGAGGTCAGCCTCCGGGTTGGCCTGCGCGAACGCGACAGCCTCTGGGGACCACGGTGCGGAGACCATGACGCTGGCCGACGAACTGCGCCCCGCCTGAAGGACGCCGAATGACGCGTGATCAATCGCGCGCGCTGCACCTAAGTCATCGGCGTGCACAATTAGAAGCCGAGTTCCCGTTGGGTGCCCCAGTCGCACTTCTAAAGGCGTGGCTGGTGCGTGCCGCATCTTTATCCGGCCGCGAACGGCATTTAGCGACGTCATATCGACAAAACAGGGACGCAATGAGACTTCTCCTTGAGCGATCGCCTCTCATCGGTGTATGGTATGGTGAGCGCCAGATCATAGCGATGCCGGCGTGACGTTGCTGGGCCATTCACCTACACGTACCGACACAGGGCCCACTCTTACCAACGTAGCTTGATTGGGCCAGATTATTCCCGCTGCGTCCGGAACAGACTAATGCAACGCCCCACGCTCGTTTGTGACAACGAACGATTTGACCAGCCCGAGCAGCCGCTCATATCGGATGTCACACCCTGGGAACAACTGCTCTACTTCGACCCTGCTCAACAGCTTGAGTCCCTTGAGACAGGCGTCGATGGTCCTCATGTCGGGGCGAGTGACCAAGCCCCATATTGAGCACCAGCGTACTAAGCGGCGCTGAACAGAAAAAGGCAGCCAGTGGATGAAGAGGGTAAGAAGGTGCGGTTCGATCGGGAACCACTTGTTGGGGGTCTGAAGATACATTTGGCTGCCGCATCGCAGTAGCTCCTCTGCGAAACGCACCTGTTCATGCCAACCGCCAACATGCTCGATCACCGAGTTCGAAAAGGCCAGATCAAAGCTGCGATCGGCGTACGGTAGTTGGCAAGCGTTCGCCACGACAAACAGGTACCCGGCGTTTATCACCTGCTCTCTATGGGTTTGGTCGATGTTGACAATTGTGATCCGAGTAGTCGTAACCTCCATGTCCTTCCACCACCGTGCCGTGCCACCAAGATCGATGACGGACCCATTTCGATCCAACAACGGAAACGTTTCACGAATGGCCTTCATCCGAGCAAGGCGAAACCTGAACCCAAGCGTTCGGTAGACGTCGTGAATATTCATAGCTGCTCGACACCGAGAGCGCGCTCTCAATCTGAGGTGACGGAGGCGTCCTGCTCTCGCCCCGAGCGCAATCCGAGTGCCCGCAATCCAACGCGCCAGACGAACTCAGGATTATTGGTCAGGTATCGCAGCCAAAGACGACGTGGCTCCGTAAGAAGCCGAAACGCCCATTCCATTCCCGATCGTTGCATCCACGTCGGCGCCCGCCGTTTGAGCCCAGCGTGGAAATCGAACGCGGCACCGACGCCTACTAGGACAGCCGAATTCAGCCGTTGCACATGAGCGTACATCCATCGTTCCTGCTTGGGAGTGCTCAGCCCGACCCACACCACGTCCGGCGCAGCATCGTTGATCCGATCGATCAACTCCTGGTCCTCCTTCGGCGTGAGCAAGCGGAACGGCGGTGAGTAGCAACCAACTACCCGCAATCCCGGAAACCTTGCACAAAGCCGTCTGGAGAGAAGTTCCGCGACGCCAGGCGCACCGCCGTAGAGGTAGAACCCCCATCCCCGACTTGCCGCACGCTCGGCGCAGGCCAACAGTAGATCAGCTCCGCAGACACGCTGCACGTACTTCAACCCTCGCATCCGGGAAAGCCAGACCAACGGCATCCCGTCCGGCGTGACCAACCCAGCCCGATTATGGATCTCAAGCAAGCCTGCGTCTCGTTGGCTCTCCATCACCCCGTGAACACCAGTAACGCAGATGTAATTACTGGTCCCAGAGTCGATCCACGTTTCGACGGTCTCCAGAGCCATGCCCATGTCGATGGCACTGACCTGCACGCCGAGAATGTCTACTCGTTTTGGATTGGTAAACGCCCAGTTTGCCGTAAGCATCAGTGCGTCGCGAGCACGGGGCGCGCTCCGTACTTCGCTGTGTATTCGTCATGAATCCACGCGTAGGTTCGCTCCATCCCTGCCTTCAGCCGGATGCTGGGCTCCCACCCCAGGTAATCCCTGATTCGACGATTGTCGGAGTTGCGCCCGTTGACACCCTTTGGAGCACTGAGGTTATAGTGCCGTTCAAGCCTTACACCAGCAATCTCATCAACGATGTCCACAAGCTGATTGATAGTCACCAGTTCGCTCGAGCCAAGGTTGATCGGCTCGAGGATCTCACTATTGCAGACGGCTAGGCTTCCCCGTACGCAATCATCGATGTACATGAATGAACGCGTCTGTTGTCCATTACCCCATATTTCGATCGTCTTGGAGTCCGTAGCGAGGGCGTCGATCACCTTACGGCAGACCGCCGCCGGTGCCTTCTCCCGACCGCCTTCCCAGGTCCCGTGCGGCCCATAGACGTTATGGTAACGAACGACCCGCGTCGCGAGCCCGAAGTCCTCCCGAAAGTGCCGGCACATTCGCTCGGAGAAAAGCTTCTCCCAGCCGTATCCATCCTCAGGCATCGCTGGGTACGCATCCTCCTCACGAAGTGGGACAACATCCGGCGACTTCTGCTTGTCGGCGTTATAGACGCATGCCGATGATGAATAGAAGAATCTCTTGACGCCGGCGTCCCTTGCCGCCTGCAGCATATGGGTAGTGGTCAGCACTGAAAGCATACACAGTGCTTTGTTATTCTCGATGAACCCCATCCCGCCCATGTCTGCTGCAAGCTGGTAGACTTGCTCCGCACCATGACACGCGCGCTCGGCCTCCGTCTTGAGTTTGAGATCGGCGACGATGTTCTCCGCATCGACGGAGAGCTGGTACCATTCCTTCGTCGGCTTGATATCCACGGCCCGCACCCGCCTTCCAATCGTCTGCAGGGCTCTGACGAGATGCCCGCCGATGAAGCCTCCCGCCCCTGCGACCACTATTAAGTCTTCGCTCACTCGTTCCTCCTGTCGTGGAGTGCCTAACTGGCGATCTGAATCAGTCCGCGCCCCGACCAAGAATCACTGCCGGGATCGTCTGTACCAAGATCCTCGCATCGAGCAAGAGAGACCAGTTGTCGATGTACTCCAAGTCGAACTCGATCCAACGTTCGAACGGGGTGTTACTCCGCCCACGCACCTGCCAGAGGCAGGTGAGTCCTGGGCGCACACTAAAGCGCCGCATTAGCCACGCGTCGGCAAACCGGCCTACATCTCTGGTTGCCATGGGCCGCGGCCCAACTAACGACATCTCTCCGGTGAGCACGTGCCAGAGCTGGGGCAGTTCGTCCAGCGAACTCCTCCGGAGGAATCGCCCAATTGGTGTAATCCGCGGATCATCGCGGATCTTGAACACCGGCCCGGTGGCTTCATTCCGGTCCTCCAACTGGTACTGCAGCCGTTCCGCATCCGTAACCATGGTCCGGAACTTGTACATCCGGAACAGCCGCTTCATGTGCCCATAACGGTACTGCGAGAACAGCACCGGCCCCCGGCTCGTCAGCTTGATCGCAACGGCCACGCCAACCATCAATGGAGCCGCGGCTACCAGCAGCACTAATGCACCCGCTATGTCAATCGCCCGCTTGACGGCTAACAGCTCTGGGCTTGGCGTCGCCGACATGGAGATCACGGCGGCAGAGTGGCCTGCCGCTCTTGGAATTGCGGAACCGCCTCCGAAGGGGTCGGCCGAGTAGCTTGCCGGGACTCCCACCCGGGCGCACGCCGCAAGGCTCTGTCTAATGTCGTCGTAGCGGGACTTCACAGGCAGCGCGATCAACACGTCGTCCACGACCCGGTGCATCAGTACGTGCTCCAGGTGCCGAATTTCGCCCACGTGCGCTACCCCGTCTCCGGCAAGGGCGCGTTGGGGCGTTGAGTCCACGAAGCCGATGACGTTGTTGATCTGCTGCGGGTCCGACATGAGCTGCCGGTAAAGTTCTGCCGCGCTGGGTCCGCTGCCCACCAGCAGCACCTGGCGCGGTCGCGTGCTGCTGCGCTTGCGCCCCACGGCCCGCACCGAAGCCCGGAAGAGCCCGGCCACCGGCACGATGGCCGCGCCGAACAGCAGCGAGTGCAGGGCATTCACGTCGCCGCTCCTGCTCGTGAGCGGAAAGATCATCGCCAGCGCGCAACCCACCGCGCCGGCCGCCGCCAGCCGCGGCCATTCTCCCTGCCCCGTGCGCAGGCGGTGCGGTGCGTACAGCCCGCACGCCGACAGTACCAGGGGCCACAGCCACGCGAAGGCGCCGACGAGCAGCGCGTTCTTCACGGTCACGCGCGTTCCCAGAAACCCCGCCAGACCGTGTGGCATGTTTTGCACGTTGCCCATGATCACGACGGCCGCGAGCACACCCACGGCCAGCACCGAGTCGGCCCTCTGCCAGTTTGCGGTGCGCACTGGATTCAGGCGGCCAACAGGCAGGGCCCCGTACATTGCAGCCCCGCTGGCGTACTGCGGCGCAGCGCCCGCCCGCGCCGTCTGGCTGCTGATATCAGCTGGCGCCGACATGATACCTCCCCGCTTCCGCCAGGTACCGATACGAACCGTCGTAGCGCGCGCTCCGCCTGAGGTCGATATCGTTGAGCAACGTGCCGAGCACCGGAGCGCGCATGGCCTCCAGCCGATCCATGGCGTAGCGGAGGTCGTCCACCTGCGTGTGCCCGGCGCGCACCACCAGCAGCACCGCGTCCGCCCCCGAGCCCACCAGCCCCGCATCGGCCACGAGGTTCACGGGCGGCGTGTCTATCACCACCAAGTCGAACGTCGGGGCCAGGGCGCTGAGCGCTTCGTGCAACCGGCTGATGGTCAGTACGCTTCCCGGTATCGCAGGCAGCGTACCGGACGGCATGACGAACAGCGATCCCTGCTTGTCCAGGGAAATCCAGCGCGCCGCTTCGCCCACTTCTGCCGTGCCCGCCAGCAGTTCCGAGAAGCCGGGTGCCCTGGCGATGCCCATGGCCGTGTTGACTACGCCGCAGCGCAGGTCCCCGTCTATGAGCAGCACCCGGAGCCCCCGCAGCGCGCCGGCGAGCGCAAAGTTGATGGCCGACAGCGTCTTTCCCTCGCCCGGGAGCGGACTGGTGAACACGATCACCTTGACCGGGCGATCCTGATACGAAAGGGCAAGAGTGGCGAACAGCTGATTGAACGCCTCGGTGTACGCGGTGGGCGTTCCGGGCTGCGTGATGAGCAGCGACGCGATGGACCCCACGGTGCGATCGCGATCCGGCGCCACGGCCACGTCCGACGCCTTTGCCCACGCCCGGCCCGACCCGAGCATGCGTGGCAGCGTACGCCGCCGCACCCGTAACCGGGGCAGCGCTCCGAGAACAGGGAGCCCGCCCGCCGCGAGTGCATCCCCGCGCGAGCGCACCGACCGATCGCCCATTTCCCTCATCAGCGACGCGCTCACGCCCACCATGAGGCCGAGCAACAGGGCGAGCGCCACGTTCAACAGCGGCCGCGGCCTGATCGGATTGCTCGGCGCGGCGGCGGCGTCCACGATCCGCACCGCGATGCCGCCGCCCACGCCCGTCACCTGTGCCTCCTTCAGCCGGGTCTGCACCAGCACCCATAGGTCGTTCAACACCTTGGTATTGCGCTCCAGCCGAGCCGTCTGAAGCTGCTTCTCGGGCAGCGCGTCGAGCTGCGTGCTGAACTTGGCAGCCTCGCCTTCGAGCGCCGCGACCTGGTTGCTCAAGCTCTGGAGGTACGACTCCGCCATTCCCTGGAGCTGCGTCTCGATGTCGCGAATGCGATGCGTGAGCACCTGCACGTCGGAATCGGCGGGCGTCCGGCGAATGAGGAGCTGTGAGCGCTCGCTCTCCGCCTGCGCCAGCGCACCCAGCAGCACCGACGTCGACAGATTGCTCAACAGCGACGGGAAGGCCATGAGCCGGCGCGACACGTCCTGCCCGCCGAGCAGGCCCGTTGTACTGTCCTGGTGAAACTGCCCGACGAGTTCCGCGAACGCGTCGCGATCCGCCCGCACTCCGGCAAGGTCGGCCTGCAGCTTGGCCAGTCTCTGAACCTCGGCGCTGGCCTGGTCGGGAACGTCAATAACGTGTTCCGCCTGCTGATACGCGCGCAGCGAATCCTCCGACGCCCGCAGTTCCCGGCCCAGCGAGTCGCTCTGCTGTTGTAGCAGAACGACCTCGGCGCTCATGCTCCCGAGCCGGGCCGCCTGGCGGTCGGCAATGGCGTTCTGCGCCATCAGGTTTGCAATGGCCGCGGCCTGCCCCGGATCGTTGGCCCGAGGCTGAATATCGATGAGATCCGCATCGCGGTCGGGACGCGAAACGTTGAGCGCCGATCCGAACCGCTTCAGTGCGTCATCGAGCGGGTCAACGTGCAGGGTGAATTCGGGCAAGTCGCGCGCCGTTGGCCCGAGCGCCACGAGAATGCCGGCTACGCGACTCGTATCGCCGATCCGTGCGATACCCAACCGCACCGCGGAGTCCGAGCGCGACACGGCGAACGCCCCGTTTCCGCGTGAACGAAACACCAACGTCCCGCTGTCGGCGGCCGGCGGCACCTGGAGCGTGGAAAACAGCGCCGTGATGCGACCGTCCCGCGGCTTAAGGAGGCGGGCGCGCAGCCCCAGCGAGTCGATGACGTTCACGGCCGCGGTCCGGCCGCGCAGCACGTCCAGCTCGGTGCCGATCACGTTGTCGTTGTAGAACGCCTGCACGAGCTGCGGCACGTTCACCTGTTGGTTCTCGAACGCAACGACGGCCGTGGCCTCGTATACGGGCCGGGACCAGAGCGTGTAACCAATGCCTGCGCCCACGCAGACCAGCGTGCAAGCAGCAATGAGCAGCCAGTGCCGCATCAACGAGCGGCCCAGATCGCGCAGAGTCGGCTCCGGCAGCTCCGGTGGTTGCGGCTGCCCGGATTCGAGTCGCTGCATCAGGTCCGGCGGGCGGTAGATCATCGATCGGTTCCGGTCACGGATGGATCCTCGCCGCCACGATGATTGCTATAGCGGTAAGACTGGACGCGACCAGCGCGACGTTCCGCTCCAGCCAGCTCCGTTCGGGCACCACGACCTCGTCGCCCGACTGCAGCGAAGAATCGGCAACGGCCGGCGCATCGGAGCGCTTGATCGGTATTTCCCGCCCGTCGCGCAGCAGCCGGACTCGCCCCCGGTCTCCGTCCGGCGTAACGCCCCCCGCCAGCGCCACCGCACCTAGTACGCTCACCGTTGGGTCGGCGTATTGGAAGCCCGCATTCCGTACCGAACCGGAAACGACGATGCGCCGGAGCGGCGTCACCTCGATGGATGGGTCGCGCAGGCTCACGGAGTACCGCGCAAGGATCAGCGCCCTGAGCGAGTCGGTGGAGATCCGGTCCACCTGGATGCGCCCGATCTTGGGGAAGGTGACCCCGCCGTCTGGCTGGACCTCGAACTCGCCCGAGAGGTCCGGCTCGCGCCAGACGTTCACTCTGATCTTGTCGCCGGGCTGCAACGCCCTGTCGCCTGGCTGCAACGCGCGCGCAGCCGGGCCGGGCTCGGCCCCCGAAGCCTGTTGCGCCTCTATAGCCAGCGTCGGCACTGCACCAATCAGCAGCACCAAAGCCAGCGACCCAGTCAGTGGGCTCCATCGCCCACGAAGCGCGCTCAACTGCATTCTACTGCCGCCACCATCTAGAGAAAGCCAATCCGTAGGGGAAATCGGCTACTGCCCACCCGCCTGACACGTCGGTTGCCATCCGTCATGCATATTCCGCACCACTGATACCGCTCCCGCCGTTCGCGCGATGAGCCGCCACGAGAAGCCCGGCGGCAATTCGAGTTTTTTGATAGCTCACCGCCCCACCAGTCTGAGAATACGCGGGGGCAGTGACAATAGCGCCAAGTGCCATGTTCCGGAATGGTTGTGAGTCCACTCGCAATTGCATTCGGGCAACCCCCGACACGCCCCGTCGAAGGCGAGTGCGGGCCCAAAGACGAAGCGCCGGCCCCTCTCGGGCGACCGACGCCTCGCTAACCCATTGATTCCATTGCACTTGTATGGTTGCGTCCCCCGCGATTCGATCCCGCGGAACGTCAAAGCTTCATCCGCTTGAAGACCCGTTCCGGAATCGCCCTGATCACGGCCATGATCCCGAACCACACCCATGGCAGATAGACCACATCGGCGCCCCTGTCCACCGCGCGGACGATCCCGCGTGCGACGTGTTCGGGACTGGCCCAGAGCGGACCCTTCTGCGCCATTCCCGCCGTCATCGGCGTAACGACCTGACCCGGCTTGATGGTCACGACGGCAATGCCCAGCGGATACAACCGGTTGCGCAACCCCTGCAGAAAAAAGGCTGACCATCCCCTTGGAGGCACCATATACGTAGTTGGATTGCCGCCCCCGATCGCCCGCCACGGAGCTGATGACGGCCAGACGCCCGTACCCTTGGCGCTCGAGTACGTTGGCCAGCAGCGTGCACAGGCTGATCACCGAAATCGCATTGGTGTGAACGGCGGCGATCGTTTCGCGCACGTCACCGGCACACGCCGCCTGGTCCGGCAGCGTGCCGTGCGCGATCAACACCCCGTCGATCGTTCCGAGCATGGCCTGCGCTTCCGAAATCAATTCGCCGTGCCGCGCCAGATCGTCCAGGTCGGCCGGTTTCGCGAAGATCCGGCTCGCGCCGTCCGCGCCGGCACGCACGCGAAGGTCGGCGGCCACGGCCTCGAGCTTCTCGACGTTGCGCCCCACCAGCACCAGCGAGGCGCCGCGCACCACCCACAGCCTGGCGGTTTGCTCCGCGATGGCAGAAGTGGCCCCGAAGATCACGACGTTCCGCACCGGCCGGCCGCGCGCGCTCATGGCATCACCCGCCGCCAGAAGCTGGACGAGAATGCCGGGTCCATGAATCGAGTGAACGCGTTCAGCATGGGATAACCATTGGCGAACATGGACGCGGACATGCGCGCGTCCTTCGCGGGGTACAGCGTGCCCCCGGCCTCGGCCACGATGGCGTCGAGTTCGGCGAACAGGGCGTCCGTGCGCGCTCCGTGATACGGAAAGTCCAATGCCAGCGTGACGCCCGGCCTCGCGAACGCCAGCATGCCCGGCGACGGACGGTCGCCGAACGTCTTGAGCACCGCGAGAAACGAGCCCTGCCCTCGCCGCCCCAGGCAGTCGAACAGCGCCTGGGCGCCGTCGGCCATCGCGCGCCGCGGGATGACGCACTGGTACTGCAGGAACCCCCGGCGTCCGTAGATCCGGTTCCAGTGCTCGATCTTGTCCAGCGGGTAGAAGAACGGTGCATAATGGCAGATGCTCTGAGCAGGAATCGGGCGATGATAGTAGAGACCGTTGAACGCCCGGAGGCTGAGCGCGTTGATGAGCGAGATCGGAGGCGCAAAGGGCACGCTGAACGTGCGATTGCCCGGCACGGCGCGATCCGGCGGCTCAGCCGCGAACTCTCCGGCGGTATAGATCCCCCGCCCGCCGCTCAGGCAGTCCACCCACGCCACGGTGTTGGGGTAGCGCGCCCCCAGCTCCACGTCCAGTTCCCAGTATTCCTCCAGCGTGCCGAAACGGTAATCGACCCGCGACACGAACGGCGTCCTGATGGGCTGCAACCGGATCTCCACCCACGTGATGAGCCCGGTGAGGCCCAGTCCGCCAACCGTTGCCGCGAACCAGTCGGCGCGGAGGTCCGGCCGGCATTCGAACCGGGACCCGTCGGAGCGAACGAGTTCCAGCGCGCGAACGTGGCAGCCGAAGGTGCCCGCGGCATGGTGGTTCTTTCCGTGCACGTCGTTGGCCACCGCGCCTCCGAGAGTCACGAAACGAGTGCCGGGCGTCACCGGCAGGAACCAGCCCGCCGGCACGGTCAGCGCCAGAATCTGGTCCAACGTCACCCCCGACTCCGCCCGCAACACCCCGCTCACGGCGTCGAACGAGATGAAACGGTCGAGGCCTGTCGTCAACAGGAGCACCCCGCCGTCGTTGAGCGCGACGTCTCCATAGCTGCGCCCCATGCCGTGGGCCAGCATGCTGCGGCCCGACGGCTGCGGCAACGGACCGAACCGGTCGGTGATCGCGTGCTCGCGCGCGGCGCGGTAGCGCGGATAGCGCCCCCACGACTCAGCGGGCATGGCGCCGATGCCGGATCAGAACGTCACCTGCGCGCCCGTGGTCAGCAGCCGGTCCGTGGTCCCGAACTTCGCCGGCGGGTTGCTGTTGTACTGGATGGCGTAGCTCACCTTGATGCCGACGTGCGCCGAGATCGGCGCCACCACCGACGACTGCGTGTTCACGCGATACGCGCCGCTCATCTGCAGGTCGGGCAGGTACTCGGCCAGCTGCTGGAAATACGCCGCCTTGCTGAACGAGTGCTTGTAGTTGGCCGCCAGCCGCGCCGACGTATAGTCCTCGCTCGTGCCGTCCACGTTCGACTGCTGCGTCTCCACGCCGCCGGCGTCGATGCTCAGCGAGTCGCTGGCCTCCACCACCGCCTTCCATTGAAAGCCCAACATCTCGTTCACCCGCGAATCGAATCCGGCAAACGGGTTCCGTTCGTACGATACGCCGGCGAACAGCCCCAGCCGCGGCTGGAACGCCCAGTCGGCGCGCCCCGCGATGAGGAACTGGTTGGCGCTCTCCGTGGCGTTGGTCTCGCCGTACACGTACGCCGCCGTCTGCGTGAGCGTCCACTGGCCGTCGGTGTGCACGATCTTGTCGCCCACATTGAGCGTGCTGAGTTTGGTGTTGCCCGAGGCGTTGACGTAGCCCAGGTCGCCGGTGAACGACGTGGTGGGCTTGGCCGTCTGCGCGCCGGCGACGGAGGCAAAAGCGAGGAGGGCGGCGCACTCGACGAGCAGCGCCGCGCACCGATGTCTGAACAAATGAGACTCCGTGAAATTTGGTGGCTGGTGTCTACAGCTGAGACGTACAGTTGGGGCACCGCTTGGCGGCGATCGGGATCTGCGTGGCGCAGAACGCGCAGGCCTTGGTCGTCGGCGGCCCGGCGGGCGCCGGCGCGGGCTGCAGCTTGGCCACCATCTTGACCACCACGAAGATGCAGGCCGCGACGATCAGGAAGGTCACCGTCTGGTTGATGAACACCCCGTAGTTCAGCGTCACGGCGCCGGCGGCCTTGGCGTCGGCCAGCGACGCGTACGGCGCCATGGCCTTGGCGCCTTCCTTGAGCACCACGAACTTGTTGCCGAAGTCTATGCCGCCCGTGGCAAGCCCGAGAGGTGGCATGAGGATGTCGTCAACCAGCGACTTGACGATGGCGCCGAACGCGGCGCCGATGATGACGCCCACGGCCAGGTCGACAACGCTGCCGCGCATGATGAACGCCTTGAAGTCCTTGAGCATGAGTCCTCTGTGCCTGGGGAATGACACGACGATGAGCCAGAAACGTAATATTCATCCTCCCGGGAGCCGAGTGGGTACCGGGTGGCCGATCTTACCTGCGCGACGCGGCCATCACAGCTTGGCGAGAATCTCGAGCGCGAGGGCCCTTTCCTTGGCCTTGACCTGGTCTACGGGAAAGCCGTATACGCGGACATTGAACGCGAATTCACCCTTCTTCACGCTGAGGCCCGTGCCGAAGCCCGGCGTCGTCATATAGAGAGCGTCGTCGCCGACGCCGCTCAGGGGCGTCTTGACGATGCCCTTCATCGGCACCTTCTCGTAGCCGAACGACTTTGCGGTTTCGGTCGCGAGTGCGACGCGCTTGGGGCTGGGGTCTGGCTTGCCTGCCTCGTTCCAACCGCAGACCGCCGTGCTCTTCGCCACGAGGTACTGGCCCGCCCCGGCGGGCACGCCGAGCGCGGCGCTCACCTGTGCCTGCGTCAGCAGGGCGCACGCGTCGGGGAGCGGCTCGCTGGCCGCCGCCCGCGCCGTGCCCGCGGCAAAGAGGAGACCCGATCCGATGACTGCGGAAATGGCACGGCTGGACCTCATGGCGCTACCCTCCTTGGCGTCGGCTGCCCATGGGCAGCCGGGGGTTTTCGTTTCGACGTGCTCTTGGGCGGCCCGTCCGGCAGCGAGTATATCGGTATTCGCGTCGGCCGACAAGCGAGCCCATGGCCCGCCCCCCGTGTCCATGGGGGTGGTGTTCTTCCTCGTCGTGACACCCATCGGATGGTGGCTGCTGCCGATCATCATGGTGCTGCTGCTCGTGGGCGCGCTGCTGATCTGCGCCGGTCGCGGCGCTGCTCGAGACCAGACGGGGCCGCGCCTGCTTTGGGCCGCTCGCGCCACGCCGGACTGGCGGCCGGTCGCGGCGCCTGCGACCTTCCGCGTCGACCTTCCCGTGGCCCTCCGCCTGATGCTCTTTGCGATTTTCCTGGTCGCTGCCCTCGCCCTTGCGATTCCTTCACTCGCGCATGGGGTGATCCTGCTGTTCGCTCCGCGCCGGCGTCGCGCCGGCGCGGACGGCCCCGGCCAGTCGCTGCAGCGGCTGCTCTTTCTCGTGCCCGCCCACGACGAGCAGGCCATCATTGCCGCCTGTGTTCGATCGCTGCTCGCCATGGACTATCCCGCCGGCCGAGCGCGCGTCGTCGTGATAGCCGACAACTGCACTGATCGCACCGCGCAGGCGGCGCGCGAGGCGGGCGCGGACGTGCTCGAGCGGCACGACCTCGCGCTCCTCGGCAAGCCGCGGGCGATCGCCTGGGCCCTCGAGCAGCAGGACCTGTCCGCCCTCGATGCGGTGGTGATCATCGACGCCGATACGGTGGTGGAACCGCAGTTCGCGCGCGCGATCGACGCCGTGGGCCCTCTGCGCGATTGCGCTGCGCAGGCGTACTTCGCCACCCTGAACGAGGGCGACAACTGGCTCACGCTTCTCGCCGGCGTCCTGGCCCGCGCCCGGTACGAGGTCGTCTATCCCCGCCGGGAACGCGCGGGCCTCAACTGCCCGCTCACCGGAAACGGCATGGTGCTCGGCGCCGGTCTCCTGGCCGAGCGGGGCTGGAACGCCTTCTCGCTCACCGAGAACTGGGAGCTGTACGCGTCGTTCACCGCGGACGGTATCCCGATCCGCTATGCGCAGCGCGCCAAGCTGTTCTCGCAGGAGGTGCGGAATCTCTCGCAGGGCGTCTCCCAGCGGCGCCGGTGGGTGGTGGGGCGGCGGCAGACGCTCAGGCAGTGGTGGGGCCCGCTCGCGCGCAGTCGCCGCATCGGCCTCGCCCAGAAAGTGGATGCCCTCTACGAACTGTCCGCGCCCGGCCCCGTGATGGGTGGGACGATCGCCGTGGTACTGGCCGTGCTCGCGCTGCTGCTCCTGGGCGGTGCGCCCGGTTGGATCGTCGCCGCCATGGCGCTCGTATCGCAGATGCCCCTCGTGTTCGCCACGCTGGCCGTGCTCGCGCGCCATCCGCAGCGGCTGCGCGTCGTTGCGGCGATGGCGCTGCTCCCGGCCTACGCCGTCTGGCGAGCCGGCGTGTCGCTCGGGAGCCTGGTCGGAACGGGCCGGATGGGCTGGCAGAAGACCCGGCGCAACACGGGCCCTTCGTGAGCGGCGCGCAGGCACTCGAGGCAGCGCGCCGCCATTCCGGCGCACGGGGCCCGCATTCCGGGCCAGTGCGCCGTCGGCATGGCAATTCGCTCGCGGCGCTGTTAAGCTGGGTCCGGAAGTTGCAGTGGCATGAGACGATCCGGCGTCTGTCCCCGAGGGAGCATTCCTTCATGAAACTGTCGACGATCGCGCGGCCGGTGGCCATCGTGCTCGTGTGCGCCGTGTGCGGCTCATCGGTGGCCGGGCCCCCGCCGCCCTATCCCAACCTTCCCCAGGGCTACGCGTTTCCGCCCGGGTACGTGGACGAGTTCACCGACAGCACCCTCGCCGAAGGCATCTATTCCGTGCAGGGCGGAACCGTCACGCAGCGCGACGCGGCCACCTACACCCCGGTGGGCGGCGTGTTTGCCCCCGGCAGCCCCCCGGCCAGCCCCCCGTACGTGGGCGAGATCGCCTACCCCACGGGCTTCGCGGGCGGGGGCGCGCCCGGCAATCTGCAGGCCGCCGACTTCTCATCGGCCGGCTATACGCATTTGTATATAGCCATGACCATCCAACTGTCCAGCAACTACTACGGGCACTCCAGCGGGGTCAACAAGACGATCTACGCCTGGATCCACAACAACCCCTGCTTCTACCTGGCCGCGTACGGCATCGGTTCCGGAACGCTGACGTGGCAGATGCGGCTTCAGAATCTCGGGCTCGGCACCAGTGCCGTGAACCTGCCCGCCAATCTGGGCCAGGATGCAACGGTCACCCGAGGGTCGTGGCAGCGCGTCGAACTCGAACTCATTTCCAACACGCCCGGCGCCTTCGATGGCGTCGCCCGGATGTGGCTCACCACGTACAACAGCAGCGGCGACATCGTCAGCGGTCCCACCAAGGTCGCGGAGTATACCAACGTGGGGTGGTCCGGAGCCGGCCAATCGGCCACCTGGAACTACATCCAGTGGACGCCCATCTGGGGCGGCGTGGGGGGCACGATCCCCGCGCAGCAGTACCAGTGGATGGACCGGCTGGCCCTCGGCGTCCGCTGACCGTCCCGTGATGGATTCGAACGGTCCCGAGGCGCCGGTTGCCGAGACTTCTCACGAGGAGGTACGCCCATGATCGTCGTCACATCCGAGTACGTGGCCGGATATCGGGTCAAGGAATCCAAGGGCCAGGCGTTCGGCGTGGTGGTGCGCAGCCGCGGCATCGGCGGCAACATCATGGCGGGGCTGCGGTCCCTCAAGGGCGGCGAGATCGTCGAGTACACGCAGCTCCTGGAGGAGGCGCGGCGCCACGCGGTGGATCGCCTGGTGCAGAACGCCACGGCGATGGGTGCCAACGCCATTGTCATGATGCGCTTCGATTCCGCCGAGATCGGCCAGACCATGAGCGAGATCGTGGCCTACGGCAGCGCCGTGGTGCTGGAAAAGGTGCCCTGACGTGCTGCGCCGCGCACTGCTTGTGGTCGGCACGTTGTTCCTGCTCGGCGAACGGGACTACCGGGCCAGCGACGCACCGCCGGGGAACAGGTGAAGACCTGTGCGTTTTGCGGTTGGGAGATCCCGGTGGACGCCACGGTCTGCGCGCGCTGCGGCCGCGCCCAGCCCGACCCGCACGACGCCGCATCGGCAGCGGCGCCCAAACCGGACGGTCCCGAAGCCGCGGCTGCGGCCGCAAAGCGGCGTAAACGCATTCGTGCCGGTCTCGCCATCCTGGCCGTGCTCGCGCTCGTCGCGGCATACCGGGTGAGCCGGGGCGCCGGCTCCGGCGGCGTGCTGTCGCTGTTCATGTTCCCGCACACGGTCACGATGGCGAAGAGTGCGGAACTCGACGTGCCGCCGGGCAAGTTCCAGACCTGGGAGTGGACCGTGTCGCCCCGCCAGCCGCGATGCCGCGTCACCGGCCACTTCATCGTTCCGGCCGGCGAAGGCACGGGCATCCAGGCCTACGTGCTCAGCCAGGCGGAATTGACGAACCTCATCAACTATCGCCCGGCCAAAGCCTACTTTCGGTCCGACGCCGCCGCGTCGCTCACTCTCGACGTGACGACCACCGAGCCCGGCCAGATGGTGCTCGCGTTGTCGAGCGTGGCTGCGGGCGGCGCCGGCACACACGTTCGCGCAACGGCGGTGAGGGCGGTGTGCCAGTGAGGCGCTGACGCTGCCGGCTATTCCGCCACGACGCTCACGGCAATTTGTTCGGGTCCGTCGGCGCCGAGGTCGAGCCCAACGGGTGCGTATACCCGATCTCGGGCCGAAGGTGGCAGTGCGTCTACCAGACGCTCGCCCCGATCGTGCGAGCCAAGCAGCCCGATGCACGCGGCCGGCGATTCCGCGGCCGACAGTGCCCAGTGGCGATCGTGGGTCAGCGAGTGCCTCTGGATCACGACGAACGTATCGGCGTCGAGCGCGAGCGTGCCGAGGCCGGCTTCCGGCCGGCCCTGCCAGAGCTGCACCGAAGCGGGGAATCGCGCGGGTTCCAGATACGTCGGCCGGTGGTCCACCACCGTCACGCGGAAGCCGGCGCCGGCCGCCATGGAAGCGAGGGGAACGGCGTCGTCCCCAGCTCCGCAGATGACGAGGCGAGGTGGCGGAAGGAGCACCTCGATGAACACCCGGCGCCCTTCCATCTCGACGGTGTCCGAAGCACGAGCGGTGAGTTGTGCCGAGGCGGCGGCCCTGATGGCGCGGTCGAGAACGGCGTCGCCCGTGGATCCGGTGGTGCGGCCGTCGTGCTCGATAGCCACCGTGCTGGCGAGCCCGACCGCACCCGCCACCACTCGCGCCAGGGCGAACGGCCGGTCGCCGGTCAGCAGTTCGGCGGCGCGACGTGTGCCCGGATCGTCAAGGGATACACGATCCACCAGCACCTCCACCATCCCATTGCAACCGAGGCCGAGGCCCCACACCTGATCTTCGTCACTGCCGGTGTCGTAGCGCCGCAGGCAGGGCGGATCGCCGCGGATCACGCCCAGTGCCACGTCGCGGACGTCCGCCTCCAGGCACCCGCCGCTCACCCCGCCCAGCATCGTGCCGTCGTCGGCAACCAGCAGCTTGGCGCCCGGTTGCCGGTAGGCCGAGCCGGCGATGCGCACGACTGTCGCGAGGGCCGCACTCCGGCCGATGGCGGCCAGCCGCGCTGCCTCCGCGAGCACGAGGGAAGTTTCCTGCCAGGCTTTCACGGGGTGAAGGGGCTCCGGCCGGGTGTGGTGGCTGAGGAGGGGGACCTCAGCATCTTACCGTCCCGAGGCATCGCGTCAATGGGCCGGGGGAGCGGCGTGCGGCGCCGCTCGGATCCCGGAATCCGGTGATGCGCTTCGGCCATTGTTCCCTCGTCTACCACAGGCTGCCTTCATTCTGGGGTTTCTCCCCCCGGGTGCACCCGTACGAGCAGGTAGTCCGCCCGGGCGGCGATTGGTGGGCTGGCGGACTTCCTCGTCGCGAACGTTCGATGGTTCGCGCGGATTTCCTCGACCGACTCCTGCACCACCTGCGGCATCGTCGATATCGCGACGAAAACGGGCGCAGGGCCCTTGCTCCGCGCAATGTCGGAGAGAATGTGCAGGATCGGTGGATGGGTCACGCGCAGATCGAGGCCGTCCCGGTTGAACGCGTCGCCCCATGGTGGGTCCAAATGCATGAGCGTTGCCTGATCACCGAGGAATGATCGGTAGTCTGACCAATCTCCGTGGCGGATGTCGACGTGGCTCCCTCGTAATCGCTTCCAACGCTGCAGGACGTCAAAGTTGCTCTTTGTCCGTCGATAGATCTCGGCGTCCGCCTCGATGCCGATGCCGAGCGGGGCGCTCGTGGCCTTCATGAGGTGGTAAAGAGAATTTCCCGAGCCAGCGAATGGATCGATCACGGTTTGGATCTTGTAATCGTGCTGTCGCAGGGTCTCGGCGACGGCCCAGCCAACGAAGCGTGCTTGGGGGTCCCGCGTCGCCTCGATCGCCGTGCGACCCAGGATCCTGACCCCGAGCATATACCACACGAGGGTCGACATCCCGAACAGCCGCAGGTCATTCGGGTCTCCGGAAAGCCGTTCGGCTGCGCGGCGCACGTCCCGCAACCGGAGCTCACGGCTCGCCAGCGGCGGCGTAAGGAAATCTTTGCGCGTTTCCCAATATCCCATTGGTTTATCCTGGCATAGCGTTGCGAACGCGCCAATTTCGCGTCTTTGAGTGTCAGCAGGTGAACACGGTGGGGCCCGCCGGTCCGCAACACGGCCCGGAGCGTAGTTGGAATGTCAATTCGATCGCCGGGAGTCGAGTATGGCGCGGGTCGAAGCGGCGCGCGAGGGGTTGATGAGCACGTAGCGCGAGCGACCCGCCTGTGTCTGATGCGCGAGAATCATGCTGCCCATGTTGTCCACCGAATTAGGTTCTGATTTCGCAGCGGCCCGTTTGGAAGCCGGCGTCGCTGCTTCGCGCGCGTTTGTGGATAAGCGCTTCCCGGGTTGCCTGGCGGCTGTGCTCTTCGGAAGCGCAGTCAGTGGCAGGGCTTCCGTCCGTTCGGATCTCGATCTCGTGGTCATTGAGAAAGAGGTGAATACCGCTTCCCATCTGTGCACGGAAGAAGACGGCTGGCGCTTTGACGTGAGCGTGCGCGCGCTGTGGGAGTGCGAAGAGACTGTACGGGAGGGGCCGGGGCTTTGGCATCGAGACGGACGGACTACGATGCTGGCCGCATGGGCCGAGGGTGTTGTAATTCGTGACCGACTTGGGGTGGTCGGAAATCTGAAAGTGAAATCCCAAGCGATCCTGAAGAATGGGCCGAGGCCGTTATCCACCAGGGAAATCGCCGCATATCAGCAGGAGCTGACTAAACATCTGGACGATTTTCTGGATGCAGAGGACGATGTCGAAGCGTTGTTCATTGCATTCCAGACCGTGCTGGTGTCGGCGCACTTGCTCCTGGGGCTCCGCCGGCGATGGTCGGAGCACATGAACAAATGGACCTACCGGAGGCTCCAGGATTCTGACGACCCGTTGGCCCAGGGTCTCCTCGACGGGTTTGCGAGATACCGCCAAACCCTGGACCGATCTCAACTCGAGCAGCCGGTCGATGCCGTGCTCAGTTGTGTCGGAGGGAGGCTGTATGAGTATTCCGACGCCCCCGACCGCGGGACTCTGGTGCGCCGCGGCGCGCGCCGGTTGAAGCGAATGGCGCGGCGAATCCATCGCCGCTTCCGTAATCTCGGACCGTAGGGAAATCTGGCGCGCAGGAGTGGCGCGTAAGGAGAGGGCGGCGGGCTGACCAGGCCCGTCAATTCTGTGCGACGCCGTGCCTCGGCATCCGTCCATTGAAGAACGGCAAGACAGGCTGGCAATCGTAACCGATCGTCAGCCTGTCATAACACTCAATCGGGACGGCGGGATTCGAACCCGCGACCCCCTGAACCCCATTCGAGTTCAGGTATACACTAACTACTACATACTGACGGCTTTCATAGGGAAACCGGGCGTCGGTGCCGGAGTTTCCCGGCAGGAATGCCGGCCTTTGCAGGGAGAAACGGGTATCGAAACGGGTATCGTCTTGGCACCGAATGCAGGTCGACTAGGCGAATGTCTGCCAGGACCCTTCACCTTGCACTATTTCTTCTGCCCAGCGCCGATCGGCGGGTAGTCGGACATGGTGTACGTCGTATGGGCATTCGTGTCGATGTTCGTGACCGTCATGCTCACTTTCTCGCCCGTCTTGTTGTTCACGCCCGTCATTTGCAACAGCATGCCCACCGGATAGTCGGCCGGGAGGCGGCCCCTCAGCTGTTTCAACTCGGCGCCCGCACCGAACATGCCGCCGCCCGCCAGGGCGGGATCGTGCGACACCCAGACTTCGGCCACGCCATCCGTCGTCTCCAGGCGATAGCCGTCCGCCGCGTAACCGGCGATGGTCTTCGTGCCGATCTTCGTGTAGCTCTTCCACACCTTCACCGTGTCCCAGTTCACCGGCTGCTGTGGCGCGGTGGCGGCGGGCGGCGACGGCGGCGGCGCGTACTTCTGCGCGTTCGCCCAGCCGTACGCCATGGAGAACTTCGACGTGTCGGTGCTCATGAGCATCACCATCGCCTGATTCTTCGCATCGAGCACGACGACGGCGGTGCCGTTCGCTTTCTTGTCGTCGGGACTGATGATCTTCATGCCGACGTACGGCTCGCTGGTGTTGAGGAGCGTCGTGAGAACGGCCTTGCCATCCTGCTTGGAGGAGACGATCTCCATCGTCGTCACGACGTTGAACGTGTAGCTGGATTCCGTCTTGGCGTTGCCCCCGATCGAGAACGGCAGGCCGCGGCCAGCGCCCCCGCCAGCCGCACCGCCGCTGCCGGTCGCGCCCTTCGCACCGCCCGTGGTCGTGCCGGCCGAATCGCCGAAGATCGTCGCGAACGAGTTGTCGACCATCTTCTGCGAGAGCTCGTCGATCTTGCTGTTGACCTTGTCCGCGGCCTTCTGCGTCGCGGCATCGGCGGCTTTCTGCTTGATGCGGTCGAAAATGCCCTGTGCGTGAGCGGGCGTCGCAAGCGAGGTGAGGATCGCGGCGCAGGCGCCGAGCCTGAGAAGAGTGCGCATGACGGTCACCGGAATAGGGGGACGGGAGAGCTGCACGATCGATTATGCCAGATTCAGCCAGATGCCGCCAGGCATGACGCAATCAGGCCATGCGCACCGGCTCGTCGGCGACCTGAGGGAGTAAGCATTACGGCTGCGTCAGGATCGTACGGATGCGCCACGATTGGCCCGTCGTTAGGTTGGCAAAATGCCACATACCGGCGCCGTTTTCGGCCCGGGCGAGGAAAGTCGGCGCGGGACACCCCTGCGGCGCGCCGGCCCGGACGCCCCGTGAGGCCCGCGGCCGAGCGAACGCCACCCACCGACCGTGCCTTGCGTCGTGGCGCCGCCTGGGACCTCCCCGCATGCTTCCAGGACCCCAATTGATTTTCCTATCCCGGACGCGCCTCACCCTTGGCATTGCCGGCGGCTAGAAGGCTGAACGCGCGTGTCCCTATCG
Source organism: uncultured Gemmatimonadaceae bacterium (assembly GCA_963728785.1). Classification (GTDB taxonomy): domain Bacteria; phylum Gemmatimonadota; class Gemmatimonadetes; order Gemmatimonadales; family Gemmatimonadaceae; genus JAGWRI01. The sequence continues at coordinate 1,745,859 of CAVSKV010000004.1, forward strand.
GTCCGGACGTTGGGAGGTCGAATAGACCCTTACCGCGCGAGCAGCTGAAATAGTAGGAGCGAAGAGCAACACGAAGAGAACAGCTCTAAGCTTATAGTTGCCCTTCCTGGGATCGAACCAGGACTCTCCTGATCCAGAGTCAGTGCATTAGTGGTCTAATCGAGATGTACTGACGTTGCCAGAGATTGCTCTCACTCTACAGACACAAGAGTGAAAAATGGCCGTTGCTGACACGCGTTGACCGACATGGCTTGACTTTGCCCCCGATTGCTGACAAGCTGCTGACACGGCCTTTACGGGGATTTTGTCAGCATGGCGGTGGAGCGCGGGAAACCGGAGCGGCATGACCTGGGTTTGAAGCGTGTGGTCGACGCCCTGCCTGTGCGGAGCGTGGCCTACACCGTGTGGGACGTCCGGCTCCCTGGCTTCGGGCTCCGGGTGGCCCCCACCGGCCTCCGCTCGTTCGTCGTGCAGTACCGGGCGAAGGGCATCAGCCGGCGCATGACGCTCGGCGACACCAGGACGCTGCCCCCTGCCCTGGCCTGGACGCGAGCGCTCGACATCCTCTCGGCCGTGGCGCAAGGGACCGACCCGTTGCTCGAGCGCCGCGCCGAGGCCGGCGATGCCCGCAACTCGGCCCGCCTGCAGCGCGAGGCCGCCACGGTGGCTGAAGTCGCCGAGCGCTACCTGGAGTCCCTCCGCCTCACGCGGTCCGCAAAATGGGCCGACGAAGCAGAGCGCATCGTGAACAAGCACATCAAACGCCCCCTGGGCGTTCGCAAGATCTCGACGATTGAATCTCTCGACATTCGGGCGCTCCACGAGCGGCTCCATAAGACCCCTGCTCTCGCCAACCGCGTCCGGGCGGTCCTCTCCGCGATTCTGAGCCGCGCGATGGCCGACGGGGCGCGCCCGCGCACGGAGAACCCGGCGGAGGCCGTCCCGCCCTTTGACGAGACCCCCCGCGACCGCTACCTAGCCGCGGATGAGTGGGAGCGGCTGGCCAAGGCGATCGTCGCCGAGCGGCAAGCGCTGGCTGAGGTACCGCCGTCGGACACCCGCCCGGCCCAACTCGACGCGATCCTCCTGCTCGCCCTAACGGGTGGCCGGAAACAGGCCATCACGCGGCGTCGGTGGAAGGATGTCGACTGGGACAGCCACGTCCTCCACGTGAATCCCCCGAACAAGGGCACCACTCGGATTCACCTCGGACAACCTGCGCTCGCGCTCTTGCGGTCGTGGTCCGACGAACGCGGAGACGCGAGCCCCTACGTCTTCGCGGGGCAGCGGCGCCGTCAAGGCGAACGGACGACTCGGGGCGAGTCCGATCCTCGACCCAAGCGCATGCCGGCTCCCATCTCGACTATCGGGCCCGTTTGGAAGTCGCTCTGCGATCGCGCCCAGCTCGAGAACCTGCGCCCACACGATCTCCGCCGGTCGTTCGCAACAGTGGCCGGCGACGTCGGCGTGAGCGCCCACATCATCGGCGGATTGCTCTCGCACGTCGTGCCCGGCGTCACGGGGGTGTACGCGCACCGTACCGATCCAGCCCTGGCTGACGCAGCAAACCGGGTGGCGGCAGCGATCGCGAGGCGACTGCATCTGACGGAGCAACGCGACCGGACCGTCATCCCACTTTCGAACAGCCGTGGCTAGCCATCTGGAGCGGCACTCAGACGCTTTGACTGTCGAGATTACTAGGCTGCGTGTGCCGCAGCCTAGCATGTCGGCCGGGACGATGCGAGCGAGTGGCCACCACAGTTGGACCATGCCACTTGCAGCCGGTGCCCACGCGCTTCTCGGCCGCGTCTAGCTTGCGAGCGGTACAGACCGAGCTGATGAGGAGAGTGATAGACCGGGCTGATGGGTGAGATTCACGCCACTGTATGGGCATCCGAAGGAGGTGCCCGTGCCGTGGAAGGAGATCACTCAAGTGGAGCAGCGTCGGAGCTTTATCCATACCGTCTTCCTGCGCCGTAAGCCCATGGCGCAGATCTGTGCGGAGTTCCAGATCAGCGAGAAGACGGGGTACAAGTGGGTGCGTCGATTCCTGCAGGAAGGCGACCAGAGTTTGGAAGATCGGTCGCACGCCCCGCACGTCATTCCGCACCGCATGCCGGAAGCGACCGCCGCGTACTTTCTCGCGCTGCGCCGTCAGCATTCTACGTGGGGGCCGCGCAAACTGGTCGCGTACGCGGCTGCGCATGAGGCCGCGCGTCAGTGGCCGGCCCCCAGTAGTGTCGGCGCGCTCCTGAAGCAGGCGGGGATGGTGCGGCAGCGGCGCTTTCGGAAGGCGGGGCGCGTGGGCAACGCCTGGGGGCAAACGGCCGCGAGCGTGCCGAACGCCGTGGGGACGGCCGATTTCAAGGGCGAGTTCCGCTTGGGCACGGGCTCGTACTGTTATCCGCTCACCGTGCTGGATGCCCACAGCCGGTACTTGCTCGGCTGTCGCGCGCTCGACTCCACGCGAGGCCGCGACGCGATGGCCGTCTTTCGGCAGCTCTTTCACGAGTATGGCTTGCCGGCGGTGATTCGGACCGATAACGGCCCGCCCTTCGGGTCCGGCGCCGCGATCGCGCGGCTCTCGCCGCTGGCAGTGTGGTGGATTCGGTTGGGGATCAGGCCCGAACGGATCACGCCCGGCCAGCCACAGGAGAACGGCGCTCATGAACGGATGCACCGGACCTTGAAGGCGGAGACCACGCGGCCCGCGGCCCCGACGTGGCGTGGCCAGCAGCGCCGGTTCGATGCGTTCCGCGCGAGCTACAACACCGAACGGCCGCACGAGGCGCTGGGGCTGCGCACGCCGAGCACCGTCTACACGCCGTCGGCGCGATCATACCCTGGTCGTCTGCCCAAGCTCGACTATCCACCGGGCACCGACGTGCGGCGCGTGACCAGCATCGGGCAGACGTGTTGGCGGGGCACGCACCTCTTCCTCAGTTCCTTGCTCGCCGGGCAAGACGTCGGCATCGAACAGGTCACGGACCAACGCTGGACAGTAGCCTTTGGCCCCCTCATTCTTGGGCATATCAACGCCGCCACGTCGACCTTTGAACCGGCAGCGTATTGGCGACCCTCACCGGTCAACCCGGTTCCCGACTCACCCATCAACCCGGTCTGAGCCTCACCCATCAGCCCGGCCGTACAAGCGTTCGCAGTAGTCGGCATCTTGATTCTCACAACGTGACAGCCTAATCGGCGTTAGGCGGATGTCGGAGCGCTCACTCACGTCGACCCATGTCACTGGATGCCTCCCTTCCGCACGGGGCCAATAGGCTGGACCTCGGAGAAGTCACGATTGTCTTCCTAAAGGACAAGATCGTGATCGCCCCGGCGGGGTCACCCAAGCACTACACGCTTCATGCCGGCACCAATTCAGGGGAGATTGACATCCACGAAACGACCGTGGACGGCTCGGTTAAGTCGTGGGAGACGCTTTTCACGATTACTAGAGACAATCTTGCGCTAATGATGCAAGAACTGGCGCCCGGTCTGCTGGCCTCCCACCGCAAGCTCATCCACCGCCTCCGGCCCGGTTGGATGATACGCACTGGTATCGGCGCTGTACTCGGGTTAGTCCCATCCGACGCCGCGTTGGCAGCGGTTACAAAGCGCGGGCCGAAGCGAAAGCTACTGTTCGATCAGGCCAAGTATGCCGCCAGTATCGTGATCCCGGAATTCATCGATGACCTCTACGACCTGCGGGACGGCGAGGCATTTACGTTGATAGATTGGAGAAAGAAGCCAGAGCAACGAGTCGGCACCGGCTTCAAGATTCGGCGGGCGGACGGGCGACCAGGACTGGTTTGGATTCCAGATCGTGCGGTTCGCGACTTACAGCGTTCCGCGCGCCCGTTGCTGCTCGCAGCGGCCACCAAGTATGGCCAATTTCACAAGGCACTCCCGTGGCGATAGCTTCGTGACTTGAGACCTAACTCAAGGCGCTGCTGCTGCCGCGGCCTTGGCCGAACACCACGCATCATGGACGCAACTAAGGATGTTCCCCTGCCCACGCGTGGTATCGGCCCTGCCTGCTAGCCCCGCCGCGCGTAACCCGATAGCATTCAGCCACGTGACGAGCTTCCCTCCCGTCCTCTCCCCGCGATGTCTGTCAAGGTCAGCGTCAAACCACGACTCCTACGGTGGGCTCGGGAGCGCGCCGCTCTCGAGCCAGACGAGCTGGCCAAGAAGGTCGGCCTGCGTCCGAAGCGCATCCACGAGTGGGAGGAAACGGGCGAGCTGACGCTCGATCATCTCGAACGCGTCGCGGAAAAGACCCACATACCGATCGGTTTTCTCTTCTTGGAGGAGCCGCCCGCGCTTGAGCTGCCTATCGCTGACTTCCGGAGTCGGGCCGATGGCGAGCCAAGTCCAGATCTGCTCGATACGGTCTTCCAGTGCGAGCTTCGACAGGCTTGGTATAGGCATCGCGCCACCACCCCAGCTGATGAGCTCAGGTTCGTCGGGTCAGCCGGCCCCAGCGCCTCGGTGGCTTCAGTCGCCGAGGACATCCGGTCCACGATTGGCATCGATGTGAGGGAACGGGCGGCCGCTGCGACGCCCGCGGATGCACTCCGAGACCTTTGCGAGCGAGTTGAGGACGCTGGCATCATGGTCATGCGGAATGGCGTTGTCGGCAACAACACGCACCGCCCGCTTTCAGTCCGCGAGTTTAGGGGCTTCGCGCTCAGCGACAGGTTCGCCCCCCTGATCTTCGTGAACGCGAGCGACTCCAAAGCTGCGCAGTTGTTCACCGTGATTCACGAGTTGGTTCATATCTGGCGCGGAGAATCCGGCGTTTCCGACGTCTCCCGACGGACGAACCGACCCGCTGAGCGGTTCAGCAATCAAGTCGCGGCGGAGATCCTTGTACCCATGGCCGACTTCCAGCGCCAGTGGCGGCGAGATGGTGATCGGCTCGTCGAGGCCCGGCGGCTCGCGCAGTTCTTCAAGGTCAGTTCTCTAGTGATTCTCATCCGGGCGCGGGAGGCCGACCTCCTCTCGGAGAGTCGTTTCTCGGAGCTTTACGAGTCTGAGGTCAACGCCGCGCCGAACGCCCCATCGACCTCCAGTGGCGGTGACTTTTATCGCACGCAACGGAGTCGTCTCGGGATTCGATTCACTACGGCGGTTATCGCGAGTGCCGCCGAGGGCGGGACGTCCTACACCGAGGCGTTCCAACTCCTCGGCGTTCGGAAGATGAGCACATTCAACGAACTCGGCCGGGCCGTCGGGGTTCTGCTCTGATGGCGTACCTCCTCGATTCCGGGGTATTCATCCGGGCGAAGCGCGACCACTACCGCTTCGGCACGTTTCCATGCTTTTGGGATTGGATCATAGCGCAGCACGCATCGGGGAAGGTGTACAGCGTGAGGGCTGTTGAGCGGGAAATCCTTGCTGGTGGCGATGACCTTTCAACATGGATCGGTCGCATTTCGACTGCGTTCCTCGACGCGGATGCGGCGACCGCGAGCGCTACCGCCGCGCTCAGCACCTGGGCGCAAGGCCAAGCTCGCGCCTTCACGCAGCCTGCGATCACGACGTTTTTTGCCTCTGCGGACTACTGGTTGATTGCACACGCGGCGGCTCACGGTCATATCGTTGTTACGCAGGAGCTTCCCGAGCCGAACCGGAAGAGCCGCATCAAGATTCCGGATGCGTGCGCCGGCGCTTCCGTGCCGTGGGTTCATACCTTTGATATGCTCCAGAACGAGGCCGCGCGGTTCGGTTAATTCCCAACTGGATTCCGCACGCGTCGGCCCAACGTGCGTTGCAGCTGGCAATCGGGCTGCGGAATGGCGGCGGGTGCGCTGCCGCCGCTCTACTTGAACCGCTTGCAGCTGAACTCCGGCGTTAGGGCGGCGACGAGGCATCGCGCGGATGCCACGAGTTCGAAGCGATGGGCCAGGACCGAACCGGAGGAAAGATGAAGCCGTGCCCCAAGAAGTGCGGGACCAGCCTGCGTAAGTGCGCAGATTGCGGCAATGTCGGTTGCGAAGCGCCGGACTGCCCAAACAGAAGCTTTGATCGAGTCAACGGCCACCAGTGCGACAAGTGTGGGAGCCGCCAGGGCGCTCCGGCATAGTTGGGGGCGCTCGGCGCGAAAGAGCCTTAGTTCGCGGTCCGGCGCCCTACCGAGGCGCTGCGGCTGACGTCGTGGGCTGGGGCAGCGGTAGCCGGCCTACGGCCGCCTACCGCATTCTCTTACGAACGCCTCAGCAGGGCGCCTCGGCGTTAAGTTCTTCCACTCGCCCCTTTGTCATGCTGTCCAATCCACGGATCGAGGCCAAGGACATCTTCATACCCGTCGACGTCGACGACGCGATCACCAGCGCCTGCCCGAACCGCGGCTTCAACTAAACGCGCCTCAGTTGTAACAAGCACGATCGCCTTTCCCCGAATCGTCGAGTAGAGCGACGTAGATGCGACGATTTTCTCGTCCCACACAGTGTTTCTGTGCCGCCACTGGCCACCACTCTTGCTACGCACTTCTTCAATAACTCCATCGCGAAGGGCGAACGTGATGGAGCTGACTTGAGCAACGGGGATTATTGCAGTGATGAGTCGCTCCGGGCTGATGGTTCTCCCGTACAACGACAGGGCGCGGATCACTAGGCGGTTCGCGTACTCGAGGTTTCGCTTCATTTGGTTTGATTCAACAACCGCCTTCGCTGCCGTTTCGATGCTCGACACATACTCGCGTTCTTTGGACTCCACATGTCGTTCGATTTCATCGAGTTGGTCCGCGATTTCGCCGAGAGGTGAATCTCGTTCTGCTCCCGCCACCACCCGACACAGCTCCCTGAAGCTTGCGAACATCTCGTGATCGCCGGGCGCCGATTCGCCTGTCACCTTTCGATACACCTGACCGTCAAGATGGGTCACGAAGTGCAGTTCGATTTGCTCAGCTGTAACCGTGCTACAGTGGCGAACGAGCTTCTTCAAGGCTGCTCGATTCATTCCACGTCGTTCGGGATTCGTGTGGCGCACTCGAGCAAGCATCTCTTGGATAACCGCGACATTCGCCAACGCGACCACGCCACTCCCTTGTTCGGCGGCCCTAATTCGTTCTAGACGCGCCAAGCCTATTCGCTTGTATGCGTTGTTATCGAATATGACGTATCCGTGCATGGCGATGGGCTTGCGGGCCACGATTTGAGACTCAGAGGACTGTTTACGGCTTGTGGCCGATGACCGGCGGCGGGCGGCGGACCGAAGTCCGTCCTCCCGCCAGTTAACGATAGTTGCAAGTGACAAGAGAGCCGAGGATTGCGCCATGCCCAGCGCGGGGCCTAATTGAGAATCACTTCCAGTTGCTTTCGGGCGTCGGGCAACGATGCGGCATTAATCGCATGAGCATTCCGCCAGACCTAATTCGCATTGCAGAAACGCTCGTCGATACCGCGCTGCGAGGTCGCAATGAGCGTATCCGGTACGATCTCTATCGGCGGCAATATGACGCGAAGGAATCCGGGACGGTTCAAACGGGCTTCTATGCCGCTGACCAACAGGAAGCATGCATAGCGGAAATCGCGTTTCGCGTTGATACCATCTGGCACACATATAGACGTGTTGTGTCGGAAGGTCGGTTGCTCTTCACTGAGAGCGTGCGGACCGAGATAGTACGTCGGGTGAACCAGATGCTGGACGCCGATGTTCCCTATGTTGAAGAGATGGCGCGCAACGTAATTAGCAACCACGGCCACAGCTTCGGGTTGTTCTTGCGCGATGCGCGGCCCGCCATTGTTGAGAGATTGGTCGCGGAACTCGATCTCTTTGCGTTGCAACACCGGCCGGTCGGAGCCTCGGTTCGCGACCAACTCGGTGCACCGAGGTACTCAGGGCCGAGGGAACATTGGCTTCGCGTTGACCAAGCCATGGGTCAAGCGCCCCCGGATTTTGCCACAGCGGCTCGGGAGGGGGTAAATGCCGTGGAAGGCCTGGCCAAAATCATTGCGGCACTTCCTGACGCGACACTTGGGGAATGCGTGAAGAGCCTTAGGAAATCCGACCGCCTCGATGGCGCGACCGCCAAAGGCCTGGAAGCCCTTTGGGGATTTGCCAACTCGAGCCCCGGTTTTCGGCACGGGGCTCCAACCGTCCCGACGCTAACCCAGGCCGAGGCTGAATATGTTGTCCAAAGCTCGGAGGCAGCGACGAAGCTACTCCTTAGCATCGACGCGGCCGTTGGCTAGCGGAGCGCTGCTGCTTGCGGCGCAGATAGGGACCGGCTGGCTCGCGGCGTTGAGTCGTGCGAGCCGCCGGAGCTGCGCTGACGATCGATCAGAGGAATCGTTGTACGTCGTATCGGTATTCCGCGAAGTGCACGCAGACCGATTTCACGCCATCAGCGGGGTGCGATTGGCGGCCATGTCAGCACATTGTCAGCACCATGGCGCGGATTCATGGACGGATTCAGGCGGTTAAGCAAGGGGATCGATCGCGAATGTTCGGAAGATCCCCCGAGGAGTTTTCATCGGATTTCCCGCTGAATGTTCAGCCCTTGCATTACCCGAACGTTTCGTTTGTCCTAGATTCTTCCCGTGACTTTCCGCTGCACTGCACGCCCGCCGGCGTGGCACCCTGCTTGCGCGGCGAGGGCAGTGGACGCTAACATCGTGCGTCGCGCCCGTGACGCGGGCATGCGAGAGTGGGGCGACCAGATCCAGGACAACGCGAGGTGGGCATGAAAAATCTCATCACGGTATGGGCTGCATCGCTGGTGCTCGCCGGGTCCGCTGTGGCGCAGGGAACCCGCGGTACCCCTCCGAAGGCTCAACAGCCCCAGCGCGGTCAGCAACCCCCGGCCGCCGTCGGCCATGGATACGTTCCGGCACACGGTCCGGCGCCCACGCCGGCCAAAGCCGCCCCAGCCCGCACGCCCGCCAAGACCACCCCGACACCCCCTCGCGGAAGTCCACAGCCGGTTCAGCGTGTCGCCGACGCGCCTGGGCATCCGACAGCGCCGCACGTAGACGCGGGGACCGACCGATGGGTGGGGCACGATGCAGGGCCGAGCGATCCGAACCTCCGCATCGCGCATCCCTGGGCCCACGGGCATTTCACCGGCGGGATTGGCTCGCAGCACATCTGGCGCCTCGTCGGCGGTGGCCGCGATCGGTTTAATATCGGCGGCTTCTTTTTCGAAGTCGCGCCGTTTGAGTACGCATATGTGACCGACTGGCTCTGGGATAGCGACGATATTGTCCTTTACGCGGATCCCGATCACGTGGGGTGGTACTTGGCGTACAACGTGCGACTTGGCACCTATGTCCACGTGATGTTTCTGGGCACGTAGCGGCGATTCGTCAGGATGATTGCGGCGATCGGCACCCTCCCGGGAGGCTGTCCAAGCGTGACTCGCGGAATGAGCACGGGCTCGGTCGGCTTCACCGGGTCGGAATGAACGCCCGAGGACCCTTAACTCGTGCTCCTCGAAGGGGGAAGGTCAGCCATCGGCTGCGTCCCCTCTCCTCTTGGCCAGGCATCGGCCGTTTCGTTAGGGCGTGATGAAGCGCAGCGCCACGGCGGTACTACCGCGCCCTGTCGGTGCCACCGAGGCGTGAAGCAATAGGCGATCAAGCCAGTTGTCGGGATGGGTCCGCGCATATTGCACCGTCTTGAGGCCGGAGAAGATTCCAATCCCCGCGCCAAAGATGATGTCGCTCACCCAGTGGGCATTGTTGTACAGGCGCGACACGCCGGCCGCCGTCGCCGTGCCATACATGAGGACGCCGAGCAGCGTGGCGTGGGACGGCCAGCGGTCAGACGCCTCCGCGGTCACGGCCGAAGCCACCGCGAACGCGGCGAGCGTGTGACCAGAGGGGAACGCCTGCCAGTTGCCGTCCGTGCGGATGCCGCGGCCGAAGACGAAACTGTCGGCGTCAGCATTGTGCTGGCGGGGCAACGGGCGTCCCGCGGCGCCTTTGATCAGAAACCCGGCGGCCGAGGCGATCACGAGGGCTTCGGTGGTGTGGAGTCCCACGGTCGCGAGGTCGCCCTGCCGCGCCAACACGCCCAGCGCGTACATCCCGGTACTGATATACAACGTGCCCGGGTCGGCAAGGTCGCGAAATGCCGTGGCTTCGCGCCGCAAGCCTGGCTCATTCTGGTTGGCCGGCAGTTGCAGGTTATGCGCCACCAACTGGTCCACCGGCAGCGCGGCGGCCGTGGCGCCCGTGAATGCCAGGGCCATCCACAGATCGCGCGCCGTAAACAACGGCGCCACGACCAGCGCACGCGTTGGCGTGACGGCGCTCGGGCGGCGGAGCGCCGTGTCGGCTTGCGCGATCGCCCCGCCCGGCGTGGCGCCAAGGATCGTCGTGATCAGCACGAGGCCGATCATGCCACCGCCGCGCCTCCCGTTACCCGGCATCATCCCGATGGTGCCCCGTCCATGCGAAAAGGTTGCATAGTTTGAAGCGGCCGGGAGGCAAGATCAAGGGGGACACGCGGCAAGACGGCTCGGGCTCGTGGATCCCCTACACGTCCGCGCTTCCGGCGACGCCTCGCGGGACGATCAGTTGCCAACGGCACGGGAGGTAGCGACCGTTCGTCCCATGAATGCCGCCGGCGGCGCCGCCCCGCACCTGACCCTCGTCGTCCCGAGCTACAACGCGACCGATCGTCTGCGCGCCAGCCTCGAGGAGATCACGGCGTTCTTGCGCACGCAGCCGTACGACGCAGAACTCTGTCTTGTCGATGATGGCAGTGCCGAGCCCACCGCACGGATCCTGCGGGAATTTGCGGCAAGCCATCCGGGCGTCACGCTTTTGCGCAACGACCCTAATCAGGGCAAGGGGGCGAGCGTCCGCCGTGGCATGCTCGCGGCGCACGGGCGCTTCCGGGTCTTCATGGATGCGGACCTCGCGTATTCGCCCACGGAGATCAACAAGATCCTGCGTGACCTCGAAGCCGGAGCCGACGTGGCCATCGCCTGTCGCGTCCTCCCGGAGTCTCGCTACCTGATGAGCCCGAACTTCTTCCACTACCTCTACACGCGTCACATCATGAGCCGCGCGTTCAACCTGATGGTGCGGGCCGTCTTGCTGGATGGCGTGTTGGACTCGCAAGCCGGCCTCAAGGGCTTCACCGCCAACGCCGCCCAGGTCGTCTTTTCGCGCCTCACGATCCCGCGATTCGGGTTCGACGTCGAAGCGCTCTATGTGGCCCAGAAACAGGGACTGTCGGTGTGCCAGACGGCGGTGCACTTCCGGTACGACGACGAACCGTCCACGGTGCGGTTCGTCAAGACGGCGTGCACGATGGCCGGCGACCTCGCTCGCGTGAAGTGGAGCGACTGGCGGGGGCGCTACGACTGAGGGGCGAGCGGCCCCTCCTCGCGCCGCTTGGTCGGTCCGTCATGGTGGGTTCCGGGACCGGCAGCGTGAGGCACCGCTCCTGGGGGTGCCCAACCCCGCGGGGCCCGCCCGGGACGCGTTGCCCCTCGTGCCGCCCAGCCGTATGTTCTTCCCGCTATCCCACTACTCCGGAGCCCCACATGCGTTCCCTCAGGTACCTCCTCGGCGTCGCGCTTCTCGCGGCATGTGCGAAAGAAAAGCCCGCCGCCACGCCTGCACCCCCGCCCCCGCCGGCGCCGGCGCCGATCAATCTCGCCGACGTCGCGGGCAATTGGACCTTCAAGGTCATGCCGGAAGCCAGCGACAGCGTCCTGACCACGTACACCGCACACGCCACGGCGGCCGATACGGGGTGGACGATGACGCTCCCGAAGCGGAAGCCGATCGCGCTCAAGATCACCGCGTCGGGGGACAGCATCCTGATGACCACGCCCGTTTTCGAGAGCGTGCTGCGGAAGAACGTCAAAGTGTTCACGCAGGGGGCCCTGCACCTCGTGGGCGGGAAGCTCGTGGGCACGACGACCGCGCACTACACCACGACCAAGGGGGACTCGGTGGTCCGCCTCCGGTTCGAAGGCACCAAGGCACCGTAGGACCTCGCCGGTTCGGGGGCGTCGCCTCGCGGCGCTCCCGGTCCCGGCCGCGTCGGCCGCGCTCGTTCACGTCGCAGCCCGAGCTTGACTCGCGGTCCACGGATGCCGGGACAACTCATCCCGGCGTCATGTAACATCGCGCGTGACATGCCGTAAGCGAGGGGTCAGTCGTCTTGAAGAGCAGCGATTCTCACGGCCGCGTCGGCGCGCTCGGCGTGTTCGTTTTCGGCACGAACCCGTTCTCCGTCGACGTCGAACGTCTTGATGACCTTGCGCGTTCGCGTATCGAACTCCGCCACTGGTTGGCTGCTCGCAAACGCGTGGTGGGACGCCAGATCGACGGCCACTCCGTGGGCGATCACGCCGGCGATCTCACCGGCCGGGCCCAGCGACGGAAGCTCGAACACCGTGATGTGGCCATCGGTGCCCGAACGTGACATGTAGAGTTGCTGGCCCGCCGGGTCGGCGTACACGTACTCGAATCCGCCCTCTGCCCCGACCTTGTCCATCCGCAGTACGTTGTACGGACCCGCCGCCCCCTGCTGAGCCGAAGCGCCCGCTGCACATACCGCGAGACCGAGTACCGCAATCGCCAGTGACCGACGCCTGACACCATCCCGATGAAACAGCGAGCCGCTATGATTCGCAATCATCGATTGCTCGCGATCACAGGTCCCGCCGCTGAAAATGGTAAATGGCGATTCCGACGACGATCGCGAGATAGACACCGGCGTAGCCCACAGCGAGCGGGCTCGGAATCGATACGTTCGCGAATGGCGAGAACGAGAGCGACCCGGCGAGGGGGGTCTGCATTTCGTAAGCGGCTCGGCGCCACAACGACTCGCCCGGCATGATGAGGCTCGACGCGATGCCGAGGGTCACGATGTGCACGCTCTGCGAGAACCCGCTCACCTGTTCCAGCCACGCGCCCATGAACGCCGCTCCCTGAAGACCGAGCACGAGCACGCCGTTGGTGAGCGTCGAGAACCAGGTGCCGAACATGAACGAGAGCCCCAGCGCCACCACGCACTCGAAGATGACCAGCAGCAGGCCCATCAGCGGGCGTTGAGGAAGCACACCGGTGGTGGCGTACGCCACCCAGATCGTGGCGCCGAAGGTGACGACCGCGAAGGCGGTGATCATCGCCACGAATCCGACGAACTTGCCGACGAGGATCTGCCACCGAGCGATCGGCTTGGTGGCGATGGCGTGGATCGTACCCGAACTGATCTCGCCGGCCAGCGTGTCGATGGACGTGAGGATCGTGAGCACGGCGGCCAGGAGGTCGCAGGTGTAGAGGCCGATCATCAGCATGCCAGCCTCGACCTGGTAGCGTACGAAGGGCGACATCGCACGGCCCTGGAACTCCATCACCTGCAGATGCATGGCCACCGCGAATACGGCGAGCAGCAGCGCGCCGGCCACGAGCGAGGTCCACAGAATCTTCCGGCGCAGCGCCTCGCGCAGGGTGACGCCCGCCATGATCCAGATGCCATTCACAGGCCGCGGTCCTCCCCGACGACGGACATGAACACCTCCTCGAGCGAAATACGCTCCGGGGTCACCCGGAACACGTCGACGCCGGCGCCCACCAGGTGACGCATGACGTCCGGAAGCACGTCCTCAGACCGCACGCTGAACGACAGTTGATTGCCGTCCAGACGCGGGGCTGTGGCCCACGTGGCCAGCCCGGCGACCGCCTCATCCGCGACGTTGCCGACGTGCACGACCACCCGCATCTCATCCTGAGGCGCGGCAGTGAGATCCCGGCTCGCCACGACCTCGCCGTCCTTGATGAACGCCACGCGGTCGCAGGTGACCTCGATTTCGCTCAGCAGATGCGAGTTGAGGAACACCGTGGCCCCACGGTCGCGCTCAGCACGCAGGATGTCGCGCACCATTCGTCGCCCCACGGGATCGAGGCCGGACGTCGGCTCGTCGAGAAAGATCAACTCGGGTTCGTGCACCAGCGCCTGGGCCAGGCCAATGCGCTGCAACATGCCCTTGGAAAACCCTCGAAGCGTCCGATCACGGTGCGGCGTCAGCCCGACCAGATCGAGCACTTCGGGCACTCGCGTGCGGAGCTGGGCCTGGCTCATGCCGCTCAGCCGGCCGTGCAGGCGCATGAGTTCAGTGGCCGTGAGCCACTCGTAGAACCGGAAGTCCTCCGGCAGGAACCCGATGCGACGCCGGATCTCGACATCGCCCAGCGGTGCCCCGAGCACGGACGCCCGGCCGGCCGTCGGATGCACGAGCCCAAGCAGCATCTTGACGGACGTACTCTTACCCGCGCCGTTGGGCCCGAGGAATCCGAAAATCTCTCCGCGCGGCACGGCGAGCGAGAGGTTGCGCACGGCCACCTGCGCCCCGAACACCTTGCGGAGCTCGTGTGTCTCGATGGCGAAGTCAGGACTTGGATTCAACGACGGCGCCCTCGCATCAGCGGATTGAATTAGCAAGGCCGACGGCATCGCCCGAGCTGCCGTATCCGGTCATCGTGTACACGCGTCCGCCGCTGGCCCACAGCAACTCGTACGTCGGGCCGCGGCGACCGGCGACGTTCAGCAGCATGGCCAGCACGCCGTTCACGCGCACGGTGTCGTAGGAGCGCATGAAGCGCGGCATCGTGAGAGCAAGGGCCGCCGCCCACGGAATGGCCCCCTGGAAGTCCCGGGTCGCGTTGGGGCTCATGCCGGCGACTTCGAGCGCGATGCTGGTGAGCTGACCCATGTCGAGCCCGGGCGGCGCCTGGACGATTGCGACCGGACGCTGCTCGAGGATGACGCAATCGGCGTTGTCAGCGGATGGCGGGGGGCGCTGGGCGATCTGGTTCGTGAGCGTCTGTCCCTCGTCCACCGGACAGCGTCCGTACTGCGCGCGGATACCGGCCGGCGTCGTGATCGTCAGCGTCGCGCCGTCGACGGCGGCGGGGGGCCCGGGCCCCGCCCGGCCGGCTTCGGTGAAGATCGTCCGTAGTTGAGCCCGGTTGACCGTCATCGTCACGCTACGCGTCGTCGCGACCGCGAAGGTCGGCGCGCCACTTCGCGCCGCCGGCATGCCCGCCGCAAACCCGGCGAGTTTGCTGGCGGCGGTCCCATCGGCAACCGTCGTATCGTGCGACTCCTGGGTCACGCGCACGCTGTCGGCCAGCATCGCCGCGATCGCGTCCTGGAGGCGACGCGAACCGGCAGGTCCTGAAAATGCCGGGACGTTGACGCTCACGTTCTCCGGTCGCGCGATCCGCAGCGCCGCAAAGAACTGGCGTCGCGCAATACGACCGGAAGCCGTGACGCTCAACCAGAGCAGGAGGGCAACCGGAACGATCGCCAGCCACCGGCCCACATGCGGCGGCGTCGAACTCTCCATGACGGGTGTCTCGATGAGGCGAGTCGGGGGGCCGCGCGGAAGCGCGCGACTTTGCGATGATAGCGGCCGTGCATTGTGTAGGGAAGTGACAAGTCACCGCTCGCCGAATTTGTCAGCGCGCTGACAGCTTGAAACGCGCCGCGTTCCGGCGGCGCCTCTTACGAACGGGATATGAGAACGCCTACCGCGGCGCCAGCGCGTGTTCGGGCGGGAGGATCTTCCACAACCCATGGTCCGCCAGCCAGTGCACCGTCGTCCGGCTGGTCGCGATTGCGAGCACCGCGCTGGCCAGGACGTCGCTCGTCCAATGCGCCTGGCGATACACGCGCTGCGCACCGACGAGCGACGCCACGCCGTAGCTTGCCACGGTCACCCAGCGGTTCTGCGCTTCGTCCGCAATCGCCGCGGCCAGCGAGAACACATGCACGGTGTGCCCGGAGGGAAAGGAATGCCACGCGTCCGCCGCGGCGCCGGGGTGGAATCGCCACGCTCCGCCGGTCGCCAGGGGACGATGCCGCCCCACGAGCGGCTTCAGGATCCCCTCGATGCCGTCGGAGACTGCGTACCCCAACCCCACGCGGAGCGTGGCGTCGGCCCACCGGTGCTGTCGCAGCGCGGTCGGCAAGAGATACGCTCCAACGAGCGTGGGTACGAGATAGCCCGCCAGACCGAGCGGATCCACGTCAGCGGCCAGATGGTCGAGCGCGGTGGAATGATTCGCTGCCGCGACGTCGCGCATGCGCGTGTCCACCGCGATCCCGACGGCGATCGCGGCGGCGCCGCTCAGCCAGTAGGCGCGGCTGGGCGGGATACTGTCCGTCTGGGCCGGAGCGCACCGTGCCGTGACGGTCGTGACCGCCAGCACGAAGCTGGCAAGTGTCCGCACGGCGACGGCTGCCGGAGTGGAAATCACGGGCTCGCAGGTGCCCGCAGCGTCTGCAGTGCCGGTGCGTCGAGGATGATGATGCCCCCTTCATATGCTGCGTACGACACGAGCGCTGCCCCCACCAGTGCCAAGATGAGCACGAGATTGCGCAGCCACACCGGGAGCGACACCACCGATCCGGCCCGAGCACGCCACCACGCGTACCCGGCAACGCTACCGGCCACGAGGAGCGTCCACAGCGCGGCGTATGCGGCCGTCGAATGCGCTCCGATCGTGCCGCGCACGACGAAAGCGCGTTGCCGGATCTCATCGGAAGCAGACTCGCCCGTCACGATAGCGACGATGGCCGCGATGGCCGCCAGCACCATCAGGTTCAGCCCCGCTCGCCAGTAGAAGTCGCGTCGCCAAACCGCCCCCACGGCGAGCGCTCCTATTCCGACGATGCTCAGCACAATCGGAAAATGGTTGACCATCAGGTGCAAGTGCGCGGGGTCGATCGGCATGGCCTCTCCTGGTCAGGGCGCATTGGCGTAGTCCCTCAGTCTACACCCGACGACTCATGGGGGCGCCTCGCTGGGCTGCGCCCGAGGCGGGTAGCGGCGAGCGCGGAGACAAACGCCGGGTGACGTCATACTACCTGCTGTGTCCCCCATTTCGTGAGGCACTCTAGGCAGCCATTGGATCCTACGGGGACCAGGGCATTGCTAGGGGGACTGCTAGCCGAGGGCCGAGTGCGGCGCCACGGCGTTGTCATCAGCAATCGCCGCCAGGATTTGGTCCGACCCAGCGGCCACCCTCGAGAGGTCGGCCCTGACGATGTAGTCCCGCCGCAGGGTGTTTACATCCCGTTGGCCTGTGGGCTCGCGGCACAGGTGGGCACATACGCAAAGCGAATCCGCTCGCCGGCGCTCGAAATCGTCGATCGCCGTGCCATGGCCTTCCACGCGTGGGGACCGGTGGGCCCGGACCGTCAGTCGGCCGCGCACGTCCAATGGTCGGTCAGCGCTTCGTAGCCCTCGCGGGCGATAAAGTACACGAGGCCGAGCGCGGCCACGGGATCGGCCCACCACCAGCCGAACGCCGCGCGGAGCCCCAAGCCGACCAGGAGCGTGCCCGCCATGTACGCGCAGACGACTCCGCACATCGCATCGGCCTTAAGAGCCGCGCTGTCGATGGAGGCCGCGATGCGCCGCTTCATCCGTACCAACGCCGGCATGACCACGATCGCGCCGGCGGCGAGCGCCATCCCCAGCGGCGACGCATTGGGTGCTGCCCGCGTCCAGAGATCATAGCCCGACTGGATGGTCACGTATACGGCCAGGACGACCAAGCTCCATCCGACCACCCGAGCCGCCGTCCGCTCCGCGCGCTCGACCCGCTTCGGATCGATGTCGGGATGGTCTCGCTCCAGGCCCAACCGTCGCAACAGCACCCCGGCGGACACGAGTTCGATCACACTCTCGAGCCCGAACGCCACGAGGGCGATGCTCCCGGCCATGATGCCGGCGCTCAAGCTCACGGCCGCTTCGAGTACCATCCAGCCGATGGTGACCCATTCGACCTCCACGCCCGCGCGAAGGTCGCTCGCGCGAGGATGGCGAAACCGAATCGGGGGCGCGCTCACCTACCCGTCCCGGCGTCTGATGGCTCGGGGTCCCGCGGCCTCGGCCTGTGATCGCCCGGCCGCGAGATCAATAGGTCCAGCGCTAGCTCGGTCCGCGTCACGTCCTGTCACTCGCCCGGCGCTACGTGTTTCTGCCTAAACTCGGTCGCAGACGGGCGATGCCCCTCCGTCGCCCCTCTGCGCTGCCCCATCCGACGACCCCACGTTGAGAAGGCAACTGACGTTTCCCAAAGTGCTTCATCGAATTGGGGTACAGCATCTAAGATGGCGGCCGCTGTCGAAAGCTTAGTACCGAAGATGGAGTCTTGCCGCAATGTATGCGCGAAACCTTTCGACATCCTGTTGGATTGCCGACTCGCCATCGGTCAGGTGCCCGGCACAAGGTAGACGCGCGCCGCCCTGATGAGAGTGCCCTGCGCGGTGCACGCATGGCCGTCGTCCCCATGCCACTGTGCCTGCGCGCGGCCAGTGGCGCGCTCCTCCAGCTGACAAGTCAGAAGCGCAGCCCATTGTGAAAACTTTGTGGCTGCGCGGGCTAGTGTAATCGGCGAGACAGCCAGGAACCCATATATACGAACCTGTGGCTAGATCAAAGGATGAGACCCGTCCACCGATGACGACGCCGGATGCCCTGGCGTCCGTGCGACCGCCGGCGGCCACGCGTGCGCCGTACGCGCCGCCCACGCTCACGACGTTCGGGAACATTGCGCAATTGACCGCCACAAGCGGTACGACAGGCCGGCGCGACGCTAGACGAACCGTCCGCCGCACCGGTTTCTAGTCACGCGGCTCGCCATACGGGAACGCCTACAATCACGGCGCCCAGCCTCAGGATCGTGTGTGTGCTCATCCCACACGTTCAACTTGCTGTCTCCGGTGCGGTGCGTCGCTCAGCGCGGTGCCGCGTCGAATCGGGGTACGCACCACGGCCAACTCACCCGAGCGCTGGTCCCGCCGGGCTGTACAGGGTTAGGGGCCCGGCCGGCTCGCTGCCGACTCCCACCGACTCACGGCCTGACTGACTCCTCGTGGGGAAGACGTCACCGCGAGTTTGGCTCGCAGGGAGAGGCGCGGGGAATCGAACGCAACTGGCTCAGGCCCACGGCACGGAATGGGTTACCCACGACCGGCTATGGTCGATGAGCGACGATACGCCGGACGATGCGCCTATCTACGTAGGCGGTGCGTGGATTCCATCTTCATCGCGATCCCCATCAGATGATTGCCCAGCTTCATGTGGCTCTGCGCAGCAGCGCGGTCGTCCTCGCTGATATCGGGATCGCCCATGGGGATGTTGCCGGCATGGTATACCCGCTTGCCAGCTTGGCGGACGAGGGCGATGTCGTCGCCCGTGAACGTCTCGCGAGCGCCGGTCACGGCGGCCTCCTTCCCTATGCGGCCGGCGATCTCGTGGAGCGCGGTTATCTGCGCGTAGGTGGGGCCGCCGTCCTCCCACCGTGGAATGATTCCCCTCCTGATCCCCGCGATGTATTCCGCGATGCGCTCGGGATCGTAGATGGTGAACGCCATAGCACTGACGCCTCGCGTATTGGGGTCTGCTATCATCACATTTCGTGGACGGCTCCGCTAGCCCCACCCGCCATCGCGGGCCTGCCCGCCATTTGTGTGCGCATTGCTACGTTGGCGGAAGCACCGCCAACCTTAAGACTCAAGGTTCATCAGGGCGGGACCGAATTTGGATGTTTCGCGGTGCCGCGCCGCCTAACCAGGGGGGACCCTAAACGATTCCATCTTCGTGGCGATGGTGAGGAGCCTCCGGCCAAGTTCCACGTGGTCCGGCTTCTTCGAATTGATCAACGCTGCGCCGCACTTGTTGATCAGGCCAACGTCGTCGGCCGTGAAGTCCGGGAGCACATGCGCCCCAACGGCCTTTGATATACGGTCCGCGATCTCGTACAGCACACGCAACTGGGCCGCCGTGTGGCGGCCGTCTTGGGGAGGCGGTGCGGTGCGCGCCTTGACCGAGTTGACGTAGTTGTTCATGAACGTGAAATCGTAGAGATCAAACTCCTTGGCTCTTCGTGGCATCTCAATCATGACAGCATCCTCGCCGGTTACCGCGGCTGGTAGCATCGCCCGGCCGCCGCGGGATCGCCACCCCCGGTCGTCACCCGTGAGCGCGCATGGTCCGAGATCGAGCGCAAGTACGGACCATGCACATGAGCGTGAAAACGGCGCCTCCGCGCCTCCTTGCCAAGATCCCCCTGACACCCCATCAGGGTCGTCTAGGCACAGCCCGACCCCCGGCCTCCACAGTGAAAACCGATCGATCGACCTGGAGCTTGCCGTCGAGAATCCTGGCCTTGTCAGCACATGGTCAGCGCGGAGCGGGCTATTCGGCGCGCAGCGTCTCCGTCGGGTCGATGCGCAGGGCCCGCGTCAGGCGGGAACCAACCAGGCAACGACAACGACTACGAAGCGCACGCCAGTGACAAGCCCGAGCACAGCGGCCGCGCGAAGTCGTTCCGTTGGCACTCCACCCGGCCCGTGCCGGGCCCGTAATCGGTGTTCCTCAGGATCGGGGGAAGGTCACCCCCGCGTCGCGACCTATCCGGAGCAGCCCGCGGTGCAACTCCGCGGCAAACTGGTACATGACCGCTCGTGGAACCCTGCTCCTCTTGACCGTCGAAAGGACAGTCTCCATATTCCGTTCGAGCGTCGAAAGGGAATACACATGACCGCGAAGAACGAGGACGTCCTCCTACAGGGCACGCTCGATATGCTCGCGCTTAAGGCGCTTCAACTCGGGCCGATGCACGGATGGGGGATCACCGAACGCATCGAACAGGGCTCGGGTGACGTGCTGCGCGTAGGACAGGGCTCGCTCTACCCCGCGCTCTACCGCCTGGAACGCCAGGGGCACATCCGGTCGTCGTGGGGTATCTCGGCGAACAACCGCCGCGCCCGGTATTACGCGCTCACTTCCGCCGGTCGGCGCCGGCTCGCCGACGCCCGCGCGTCGTGGACTCGCGTCTCGCGGGCCGTCGAGTTGGTGCTCGCGATGGAAGGCTGAGGATCGCCCCCATGCCGTTCTCCGTCGCTGTGCGTGAGTTTGCCAGCCGCCTGTACCACACCGTCCGGGGCCGCACGGCGGCCTCGCGTGTACGCGAGGAGATGGAGTTCCACGTCGACGCGTTGGCAGCGCGCTACCGGGCGCAGGGGCTGTCCGAGGACGACGCGCGTCGCGCGGCGCGGGTGGCGTTCGGATCGAGCGCCCGCTTTCGCGACGACGCACACGATGAATTGCGCGGCCGACTGGGCGCGGAACTGTCTCAGGACTTCCGGTACGCGCTGCGCGGCATGCGCCACCGACCACTCTTGACCGCCACGATCGTCGTCACGCTGGCCCTCGGGATCGGCGCCAACACCGCCGTGTTCAGCGTGGTGAACGCGGCGTTGCTGCGCCCGCTCCCCTACCCGGCCGCGGATCGGATCGTCAAAGTCGACCAGTACCTGCGCGGCACGCCATTCGGTGCCTCGGCGCCCGACTACGTGGACTGGACCGCGCAAACCCACTCGTTCGCGGCCATGGCCGCCGTGAACTACGGCACGTCGGTGCTCACGGGGTATGGAGATCCAAGACCCTTAAACACCACCATGGTGACGCACGGGTTTTTCGACGTGATGGGGGTGCAGCCCGCCGTCGGACGTCCGTTTTCAATCGCCGAAGAAGCCTACGGCCAGGGAGATGCCGTCATCATCTCGAACGATCTCTGGCGCACGAGCTTCGGGAGCCGGCCCGACATCCTGCGACAATCACTCCGGCTCGACGGCATCAGCTACCGCGTGGTCGGCGTGATGTCACCAGGGTTCGCCTTTCCCGCCGGGGGCGATCTCTGGCTCCCACTGGCGTTCAGCAGCACGCAGCTGGCGACGCAGCGCGGTGCCCATTACCTCGACGTCGTTGCGCGCCTCAAATCGGGCGTCACCCCCACGAGCGCGACCGTGGAAGTCGAACGTGTGGCCCGCCAACTCGAAACGGAGTACCCACGCACGAACACCGGGTACTCGCAGGTGGTGGCCACGCCGCTGCGCGACGCGCTGGTGGGCCCGTCGTTGGAGCGCGCGCTCGTCGTGTTGCTCGGCGCCGTGGCGCTGGTGGCCCTCATCGCCTGCGCCAACGTCGCAAACTTGCTACTGGCGCGCGGCGCCAATCGCGAGCGGGAGATGGCCGTGCGCACAGCGCTGGGCGCGCGGGCGCGCGACCTGATCGGCATGACGCTGATAGAAAGTCTGGTGCTGTCGGTACTCGGCGGTGGCGTAGGGGTTCTGGTGGCGATGGCGGCAGCGCGCACGCTCAACGCCCTGCGCCCCGCCAGCGTGCAGCAGCTCGGCCAGGCACACGTGGATCTGACCGTGCTCGGATTTACGTTCGCGTTGAGCCTGGTCACCGGGCTCCTGTTCGGCCTGGCGCCGGCGATACAGGCGTCGCGAATTATCGACGCGCAGGGTACGCTGCGGTCGGCTGGACGCGCGGGCACGGTCAGCCGCGCGGGGTGGCGCGCGCGCAGCACGTTGATCGGGGCCGAACTGGCGTTGGCGGTGGTTCTATTGTCCGGAGCTGGGCTCCTCATCCGCAGCTTCTCGCGCCTGCAGAACATCAGCGCCGGATTCGATCCGTCGGGGTCGCTGACGTTCGATCTGGCGCTCCCGGATGCGCGATACCCAACGCCGGAACGAGTGGCGGGGTTCTATGAACACCTGCTCCGCCAGCTCCAGGCGCTGCCGGAGGTGGGAAGTGCGGCGGGCATATCCGGGCTGCCGCTCGACGGATACTCATACAGCATCAGCGTGTACGGCCTCGACGGGCTCCTGGAGCCCAATCCCGGTGGGCCGTCGACACAGATTCGGGTCGTCACGCCAGGGCTGATGCACACGTTCGGCATTCCGCTGCTGAAGGGCCGCGATTTCACGGACGCCGATCGCGTGGGGCACCCCAACGTGGCGCTCGTGAACGAAGCGGCTGCGAAGCTCTTGTGGAAGGGCGCGGATCCCGTCGGACGCACGGTCACGCTCGGGACCTCGTTTGGATTGGGGCTCGGGCGCGCGGGAGGTGAAGTGGTGGGCGTGGTGGGAGACGTGCACGACAACACCCTCGGCACCGCGCCGAGACCGACCGTCTACGTGGCGCACGCGCAGTTTCCCGTAAGCGAGATGGAGATCGTGGCGCGCACGAAGAACGGCCAGTCGCCGCTACGGCTCGCGTCGCCCGCGCGCGCCGAACTCACGCGCCTCGATCCCGACCTGGCGATGTTCTACGTGCGATCGATGGATCGGGTGACGGCATCGTCGATCGCCGAGCCGCGGTTCTCCACGCTGCTCCTTGGCGTATTCGCGGCGGTGGCCCTGCTGCTGGCGATCGTCGGCATCCACGGCGTCGTGGCGTACACGGTGAGCCAGCGCACGCGCGAGATCGGCATTCGGGTGGCGCTCGGTGCGACCGGACGCGCGGTCGTGGGAGAATCGCTGCTGCGCGTGGCGGTACCCGTGGGGCTCGGACTCGGCGCCGGAATCGTCGGCGCTCTCGCTCTCACCCGCACAATGTCGAGCCTCTTGTACGAAGTGACGCCGAGCGACCCGCTTACGTTTGGGATCGTGGGGCTCGGGCTGGCAGCAATCGCCGCGGTCGCGGCGTGGATTCCGGCGCGCCGTGCCGCCCGCGTAGATCCGATGGAAGCGTTGCGGGCGGAGTGATCTACCATCTCGGCCCGTGGCGGGGGCTCGAGGATGTCGAGTATGCCACGCTCGAATGGGTGGCGTGGTACAACAGTCAGCGCTTGATGGAACCGCTGGGCTACTTGCCACCCGCGGAGTACGAAGCACACTATCACCGGACTCGGGCCACCGAAACGGCCGGCGCACTCAACTAAAACAGTCTCCGGAAAACCCGGGGCCAGGAACGCTCTGGCTGGTCGCGGCGACCACCCAGCCGCCTCCAGCTCACTCCTGATCCCGGCCCGCGCCGCCAGCCTCCAGCCGCTCCAGCTGGATGCGGTGCCGCATCGGATGCACAACCGCGTGCTCCAGCATCTGCTCGATGTTGTAGTCCTCGCCCCAGCGGGACTTGTACGTGACCGGAGCGAGTTCGCGATCTTCGAGCAACGCGAGATGGCGGCGCCAGCCGGCGAGGACCTCTTCCATGAAGGCAGCGCTTCGGCCTGCGATCGCCACCGGGTGCGTTTCTGGATCGAGGTCGATGACCGGTCGCTTCACGCATTCGCCGATCCAGGTCAGGTAGTTACGGGACGAACGCAGCACGTGTCCCGCGATGTGCTCGTTCGACTGGTAGGTAGCATCGTCGGTCGCCGGCAGTGGCGTGCCGGAAGCACGAAAGGCAAGCCACGTGTCATGGAACCGCCGCATCTCGATCTCGTGGAGTTCGACGCAGCTTCGCACGGCGTTGCTCTTGAACATGTCGCTCCTCCGATTGGACGTGCATCGCTCCAGACACGAATGGGCGACTCCCACCTTCTGACCCGCCGTTTCAACCAATCGACCATTCGGCCGGCCGCGCACTGCGCGAATGCCAGCCCAGCATCTCCCGCCATCTCTCGCCACCGCGCGACTCGTTCTTCTCGGATCGCATGGCGCAGCGTCTTGTACGCGGCGCGGTGTCCCCCATTTCCTGAGACGCGTTGATTGGCTCGCGTAGGTCCCACGTGGCTCACGAAGCGGAGATTGCAACACGAGGAATCACGTGTGCGGTCGTCGGTTCAATCCCGACCGCTGACTCTGGAGTGAAGTCGTATAAATCCGAACGCCCCACGCCAATCGAGCGCAGGGCGTTCCTTTCTTGGGGCCGATCGTGGCGCCACCGAGGACCGGCCTAGAAGCCGGTCTTCTTGTTTCCCGAGTGGTCCCTCTTGCCCTTAGACCCGGCGGCGGCCGTGATCTGGGCGAGGTCGCCATACACGTGCAAGCGCGGTGGGGCGTACGGGCCCGACGCGCCGAGCGGCGCGGCGGTGCCGTGGGCTGCGCTGCTGGCGTCTGGCGGCGTCAGCGGCGGGATCGAAGGAGTCTTGCTGGTCAAGGGTGACAGTGAGGGTGCCGAAACAGACGCGTCCAGGCAACACCCCGCAACATCACGTGTGCTCCCATATGATCTACGGCAAGGTGCCCGGCTTCCCCGGTACGTAACCGGCGCCACCGGCTCTCGCCCTACGGGGAGCGCCCGACTGAGTTGTCCGGGGTTTCGTGGGCACTGCGCTCGCCACCTGGCGGGGCTCGCTCCATACGCCGCCTTGCCTCAGCAGCAGGGCGCTTCGGCCCGTTCTTGATCGCGCGGAGATATCACTCCGTTAGCCCCGTGGCCACGGCGCTGGCGGTTAGCCACGACCCGCCACGGTTCACCCATGCTCGATACCCCGTGCGACACCCCTACCGCCGACGCGGATCTGTGGATTCCATTTTCATGGCAATCGCGAGCAGGTCGCAACCGAACCCGGTCCTGCCGCAATTATTGAGCTCCTCTCCGGCTCCGCGGACAAGGGCGATCTCGTCGGGGGTGAATCTCCGCAGAACCCGGTCCCCCACTTCCAGCATTATGCGCCGTGCGATCGCTCGAATCGAATCCAGTTGCGCGGGGACAGGGCCGCCATCGTTCCAACGCGGAACGGTTCCGACGTGGATCGCCCAGATGTAATCCGTGAGGCGATTGGAGTCATACGTGACGAATGCCATAGCTCGAGGGCCTCGCCCGTCATATGGAGCCCCTAATATCTCAACGCGCGACTGGCATCGCTAGCCCCCCAGTCGTCGCCGGTTTGGCCGGCTAATCGTACCCCCGGAGCACGCGGTAGGGGCATTGGTGGGGGTATGCTTGGACGCCGAACCGACGCCGGCCGTGGCGGGCTGGAAGCGGGCGCGCGGCCGTCCCGCGAAGACGGTGCCGAACATCTTGCAGCAACTGATCCACCGTTGCTCCACGTGCAAAGGCTGGCCCGAGATCCCGCCCATTGAATGGCCGTATGCGGTGAATGGTCCGGACTGGTTGCCGTTACGGCCACCTCTCCGCTGATGCGCCATCAGATGAGTCCGGCTGGTGCAGTTGTCGAGGTTCTATAGGGAAAAGCGTCACTGTTTGATCGATTGGGTGGACTATAATTGCCCCATGTCAGCGCATTGTCAGCGGCGAACGGCTTCCTCGGCACCCGCCGGGAGGACGCGGTCGAGCACGCGGCCAGGTCAACGCACACCTAAGGCCCCCGCCAGGTCGCATCGCGCCTGAGTCGGTTACATACTCGGCACCGGTCATCGCAAAGGCGACGGGCCTCTCGGTGTCCCTTTGCAAACGGCTCCGCCGGGACCAGCAGATCGCCCGGCGGTACCATTGGCCAACCTTGTTTCGGCTCGCGACGGCCGGTCACGCACGGAACTCGCGGTCATAGCGGCGCCGTCGTGTAGGCACCTGATATGTTCAGGCCCCGGACGTACGTTCGGATGGTGTGCACCGAACTCAGGACTACTCACACCATGAGTCTTAGCGCGCAACACTTGCATCTACGAATAGGAGTACATCAGCAACCGTCTGGCGGAACGACTCTTCTAACGCTTCACGAGCCGTCTTGTAGCCGAATGTGTTTGATTTCGAGACGAGCTTACTGATGCTTGCGGTCTTGCTTGACGCCGTCGCCGCTCGCCGGTCGATGACGGTCACCACAAAGCCGGCCAATCCGTTCCATACTCCTTCAGGAATCACGCCAATAACAAAGGTGCCGCCAACGCTGCCGATGGCTGGACTGATTTTCCGGCCGAAGTCAGCAACGTAAGCCGCGAGTGCCACGCGAACAGTCACAGCCCCTGGAGTCGCGTCGGCATACACGCTATCTGGCGGCACGGTAACGACGTGCGCGGACGGGTAGGCCATTCGGAATGCCTCCGCGAGAGTATCTGATATCGCCGAAAACTCGCTAGTGTCAGGCCGGGCATCGTAAATCGCAATTCTCAGCGTTGTCGCCGAGAGCATCCCCTGACGCGGCTGAACGACCGGGCCTGGCGGCGCGAAGGTCCTTTGCGTGGCGCAAGATGCCGTGAGCGCCAGGCTTACTGCCGCGTACGAGACCAACCGCATTGCACTCCTCCTCCTGGCATTTGAAGCAGATGCCGTATAGCGCCCCCCGCATTCGGAGCAACCGCGCATCGTCATATAGTAACCAGCGACTACTCCTCAGGGCCGGCCCGCATGGATCCACCACAATCCTTTGATGGTAAGGACACATGATAGTACGAGCGCAGCAAGCTGCACCACGAGCAAGGTCGTATGACTCGGATCGCGACCACGCTCGCCAAGAATCTTGCGCACACCCGAGGGCATAGATTGGTCAATCTTGGACGACTTCACGCGCGCGCTCGCGGCAAACGCGTGGAGCTGCCATAGATAGAATGCCGATACAGCCCCTAAAGTGAGAACGATCACGGCGAAAGACCAAGGCTCGGCGCGAGCGAACGGATACCTATACAAGGTTAGAACGGCCCCAAACAATGCGAACAACCATTGGACCACACGCCAACTCTGTTCCTTTGCCCATCGTGTGTCCGCGACGGCGAGCTCATAGACTGTAAGGAACCAGGCGCGTTCCGCGTCGGAATCATCACGATTGTCGCTCATAAGCTGTCACCTGGTTCCACGGGTCTTATTTAGCGCCGAGGAGCTTCCCCCTCGCTGATTCAGTATCAGGCTGGAGAGTCGGCCCACTAGGCTGCGACCATTGCGATGAACCGACCCTCGGTAATAGTGCCGTGATTTCCACAAAACGGACAGCGCCGATTCATTGATTTCGCCACAAGTCCTCCGCCCTCCCGCTGCCGGAAATTGATAGGATTGTGCATCTGACAGTCCGGCTGCAGCGACTCTATCCGATTGGAGGCCAGCGAGCGCAGCGAGCCGGCCTCCTCCGTAAGCTTGCGCAGTCCTAAGCAATCCGCCCGTGATCGCCGATCAGGCCGGAGGGCCAGGCCAGGCAGATCTTCTGGCCAGCCGGTGGGTTGCCACGATCGCCCATTTTTGCTCCGAGTCTTCATTTGCCGCCGGCCGTGTCCAAGGGAAAGTCGAACTCCCCGATGACCAACTGCCGAACCCGCCGGCCGTCTCCCACTGCGAGTACGAAGCGCAGTCGCGGTAAACACTCCCGAACTGCCTGCGTAAACAACTCGTGCGTCGACCGATATACATGGAACGGGGCAGGCTCTACGCGGCCCGAAGTGTCCACGACGAACCCCACGACGACTTCCCCTGCAACGTGGGCGGCGCGGAGCATAGCCGGAAACGCGGGAGGTCGCATGCCAGGAAGCATCCGCGCCGGTCGCTGGACCTGCTCGTAGGTATAGACGCCATCCGGAAGTCCCGGCCGCTGGGCGACTGCACTTGGCGTCTCGACTACCACGCCCACGGCGAGAATCCCAACAACCCGACAACAGTTGCGTACGACGTGACGCGTCCACATGGCCTTGAGGCTAGTTGCCTCGGATTAGCTCGCGATGAAGTCCGCGTTACCAGTCCATGAAGTTGCCCCTTCGTATCGTGGTCCGGCTAACGCCGATTAGACGGCGACCTCGGCGACATTACGCATCCGCGGACAGCGTGGAGTCGCCCTGCTCGATCAAGCGCCAGTAGTCTTCCCAGCGACCGCGAACCTCCTCTTCGGTCGCACCGGAGTCGTAGGCGGGCGAGACGAGGGGCAGTGCTCGCTCGACTTGGACGACGACGATGTGTTTGATGGGACTGGACGACCCTCGCTTCCGAAAAAACACGAGGATCTCGTCGAAGAGCGCGCCGTCACCGAGGACACGGGCGATGCCCTTGAACCGGTACCCTTTGCGAAGAAGGGGATCGACGACGTTGATCTCGACGGCGGGATTGTGCCGAAGGTTGGAGATGGAGCCAGGAGAGTGGATATCGGCGAAGACAAGATGATCGTCATCCCAGACGGCGGTCGTGCCCTTCGGGGAGAGGTTCGGCGTTCCGTCTGGGCAGACGGTCGCAACGAAGCCAAGTCTCTGACGCTCGACCACGCGTTTCATCTCGGAGTTGAGCACGCTCATATGCGATCCTCTTGGTTCTCGGGCTCGCGCCATCGCCGATCAGGCTGCGGCGGGTTCCCACTTCTACAATGGCATCTGCTGCGCCGGGTCGCCAGCGTACGCAAGCAATGCCAGCCCAGTCGCGTCGATGCGATCTCGCCGCGCCACCAGAGTTGTGATGTTGGCTCGTGGAGGGACCGGGGGGAGGAAGCGCAAGGCGGCCCTATCCCTTAACCTCTAATCGCGTTC
Source organism: uncultured Gemmatimonadaceae bacterium (assembly GCA_963728785.1). Classification (GTDB taxonomy): domain Bacteria; phylum Gemmatimonadota; class Gemmatimonadetes; order Gemmatimonadales; family Gemmatimonadaceae; genus JAGWRI01. Next base: position 1,774,980 of record CAVSKV010000004.1, read on the forward strand.
ACCGGGGAGGACCCTTGCGAATACTGCACCCTGGCGGCAGTACCGCGCTGACTGCCTATCAGAGGAATCCAGCCGCAACCTTCGTGGCCCTGTCGCAGCGGAAACCGGCCACTGCACGGCTGCACCAACCGGCAGGCTCTGGCCCGTGTCAGCGCATTCTCAGCAGGCGGAGCCGGCTTCGCCCCCCGACTAACTGGGAACACCGATCTCCCCGACTCGGCCCGGCCGGCCCGCGCCCGGCGGCGCGTTGTTACAGCGCATCAACTTATGATCGTTCCGAGCGCGACGCCGAGCGCCGCGAACATGGTGAACACGGCCGCGGTGAACCCGAGCACGGCGGCAAGCGCACGAACGAGGCGGAGCGTGAGGAGCGCTGATCGCTTGCCGGCGGAGCACTCCCCGAGCTCTCGATCAACTATCCCCCAAACGCCGTACGCAAGAAAGCAAGTGGCGAAGGAGCAGAACACGTACCATGCAGGTCCGCCCCAGACTGCGGCCGCCGTCGCGGCCACCAGTCCTGCCATGCCATTGGCTGCGAGCCGTTTGTCGGAGGCATGTCTCGCGCGCGAGGTAAGGAACTCTGCCAGATTCGCGTCGGGCTTCGGTACCGTGTCGATCATCTCAATCTCGTAAGGCTCGATCGCCGGGCTTCCGCCCCAGCGCTCTGCTGCAACGTCCCACCATAACTGCGGCCGGCGAGCGGGGCGAGCGATCCTCAAATTGCCCGTCCGCTGCACCGCTACATTAGCTCGGCGGAGTCTTGCGTCCCATAGTGGCGGCAAGAATGAGGAACACGACGCCGCATGCTAGCAGGACGATGTCCAGCTTGCCGCCTTCGAACGCGGGTATCACCGCGTTGATGAAGCAAAGGACGCTGGCGACCGAGTAGAGCCACACGGCGATCTTGCCTCGCGTCATTCGCCCTCCCCGTGAGTGTGCGTCCGCCCACTGCTGATTAGACTGCGACGTTTCTAATTCTACAATGACATGTGCAGGGCCGGGTCGCCAGACGGGCGCTGGCCATTAGCACATATGCGGCGCCAAGGAGGGTCAATAGAATGACAAGAACGAGCCGGAGGGACATTGGCCTCTTGGTTGCTGCTTTGTATCTAGATCTTTACGACCGATCGGCAGAACGGGCAACGCCGCGCAGCCGGGAGAATCGCTTCAGCGCACTCGGGACACGGCACTCGGCCTTCCGGAAGCGCTCGCGCGTCGCCTTGCCGCTGCAGCTCCTCGGCCCGCCGATGCAATCGTCCTCGGCGGACGAGGTCGCGCATCGTTAGGCCATAGGCGGCGGCGCCGAATACCGATGCAAGTATCCCGAAGAATAGAAAGCCATCAAGCATCTCTGCACCTCATCATGGTGTGCCGCCGATGCGATATCGACCTGTCGGATTTTTACAATGCCATATGCCGCGCCGAGTCGCCAGCCTACGCACGCGACGCCGGTCCCCGCTGCCCACTGCGCGTTTGGCGCGCTGCAATATTTGTGATGTTTGCGTGCCGGAGTACCGGGGGAGGAAGCGCAAGACTGCTCTACCCCTTATCCTGTCAGCGCGTTCACCGGGGAGGACCCCTTCGAATACCACCCCCCTGACGCCGGTACGAAGCTGAGTCCGCATCAGACGAGTTCAGGCGCGCCTCCAGCCCGACTCCACTGGGAGATTCGGCCGATTGCCGCGGATCTGCCCGCCGTATTTGCCGGCCTTGTCAGCATATTGTCAGCAGCCGGGGCGCCGCTCGGACTCATCCGCCGGCCATGCGCGTACGCTGATCGCCCCTGTCAGCCCTGGCACATGCGGCGCCCAACCCCGCCCGAATGGGCCGACGATGCCCCGTGTGGCCCGCGCTGGGGCCGCCCCAAGGGACGGGCCTCCGCCCGGATCGGAACGGCACACGGGCCCCCTGTCGCGGCCCTCGGCGGGCTCCGCCCTTACGGCCCCTCGACGTCCGGGGCGGATTCGTCGGCGACGGCCACCCGGTAGGGCGTGAGCTCGATTTGGATCGCTTCGAGCCGTTCGAGGAGCTCCGTGGGCATCCGCGAGAGATCAAACGCGGTCCGCCCCCCGCTGGACGACCCGGCGCTCGGGCCGTGCCACTGCATCCGCGTGGGCGCGTCGAGGCCCCAGAGCTTGGCGCGGCGCTCAAGGATGCGAAGAATCGAGTCCACCACGCGCGGATTGCTGCGTTTGGGCCAGAGCTGCAGGAGCAGCGAATCCAGTCGCTCGCTGTCGAGGACCCGGAGCGCGTGCGCCCGCTCCGCGGTGAGCTGCCGGACGTCCCCGAGCGCGTGGACCACGTACCGGTGCGCGGTGTTCACGGACACGCGGAGCTCGCGGGCGATCACTCGGTAGCTCCCGCCCGCAATGCGCAGCTCCAACGCCTGAGCCGTATGGACTTCGGCCGCGGCGCTGTCCGGCCGCGCTTCCTGGATCGCGAGGTTACCCATCCTGTCCCCCTCTTATGCGTTCGGTCACTCGGCCGGTCGCCTGCTCCCACCGGGCGGCGATGACGTCGCAGTACTTCGGGTCGAGCTCCATCGCACAACATCGCCGGCGTTCTTGCTCAGCGGCGATGATGGTCGATCCACTCCCGGCGAACGGGTCCAGCACGATCTGCCCCAAGCGGCTGCTGTTCCGGAGGCAGTACGCAACGAGGGCGACGGGCTTCATCGTCGGATGCTCCTCGCTCCGCTTCGGTCGCTCGAACTCCAGCACGGTGGTCTGGGAATGATCACCCTGCCAGCGGCTTCCTGGGTGCGCCCCGCGCCCGGGCCGACCCTCGCCCGGCATCCACCCGTACAGCAAATCCTCATGCCGGTAGTGATAATCGCTATGGCCGAGCACCATGGTGTCCTTGACCCAGACGAGCGCTTGGTGGAAGCGGAGGCCGCCCCGGCCGATGGCGGATCGGAAGAGGCTCCCCGCGGGGCCCGCCGGCGCGGCGATATAGAACGGCGTGCCCGCCGTCGTATGCTCGCGCGCGTGGGAGAAGGCCGCGACGAGCAGCGCATCGAGGCCGTCGACGGTGTCGTTTGCGATCGTCAACTCGTCCGCGGTCTTACCCACGTACCCAACGCCGTAAGGCGGGTCGGTCCAGACCACCTCCGCTGCGCGGCCGTCCATTAAGGTCTGCCACGCGGCTGCGCTGGTCGCGTCACCACACAAAAGCCGATGATCGCCCAAGAGCAAGAGATCGCCGGGCTGCGTGGTGGGCTCAGCCGGAAGGGGCGGCGCCTCATCGGGGTCGATGCCGGGCAGCAGGCCCATCGGCGTGATGGCCGCCTTGCCCAGGTGCTCGAGGAGTGCGGTGAGCGCCGCGTCTTCTGTCTCCACGCTCGCGAGCAGGGCGCGGATCGCCTCCTCATCGCGGAACGCCATTTCACTGATCGGGTCGAGAACGGCGAGGGCGAGCCGCTCTTCCGCCTCAGTGAGCTCCACATACGTCACCGGGATCGTCGGCAAGTTCTGGCTCCGCGCTTCCTCAATCCGCGCGTGGCCATCGATGACGTGGCCGGTCGTGCGGTTTACGAGGACCGTCTTGACCCAGCCAAGTTCTCTGATCGAACCCCGCAGCGCGTCGACCTGCTCGTCGGGATGGCGACGGAAGTTCTGCGGGTGCGGCACCAGCGTGTCCGGTGCCACCTCTCCGTGCGCGACGATCCGGTTCGGGACGGTCATAGCGGCACCTCCGCGGATTCCGCGTTGAATTGTAGAACACTGAACCCTCGCGCGCAATGCGAAGACGAGATCGCCACGGGGAACCACGTGGACCGCTGTATCTGTATGTACGTATGTGCGGCACTATCGGCGCGACCGACGGCGGCAACCGACCGTGCCTCCGTGCACTGCCTTCCGTGGGCGCCCGGATCGCAGTTAGTTCAAAGCCACTTCGGTTCGGTGTCCGCGGCGGTGCCGCCTGCCTCTTTTCAAGCGGGCCCCGCGGTGGCCCACGTCGCGCCCGCCGGAGAGCCCACCAGCGGGGACGTCCAGGCGGGCCATTACTCTCGCTTCGTCCAACAGGGCGGCGAGCCCGGACCCAATCGACGCGGCCCGTTTGTAGTGTATGTCCGGGGACACGGAGTCGTGTTCTAGTGGATCGATCAACACGTCGAAAACGGTCGCGAGTGCATCGGCGAATCGATAGCGACGTTGGTTCAGACGAGCCAGTCGTTTCCCGGTCGGGAGGCGCGCATCCGCCACCTGTCGGCCTGTCCTTCGGCCGTCCGGCGTGTAATCAAGCCGCGTTCCGCGGTAAAGAGCGTGAAACCACGCGTCGTACGAGAAGAGCTGCGTCAGGGAGTATTTGAGTCGACCCTCCTCCACCGGGTGGCCGGATCGACGTAGCGCCGTCTCCAAGCGTCCGCCAAGCGCCGTGGCCCGTACCCACGCGGCCAATTCCCCCGGTGCGATGGCCTCGTCGGTCGTCGTCAGCACCCCCAGCGGTAGACCGAGGTAGGTCTCAAGCTTCTCGATGGTTCTCTTGTGCGCCTTCACGGCGCGGCCGGCAGCCCAGCGTTGAAGCGTCGAGCGTGCGATTCCTGTGCGCCTCGAAATCCCATTGAAATGACCAGTCCTGCTCCTAACCGCCGCCTGCACCTTGGGTACACCCAATGCCACCAGCGGTCCGAGCCGGGCTTCCACGGCTTCTTGCCTCTTCCAGCGTGCCGCGCGGGTGGTGTGATCTTTAGGCATAAGTGCAACTTATGCACTGGTTGGCAATAGGCAACCCTGTTTGTATACGTCTTTACCCCTTCAAGGCATGGGCTATGGACACGGCGAATGATCTCGCTCCGGTGACCGAACTGGCAGCGGCGAGCGGGCTGACTCGAGAACAATTGATTCGGCTTGTGCAACGCGGCGTTATTCGAGGTGCATTCGACGCAACACGATCACCCAGCGCCGGCCGCTGGTACGCGAGCCGGGCAGCGGTTGAATCCTTTCGAGGTACGTTGGGGCTTTCCCAGCGTGCAACGAGCGCTTCACCAGCGGTGGCCGCACCGAGCGGCGCGGCGCCACGATGACTCCTCAGAGGCCCCCAACTGCCCTGAGCATCTGGTGGCGCGAGTTGGCCGCGGGGCTTCGGGGGACGAACCGGTTCGACACGCTGTATATGGCTGCGTGCCGAGAAGCCGAAGCGCTCGACCTTGAGGCCGCTGGTTGTCCACGCGGCGCGCGGGCCGCCCATCGCGATGCAGCTCAGATCATCGTAAACGCCGCGGCTGCGAAGAGGAAGCGGCGAGGGGCAGCGCCATGAATACGTCGGGATTCGACCAACGCATGGAGTACCAGCGCCTCGTCGAGACGTCCCAGCAAGATCTTTTCGACGGGAACCATCGCACGGGAACGGCAAGTGGCGCAAGACACACGGTCCCGTCGACCTCAACGCGCGCCCGCGAGGCACCGCAAGCGACGACAAAGCAGGAGGAGCTCCCTGAGGGCGTGACGCTTGATGACTTCTACGCGTACATGCCGATGCACAGCTACCTGTTCATCCCTACGGGTGACCTGTGGCCGGCTTCAAGTGTGAACGGACGGATCGGGATTCTGGGCGACGTCAAGGCGAGTGCCTGGCTCGACGCGAATCGGTCTGTTGAACAGATGACATGGGCACCCGGAGAGCCAGAGCTGCTCGAGGACCGCCTCATCGCCGACGGTGGCTGGATTGAGCGGCTCGGTTGCAGATGCTTCAATCGCTACCGTCCGCCGCTGGTCTTGCCTGGTGACGCCGGTAGTGCGGGACCGTGGCTTGAGCATGTCCATCGGGTCTATCCGGACTCCGCCGAACACATCCTTGACATCCTGGCGCACCGAGTCCAGCGGCCCGGCGAGAAAATCAATCACGCCCTCGTGCTTGGCGGGGCCCAGGGGATTGGGAAGGACACGCTTCTAGAGCCGGTGAAGCACGCGATCGGTCCATGGAACTTTGTCGAGATCACGTCGGCACATTTGTTGGGCCGGTTCAACGGTTTCACAAAGTCCGTCATCCTTCGCATATCCGAGGCGCGCGACCTCGGCGACCTCGACCGATTCGCGTTCTACGAGCACCTGAAGCTGTACACGGCGTCGCCTCCCGACGTGCTCCTCTGTGACGAAAAGAACATTCGCGAGTACGCGGTCCAGAATGTCTGCGGTGTCGTCATCACCACAAATCATAAGACGGATGGGATCTATCTTCCACCCGATGACCGGCGACACTACGTCGCGTGGTCTGATCTCGCTGCCACAGCCTTCCCCTCGACCTACTGGCAGACCCTCTACGCGTGGTACACGGAGACGCGATGCGGGCATGTAGCAGCTTACCTTGCCGAGCGTGACATCTCAGGGTTCGACCCGAAAGCGCCCCCGCCCAAGACCCCAGCGTTCCATGACATCGTGGACACGAACCGCGCCCCGGAGGACGCCGAACTCGCGGACGCCCTCGACGCTGTCGGCAACCCCCCGGCGATAACGCGCGCAACCATTGCAGCACAGAGCAGTCCGAGCTTTCGAGAATGGCTCCAAGATCGGAGGAACTCGCGCCAGGTACCGCACCGAATGGAATCGGCGGGCTACGCTCGCGTACCAAACCCTGACGCGAGCGACGGGCGCTGGAAGATCGCCCAGAAGCGCCAAACGGTTTATGCGCGCACCGACTTGACCGCGCGCGACCGCCTCATCGCAGCCAAGTCATTGGTCGAGGAGGCACGATGATTCGCGACGGCGCGGTCCACGTAGTCCGTGAAGTCCATGGTTCTGTCTCCCGTACCGCGCGTGCGCCTTTCGCCAGCTATACGGATTGGGAGTGGCGAACGGAGGGGCGAGAGATGCTAGACCAAGTACTTCACGTACTTCGTGAATCGTACTTGCCGTATGGCCGGACCAACGCGCTCGATGCGTCGGTGAAGATGATGCAGAACGCGGGCTTCACCCACTCCCCCGCCCGTAGGAGCAAGACTGGCGTAAGCGTCCCAGCCGCCAAACTGGCCTCTCGGGATCGGTCCCCATGATGTCGACCGACGAAGTGGTCGCTCGGTGGGAGGCGCGCCGGCTCGAATGGGCACGGCTGCACGCTGTCGTGGACGGCGCGACGATTGCAGCTGAGGTCATCGAGGATCTGCGCTCGATCGTGCGGGCACGGGCCCTAGACATCCTCAGTCTCAGCGAGGCTGCCCGAGAGAGCGGGTACTCTGCCGACCACCTCGCCCGCCTCGTCCGCGAAGGGAGGATTCCTAACGCGGGGCGCCGCGGCAAGCCGATGATACGCCGAACGGACCTGCCCATCCGGCCCCGCAAACTTGATGGTCCCAAGGTCCCAGCGTATGATCCGGTCACCGACGCCCGGTCCCTCGGGAGCCGACGGTAAGGGAGATCGCATGGCCCCACCGCTGCGGCGACATGAGTGGCACCAGGTCAGTGGCTGTTGGCTACGTCGCCTCGGGGAACGAGGCACGCGGATTCGGCTGTTTCAAAAACGAAAGGGAGGGAAGTTTTTCCGCGATGTGTGGGTGCCCGGGCACGGCAAGAGTCGCCGATGTCTGCATACGACCGACCGGGTCGCCGCGGAGCGTTTGGGGCGTTCGCTCTTGGCCGAACTCCTCCGCGGGGACGGCCCAGGCGCGGCGACGCCCATCACTCTTGGGCTGCTGTGGGCGCGGTATACCACGGAAGCCGCAACGTATCTGGATAATTGCGTGACGACGCAGCAGGACGCGACGACCCGTGCGAAAGTCCTGCGCGCTCATTTCGGGGACGCGTGTGAAGTTGCATCGCTCACGTTGAACGATGCGGAGCAGTACGCGCGGGCCCGTTTGGCCGGCGGCATCAAGTACGCGCCGGGCAAGGTGACGCCCCCGGTGCGGCCCCGCTCGGCGGCGGCCGACCTGGTCGTGCTCAAGGCGATGATTCGATGGGGCATGACGGTGCGGACGGCGACGGGAGCGCGGTTGCTCGCGTTCGACCCGCTCATGGGCATGCGCGTGCCGCGCGAGAAGAATCCGAAGCAGCCGATCGCCAGCGTGGAGCGATTCAGTGAGACTCGGATCGCCATGCAGAAGCTGGCAGCGGAGGCACCTACGGAGGCAGAGCGCGTACGCTGGGTGAAGCTGGAATTGGCTCTGGTCTTAGCCGAAGCGACCGGCCGTCGCCTGGGGTCGATTCGGCAGCTCCGGTGGGAGGATGTGGACTTTGGTGCGCCGTCTTTGCGGTGGCGCGCCGAGGCGGACAAGAAGGGAAAGGAATGGTGCATTCCCATTCCGCAGGCGCTGGCGGACGAACTCCGGAGCTTTCAGCGGCGCTTGGGGGCGGTGGGTGGATGGGTGTTTGCGAGCGAGACGGATGGCGAATGCGCCATGGATCGCCACCTCTTCGACAAGTGGCTCGTGGTGGCGGAGCAGTGGGCGAAGTTGCCCAAGCTCGACGGCAGCCTCTGGCACGCGTACCGCCGGAAATGGGCGACGGAGCGCAAGGCCTTGCCGCTCCGGGACGTCGCCGCGGCTGGGGGTTGGAGTGATGTCGACACACTCCTCAAGGTGTACCAGCAGCCGGACCGCGAGACGATCCTGCGGGTGATGAGTGAGCCGCGAAAGGTCTCGGAGCACCGGGGGGCGGCGGTCTAGGCCCGGAGAAACGGGTACCGAAACGGGTATCGCGTGGCCCCAACGAAAAAACGCCGCCCGCGAAAGTGCGTGCGACGTTTCATCTTACGCTATCGGG